>JANRKS010000010.1:0-19985 GCA_033763315.1 Deltaproteobacteria bacterium
CCCGACGATCCGGCTTTCTACGAGAAGTTCTATTTCACGCCGGGTGATCTCGGGTTCAAAGCCTTCGACACGCAAGCCGGCCGCATCGGCACACTGATCTGTTGGGATCAGTGGTACCCCGAAGGCGCGCGCCTGACGGCCTTGCAGGGCGCGATGGTGTTGTTCTACCCCACGGCGATCGGCTGGCATCCCGGCGAAAAAGCCGAATATGGCGTGCAACAACGCCAGGCATGGCAGCTGGTGCAACGCGGGCACGCGGTGGCCAACGGGGTGTATGTGGCGGCGGTCAACCGCGTGGGGCATGAAGCCGGCCCTCCCGGCCAAGCGGGGCTTGAGTTTTGGGGCACATCGTTCTTGTGTGATCCGCAGGGCCAGATCATCGCGGAGGGCTCCACAGACAAAGAAGAGACGTTGATCGCGGAAGTGGACCCTCAGCGCATTGAAGATGTGCGTCGCGGGTGGCCGTTTTTGCGCGATCGCCGCATCGACGCCTACGGCGACATCACAAAGCGCTTCATCGACGCCCCACAAAAATAGCCATGGCACCGCGCACAGCAAAGCCTTTGGGCGTGATGCCCGCCGAATGGGAGCCCCACGCCGCCACGTGGCTGGCCTTTCCGCACAACAAACAGGATTGGCCCGGCAAATTCGGCGGCATCCCCTGGGTGTGGGCCGAGATCATCCGCCACTTGGTGCCAGGCGAAATCGTGAACTTGCTGGTCAACGACGCCGCCTCGGAAAAGAAGGTGCAGCGGATCTTGGCGGCCGCGCATGTGGATCTCGCGCGCGTGGTGTTTCACCGCTTCCCCACGGATCGCGTTTGGGCGCGGGATTTTGGCCCGATCTTCGTGCGCACAGGCGCCGGAAAAAAAACCACCACAGCGATTGCGGGCTTCAAGTTCAACGCTTGGGCCAAGTACGCCAATTGGAAAAAAGACACGCGCGTCGCTGCCAAGGCGGCCAGCGCGTTGGGCGTACCCCTTCTGGATGTGGAACACAAGGGCAAGCCCGTGGTGCTTGAAGGCGGCGCCATCGATGTCAACGGGCAAGGCACCATCCTCACCACCGAAGAGTGCATGCTCGATCCCAAAGTGCAGGTGCGCAACGCAGGTTTTTCGCGCGCCGATTACGAGCAACTGTTTGCGCGCACCTTGGGCGCCACAAACACGCTGTGGTTGGGGCACGGCATTGCGGGCGACGACACGCACGGACACGTCGATGATTTGTGCCGCTTCGTAAACGAGAGCACCGTTGTGCTGTGCCAAGAGCCCGACGGCCGCGACGCCAACCACGCGCCTTTGGCTGAAAATTGGGAGCGCCTGCAAGACGCGCGCTTGCAAGACGGCCAGCGCCTGCAGGTTGTGCCCCTGCCGATGCCGCGCCCGCTTTATTTTAAGGGCGTGCGCGTGCCCGCCAGCTACGCCAATTTCTACATCGGCAACGCAGCAGTGTTGGTGCCCACGTTCAACGATCCGCGGGATCGAACCGCAATGGGGATCCTGCAAGAGCTGTTTCCCACCCGGCAAATCATTGGGATCCACGCGGTGGATCTGGTGTGGGGCTTCGGCACGTTGCATTGCCTCAGCCAACAACAACCGCTCGCCTAACAATCGGCCTTGCCAAGCGCGCGTCAAGCCCGAAAAATCCTGTCGTATGGCAAATGAACTCCCCCTCGCGGGCCGCGTGATTGCGCTTCCTGAAACCCGCGAATTGGATCGCTTGGTGGCGCTGCTGGAGGCCGATGGCGCCACCACACTCAGCTGCCCGTTGGTTTCAATTGTCGACGCTCCGGATGGAACAGCTGTGGACGCTTGGCTGCACACGCTGGCCACGGGCGGCTTTGACGACTTGATCTTTTTGACAGGCGAAGGCCTGCGTCGCTTGTTGGCACGGGCTGAACGTATTGGTTTGGCAGCCGAAGTTTTGGCGGGATTGCGGCAGGCTCGTCGGATCACACGCGGCCCCAAGCCGGCGCGCGCGCTTCACGAGCTGGGGCTGGCCACCGACGTGCCCGCCTCCTCACCCACCACCCAAGGCATCATCGATACTTTGTCGCCGATGGATTTGTCCGGCCGCCGCATCGGCGTGCAGCTTTACGGCACCGATCCGAACGAACGTTTGATGTCGTTCTTGCAGCAAGCCAAGGCCATTGCCACGCCGGTGGCGCCTTACGTTTACGCGCCCGCGTCTCACGAAGACAAGGTGGCCGGGCTTATCGAAGGCCTGGCCAGCGGCGCCGTGGACGCGATCGCGTTCACCAGCGCGTCTCAGGTGGATCGTTTGTTTGCCGTCGCAGAAAGCCGGCAATTGCTCGATGTGCTGCAGGCGGGCCTCGCGCGCTGCCAGGTGGCGTCCGTGGGCCCCATCGTCTTTGAAGCCCTAGCCGATCGAGGCGTAAAAACCGACATCATGCCGGAGAAGAGCTTCGTCATGAAGCGCCTGACCAACGCGATGGCCGAATCGTTGGGGCGCACCACACTCGCCCAAGCGAGTGAGCCCTAGGGGCCCGGGCGCGCCACCGACACGGCGCACGCCTTATACGCTGGCTGCCGCGAATAGGGATCGAACGCGGCAAACGTGAGCACGTTCATCTCTTCGTAGTGCATCGGCATAAACACCTGCCCCGGCTGCACGTTGTTGGTGATGAACGCGCGTGCGTCCACCATGCCCCGTTCCGAACGCACCTGCACCCATTCGCTGGGGGCGATCTTGAGCTTCTTGGCGTCAAGCGGTGAGATCTCAACGTAAAGGTCGCTGGGCGCAAGTTTGTTCAGCACCGCTGACTTCTTCGTGCGCGTTTGCGTGTGCCATTGGCTGCTGCTGCCGCGGCCTGTGAGCAGCGTAAACGGAAACCGCGCGTTGGCGGGCTCGGGCAACGCACGTGGCTCCTCGAACACAAACTTGGCCTTGCCATCGGCGTGAAAGAAACGACCGTCCGCGAACAAACGGCGCTGCGCATCCGAGAGCGCTTCGCCTTCTTTAAGTGGCCACTGCACTCCGCCTTCGCGGTCCACCATCGTGTGATCTTCGATGCCGCTGATGTCACATGGGCGCCCTTTGGACAGCCGCTTGAGGATCTGGAACGCCGCCGCTGGGCTGGTCCATTCCTTGAACATCTCGCCGCAGCCCCAGGCTTCTGCCACCAAGCGGAAGATGTGGAAATCAGCCAAGGCCTGCCCTGGGGCGCGGGCCACGCGCTTCATGATGCCGAACCGGCGTTCGGAATTGATGAATGTGCCTTCCTTTTCACCCCACGCCGCCGCCGGCAACAGCAACGACGCGAACGCCGCCGTTTCCGTTGTGCTGTACATGTCCTGCACCACCAAGTAATCGAGGCGGCTCAGAATGTCTTTGGCGAAGCCTTGGTTGATCCACGAGTGCGCGGGGTTCGTGGCGATCACCCACAGTCCCTTGATGTCACCACGCAAGATGCCTTCGAAGATCTGATCGTAGGCCCAGCTGCCCTGTGTGGGGATCGTGGCTGCATCGATGCCCAGGATCTGGGCCACGTCGTTGCGATCTGATTCACTTGTGAAGTCACGGCCGCCCAACAAGTTTGTGGTGTTGGAATAAAGCCGCGAGCCCATGGCGTTGCATTGGCCCGTGATCGAATTGGCGCCCGTGCCTGGGCGTCCGATGTTGCCCGTCATCAGTGCCAAGTTGATCAGCGCCTGGGCTGTGCGCACGCCTTGATGGCTTTGGTTTACGCCCATCGTCCACCAGAATGAAACGCGCTTGCCCGCGGCGATCAAATCCGCGAATTCGGTGATCTGTTCTGCCGTCAGCCCCGTTTCTTTGGTGGCGCGTTCGAGCGTGAACGCCTGCACGTGCGCTTCAAACTCCGCAAACCCCGTGGTGTGCGCGGCCACAAACTCACGTTTGATTTGGCCACGTTCAACCAGCAACCGCGCCACCGCATAGAACAACGTCAGATCCGACTTTGGCAGGGGCGCGTAGTGATGGGTGGAAGCCATCGCCGTTTCGGTGCGGCGCGGATCCACAACAACGATGGCGGGCTTGTGCTTGTTGCGCACGATGCGCTCCCACATGATCGGGTGCGCAATACACAAATTAGAGCCCACCAACACGATCACGTCCGACTCTTCAAAGTCTTGATACGTATACGGCGGTGCATCGAAACCAAACGCTTGTTTGTAAGCCACCACGGCCGTGGCCATGCACTGGCGGGTGTTGCCATCACCATGCACCATGCCCATGCCGAACTTGGCCACCGATCCCAACAGTGCCATTTCTTCGGTGGCGATTTGTCCGGTGGAGATGAACGCCAACGCCTGCGGCCCGTGCTTCTCCGCAATGGCTTTGAAGTTGCCCACCATGTGGGCCATCGCCTCTTCCCACGACACGGGCACCAACTTGCCCTTCTGTCGCACCATCGGTGTGGTGGCACGATCGCTCGCGCGCAACGGCGTCAGCGCTTCCCACCCCTTGGGACACGCCATGCCCAGGTTCACGGGGTAATGCGTGTTTGGCGACAGGTTCACGGCTTCGCCGTTTTTGATGTGCACGGTAAGGCTGCAGCCCGTCGAACAAAAACCACACGTCATATTGGTGGTTTGATCGGGTTTGAGGCGCGCCGGCACTTTGCCCAAGCCAAACGAGGCCGGCTCCAACAGCAAATCACGCGTGAGCGCGCCGCTCTTGTTCACCAGCAAGTCTTCAGCTTTGTGCCGCCACGACGCATCCGTTGGGGCGCCCGCGGGGTCGGACTTTTCAGCCATTACTGCAAGCCTCCGGGCATCCTTGACCCCGGTGCCGCGCGAAAGAACAAATAGCGTTCGGTCAATTCACCCACCATCAGCAAGCCCAGCGACAGCACCGCACCCACCACCGCGACCGAGGCGTTCGGAACGCTGCCTTGTTTCGCGCTTAACGCTAGCAGCGGCAAACCAACCCCGCCTGCCAGGCCCGCGGCAAAACGCAGGAAACTGAACTTGGCCAGTTCGCCCGACATCAGCAGCGCCATTCGTCGCAGCACCGAATGATGGCGAGCGTTGCGATGCCGGAACACACCTGCCTCGAACAACATCTTCATCACCGACAAGCCAACCACCGACATCAACAGCGCTTTGATCACCGCCGGGGCGCCCCCCGTGGCGGTGGCCACAGCGGCCACGGCGGCGGCGCCCAAGATCAAGGTGGTGCAAATGAACTTCATGCCGGTGATGGCGCCGCTCCAATGGGCGCGCTTGGTGGCCGCATAAACCATCACCGAACAAAACACGCCCAAGGCGCCGGCGCCTGCCGCGCCATAGCGAATGAGGGGAGCCGCCCTCAACAACACGTCTTTGCCCGGCACAGCGGGCCACAGATGCGGCACCAAGCACACGGCATACAGCAACCCCAAACCAGCAAACGCACCGAACGCCAAGATTTCACGGCTCAACCACGACGTGCGCAGACCCAAGAACGCCTTCCACGCGTGTTGTGGCCGCCCCAAGTGAAACACGCTGGCCGCGATCGCCACAAAGCCCAGCCCCAGCGACAACGCCGCTTGCGCCAAGGCGCCACCGGCCAACTTGCCTGCCCAGGTATCCACCAACGTGGCCACCGCGAACGCGCCCGCCGCCAATTGCGTGAGCGTCAGCATCACCACCAACGGCGGGTGCGAATGTTCGGGGTGCGCGCTGTAAAAATCCGCCGGCAACATGTTCCCCGGCAGACCACGCTTGGTCTTGTAGACCGTGGTGGGCATCGTTTGATCGGGGGCCGGCGCGCCAGGCAAGAACGTGCCGGCTTCACCTCGTTGCACTGATTCGGACACATCCACAACCGCGATTTTGATTGCGCCGTTGGGGCAAGCCTGGACGCACGCAGGCGCTTCACCCACCGACAATCGATCGCTGCACATATCGCACTTGCGCACGATGCCCAGCTTCGCGTTGTACTTGGGCGCATCATACGGGCACATCAGCGAGCAGTACTGGCAACCGATGCACTGGTCGTCCAGATGCTTGACGATCCCTGTGACAGGATCTTTTTCGTAAGCTTTCACAGGGCAGCCCAACATGCACGCGGGCTCCACGCAGTGATGGCAGGACGTGGTCACGGTTTGTTGCGCTGGCTCCTTGGCCGTGCCGCCGTGAAGCAAGCCCACCGTGCGCCACGCTTCGTTGTCATCAAGGCCGTTCAAGCTGTGGCAAGCGGACACGCACGCCTTGCAGCCCGTGCATACGTCCATGTCCACCTCAAACGCGTATTGTTGCCCGGGCTCTGGTTTCGCCAGTGGCAGCAAGTCACGATAATATCGCGCTTGGGCGGGCACACCGCCGTTATCGTGCAGACGCGCAAATGCGGTGACCGCCGTCAACGTTTGCTGTTCGGCCAGCAGCCCATCCAACAACGTCAGCCGCGGCGCTTTCGCTTTGCCACCACCAAGCACTTTGAGCGAAGCGGATCGAATGGCGGGCGCAGCCCCCGCGGACTCTTTGCCCAGCGTGGCGGCGTCGCTCATTCGGCGTCCGCGCGGGGCGAAGACAGTTCGCCCGCCAATACCTCCACGCGACCCTCGTTCACACGAACCGAATACGTGGGCAAGACCACCGCCGGGTCGTCCAAACACACGCCTGTGCGCAGATCGAAAGATTGCTTGTAAATCGGTGACGCCACTTTGGTCACCCCGGCCCTATCGCCCACGATCCCGCGCGCGATGACGAAGGCCTTACTGAAGGGATCGAAGTTAGACAGACCAAAGAATTCGTCGCCTTTGGGCGATCTCACAATGGCCACTTGTTCCCCCTGCACCAAAGCGGCCACGCCCGTGCCTGGAACCACATCACTGACTGAACAAACCGAAACCCAATGCATATCGCGTGTTCTCCCAAGCTTCGTGACGTTTGTGATTAGCCGGCCGAGGCGCGCTTACGCAGCGGCACAAGGCGCTCTTTCTCGTCCCAGAAAGCGGGGCGGTGTTGCTCGCGCTCTTTGACAAACATGATACTCGGATCGGGCGCATCAGAGTTGACGAACGAGCGGAACATCTTGCGCTTTTGCGGATCTTCCACCGCTGTTTTCCATTCGCACTGGTACGTGTCCACCAAGTGCTGCATCTCGGCTTCAAGTTCTGCGGCCAAGCCCAGCGAATCCTCCACGATCACTTGCTTTAAGTACTTCATGCCGCCCTCCAGGTTGTTAAACCAGGTGGCTGTGCGCTGCAGACGATCGGCGGTGCGCACATAGAACATCAGAAAGCGGTCCACGTACTTAATCAGAGTGTCCTCGTCCAAATCGGAGGCCAAAAGCTGTGCGTGTTGAGGCTTCATGCCACCGTTGCCACACACGTAAAGGTTATAGCCCTTCTCCGTGGCGATGATGCCGAAGTCCTTGCTCTGGGCTTCCGCACACTCGCGCGCACAGCCCGAAACCGCGGACTTGAGCTTGTGCGGGCTGCGCAAGCCCTTGTACCGGTTCTCTATGCGAATGGCCAAGCCCACTGAATCTTGCACGCCGTAACGGCACCATGTGCTGCCCACGCAGGATTTCACGGTGCGCAGAGCCTTGCCATACGCGTGGCCCGACTCGAACCCCGCGGCAATCAGCTTCTCCCAGATGCCCGGCAACTCTTCCACACGCGCGCCGAACAAATCCACGCGTTGGCCACCCGTGATCTTGCAGTAAAGGTTGTATTCCTCGGCCACCTGGCCAAGTGCGATCAGCTGCTTCGGCGTGATCTCGCCGCCGGCCACACGTGGCACCACAGAGTACGTGCCATCGCGTTGCACATTGGCCAAAAAGCGATCGTTCGAGTCCTGCAGACCCACGTGGCTCGATTCAAGGATGTGTTCGTTCCACGTAGAAGCCAAGATGCTGGCCACGGCGGGTTTGCAGATCTCGCAACCCAGCCCCTGCCCGTGCGCCGCGATCAATGCGTCGAAGCTTTTGAGCTTGTTCACCTTCACTAAGTGAAACAACTCTTGGCGCGTGAACTTGAAGTGCTCGCAGATCCGGTTGTCCATGACGACGCCGGTTTTCGCCAGCTCAGCCTTGAGCAAGGGCGCAAGCAGTGTGACGCAAGAGCCGCAGCCTGTGCCGGCCTTTGTGCAGCCTTTCACGTCAGAAACGGTGGATAAGCCTTGCGTCGTAATGGCACCGCAAATTGCGCCTTTGGTCACGTTGTGGCACGAACAAATGATCGCCCCTTCGGGCAGGTGCTCTGGCCCCATGCCCGCGGGGGCCTCACCCGAACGGGCTGGCAAGATCAGTTCTTCAGCGGCGCCTGGCAACGCCACCTGGGCCTGCACCAGCGCCAACAATTGGCTGTAGCTGCTGGCATCGCCGATCAACATGCCGCCCAAGAGAAACTTACGGTCCTCGCTCAACACCAGCTTCTTGTAGATGCTGGCCACCGAATCGTAAAACGAGATCACGTGGGCGCCCGGCGTCTTGGCAAACGCGTCGCCGAAGCTGCCCACGTCCACGCCCATCAGCTTAAGCTTGGTGCTCATGTCGAACCCCAAGAAGCGATCCTTCTCGCTGGCCTGTTCCAAGATCTGCAGCGCCGCCACTTCGGCCATCTTGTAGCCGGGGGCCACCAAACCGAAGATGCGGCCATCGTAAAGCGCGCACTCGCCCACGGCGTAAATGTTGGGATCGCTGGTTTGGCAGGTCTCGGTGACGACGATGCCACCCCGCGGGCCCACGCTGAGGCCAGCGTCGCGCGCCAACTCGTCGCGGGGACGGATGCCGGCCGAAAACACGATCATATCGGTTTCAAGCGAACTGCCATCGACGAAGTGCATGCGGCACACGGCGCCCGCTTCGTTGCGTTCGATGCGGCTTGTGTTCTTGTTGGTGTGCACCTTTACGCCCAACGATTCGATCTTTTGCCGCAACAGCGCGCCGCCGACATCATCCACCTGCAGCGTCATCAAGCGCGGCGCAAACTCCACAACGTGGGTTTGCAGGCCCATGTTCATCACGGCGTTGGCGGCTTCAAGCCCCAACAAACCACCACCGATCACCACGCCGGTTTTGGACGTCTGGCTGTAGGCTGACAGCGCCTCAAGGTCGTCGATCGTGCGGTAAACAAAGCAACCAGGGCCGTCTTTGCCTTCGATCGGCGGCACGAAGGGGAAAGATCCCGTCGCGAGCACCAACACGTCGTAAGGCACGCGCTCGCCAGTCGAGGAAAGCACTTCCTTGGCTTCGCGATCGATCTTAACGGCCTTCTCTCCGCACCGAACGTTCACACGGTGGCGTTCGTAAAAGCCTGGCGCCACAAGCGAAAGATCTTCCGCTGTCTTGCCGTCAAAGAACTTCGACAGATTCACGCGGTCGTAAGCCACGCGCGATTCTTCGCAAAAAGTGGTGATCTGATAGGTCTCGTTGGCCCCGCGGTTCACAAGCACATCGATCAGCTTGTGCCCCACCATGCCGTTGCCCACGACCACCAGATTTCGCAAATTCTGCATACGTCTAGTGGTACCGCTTTGCCGTTTCGCGGGCGTAAACAGACCGTTAAATACGAGTATAAATGCGCCGTTACTGGACTCGTAAACTGCATTGTTTCACCCGGGTTTCGGCGTGCGTAACCAAGTTGTTTCACGCGAAGGCGGCGTAACTGTGGGGGGACTGGGATATGTCCTTGTGTCACAGGACGGCAGCTTGACCCTCGCTGGGGAGCCGACGTCTCAACGGGGTTACAGGATTGTTGATTGGGTTAGCCACGGCGGCGACAGCAACCTATTGGAAACCCCTTCATTTGGCCAAAACATGCGTGGGCCGCATAAATTTTGATAGACCCCGACTTTGACGGTGTGATAAGCGCGAGTCTCTATTGCTCAGCACTTGAGGTCTCTTATGAAAATTAGCCTGGCCCGAGTCCGGCCACCGACTGCACATACGTTAGCGTTCCTTTCGCTGTGTCTTCTTTACAGCCACCACGTGAAAGGGGCATTGCGAGAGTTGCCGACATCGAACGAAAAGGCGAAAGGGTCTCAACCTTTGCCGGGCGACCTGGGCCCATCGCCGAAAGCGCCCGAAACCAAAACCAAGGATCGCCCCAAGAACGCATTGCATCCTTCGGCTCCTCGCACTGCCCGCACCGCAGAGTTGCCACCCGCTCCCGACGAGGCATGCGCCCTTGAATCGAAGAGTCTATGCGAAGGCGCCACGGGCCGGGCACTACACAGTTGCCTCGCGCGGCACTCCGACGTGATGTCTCGGCTCTGCAAAAGTGCATTTCGCCCCTACGTCGTAGCGCTTGTGCGGTCAGCTTGTCAGTCGGAACTACCACTCGTATGTGGCGGAGCGGCGAGCATGGACGCGATTTCCTGTCTCAAAGAATCAACGGCGATGTTGTCGATGCCTTGCAGAGCCGCGCTGGAACTGTGGCCAGCCCATTTGGGCAACGATTCCCCTTCGGCCCCTGAGATGAGGCAGAGCCCCCAACATGGCACTGCATCCGGGACGCCTAAGGGAGGCGCCCAATGACCGCTCTGTCACGAAGTCCACTTCCGCAGTTTCTGCTTTGCGCATTCGTATTGCTCGCCGCGAATTGTGGTCGCAGAACGGATGTGGCGCATTCTCCTTCGGGAGCCGTCACTCAAGCTGTGACTGTGGCACAGGCATTTCCGGCGATACCTGGCAACGGCGGCGAGTTCGCCAAAGCCGTTGCGATCTCGGGAAACTTGGCATTGGTTGGCGCCCCTGGCGATACAAACCCAAGCGGAGAGTACACGGGTGCCGCCTACGTGCTCGAGCGGCAGCCGGATCAAACTTGGCTTGTAAAGCAGAAGCTACACCCTCCTGCTTCCTCCGTTGATGGCATTTCAGGTCAACGATTCGGTGAATCCGTAGCTATTGATGGCGACACTCTCTTCGTTGGCGCCCCTCTGCGACCCGAAGACGGTCAGCCGAGAGGGTTAGTGCACGTTTTTGAGCGTGAGACGCAAGAAGGATCCTATTGGGTGGAGGATACGACTCTAGGGCAAACCAGGATCTTGACGCCGCACGAGTGGTCGGTCACTGGTTCGCAGGTGGCGCCAGGTGTGCAGTGGCGACAAATGGGCCCCATGGCCGTGAAAAACGGCGAGTCCTGGACAGTGACTATGAATGGTACAGGCGACGCGGACCTTTTCACCCGTCGAGGTGCGTTGCCGATGGCGTCGGCGGGGGCCTACGACTGCCGACCGTTCAATGGCAGCTCCAACGAAGCTTGCTCGCTCCTTGGTGTGGGCGAGCATTACATCGGTGTTCGAGGCGACAGCGCATACTCCAAGGTCACAATTCAAGCCACCCTCCCCACCCGCAGCGTTGCGCTCAAGGAAGATGCGGTCTTCGGCCCCTTCACCGTAAAGAATGGCCAGCGACTGCGTGCACAAATCACGGGCACTAACGATCCCGATCTCTATATCCATGCGGCACCGACCCGTACCGATCCCTCAGCACCAACAAGCTTGAACGCGCTGTTGGTCGTGGGCGCAAACACCTTGAACGCAGCAGATCAAGTGATCCGTGATCGCCTTGTGTCGCTGGGTTACCAGGTCCAGGTCGTGGATGACGACGCTTGCACCACATCGGATGCCGATGGCAAGCGCATCGTTGTGGTGTCCGAATCGTCTCAATCAGCCAAGATCCTCAACAAGTACGAAAGCGTAGCCGTGCCTGTTGTGGCAATGGAAGTGGCTATCTGGGACGACATGGGTATGACGGCAGGCGGTTGGCAGCAAGATTACGGCGATGCGCCCGGCACCAACACACTGTCGATAACATCAAGTTCGCATCCCTTGGCAGCTCAGCTTTCAGGGAACGTCGTGATTTCAAGCGGAGCGTCCAAAATCATGTGGGGCCGCCCCAGCGCCTCAGCCCAAATTGCCGCCACTTTGCCAGGCGACGTCACCAAGGCCACCATCTTCGCCTATACCACCGGCGCCGCGATGGTAAACGGTGTAGCGCCTGCGCGCCGGGTGGGGTTGTTCGTGGGTGATCCAACCGCGGCCTCGTTCACCACCGCAGGAGGCAGGCTGTTTGATGCGGCCGTTATCTGGGCAACACGCAAAACGGACGCGCTCCTTGTTGCAGCCACCATTCCACTGTCACACGCAGACGACGTGATACGCAGTCGAATGACAGAGCATGGCTTTTCGACGCATTTGATCACAGGCCAAGAGGTGCAGCTTAGCCACACCGTGGGCAAGAAACTGGTGGTGATATCTGAGTCCACAAGCTCAGGCACCGTCGACAACAAGCTTACTCAATCTACAACGCCGATCGTTTCACTTGAGCCCGCGCTGTTCGATGAGCTGGGCATGACTGCAAACACGTGGCTCGCAGATTTTGGTGATGTGAGCGGGCAGAGCACGATGGTTGTTACGAACGGCAACCATCCGCTTGCTGGTGGATTCACCGGTGCGGTCACTATGACCTCAGCGCCAAGCAAGTTTATTTGGGGCGTCCCCAACGCCAACGCCGTTTCCATTGCGCACGCCAGCGGTCAGAATCCCGCTTCTTCGGTTCCAGCATCTTCAGCTCTTACGATATTCGGCTACGACAAAGGGTCGTTGATGTTTGGCCTTTCCGCACCCGCGCGCCGCGTAGGCTGGGGTGCCGGCGATGGCACGGCTTCCGTCTTGACCGCCGACGGATGGAAGCTTTTCGCTGCCGCTCTCGCGTGGGCTGCAAGTCAAC
The DNA here is from genome assembly GCA_033763315.1 of Deltaproteobacteria bacterium. GTDB lineage: Bacteria > Myxococcota_A > Polyangia > Fen-1088 > Fen-1088 > JAGTJU01. The sequence continues at coordinate 12,646 of JANRKS010000010.1, forward strand.
CCGCTGACTGCGAAGGCAACCCCTACGCAGCGGGCTGCAGCTCCCCGCCACCCGCACCCGAAGAACCCGACCTCGGTGTGGCCGCTGATTGCGTTTCAGCTTCATCGAGCGCGACTGAAATGTGCACCACCTCGAAACCAGGAAGCTACTACGTCACCGTGCACGGCTACAGTGCGGCGACGTACGATCTGCAGGTATTCTTTGAACCTGGCCACGATAACATCACGGCGGGAGGAAGCTACGCGATTCTCGGCTCCGATGTTTCCGCAAAATCAGGGGTCGTGGCAATTGCTGCCCCAAACGTCTTCGACAACGGCGCTGGCTACGTCCACGTCCTTCGTAAGTCTCACGGAAACTGGAAACTAGAGCTGTCACAGAGAGACCCAAGCGCACAAACCACGGGCAGCTTCGGCTCGTCCGTTGCCGTGACAGGTAACCGTTTGGTTGTTGGGGCCGTCGGCGGCAGAGGCCGGGTGCTTGTGTTCGACTACGATGGAAAGCGGTGGAGCCAAAACGCGAAAACCTGGGAAAGCGCTGACGTCTACGGCACCGACGGCATGGGCCAAGTCGTGGCCGCGGACGGAAATCGAATCGCGTTTGGTCTCCCCGGAGCGGCAGGCGGCAGAGGCCAGGTCAAGGTTGTGGATTGGACCGGTGATGGATGGCAGGAGCTCGATCTGTTGAACCCGCAGGGCACTGCCAGTGTTGCGTTCGGCAGCTCCCTGTCGCTCTACCAAGGTCAAATAGCGGTGGGTGCGCCCGTAGGAACGAACCCAGGCACAGCATACCTATTCGCAAATGTTGGCTCTACGGAGCCTGCAGTCTACAGCCCTACAAACGCAGCAGATTGGGCCGACGTGGGTTCGGCCGTTGCGCTTGGGCCGCTGGCGATGTTGGTGGGCGCGCCCAATGATGGCGTGGAAAACAAAGGCGTGCTCTACGCTATCAAACCATATCAAGATGTCTGCGCAGCGTTGGCGAATGGCAGTGCCTGCGAGGATGGCAATGCCTGCACCACGGGTGACACTTGCCAGGCAGGCGCTTGCGTTCCGGGCAGCGGCCGATTGACCTGCGACGACGGCAACGTGTGCACCGCTGATTCTTGCACTGCCGAACTCGGGTGTGTTTACGACACCAAGCGACCAGAGCAAGAACAAACAAGCTGCAACATCACGGGCTGCGGCGCAGGCGTTTGCGCCGCAGGCGCGTGCGCGGCGAATGGATCCGACGCAAATCCCATGTGCAAGCTGCAGCCGCGCGTCACTTGCGTTGTCGGCCTACCTGACGGCGGCCACCGAGCAATCTTCGGCTACACCAATGCAACAAAGCCAGGTCTCAATCTAAGCATTCCTGTCGGCAGCAATGATACCGTAGCCTTCAAACGCAACGTTGTGTCCGGAGGACATGCCGCAGAGCAGCCGACGTGGATACAGTCTGGTACGGAGCCGATCGCCTTCTCGGTCGACATTCCCCCGGGCGGCCAGGCGGTCACATGGGCGCTTGGAAATAAAGTCGCCACAGCCGAGCCCGCCGTGGATGGAAAATGCAACCAGGTCGACGGCCCCGAAGGCAAGTCAATCGCGTTGAACGGACGAAGCTTACTCATCAAGCCCGATGCGACTAGGATCGCGGCCAACGCCCACCTGGCCACCGGAGGCCCGATCGGCCCCCTTGCCGGGAGTGGCGACGTTTCCAGCGACGGCAGTTACCAGTACGAGATCCCCATTTGGGTACCGCCCGGAACCAACGGTATGCAGCCCTCATTGGCCCTCTCCTACAGCAGCCGGGGAGGTAACGGATTGTTGGGCGTGGGATGGTCGCTTAAGGGCTTTTCGCAAATCACCCGGTGCCCCAAAACGCTTCGCACCGCCGGCGAGGTTCGTCCAGTTAAGTACTTGGGTGACGACGACCAGTTCTGCATGGACGGAAACCCGCTGGTTAGGTTGGCCGACGGCACCTATCGAACACAGATCGAAACGTTCTCCAAGATCGAACAAACCGGAACCGGCACGTCGATGAGCTGGCGGGTATCGACCAAGGACGGGAGGATCCTAACGTTCGGCCATGACAACGTTCGCAGGCGGTTTCTTACACCCACCAACCGGGTTGGTGCGTTGTCGTCCGAATTCGTGCCTGCTTGGTGGCTCACATCCACCCGCGATCGATTTGGTAACGAAATAGCCTACGACTACTCGAACGGGAATGGCCCCAACGCTGACGAAGCAGCGTGGACGCTTGAACGCTACCCAACACGCATCCGCTACACGGGTCCCCAGTTTAGCCGTGAAGTGGTCTTCAAACACGAGGATCGTGCAAGTCACGACGTGCTTGAAACTTACGTCTCCGGCGTGAGGTACGTGACCACGAAACTTCTAACCGCCGTTGAGCTACGGGTTAAGAACGAGAATGGCTTATGGTCGTCGGTGAAGGAATACCGCTTGCACTACGCGCCGAATGCGGGCAATGGGCAGGCGGATTGGTCGCAGACGAGCGGACGCAAGAGCATTACGGGCCGCGCACTGATTGAAAGCGTCAAAGAATGTGAAAGTTCAGCGGCCGAGGCCAAATGCGGGCCAGCCACGACCTTTGATTGGGAAAGTGGCTCCTGGAACTTTGAACGCAAAGAACTGGGCGGCACACTGCCCGCAGACCAAGCGTTGCTAGGGCTCTCTGACGTCGACGAAGACGGCAAGCCAGATCTGATCATTGGCGAGCACACGGACCGGGACTTGTGCCCCACAATCGGTCTCAATGTCTACGCGCCTATCACCAGCATAGGCAATGACGGAATCAGGTACGGTTGCCAGCAGCGGCGGCCCGACGGGACCTTTCCCGACTATCAAACTTGCCAAGAGAAAGACTCTGGCGACTCGGCGGTGCTCAGCGGTACGCAGCTCTGCGACGTTTATAACCAGTGCGACTACGACGAGTATCGATACGCGCAGGGTAGTACGTGCGCCAGTAATCCTTGGCAGACTCTGGTCGTGGCTACCCAAGCCCAGTGGGCCAAGTACAGTTATCGGAGGAACAAGTCTATCCTGCAGGCGGGAAACCTGTCGGTGTCATTAGAAAGCGCCACGCCACTTGTGGACAAATATTTCAGAACGGGCGCCGTCGACGAAGGTTATCTTCCGTCCCCCGTCGTCACGAATCTTGATGCACAAGGCACAGCCGACGTGTTGGTGGTCGAACAAGAGCCACGTCCTGAGGCGGCCTATCTTGGTAAGTTTGACGACGACTTCATCAACGAGTATCGCATAAATCTCGAAGCTTGGCCGGTAGGATCATCGAACGATTCCGCCATGAAACTTCTCGGGTTTGTTGACAAGCCAAGTGACATTGAGGCGTTTCCCCCGGCGTCGGTGGCGGTTGGAGACTACAACGGCGATGGCATCCCGGACGTCTTGTTTCCGAGCGGCTACAGAAGTGCCTTCCTGAACCAGGACTGGCATTGGTCGATTGCCCTCGGTGGGAGTCAAACGAGCCAGCGAGTGAAACCCATCTTGGGTGATGAGAAGGAGCAAGAAGAAGCGACGTTGCTTGACGTCAACGGTGACGGAACCGTTGAACTTGTCACGTGGATGGAGGACGGAAAGCCAACGTCACCGGCCTTCGGTCTAACCTTGAATTTGAACAAGAGCCCCACCTTCGTTGACTTCAACGGCGATGGCCTGGTGGATGCACTTGATCGCGGCAAGGTTGGCAGCCAAGACGGCCGCACCATCTTCATAAACACCGGGCTAAGAGCCATCGCGAAGCACCACTTTGGGACGGCGCACCCCACCGCGTACCTCGCGCCAGAACCGTCCATCATGGACGAGGGCGTGCGCACGGGCGACTTCGACATGGACGGACGCAGCGACGTCATCATGTTCGGTGGCGGATGGGACAAGGGCAATTCCTGGACGCCAACTGTCCTACTGAACAAGGGCAGCGAAACAAGGACGATCGATCTTGCCAACCTACCTTCGGGGGCCGGACGCGTGCGTCGAGCACGGCGTATGTTGGGCAAGTCCAACGATAAATTCTCGTCAGCCGGCTGGCGACAAGCACACGTTGCCGATTTCGATGGCGATGGCCTTATGGACATCGTGCAAGTTGACGAAGACGGTACGTTGGCCCTTTACCGCAGAACGGGCACCAAGCCGGACTTGCTGAAGTCCGTCCACCGCGGCGAATCACCCATTGTTGCAGCGGAAGTAACCTACAAGGCCATCACAGATACGTCCGGCTCGTATATAAAGGCCACCTGTGAGGGCAATCTCTCCGCGCCCTGCAATACAAAGCAACAGCAGCTCGCCAACACAGGTCTGTGGTTGGTTAGCCGGTTGACAACTGATTCAGGCGAAGACGAAGGCCGCAGCAGCAATGGCAAACGCCGACACGTTTACGCCTATGCAGACGCGCGCACGGACCGCGCTAGCGGCACGTGGTTGGGTTTCAGAATCTTCCGAGACATAGATCAGGCCACCGGAGAAAGTCGCGAGGTGGAGTTCCTGAACGGCTCCGCGAACACGAATGCTCAAATTCCCTTCGCTGACTCACGCTTCGGCTTCACTTTGGCAGGCAAAGTAAAGCGAGAAGAGATTCGCGTTCCGGGGGCTAGTGGCACGAATGTGACCCGCAAAACGTTTGATTATGAGTTTAAGACCTTCAACGAAGGTCAAACAGGGTTGGTCAGAACAAAGACCGCGCGCACAGAGGTGGAAGATCCGCGGCAAGTCTCCTGCCCTGGCGTCAGCAACGTGTCCGAGTCCGTTGTTACGTACATTCAAAACGGCCCCGGCGCATTGACCGGTGAGGTGCTGACAGAAACAACCACCAAAGCGCCGGGCGCCGGTTGCCAGCCGTCAAACATTCGAAGGCATGCCACCGAAGTTGTGTCGAACACCTTCACCTATCACAACGAGGATCAAACAAGCTGGATTGTCGCTCGCGTCAAGGATGCTGAAAAGACGGTGACTGTGCAGGCCTCAACAACCAACGGCACGGAGACGACCTCGATAACCAACAAGTCGCGCATCGAGATCGACCCGGTTACGGGCATGGTGAAGAAGAGCATCACGGAACCAGACCGCGTCAACGAACGTTCCGAGCTTGAATACGAGTATGCAGCCGGCACAGGTCTGCCCGTGAAAGTGACGACGCGAGCTCCCGGCGTTGCGGATCGCTTCGTCGTGACTTCTTACGATTCGTACGGATTTGTGCGGCACACTGAGAATCAGTTGGGGCACAAAGCGGAATCAATCGCTGATCCGGCAACGGGCCAGGCCGTGTGGTCCCGTGACATGAACGGCGCCATCACTCGGCGTTACGTGGACGGGTTTTTCCGGGAGGTCCGTACCGAAGCGCCTTCATCTGTTCTTGGTGCTTATCTTGTGACAGCCAATGATTACCAAGCTGGCCCCAGCAATCAGAGGCCTCGCCAGGTGGTGACCAGCTCGTACGTGAGACGACCGGATGGCACCGAGACCTTGCTGAATTGGTCGATGTCGGTTCTAGATCGTTTCGGTCGGGCTGTTCTAGCGAAGGTCCGAAACTCCAAGGGGCAGGTCTTGGAGTCCGAGAAGATTTTCGACTGGCGCGGGTGGTTGAGATTCGAAAGCGTGCCCTCAGTTGACCTTGGCTCCCTTGGCTACGCTGCGCATGATTACGACGAACTGGGGCGCACGATATCCGTAACGGCCCCCGACGGCGCCACCACCACCACCCAGCGCAGTGAACTGCGTGTTCGCGTAACGGATCCCGATGGTCGAGTGCAAGAATCCATAACCGACAGCCTGGAGCGCGTGTGGAAGACCCACGCCATCGACAATGCGGGCAGCAGCGTGGGCAGCATGACGTATACCCACGATGCGGCTGGCCGGCTCATCACGTCCACCGATTCGCTGGGCAACCGAACCGTTATGACCTACGACGTTTTGGGAAGGCGGCTCACGTTGCTCGATCCCGACGCGGGCCTGGTCTCCACCGAATACAATGGCTTAGGCGAAGTGACTTCGGAAACCACCGCCGCGGGCGCCACCACAACTTTCGTTCGCGACGTTTTGGGGCGAACGTTGGAAGAGGTTGTTGTGGAAACGGCGAATGCTGAAAGCGGGCGCCCTGCCCGCACCCGCAAAACGACGTTCACCTTCGATGCGGCACCGAACGGCATTGGTAAGCCTGAATCGTCTGTTTCGTATGACGGCGTGGTGAAGGCCTATGGCTACGATGAATTGGGCAGACCCGTCGCGGAATCAACGGTCAAGGCCAACGAAGAGTTCAGCGTGCACCGCACGTTCGATGAGGCTGGCCGCTTGGACGTTGTGACATATCCCGAGGTTCGCGGGCCGGCGCAGGAAGACGGCTTGCCTATTCAAACCCGAGTTCGATACGCATACAATGCCTTCAACAGTTCGTTGGCACGTGTCTCTGATCCGGACACAGATGCTGAATACTGGCGGGTACTTGACCGCGATCAGCAAGGCCATGTCACGCAGGAACGATTCGGCAACGGCGTTGTCTCCACGCGCAAATGGAACCTACAGCGGCAGTGGATGACGGGGCTCAAGACGACAGTGGACCGCGCGGTGGGCAATCAGATCCTGCAAGAGGCTGCGTATGCGTATTCGGATGGCGGCCAATTGCGCAGCAGATTTGATGCGCAAGCCGCAGGCGGTGCGCTGAGGGAAAGCTTTCACTACGACGCGCTCAACCGCCTCACACTTTGGTGTGTTAACGATCCTGAACTCAATTCAAACGACTGCACCCAATCGCGCTTCGGCGTTCGCTACGACTTCACCGACAACGGCAACTTGACCGAGCGCAGAACATTCGCCAATGGCGCCGTCAACACGCCGCTTGAGTCGATCTCGTTCGCCTACCCAGCCGCAGGGGCCTTGCGGCCGCACGCCGTAACAAGCCGAAGCTGGAGCGCGGGGCAAGGAGCCGCAGCACAGTTCGAGTATGACGATGGTGGCAGGCAATGGCAGCGCCCGGGCCAAGTGCTCACCTACAACCACAACGATTTGCCCGAGCGCATCGTGGGGGCCAACAGCACCACGCAATACCTTTACGCGGCCGACGGTGGTAGATTTGAGAAGCGTGCAGTGTTAGGGCCCCACCTCACGAGGACCACCACCTACGTGGGCGGCGTTTATGAAATGCGGGAAGAAACGGGTACGGCGGCCACAGAGCCGAAGACGCACGTGTTCTATATAAGCCTCGGCAACACCATGCTTGCGCAGCTCACTCGCAAAGAGCCAGACCCCACAAACCTCGAAGTGGAATACTTCCACAACGACCATATGGGCACGGTTTCCTTCACCACGAATAGTGCGGCCATTGAAAGCACCATC
>JANRKS010000011.1:0-252492 GCA_033763315.1 Deltaproteobacteria bacterium
GATGCGCTATCGCTCCCAGGGCCGCAATGGCCGCTTGGGCCGTACGGCCTCGAGTCGCCGACAAAGCCCACGCGCGCAACAGCGGCACCGCCGCGGGATCTCCCAAAACACCCAAGGCGGTGGCCGTGGACGCGCGCCACGCCTCATCGCGATCTTCAGCCAAGATCTGCAGCAATGGCAGCAACGCCGGATCACGCATGCGTCCCGCGGCCGCCAGCGCCGCCACACGCACTTCAACCACACCGTCAGAAAGACGCGCGGCCACGGCGGCGCGTGCCACTGGATCGCGTCGTGGTGAAAGCGCGGCCATCGCCGCCACGCGTACCTCGGCGCTTTCGTCTTCGGCGTAGACGGCCACGACGTGGCTGTCAATGCCGGGGCCAGCGGCCAACGCGCGCAACACGGCGGCGCGCACTTCGGGGGCCGGATGGCCGAGGAGCTTCCGCAGATTGAGCTGGGCTTGCGGGCTGGTGTCACTTGCGAGGCGAGCCACGTCAATGAGCGCGTCGCGGGCGGGCAGCACGCCCGAAGGGGGCAGGCGCCGCGTGGGCCCATCGCTTGTGGCCAGGCAACTTAAGAGAATCAACAACGCGGTCACGCGAACAGTCTAACCCGCGCAACCTGGGTTAAACTGCCGGCACCATGACCAAAGACACGATCGTTTCCGTTCTGGAGTCGGAAGGCATCAAGAGCGGTGCCACCGGTTACCAGCTGCCTGAGGGCCGCGAGTTGGATTGTTTCATTCGTTCGTCGGCCGAAGTTCTTACGGTTTCTAAAATTGGCCGCCTGGCTTTGCCCGAAAAGTTCCTCACGCTGGAGAACCGCAAGGGTGAAAAGTTCTTCTTTGCGTACGAAGATGTGGTGGGGTTCAAAATCGGTTTGCAAGAGAACGCCAAAGACCGTTCGGCGGCTGGATTCTTTCGCTAGTCAGAGCCTCGTGGGATCGGGCTGGTTCTTATAACTGGCCATAACCATTGAGGAAAATCTGCCGATCGCGAGCAACTATTGCATTATCGGATCTTGACGCTGAACTAGCAGGCGTCGAATCAGGCCGGCCTTTGATGGCCGGCTTTGTTGTTTCGAAAAAGGCGAAGGCGGGACTGCGGGTGTTTGGCCGTTTGAAACGTAGCGCCGTCGACAACACCTGTTGTGCCCGAAGCAACACCCGGGAGCGAAATCTGCTCCAAAACGGCTTTTATTGGTAGTTTGAATTACAATTTTTTGATGGCACAACACCTGCAGTAGGAGGGAACAAGGGGATTTTCCCGAAATGGCAAACCGCGGGCGACCGCGCGACGCAAAGCCGACGGGGCTCATCGAGCTGGCCGGGTTACCGAAGGAGAGGCACGATGACGAAGGCACTTTGGAACTCGCTGGGTGTGTTGTTGGTGGGTGGCGCCGTAGGGTGCGGCGCCGCAGGGCAAGATGGTTCGGCCCTGTTGCAGGACGATCCCGTTTCGCAGGGTTTGACCTCTGAAAACGGCTTGTCCGCCATCAACGGCTTGTCAGCAATCAACGGTCTGGTGGCCAGCAACGGCCTGATGACTGCCAACGGTCTTTCCACCATCAATGGTCTCTCCACCATTAACGGGTTGTCAGCGATCAACGGATTGATGACCAGCAATGGTGGACGAGCGACGGTGGAATACTTGGCGAAGTGTGCGCTGAGCAATGGCGACTACATCGACAAGCAGGACAACACGGGCACATGGCGCCGCTACCAAGGCCGCTTGGGCATCGGTTCAGGCTGGAAGAACGGTACATGTGATACGGCGTGCCAAGAGAAGATCAGCGCATGCATGTTGGCGCACATGAACAGCACCGGCAATCACGTGCCCATCTTCATCAATGCGAACCCTGATCGCATGCCGTCTGTGGGCATGAGCTTGGCCTACGAAGCGGGCAGCGACGCCGCGATTCAAGAGGGCGTGTTTATGGGCAACATGCTTGCCAAAAATCCGCCCGATGCCTACTTCGCCAAGGGCAACGGCTTTAAGGCCAGCATCGCAGGGCGCTTGGGCGCAAGCTCAGGCAACCCCTACAAACCTTGGGAAGGCTACCGCCCCGACAACAGCGGGTACTACTCAGGCATCGCCAATGCGTTGTGCATGCAGCGTATCTTGCCTGACAACGAGCACTGGGAGTTCAAAGACTGCGGCAAGTCGGATTCGGCCTTTGGCCAATACAGCACCCGCTGGCAAGACGTGATGGTCACCTACGTGAACCGGAACTACAACAGCACTGTGAGCCAAGACTTTGTTGAACGCACCTTGAACTTCGAAGGTGATTCAACGGGCTATAAGACCCAGAGCAAGTCCGACATCTGGACCACGGCTTATAACTTTGAATTCCAGGACACGGTGAATACCTACTCCCCTGGTATTTTGGACCTCAAGGTGAACAACAACAGCAAGCGCCTTTGCGTTTCCAACACGAGCCACTTCGTGCTCACCAAGAACACCGGCGAGCCGTTCTCGCTCAAGAGCCTCAATCTCAACGAAGAGTACGGAAGCCTCACCAGCAACCGCGAAGTGAAGATCACGGGCTATGTTCGTGGCAGCAGCACCCGCAAGACCTACAGCGCTTGGCTCAATGGCATCACGAGTGCAACTTTGAACTGGGACAACCTGATCAAGGTTGAGATTCGGTCCCTCAATGGCAACACCTGCATTGATGACGTGGTCGTGAAGACATAGTCGCAATCTAAATAAGACGAAGCGAACAGCTGGCCCTCGGGTCAGCTGTTCGCTTTTGCGCGCGGCATGTGCGCCTGCACTCACCCAGTCGCCCTTGCCGACCGATTGCATGGCTTGGGCAGCGGTTGGCTTAAGCGTCGACGTTCAGTGCTGTCGTGGGAGCAACAACACCTGTTGTCTCCGGCACAACAGGTGTCGTCCCCAAATGGTCGGATTCGTGGTTTGTTGTGTAATTTATGTTACATATCATGCATGGCACAACACCTGCAGTAGGAGGGAACAAGGGGATTTTCCCGAAATGGCAAACCGCGGGCGACCGCGCGACGCAAAGCCGACAGAGCTCATCGAGCTGGCTGGGTTACCGAAGGAGGGGCACGATGACGAAGGCACTTTGGAACTCGCTGGGTGTGTTGTTGGTGGGTGGCGCCGTAGGGTGCGGCGCCGCAGGGCAAGATGGTTCGGCCCTGTTGCAGGACGACCCCGTTTCGCAGGGTTTGGCCTCCGAGAACGGCTTGTCCGCCATCAACGGCTTATCGGCAATCAACGGTCTGGTGGCCAGCAACGGCCTGATGACTGCCAACGGTCTTTCCACCATCAATGGTCTCTCCACCATCAACGGTTTGATGACCAGCAATGGCCTCATGACCAGCAATGGTGGACGAGCCACGGTGGAATACTTGGCGAAGTGTGCGCTGAGCAATGGCGACTACATCGACAAGCAAGACAACACAGGCAAAAGCTATCGTTACTACGGACGTGTTGGCATTGGCTCCGGCTGGAAGAATGGCCAATGCGACACCAGCTGCCAACAAAAGATCAGCGCCTGCATGATGGCGCACATGAACAGCACGGGCAACCACGTGCCCATCTTCATTAATGCCGATCCCGACAAGATGCCGTCGGTGGGCATGAGCTTGCCAACCGATTCGGGCAGCGACGCTATCATTCAAGAAGGCGTCTTCATGGGCAACATGCTCACATCCAATCCACCCACGGCCTACTTCGTTAAGGGTGATGGCTTTAAAGCCAGCATCCCTGGCCGTTTGGGCGCGAGCAGCGGCAATCCTTACAAGTCGTGGAGCGGCTACCGCACGGATGACGCCAATTTCTACGACGGCATCGCTTCCGCCCTGTGTCAGGCGCGGGTGCTGTCGGACGGCGAACACTACGACTACAAGGAATGTGGGACCGCGAGCGGCCCGTACGGAACGTACATTGGCAGTTGGCCAAACGTCGTTACGACCTACGTCAACCGGAATTACAACGGCAGCGTGGCCCAGAACTTCTCTACTGTGACCTTGAATTTCAACGGCGAAGGCCTGGGCTTCAAGACGCGCAGCAAAGCTGAGGTGTGGACGACCACGAGCAACTTTGAGTTCAAGAACACCGTGTGGATGTATGCCACTGGCAACCTTACGATCGAATCGCCGGCTGGCAGCAACGCCTTGTGCTCGAACTACTGGGGCGAACACATCGTGATCACGAAGAACACGGGCGAGCCTTTCTCCTTGTCCTCTTTGAACGTGCACGTGGGCAACACGGTCACCATCAAGGGCTACAAGAAGGGCACCTCCACCGTTGTAAGTAAGACCATCAGCACGCCCGGCCTAAACAACGCGACCATCTTGAATTGGGACGGTCTGTTGAAGGTCGAGATCAAGCAGAACCAGGGCGTCTGCATCGACGACGTCGTCTTGAAGACATAAGCGGCTCCATCAGCCACGGAAAAGCCGGCCCCAGGGTCGGCTTTTCGCTTTTGGAAACCCTTTCGATTTACACTGTCATCCATGCAGCCCTTCTTGCGCGAGCCGCCCTTAGGTCGCGGCCCCTTCTTTTCGGTGTGGCACCGCAAAGAGGACGAGATACGGTTTGCGTGGCATTACCACGAGGCGTACGAGCTGACGCTGATCGTGGGCAGCCAGGGGCGCCGTTTGGTGGGCGATAGCGAGTCCACTTATGAAGCGGGCGATCTTGTGCTGGTCGGCCCGGGCGTGCCGCACACGTATGCATCCACGCCGGGCGGCCACACAGCCCATGAACAAATCGTGACGCATTTCGATCGGCGCTTGTTTGGTGAGTCTGCCTTGCACGATCCACAGATGGCGCCGTTAAATGACCTTCTGAATGCGGCGGCAAAAGGCGTGTTGTTTGCCGGCACGGTGAGCCGGCGCTTGTTGCCGCTATTCTTGCGTCTACCCACCGAGCGCCCTCTCGTGCGCTTGGCAACGTTTTGCACGTTGTTGGACGCCTTGAGTGAAACGCCAGCGCACGAACGGACTTTGTTGTCGGCTTTGACGTTTGGTCCCACGAGCAACAGGGCAGATCCGCAGCCGATTCAAAAGATTTCGCGCTTCTTGGAAGACAATTTTCACAAGCAGATATCCCTCATTCAGGCGGCCCGCCTCGTGGCCATGAGCCCCTCCGCGTTCTCACGATTTTTCAAAGCAAGCACCGGGCACACCTTCGTGGAGTATGTGAACGAGCTGCGCCTGCGGCACGCCAGCCGTCTGCTGCTGGAAACGGATCGAGGCGTAGCCGACATCGCAGCCGCGTCTGGCTTTCCTAACGTTTCTTATTTCAACCGACGCTTCTTGGCGGCGAAGAACCTGAGGCCCAGCGACTATCGAGAAAGCATCCGCAAGCTGCGGCCCACCGGTTTGCCGCCGCGGTGACGTGTGCTTCGGTCAGCCCTGCTTTGTGGCGATGAACTTTGATGGCGACTGGCCCATCGTGGACGTGAACACGCGATGAAACTGCGGGTAGCTTCCGAACCCCGCGCGCAAAGCCGCCTCCGTGATGTTGGCTCGTTCGCCCCGCTGGTAGGACGACAAGAAGCGCTGAATGCGCAGCTGGTTGCGGTACTGGATGAGTGGGATGCCCATCTCTTTGTGGAAAAGCCGCGACAAATACGTTGGGCTGACGCGAACCCGCTTGGCGAGCGAGGTGCAGTCAGCGTCGGCTTCACCCAAGACGTGCAGTGCGCGCGCGATGGTGGGGTGCATTTTTGTTGATAAGGGATCCGCGCCTTCCCCCTTGCGCCACATCTGCCAGGCCAGGCTTGTGATTCGCAGGAGCTCGGCGTTGTGAAGATCCGTTTCTGGGGTGACGGCGGCGCCATCTTTGGCGGCGCGGATCAGTTTCTCCGCATCACGGGCATCAATCGTTCGCAGGTATAAGTCGGCCGGGTTCCGTTCCAGCAGTGGGGCGACCTCTTGCGGGTTGCATAGGTTGCGTAACACGTGCGGGCGAATCACCCAGATCCACATCTCGAAATCGGGCGAGGTGTTAAACAGCATGTGCTCTTGATCAGGAAACAACCACAGCATGGAATGTCGCTGCAGATCCACTCGCCTTCCGAAGATGCGGTAGGACGCTGTACCACGCACCACGATGTTGCCTTCTACCTCGTCGTGCGAATGGAAGGAACACATGGGCGCCCGCCGATCGTGGTGCCAAATGAATCCCCATGACGATTTTGCGATGGGAAGTTCTTTGCGCATGCCCGCAAGCCTAACAAGGACGCGCAAAAAGCGCGACGGCAAAAACCGAGAGGTATTGCGACAGGAAACGAGAAGATCGCAGACCGTGCGGCGCTAGACCTAGGCCCACGATGTGGGCGAACAGACCGTTGCTACTAGGCGCAGCGCTTTGGCTTGAAGCGTGGTGCAACGAGGCGCGGGCAACCACGAATGTGGACTTTGAGCGTGACGTTGCTCCCATTTTCAAAGAGTCTTGCGTCACATGCCACGGTCCTGCGAAGCAACGCGCGAAGTTTCGGTTGGACACGAAAGATGGCTTGCTTCAGGTGGGCGATGACGGGCCTCGCGTGGTGCCGAGTGACGCCGAGGCTAGCCTGCTGCTGAAGCTGGTGGCGACGCCCGATGATGACGATCGCATGCCCCCGGCCGAGAAACCGCGGCTGACGAGCCAGCAAGTGCAAACGCTGCGACAGTGGATTGCCCAAGGGGCGCCGTGGCCCAAGGGATTGGCTTTGGTGCCGCCAGACCAGGCACAGCAGCACTGGGCCTTTGTGCCGCCCACGCGGGTGAAAGTGCCTGCCGCAACCGCATTAGGACGAGCAGCAAAGGCGGCGATGAATCCGATCGATGCCTTCGTGCTCGCGCGGCTTGCTGATGAGGGCCTGCCAGCTTCGCCCCCGGCCGATCGGCGAACCTTGATTCGTCGATTGTGGTTCGACTTGGTGGGGCTGCCCCCTTCACCCGAAGCTGTGCACGCCTTCGTCGCTGACAAGCGGCCTGACGCCACGGAGCGCGTGATTGATTCTCTGCTGGCTTCACCACACTTTGGTGAGCGCTGGGCGCGTGATTGGTTGGATGGCGCCCGCTACGCCGATAGCGACGGCTTCGAGAAAGACAAACGCCGCAGCGTGTGGCCTTACCGGGATTGGGTGGTTGCGGCGCTTAATGCAGACGTTCCCTATGATCAGTTTGTGATCAAGCAGCTGGCAGGGGATCTGCTGCCTGGCGGTGGGGTGGGGAACCACATCGCGACCGGATTTCTGCGCACGTCTCAACAGAATGAAGAGGGCGGTGCCGACCCAGAGCAATTTCGCATCGAGGCTTTGCTTGAGCGGTTGGACACGCTGGGAAAGAGTCTGCTTGGCCTGACCGTTGGCTGTGCGCAATGCCACAACCATAAATTCGATCCCATATCCCAGGAAGATTTCTATCGGTTGCTGGCGGTGTTCAACCAGAACGACGAAACAAGCCTTCTGGTCTACTCTGCCGAGGCAGAGCGCCAACGCCAAACGGTGCGTAAGGGGATCGAACGCCTGCAAGAAGAGATGAAGGCCAGCCTGCCTTCGTGGCGGCAACATCAGAGCGCGTGGGAGGCGCGGGTGCGCCAGCAAAACCAAACGAATTGGCACACGTTGGCAGCGCCGTTTATTGACGACACCACAGGCGGCCAAAAATACCTACAACAACCCGATGGTTCGTTTCTCGCGATGGGGTACGCGCCCACCCATCATACGGCGGGCATGGCGGTGGCGGCACCCGTACGCCGGGTGGCGGCGCTGCGGCTTGAGCTGCTCACAGATCCGAATTTGCCGTTGTCGGGGCCAGGCCGCGCTGAAAACGGTACGTGCGCGTTGAGCGAGCTTCGGCTTGAGGTGGTTCCCGCGGGCGGCGGTAAGGCGAGCCGTGATGTTCCCTTTGCAGAGGCATTTGCCGATCATGAGCCTGCAGAAGCGCCTTTGGCCGTGCGGTTTGACGATAAGAAAGGCAAACATCGGGTCACAGGTGGTGCGGCGTTCGTGATCGACGGTAAGAACGAGACGGCGTGGGGAATCGATCGAGATCCCGGACGACGAAACCAGCCGCACGCGTTGGTGTTGATCGCGAAAGAGCCCGTGGAGCTGCAAGCCGGCGAGCAATTGATGTTGCACTTGGTTCAAGAGCATGGCGGTTGGAACAGCGACGATTTGCAAACCAACAACTTGGGCCGCTTTCGGATCTCCGTCACCGACAGCCCGCCTTTGCGTCGGGCCCCGGTGGCACCGCATGTGTGGGCGGCCGTGAACATACCTGCGTCGAAGCGTTCTGCGAATGACGACGCCATTGTTTTTGAGGCGTTCCGCGGCAGCGTGCCCGCCTGGCGTAAGTACAATGCGGCGATTGAAAAGCTGTGGGCGCGCCATCCTGAGGGGCAAAGCACATTGACTGTGACCGCCCGCCCCCTGCAACGCGTGACCCATGTGTTTGAGCGCGGCGATTTTCTAAAGTTGGGCAAACAGGTTGAGCCGGGTGGCTTGCCACTTTTGCAGGCCGGCGGTCCAGCACCCGTGGTCAAGAATCGATTGGATCTGGCGCGCTGGTTGATGAGGCCCGACGCACCCACGGTGTACCGCGTGGTTGTGAACCGTCTGTGGCAAGCGTATTTCGGGCAGGGGCTGCACAGCACGCCCGAGGACTTTGGAACGCAAGCCCCGCCGCCTTTGCACCGCGACCTGATGGATCACTTGGTGTTCGAGTTGGCCACCCACGGTTTTCGGTTGAAGCACTTGCACCGCCTGATCACTATGTCAGCCACATACCAGCAGAGCAGCCGGTACGCGCCCCAGCATTTGGAGCGCGATCCAACAAACCAGTGGCTGTCGCGGGGGCCGCGCGTAAGGCTGGGCGCTGAACAACTGCGTGACGCTTCCCTCAGTGTGGCCGGCCTCCTGAATGTGCGGATGGGTGGCCCCCCCGTCATGCCGCCGGCGCCCGCGTTTTTGTTTGTGCCGCCATCAAGCTATGGTCCATTCCCTTGGATCGATGCCGTGGACAACGCACGCTTTCGGCGCGGGCTTTATGTGTTCAGGCGGCGCAGCACTCCGTTTCCGTCGTTGCAGTTGTTCGACGCGCCCAATGGCGATGTTGTGTGCGTGCGCAGAAACCGCTCAAACACGCCCTTGCAAGCGCTGGCCACGCTCAATGATCCGATGTTTCTTGAAGCTGCGCGTGGCTTTGCGCTGCAGATGTTGAAGCGCAGCGATGTTTCTGATCGCCAACGGATTCGTGATGGGTTCGAGCGCCTCATGGCGCGCCAGCCCGATACCGCTGAGTTGGATGTGTTGCTGGCATGGCTCGAACAGCAGCGGCAGCAAATCCGCGGTGACACCGCCCGCGCTGAGAAGATTGTGGGCGCAGTTGACCTGCTGCCCGCCGGAGCGCCGACAACTGAAGCGGCCTTGTACACGCTGCTGGCGCGGCTGATGTTGAACCTAGACGAGGCGTTAACGAAGGAATAGCCATGGGCCCAAAGCGTGCTTCATCGATCTTCGGGCGTCGCCAGCTGATGGCTTCGGCGGCCGCCCTAACTTCTGCATTTGGTCCCCATGCTTCGCAACGGGCGTGGGGTGTGGAGGCGGCAACGGTGGGGGTGCCGCACCACAAGCCAAAAGCCAAACGCGTGATTGTGCTTTTCATGGCAGGGGCGCCCAGCCAGCTGGATCTATTTGATTACAAGCCGGCACTCAAAAGGTTCGACGGCACGCTGCCGCCCAAAGAGCTGCTGCAGGGATACCGGGCGGCTTTCATCAACCCGAAAAGCGCCTTGCTAGCCTCGCGCTTTAACTTCGCCCGCCATGGTAAGTCCGGAACGTTCGTCTCTGAGCTGCTACCCCACACGGCCGCGATTGTGGATGAGATCGCCATCATTCGTTCGATGAAGACGGAGGCGTTTAACCACGCGCCCGCGCAAACAATGATCACCACCGGTTCACAACAGGTGGGCCGGCCTTCGTTGGGTGCATGGACTTTGTTTGCCTTGGGTAGCGAATCGAAAGATTTGCCCGGCTTCGTTGTATTGCAATCGGGAGACAAGGGCCCAAGCGGTGGAACGGCGATCTCGGGTAGTGGATTTTTGCCGACACTTCATCAGGGCGTGCCCTTTCGTGGCGGGGCCGAGCCGATTCTGTTCTTGGGTAGCCCGCAGGGCATTGATCAGCGCACGCAGCGCCAAACATTGGATGCCATCGCCACTTTAAACCAAAGTCACCTGCAGCAAGTGGGCGATCCAGAAATCATAACGCGCATGAACGCGTACGATCTGGCCTATCGCATGCAAGACGCGGCGCCCGAAGCCATCGATCTCAAGCGCGAGTCACAGGCAACGCTTGAGCTTTATGGCGCCAAACCTGGAGAAACATCCTTTGCCAACAATTGCCTGCTGGCGCGGCGGTTGGTGGAGCGAGGCGTTCGCTTCGTACAGCTTGTGCACGAAGCTTGGGATCACCACGCGGGGCTCAAGGCTGGGCTTGAGAAACAGTGCCGCCTAACAGACAAAGCGTGCTCCGCGCTTGTGCTTGATCTGAAGCGGCGTGGTTTGCTGGAGGATACGTTGGTGATTTGGGGCGGCGAATTTGGCCGTACGCCGATGGTTCAAGGCGGCACCGATGGGCGCGACCATCACCCCAACGCCTTCACCATGTGGATGGCCGGGGGTGGGGTCAAGCCCGGCGTAAGTCTGGGCGATACTGATGAGCTTGGATTCAACGTGACGCGGGATCCGGTGGACGTTCATGATCTTCACGCCACGATCCTTGATTTGCTGGGCCTCGACCACAAACGCTTGACGTTTCGGTTCTCAGGGCGGGATTACCGCTTGACCGATGTCGCAGGCAAGGTTGTGCAACAACTTGTTGCCTGGGCCTAGGGTGGGCCGCACAACGTGTATCGCGAAGACAGCTTCGCATCGGATTCCGCAACAAGAACGACGTCGAACACACCGCGAAGATTCTTGGGCAGCGGCACAGCCAAGGTGGGACCAGGAACATTGGTGTTTGCGCTCGTGGCCGGGGCATCCCATGTGCCCACCAACAGGGGCGGCTCTCCTGCGACTTTGATGAATACCTCCACGCGTTGTTCGGCCAGCGGCGTGGGGGCGTCGTGTAGCAGGGTGAGCTTCAACGCCAACGTTTCTTCGGGCAACCAGCGGAATCTGGGGATCTGCGCGGAGAAGAGCGAGGGGCGGCATGCGTCTCCGATGGCGTGCAGAGCAGGCTTGGCTTGTGCGGGCCACGAAACCACGCTGTTGTTGGCGGCCGTGGGCCACGGCTCGTTGTAGCACCAATTCAAAGCCATAGATGCGTAAGGCTTTTGGCGGCGTGCCTCTTCGAACAAGCACTTATAGCCCTCGCTTTGCAACAGCTGGCCACGCTGCACCAGCTGCTCAAGATTCTGGGTGGGGCCGAAGTATTCATCCAGCAGGCCCACAAACAGCCACGATTCCGGCGCCACGAACCAAGCGTCGAATGCATGGTGTGTTTGCCAACTGGTGCCGCGGCGCGGGGGATACAGTTCGTCGAGGGGAATGAACGACGAAAGCGTTTGCACGGAAGCGGGGCCGGGCACACCGAACTCTGTGTACGCGGTGTGCTTTGCTGCAGAAAACATCGCGAACACTTCTTTGCCATGCTCATCACGGAACCGGTAATCGCCATGGCCCACGCCCATGACGGGTGACGTGGGCAGGTAAGGCGTGAGCGGATCCAGTTCCAGGCAGTTGGCGTTAAGCAGGCGCAGCGCCAAGTGTTGATCCGTCATGGCGGACCACCAATTGAACAATTCGTTGCCGCCACACCACATCGCCAGGCAGGCGTGTTGGCGCAGCTTCTTAATGATGGAGCGCGACTCCTGGTTCAAGACCGTCAGGTATCGCTCGTCATCCTCGTAGGTGTTGCACGACAGCGGGAACTCTTGCCACACCATGATGCCGAGTTCATCGCACAGGTCATAGAAGGATGTTTTGTTGATGGCCGCGCCACCCCAGCAACGCAGAATATTGAAGTGCGCGTTGTGCGCTTGATGCAGCAAGGCCGCATAATGGTCGCGCGTTAAGGTGCCAGGAAAGATATCGGGGCACACCCAATTGGAGCCCTTGGCGAACACGCGGCGGCCATTTAACTCGAGCGTCATCGGAGGCACGCTGCGGGTTTTGGGAAACGTGCTGGGCTCGTCCCACGCGCCTTCATTCATGACCAAGCGCACACGCCGGACACCGAACCGCTTCGTGGTTTGCTCGATGCATTTCCCTTCGTCATCGAGGAGGCTCACGGTGCTTTGATAGAGATGGGCTTCACCTTGGCCGTTGCACCACCATAGGCGCGGTTGGTGCAAAGTGGCGGTCAACACCGTCGTTGTTGTTGGCAGCGCCACCACCTGGCTGATCACTGTGACGCCGCTTTGATCTTGAACGTGCCATTGCAGTTGGTGGCCATCCCGAACGCCCTGTGTTTGCACCTCGCAAGCAACAACGGCTTGGTTGTTCTGCACGTCAAGGGTTGCTTTGATCTCCACACCAGTGAGGGCGGCGGCGTCTTTAAGCTCCAGATACGTTTCGTCCCACACACCCAGCGGAATGAGGCGTGGGTGAAAGTCCCAACCGTAAGACACGGCTGGCTTTACAGATCGTGAGGCCTCGGCCTTCGGTCGATGTGCTTTGGGATACTTGGGCACAGGGCGCAGCGCGATCGTGAGTTCAGTGCCCGCGGCCAAGGCCGACACGTCAAGCTGAACCGGGGTGAACATGCCTTCCTGCTCAAGCAAAACGGCGCCGTTGGCGGATATCTGAAAATGGTAATCGATGCCTTGGCACACGAAGAACACTTGCTGCCCCGGCTGGCGATCCACGTAGGGCAACCGGCAGCGGTAAAGCCAGTGCTTGTTCTCCATCCAGGCGTAGGCCTCGAAGTTGTTGGCCTCCCAATGCGGCGGCCAGTTATGGGCCGCGGCCCAATCAAGTTGGACGGCGCCGGGGACGACGGCCGGAACGAACTTCGTGGGTGCTTCCGTGAGTGAGTCGCGATGGCCTACTTCAAAGCTCAACGGGATTCTGCAACGCATGGCCGCAAGCGTGTCAGCCGGGCAATCCACCGCAAAGTTGACATTGTGCTTTAGGCGATGCCGTGTGGAACTTCAGCAGTTTTGTGTCACTTGCGTCGCTCGGGCAGCTCGATGATTCCGCGTTGCAAGGCGATGGTGACCGCATGGGTGCGATCTGTGGCCCCCAGCTTTGCGAACACGTTGGACAGGTGATTTTTCACTGTCTTTTCGGCAACGCCCAAAGAGGCAGCGATGTCCGCGTTCGATTGGCCTTCTGAGACGGCTTCTAACACTTCGACCTCACGCAGGGTCAGGTCAGGTGACAGGGCGCGCGAGGCGAGCGCCGTTGCGGCTGCTGGAGAAAGGAACCTCTGGCCATGGGCCACGGCACGTATCGCCGCCAGGAGTTCGGAGGCGGGCGCCGACTTGAGCACGTAACCGCGGGCGCCGGCGGCGAGGGAGGCCTCGATCGCCTTATCCCCGTCCGCGCTTGACAGCATCAACACCAAGACGTCTGGAAACTTCTCGCGCAACACCTGCACGGCAGTGAGGCCGTCCATCTGCGGCAAGCGCAGATCCATCAACGCGATCTGCGGACGATGAAGAGCCACGGCTTCAAGGCCCGCGCGTGCGGTCGCGGCGGTGGCCACAACCTTCATGTCGTCTTGCGAAGCAATGATTGCCGTGAGGCCATCCCGCACCACTGCGTGATCATCGACCAGAACCACGGTGATGAATGTGTTGTTCGCAGAGTTCATCCAGGTATCACTTAAGCACAGATGTCAACGCGCACACTACGCATTCGTCGTTAGGTCTAAAGTCCCAACTTTCTCGCTGGATGTCTAGCGTTAACATCTTGTCGCCGCTCGCAAGGGCATTCGCGATTGTCAGAAGTCGTGTCTTGTGTTTTCTAAACGTATGCATCGCCGTGCCTTCCTTCGTTCTGCTTCGGTTGTTCCTGCTTTAAGCCTGCCGCTGGCCGCGCGCGCCGGTCAGAGGGATAACAAGAAACGCTTCGCGCATCTGCCCAAGGCCCCCGACGCTGCCTTTACACTGGGCGTGCAGTATTACCGCGCGCCGTTCCCTGAACAGCAACATTGGGAAAGCGACATCGCGCGCATGAAAGACGCGGGGCTCAACACGGTGCAGCTGTGGGTGATGTGGCCCTGGGTGGAGGCGCAACCCGGCAAGTTTGTGTTCGATGATTACGACCGCCTGGTGGAGCTGGTGGCGAAGAACGGCCTGGGCTTGGTGGTCAGCACGATCGCGGAGGTTCATCCGCATTGGATCCACAAGGTTGTACCGGGCAGCGAAATGATCGATCACATGGGTATCAAGGTGATCTCCTCCAACCGCGCCGAGTCACACTTTGGCCTGACGCCGGGAGGATGCTTTGATAACCCCGGCGTGTGGCAACACCAGCGCCGGTTCATCGAAACCGTGGTTGGCCGCTACCGGCACGCGCCCCACCTTCGCGCTTGGGACATTTGGAATGAAACGCGGTGGAACGTCCAGTCCGAAAACTTCGTGTGCTTTTGCCCGCACACGCTCAAAGCGTTTCGTGCGTGGCTGGACAAACGATATGGGGGCCTGCCGGGCCTCAACGAAGCCTGGAAGCGCCGCTACGGCCGCTGGGACGAAGTGATGCCCGGTAAGTTGCCACAACGAACGTACACGGAAATGATGGCCTGGACGCACTTTATAACCGAGCGATCAAACAACCACGCGAGTGCGCGCTATGCGCTGTTTAAGAAGCTTGATAAAGACCACCCAGCCACGTTGCACGGACCTTCACCCTGCGAAACTCATCAAGGCAAGGCTGCATCGTTTGGTTATCCGCTGGATCGCGGCAACGATTTCGCGTTTGCGGACGTGGTTGATGGCGTGGGCTCGTCTGTGTTTCCCACGTGGTGGCAAATGGACGACACGGAGCTGGCCGTGTTTGCCACGCACGTGAAGTCGGCGGCGCGCGGTAAACAAGCGTGGTTTAGCGAAGTGCAGGGCGGCCGTGCCTCTCAAGGGGCAGAGCCTCACGAGCCTGTGACGCCCGCGGATCAACAGAAGTGGATCTGGGGCGCCATTGCCGGAGGCATCGATACCGTGCTGTTCTGGTGTTGGCGAGATGAGATCTTCGGCGGCGAATCAGGCGGCTATGGCTTGGTGGGCAACGACGGCCAGGCCGATCATCGGTTGCAGGCGATGCGTAAAACGTCGGGCTTGTTGGCGCGCCACAAGGATCTGATCAGGGCCTATCAGCCAACGACACCGAAAGTGGGCGTGTTCTTCTCGCCCCAAAGCTTCTACCTGCTTTTCGCACAGACGGGCGCTGGGTACCCCCCACGCCGTGGCATTGGTTACTGCGCGCGCGCGCTGACCAGAGCATCCATTCCTTGGCGCACGGTGGAAGAAGATCACTTAGATGGCCTTGCGGGGCTTTCCGTGTTGCTGATGCCGCGTGGCCTCGTTACCGACGAGAAGGTGGAAGCGGCGCTGATGGCGTTTGTGGAGCAAGGGGGAACGTTGGTTGTGGAAGCCGAATGTGGTGCCTACACGCGCCAAGGTTTCTACCATCCGCCTCAAGAGCGCTTCTTGGCCAAGCGTTGTGGCCTGCGCGAAGTTGGACGGCGATCCTTGCCCAAAGGCAATCAAATCACTGTTAAACTCAACGGCCACGACTATGTTTTGCCCGTGGAACAGTGGCTCGCGCCACTTGATCGCAGTGGCTTACCGGCTGGCGCGACGGTCTTGTGTGACAGCGCCGACGGTCCCCTGGTGACCGACACTAAGGTTGGCCGTGGCCGCGTGATTCACATCGGTGCCTATGTGGCGGAAGCCCAGCGTGACAATTGGACGCAGGCGTTTGAAGATTTCGTGGCGCACGTGGTGGCGTCTACCGGCGTGGTGGCTGACGCCGAAGTGGTCGCACCCGTGTCGTCGCGAACCACCCGGGTGATTGTGCGCAGCGGTCGATCGGGCAACGCGGCTTTGGTGTTTGTGTTGGGCCCTCCGAACACCGAGTTCAAGCTGTCATTTCGCGATGGCCTGTTTAGCGGCGCAGAAGCGCACGACATCATCTCAGACCGGCCGCTGCGCTTACAGGGCCGTTTGTTGACGCTGCCGCTTTCACCTTGGGGATTGCACGTGCTTCGCGGCTAGGGCCATCGCGCGAAGGCGATCGCCTGCCCTTACGTCATGAGCAAGGGAAGGGCTGCGCTGGCATCGTTGTAGTGGCGAGATGTGGCGACAGAGCTGCCGAAGTGATCTTTATAGCGGTTGTCGTTGCCAATATACGGGATGCCGTAACCTTGATGCCCCCAAAGCTCAAACTCAGGCCGAGCCACACCCATCACCGTCAGCACGTTGGCGAGCCACCGCGTGTAAAGCACACCAAATATTTGCTTATAGCCGGTACCGCCTGCGTCGAACGACGACTTCGGGTTCTCGTGGCGGCGGTAGTCCAGGTATTGCCCTGTTTTGATCTTGCCTGCGCCCGATCCGAAGGTGACCACCGGTATCGAGGCCTGCTCGTGCGTGACCATGCCGCACTCCTGGGTCCACACCAACAAAGTGTTGTCGAGGTACGTGCGGCCCTCGGCTTCCTCTACGTCAAGGCGCTTGGCGAGGTTCACGAGAACGTCTTCGAAGAATTTCTGGTACGACTGCACGAG
The DNA here is from genome assembly GCA_033763315.1 of Deltaproteobacteria bacterium. Lineage (GTDB taxonomy): Bacteria > Myxococcota_A > Polyangia > Fen-1088 > Fen-1088 > JAGTJU01. The sequence goes on from JANRKS010000011.1 coordinate 16,693, forward strand.
TAGTGCCTGCTGGGTTGGCGTTGACCATTGGTGCGCCACATCGTTGTGCCACGAGCCGGACGTGTAAGAGAGCATGCGCGCGGTTTCGCCCACACCCCAGGTGGCGATGCGCGTGCTGCCACACATGAAGGCGGCCGCGATCACATCGCAGATGAGGTTCGCTTGCGCCAGCGCGTCGGCCGCGGTGCCACCGCCGTGTTTGTTCGCGTCGTCGGTGGGGCGGTTCACGTTGCTGCACGCGGCGGCGGGCTGGGCCGATAGCTTGCGCTCAAGTTCGTCGATGCGTGCGATGTGGTCATCAAGCCGCTGTTTGTCGCTGCCCGACAATCGCTTGCTGCCGTTGCGCATTTGTTTGTAGCTTTCCAAAACGCGGTCCACAACGCGCTTGCGGCTTGGATCATCGGCGTTGGGTACGGCAAAGATGCGATCAAAAACGGCCTGCGTGCTCACCGAGCCGCGCAAGGCTTGGATGCCACCTGTGCGCGTTTGCGGGCTTGAGAATGAGTAGGAAATCGTGCTGCCGCCAAATAGGATTGAGCGCTCCCGAATGCCGCTGAGGTCGGGGTAAAATGAACGTGACCATGCCATGATCTGATCGATCGTGGGCCGGGGGTTGGTTTGAATGACCGAGCCATCGGCGCCGTTGCCGTCGTTGCGCGCAAAATTACCCAGGTGCCCACCTGAGTGGTGGCCCAGGTAATACGGCACATCGAGGCCGGCAATGACATTCATCTTGCGCAGCAAGGCCGGTGTCAGTGTGCCGCTTGAGGCTTGCAAGATGGTGGATAGGACCGTCTTTCCGCTTTCACTGGTGGGCACCAGCGGTCCGGCTTTTGCGGCGTGGTCTGCGTAGACATCAGCCTTTTGTGTCAGCAACGATTGCTTGGGGAAGAAGCTGGTTTCGAAGGCCCCACCATGATCGGTGGTTAACCACACCAAGCGCGGGCGTACAGGGGCGGCGGCGAATGCCTTTGGTGTCAATGACGGCAAGAGCGGAAGAGCCAGCGAAAACCCGCCTGCACCTCGCAGAAACTGGCGCCTGGGAGCACTAACTTTGTGTTGTGGCATAACGTTTCCTTCGAAGAATTAGGGGGCGAACGTGCGTTGGGCGAAAGGCGCGGTCATGGCCATTTCACGAAACACATCTATCAAAGGTTTGGTTTCTGCCGCTTTCCTGACGCGTTCAAGAACGCAGCCGTCGATGGGGGACACTTCGTCGGTGTCTGTGAGGGTTTCCCACCGCGCGAAAGTGAACCGAAACAGATGACGTGCAAAGCAGGCGTTGGCCTTTTTGCTTTCGACGATGAATTTGGCGAGATCGGCGGGCCCGGCTGCCTCGCGTTCATCGCCTTCAGTGATGCGTGGAACCGCCTTGGTGTTGATGGGAAAGCGGCGCACTTCAAGGCCTGTGTCGCCGCTGTAGAAGATCTCTTCTTTGCGGCTGCGTCCCAGCGAATCGAAGCCCTCTGTGGCGAAACCCAACGCGTTGATTAAGGTGGCGTGGCAGCTGGCGCAACCAGAGCCCGCTTGTTGTGTGACCCTCTCAACCATGGTGCGGGTGCTTGCCACAGCTTGGGTGATGGTGGCGTTTTGTGCGTTGTTGGGCGGCGGCGGAATTTCGTCGCACAAGAGGTTGTGACGAATGAACACGCCTTTCATGATGGGGCGCGTGACAACCATCCCTGTGGCTAAAAGGCCAACGCGGGTGAGCACGCCTGGCCGCGTTCCCGCCGCGAACTTTGGCGGCTCGCCGCTGCCGCTCCACTTGCTCACGCCGTAAAGCCGGGCCACGTCGTCGGTGGTTGCGTAGGAATGCTCGTCAAGCAGCAAGTCGTCGTAGCCGCCGCTCTTATCCCAGGTCAGGTACCTTGTCATCGCTAGGACGTCTTCGATGACATTTGCGCGTGTGGTCGCGTTGGGCAGATCCGCGCCAGCGAAGGCGCGATATTTGAACTCTTCTGTTTTGTCGATGAAGGGCAGGTCGTCGAGCTTGAGGTAATCAGCGTAGAACTCATCAAAGGTGGTGCGGGCGTGCGGATCTTTGAGCATGCGGTCGATTTGTTTGCCGAGCCCCGCTGGCGTTGTGAGCTCGCCGGCGGCGGCGGCATCGAACAGCGCCTGGTCGGGCATGGTTTGCCAGAACTGATACGACAACCGGTTGGCCATTTCGTAGCCATCAAGGGCGAACACATTCGCCTTGCCCGGGATGGCATCGCTGCCGTGTTCGACCACATAGAGAAACCGTGGGGCCATCAGCATGCCAGCGATAACGTCAGCCACCGCTTTAGCGTTGATGCCCGTGTTTTCACCATAAAAGCCCTTGAACCAGGCCGTTTCCGATTCATCCAACGGACGCCTGAAGGCCTTTGCGCCGAAGGATTTCACGAAACCTGCGATGCACGCTTCATCATTTCCCGTGTTGGCGTCCGTGGCACATGAGCCCAACAACATGCCTAGGTTCGCGGGCTTCGTCATTTGAGTGGCCACTGCGAAGGCCACCTTATAGGCGGCTTCAACGTGAAGATCTTGAAGGTCTTGATCCATTCTCCGGTAGGCCCCGTGTTTGTCTTTGGGCACCGGCGGCCGCGCGTCGGCGGGGTATAGGCGGAGCGGTTCGGCGATCGCGGCCATGATCGCGTTCGCCCCAAGCGAGCTTTGCGTTAGCAAGTCGCGCAAGGTGTTGCGGTACTGCGTGTTGGATAGGCGTCGCATGCCGACCGAGTGGGGCGCACCGGAGGCGGCGCAGGCAAAACCGTTGGGACCTTCGCCAGGTTCGCTGGGCAACACCGTGTCGCCACCACCCGCCGCTCCGCCGGCGTCACCGGCCTGTCCTCCCTCAGCGTCTTGCCCGCCATCTCCGCCATTGTTGCGAGGGGCGGCGGTTTGACCACCGCAAGCGGTCAGTGCACTCGCCAATCCAATCGTCAGCCACACGCGTCGCGAAACCACAGCATCACATCGTGTCGTCATGAGCGCTCCCGCAATAGATCTACCTGGCGGCAGTGGTACGAAGGCGGCGTTCCCTGACACAACTATGCTTATCGAAGGCGCTTCGCTGAGGGACACCGGCCTGTCCTCTTGGACAGGGAATCACGAGGCCACCCAACGAGTCTGTCGAAACGCGCAGACAAGCCTGCCATTGCTGTTACTGGACAGGTTCAGCCACGAAGAAGTTCACATGCTGAGAAGGCGTTTGTTTGCTGTTGGCGTTTCGTTTTTGGTGGTGCTTGTGGTTTCGCGACGGGCGCACGCCGCCGCAGTGAAACTTGCCGAGGATCGCTGCCGGTACGACGAGGGCACCAAATCGTGGCAGGTGACAATTCCGAACACCGCCGCGCCGGTGAGGGGATTATTTGTGAACGGCAACCCTGGGACGGGCGACCTATTGAATTGGACGATGAACCCGTTCTTCCGCAGCTATTTTGCTGCGCGCTTTGGCTTTGGCATGGTGGCGTCCAAGGGCGTTGAAGGCAGTTCCACGTTCAACACGAACGCGCCATTGATCATCAAAGCCATCGAAGAATGCGGCAAAACATTGGCTCACCCCGAGCTGGCTTGGGCGCCGCTGATCCCGCTGGGCAATTCTTCCGGGGGCACAAATTCGTGGGGCCTCACGATGTCGAACCCGAACCGCATTTTGGCGTTTGTGGTGAACATTCCCGGAACAACCCTGAATCCAGGCACCCCGCCCGAGGCCGCCCTGCAGATCCCGGGCATGATCGTCGTCGGCCAGAATGATGGCGGCAACCTTTCGACGGGCAATGGTGCCATGTTGCGCGCGGCGCGCACCAAGGGCGCTTTGTGGTCGAAGGTTGAAATGGAGGGCATCGGCCACGAAAACCGGCGGTCATGGCATATGTTTCACGTGTTCTTCGAGCACATCATCGCGCGACGGCTCCCCGCTGACGCCGATCCATCGAAAGGACCGGTGAAGCTGTTGCCCATCGCAGAGGACAGCGGCTATGTGGCCGACGACACCACGTGGGCCAGCGGCCTCACGAAGTTCTCACCTTACGCAGATTTCGCCGGCAACAAACGGGGCCCCGACACGAGCTGGCTGTTGGACGAAGACGTTGCGTTTTTGCATCAAGGGTATTCATCGCGCGGACGGTTGTTCGACATCACCACCGCAGATCTGCCTGCCGGCACGGATGGGGGCACCATCATCCCGCTGGAACTCAACACGAACCTTGTGACGCGCAACTTCAATGGCATGGTGGAACTGTTGGGCACCGCCAAGGATCCATCATGGACGAAGATCGAACTTTACCGTGGCGCCAAGAAGATCGATGAGATCACGGGCGGTGGAGCCACGTTCAAGTTCACTATTCCGATCAATGCGGATCCACCCGCTGTTTGGGCGTTTTCTGTGCGTGGCCGAGTGGCAGCGGGTGTGCGGCCTTCGCAGATGTTGAGCGTTCTCGTGAAGCCGAACACGGGGCAGGGCGCCTCGGGCGCAGGTGGGATGATGGGCGGAACCGGTGGTGGCGGTGGCAGCCCTGCAATGGCGGGTGGTGCTGGCGGCACAGGGGGAACCGGCGGTGCATCGAGCGAGGGTGGCAGCAACGTGGCGGGCGCTGGCGGCGAGCCCGCCGACACCAACGGGGGGCAGGGCGGCTCTGGCAGTGAGGAGCCAAGCGCCACGGAGAAGGCGGCGTCTGGTTGCAGATTCGCGTCACGTGGTTCATCGCCAGCCGCAGCATTACTGGCGATCTTTTTGGTGATGTTGCGGGGCCGAGGAAGCCGCCGGCGTTAGCAGGGCGCTTCGACGCACACGGTGGTTCCTTCGTTTGGCAACGACGCGACCGTTAAAGTGCCATCGATCTTCCGGGCGCGTTCTTTCATGCCAGCCAGACCCATGCCTTGCGCATGATGAGCCTCCGTTACTTTTGCCTGCGCCAATCCCAAGCCGTTGTCTTTGAGTTCGAGTCGAACCACACCCTCCTTGCTTGTATCGAGGCTCAAATGAATTTGTGTGGCGCGGCCGTGCTTGGTCGCGTTTGTCACCGCCTCGCGTGCGATGGCTGTCAAGGCCGTGACAACGGACAGGCGCAGGGTGCGATCGGGGCCCTGGCTTGAAGCGGTAAACACCACCGCGGTGCCTTCGGTTGCCGACCCAAACCGGTGCGTCAGTTGGCTGTATAAAGCCGTGCTGGTGCTTGTGCTGGTTTGCAAACCCCAGATGGCGTCGCGCAGATCGATCATCGCGTCGTTCAGGAGGCTGCCTGCGCGTTCGAGGCTGGCGTGTGCCTTCTCGGGCGCATGTGGCAGCGATAGGCCCGCCGCCTCCACCTGCAGACGCAAGCCCGAGAGATCTTGTTCGAGCCCGTCGTGGATCTCGTGTGCGATGCGGCTGCGATCGGCAAGAATGGCTGCGTGCATTTGCTCCAACCGCGATGTGCGTGCGCGATGCCAGAGCAACAATACCAAGACCAACGCGAGCGCCAGTGAAACCCTGACCCAGGTTCGCGCGTACCAGGGCGCCGCCAGTGACACCGCCAAACTGACTTGCGTCGCAGGCTCAGGCGCGTGGGGTGACACAGCTGCGCGGAGCATGACGACGTACTGACCGTGCGGCAAACGATCCAACCGCAGGCTTCGACCTTTGAGCGGTTGCCAGCCGGCGCTGAGGCCTTGCACCTTGTAATCCACGCGCAAGCGATGCGGCTCATAGAATGATGGCACAGCAAAGTGAACCAGCAGCTCGCTCGGGTGGCTCACGCTGGCGCTGATGTGCAGGGTTTCGGCCAGGCGCTGCCCGTTCAGGATCACGGTTTCGATGAAGAGTGCAGGGGCAGGGCGCGGCCTGGAAAGGTCGGGCGTGATTTCCACCACGCCCTTACCCGTGGGGAACAACAGCCGCCCATCAGACGTGCGGCTGGCGGCGGGTGGAAACGCACGAATGGGCTCAGCCCCCACGCCATCTTCAGGCCCATATAGAGCGCTTACGAAGTTGGGCTTGCGCTGCGCAAACACCGCTTCGAGATCATCACGTGCCACCACCGATACGCCGCGCGGCGAGCTCAGCCAAAGCCGCCCCCGTGCATCGAACACCAGTCCGTACACACTGTTGTGATCGAGCCCCTGTGCTGTGGTCACCACGTGGCCTTGGCCGCGGTCAAAACGCACCAAACCTGCGCCCGCGGTGCCAATCCACAACACGCCGTCCTCACTGCGCGCCAAGCACAACAATTCAACGTCAGGCACGCCGGCCGCAGATCCAAAGCGATCCTCAACACCGCCGCGGCGACGGATCAAACCCCTCGCCGAGGAGGCAATCCATAGCGTGCCGTCTTCGGTTTGCAGCATGTCCATCGCGTGATCGCTGTGGTTCCCGATCGGCGGTGATACGATGGCAATGCGATCGCCTTCAGCGGTGGCCAACCCCCCTTTGCTAAGGCCCAGCCACACGCCACCGTTGATGCCTTGACCGACCTTGGGACGCACTGATTGCACCCCTTGGCCAAGACCGCCATCAACGATGTGGGTGAAGGCGTCGCCATCCAGACGATAAAGACCTGCCGTCATGTCGCCCGCCCACAAAGTGCCTTGTTGATCAAACGCCAAAGAACGAACGCCACTGGGGGGCAGGCCCTGCTGAGGTCCAAAGAATGAGGGCGACTCTTGCCGCCAGACAATGAGGCCGCTGGGCGTCGCGCCCCAGATGTCGTTTGTGATGGTGGCGGTTACCGCGAAGACCAAGGGATCACCGTTTGACGCTCCGACGGTGAGCGTGCGGACGGGATAATCGAAGCGAAATTGAACGAGCCCGATGGGCGTGCCCACCCATAAGCTGCCTTCGAGATCCACGAACAATGCATTCGCTTGGTAGCTGGCGATGGCGCGCGTGAAGTCGAACGCGCTTTGTCGTCCCTGATCGAAGTAAAACAGTGTGTCGCGCGCGCCCACCCATAAGCGGCCCGTTTGATCGAACGCCATCGCGTGCGCGCGGTTCGCGCCCGAGATCCTCATGTTGAGCGGCTGGCGCACATCATTCTTTGATACGCGCCACAAGCTGCCGTCGTCGAGGGTTGCAATCGTCTCACCATCAAGATTGACGGCGATCGCAGCCACGCTTTGCGGTGCGGTCCACTGTCTGTGGGCTTGACCTCCCTGCAGTTGGAAAATCTCGGCGCCTGCCGCCACGCGAACGCTGCCATCGGGGGCCTTGACGAGCGCAGCCAGGGGCCCTGGAACGACGGGCGTAGAGGCACGCTGCAAGGTGCGGTCATCGAATTGGAACAAGCCCCCAGGCGATGCCACCCAAATGTGATCTTTCCCGTCGACAACCACAGAGGTGGCGAGCCACGTTGCCGTCACCTGCATCGTGTCCAACGTGTGCGCTCTCACGTGCCCCAGCCGGCCATTGCTCAAAACAAACCACACGCCGCCTTGCGCATCGGGCGCGACCGCAACCGCCGCGGCCAGCACGGGGCACGCCCACGCAAAGCCGTCAAAGCGGCACACACCTTCATTAGATGCCGTCCACAGAAAATCGTGTGCGTCTTGTGTGATTGCGTAAATGTCGCTGCGCGGCCCCACCGCGCGCACATCAGTGTGGCTTACAAAGGCATCACGGGCGCGCGCCAGGGCCCTGGGCGGCGAATGCCATACGATGGCGAGGCACGCCGTGAAGGCGAGCGTTCGCTTGGCAACCAAGCGGTGAACAGAAGGCAAAGCCACGAACATTTATAACCTGGAAGCACGCGTCTTCGCAGTGACTGTCCGTTCAGACAGGCATCGCGAAAGGCCGTAGTGCTTTACTTCACGCGAGCCGCAGTGCCTGCGGCGCCACCACGGGAGGCCTTGGATGTTCGTGCAGCTCTTTGGTAAACGCGCTTTGGGCGCTGTTTGTATGTCGACCTTACTGGGGTTGGCTGGTGGAGGTGCATGCACGGGCGGCCAGGACACGAACGGCGCAGGCGGTGATGACGCCGCCGACAACGACGCAGCGGGAGCCTCTGGCGCCTCTGGTCTGAGCAAAGTTCTGCCAGCGCCGGCGACGCCAGGTTTGTGGCGCCTGACGCCGCGGCAATACCACAATGCGCTTCGCAGTCTCTTGGGCTCGGACGTTGCGTTGCCTGAGCTCAAGAAGGAGCAGAGCGCGGGAGGCTTGGCTGCCATCGCCGCGGGCACAACGACGGCCACGGGCCAAGACGTAGAAGGGTATGAAGCATTGGCAAGCGGCTTGGCCTCCAAGGTGTTGGGCAACGCGTCCACACGGCAAGCGTTTGCGGGCTGCAAGACCAGCGAACCCGATGAGGCGTGCAGCAAGGCGTTCCTTGGGACGTTCGGCAAACGCGCTTTTCGAAGACCGCTAAGTGCGCCGGAATTGGAACGCTTTGTGAAGTTGGCCAACACGGCCAGGGAATTGTCGGGCGACGCCTGGATGGGCCTGCAAACGGCGGTTGCCGCGATCTTGCAATCCCCCAAGTTTCTTTACCGCTTCGAACAAGGCACGCCGGACGCGAAGAGCGGGCGCAATGTGCTTGACGCCTTTGAGCGCGCTTCACGCCTGGCGTTCTTCATCACAGACACGCTTCCTGATGATGAATTGCTGGCGGCCGCCGAGAAGGGCGATCTGATGAACGCCGCAGGTCTGCAGCAACAGGCCAAACGCTTGTGGAACCAAAACGACGCGCGCAAAATGTGGCGGTCATTCATCGAAGAGAACTATCGACTTGATGATTTGGATCGTGGGGCGGCACCGGCCTCCGCGGCGTTGTTGACTTCAATGAAGGAAGAGGTGTTGCGGTCCGCCGAATCTGTGGCGTTTGACGCCAACACAAGCTTCTTAGACTTTTTCACGCGCCGCCAAACGTTCGTTGATCCGGCGCTGCGAAGCCACTATGGCTTGCCTGGTGTTGGCAGCGGTTTTGCGCTGGCGTCCTTTCCGGACGAGCAGCAACGCGTGGGCTTCTTCGGCACCGCGGCCTTCTTGACGATGACGTCGACCGCTTTACACACCAGCCCCACCGCCCGCGGAAAGTTCGTGCGCGAGCGCATCCTGTGCGAAGAGGTGCCAGCGCCGATGGCCGGAGTGAACACATCTTTGCCCCCCACGTCGCCCACCGTGCGCACCACGCGGGAACGGCTTGAGTTGCATCGTCAAAATCCCGAATGCGCCGCCTGCCACGATTTCATGGATCCGCCGGGCTTTGCTTTCGAACGTTTCGATCAAGTGGGCAAGTACCGCACGACCGAAAACGGCGCTGACATTCGCACCGATGGCCACCTAGATCCTGCCGGCAAAGAAGACGCTTTCGACGGGCCGCAACAACTGGCTGAACTCTTGATCAACCAAACCGGCACGGCTGCCTGCCTGGCGCGTGGCCTCTTGAGGCAATCAACCGGATATCTGCACGCTCGCATGGATGAGGATAAGGACATGGCGCTGGTGGACGGCCTAGGTGCCGCGCTGAAGGACCGCAACTTCGCAATTGAATCGTTCTTGATGGATCTCGTTGCAAGCGATGTGTTCGTGACACGCCAAAGTGAGGAAACGCTATGAGCCGCTCGTTGTCTCGTCGAAGGGTGCTGCGCGGGGTGATGGCCGGCGGCGCCGTTTCAATTGCGTTGCCGCGCCTCGGGGCGATGTTGAACCTTAATGGCGATGGCTATGCCCATGGGGCCGCGCTGCCACGTCGGTTTGGCCTGTGGACCACAGCGAACGGCGTGATACCGGACAAGTGGCTTCCTAAAGATACGGGGCCCAACTGGACTTTAAGCCCCGCGTTGACGCCGCTTGGTCCCGTCAAGGATTGGTTTAGTGTGGTGTCGGGCCTGACGGGTGGTTTCGGCTTTCGTCCTCACGCGGCCGGCAACACATCGTTCATGACGGGGCAAACGATCACCGCCGACGGTGCTAGCAACGACGACGCCAAGACGGCGCGCGGCCCCTCGTTTGATCAAACGATCGCAAACCTGATCGGCAAAGGCACGGCCTTTCGCACGCTCGAGATTGGTGTGGATCAAGCGTTCCCGCCTGAGCGCGGCACGGCGTTCCACTGGTGGTCGCACAACGGCCCCGACAGCCCCAACCCCTGCATTTACGACGCAAAGGTTTTGTTCGATAGGCTGTTTGCCAACTTCAAACCTCCCGTTCCAGGTGGCGGCATCGATGCCAATGCGGCGTTGGTGGCACGGAAACTGCGCAAGAGCGTGCTTGACGCTGTGCTGGAAGACGCAGGTGACCTGCGCAAGACATTGGCGGCCGAGGATAGATTGCGCCTTGAAAGCCACCTGCAGTCGATTCGCGACATCGAAGCCAGGTTTGCTGGCGATGGCGAGCCCGTCGTCATTTCGGAAAGCTGCAAGCTGCCTAAGGCGCCGGAAAGCAAATTCGATTCGCCTGCTTCAGATTATGAAATTCGCGGCCCTGCGGTAAACAAGACGATGGCGCAGCTTTTGGGCATCGCCTTGGCTTGCGACCTTACACGCGTCTTCACGTTTCAGTTCACACAACCGGGCTCCCGCTTTCGCAGCTCCAAATTGGGTGTGACCGACGAATTTCACATTCGCACGCACAATCCCGCGCAAGCGGAGTCCGTCAATAACATCGTTACGCGCATCAACGAAGAGCTGCGCGTCTTTATAGAGGTTTTGCGCGACATCCCCGAAGCGGGGGGCAGCTTGCTGCAGAACGCCGCCATTATGGTTGTGAATGATTGCTCCTACGGCGTGGATCACAGCCAAAAGGATATGCCGTACCTGATGATCGGACGTGGCGGTGGCAAGCTGCGCACCGGCATTCACCACAGATCGCCGATGGTCAACGCCATCTCGCCCGAGCGGGGATGGAAGTTGGTGTTAAGTATGGCGCGCGCTGTGGGCGCCGATGTGCCGAGCATTGGGTCGGGCGCGTCCATGACCACCGATGGTCTATCGGCCATCGAGATGTGACGCCTAAAGGTCGAGGATCCCACGTCGCAGCGCCAAAGCGACGGCGTGGGTTCGATCGGCGGCTTGCAGCTTTTGCAGGATGCTGTTGATGTGAAATTTGACGGTGCGCTCAGAGATGGAGACTTCCTTACCGATCTGCACGTTCGTCATGCCTTGCGCCGCCAGCCGCAGGATTTGGATCTCGCGTGCAGATAACGTGGCTTGGTTAAGGTGTTCCGCCAACTGGGCCTCGGCGTCGGGTGACAGATACGTTCGCCCCTGGCTCACGGCCTTAAGCGCCGCCAACAACTGCACCACACCCGCGCGTTTGACGACATACCCCCGGGCCCCCAATGCCATGGCCTGGCGAATGACATGGTCGCTGTCGTGGCTTGATACAACGATGACCTTCACCGGCGATCCCGCTGCGCGCAGGTGACGCAGAATCTCCAAGCCTGAAACGTCGGGCAACCGCAGATCCAGCAACACAATGTCGGGCTTGTGTTCGTCAATCGCGGCGATGGCCCCCTGGCCAGCATCAATGGCCGCCACCAACACGAATTCCGGCGTGTTCTCCAGCACGGCGGCAACGCCCGCTCGAAACACGCCGTGATCCTCTATCAGCAAGATGCGCGTCACTTAAACACCATTGCCCATTGTGCGCCGTTGGTGCGTAAAAGAAAACTACTGCGCCATTCGCGAAGTAGGGGTCAATGCCGAGGCCGACAACCTGCGAGCTGGCAAGGCGAGACAACGATGATGATCACCTGCGTCGCGACCCCGGTGGTGCATGCGCATTCGCCCGGCCTGTGGGGCTTCAACACCTAAGCTGTGGGCCAAAGGCTGCATTGCTGGAGGTTCGCTATGCGTGAGGTTCGTTCTTGCTTTGTTCTGTCGTGTTTGCTTGTGGGGGTGGCCGCGACGGCGTGCCAATCATCTGCCGGGGGCGGTGGTGATGGCAAAGGCGGCCAAGCGGGCGAGGCGGAATCTGCCGAAGGTGGCGCAGGCGGTGAACCGCTCGCGGGTGAAGGCGGGCGCGGAGGCAGTCAGACGCCACCATCCGCTGGCGGCATGGCGGGTACGTCTACGGGCGGTCAAGCCGGTGGGGCACAACCGAGCCAAGGTGGTCAATCGGGCACGGGCGGTGGTGCTGGGAGCAAACTGTTGCTGCCAAGCGATGTGCATGCGGCTTCGGCCACGAACATGGTGAAGTTGGCGCCTGCTCCAGGCTGTTTGAAGCAGCCGTGGGATCTGGCGTTCAATCCATTGCGGCCGAAGGAGCTGTGGGCCGTGAACTATGGCGACGACAGCGTGTGTTTGATCATCGACGCCACGGCCACGCCGTTGGCAAGCGAGCGCCGGCAAGAATACTTGCACGAACATTTCATGCCGCGGCCAAGCGCATTGGCGTTCGGCGGTGAAGTCACAAGCTTTGGCAAACCTGGCACCTTCGCCACCGCAAACGATTCAGCGGGCGATGGCAGCCCGAACGACGGCGGCATGTGGAATGGCATCACGCTATGGCCTTCGGATCTCGGCACGTTTGGCAAATACAAAGCTGGGCCTGAAGGCAATTCACATCTGGATATGTTGCACGACAGTCTGCTCGCACGCGGCATCGCTTGGGAGAAGAACAACATCTACTGGGTGTTCGGATCTATGTTTGGCGACATCACTCGCTATGACTTCGCCACCGATCACGGCCGCGGCTTCACCGATCACTCTGATGGTTCGCAATGGCATTACGCGGCTGGCAAGGTGAAGGGCCAAGATGGCAGCCCTAGTCATTTGGCGTATGACCCGGCCGATGGCGCGCTCTATATTGCTGATACTGGCAACCACCGCATCGCGAAGCTAGACACCAAATCAGGCACGGCCTCGCCCACGCGCCACACACGCACAAAAGATCGCACCGAAACAAAAATTGATGCGGTGATGATGGACGCAAAGCTCACAGATGTGGTTGCAGCCGGCGGCGATCTCAAAGCGCCTGCAGGGCTTGAATTGCACGCAGACACGCTTTACGTCTCCGACAACCAAACCGGAATCATCTATGCTTTCAGCAAAACCGGTCAGAAGCTTGGATCGTTTGATACGGGCCTAGGCGCGGGCACTGTGATGGGCCTTGCCGTGGGCCCGGGTCCCGCGTTGTATTTTGTGGCCGCCAAGAGTGACGCGATTTACATGATCGCGAACCCGTAAACACGTAAGCACGGTATAAGGCTGCTGGAGGTAACCCTTGCGTTTTATTGCTTTGCTGAGTGTGTTGTTTGTGGCAGTGGCTGCGCTTGCGCAGGCGCAAGCGAAAGCCGATGAGGGACCACCGCCGCCCGTGGTGGATCCAGGCGCGCCCGGCAAGCCACCTGCGGATGCCGTGGTGTTGTTTTCGGGCAAAGACACATCAGCCTTTGTGGGGCCCAACGGACCGCTTGAAGGTTGGGTTGCGAAAAAGGGTGAGCTTGTGTGCACGGCTCGCCATGAGCATGCGGAAAAGACGGGCACGTGGGATCTGCAAACCAAAGATAGTTTTGGTGCCATTCAGCTTCATGTTGAGTTCTTTGTGCCTGTGATGAAGGACGCCAAAGGCCAAGCGCGCGCCAACAGCGGCATCTATTTGCAAGGCCGCTATGAAGTGCAGATCTTGGATTCGTATGAAAACCCCACGTACCCGATGGGCACCTTGGGCGCTGTGTATGGGCACGCGGCGCCGTTGTGGAACGCCGCGCGCAAACCGGGGCAGTGGCAAACGTACGAGATCGTGTTTCACCCGCCGGTGTGCAATGCGGATGGCACCACCCGGGAGCCGGGCAGCGTGACCGCTTTGTTGAACAACGTGTTGGTGCAAGATCACGCTTTGATTCGTCCGAAAAACAAATGCGATGACAGCCCCGGTCCGCTGCGCTTTCAAGACCATTATCACCCCGACGTCGTCGCCACGCCGCTTAAGCTGCGGAACGTGTGGTTGCGTAAGTTGTAGCGTGTGATCAGCGCGTCTTCGGGCTTCTGGTGGTATTCTGGAAGCCCTTTGAATCGCACGACGCTCTTGCTTCGCACCTTGATTTGCTGCGCTGGTTTCACGGCCTGCGGCACAACCTCCTCACAAACGCCTTCAACGGGTAGTTACCTGGACGACCCGCAACCACAGTGCTTCTTGGGCGACGCGATTGCGGCGGGCGTGCGTTTAGGCGCGGAAAACGCCCCCGAGGACGCCGGTGAATTAGACCAATCAAACGTGCAGCCGCACCGTGGGCTTGAACGTCAGGGCGTTGTGGACGTGGTGCAGGCGCATGTAGGCGAGGTTCGTTACTGTTACGAACAGGGTCTGGCGCTTGATTCGAAACTCAAGGGGCGTGTTCTGGTTCGCTTCACCGTGGGCCGGGGCGGCAAGGTGAGAACGTCAGCTGTGGCGTCGTCCACCTTGCCCGACAAGAATGTGGAGGCGTGTGTGGCGCGCGCGGTGTGTCGCTGGCTGTTTGAGGTGCCGCCAAACAACCGAAACGTGACCGTCAGTTACCCGTTCGAACTTGAGCCGCACGTGGCAAGCGTTACCGAGTGAAACGTTGCTCGTGCAATCCTGACGATAACGTGACGACGTTCTGACAGCGGGCCGCGCAATGTATATAGATGCCAGACGCTGTTTCCTCGGTTTCCCCTCGTCCACTTGATTGGACCAACATTATGCTGCTTGCGCTCGTGCACGTGGCGGCCGTGGGTGGCATCACCGCCTACGCCATCTGGCACGGCGTGACCCTTTCGGCCGTGATCGTCGGCGTGACGTTCGCGGTGCTCACGATCTTCTGCATCTCCGCCGGCTACCATCGCCTGCTTTCGCACCGGGCGTATGAGGCGCACGGTGTTTTTCGCGCGTTTTTGCTGTTCTTTGGCGCGGGCGCTTTTCAAAAGTCTGCCCTTGCCTGGTCCGCAAATCATCGACGCCACCACGCAAGCACGGACACTGACCACGATCCCTACGACATCAACCACGGGTTCTGGTACGCACACATGGGCTGGGTGCTGCGCAAAGGCTCCCCCGAGAGCTCGCCGATGCCGGTGCATGATCTTGAGCGCGATCCCTTGGTGCGCTGGCAAGACAAACACTATGGAAAAATCGGCATCGTTTCGGGATTAATGTTGCCCACGCTGATGGGCTTGTGTTTGGGAGATTGGATGGGGGGCTTCATTGTCGGGGCGGCCTTGCGCTTGATGGTTACCTATCACACCACGTTTGCCATCAATTCGTTCGCGCACTTCTTGGGGTCGCGCCCCTATTCGCGGCTCACTTCGGCGCGCGACAGCTTCTTTGTGGCGCTGTTCACGATGGGCGAGGGCTATCACAACTTTCACCACACGTTCCCAGCGGACTACCGCAACGGGGTGGGGCGGTTTCAATACGATCCGACCAAATGGGTGCTGTACGGGCTCTCGCGCCTTGGCGTGGTCAAGAAGCTGCGCCGCACCCCAGTGGCCGCGATCAGCAGGGCCCGCCTGCGCGCTGCCACGGCCTAGCCCCGCATTTAGGCAATTCTAAGCAGAAGCCCACAACCCCACGCGAACGTGCGGCGGCGTCGGTCACGGGCCGGTGTGGATCAAGTGGTTGTGTGCGCCGCTTGTCCACTCGCCGTGAAGCCAATGCCGCCGCGGGCTTGGCCTATTTCTTCGCCAGCTTCTCGGCCTTCTTCGCCTGCTTCTCTTTTGTGCTCAGCTTCGG
Source organism: Deltaproteobacteria bacterium (assembly GCA_033763315.1). Taxonomy (GTDB): domain Bacteria; phylum Myxococcota_A; class Polyangia; order Fen-1088; family Fen-1088; genus JAGTJU01. Next base: position 32,282 of record JANRKS010000011.1, read on the forward strand.
TTTGTTGTTCGTTGCCTGCTTTGCTTGCCCCTTAGCCATCTGAGTACCCCTGTTTTTGCTTTGTTTGCGGACGAAACGCCCGTACAGCCAGCATAAAGCATGGGCGGCGGAAGCGAGAACTTTCTGTGACTCGTTCGAGACGGCTCTGCAGACGCGGGAAGCCCTCAAGACAGGACCGATTGTCACCTTTGCCCAGGCAAAGCCGCTGTCCACCCGAAATTGAGCCGCGGTTGCACCGAAGATGTTCGGGTGTGGGCGGCGCGGGCTTTGGCGAACACTTGAGGCTCACGAGTCAACCGGAGCAGTACGATGAGACGACTTGCAGTTCTGTGTGTCATCGCGTGGGCAGGGTGTAGCGGCGTTCTTTCACAAGGTGAGGCAGACGAAGATTCAGCCCCTGGGGGCGAGGGCGGCCTAGGTGACGAGGGTGGCGCGGGCGTTGGCGGAGCTTCGTTTCCCTCTGAGGGCGGCCGTGGGGCCGCGGAAAATCACGCGGGCGCTCCGGGGCAAGATGCGTCGGTGGGTGTGGCTGGCACGGCGGGCATGCCAACCGTCCGCGACGGTGGCGTGGCCGACGCCGAGCCAACGATCGTTGCTGATGAGCCGCCCCAAGGGTGGGTGCCTGCAATCGTGGGCGTGGGATACGCGGGGATCCGTGCGCTGTCGAAAGATCTCGGCAAAACGTGGCCCATCCACCCCGCGCTGGCAGCGGGCCCGGGCAACGATGATGGCGATCTCTTGCGAGGCGTGACGTATGGCAAAGGCCTGTGGTTGGCGGGAGGTTGGAAGCATTTAATCTCAACCGATGGCGTAAATTGGAAGCCATCGCCCTTACCCAAAGGCTGCGGCTTGATGGAAAGCGTGGCCTATGGCAACGGCATGTTCATGGCCGCGTGCGGAGACGGCGATACGTTCATTTCCATTGATGGCCGGACGTGGCGCAATGGCAAGCAAGGCATTGGCACAGGTCGCCACATGAGCGTGGTGTTTGGTTTGTCGGCCGGCCTGGGCAAGTTCGCGGTCAGCGGCGACACAGGTGCTTCGTTCGCATCCACTGATGGTTCAACATGGACGGCCCTGCAGGGCATCAACCGCGTGCGCTACTGCCGCGGCGACTTTCATAGCTCCACAAGCTGCCCCGGCTTCGAAGGTCACGGCGTGTGGCTGCGTACGGGAGATCGATCCACGGTTGAACGGTCGCCCGATGGCAAAACGTGGTCCACCGTCGCGACGTTTCCCAGCTTCATCGGTTGGTACGCGTTCGGCTACGCGCCGCCGTGAGCCCGCCTATCGCCGTTTGTTGTACGTCAGATCCACAAGTTCAAACTCGCCATAGGCGTAATCGCCGTCGGGTGCATGCCACCGTGCCTCACCGTGTGAGGCGAGAAGCACGGGACCAAACTTGCGATAGTCGCGCACGGGCGTGCTGAAGCGCAGCTTTTCTGCTGATTTGCCATCCGCAGAAAGGCGGGACCGATCGTCGGAGATGAAATCGCGAAGCAGCCCATTGTCACCGAAAATGAGAGTGGCCGTGATCGTGTTCTGTCCAAGCGAAAAATGTGCCTTGGCCGTGTGCGCGTCCACGGGTTCCCAGTCAATGTGTGGGCCCAACAACGAAGCCGGCGCCAAGATGCACATATCGTTAAATAACGTCACCGTTTCAGAGCGATCCATCACGGCGCCACGTGCGTCAACCATGCTGATCGCGCCAAGCAGCTTCACGTGCATGGTGGCCTCCCCACCAACGAAACGGTGATACACGGCCACGGGCAGGCCTGCTTTCGTGGCGTGCATCCAGAACAGACGCGTGGGCGGATTCGTGAAGCTGACCTGCTCGGCGCGAAACGGCATCCACTTGTCGTGTGAAGTGGCTCGAATGCGGCCATAAAAACGGAGTGAATAGCTTTGCACGCGCGGCTGCCCCACCACCCCCACGCGCCGCAGATAGGTTGCCACTGGTGCGGGCAAACGGGCGAGATCGTTTTCCGTGACCGTCACCGGCTCTGCGGCACGCAGCGCGGATGAGTCACGCAGCAATTGCTCGTGCAAGCTCAGGGGGCCAAACATCAAGAAGCCGGCGATGGTGGGAACCAAGATCACCGCGTTGGCAAGCGTGCCGAACTTTGCGTCTGGCCACGCGCTGACAATCATCAGCTGGGAGAAGATCACGGCCAGCAAAGCCAGCGCCCAGAAGCCACGGGGCCACAGCCACAAGGCGGTGAGCGCCGCGAACATCAGCACCGCCGCGAGCAGCCAAACCGCACCCATGGCCAGCGAGATCGGTTTGGAAAGCTGTGGCAGTGGCGCGAGGCCCAACGCCTTGACAGGCCCCATCAAGTGAATCAGCCCATGAACCAGCAAGATCGCAGTGAGAAACCAGCGCATCGTGCGCCTCCCGTTTAGTCAGAAGGAGCTTACCGCCTCTTTCGGCGATGTCGCCCACGGCGTGGAGGGCTGTGTGGGACTGCACCGGGCAGCGCGCAAAAACTAGCTTGCCGTCAGCGCGAAAAACGCTTGAGCCGTGGCCGTAGTTGTGGCGGCCAAAGCTTCGGGCGTTTCGTGGCGTGCCTGGGCCACCGTGCTTAAAACCATCGGCAAGAACGCGGGCTCATTGCGCCGGCTCTTGGGCGCCGCGGGCAGGTTCTTTGGCAGTAGATAGGGCGCATCTGTTTCCAGCATCAACCGGTTGGCCGGTATACGCGGCATCAGTGCACGCAGGTGGCCACCGCGCCGCTCGTCGCAGATCCATCCGGTGATGCCGATGTGCAGATCCAAATCAAGGTAAGCGTCCAATTCGGCTGAGGTGCCCGTGAAACAATGCACCACGGCGTTGCTCAGCGTGTCTCTGTGGCGTCTGACAATCGCCAAAAAGTCATCGTGCGCCGCGCGTTCATGCAGAAACACGGGCTTGTTTGTGTGGGCGGCCAACACAAGCTGTTCCTCGAAGCACGCGCGCTGCACATCGCGTGGCGAAAAGTCGCGGTCATAATCCAAGCCACATTCGCCCACGGCCACCACGGAAGGCTGTTGCAACAAGGCCCGCAAATCTTCGCTAAAGCCAGGCGTTGTGTCCTTCGCATGATGTGGATGCACACCCGCTGTGGCGTAGTGGCCGTGCGATTGCGCCAGGGCCGCCGCCGCCGTGCTTTCGGGCAAACTCGTTCCTGTGATGACGATCGTGGTCACGCCAACCTTGCGGGCGCGGGCCAGGACCTGGGGCAGATCTGCGTGGAACGCCTTGTTCGTGAGGTTGGCGCCGATGTCGATGAGGCGAGGGTGAGGCGTGTTCATGTTTGGCTCTTGTTCCGCAAAGACTCATTTAGCGAAGGCGCGCCCTGACCTTCAGACGCACGTAATCAGCCGTCCATCGACCCGCGCGGTCTTGCAAAGCGGGGGCGAGCAGAGCGGTCACTTCATCTAAGACCGCTTCGCGCTCGGCGCCAAACTGGTTCAAGAACGGCTGGCGAAACGTCTGCAGCCACCCATGCATGCCCGTGGGCAACGGCGTCGGTCGCGGCACCAGTGCGATGCGCTCAACCTCGAAACCATTTTCTTCAAGCAGCGCGCGGTACTCATCCGGGGTGGGGTAAAACCAAGGCGCGGCCAACGTGGGATCCGCCTTGCGGTAATGTGCCACGGCCCGCAAAGCCGTAACCACAGCCGCCACGTTTCCGTGGCCACCGAACTCCGCCACGAAGCGCCCTTGAGGTCGCAGCGCCGCGCGCACCCCGCGCACCACGTCTTCGGCGCGTGTCATCCAATGCAAAGCCGCGTTTGAGAACACAGCATCGAACTCGTTGGAAAATCGCAACGCTTGCCCATCACCCAGCTGCGCGTCGACGCCGATTTCTTGCGCTTGGGCAACCAACGAGGCGCTGGCGTCAACACCCAGCACGGACGCTCCGGCATTGGCGATCTTCAGTGTCAACGCGCCATCGCCGCAGCCCAGATCCAGGATCCGCTCGCCCGCGCGAGGATCAAGCCAACCCAAAATGTCGGCGCCCAGATCGGACACGAACCGCGCGTTGTGATCGTAGCTTTGGGCGTCCCAGGTTTGCGCAGAAGCCAGGCCTGGCGGGGGCGGGGAACGCACGTCATCTGGAAGTTTGGGCATCCCGCAAGACTACAAAAAATCGGAGCGCGGTGTTTGTGGAGCAGCAGTCCGCGCACAACTTTTGCTGCTCTGGCAACACAGCGCGACCGTTTTGCGCCCTGGTCTGGCGCAGAACGACTGGCACCGATCGTGCTGCCACCCCACCCATGCTTTTCGAGCACGAACGAACGCAAGCCAGCTTCAGCACCACCTTGGCCGTCGCACAACTGCGCGCAGGCAAGCCGGTTATTCTCGTGGACGACACCACGGGTTTATCTGATCTCGTCGCCACCGCTGAGACCATCAGCGGCGACACAATCAATTTCATGGCCAAGCATGCCAAAGGTCTGTTGGCTTTGGCACTGGCGCCCGAACGCGTGGAGCAGCTCCGCCTCAAGCCCATGGCGTTGCGGTGGGGCGATCTTCAAAAGCCGTTCACGGTGAGCATCGAAGCCAAAGAGGGCGTGAGCACCGGCATCAGTGCACCTGAGCGGGCCCACACCGTGCGTACGGCCGCCGCTCGTCACGCGCAGCCCGCTGACCTAATTTCGCCCGGCCACGTATTTCCTTTGCGCGCTCGTGCGGGCGGTTTGTTGGCGGGCGGTGGTCGCGCCGAAGCTGCGTTGGACTTGGCGGTTTTGGCCAGTTCCCCGGGCGGTGCCGTGCTGATGGAGATCTTGGGGGACGACGGCGATCTGGCCGAGCCCTCTTACATCCTTGAGCTCGCGCGTAGGTTCGACCTGTGTGTCGTCACCATTGCGCAGGTTGCGCGTCATCTACGCACTAGCAACGTGACCGCTCGCACCGTGGTGCCATCGACCCCGGTCGCGTTTTTCGCGGAGGGGCTTTGATGCCTTCGATCGTCACAATTGCAGGCAGCCCCTCGGCACATTCACGCACCCTCGGCGTGGCCCACTATGCAGCGCAGTGGTTGCGTGCGCGTGGCTTCGAGGTGCATTCGATTAATGTGCGCGACCTGCCCGCAGAGGATCTGTTGACCGCGAAAACAACGGGCGCGATCGGCGACGCTGTGGCGTTGCTTGAAGGCGCCAGTGGCGTGGTGGTGGCCACACCCGTGTACAAAGCCGCGTACGCGGGCGCATTGAAAGTGTTCCTCGATCTGCTGTCGCAATCGGCTTTGGCCGGTAAAGTGGTTCTGCCTTTGGCGACGGGCGGAACGGTGGCGCATCTGCTAGCGATCGATTATGCGCTGCGGCCCGTGCTCAATGCGCTTGGCGCGCAGCACATTCTTAACGGGTTATTCATCACAGACAAACAGGTTCAAAAGACGGATGCCGGTGGCTTCGTGATCGACGACGTGATGCTTGAACGCTTGCACGGATCACTCACGGATCTGGCGGTGTGCCTTAGCGCGGTTGCCACACCACCCATGACCCCGACGCCCATGCGTCGTTAGCGTCACGAAACGCCCCCATGAAAGCCGCGGTTGGATCAAAGAAGCCATCCGAGGGCGGACTCTCGGCGCCCTCGCCGAGCGCGGCATTGGGGCCAAGGCGCAAGGCACTGCGGTTGAAGCAATCAAGCCCGGGATCTTGCGCGCTGATCTTTCGCATCGGTTGCGACAAGTAGGCGATTTCATCAAAGCCCACGTCGTCGTCCTTCTGCGCCTCATTGTCCGTGCCGTTTTCTTCGTAGGCGAGGTTCTTGGTGCCATTGCCGAAAAACACTGAGCTTGCAACGTCAACGACCGTGTTTGCATCGCGTACATCAAAGCCGGCTTCAAAGCCGTAAACGATCAAATTGCGAAAGCGCCCTCGGGTTGTGCGGCGCAACAGCAATCCGTATTGTTGTTTGTCCACGTCGCGTCCTTTCCCGCACAAAGTGGCATTGAAAATGGTGGGCTCGCTTAGCGGCGTCTTCGTCGATCCTGTGGCGTCGTTGTCGCCTTCAAACCCGTTGGTTTCGTCCACCACGTCAGGATCTTGCTGCAGCGCCAAGAATTGCAGCTTTCCGCGGTATCCGAGATCCCAATCGAATCCGTCATCACCGTTGCCTTGACACAGCAAATGCTTGGCATTGACCGTGCCACCGAAGAACTCGAAACAATCATCTGTCGTGATGCGGACTTGAATGTAGTCAAGCAGCGTGCCGGCGCCCACGCCGCCCAGCGTGAGGCCGTTGATCTCGTTGTTGGGGCCGATTTTTGTGCCGCTGTATTCGATGCGCACATACTTGAGCGTGCCGCTGCTGTCAGCCGGATCGGTGCCCCCATACTCGCCGCCCTCAAGCAACCCTTCGATGCTGGCCTTGGCTTCGTTCACCGGCGCCTTGCCGAGCAATATCACACCGCCCCAATCGCCGGCTTGGCGGTTGGCAACGTCGACGCCGCTCGTAAAGACAATCGGCAGATCGCGCGTGCCTTCGGCCATCAAGCGGGCCCCGGGTTGCACGATCAACGTGCCTTTGGTTTCTTTGTCGCCGCGGATGGTGGTGCCGGCTTCAATGGTCAGCGTCGCGCCGGCCTTGACGAAAACGTTGCCCACCAATCGATAATCTTTGTCACACGAAAGCATATCGCTGGTCGCGATGTCACCTTGAAGCGTCACTGTGGGCTTGTTGGGGCGCGTGCAACGAACCAGTGCGCTCGCATCGTTTTCAGCAGTGGCATCGCGGGGGGCCACCGAGGCGTCGGGCGCCGCCAGACCGCCGCCTGATCCACCCTTGCCACCGCCACCGGGGGCGGCCACGCACACGTCGAATTTGCGATCGCACACGGCACCCGCGAAGCGCGCGCAGTCGCCATCAGAGCGGCATTGTGCGCCGTCGGTGTCTAGCAAGAATGAACAGCTCGTGACGGCCACGAGGATGGGCAAAATGGCCAGCCAACGCCTGTTGATGTTCATCAGAAATGTCCCGCCACAAAGATGTTGGATGGCGCGAGGCCAACCGACAGGCGTGATGTTTTTGCTGTTCCTGCACTTGGCGCCGATGTCAGCGTCATCACCAGTGCGACTGTGGCGAGCAAGGCTGACGTGGCCCACAGTCCATCCGCCGTGAAGGCCAGGCGCCTGACGTCTTGCCGCTTGTCTCGCAAGGCGCTTGTATCGGTCAATGGATACGTCTCGCGCATCTGCTCCAATTCGCGTGATCGTCGCAACGCAAACGCGCTGCATATGGCGGCCCCTGCGCCCACCGTCGCTGCCAGCACCCATGGCACCGTGGCGCCCGAGGATTCGTGACGAACGGTTGGTGCCGCAGGTGCAGCATTACGGCTCAATGCCGGCCGCAAGGGCACCGGAGCGCGCAATGACACGTTCACCACCGATTGTTCGCCCGCGGCCACTTCCACCACACGCAACTCGGAGCGGCCGTCGGCGGTGGTCACGGTCACGCGGCGGCGCCCTATGTTTACCAGCTGGGGTTTAATAGGGGTTTGACCCACGACCGTGTCGTCCACAAGCACCGTGGCGCCGTTGACGTTGGTCATCACACGCAGCTCGCCAACGCGCTCGCGGAGCTTGGCGATTTCGTCTTTGACGCTTTTGCTGCGGTCGTCGGAAACCTGGTTGCCTCCGTCATGCAGGTATTGCTCGAACAGCGAGATGGCCAGCGCGTAGTCATGAAGCTCGAATGCGACTTGCGCCATGTTGTAAAGAATCTGAAAGCGCGGTGCGAGTTGATACGCGCGACGGAACTCCACCATCGCCCCATCGGCGTTGCCCTCGTTGAACAAGTCAACGCCCCGGCGAAAGTGCGCTTCAGCGCTCTTGACGTCGCTTTGGCTTGGCGCCGTCTGGGCCAGCGCTTGTGGTGTGTGAATTCCCGGAACCGAGACCGCGAGCCACAGGCAGCAAAGTCGAACTCTAAAATGGGCTTTCAACATCGAGGGCGCGTGTGGGTTTGTTAGCGGGTTTGCGATGCAAGGTCACGTCGAACGGGTCGACGGTTGGCGTCTTCGCTGCAACAGCGCCTGCGTTGGCTTCGGGTGCTGGCGCGTCGGACCGTGTCCGCGCCAACACGGCGCGCCTTCGGAGGCGCCTGGCAAGCGAAGCTCGGTGCTTGACTCCGTCACGGCGCGTTTCGGGAGCCATTTCAGGGGCGGCAGGTGGCGGGTTGGGGGCCGATGCAACTTTAACTTGCGGTGGCGGCGGCGCGCTCGACGCCATCTGCTGTAGGGCGGGGCTATGGTTCGCGGTGGCCGCAGGCTGTAAGTGGCTGGTTCGCCATGCTAGACCCAGCGCCACGCAAGCCGCCAAGCCGGTGGCGATCGTTCTTCCGCGTTTGTTGTTTGGTTGCACGGGCAAAGCCTTGTGTGCAACGGTTGGAATCTCATCTTGCAGGGCGGTGCTGCGTGGCAGGCTCATGGCCGACAAAGGCGTGAAGCGTTCAAAAGTTTCATCAATGGGTAAGCCCCGCAGGCCTCGATCGATGAGTTGCCGCATGCGATCGCGCTCCTGACGGAATGTGTAGGTCACAACCGCCGCCAGTTGCCGATCGTAAGAATCGCTGTTGCCGGCAATCAATCGATCCAGATCGATTTGCAGTTCAGCGGCGGTGCGATAGCGACCCTCGCGGTGCACTGAAAGCGCGCGGCGGCAGATTTGATCAAGCCCCGCAGGTGTGTTTGGCGGCAGCGGCGGAATCTCCAAGGGCTGCGCCGACACAAGCTTGCGAATGATCGAGGTTTCAGTTTCGCCTTGCCAAAAGCGCCTGTTGGCCGCCGCCTCCCACAACATCACGCCAACGGAGAAGATGTCCGCGCGGCGATCGACGGCTTCGCCCCGCACTTGCTCAGGTGCCATATAGGCCGCGCGGCCCTTCATGACACCAGGCCGCGTGTGGTGGCCCGCGGCAAGTGACTTCGCGATCCCGAAATCCAGCACCTTTACCGCGCCATCGTACGTTACAAAGATGTTTTGTGGGCACACATCGCGGTGGACCACGTTCAACGGCACGCCGTCGTAGCCCGTCAGCTCGTGAGCGTAGTGCAGACCCGCCAACACGTTGCTCAATACCTTGAGACGCAGGGGCAACGCGAATAGATCGGGATCCCGCAGGCGGCTGAGCAGGGCGTAAAGCGGCTGCCCCTCCAAGAATTCCATGGCCATGAACAGCCGGCCATCCATCTGGCCCACATCGAACGTTTGCACCACATTCGGATGGTTGAGCCGCACAGCCAGGCGCGCCTCGTCCATGAACATGGCCGCGAAGTCCGCTTCGTGCGCAAGCTCAGGCCACACTCTTTTGACAGCGACGATCTTGGTGTAGTCGTCGCTGCCTTGTGTGGCGGCCAGGTATAATTCCGCCATGCCACCGCGGGCGATGGGCGCCAGCAGCCGGTAGCGGCTTGGGGCGGAATCCGTTGAAGCCAAGGACATGCTCATCGTCTCTCGAGCGCAGTCTAGCCACGCGCCCCGACCTCAACGTGAGCTTCGTGTGACAGATCTTGAGCACGCCGTTGCGCTTGAAACAGAAGTGTTGCGATTGGATCAGCTCTGCGGGCGCTGTGGCGCCTTCACGTCAGTCGGTCGCAGGCTTTGTGGTGGGCCATTCGGCGCCCCGCCATCCTTGCATCCCCACTTGATATAGCGGAAGTTGCTCACCACGTGTCGCCTTGTGGGCGAGTTCGCGTGTAAGGTACGCTACCAGAAGTAGAGGCCCGACGGCAGTGTGGGCGGCGCAACACGCGCATGGCTCGTGCCGATCTCGGTTCTTGTGGGGCGGGGATGGGGGGGTGCATGATGCCGCGCATGAAACCGAACCGACTTCATGGCCTTGTGCGTTTGGGTGCTTCTGTTGTTGTGCTTTGTTTGGTGGCGAATCAAGCCGCTGCGGCTCCGCCCAAAGCGCCGTCGGCGAGCAAGTTGGTTTTTTCGTCGCAAGACAAACTTGTGATCATCGGCGACTCGGTGACGGACGCCGGCCGCAAACCCGCGGGCGAAGGGTTGTTCGACGCGCTTGGAAAGGGATGGGTGGCGTTGGTGGATGGCCTGCTCAGCAATCTTTACCCGCAGCTAGCGGTGCGCGTGGTGAACAAGGGCACAAGTGGAAACACCACGCGTGACCTATTGAAGCGCTGGCAAGATGACGTGATCGCCGGCAAACCCCAGTGGGTGGCGGTGTTCATCGGCATCAACGATGTCTGGCGCCAATTCGATGTGCCTCGCATCCCGGAGGACGCTGTTCCCATCGACGAGTACGAGCGCAATTTGGAATCCATGATCACCGCCACGCTGCCCAACGTGAAGGGGATGATATTGATGACTCCGTTCTATATGGAGCCCAACAAAGCCGACAAAATGCGCATCGCCATGGATCGCTACGGCGCTGTGGTGAGAAAGCTCGCCACCAAATACAAAACGCGCTTCGTCGATACGCAGGCCGCCTTCGACGAACTCATGCTTCATCACTACCCCGCCACGATCGCCTGGGATCGCATTCATCCCAACCACATCGGCACCATGGCGTTGGCGCGCGCGTTCCTTAACGCTGTGGGCTTTGATTGGTCGCTGGCGGCGGCGCGATGATGGCTCTGCGTCGTTGACCGTTACGACGCGCTGCTGGGGAAGCTGATGGGTTTGAACGAATCCGGCAGCTGTGGGTCATCGATCAACCCTTGCTGAATTAACGACCCATTGGCTTTCGTTGTCATTTCGGTTTCAAGTGCGGCCCGTGTGGGCAGCAGATCCCATGCGAGGCCAGCGCCACTGGCGCCTTCGCTTGTGGTCGCAGCGATGCGCTTGACCCACTCGATGCGCTTCGCGGGCGGCGGGTGGCTATCGAAGGGCGAGCCTGCGTCGGCCAGCGCTTCTGCCAAGGCGACGTCGATGGATGGTTCGGCTGGATCGGTGGCGGCCGCGGCGCGCGCGGCAGGGACGTACAGATTCGCGATGGGCTGACGGCTGGTTTCGGCCGTTTTCACCAACACGTCAACGTCGCGCGAGAACTCAATCGACCGACGAATGGCATGCACCAGACCTTGTGAGAAGGCTTCGGCCCCGAACGCAAGCGCGGCAAATTGATCCGCCATCACTTCTTGCAAGCGGCTGGCGCCGTGGGTGATGCGCAGGTACATGCCGTGAAAGCCCCTGATGAAAAGCCACGCGGGGTTGATCCAACTGGCTCCGCCCCCCTGGGCGATGCCAATGGCCGACTTGAACAGCGAAGCCTGCACAACCAACGCAAGATCGCCGCGCGCGGTGTCACGGTTTGAGAAGTGACCGTACTCGTGGGCTAGGATCGCTGACAGTTGGCTTACTGTCATTTCAGGCAACACCCCAAGCCCCAAGATCAAAGACCGCTGCCCTTGATCGCGCATGCGCTTCATCATGCTGCCCATTTCAACAACGGCGATGTCTGTGCCCGCGGTCAAATACACAGCATCCACGGGCCGCGTTTTGACCCGTGCCGCAATGTCTCGCAACAGGCGCCACAACGCCGGCGCTTCTGCCTCTGTGAGGGCGCGGCCCAACGAAGGCTCAGGCCCGCGCTTGATGAACAGTGACTTGAGCATCGACCAAACCGAAATGATCGCGCCTATCGCCAACAGAACACAAAGCTTCACGGGGATCCTGCCAAGCGCCACGAAGGCCATGATCACGCCGCCCGCCAACAAAAGGACCACGGCGATCACGATAGGAATTGAGATGTAAAAGTACGCGGCGCCGGCGCCGATGAGCCAACCGTAGACGCGGCGAAAGCTGCGGGTGCTGCGATCCAGTGCCTCAGCGTTGCCAGCGGCGCTTTCCACAGCGCGAACGACCTTGTGGCTCAACCACATGCCGGCCAAGAAGAGGATTCCCAGACCCAGGAGCCACACAGCCAATGTGGCGATGCCCCATTTGGCGTAGCGCCAGCGTCGTACGTGCTCGGTGACGCCGCTGCGGTCCGCAAAGTCGTTGGCTGCCGTCTGGGGGAATCCAAGCTCAACCGCCTTTTCCAGCGCCACCTGCGCCTCGTTCAAGCGATCGCTGTTCACCAACCAAAGCGCCTTGTAAAAATAGGTTCCGGGACTGGAGGCGGCTTGCGTTTCAAGCAGCGAGACGTGGTAGCCAAGCTCATCAAGATCGTTGCGAGCCAACGCGAGTGTGATCGCCGCGATTGTGACGCTAGGCCCGGGGTGCTGCGTCTTTAGTGCGTCCAGGAGATCAAACGCCTCGCGGAGATCTTGCGGCTGGGTTGGCTCCATCAACAATGCTTCCGCCAGCGTCAATTGGGCTTGCCACACCGTCTGTGCCTCCACGGCCTGGCGGGCGTAGCGTAGCGCCTCTGGTTTGTGGGCTTCCTCCCGTTCAAGGGACGAGAGGCGCCATAGTGTTGGAGCGTGGTTCGGTGCCTTAGCGAGAACACCCAAGAATGCTTGCTTCGCTGCAGCCACGTGGCCGTCGTCCATCTGCTGCGTGGCGGCGGCAAAATCGGCGGCAAGGTCTGGTGAAATCTCCCTGAGCGGGGCCGCGAACCCGGCTTCCTTCGCGGGGTCGCGGGGCTGCCGCGCGGGGGCGGCGGAAGCGCGTGCCGGGCAAGCCAACGCCAGAATGAACGTGATTGCAATGAGGCTGAACCGCGACCTTGTGTGGGCCATGCAGCTTTATCGGCAAGGCACGTCCAAAGGTTGCTGCAAAAGCGTCGACGCCGGCGTGCCAGCAATGAATTAACGATCGATTCGCCATACCCGCGGCTTTTATCGTCAGCCAACGTACACAAGCGGTTAACATGGCGCCGTGAAACCGGTGGCTTGGCTTTACGTGTTCCTGCTCGCCAGTGGCGGCTCGTGCAGTTCTCGCGCGCAAGTTGCAGCAGGCGATGGAGGCAGTGGGGGAGGGCAAGACTTCGGGGGGCGCGGTGGTGAGGCGGGTGCGTCCGCCTCGGGCGGCCAGAGAACTGGAGGCCAAGGAGGCGTTGGCGGCAGTGTCGCCCAGCCCGCTGGTGGCCAAGGTGCCATGGCAAACAATTCCGGCGGCGTCGGAGGATCTATGATGCAAGCAAAAGCAAAAACCTGGGTGTTCGTCGGCGGCTACGGAACAAACATCGAGACCTTCAGCTTCGATCCCGACACGGGTGCCCTGACGTCGTCCGGCCTCACGGAGGGGGTGCCCGAGGCGCCCACGTTCTTGGCCCTGGACGAACCGCGCAAACTGTTGTTTGCGATCAGTGAGAAGGGTGGGCCCGATGCCCCGCAACCAGGCCGGGCGACTTCGTTTCGCATCGACGTTAGCACTGGCAAACTCGCGCGCATGAGTGAAGTCTCAGCGGGTGGCAGCAACACAGTGTTTGTGGTGCCAAGCCGCGCGGGCAAGAATCTGCTGACCGCCAGTTCCAGCACCGCCGCGGGCACCATTGCGGTGATACCGATGACGGAGGACGGCACTCTGCGTGCGCCAAGCGATTCGGTAGTCGCAGGCAAGAACGCGCACGGTCTTGTGCAATCTCCCGATGGCCAGTGGATCTGGGCTGTTTGCCGTGGCGACGATTTGATCGCACAGTACAGGCTCGACGAAACACAGGGCAAACTGACGCCGCTTGGCACAGCCTTGGTGACCATTGTCGATAAGCCGGCCGGGCCGCGGCACATCGCCGTTCATCCCACGCTCAAGGTCGTTTACGTTCTGCTCGATTGGGGCGGCAAGATTGTGACCTACAGTTACGGTGCCGACGGGCTGTTGTCGAACCCACGCGCGGTGTCCGTTTTTCCGCAAGGCAAGCAACCAACCGCGGCGGCGGGAACGCAAACGGCTGCGGAACTCGCGGTGTCGGCGGACGGCAAACACGTGTATGCCACCACGCGCGCGGCAAACTTCCAGAGCATCGCGATTTTGAACGTTGCAAATGATGGTCAACTGGCTTTGGCAGCCAACGAACAAGCGGACGGCATGATCAAAGGGCCGCGCCACTTCTCACTCACCTCTGACAACCAGCATCTTGTGCTGGCGAACCAGGATAATGACACTTTGCTTGTGTTCAAAGTTGATGTTGGGACGGGCAAGCTTGCGCGACTGGGGGCGCCGATCGCCACGAAAGTGAAAATGCCCAACGCCGTGGCGATCGGGCGGTTCTAATGCTCACGGCGCGCAGGTTGCTTTGCCACCCACCACATTACAAGCGCCAGCGCACGCCATCTCAACCCGCCACACACCGATGTCGCCCGAGACGTTTTGGTGAGGCTGTTCGCTGACCCACACGCAGCGGACCAGCTGGTTGGCGGCGGTGCACGACTTTGTGTTTTTGGCATGGCAGGGACTTTCAACAATGGGCTTGCGGCAGCTTGAATCCGTCAGGCCACCGCACACGAGCCCTTCGGCCACGCAGTCTTTGTCCACCAGGTTGCCACCATCGCCTTGCGGCTCCTTCACACACGTCTGCAGCGTGTTGCCTTCACAATTGGTAAAGCCCGGTGGATTACACGGCCGCTCGCTGCTGCCGCACCCCGCGAGGGCGCCAAGCAGCAGTACTACCAACAAAGAAGCTTTCACAGGCCATCTGGTCATCGCGGGCCCCCATCGGCAGAAACGTCGAGGGGTTGAGCGCGTGGGGCTGCGACCAAAGCCGGGTGGCCACGGTACCCGGTGTAGACAACAGCCCGGTCAGTAGAAAACTTTTTCGATTTCCTTTGCTAAAGCGGGGGACCCCGGGTGCTTTAGGGACATCACATGGAGGCTGAGACGAAGCGACAGCGACTCGGACGGACATACGACCGATTCGGCGGATTGGTGTTCCGCCGCGCCATGAAGCTGTTGCAGGATGAGGCGGGGGCACGGGATACGTGCCACGAGGTGTTCGCAGCTCTGCTGCGCGACGATGGGCCGCTCAACCGGCCGGATGACGAGCTTCTGGCTTGGTTGTACCGCGCCACCACGAACCATTGCCTAAATGATCTGCGCAACCGCCGCAGGCGGACGGCACTGTTGGCTGCGGGAGAGGCCCCGGCGCTTATGGCCGCAACGGGCCTACCCCTGGGGCTTCTGCTGCGCGGGATGCCGGAGGATCTGCAGCCCTACGCGATCTTTTATTACATCGACGAAATGACCCAACAGGAGATCGCGGAGGTCATGAGTGTTTCTCAACGAACGGTCTGCGGCCGTCTCCAGGAGTTGCGGGCATTTCTTGACGCCAATTTTTCGGAGACAAAAGCAGCAGTGAAGGAAGGCAAACTCGGATGAATCACGAAACCAAGCAAGGCATGCCAACGCAGCGCTGTCCGAGCGATTACGCGATCGACTGCCACGTATTTTTGTCGGGTGTGAAGGATCAACCGGAAGTCGCCGCTCACCTCCGCACGTGCGTTCTGTGTCATCGACGACTCAAGATCGCGCTTGAGACAATGGCACCGTCTGGCGTGAATGACTGGCAGACGCCCAAACCGTTGTCTGCGCGTCGGCGATATTGGGTAACGGCATCTGTACTGGTAGCGGCGGCAAGCTGCGCGCTCCTCGTCAGGCCCCAGCGTCCACAATCGTCCAGCGAGCGGACCAAAGGTGGCGATGTCCATCTAAACGTCATTGGACGCAGCCCCGAAGGTCGCGTACGCCGTCTATTGTCCGGGGAAGCCGTGCAGCCATCTGAACGCCTGCGTTTCGAGGTTGTGGGTGGCCCCGGATACGCCGCTGTGATCTCAATCGATTCCGCAGGCGTGGTTACGCCGTTTCTCCCCGCGGCTGGTGCAGCGGCACCATTAACGGCAGGCTCGACGCTTCTGCGGGGCGCCGTGGCGCTGGACGAAGTACTGGGGACTGAACGCATGCTGCTTGCTGTGTGCTCGCATGCGTTCGACGTGGCCGCGATGGTTCATTCGGCAAACGTTCGCCTGGATGCGGTTGCGGGCCAGGCAAACGACATCACGAAGCTGACCCTGCCGGGCGACTGCCGCTTTGATGCTTTCAATCTAAAAAAGGCGAACCCATGACAACGACACTTTCGAAAGTCACCGTTGCGCTGGCGGTGTGCCTCTGTCTGCTGCCAGTCACCACGGCCCACGCAAAGCGCACCCATCGATACGCGCTCCTCATCGGTGCAAACCTCGGCGGTCGCGGCGTCACGCCGCTGCGGTACGCAGAATCGGATGCGCAGCGCTTGGCGGAAACACTTCGATCGCTTGGTGGTTTCCCAGCCGATCAAGTTGTTGTGATGAATGGAGTGAACGCATCTGATGTTCGAGACGCTCTCATCAATTTGAACGCACGTCTGCGCAACGTCGCCGACGAGGCGGTGCTGCTGGTGTACTACTCTGGCCACGCCACAGGTGACAGCCTGCAGTTGTCGGACTCGCGCCTTGATGTCCATGAACTCAGCTCGCTCCTGCAAGGCTCGGCAGCGGCCACGCGGTTGCTTATCTTGGACGCATGCCGGTCGGGCGAGGCCACGCGCGTGAAAGGCGGCCGCCCGGCGCCCGAGTTCGAGGTTCTGTTCGGTGAGCCTTTGCCGAAAGGGGTGGCCATCCTAACATCGAGCGCAGCCACCGAGGATTCCCAAGAGTCGGAGACCCTGCGGGGGTCGTTCTTTTCTCACTTCTTCAACTCAGCGCTCATGGGAGCGGCTGACACCAACACCGACGGCACGGTGTCTGTATCAGAAGCTTTTGGGTTCGCCTCGCGTGAGACCAGTGCCGCGACCTTATACACGCAAGCGGGCCCCCAGCACCCGACCTTCAAGATTGATTGGGGTGGTCGCGAAGATCTCGTTCTCACTAGGCCGCGGACGCTTTCCCCTCAATCAGGTGCGCTGCAGTTTATGGATGCGGGCCGCTATGTGGTGAGCGCCAAAGACGCGCGTTCGGGTGTGGACTTGCCGGTGGCGGAAGTGGCCGCGCGCACGGGCGGCACGATGTTGGCGCTGCAACCAGGGACCTACCGGATCGTACGCCGCGGCTCCGACCACGTGCTCGAGGGGCAGGCCGATGTGCACGGCGGAGATGTGGTGCGTCTGTCTTCGGAAGACATGAAACGCCACAGCTACGCCCGCGGTGTCCGCAAGGGTGGCAGCATGGGCGTCAGCCACAGCGTGGTGGTTGCTGGCGGCCTGGGTTGGAATCCGCTTGTGGAGAACATTGGCCCGATTGGGCTTTTGACTTATCGGCAAGACCGCCGGGTGTTCTCCGGAGAAGTTCGGCTTGCGGGCGAGATGAGCAACCGTCTCCATCACGATCTGCGGCTTTACAGCAAGTCAGTGAGCCTCACCGCCGCAGCGATTTTGCCGAAAGACTTTGATTGGATCACGTTGGCGGCTGGTGTGGGGTTCGGCCTCGCCGCCATTCATCAGACGGCTGACGTCAGTTATAACGAATTCGGTCCCGGCCTCCAGGCTCCGCGCTTACCAGAGCAGTTGCCGTCGACGTTGTCTTGGGCTGCGACCGCGGTTCCCCTGCTGCAGGCAGAGCTGCCGCTCAAGGCGCGAGGCTATCTGCGATTGGAGGCGGCCTTGCCGCTTGAGTGGATGCGCACGCAGGAAGACGCTCTGCACTCTCAGCGGCGTTTGTTCTTGAGCGCGCGGTTGCTCCTGGGTTTTGGCTTTTATCTTTAAGGAGAGTTCAGATGCACAACGGCTGGTTTGGAATGAGCTGCACTTTCCGTCTTGCTTCGACTGTCGTGTGGACGATGTCCCTGGGATGTGGGGATCCTGCGCGAACGCACCCCTATTACGGGGAGCCGGCGGCCATCTTGACGATCGACGCAAACGCTGCCACCACGACGCCCCTCGATGGTTACATATCGAGTTACTTCGTCGGACTCGAAGGGAGGCTAGGTGCGCCTGGCTACAAAGGAGCCACAACGGCCTACGGCGCGGGCGAGGGGCAATTGCTGCAAGGGCGCACTGAGCTTCCTTTCTACACAATTCTGAATTCATATGAGGCATCACCCTTCATCCATTTAGCGGGCCACTTCAGCCCCCGGAGCGGGCCAAACGTGATGTGGGATGAATCGAAGGTGCGGCGTTTGATCCCGAGACGCCATGTGGTGGCCTTTCGCGATTGGGACGAAACGGCACTGCCTTTTGGTCCCAGTGGTGCTTCGCTCATCATTCCGCGCGGCGTGAGCATTTTCGAGCGTATCTGCAAACTCGATCATCAGGAACTGGTGCGCGTTCCCCTCAACACCCCGATCGAATTGATCGAAGTGGCGGCAGGCCCTGGATCAATCACACCGGAACAGACGGAACAAGAAGCGCTGCGCGCCTGCAATATCTCACTGCCTCCGGATGAAGTTGGTGAAAAGGTAGCCACTGGTGGCGCGCTCGATATGGCCTGGACATCGGACGGCAAGGCCTTGCTGTTCTTACCGCATGTGCCCGAAGCAGAACGTTCAGTCTTCGTCTCACCCCCAACGCCACCCATGGTCCGACATTCGCCCGCCATTCATCGCCTCACGATGGACACACGCATCACCCAGGTGTTGGCGGCCGGCGAGTTTCGTGGGCCGCTCCAGGTGTCGCCGCTTGGCCTGGCCTATGTCACCGTGACAACCGGAACCTCGCCG
This sequence comes from Deltaproteobacteria bacterium, assembly GCA_033763315.1. GTDB lineage: Bacteria > Myxococcota_A > Polyangia > Fen-1088 > Fen-1088 > JAGTJU01. The sequence goes on from JANRKS010000011.1 coordinate 50,801, forward strand.
CGGGGCAACACTTATGAACTGCGACTTCCTGCCGAAGGAGGTGGCTTGCTCCGAGGCCTAGGCATTCCCGGAGGGGCGTGGTTGTCACCGGATGGTTCGCACCTTGCCGCTCTCAGCACGGAGATCGGGGCCTACCGGCCGGCGGTGCGGCTCTTTAACGCCGCTACAGGTCAAAGCGTTGCCTCCGCGGAGGGCATGCCCGTACAATGGCTGGCAGACGGGCAGGGCTTTCTGTTGGTGTCATACGATGCCCGAGCGCTCACGAAATGGTCCGCCTTGCGTTTGGACGTAACTGGCGCGCTGTCTACCGTTGGCGAGGGAATTACCAGGGGCCCCGACGGCCTTCCGCCCCCGGCTCCTTATCGAGGTGGGAATGATGCCCGTTTGCTAGGCGCGCTTTTTTCACCAGCCGCCACAGTCATCATGCGAACGGCCATCGACCTTGCCTTATGGAGCTCGCCTATTCAAGATCCCGGCTTGCACCAATTGGTCATGGGCGCATCTGCCGGGCGACTGCAACCGGACCTTGCGCGTGCCACAAACGCTGGACTCTTCATCTGGGCACGTAAGTGCCTTGGTCTCAACGAGACACAATGCTTCCACGAACTTCATCAGGTCACCGCGCAAGGAGTAGACACCGTCATCGCGCGAGCCCAGCATCCCGGTCCTGTGGCGCTGCATCCACAAGGCAATTCATTGGCCATTTCAACCCGTGACGACATCTTCCTGTTGCCGTTGAACGAACCCAAGCTCGCGGCGCGGAGACAATAAGAACGTCATTACCGGCAGCTTCGCGCAAAGCTTGGCCAGGGACTGGCAACAATGCGCCTGGCAACGACATGAACGCGTTTATTGGTCATCTGGGCGTTGGATCGAGAGCTTGTTGTATGTCGGCAATGATCTCTTCGGTGTCCTCGATGCCCACCGCGTACCGAACAATGGTTTCGTGAAGGCCGAGCGCCGCCCGCTGCTCGGGGGCCATGTCGAAGTAGCTCATGAGCGCCGGTTGTTCGATGAGCGATTCGACGCCACCCAGGCTGGGAGCGATGCGCGGGATCAAACAGCGATCAACAAAACGACTTGTTCCTGCCGGATCACCATCGAGCTCGAAGGTGACCACGCCACCGAATCCGTCCATCAAACGGCGCGCCAACGCGTGGTCACGATGTGATGGATGGCCTGGGTACCACACGTTCTTGATTCGCGGGTGTTCCGCCAGTGTTGCCGCCAGCCGCGCAGCCGTTCGGTTCTGCTGCGCGACCCGCAGAGCCAGTGTCTTCATGCCTCGCAAAACAAGATACGCCGCGTGCGGATCAAGCACGCCACCGAAGTCGTTGCGAACGTCGCGAATCAGCGAAATCGCGGACTCGCTGCCAGCCACGGCTCCGCACAGCACGTCGTTGTGACCCGATAGGTACTTCGTGGCCGAGTGAAGGACAAGATCGATGCCATGCTCCATAGGCCGAAGGTTCACGGGTGTCGCGAAGGTGCTGTCGATGAGCGTCGTGATTCCGCGTGCCCGCGCCACCGCACTGAGCGCGTCCAGGTCGAGGATCCACTGGAAGGGATTGGTTGGAACCTCCGCAATGATAAGACGGGTCTTTGGGGTGATCGCGCGCTCCACGGCGTCGATGTCGCCCGCCGGCACCACGGTGTGCTCGACGCCAAAGCGGGCGAGGAACTTGCTAACGAAGCCGCGCGTGCGCCGGTAGCAGTCGCTGAAGATGATGACGTGGGCTCCAGCGCGGGTGTACGTCATGCAAGTGGTCACAATGGCTGCCATGCCGCTTGCAAAGGCGATGGTATCCTCGGCGCCCTCTAGTTCGGCAATTTTCTTCTCAACGACGCGCACTGTGGGGTTGCCATACCGACCGTAGTCGATGCGGTTCACTGAACCCTCCATAAAGTTCACGACCTCAGCGGTGTCTTCAAAGACGTAAGTGGCGGTTTGAAAAATCGGTGTCGCGAGTGCACTCGCAGGTCGGGTCCGGCTCTCGCCGGCGTGCACCACTTGCGTGGCCAGCGTGCGCTTTGGGGTAGGGTCGCTCATTGCAGCGAAAATATCAGATTTCGCGGTCGCCAAGCGCAGACATTCCGGAACCTTCACATGAATGAAGCCGCGCCGCCGCCCCCGACACCCCCTAAGGAAGCCCGTGGACTACGGTCATAGATGAAATCCTCTCTTTTTCGCCCGGGCTTGGCCTGCAGTTTGATGCTCTCGAGCACCGGCAGCGGCTTGCCTTCGATGCCGCACGACTTGGACACATTGACAATGTCCAGGGTGCCGACCTGCACCGTTTGGGCCGAGGCGGGCGTGAGGTCAGTTGTCATGGTCATTCTGTCGTTAAGCTGCCCCTTCAAGCGACGGCACCGTGGCGCCGGTTTGGCCTTCTTCGTAGGCGCGGAAGAGTTGCGCGTAAAGGCCCTGGTTCTTGACGAGGGTGTCGTGCGGGCCAACCTCAACCAGCTCCCCTTGTTGGATGACGGCAATCTTATCCGCGTCGCGGATGGTGCTTAACCGATGGGCAATGACGATGGCGGTGCGACCCTCACACAGGCGTTTAAGCGCGTGCTATATGCGGCGTTCTGTTTGCAGATCCACGGCCGACGTCGCTTCGTCGAGCACCAATACGGCCGGTGCAGAAAGATAGGCACGGACCAAGCACACCAATTGTCGTTGGCCGTGGCTTAGGTTGTTGCCAAGCGGCCCGACCTCCGTTTGCCACGCCAGCGGCAGGCGTTCGAGGATGTCGTCCACGCCCAACGCCCGGGCCGCGCCAATCAGCTGCTCATCGGTGACCTCGGGTGCGGCAAGCCTCAGATTCTCAAGGATGGTGCCGCTGAAAAGCACATTGTCCTGCAACACAACGCCTACATGCTGCCGCAACGACCGCTGTGTGAGATCGCGGATGTCATGTCCGTCGATGCGAATGCGTCCTTCCTGTGGTTCGTAAAAGCGCGTGAGCAATTGCACCAGCGTGCTTTTGCCGTGGCCCGTAGGGCCCACGATGGCCACGCGCTCGCCGGCCGCCACATTCAGCGAAAGGTTGCGAATCACTTGATGGCGTTTGCGTGGGTCGTAGGAGAACTGCACATTCTCGAATTCAACGTGACCGGTCACGTGGGCGAGCGCCGTCGCCGTGGGCGAATCGACGATTTCAGGTTCGGTATCCAACAACAGGAACACGCGCTGCGCAGCGGCGGTGCCAACGGCGTACTTTTCAAACAAATCGCCGAGCTCCTGCAGCGGCCCCAAAAACAGCTGCACGTAGAACAAGCAGGCGGCGATTTGACCAAGCGAGATCTCGCCCTTGACCACGCCTTGGGCACCCAGAATCAACACGGCAACCATGCCTATGGTCGAGAGCAACGCGGTGAACGGCAAGAACCAGCTGGCTTTCACGTTGCCTCGCACCAGCGTGCGCGTGAAGTCGTCAACCAGGAAGTTGTAACGCTGCAAGCTGGCGGCCTCACCGCCGTTTTGTTGCAGCACACGCACGCCGCTGACGGCTTCCACCAAATGTGCGGTAAAGCGGCTGCGGCACTCGGCCACCTTGGACCAGTTGCTATGCGAAATGCGGTTGAAAACATAAAGCGCTGGAACGAGCAGGGGGATGACCAGCGTGAGCGCAAAGAACAAACGCGGCGAGACGCCGTATAGAAGCACGCCCGACAGCACGCAGCGAAGGGTGGTTGAAAGCAGCTCTGGGGGCGCTTGGATAAGCAACGGCTCCAGTGAATCCACGTCCCGGTCCGCGCGCGAAACGATGCGGCCCGACTTGGTGCGGTCGAAATAGCGCACACTTAACTTTTGCACGTGCGTGAAGACTTGCCGGCGAATTTCATTGACCACACGAATGGCGGCACGGCCCGAGATCCATTGCGACAAACCGGCAAGACCGAAGCGCACCACCCACAACAGCGCCAGACCTGCCAGCATCCAGCCGAGGCGCGTGACGTTCAACGCCGCACCCTTCGCCGCGGGGGCCAGAGAATCATCGATGATCTTGCTGATGAACCAAGGCCGCAGAAACACCGAGATGGCCAACACCAGCTCAACGCCGGCGGCGGCCAAGATGGCGTTCTTCACCGGACGAATGAGGCCGGGCAACCGGCGTAGCACGTTCCGGCGGAGATCTTTTTGGGCAAGCTCCTGCTCAATGGCAAGCTCGCCGTGTTTGGCTTGCTCCTGCGCGTTGGCTTCGCGTCGTTCGCGGTCGTTAGCTGGGGGCATGTGAAATTCCAAGCAAGTCGCGGTAGGCGGGGCATGAATGCACAAGCGCGTGGGCCGGCCCTTCACTGGCGACGGTGCCATGGGCAAGCACCACCACGCGGTCCGCGAAGGCCACGGTGGCCGGCTTGCTGGTCACGATCAGCATCGTGATCCCCGAGCCTTTGCCAAACGCGCTCCGAATGTTGTTGAGAATGCGGCCCTCGGTCAGTGCATCCAGCGCGCTCGTGGAATCGTCCAGAACAAGCACCGAAGGGTTGGCCAACAAGGCCCGGGCCAAAGCGATGCGCTGGCGTTGGCCGCCCGAAAGCGTCACGCCGCGATCGCCAAGCGTGGTGGCCAGGCCGTCGGGGAGTTGCGCCACGATCTCATCTGCGGCCGCCAGGCGAAGCGCAACCGCAATGTCATCGTCTGTGGCCGCGGGGTTGCCCTGCAGAAGGTTGGCGCGAAGGGAGTCGGAGAACAAGAAGCAGTCCTGTGACACCACCTGCACGCGTTGGCGCAGGTCCGAAAGATCCAGCGTTTTGACGTTGTGCCAGCCATGCGTCCGGTTGCCCACAAGCACCTGGCCGCGGTCGGCGTCCACCAAACGTGGCAGCAGTGCCGCAAGCGTTGATTTTCCCGCGCCTGTGGCCCCGAGCGCCGCCACAACCTCCCCGGGCTCCACCGCCAACGAACAATTGGAGATGATCTCTTTGCCGTTGGCTGCCAACACGGAGACGTCTTTGACTTGAAACCCGAGGGCGCCCGTGGGCAACTTCCCGTTCGATGAAACGATCTTCGATTCTGCGTCAAGCAACTCCATGATGCGCGCCGCTGATGAGCGCGCGTCCGCAAATATCTGAATGATGCGGCCGATGCCCTCGAAGCGGAAGATGACGGTGTTCATGGCCAGCGTGGCGGCGACCAATTCGCCCAAATTCAGCTTGCCCTGCGATACCAGTACGGCCCCGGCCCCCACAACCCACACTTGCCCCAGCGCCACCACAATCTGTGGCACGGGAACGTGAGAGGCCGCGTACTTCAACGCCGCCGTGGCGTGGGTGATAAATTGTGCGACGCTGCCGTTAAAGCGGGCGATGCGGTTCGCTTCCAAACCAAACGCTTTGATGACGCGAATGCCATTGACGCCTTCCACAAGATCTTGCCCCACGGCGTCGTACGCGTCGCCCACCCGACGGTCCAACGCCACAAGCGCGTTCGCCTGCCGCACGAACACCACGATGCCCACCACGACCAGCGCCGCGGGTGCCACCGCAAGCCAAGGGTTGTACCACCACAGAAAGCCCACCGAGGCGGCGATGACCAAACCCGTTTCAACCACGTTGCGCCAAAAGTTGATCAGCGCGTCGCGAACCTTGTCGGCGTCGCGGGTGGTGCGCGACACCATCTCGCCCACGCCGTGTTGCAGGTGATAGCCAAGGTCCAACAGCAACACGTGGCGGAGGATGGAGGCGCGCAAAATGCCGAGCAGCTCTTGCCCTGTGATCAGCGCGACGATGCCAGCCACGTACTGGATGATGCCGCGGGCGGCGGCGACGCCAATCAGAATCACGGCCCATCGAAGGGCGACGCTATAGTCAAGGGCGCCACTCGCCGTGCGCACCACGGCGGCGCCACGCTCCACGTCGTGGATAGCGCGCCCCAAGAGATATTGGTAGCCGGTGAGGCCCAGGTTGAGCAGCAGAAGCAAGCCAAAGGCGGCCATAAACTTGCCCGGGATCTGCCGGTAAATCGCCAAACAACGCAGCAGGGGATAGCGTGTCTTCATACGGAAACCTCGCCAACATCGCGCCACGGCGTAAGACATGTGCCGACGCCGGTGATGCCGTGATTCAAGGGCGTCACTCTTGTTCGGTCAAGACCGATAGCTTGGTGATTCCAGCCCGATCGACGGACGACATCACTTTGGCAACCAGGCCATAGTTGACGCCCTCATCAGCATTCAAATTGATGAGAATGTCGGGTTGGTCTTGCCTACGCCGCTTGAGCTCGATCTCAAGGTTAGCCAACGCGAACTCCTGTTTGTCCACGTAGATCTTGCCGGCCTTATCGACGCTGATGTATGTCGACTTTTTGGGTTCAGTCGGGGCGGTGACGGCGGTTTGCGGCAAGGCGACTTTCACTGCCATCGTCATCATTGGCGCCGTGATGATGAACACCACCAGCAGCACCAACATCACGTCTACAAGAGGCGTGACGTTGATCTCGCTGACCACGTCGTCGGCGTCGCCGCTGATTTGCATGGCCATTAGACGCGTGCCTCACGCGTGAAGGGCACTTCGCGCTCAACGCTGCGCAAGCTCCGCTTGTGGTCCTTGAGACCCAGGTTGAAAAGCGTTGTTGCCAAGCTTTCCCAAACCGCGGATTGGCTCTTGGTTCGACGGACAAAGAAGTTATAAGCCAACAGCGCAGGCACAGCGACCGCGATGCCGATGCCGGTGGCTATCAACGCTTCGCCGATGGGCCCGGCCACGACCTCAATGCTGGCAGAGCCCGCACCGCCGATGGTCTTAAGCGCGTCGATGATGCCGAATACGGTGCCGAACAAACCAACGAACGGCGCTGTGGTGCCAATGCTCGCAAGCACAGCCAAGCCGCCTTCAAGCCCACGTCGCTCGGTTTGCAGTTGCTGGCGCACGGCGTTCTCGATGAACAGATGCTTGTCCTCGGAACGGGGGCCGTCGCTGGCCTCGCTTTCCGACAGCGCAGACAAGCTGGCTTTGGCCACGCGTGCGGCAGGCCCCGAGAAGGCCGCCAAGTCGCTGGTGGCAGGGAGCTTGGCTGGCTTGCCGAGGGCTCGAAAGAACTTACGGTTTGCGGTCGCCAGTCTAACGTATTGAACAACCTTCAGAAGCACCACGGTCCACGTGATGACGGAGAAGGCGACAAGAAGAACCAATGTGCCTCGAACGAGGGCGTTTGTGAGTGAGTGCGACATGACGGGGCTGCTCTTTCCAGATCTCTGTTAACGAATTTGAAAAACGATGGGCACCACGACCCAGCCAGCGACGGCCGTGTCGCCCTGTTTTGCGGGAACAAACGACCAACCGCGAACCGCGTTGATGGCGGCGTTGTCCAGCATGTCGCGCCCGCTGGTTTGCGCGATGACGATGTTCAAAGGGCGGCCCTGGGGGCCCACATAAACTTTGAGTTGGACGCGGCCTTCCCAACCGCGTGACAATGCCAACGGCGGATACGCGGGGCGTGGGTTCTTAAGATAGTTTGCGCCTTCATGTGCGGCCTTAATAGGCGCCGGCGCGGGTGGTGCCGGTGGCGTAGGCGCGGTGCCGGCTCCGGTACCCAGCCCCAAAGGCGCCGCTTCCGTGGCGACGGTCGTTCCATCGGGACCGGCAGGGGCGGCGGCTTCCGGTTCAGCTTCAGGCACCGGCGCCTCGGGTGGAGGTGGCGGCGTCTCTTTCGCTGCCGGTGGAGGTTCTTTCGCCTTCGGTTTTGGTTTCGGGGGTTCGGGTTTGAGCTCCTGCGGCGGCACAACCGGTGGCTTGTACGGCCGCGTGAACTGAATTTCGACTTTGGATGGTGGGTGTACGACCGCTTCTTGGCCGCGTGGAATCGCACGGGCGATCCCCACGTGCAGACCCAAAATGCCTACCGCGACGGCCGCCGCCTCCCACCAGCGCACCGTGCGTGCGTGGTGAAAGTGGTCAACCGTAGGTTCGGCTCGTGCGGGCAACGCAGGCTCGGGAGCAAGAACAATCGCTAGCGCACCCGCATCCAGAAAAACGCCATCAGCTGCTGTGGCGTGGCGTGCTTCGATCTTGTTCGCTCTTGCAGTGGACATGTCGAGTTCCTTTTTGCGCTTGCCCCTTGTGCAGGGACCGTGCCACGCGACGCTCAAGGGTTTGCCGTCCTTCAAGTCGTTCGGACGAAGGCCGCAGCGCTGCGTGGCAGACATTCTTGTTGATGGGGTGCTGCACGAGCAGCAACGCGTATGCACATTCGCGGCCCTGTTCGGCGTGGATCCGCCCAAAGCCGGGACCGCTGTCACGGGGCCGTGTCCTTGCGTTGAGGCCCACAATCACAAGCTCCCGATCCCTCCGGGTGCATAAAGATGACATGGGTCCGCATCTTTGTGCTAAACCATTCATATGCGGACCACAGTAGACCTTCCGGAGGCTTTGTTGCGGCAGGCAAAGCAGCATGCCGCGAAGGCGGGCGTCACGTTGGCCGCGCTTATAGAAGATGCCTTGATGGAAAAGCTCCATCGACGTTCAGTCAGCAAAACGGACGCGGCGTTTGTGTTCCCCGTGTACCGCGGACCCGCAGGCGCCAAAACCGGCGTCGATTTGCGCAGCAACCGTGAGGTACTGGATCTGCTGGACGCGGACGAATGATTGGCCTCGACATCAACGTCTTAGTGGCAGCCCATCGCCCGGAACACGTCGATCACAGCCGCGCCAAAGCGTGGCTTGAAAGAACTTTGGGCTCCGGCCAAACCGTCGTGGTGTTTGATTTGGTGGCAAGTGGATTTCTGCGGGTTGTGACAAGCGCGCGGGTTTTCAACTCGCCAACCAGCCTCGCCGAGGCGCTCTCTGCTCTGGCGCAGTTGCGTGCCCAGCCGGCCGTGTTGTCGCTATCGGCGGGGCCGCGGCATCCGGAAATCTTCGAGGCTTGCTGTGTGGAGGCTGACGCGCGTGGAAACTTGGTCACCGATGCACATTTGGCATCGCTCGCGATCGAGCACAACTGCGCGTGGGCCAGCTTCGACCGCGACTTTGCGCGCTTCAAATCCCTGCGTTGGATCCTCCCGTAGGGCGCTGACGAAACGCGCCGAGGTCATCTTGCACAGACCGTTCGGACTCTGAATCCTAACGCCAATAAGCGATCGCGCCACGTTGTGTTTCACGCAGCCTTCATGCAAAGATTCTAGGCAATGCCATCCGTCGACCCGCGCATCATCGATCTTTACAACGAGTATGTTCACTCGTCGCTGCCGCGCAGAGACTTCATCACTCGCCTCGCCGAATTAGCTGGTGGCGCTGCGGCCGCAGCCGCGGTTTTGCCTCTCATCGAGCCCAATTACGCCTACGGCAGGCAAGTCGACGAAAAAGACAAGCGCATCACAACGAGCTACGTCGAATACGCGGCACCCTCAGGCAAAGTTAAAGCTTACCTGGCGAAGCCAAAGCGCAAGGGCAAGTTTGCGGCCGTGCTTGTCATTCACGAAAACCGCGGCCTCAACGCTCACATTGAAGACGTGGCCCGCCGGGTTGCGCTTCAAGGCTACCTGGCATTGGCTCCGGATGGCTTGAGCTTGGCCGGCGGCGCGCCGGTTGATCAAGAAGCCGCGCGTGACCTCTTCGCTAAAAACGATCGCGAGCGAATCACGGCCGACGTTGTGGCGGGTCTACCTTTCCTCGCAAGCCACCCTGATGGTGACGGCAAGATTGGCACCGTAGGCTTTTGCTACGGCGGCGGCGTGGCGGTGCGGGCGGCGGTTGATGCCCCCTCGGTGCTTGCCGCGGTTTCGTTCTACGGATCGGCGTTGCCGTCGGAGGAGGTTCCGAAGTTGAAGGCGCCGGTGTTGGCCCACTATGCCGGCACCGATGAACGCATCAACGCGGCGGTGCCAGAGTTTCGCAAAGCGCTTGAGGCCAACCAAGTCGCTTACAGCTTGAACTGGTACCCAGGAACCCAGCACGGCTTTCACAACGATGCCAGTGAAGGCCGCTACAATGAAGCTGCTGCGAAATTGGCCTGGACGCGCACCGTTGCGTTTTTTAAAGCCTACCTGACGTAAGCCATCGCGTTGACACAGAGCGAGCGTTAGACCCTCTCTGTGCCAGCACGATGCCAAAATTGTTCCTACCACCAACGCGTCGTCAATGACACGCCCACCGTCAACGGATCGCCATAGAACGTCACGGCGCCGGTGGCGTTGCGCGCGCCCGGCAGACTGTGGTTGCGGTACTTTTCATCAAGCAGGTTGTTTGCGTAGAACGTGAGCGTCACTTTCTCGTCGGCACTCACCAGCGATACACGCGCGTTCACGAGTGAGTAGGCGCCCTGGCCAAGCAGCGGGTTGTCTTGGTTCGTGGTGAAGTGGTACTGCTTCGTTTGAAAGCGCCAGTCGCCCGCCAGCACCAGTGCTTGACGCGCGATGGGAATGCGGTAGTCGGCGCGAAAAAGCGTTGACCAGCGCGGGGCGCGCACGAATTCGCTCTTGTTTGAATAGTCTTGATCAGAATTGAAGACCTTAAAATCTGTGAACTTCGTGTTGAGGTAACCCACGCTGCCGCCAAAGTGAAAGTTCGTGAACGGCACGCCTTCGAGCTCTAGCTCGGCGCCATCGGAACGGCCACGTTTGACGTTCTGAAGGTAGGACACGGCCACGTTCGTGGGTGGCAAAGGGCCCACCACGTTCACTTGGATGTCGCGGTAGTCGTAGTGGAACGCCGATGCGTTCGCTGTGAGGCGGTTGTCAAACCAGCTTGTCTTCGCGCCGGCCTCGTAGGCATTCAGTTTCTCGGGTTCAACCACGTTCAACGCCGCCAGCGTCGTGGCCGCTGTATTGAAACCACCAGACTTCACGCCGCGGGCATAACGTAGATAGACGCGCGCGTTCTTGTTGATGTCGAACGTCGGGGTGACGTCGCCCGTAAAGTTGTTCCACGTCTTCGACAGGTTTTGGTCGTAATTGGTTTCGGAATTAAGGGGACTGCTGACCGATCTGCGAAGCCACCACTGCCCGACGTCGAAGAACGTTGCGGGTGAACTGTTGGCCACCCTGTTGATGTCCAAATCGCGGGTTTCCGTTGTCCACCGCAGCCCCGCCGTCAAACTCAGTTGTTGGGTGAAGTTATAGGTTCCGCTACCGAACGCCGCCAGACTCTTGGCGGTATGGTCAAACAGAGTGTTGCTGTAATTTGTGGGCCCCGGGCCTGCCGCTGCGCCGGGCAGCTTGGCCGTGGATGCCGAGCGGTTGATGTCTTCATAGAAGCCGAACAAGCCACCCACCCAGTTGAAGCGATCGGCGCGCGGCGATGCCAACCGAAGCTCTTGCGTGAACTGCGTCGAGCGGGCGCGCGACCAGCCGCGGCTGATTTCAAGCGGTGTGTAATCGCTGTCGGTGAGCGCCACGTCCCGGAATTGTTCGTATGCGGAGATGGAAGTCAACGTCAGCTGGCGCAGTTGCCACTTCACATTGACCACCGAGCCTTCTTGTAAAGTGTTTCCCGTGTTGGGTGCGTTTGTATTGACCTTGTTGCTATCGGCACTGGGCACGTATCCCGCAAGATAGCCTCCGTCCGCGGCGTTGCTGGTCACCGTGGCAAGCGAACCCGCCGTGGTGTAATCCCTGAAGTGAACGTTGGCGTTGACTTCAAGGTTGTCGGTGATGCGGCCAAGCAGCTGCAACCGCACGGCCCCATCCTGAAATTCGCCGTCCTTGCGGTTGTCACGGTAGATGTTCTCAAAACGACCGTCGCGCTTTTCGTAGCTGAAGGACGCCCGCGCGGCCAAGCGGTTTTCCCAAATCGTTCCGCCCGACGCGCCTTGCACGAGGCGGTTGTTGAACGAGCCGTAATCGATTTTAAGGTAGCCATCGTTGGCGAACGTTGGCCTGCGGCTGACCACGCCTATGGCGCCGCCGGTTGTGTTCTTGCCCCACAAAGTGCCCTGTGGTCCACGCAAAACCTCCACGCGCTCGAGATCAAACAGCGGGAAACCCGTGGCGCTCGCATTGCTTATGTAGACTTCGTCCAAGTAGAAGCCGATGGGGTTCGAGAAATCCAGCTGCTGCTGGCCCGTGCCTACGCCACGGATCCACCAGCGCGGCCGGCCGTGCTGTTGCGTGGCCGCGGATGCGTTCGGGACGTAGTTTAGAACGTCCGCTGAGGTCCGACCGATCCCCGTATCAATGAGGTCGTCGCCTGACAGCGCCGTGATGGCCGTCGATACCTTCTGCAAAGATGCTTCTCGGCGTTCAGCCGTAACCACCAACTCTTTGAGTTGTGAGGCGACGCCGGCTTTCACATCCGGTGGCGGGCCTTCAACTAGCGCGTCGCTGCCGCTTGAGGCGGGGGGCGCAGCGGGGGCAGGCGCGGGGGCAGAGGCCTCGACCGGCGAAGTGGTTGGCTGCGCCGCGGGCGTCGACGGCGCACCGGCGGCCTCGCTGGGTGGATCGCTGCCTGGCGTTTGTGCGAAGCACGGCGTGGAAACCGTTGAAGCAAGGAACGCAAGTGTGCCTCCGCATAGCGCGCTTACAATTTTGCTGCGTACAATTGGGGGGCTGGGATGATGAGTGATGTTGTGCGTTTCCTGGCTCACAGAAGACTCCTTCAGGTCGGTTGCTTTTCCCCGCAAAGGCGAGGGGTCGTGGCCGGACTGCACGTGTAGTGCCAAGTCGTCGATGATTCGTGACTCGGCTTTACAACCGCGGAGCGAGGGCGTGCTGTTCGCAGAGCAGCAGGGTCGCTGTTTAAGTGCTGTTCGCGAAGCAGGTCATGTTCACCAAGCACCTTTAGGCTGTGTCGGCCATGATCATTTCGTGGGCACAGGCGTTGCAACGCGAAGACCTAGGTAGCGGCAGCAAGTTGAGGCACTTATGTCGCGCGTTGGGTGGGCGGGAAAACGGGAGCGTGCTGTTGGTGGCACGCTCCCGTTTGGTCTTTTGTGGTTTATGCCCTGGCAAAGGCGCGGCCACTTTTCCGTATGCGCCTTGGTCTCGTTCCTGCAGTGCCAGCGGCCAAGGAGATTTCACCCATGAGCAAGATCGATACGTTGTGGTTTACACGTTGCCCTGTGCCCACTGCCACCGGGCTCGCGTACAAACTTGGCTGGTTCGACGAAGAGTTCGCGGCTGACGGCATCAAGGTTAAAACCCTGCAGGACAACCGTGAGCTTGGTCGCCACCACTACGACCATGAGCTCAGTACGCTTATCCGTGAAGGTGGCAATCTGTTTGCGATTCCGGCTCACGGGCAGGGCGCGTCCACAAAACTTGTGGGGCTTACATGGATTGACGAATGGCAAACGATCCTTGTGCGCCCGGATTCGGGCATTCGGTCACCCGCAGAGCTTGAGGGCAAACGTTTGGCGCTGCCCGCTTATAAGCGGGCCGACTTGATCGAAAACAAGCGCGGCCGTAGCATCGCCCGCGGCATGAGCTTGGCCGGTTACAAGGGCGCACTCGCGTCAGTGGGCTTGAGCCTCGATGCCGTCAAGCTCGTGGAGGTTCCGAACGATGAGGGTGCAAGGGCCGAAGATGTTGGCCGGCTGTGGCAAGGCATCGAATGGCTGGCCGCTGGGAAGCTCGACGCGGTGTACGTGAAGGGCGCCGCGGCCGTCGACGCCGCACGCCGCTTTGGCGTGGTCCCCGGCATCGAACTCGACAAGCTCCCAGAGAAGCGCTTCCGCATCAACAACGGCACGCCGCGGCCCATCACGGTTCACGACAATCTCATCAACAACCACTTCGACTTGTTGGTGCGCTTCTTGGCGCAAACCCTCCGCGCCGCCGACTGGGCGAAAAGCAACTTGCAAGGCGTCCACAACATCTTGAAGTCTGAAACGCGTGCGGGCAGCGAAGGGGTTGAAGAAGCCTACAAAGATGGCTTCCATTTGCATTTGGCGCCCGATCTTTCCGACGAGCGCGTAGAGCTTTTCCGTCAACAGAAAGACTTCCAGTTGACGTACGGATTCCTCGACCAGGACTTCGATTACGACGCCTGGATCGATCGTCGTCCCTTGGAAGAGGCGCGCAAGCGGCTCGATGCCGCCAGTGCCAAAGCCGCCGCGTGAGCCAGTGCAGCGTGGGCACCACGCTCAAAGCACCTGTGCTCCGGTTTTCAGCAAAGGGCCGCGCGACGATCATCTACGGCAAACCGGTTGCTAGACTCGGCGCCCTTCATGTCGCCCTCGTCACTCATTGCGCGCTTTGCCGTCGGTCGGTTGTTCTCTGTTGTGGGCATGCAGATGGCCTTCATCACGGTGAGCTGGGACGTTTACGATCGAACCAGGGATCCGTTTGTGCTGGGCCTCGTGGGCCTGGTGCAGTTGGTCCCGGTTCTCCTCTTCACTTTGCCCGCGGGCAACATCGCCGATCGGTATCCGCGTCGCTATGTCGGGATCGCGGCACACACCTTGATGGCGTTGGCGCTTGTGGGGCTGGCCGTTGCCTCGCGGGCATCGGCGCCCATGTATGTGGTTTACACGCTGTTGTTTGCGGTCGGGCTTGCGCGGGCGTTTGCGTCTCCGTCGACGAACACGATTTTGCCGCAACTCATCCCCGCGGCCACGCTGAGCGGCGCGAACGCCTGGCTGTCTTCGTCATTCGAGCTTGGCGTCATCACCGGTCCCGCGTTGGGCGGCGCCTTGCTCGCGGCCACGCACCAACCCTTGGTTCCTTTCGCGTGCGGCGCGGTTGGTCAACTTGTGTTCATCGGTGTGTTGGCATCGATGCCGCCGCCACCGTCGGGCGTCCACGCGACGCAGGGGAAAAACGCCCGCGACGTGCTTGCAGGCCTGCGGTTCATTCGCAACACGCCCGTGTTCTTGGGCGCCATCACGCTTGATTTGTTCGCCGTTCTGTTCGGTGGCGCCGTGGCCCTTCTGCCCGTCTTCGCCCGCGACGTTCTGCACGTGGGCCCGTCAGCGTTAGGGTGGATGCGTGCCGCGCCCTCGGTGGGTGCGATGCTGATGTCGTTGCTTGCCACGCAGCTGTCACCGTGGCGTCGCCCGGGCCTCGTTCTTCTGCTTGTGGTGGCGGGCTTTGGCCTGGCGTCACTGGGTTTTGGTCTGTCGCGAAGCCTCGCACCCGCGCTGTTCTTCTTGTTCCTCACCGGGGTGTGCGATTCGATCAGCGTCGTGATCCGGCAAACGTTGGAGCAGGTGATGACGCCCGATGTTTTGCGCGGCCGTGTATCCGCCGTGCGTTTTGTGTTTATCGGTTTCTCCAACGAGCTCGGGGCCTTTGAAAGTGGCGTGACCGCCGCCGCCTTTGGCCCCGTGGGATCAGTGGTGTTCGGTGGCGTCGGCGCCCTGCTGGTGGTGTTCAGCGTCGCGAAGCTGTGGCCGCAACTTTTGGCTCTGGGGCCGCTGACGCACGCCGCGCCCCCACCCCAAGCTCCCCCAGAAGCTGCCCGCGGTATTCGCTGAACTTGGGGTCATTCCGATCGCGTCCCGCCGACGCGCCGATGTCGTCGATGTTCAAATCCAAAGCGAAGCGGCCTTGCCGCAGCAGCAAGATCCGATCCGCCAAGCGAATGGCTTCATCCACGTCGTGGGTTACCAGAAAAACGGCGGGGCGATGCAAGCGCCGCAGATCTTCCACCATGTCCTGCATCTGCAAGCGTGTCAGAGCGTCGAGCGCCGCGAAGGGCTCGTCGAGCAGCAGCAGCTCCGGCTCACGCACCAAGGCGCGCGCGAGGGCCACCCGTTGCGCCTCGCCTCCGGAGAGGGTCGCGGGCCACGCGCGCTCATGGGAGGCCAAGCCCACCTCAGCCAGAGCTTTTCGGGCCGCGGCCACATTCGCGGCGCTGCTCGCTTGCCCGATCATCACGTTTGCGAGCACACGCAGCGAGGGCACGAGGCGCGGCTCCTGGTAGACAATCGTCCGGCGCTTTGGCACCAGCGCTTCGCCTGCGTTTTTGCGCTCAAGCCCACCCAGGATGCGCAGAAGCGTTGTTTTGCCGGTGCCGCTGGCACCCAGCAACGCCACGAAACTGCCCTGAGCGATCGTGAGATCAACGCCGTCGAGAACCACCTTGCTTCCGAACGCTTTGCGCAGGTTCCGTATGTGAACGGCGGCGGGTGGCGCTGGCAAGGACGCGGGCGTGACGTGAGGATCGAGAATCTGCGAACGGGCTGCGTTTTGAGTCATCGGATGGTTATGTGGCGACGCCATGGCATCGTTGTGCGTTCAAGGACACGAATGAAGGCATCGAAGGCCAAGCCCACGACGGCGTAAAGCACCACACACAGCAGCATGTAGTCCTGTCGATAATACTGTTTGGCAAGCAACACCAAGTAGCCAATGCCTTTCGTTGTGCCCACCTGCTCCGCAGCGATGAGGCCCACCACGCTGATGGCCAGGCAAATGCGCAGGGCCATCAGCAAGCTTGGCAGCGCGCCCGGCAGAATCACCTTCCACAAAAGGCCGGGGCCACGCAGTCCGAACCCGCGGGCGGCTTCTACCACTTTGCGGTCCACGTTTCGCACGCCCAGATAGGAGTAGGCGTACATGGGAAAGGCGGATGCGGCAGCGATCAGAAAAATCTTGAACTGCTCATCAATGCCGAACCACGAGATGAAAAGAGGAATCAAAGCCAAGAACGGCACCGCGCGCAGCATCTGCATCGTTGGGTCGATCAGCTCTTCACCCAGCGCTGTGAGGCCTGCGCTCACACCCAAGGTCAAGCCCAACGAAACGCCAATGGCCACCCCCGCACCGGCGCGCAGCAACGACGCGCTGATAAACTGGCGCAACTCACCCGTGCCGTAAAGCTCAACAAGTGCGCGCCACACATCCGCGGGTGAAGCGAGCACCTCTGGCGAAATCACTTTCGTGGCCGTGCCTGCCCACCAAGCCACAAGCAGCAGCGAAGGGACCAAAGCGCGAACCGCGATCGAAAGCGTGCGTTTGCGCGTGGTGATGCCCAAGAACTGCGGCGTTTCAAGGCCCACCGGCGCATCGTCCGGCGCTGTCGCAATCGCTATCGTCATAGCGAGGCCCTCGCGCCGCCCGCAGGCGCGTTCAGATCAAAAACAATGTCGTCCACCGTAATGTTGCGGTCGATTGACTTGTTCTCGAAGAACAGCTTCGCCACGTTTGCCACGCGCTGTTTGTCAGCTTCCGTGGGGATCCGTGGAGGCGTCAGCGCACGCGTGTCTTCGATGGCCAGACGTAGATTGTCACCGGAGACGGCTGTGGGTCCCGTGTCGGTGAACACGTTCTGAAATTTTTCTGGCTCGCGCCGGGCAAGCTCTGTGAGGTCCTGCAATACCGATAAGAAAACTTTCCAGGCGGCGGGGTTTTGAGCCAAACTTTCAGCGTTCGCGCTGTTCACACCGATGTCGTCTGATCCAATGTCTGCTTCAGCGGCTAACACGTGGGCGCCATTCTTAACGGCGGTGTTGTAGAAAACACCAAACGTTGACCACGCGTCGATCTTGCCGGTCGCAAAAGCCGCGGCGGCCTCCGGAGGTTGAATCGGAACGCGGATCACTTGCTCGGCAGGAACGCCCGCATCTGCCAACGCTTTGAGCAGCATGTAATCACCGTGTGCCGCCAAGTTCACCGCCACGCGCTTTCCCACCAAGTCTTTGATTGTGCGTATATCGCTGCCGGCCGGGGCCAGAATGCCTGCTTGCCGCCCGAGGCCCGATCGGTCTGACACCGCGAAGATTCTGAACTTCAAGTTGTGCGCAAGCGCTCCGATAATCGGGCTGATGGCGGCAGAAGAGGCATTGATGGCCCCCGCATTCATGGCTTCAAAGTTCGCGCTGAACGCCCCCGCCGCGGGCACCCATTCGATCTTGGCGTTCACTTTCGCTAAGGGCGCGTCCAACAATCCGTATCGTTTTGCATACGCCAGCGGGCCCGCGTTACCGGGATCGGAGAAACGGATTACCAAGGGTGGTTGAGCGCCGTTTGTCACGGGGGCTGTCTTGCGCGTTCCCTTGCACGACGCCAGGCAGACGAGGAAGGAGAGGGCGGCAAACGAAGTGATGGTGAGAGTCTTGGGGCGATTGAAAGACATTTGGTTCCGCCCCTAAAGCAACTTCCGTGCACACCCGTTCCGCCATCGTGGCCGCCACTGCTGGCTGGCAAGTGTTGAAGCCGCAGCAGTGCGACAGCAACTTGTGCTGGTCAAGCAGCAGCGGCCTCCGCAAAGCCTTGCCGTTGTGCGTGGCACGGCCGATGCACAAGGCGCCGGGCCATGAGTCAAATCGACACCCTCTGGTATACCCGTTGCCCCGTTCCCACGCCGCTTGGCATTGCTGCCCAGCTCGGTTGGATCGAGGCGGAATTCGCTGCCGATGGCATCACTGTTCGCACCCTTCAAGACGAAGTGGATCCAAAGCTGCGCGAATCGCACTTTGATCACAAGCTCGACAATTCCTTTCGTCAGGGTGGGAACATCCCGGCGATCTGGGCCCGCTCGCAAGGCAGGCAAACACGCGTCGTCGGCCTGACGTGGACCGATGAAGCGCAAGTCATCCTGGTGCTACCAGGGTCCAACATCAAGTCGGTTAAAGATCTCAAGGGCCGCCGCTTGGGCGTCGCCACGCGCCCGGCAGACATCATCGATTTTTGGAAGGCCACCACCATCCGCGCTTATGTGGCGGCGTTGAAGCTCGAGGGCTTAAGCGAAGCGGACGTTGAGTTTGTGGAATTGCCCCGTGCTGAAGTCAGTTCCATTGCGGGCCCACGGCAAGCCGAGCCGGCCGGCACGTTCATAGAACAAAGCCTCGAAGCACAAGCGCTCTTGCGCGGTGAAGTCGACGCGATCTTCCACAAAGGCTCACGCGGCTTGGAGCTGGCTGACGCCTTAGGCGCGCGCATCGTGTACGACGTGGGCAAGCATCCCGATCCAAGTGTGCGCGTGAACAACGGCTCGCCCCGCACCCTCACCGTCGATGCGGGCCTCTTGCGAACGAACTTGCCGCTGGTGGTGCGGCTTGTAAAGCAGGTGCTGCTGGCGGGCCAGTGGGCGGAACAGCACCCGAAGGAGGCCGTGGCCTACGTGGCGCAAGAGACACGTTCTTCGCAAGACGCCGTGCTGCGCGCCTATGGCAAAGACGTGAACCATCACTTGAAAACGGACGTACGTGAATCGTCCATCTCCGCGCTCTCGGACTTCAAAGACTTCCTGTTGAAGTGGAAGTTCATTCCCCATGATTTCGACGTGGCGAGCTGGGTCGATCCCACGCCGTTCCGTTTGGCCCAACAGGAGCTCTTAGATGCTCGCGGCCGCACCCATCGTACGGCGCTCGAACCGCAGTGGTCGCCCTGGGTTGGGTAACCAGCGGGGACCGCTTCATAACAGCCACTCAATCGAAAAGGACAATCGCATGTCATCAAACAACGGTGAAACCAAGAATCCAAGCCAAGCGCTGCTGCGCTTCGTTGAACAAGTGAAGAAGGACGTGGCCAAGGCCACCAAAATCCTGTGGGAAACGCGCACGCTCTCTGCGAGCCAAACGTTTCAAGCCTACCAGCGCGTGCCCGGTGAAGACATCTACGTCGCCGTCGGGTTTCCGAACGTGTGGGAGGACGGCGAAATCAAGGCGTCGGTGGCGGGGTTCGATGGCAGCACCTACTTGGGCAAGCCCCAGGGTGGGGCGGGGCGCTACACGAAGATCTTTGCAGCGTTTCCCCACGTCACCACCGTGATCCACGCGCACACGCCCGCGCTTGGCGCGTTTGCCAGTTCGCACACGCCGCTCACGATCAGGTACGTGCCGGTCACGCGCGAAACGGTGGCCAAGGAATTTCCGGTTTACGTCGATCGCCGCCAACCTGAGCAAGACTTCATCGTCGAACGTCTTCACGAAAATCCGCATCTTGAAGCTGTGGTGGAGGCGAACGGTGGCAGCACGTTCTGGGGCGACGGCGTTTTGCACGTGTCGCGCCGAATTGTGCTCATTGAAGAAGGCGCTCAATTTCAACTGCAAGCGCAGGCTTTCGGGGGCTCAAAGCCCTACGGTGCGGGTGTGCTTGAGCAGCAGTGGAAGATGGGCCTTGTGCCGCGCGAATTGGCTGAGGCCGCGTTGGCCGCTGCCCGTTCATCGAACCCCTCGTGACGGATCCAGGACGAATCATGCCACTTCAATTTCATTGGCAGATCCCCACGCGGGGCGACGGACGGTACGGCAACGCTCAACCGGTTCGTCGCGGCGAGCGTACGCCGGGGCAGGGCTCTCCCTATTCCCCCGGCGTCACAGATCCACGCGGTGACCGCTTTAACTTCTTCGATCACGTCCACCAAGTGGCGCGTGCCACGGAGCTTTCGGGTTTCGATGCCGCGGTGGTAAGGCACGATGTGGCCGGCGACGAATCGTGGATTGTGGCCGGTTACGTGGCGCGGGGCACGCGGCGGTTAAAGCTCATCACCGAGTTCGAGGCTTCCTGGGGATCCTCGGTGTATGCCGCGAAAAACGCGGTCAGTTTCTCGCGCTTTACCGGTGGGCGCTTCGGCTGGCAGCTTGTGCCGGGAGCGGGTGCGGCCACGCGTTTGTTGTGGGGTGATCCGCTGGAGGAGGGCGACGTGCTGCCACGCATTGCCGAGTTTTTAACTGTCTCGCGTGGCGTGATTGCGGGTTCGCCGTTCTCTTTCAAGGGCCGCTTTTTCGAGGTCAAAGATGGTGGCTTCACCGGGAGCTTGGGCGACCATGCAGCGCCCACAGTCTTTTTAGTGGGCGAGTCGGAAGCCGCTCTTTCTCTTTCGGCTGAGCACGCGGATGTGCACGTATTCGAGGCGTCTTCGTTGTCTGCACTTCGCGGACATATTCATAGCTTGCGCGTATTGGCAAAGCGGCATGGTCGTGAAGTGAAAGCGGCGGTGCGCGTAGACGTGCTCGGTCGAGAGACCGAGAGCGAGGCTTTGTTCGACGCCAACCGCTACGCCGCCCAAAGCGGCAACCAAAATGCTCCCCGGACGACCGCGGGTTTGTGGACGGGGCTGGGCACCGACGTCACGGGCGCGGCGGCCACGCTGGTGGGCAGCTACACCCAAGTGGCGCAGCGGCTCAGTGAATACGTTGAGGCCGGTGTGGAGGTGTTTCAACTGGCCGGCGTGCCGCACTTGGAAGAAGCGTTTCGCGTCGGCGCACACATACTGCCGCTTGTCCGCGAGCGCGCAAAATCATCCGTTTCACAACCCGCAAGCCCAAGGACGTTGTCATGAGCATTGATGTATTCTGGCGCTTGCCCACGCACGGCGAACCCGCCGAAGTGCGCAGCGCGGTTCCTTATCGCGGCGATGAATTTCCCGGCCTAGAGGCCCACTGGTATAGCTATATCGATTACCTGGCTGAGATCGCTCACGCGGCTGAAATCTCGGGCTTTCAAGGCGGTTTGATTCCGTCGTTTCCGATGACCGACGAGCCGTGGGTGATCTCATCCGTCTTGGCACGCGAAACAAAAACCTTTCGCTTCATGATTCCGTTTCAACCTGGGTTCTTGAACCCCGTGACGGCAGCGCGCATGACGGCAAGCTTGCAGCGGGCCACACGAGGCCGCGCGCTTTACAACGTCATCACCGGCGGCGGCGGGCCTTCGCAGCTGTGGTGGGGCGATGCTACGGGCCACGACGACCGCTACGGACGCACCACTGAATTTTTGGATGTGGTGCGCGGCGTATGGAAGGGGGGACCTTTCACATACGAGGGCAAGTTCTACAAAACCAAGGACGCAGGGTTGCCTCACCCGCTATCTGAAGAAGAGTTTCCCGAGATCTACTTCTCTGGCTCCTCCGATGCCGCGCTGACTTCAGCGTCAAAGCACGCTGATTTTTACCTTACATGGCTTGAGCCCTTCGCGGCCCTACTCGAAAAATTTGGCCGCGTACGCGAGAAAACCGCCGCTGCGGGCCGTCAGATTCGCTGCGCCGTTCGCGTCGACATCATCGCGCGCCCCACAGAAGAAGAAGCGTGGCGCGAGATCGAACGGGGCTTCAACGGCGTTGAGAAAAGCGCCCTTGAACGTTTCCTAAAAGCGCCGCAACCGGGGGATAGCGTGGGGGCCAACCGCCAGCGTGCGGGGCGTCCGCAAGTTGTGAACGGCTACAAGGATCTCATCATCGAACCCAACGTGTGGTCAGGTTTCAACCTGCTGCGGGGCGGGCAAACGCAAGGGATCGTGGGCAGCTACGAAAACGTCGCCGAGCGCTTGGACGATTTGGTGAAGCTCGGTGCAGACGCATTCATCCTCGCAAGCACGCCTCATCTTGAAGAGGCCTACCGGGTCGGCGAGGAAGTGTTGCCGCTTGTGCGCGGGCACGAGGCATCCACGCTCAAGGCCGTGGGCTGACCAACAAATCCACTGTGAGAAAGGCGGCGCCACCACCAGCGTCGCCTTTCGTCGTTCGGCCTGACGCCAGGTCAGGCGGCCGCCAGGGCTGTCTTGGATTCAAGACGACGACTGAGAAGATCCTTTAATTTGGAGACCCCCAGCTTCCGCAGCAGCACCACAGGCCTGCCGGCTTCCTTGGCCAGCTTCCGTGTCTGAATCACGGCGAAATGGCTGTTGACGTCGGTGACGATGACCAGCACATCGGACCGTTCAACCAGGTTTTTCAGCCGGTGGTACGCGGGCCCGCTGGCCACGCCTGCATGTACTTCCAGCTCGTGCCCAGCATCATGCGCCACGTGGCGCAGCCGCTCCTCTAATCGATCCAATCCTCCAACGATACCGATATGCATTGTCTCTTCTGCCTTTCCGTCCAAACTTTCCGTCAGCAAGTGCAATGCCAATTGCGTCGCGGCGGAAATTGCGCTAGACACAATGTCTAGTTTAGCAGACAAGTGCAGCGCCATGACAATTTTAACTCTCCCCAACGCCGAAGGCCGCTCGCTGACGGTACGCGCCAAGGCGCTGGTATTCGAAGACGAGCGCTCCCGCGCTTTGTTGCGCCGCCTTGAGCAGGTGGCGCCGAGCCACGCCACTGTCCTCGTGATCGGCGAGACCGGCACGGGTAAAGAAATTGTGGCTCGCCACATCCACGAGTTGTCACCACGCGCCAGGGGGCCGTTTGTTGCCGTCAATTGCGGCGCTTTCAGCGAAACGCTGGTCGAAAGCGAGTTGTTCGGCCATGAAAAAGGCTCCTTCACGGGCGCCGTCAACACCAAGCAGGGCTGGTTTGAGGCCGCGGATGGGGGCACGCTGTTCCTCGATGAGATCGGCGATCTTCCCGCCGCCGTGCAAGTGAAGCTGCTGCGCGTGTTGCAAGAGCGGGAGGTGGTGCGCGTGGGATCGCGCCAACCCATTCCGATCAACGTGCGTCTCGTTGCGGCCACCAACGTCAAGCTTGAACAGGCCGTCGCCGAGGGGCGTTTCCGCGAAGACTTGTATTACCGCTTGCGCGTTGCTGTCCTCGAGTTGCCCTCCCTGCGGGAACGGCCTGGCGACATCTTGCCGCTCGCTCGTTTTTTTCTAGAGCAGTACCGTCACCGTTTGGGCATCGCCGAGGTGAAAGTAACGCGCGAGGGTGAACGTCGGCTGTTGGCGCATAGCTGGCCTGGCAACATTCGCGAACTTGAAAACGTGATCCATTCCGCGCTTCTCGTGTGCCACGAAGGCTTGCTCGACGCGAAGGATCTGAACATCGGCACGGCCATCAGCCGTGAGGTCCCTACCGTTGGCAAAGAAACCAACCCCATCGAAAAGTTGGAAGCGGCGCTCTTGGCTTTGTTTGATGAAAACCCGCCCGAGCTGCACGCGAAGATTGAAGAGACGGTGATGCGCGTCGCGTTCGATTACTGCCACCGCAACCAACTGCAGACGGCACGGCTGCTTGGCATAAGCCGCAACATCGTGCGCGCGCGCTTGATCCAAATCGGCGAGCTGGCCGGCGTGTTGCGAGGCAGTGGTTCTGTGGAAGTGGCGGAGGACTGAAGCGCAAAGGGAGGGGCTTCGTCCAAAGACGGTAAGGTTAGCCTGCGTCTTCGTTGTATGAGATCACGAGGTAGACGAGTGCCGGAAGCAAGCCCGGATTGCGGAATCGATGTGTCTCGTCTGAGTGAAACAAAAGCGCGTCCCCTTCGCCCAGCGTGAATGTTGCGGCACCAACATCAACATCAAGCGTGCCACGCACCACGATCAAGTTGTTGGTGGTTCCGAGCGGATGCGACAGCGGTTGGTCCTGGGCCTTGGGCGCCAGTTCCATCTCGTGAAACTCAACTTTGCGTGGCTCATCCGTCGGAAAGAGGGGGCGGGACACGAAGCTGCCATCCGCGTTTGTAAGGCGTTTGGCTTGCGAGGCGCGCAACACCACGGGGCCCGTACGCTCCTGCGTGCTGACGAGCGTGGAGAAACTGATGTCGAGCGCGCGCGCCACTTTCCACAGCAGTGAGATCGTGGGCGTGCTTTGGCCGAGCTCAATCTGCGAAAGCATCGCGCGGCTCACGCCAGAGCGTTGCGCCAGGCGCTCAAGCGAAAGCCCCCGTCGCAGGCGCAGGCGGCGCAGGTTCACGCCAACAGCGATCGTGAGTTCTCGCCCCTCTTCGGCCAGCGCGACCCTGGCGTCGGGGCGCTGGCGGCCTCTGGGAGACGATCCGCTGCGGGCGCGTGGGTCCGAAGACAGTGCATCGCGGTTCACAGACGGGTCATCGCTGGCTTGGGATTTGGAAGAAATCACTGCGTACGTCTCTTCTCTCTAATAACAGAAGTTTGTCTTTTTTAAATCAAAAGCGCCAGGGCGCCGCGGCTCGGGTCGTCGCGAAAACACGGCTTGGCGTTACGGTACGCCTGAAAGCCAATTGCTGCTCCAGCAGCAGCCGAGAAGCAATGGTGCTGCCTTGGCAGCAGCGTACGCCGGCGCTAGCACCAGCAACCACGGCACTCATTAGATGTATGGCGAATATCGTGCCGATGGCGTGCTTCCTGCATTCGGCTGGTCGTGGGCGCATGTATGTCAACGTCTGCCCCTTGGGTGCGCACCCTGGAAAAATGTTTCAGCGACAACGATTCGGTCTTGAAAGAAGGAATAATGTCTACTATAACGAACAATATGAAAGGTCGCCACAGCGCGCGGGGCCCAAGCCTCCGGAATCGAATGATGGCCAAGTTAGGCGCCGTTGGTGCCGCGTCGGTTCTTTCGTTGGGTATCTCGGCTCAAGCAGGAGCCGTTGAGTGCAACGCCGTTGAGCCGGCTTTGGTGAACCCGATCTACGGCTTGGGTGGCAGCGCCACGCGGCCCTACATCAAAGAGCTGGCCACAGTGCTGGCGAACCAAACGCCTGCCGTCACCGTGCTCTACAACGACTCGGGTGGCGCTTGCACAGGGCCTTACGCTCTGATTCAAGGCGACAAAGCCTCGGGCTCTTTCCGCTACTGGGACAAGACGGGCAAAGAGTCCACGTGCACCTGGACCGCTGGCAGCGCCTCAGCGCCACCCGTTGCGTTCGCCAACATGGGTAACTCGATCGGTTTGTGCAAGACCAACGGGCAGGCCACTGTGCTCCCCCAGACGATTGCCGACGTGGAAGGTCCTGTGGTGGGCGTGAGCGTGATCGTGCCCAAAGCGAGCTCGGAGAACAGCATCAGCACCGAGGCTGCTTACTTTGTCTTTGGGTTTGGCAAAGCGGGGCAGGTCTCTCCGTGGCTCGATGACAATCTTATCATCCGCCGGAATGAGAATTCATTCGTGCAACTGTTCTTGGCCAAGGCAACAGGCGTTCCAGAGACGAAGTTTAAAGGCATCGACGCGAAGACAAACCAGGCGTCGATTCAGTTGGTCAAGGACGCCGCCACCCCCAACGCAGCGATTGGCTTTGCCAGCTCCGATGTTGCCGACGACAACCGCGCCTCCGTTAAGACGCTGGCCTACCAACACATAGGTCAAAGCTGCGGTTATCTGCCGGATTCGTCTAACACAGCGTTTGATCGCAAGAACATCCGCGATGGCCACTACTACTTGTGGACCGCCCAACACTACTTCGCTTTCAAAGGCGCCACCGCGGGCACCTACGCTGATCCCAACGTTGAGAAGTTTTTGGGCCTGGCCACCGGCAAGGCCGTTCCACAGGGGGTTGATTGGATCAACCTCGTAAAGAAGTCGGGCGAAGTTCCTCGGTGCGCGATGAAAGTGTGGCGCGATGGCGACTTGGGCGAGCTTTACTCGTACCAAGATCCAAGCCCCTGCAGCGCTGCCTATGACGCGGCCCCAGGCAAAGTGGTGCAGTAAGCGCCGTTCATCAACTGGAAGAACACGACGATGAAAACGAATCTTTCTGCATTAAAAATTGTTGGCTTTTTGGCCGTGACATCTGCTCTTGGGGGCCTGGCCCTGGTGGCCTGCTCCGATAGCGACAACCCCACACCAACGGATGGCGGCACGATAGACGGTGGCATCATTGTCATCGACACGGGCACGCCGAAAGACGCGCCTCCCGCCGCTGACACCTTGGTGCCAGACGCCTCGGGGGACACAAGCGGCGACACCAGTGGCGGTTTCGTGAATGGCTGCTGGGTAGGTCCGGCAACGAATAGCAACCAAGCCTTAAACGCTTGCACCGACGGCACCTGCACACCCTTCAACAACGTGCAGCGCTTGCCGCTTTACAACAACGGAAACCTCCCCGCCGTGCCCTAACAAAAAACGCTAGCCAAGTGCAAAGCCCTTGGCGACATACGCCAAGGGCTTTTTGTTTTCTTATTTTTCTCACCCCGCTCATTGAGGCATCGCTTGTTCAAGGTAAATAAATTTGCCGCCACCGCATTGTTGGCGATCTTGCCCCACAGTGTGGCGTTGGCCCAAGCCAAAGGCGCGCGTCCGGCGGCGCCCGCGAAAGCGGCCAAGGCCGACGCGGCCAGCGACGAACTCGAGGTGCCGGCGGGCGCGGCGCCCTCGTTGGACGCGCAACTCGCGGAGGAGAAGCGCAGCCGCGAAGCCGCGGTGGCGGATGTGGCCGCGCAGCTCGCCGCGCAGAAGCAGGCGCTTGAAAGCCGCTTGGCCGAAGCGCAAGCCAAAGCGGCGGCGAATGAGGCAAAGCTGCAAGCCTTATCGGATGCGATGCAAGCTGAACGCGCGCAGCGCGCGGCCACACCCGCCCCACCGCCCCCCGTATGGCAAGGCGGACCCATCAGCGATGTCGAGGGCTACTTGCCCCTGCCCCAAGCGGAGGGCTTGGTTGTGCGCGGCTTTTTGCAGGCGCAGTACGAACACTTCGCGGGGTCTGAAGATCAATTGCAGCAAGGCGGGCGTTATCTAAACGAAGATCGTTTCACCGTTCGCCGGGCCCGCGTGCGCTTGGATCGCCGCTGGCAGTATTCGGCCATCAGCGTTGAGTTGGATGGCAACACCACGCGACGTTTGTCGTTCGGTTTGCGGCGCGCCGAAGGCAGTTTGTTTTGGGAAGGGAAGGGCGCCTCAAGGCCGCTGCTGGCGCTCAGCGCCGGTTTGATCGATGTGCCGTTCGGGTTTGAATTGCCGCAATCCGCGCGGCAACGTTTGTTCGCTGAACGGTCGGTGGTTTCGGAGGCGTTCTTTCCTGGACAGCCCGACCTCGGCGCACGCCTGACAGGCCGCTGGCGCGTGTTCAACCTTGCGGTTGCTGTCGTCAACGGCGAGCCTGTGGACGAACGCGAAAGCGCGCCCTTCCGCGGCGATCCCAACCAGGCCAAAGACGTCGTAGGCCGCGTGTCGGTGGATGCGCCTGTGTCGCCCGCCTTCACGATTGCCGGTGGCGCTTCGTTCCTCAGTGGCAAGGGCTTTCACCCGGGCACCGACGCGACGAAGTCCGGGACGCAATGGAACGACGTCAATCAAAATAGCTTGATCGATCTCGGCGAAATCACACCCGTGGCCGGCACCTCGGCTGTGCCCTCCGAAAACTTCAAACGTTGGGCGTTGGGGGCCGATCTGCACAGCTCGCTGCGCACAGGATACGGTTACACGCGCCTGTTTGCCGAAGCCGTGGTGGGCAGCAACATGGATCGCGGCTTGTTTGTGGCGGATCCCATCGCCAACAGCTTCGATGTGCGTGAGTTCGGCTACGCGGTGTCGCTTACGCAGGATTTGAAGAACCTCGGCATCTTGGGTGTGCGGCTGGACAGCTACAACCCCAACGCTGATTTCTTTGACAGCCGCAGTGGCAAATTGGTGCCCACGAGGCAAACCATCACAACGGTGTCGCCGGTGGTGGGCGTCAATGTTGGCGCGCACGCTCGGTTGAGTGCGCAATACGATTTCATTCGTGACAAGTACGCGCGCGACGATCGCGGTGTGCCCACGGATTTCTCAAACAACCGCTTCACGCTTCGTTTGCAGGTGGATCTATGAAACGGTCACTCTTCGTTGTGACGGTGCTCGGCTTTGCCGCGTGCGGTGGCGTGGAATCGGGCTCAGGCCTCGATCAGCCGCTCGTATTGCACCCGGCAAGTCCCAAGTTGCCAGTGCCTGTCTTCAAAGAAGGCCCGCTGCCAGGCACACCGCCGAAGGCGGTGGTCAGCGACGCTGAACCGCTGCGCATCACCGGGTTCGAAGATACGTCGGGCCTGGGCTTCGTCGGCGAATCGGGCCGCTCGCTCGCAGGGCGGGCCAGCCCCGATGCGGTCGCGGTGGCGTTGACGCTGGCCAATCAAGGCACGGGGTATTGGTTGTTGCCCGTCGCCGGTCCCGATCCCACCAGCAACAATGAACTGACGTGGAAGGTGTTGTTGGATGTCACCGATGTGGCCATCGCTGGTCCCGGTAAGATTCGCGTCGTCGCGATCGGTGCCGATGGCAGCGCCGGCACGCAGACGGATGCGTCGTTCTGCGTAGGCAGTGCCGTGCCCGACAACTTGAACTCGTGCAACCCAAGCGTGGCGCCGCCCGCCGCGGTTATCTCTTTGAATTGGGACACGGCTGCCGACTTGGATCTGGTGGTGATCACGCCCACGGGCCAAGTGGTGAGCCCCAAATCGCCCAACACAGCCGGCAAAGGTGCCAGCGCCGAACAGATCGCCGCGGGAGGCGTGTTGGATTTGGACGCGCAAGCCGGGTGCCGCTTCTTCGGTCGCCGCCGCGAGAACCTCGTGTTTCAAAAGCCACCGCAACCAGGCCTTTACAACTTCTACGTCAATGTCTTTGACGGCTGCCGGGCCAGCCAAGCGCACTACGGCTTGGGTGTGTACACCCCGCAAGCCACAGGCCCGGGCACAAGCCGCGTGGTGGAACAGCAAATCATCCGCGGCCAAGTGCTTACGGCCACGGCCAATGGCGGCGCAGGCAAAGCGCCCGGACTCTTTGTCGGCTCGTTCGTTTTCTAGGTTGGAAGGAACATCGTCATGATCGATAAACTCTTACAAATTGCACTGCTCGGCAGCACGTGGGTGCTGTACCTCCTCTTGTTCTTGTCGGTGGTTTCGATCGCCGCGATGGTCGAGCGCTGGTGGTTCTTCCGCGTTCACAGCGACGACGGCGAAGCGTTGCGTGGACGCATTTCCAAAGCGCTTCTGGCAGGCAAGTGGAGCGAAGCCGAAGCCGCTTTTGCCGCCAGTCGTGGTTTGCCTGCGAAGATCATCTCGCCCGCGCTCGCCTGGCGCGACGGCGGCGCGGAAGCCGTCACCGACGCCGTCGACAGCGAGCTGGGGCGCGTGCGCAAGCAGCTTGAGCGCGGCGCCTCGCTGTTAGGCACGCTCGGCAACAACGCGCCGTTTATCGGTCTCTTCGGAACCGTCTTAGGTGTTATCGAAGCGTTCCATCATCTTGGCGAAGGCGCTTCTAAATCAGCGATGAGCAACGTCATGAGCGGCATCGCTGAAGCGTTGGTGGCCACGGGCGTGGGCATCTTCGTGGCTTTGCCCGCCGTTGTGGCGTTCAACTTGATTCAAAAGCGCATCGGCGAGGTGGAAGCCGAGACAACGTCGCTGTCGAAGTTGGTGACCGCCTACCTCAAGAAGGCGCAGCGTGAAGGCGTGGTGATCCCCGCGTCGCACGCGGTCGCCGTTGAGCCGAACGCGCAGGCCGCGGCTGAAACCAACAACCCCGGCAACGCGCGCGTTGCTTTGGCTGATTAGGACGTCACATGGCTGGTACAAACGCAGGCCGCGGCCCGATCGTTGGCATCAACGTCACCCCTATGGTTGACGTCGTGTTGGTGTTGTTGGTCATCATGATGGTGTCGGCCACATACATTGTGGCGCAGAGCCTCAAGGTGGAATTGCCGAAGTCGTCCACGTCGGACGAATCCACGCCCACGCTGGCGGTTGTGACCATCACCAAAGAGAAGACGCTGCTGTTCAACGAGCAGCCTGTCACCGAGAACGATCTCAAACAAAAGCTGGAAGGCGTATACGCCAAAGACAACGATGTGAGTTTGGTGGTCAGCGCCGATCAAGAGGCGTATCACGGCAACGTCGTGCACGTGATCGATTTGGCCAAGCTGATTGGCATCACCAAGTTCGCGATCAACGTGGAACGCAACTAGCGGCCGGTTCATTCGTGCGTATCTCGATCATCATCTACGGCGTGAGCCTGGGGCTGCACGCGGCGCTCGCGGCCTCGGTCGTGTCGCTCAAGCCTGCGGTCAAAAAGCGGCCGCCCACGGCGATCGCGATACGCGAGGTCAAGCGCAAGCCCGCCACGCCGCCGCCCGAGCCACCGCCGCCTGAGGCACCCAAAGCCGAGCCACCGCCGCGCAAGGCGCCTCCTGTGGCCCGCGCCGCGACGCCCCCCCCGGCCGCCGCGCCCGCCGCTGCGCCTGTGGCGGCCGTTCCTGATTTTGGTTTGGCGCTGGGCGGAGGCGTGGGCGCGGGCCTCGCGGTGCCACCCCCACGCGAGGGGACAACTCACGAGCCCACACAAGCCAAGCCCAAAGTGCTGGAAGCCGCGCCGGCACAAGGCGGGTGCAACGAAGATCCTGTGAAACCCAAGCCCGTGAACATCGTTCAACCTTCGTATGCCAGCGAAGAAGCGCGCGCCGCGGGTATCGAAGGCAAAGTTCGCATTGAAATCACCGTGGGCGTGGACGGCACGGTCAAGAACGCCAAGTTGATCTCGGGCCTCGGGTACGGCCTGGACGAAGCCGCGCTTGAAGCCGCACGCGCTTCCACGTTCGAGCCGGGCACGCGGTGCGGGCAGCCGTCTGAGACCACGTTCACCATGGGCATCCGCTTTTCGCTTTAACCAGTCAATGAAATTTTCCCACCGCCTACAGTCACTTGTGTGGCTGCTGATCTTCTCTTCGGGTGCGTCTGTTGTGGCGCCACAACGCGCGCGCGCCGCCGATGAGGCACCAGCCCCGCCGGCGCCGAAGCTGACCAAGCCTCCGGCTTTGCTCACGTTTGTTGAAGCCGTTTATCCCGAGGAAGAAAAAGCCGCGAACCGCAGCGCTTCGGTTGTGTTGCAAGTGGTGATCGGCGCCGATGGCAAAGTCACGGAAGCCACAGTCTCGCAATCGGCTGGGGCGGCCTTTGACGCTGCGGCGCTGGCTGCCGTGAAAGCGTTCGTGTTCAGTCCGGCGGAGATCGATGGCGTGCCGTCGCCCATCCGCATTCTTTATAAGTACGACTTCGTGCTCAAGGCCGCCGTCAAAACCACGGCTGATCTTTCGGGCATCGTTCGCAACCGCAAAACCAAGAAGCCCTTGCCCAATGTGGCTGTCACGGTGGGACAGGCCAAGACCACCACAGGGCCCGATGGGCGTTTCGAGGTGTTGGATGTGCCGCCCGGAAAAGTGGCGGTCGCGTTTGCGGGGCCCGGAATCACGGCGTCACGGACGGAAGAAACGCTTGAAGCCGGTAAGAAGACGGACGTCATCTATGACGTGTCACCAGAAGAGGTGGTGGATCCCGCCGACAAAGACGATCTGGAAATCGTCGTCATCGCGCCGCCCTTGCAAAAGGCCGTGGCGTCGATCCAAATCGCGGCCGATCAAGGGCGCAAACTTCCGGGCACACAAGGCGACGTGTTGAAGGTCGTTGAAAGTTTGCCGGGCGTGGCGCGCTCGTCGGCGGGCTCGGGCCAACTGGTGGTGTGGGGTGCCTCGCCGCAAGACACGCGCGTTTACATCGATGGCGTCCGCATCCCCGCCCTTTACCACACAAGCGGTTTGCGTTCGGTGGTGGCCGGCGAATTGGTGAAGAACATCGAACTTGTGCCGGGCGGCTATGGCGCTTCCTATGGCCGCGGCTTGGGTGGCATCGTGCTTGTGGAAAGCGCTGCTCTAGAGGGCAATGGAACACACGGCGCGGCCACCGTTGATTTGCTGGACGCCGCGGCCACCGTGCGCACGCCCTTGTCTTCAAAGTGGCGCCTCGCGCTTTCGGGCCGCTGGAGCTACCTCGACCGCGTGCTTGAAACCGTCAGCGATGAAGACGTGGGTGCGTTTTATCCGATCCCGCGTTACCGCGATGGGCAAGTGCGTTTGGCGTATGTGCCGTCAAAGCGCGAGCAGATTGAATTTGTGAGCTTGGGCTCCAGTGACAAAGTCACGCGCACCGTGCAAAGCCCTGACCCGGCACTCACCAAGCGCGATGATCGCGACACGAACTTTTACCGTTTCTACATGCGGTATAGCCGCGATCTCGACGATGGCGCCCGCGTCTCGGTTGTGCCGTTCTTTGGCCAAGATCGCACGCGTCTGCAAAACCAGTACGGCGGACCCGTGGCGACACTGGACACCACGTCCACCATCTATGGCTTTCGCGGCAATTGGCGCGCACGTGTGGCGCAACTGCTAACCGTTACGTTGGGCTTGGACGCCGAAGTTGTGCAGGCGGCGGTGTCACGTACGGGATCACCCACCTTGCCGCCGCGCGAAGGTGATTTGCGCGTGTTCGGCCAATTGGCTCCAAACGAGCTCAATTCCGATACGTGGAACGCTTTTGTGGCCAGCGCCGCGCCTTACGCCGAGCTTGACATCACGCCGC
The DNA here is from genome assembly GCA_033763315.1 of Deltaproteobacteria bacterium. Classification (GTDB taxonomy): domain Bacteria; phylum Myxococcota_A; class Polyangia; order Fen-1088; family Fen-1088; genus JAGTJU01. Next base: position 83,572 of record JANRKS010000011.1, read on the forward strand.
TTGGCGACCGTCTGCATATTATCCCCGGCATTCGTGTGGAACCTTATGTGGTCGGCGCCAGCCGGCAAACCCCGCGCGTGGGCGATACACCATCGATTGGTTTGCTCACGCAAGACACCACGGTGCAACCGCGTCTGACCGCGCGTTTCGATGCGACGAAGTGGATTACCTTTTCAGCCTCTTACGGCCAGTATCGACAGGCTCCCCAGGCCGAAGATCTTTCGGCCGTGTTTGGCAACCCACGCCTTACCCTTTCGGAAGCCCGCCACCTGGTGTTTGGCGCAAACATCCGCTTGGGCGAAAAGCTTTCCGCAGAACTGACAGCGTTTCGCTCCGACAGCCACAACCTAGCCGTGCGCAGCCCGCGCGAACAGCCCTTCTCAGGTGAGGCGTTGTTGCCGCTTGGCAAAGGCAAGACGGTTGGTGGCCAAGTGCTGCTCAAACAAACGTTCTCCAAAAGCTTGTTTGGCTGGGTCAGTTACAGCCTGTTGCGTTCACAGCGCATCGATCCGGTGGCCAGCGATCAGTGCAGCGATCCCGCACTGCCCTTGGCCGACTGCCGCTTTCCCAACAGCACGGTGTTCAGCTATACGGTCAACCGCACCCGCTTGTTTGACTACGATCAAACGCATCTGCTTACCGCCTTGGCGTCATGGGACATCGGCCGCGGTTTCAACTTGGGCGCGCGCTTTCGCTATGCCACGGGGTACCCACGAACGCCGGTTGTCGGATCGTTTTATGACGCGCGCCGCGACGCTGTGCAGCCGCTGTTTGGCGCACAAAACAGCATTCGCATCCCGGCCTTCTTGCAGGCCGACGTGCGGCTCGCGAAAACGCTGACGCTTGCGAAGGGCAGTGATTTGGAGCTGTACCTCGATGTGCAAAACATCACGAACCGGCAGAACGCCGAGGAAATTGCATACAGCCCTGATTACGCGCGCAAAGCTCGCATCACAGGGTTACCCCTTTTGCCCGTGGTTGGCGCGAGGCTCACATGGTGAAACGTATCGGCTTGGCTTTGCTTTTGGTGTCCGCGTGCGTGCCTGATCTCGAGGATACGTCGGCGTTGGTGTCGGGCCCGCGCTTGTTGGCCGTGGCGATGGATCCACCGGAGGCACCCGCGGGGGCGCAGGTCACGTGGCGTGCGCTTGACGTTACCCCCGAAGGCCCGGCGGCGCGACCGATTGATTGGGCGCTTTGCCAGGTGCGCAAGCCCGTCAGTGAAGCGGGCCCCATCAACCCCACGTGCTTGGTCGCCCTCGGGTCCGCGACGTTGTCTCCTCTGGGCACGGGGCCTGTGGTTACAGGCCGCTTGCCCAGCAACGCGTGCCAAGTGTTTGGTCCCGAAACGCCGTCGCCAAAGCCCGGCGAGCCACAAGCGCGTGAAGTGGATCCCGATAGCACGGGGGGCTTTTATCAGCCGTTGCGCCTTCGCTTGGGTGACACCGAAAGCTACGGTACGTACGACGCGCGTGTGCGTTGCGCCTTGAACAATGTGAACCCGCAACAAGCCAACGAGCTGCAATCGCGCAGCCATCCCAACACCAATCCCATTCTCACCAACTTCGCCGTTGTGAACGAAGATGGTTCGGCGATCACGCTCGTGCCCACCGAAGTGGCTGACGAGGCGAGGGCATTGATCCCCGCAGGCCAGCCGCTTCGCTTTCGCGCCACCTGGGGCGCGTGCCCGGCCGTGGACGCGTGCGGTGATGGCTTTTGCGGCATCAGCGAAACGGTTGGTAAGTGCGCTGCTGATTGCCAGAACCCCAAGCCGTGCGGCGGTGCCGAGCCTTACCTGTGGTTCAACCCAGCCACGCGCGAACTTGTGCAACGCAAAGAGGTGATGCGCGCTTCGTGGTTCGCGAACGCCGGCACATTCGCAACGGGACGCACAGGTCGTAGCGAGGATGAGGCCGCCCTCACGAACACGGAAAACACATGGACCCCACCTGCGGCACCCGGCACGGTGGCGCGGTTGTGGATCGTCTTGCGTGACGACCGCGGTGGGGCCACATGGCAGTCTTTCGTGTTCGAGTTACGTTAACCGCACAAATTAGGATGCGGCGGTCCACTCACCCTTCAGGGCCGTACACTGCTTTTGCGCGGTTGTGGCCGTGGCCGTGGCGTCTTTGCCGTAATACAGGTTGTTGACTTCCTTGTCGGTGCCTTTGCCGATCACGCACGTGCCAACCCAATCCGCCTTTGGACACGCATTGGCGCTGAATGTGGTTTCGCCCAGCGTCTTGCACATCGGTTCCACTGTGGCGGCAGTGAAACTTGCACCTATGAACTCCTTGCAGAAGCCGCCCTTTGAATTGTCGCAGCTGCCTATGACCTTGGCCGCGCCACTGGCGCCACCGCCGCCGGTGCCCCCGGTGCCATCGCTGTTGCTGTCGCTGCCACCGCAAGCTGCCGCCGCGCCCACGGCCAAAGTGATACAAAATACTAAGCCAATACGTTCAAACATCACTGCCTCCTGGCGAAGAGTAAAACGCCACCTTAGCACTAACCTTGGCGGGTTCTGTCAAAAACAACACACTCAACGTGACTGGTTTTACGCCAACCCGTTGATCTTCGTCGGCCGCTCGTCTAGGAGTAGGGCAGTCAATCTTCAGTGAGGAGCGGGGTATATGCGCATCGTACGTTTTCGCAAGCAATCTGGTGACACCACAAGCCGCATGGGCGTGCTGTCGGTGCAAGGTGATCAAATTCTCGACGTGAGTGCGATCGCAGCCGCACAAGGCAAGCATGTAACCGCTGAAGATCTGGCATGGTGGGATGTGGCCTCGCCCTTGGGCCGCCTCATGGATGCCGCGATCGAAGAGTGGCGCCGTGACGAGCGGGGCAAGGCAGCCTTGGCACAACATGGGGATCTGTTGCCGGCGTCGGCTGTGAAATTTTTGGCGCCGATCGCTCGCCCAGGCAAGGTGCTTTGCATTGGTCTCAACTACCGCGATCACGCCGCTGAATCGGGCATGGATGTGCCCACAAGCCCCATTTTGTTCTCAAAGTTCGGCACGTCGATTGTGGGACCTGACGACGCGGTTTTGATTCCCAAGGGATGCACGCAACCTGACTACGAGGCCGAAATGGCGGTGGTGATTGGTCGGCACGCCAAGCATGTGAGCAAAGAAGACGCCTATCAGTACGTGGCCGGCTACTGCTGCTTGAACGACGTCAGCGCACGGGATTTTCAGTTCGCCGATAAGCAGTGGGTGCGTGGCAAAGCGGCCGATACGTTTGCGCCCATCGGGCCGTTTGTGGCCACGAAGGATCTGATTCCCAACCCACACAAGCTGCAGATTCAGTTCCGCCTCAATGGCGAAACGTTGCAAAACTCAAACACCGAGCAATTGGTGTTTGGCGTTCCTGAACTCGTATCGTTCCTTTCGCAAAGCATGACGCTTGAGCCGGGCGACATCATCGCCACGGGAACGCCGCCAGGTGTAGGTTTTGCGCGCAAGCCGCCCGTCTACATCAAGCCAGGCGATCGCATGGAAGTGGAAGTTGAAGGCCTGGGTGTGTTGGTGAACCCCGTGGCGGCAGCGCAATAACATCGAGCGCGTCGAACCTCTCCCGCGGCAAAGCCAGCTTCATCTCAGGCAGGGCAGTCTAACTCTCGAACTGCGAGTGGATGTGCAGGATCAACGAGCGCCGGGTCCATCGACGACACCCGCGAGCTTAAACACCGAATGCGCCAGCACACGAACAAAGACTTGCTCTGCATCCACATACTCTAAAAGCAGCGCCGCATGCACCAGCTCGAAAGGCGCTCCGGGAAGCTCGACGGTAAGGACGTCGCCACACACCCAGTGAACTGCATTCGCGATATGGGTCGACCTCTGCCGGGCCGCCTCGATGTATGCCGGGTTCAGGTCGACGCCGACTGCCAGTTCAGTGACGTCGGGTTGAATCACGGCGAAATCACCGCCGGCTGTGCATCCTAGGATAGCCACCCGTCGGGGCTTCACACGAGCGTATGTGCTCACGAAGCTCTCGCGTAGGGCCGCGGCTTGGCCCACGGCCTTCATATGGCCCTCGTAGTCTTCGAGCGGAATACTCAGCCAAGGATTCATGGCGGCGGGCCCAACAACTTAGGACTCCATGGCTGTGGTTGGCAACAGCCACCTGAAGGTAGGGATCTTTCTTCCCGGGATGCTCGAGTCGATCTCTCCTGTGAACTCGCCTCCCAAAGCACGATAGAAGCCCGCCGCGTGAGGATCACTCCGCACGATCAAGACGAGCGCGCCACATCCTGCAGCCGCCGAACACGCGTGGCGAAATAGGGCGCGGCCAATGCCTTCCCCAAGAAACGCTGGCTCCACAAAGATGTGCTCGAGTTCGGTGCACCGGTCATCAACCTGGGAAAGGGTGTAGAAGCCCAGCAGGCGGCCGGCTTCCTCAATGACGTGGGCGTTGCTTCGCATCAAGTGCTCGGGAGAAAGCACGAGCTCAAGGCGAAACACAGCCATTTGCTCATCCGAGTACGGCCAGTGCGCTTTCGACCTCAATGCCAGCGCCGATATCGCTTCGGCATCCTCCGGTCGCGCTGGGCGAAGTGTTCTCATCGTCTCGTCCACGTCATCGCGACGTTCAGAGTCTGCGGCGCTGTTCGCCTTGAAGTCCGGGTAGCAGCTTTCATGACTCGATCACGGCGTGTTCTCGCAGGAAATCCGCAAGCGCATCGGCCTCAGCCCGAACAGACGACGCCTACCGCAACGACATCGACCAACTAGCCACCGTTTTGCTGCCGTCGAACTTGGGGAAGCCGAAGCTTTTCATGCGGCTTAACACGCAGCTTGGCAAGGCCCCGTTGCGCTCGCCGTTGACCTTCACGGCCGAGACTTCACCTGAGCCGCGGATCACGAATTCAAGATCGATCGCGGACACGCCCTTGGCGCTCATGATGCACGGAACCAGCTTGCGGTAGTTGCCCATCATCACGCGTTGGATGACGTCGTCGTTCAACACGGCGTCGCCACCGCCTTTGCTGACGTCGCCGATGACCATATCGGTGTTGAATTCATCGCCGCCTTTGGCGCTGCCGCCGCCGCCACCACGCCGCGCCGCGCGCGGTTTCTTGTTCTGGTTAAATTCGATCTTTACGTTCTTCAAGAACGCGTCGATGTCGGCTTCTTCAGCGCGGCTTGCCAGCGCGCCTTGTTGCTGGTTCTGCCTGTTGATGAAATAGAACACAGCGCCCGCCACCACCACGGCGCCCGCAGCCCCGATGATCAAAGCCGTGAAGCGCGATTTCTTGCGCTCCGTGCTCTCCATCGATTGGTTGGCTTGCGCCCGTCGCGCTTGTTCCAACGAACGCGCCGCTTGCTTCGAAAAATCCGCCAACTGCGGGTGCTCTTTGATCGGCACCTGCTCACCGTTTTCAGTGTCAGTCAGCAAATCGTTGGGCCCAAACGTGCCTTTCGCGATCTCCGCCTTCAGCTGGTTCATCGTGAAAGGGCCGAAATCAAGCCGGCCCTTTTGCACAAGCCAACGTTCACTGTCCACATCCATGCCCGCGGCCTCGGCCACGTTGAACGTGCGGCCCGTAACCCGCGGCACGCTTAACCCACCCGTTGAACGCGCAGCGCCCATCGCTCCCGACGCGGCAGCATCCGAGAAACCCATCGCCGCACCGAATTCGTTCACCAGCATTTGTGGCGAACCTTGCCTGCCAAGCGGCGACGCGGCCAACGCCTTCATCACAACAGCGTCAACCATTGATGAAAGGCCAGGCACCGTTTGCGAAGGCGGCTTCCATTGCCCCGCGGGTGGTGCGCCCGTGAGCATCTCGTAAAGCATCGCGCCCATCGAATACACGTCCGCCGCCGCCGTGGGCAGCCCGCCGCGAGCCAACTCAGGAGCAACGTAGGGGCTCGTCGCTTCGGCGGAAAGCCCGCGCCAGGCGATTTCGGCCAACGCGTGAAACAATCCCAAGTGTTCGATCACCACGCGGCCATCGCGCCCCACCACGATGTTTTCAGGCGAGAGCGCCCCATGCGCCATCGCTGCGTATGCTGCCGACAAGCCCTGCGCCACATGCCCGAGCAGTGTGAATGCGGTTTGTGCACCCACTGTTTGCCCCTGTTGCAAGCGAGCGGCGATCGCGCGGCGAAGAGTGTGGCCATCCGCGTGTTCGCTGACGGTGTAAAGGAAGCCGCTTTCTTCGCCCACGGCAAACAAACGCGCGAGGTTCTTGTGTTGAACGCGCGCCACGCGACCCAAATCGCTTTGCAGCGTGGTTTTGTGCGCGCCCAAGCGTTGCAGCGGTGCCAGCAGCACCGTGCATGGAGCATTGCTTTGCGTGTCGCGGGCGAGGTAAACGCTCACGCTGGCGGCGCCAGGCAATGGTTCCTCCAAAGCAAACCGCCCTGCCACCAGGGTTCCTTGAGGTAGGGGCGCTTGCGAGCCCGATCCAGCGTCGGCCATCGAGGTCATTTCGGCTGCATATTATCGGATCTCTTGGCGATCTCTTGCGTTCGTTCGCACCTTCTGGGGGCATAATGTGCTTTTTTCACCCACATGCTGCCCGTGCGGGCCGCCCAAAGCTGGGCCCCGGCGCGAGAAAACCCGTCAGCTGATAGACTGAGGCCATGGTTGTGCGTGTGGCTCCGGGGCAGGTGCGGTTCGTGCTGCCCGCCCTCAGCGTTGACGCCCGTGGTGTGGCGCAGGGCCGCGACCTGGCGTTGCGCTTTTCCACGATGGAGCGGCTGGTGACGTTCCTGCGCTTCGTGAGTGCAGACGTGGGGCTGGACGAGCTGGGTGCGAGCCTCCGACTCCGCTTTGCGCGCGCGGCACATGGCACCCGCGAGTTGTTGCTGTTGATCGAACAAGTGTCGCCGCACGTGGTGGATGTTGTGGTCCAATCGGCACGCGCGGCACAGGGCCAGGGTTATACGGGTACGGGACGCCACTTCGTGTCGATGCGGGACGCACAATCCCCTTTGGGTTACGACGTGGAAACCGTATCAAGCCAGCCCGGCGATCTTGTGCTTTACGGTGGCGATCAACCCACGGCTTATACCTTCGATGGCGAGCTCACGTTGCAGCAGCTTTTGCTGCGGCTTGAACTGCAGCGTTTGCAGGCCGGACCCGAGAGTTTGAGCCCGCGCAAAATGCCGCCGCTCTTGTACGTCACCGTCCGGCAAGGGTTGGGGCCTGCGCTGGTGCAAGCGCTTGCCCACGCTGGCGTGCGCGCATGGGCCGCATTGATCGAGCCTCCGGCTTCCACCAGTGGGGCCCTGACCGAGCCGCGTTTATGGTTGCTTCGCATCGAACAAGCCCCGGCGCGGTTGTGGGGCTTGTTCGCCCATACGCCTGGTGTCACCACCTTCGTGCCCGTGAGTGACAACGTGCTCGTGGCCACGGGCTTTCGTCATCCGGTGCACCTTGATTCATGTCGAGGCGTCTTCGCCGATGATCGTTTGGTGTTGTTTGCGCCGCCGCCCCAAGCCCCGCGTGTGATCATGCCCGCGCCCAAGTTGCTGCCGATCGACGATCTGGTGCGTCTGCCGATGGCGCTGACGCAGGCGACGCGCCCTTTACCCACGCCAGCGTCTTCAACGCATATCGAATTGCATACAGAACTGCGCTTGGTGCGCGTGCCCCCTCGCGCCGAAGGCCCGGCCGCGAGCCTCGTGCCATGGTCGCAAACCGCGTGGATCAAACGCATCGCCGCCGGGCTGCCGCAGCCAGCGTTGGCGAATTATCGCATCGCCGCTTTGCCACAAGGTTTGCTGGTCGTGGGCAGCTTGCAATGGTTTCCCTTCGGCACGCTGCTCACAGCGGCAGCGCGTGGCGTGTTGGTGCCCGTGGGCTTCGCGTTGCGACCGGCCGTTTCGCAAAGCTTGCTCGAAGAGCGCCTTGGCACGTCCGACGGCAGCCTGGTGGTTTTTCGATCGCCTGATGAAGCACCGTTTCGTGTGGCCGGTGGCGATCTGGTGCCGCTTCAATCACATGTGCTCGGCGTGACAACGGTGGTGCGCCAAGAGCCGCTGCTTGATCTGCAAGCTGACGATGAACGAGCGGCGCCGGAGATCCGTTATGAAAATTCGTTCGCGATGCCTTTGTGGGGGCGGCGGTAAGCGTGCGGCCCTTCCTGGGTCATTTTGTGCTTCCCTTGGTGGCAGGCGGCCCGATGGATGTGGCGCGACCCGTGTGGCCCAAAGCGTTCAGCGCATTGGCGTTGGATTTGCCGAATGCGGCGCCTGGCTTGGTGCTGCGTGGGCAAGGCAACCCTCGGCTTGAGGCACAGGCGCAGGCGGCGGCCACCTTGCAGACCCACCGTTGGCAAATCGGGCGGCGGGTCTGGCCGGCCTTCTCGCCACCACCTTTTGATGAAGCTTCCTTGCGGCTTGTTGTGGCTGTACACAATCTGTTCGCGCTTGGCCACCCTTCGATGCTGAACGCCTCGGCGCGCACGCGCGATGTGGTGATCGGGTTCGCCGTGGATCTCGCGCGCTTGGGCCCACCCCCCGCGGTTGCGGCTGCGGTTGAGCGCTACACCTTGTTCAGCCGCTTTGGCGACATTGAACGCAACGAATACCAAGTGCGAAATTGGCTGGGGGTCCGGCATTTCGTCGGGCGCGCGCCGCCGCCGCGGCTTTCACAGTGGGCAAAGTTGCGCAAGGTGCAGGTGTCGCACCAGAAGCGCAATTGGTTGCGTGACGTGGGCGTGCCCAACGACGCCCGCCGCTTGTGGGAAACGTTGGCAGAAGCCAACCCGTTGATGGAAGCCATGTCGCCCGCGCGCTTAGATCCTCCGGTTTCATGGGATCATTTGTTCGGCGTGTTGCGCTTCACGCCCCTGGCGCGCGCGGTGGCGGCGCAGCTGGTGGGGCAGGGGCTTGCGATGGCTGTTGAACCTCTGGCCACGGCTTTGTTTCTTCACTGCACGGCCAAAGAGGGCACCAAACCCGCGGCGACGCCTGAGGCGGCCGTCTTTGGTGTGACGTTCTTGGCGCATGTCTATTGGTTGCATCTGCTCACGCGTGCGGCGGGCGATGCGGGACCGGCGTTAACGGCCTTGCTCGCGGCTGCGGCGGAAGAGCCACGTTTGGTTGTGCCGTCGGATGTGGCCGCGACGGCGCATGCACAGCCCTTGGTCGACTTGTTTCAAGTCCGCTTGGGCGCGCTTCGGCAGCGGGCGCGCGGGTCAGCGGCGTTTGCGCAAGAAGCGCAGGCCACGGTGGCCATGGCGAAACGAGGCTTGCCGGCGGAACCGCGGCCGCAGGGATCGATGTCAATCCAAGCAACTGCTGTATAGTCTGAATTCACTGATGAGCGCTTCTGCCTTGCCTCCTGATCCCGCGTCCCCCACCGGCGAAGGCGTTCGCTTGGGTGGCAAGCTGCGCGAAGTGGCGCGGGCGTTGGACGATCGCTTTTTGGGCCGCGGTGAGGTGGTGCGGCTGCTGTTGGTGTGTTTGGTGGCCGGCGAACATATGCTGATCGTGGGCCCGCCGGGCACAGCGAAATCCGCACTGCTTCGGCATCTGTCACGCTTGGTGGACGCGCGCTTCTTTGAGTATTTGCTCACACGCTTTTCGGAGCCCAGCGAGATCTTCGGCCCGGTGGACATCAAGGCCTTTCGCGATGGCACATACGTGCGCCGGACGGAATCGATGCTGCCTGAAGCCGAGATCGTGTTTCTCGACGAGATCTTCAAAGCCAACTCGGCCATCCTGAACTCACTGTTATCGATCCTGAACGAGCGGCGCTTCTTCGTGGGCAGCGAACGTCGCAAGGTGCCGCTGTGTTCATTGTTTGGCGCCACCAACGAAGTGCCCAACGACGACGCGTTGGGAGCCCTCTTTGATCGCTTCTTGATCCGAGCGGTGGCCGACAACCTCGACAGTTATCACTTCGCCGGTCTCATCGAACGCGGCATTCGCAACGAGATCGCGGAAACCTCGGGCAGCGACGCGCGGCTTGTGCCGTTGCTGCGCCTGCAAGACATTCGCACCGTGCAGTCGCACCTTGAGCAGATGCTGCGCTTTCCCGATGATTTTCTTGTACGCTACAAGGCTCTGGTTTCGCAGATCCGCGCCGAGGGCGTCACGCTTTCCGATCGCCGCGTGGTCAAGCTTCTGAAGCTGTTCGTCGCCAACGCTTTGATGGATGGGCGGACGCAGGTGGATGAAAGTGATTTCTTCATTCTGAAGCACGTGTGGAACAGCGTGGATCAGGTGCCGCTGCTAGGTGAAATCGTTGATCCGGTCTTGGAGCGCCACTACCGCGAACATCCGGAGGCGCGGCGCCTGGACGTTGGCGTGGCCGATCTCGACACGCTGCTCTCAGAGCTGTCGGCGATTCGGGGGCTCTTGTTGGGCGGAGATCAGCTTTCAGACGTCATGCTGTTTTCGCAGCTGCGCAACCTTCAGGACATCAGGGCCGCCTTGCAGGCCATTGACACAGACCCCGCCCGCCGTATGGTCAGCGAAGTGGATAACTTGCTTGAAGGCGTATTCGAGTCCTCACGATGGAACGGATAACGTCCCGCCCGCCCGCGCTTGCCTCAGGGACGAAACGGCCGCAGGTCCAGTTCCTTGATAACTTTGAAATGCTTGACGTTTGAGGTCGACAGGGGCTTGCCAAATTCCACGGCGGTGGCTGCGATGATGGCATCACCAGCGCGCATGGACGCTGCTAAACCATATTCCTCCACGTACACAAGGGCTCGGTGGCCGATGTCTTCCGATAGCGGCAGCACGGTGAATTCGAGCTCGAACAAGAACTTTCGGATCACGCGCAATTCAGTCTTGTCTTTCGCCCCCTGCATTAGCTCCATGAGGGACTGGACTGAAATAAATCGCTCTTTGGCGTCGTCGATGGTTCGCGCGGCCTTGACCGATCCTCGTTGGGCGAAGATCAAAACATCGGTATCAAAGATCACGGTGTCGTCCGCCGCGCAGGTCGTTCATGATGGCTTCAACGCTTGCCTTTGCCTTGGCGTGCATCCCGAAAAATTCTGTGTCCTTGACCTTGCTGGTCGCCAAAGGGGCTGCAGGCACGATGCGCCCTTTAATCTTGCCGCGATGATGAACCGCAACCGTCTCACGTCTTTCAAGGGCCTCGAGAACCTTTTTCGTTTTGTAGCGAAGGTCTAGAATCGTTGCGTTCATTGTGCACCCCTAAATGTCTACTTACTATAGACACTACCGCAGGGTCCAACAACCCACACCTTGGCTCGCTGCCGGAGCCGCAAATGACGCGCATCGCAACCCGCTGGTGATCCGGACCGCTTCACAAGCCATTGACACAGACCCGGCCCGCCGTATGGTCAGCGAAGTGGATCACTTGCTTGAAGGCGTATTCGAGTCCTCACGATGGAACGGATAAAACGTCCTGCCCGCCCACCAAGGGCACGAACCGACGATAAAGGTCCACCTCAAGCAGCTCAAGGTCGACCGCCCTCGCGTGGCCGTGACGACAATGGTCCGCTTGGCCGCCCCGATCGGCCCGCTTACAGCGGCCGCGATGATCGCGGTGGACCGCCTCGTGGGCGTCCGGATCGCCCGGCGTTTGTGGGCCGAGATGATCGAGGCCCTCCCCGTGATCGGCCTGCCTATGGTGGTCGCGATGACCGTGCTGGGCGCCCGGATCGCCCGGCTTTTGCTGGACGTGACGAGCGTGGACCTCGGTCTGGGTATGGTGGCCGCGATGACCGTGGCGGGCCTCCACGTGGGCGCCCGGATCGACCCTCGTACGGTGGCCGTGATGATCGTGGCGCTCCCCGAGATCGGGCCGACCGCCAAGTGGTGCATGGTCCGGCGCCTTTTCGCGGCCGTGACGAGATGCCGCAGGGCAGCCGTGGCCCCGCTTCACGTTTTCCCGCTGATATGCCCCGCCGGGGCTTCGTGCAAGGGCCTCGCGGGCCCCGTCACCGCAGCTTCGATTCTAATCCTGATCTGGTGATGCAGGATGAGGACTCTTATGACGACGCGCCCTCAGCGCCTGAACGACGTGCGTTTTCCACCTGGGAAGGCCCCGTCACCACGGGCGGTGATCGCGCGCTGGCCGCGCCCTTGCGTTCGTTGTTCGCGCTTGATCCCGAGCAAAACCGATCGCTGACGCACGGGTTTCATCCCTACGCGGCGCGCATGCCGCCCTCGTTGGCCAACCAAGCGATTGCACTTTGGTCGAAGCCTGGCGAGACGGTCGTGGACCCATTCATGGGCAGCGGCACGGTGTTGGTCGAAGCGTTTGCTCAAGGCCGCAAAGCGGTGGGCAACGACGCAAGCCCGCTGGCGGTGATGATCGCCACCACGCGCACAACACTGCTTTCACGTGAAGAGGCCGCAGCCTTGGTGATCGCTGGGCAGGCCATCGCCACTGAAGCCGAGGATCGCGCGCGCCGCCGGCAAAAGTTGCCAAGCATTGCGCCGTGGGCGCGTTTGCAACACGCGAACTTTCATCCACACGTTTTCCTGGAACTTTACGGCTTGCGTGGCCTGGTGTTCGATTGGAAGGGCCCTGAGAATCTGTCGCGCGCCCTGCGCCTGTGTTTCTCGTCGATTTTGGGCAAGTTCATGGCCCAAGGCGATGCAGCGCCTCGCGATGGGCACAAAAAGCGCATCGGTCGTGGCGTGCCCTCAAACTTCTTTGGCCGCCGCGTGAACGAGTTGGTGTCGCAACTTGAGTCGTTGCGAGCCGACGTGCCCGAGGGCACCCCCGCGCCGCGCATTCACCAAGGCGACGCACGCGAACTTAAGCCCATCAAATCAGCTTCGGCAAACTTGGTGCTCACGTCGCCGCCTTATGCCGGCGTTTATGACTACGGCGCGATCCACGCCAGCCGCTTCGCGTGGTTGGGCCTCGATCCACGCCCGCTGTATGCCAAGCAAGTGGGCGTGCGCGCCCGGGGCCTCGGCGCTGAACCGGGCGCGTGGGAGCAAGCCCGCAAGGCTTGGTTGTCGCAAATCGCCCGCGTGTTGGTGCCCGGCGGCCATGCGATCGTCGTCGTGGGTGATGGTGTTGTGGGCGAGAACGCCGAAAACGTACAATCGGCCATCTGGGCTGTGGCGCCCGAGGTGGGCCTCACGCCCCTGGCCTTCGCTAGCCAACCACGCCCCAGCCACGACAAACGCATCCGCGACATCTTCGGCGACGTCCCAAGGCGCGAACACGTGCTTGTGCTCCGCAAAGACGAGCCAAAGGTGTAGGGGGCGGCGCCGGTCCACCCGCTGAGATGGCCGCAGGTCATCGGCACTCGCTCGTGATACTCTGGGAACGTGTCTGGAGCCTTTGGCACCGCGGCCAACCTGTCCGTGTTTCAGCGGGAACAATCATCGATGATGGTCCAGGTGAACACATGAGATACATGTTGCTTTGTGCCTTGAGCCTGATCCTGCTCAACGGCTGCCAAAGGCACCCGCCGGTTAAGGCTGCAGATCTCCAGGACGAGGATGCGATGTGGCGTGAACTCTTGGCCTCGATCGACGGGGAGCACGCTGTCATCTCCATCACGACGATTTGCGGTCCCCACTGTGAGGAATCCTCGATGGCGCTCTTCGACAGCTCGAAGGGCAAATGGCGCCTCGTGAGCCGAAAAGTTGTCTCAGTGACTTAACCCACGCTATCCGACGATTGATGTCATGCCCACTGCACGCGGACATCTGGGTAGCGAGTAAAGATCCTGTCCCGAGAAATCAGCTCGGCACTGTGTTCGATCGCAGTGGCGATGATGATACGGTCGATCGGGTCGCGGTGGATCTCGGGCAGAGCCGCCGATCTTGCGGCGATGGTCGGAGTCAACGGCAGCAAACCAATGCGCGACCCTTCCAATGCAAGTTTCAGAAAATCAGTTATCGGCAAGGGAAGGGCAATACGCCTTTTCTTCTCAAGCCAAGCGACTTCAAGGCATGAAACCGCCGACACAGACACAGTGTCACTGGCATCGATTCTTTGCTTTACCGCATCGGGGAGGTCAACGGTGTTGCCTTGTATCCACCAAAGCCAGGCATGAGTGTCGAGGACTATCACGATGCACAAACGTACGCGGGTTTATTAGGATCCGATCGTCCAATCGTCTTCATCGATCGCTGGCCCCATCACGTCCCCGAGGATCTGAAGATTGGCAACACCGGCTGCAGGCTTTCGCTTCGCAGTGGCCGGCGGAAGATTCTCCAACACCAGGAAGATGGCCTCAACGCGGGCCAGTGGCGGCAGTGCGGGGGTGCCTGTTAGTCGCCCTTGATCGTCGGTTTCCAAAAGGACGCGATGAGCTTCCATGATGATGTAACGTTACCATGTTCTGGTCGAGGAATGAGTGACGCCGGCACTCGATAGCGGACCGGCGGCGTTTGACCCGATGCGTGAGCTGCGCAGCTCATGGGTCCCATCAAGCTACCTTTGTGCGCGATGATTGGACGGCCCAATGTTCTCAAGACCACCGGGCCACGGAGTGGACGCTCACGCGCGGCGGCGGGGTGCCCGTCAATAGAGCCGTCGTGCTACGAGGGGCCTTGAGCCTACTTCTGCGCCGTCTTGTCCACGGCCCGCGTGCCGCCTTCCGGCAGCAGCACGCCCTTGATGAAGTGCTTCGTATCGAACACTTTGCGAGCGGTGTCACGGAGGCGCGTGGTGCTGATTGTATCGATGAGGGCAGGGAACTCGATGATGTGTTGCGGGTCGTCGCCATACCTCATCGCATCGGCAATCTCTTTGATCCAAAAGCCGTTGCTCTTCAGGTTCACCTCGTGTTGGCGCTGTTCTGCCATTTTGATCTTTGTGGTGTAGTCGTCGCCCAGTCCCTCGGCCTTGATCTTTTCGAGCTCAGCCAACACCGCCGCCGTCAACGCTTCCGTGCGCTCCGGTGCGCAGCCAAACCAAATCGCCACCTCAAACTCAGATGTGGGCCGCCGGGTCAGCTCGCCCCGGACGTTGACGCTGTAACTGCCTGAGAGATCCTCGCGTACCACTTCGCGCAACCGAATCTCCACCGCGTCGGCCAAACTGCTCACGTCGAATTCAGCTTGTCGCGACCACGGCATCGAGCCAGTGAATGTCAATTGCACATCGGCACGTGGCTCAACGCCTTGGCGCACCTCCAGCTTGTGTGATCCGCGTGCCAAACGAGCTTTGATGTCTTTCCACGTCTCTTTGCGAACCTTTTTCGCCTGTGTGCCGGGCAGGGCGGCCAGATACGTTTGCACCAAGGGACGCAACGTTTCTGGATCCACATTGCCCACGATCACGAACGTCATGTCGTGAACGTCGGCGAAACGATCTTTATAGATGGCCAATGCCTTATTCATGTCCACCGCTTCGACGTCGGCCACCGTTGGCGGCAGCCTTCGCCGGTGGCGGTTGTAAAGCACGGTGCTAAGGGCGTCTCGAAACGCGGTTCGAGGATCGGAAGCTCGGTTTTGCAGCATGTTCACTTGCCGGGCTTTCCAGGCGGCGAACGCCTCAGCGTCCACGCGTGGTTCCGTGACGGTGAGATAGATAAGTTCAAACAGGGTGCTCAGATCCTTGACGGCACTTGAACCCCACAATCCCTCTTCCAGCTCATCAAGAACGGCTGACACTGAAACCAACTTGCCTGCCAAGGCCTTGCTTAGTTGCACAGGGCTGAAATCGGCAAGGCCACCTTCGTCGACCACGCTGTTCGCGTAGCGGGCGTTCACGTAATCGGCATCTTTGACCAACGAAGTGCCGCCAGGGCTGAAGGCTTGCACCAACACGCGATCGTTTTGAAAGTCGGTGGGCTTGAAAGCCACGCGCACGCCATTTGATAACGTCCACACCGTGACGCCTATGGCGGGCAGTTGCTTTTCACCGGTGATCCGTCCGGCTTGCGGCGGTTGCCGCACCAGGGGCCCCGTTGCCACTTTATCCACGTACGCCGTGGTGGGTTCGGCGCTCGCCTTTTGCACCGTCGCAAGCAATTCCTTGTCGCTGGGCAGCGTTGCGGTTGCCGGCGCGGAAACCATCAACGCGCGGTTGGCGGGGCTATTCCATGCGGCCGCCAATTGATTTAATTCGCCGAGCTGCATGCTGCCCAAGAACCGCTCATGCATCGCCAATTCGGCTTCGATGCCCGGCATTGCTTCACCGTTTAGGAAGTGGCGCACGATCTCGTCAGCGAAGACGCGCGAAGGCGTTTTGAGCCGCTCTTCCACGTGGCTCTGCATGGACCGCAGCGTGCTGATGCGCGCGCGATCAAATTCTGTTTGCGTGAACCCGTGCGTTGCCACGCGCGTGAGCTCTCGCGTGAGGGCCGCCAAAGCCGTTTGCACGCCGTCAGGCTTCACCGAGGCCGCTTGCAAAATGAGATCGGCCGCGTGGCCAAACGGAAACGATACCGACGATGCACCCAGAAACGGCGCGTTCGCCGCTTGTGACAGCTCCGCCAAACGCGCGTTGAGCATCTCGTGAAACACGTTCTCCACCACCATGCGGCGGTAGTCGCGCGCGCTGCCTTGCGGGCGTGGCGGCAGCGTCAGCACCATCGTCAATGAGGTGTCGGTCAGCTCCTTGTCGGTCACAAGGCTCACCTTCGTGTCTGTGTGCCCGGGCGTTGCAAAAACGGGTTTGGGTCGTGCGTTCGCTGGGTTTGTCAGCGGCCCAAACTGTGTCTCGATTTGCTGCTTGATCGCCTGCGGATCAAAGTCGCCCACGGCCACCACGGCCATCAGGTTGGGCCGGTACCAGTCTTTGTAGAATCGCTTGATCGTCCCGAGATCCGCTGATTCCAGCGTTTTCTTGTCGCCAATGGGCGCCCGTTCCGCATAGCGGCTGCCGAAAAACAACACCGGCAATTGTTTGTCTTGCACGCGTGTCTCCGCGTCGCGCCCGCTGCGCCACTCTTCGATCACCACGCCACGCTCTTTGTTCGTCTCTTCAGGATCAAAGGCGATGTCACTGGCGAACTGCTGCAAGATCTGAATGCCTTGCGCGACCAGCTCGGGTTTGTCTGTGGGCACCGAAAGCGTGTAAACAGTTTCATCGAAGCTTGTATATGCGTTGGTGTGCATGCCAAACCGCATGCCCATTTTCTCAAGCACATTCACGATCTCCTGCTTCGCAAACTTCTTCGTGCCGTTGAAGGCCATGTGTTCGATGAGGTGGGCCAAACCACGCTGGTCGTCATCTTCCAGAACCGAGCCCGCGGCCACCGCTAAGTACAGCGACGCGCGCTTTTCGGGTTTCGCATTTTTGCGAATGAAGTATGTGAGGCCATTGGCCAACTGGCCTTTCTCCACAGCTTTATCAAGCGGAAGGAGGGCCGCCTCGGGGTCAGGAGCGGCTGTTCTTGTGGCCGCTGGGGAGCCGGCGCTTGCGGCGGGCGGCGCCTGCGGCGGTGACGTTGCACATCCGGCGCATGCGAGGAAAATGGCCGAAATTGCGGCAAACACGGACAGGAAAGGGCGAGGCCGAACGTAGTCTTTGGTCATGTCGTGGAGCGCCAGGTTGCGGTTTAGGCGCGCTTGCGCGCCCGCGGTTTTGATTTTGGTCCTACATGTCGTTGAGACGACCGCTACTTTGTCACACGATCAACCCGTTCTTCGACTAAACTATTTCGTTCATGGCGGTGTGGCAGCCGCCCTCCTCGAGTTTTTTCGAGCGTTTTCAAGGAAGGAAGTTCTCCATGAGAAGCCCCATTCAACGCGCCAGCGTTTGTTTCTTTTCGATGGCAGCCGCGGCGCTTGTGGTCGCTTGCGGCGCAGACACCACCGGTGGCGGCGATGGCGCTGGCTCGACCTCCGGCAGCGGGTCCACGTCTGGGGGAGGCTCGGCCTCCGGCAAGGGCGGCTTTAACATCCAATTCCCTGACGACCGGGGCGGGGGCGGCAACCAGGGAGGGGGCGGCTCCGGAACGAATTCGGAAGGCTGCGGCGTGATCGTCGCCACCGTGCGCGACCTCAAGGATTCGCATGCTGACTTCGAGAAGGATGAGTACAACAAAGGCCTCACGAAGGGCCTGGTCAAAGCCCAACTTGACGGCCAAAGGCTGCCCGAATACGCCCACGACAAGGCCACCGTGATCACGAGCCAGGCCACGTTCTCACAGTGGTACCGTGACACCAACGACGTGAACATGAAGTTCTCCGTGCCACTGCCGCTAAAACAAGAGGCGCCGGGGCTGTTCGTGTTCGACAACGACGCATTTTTTCCCTTGGACAATAAAGGTTTTGGCAACCAGGGCCGCGTGCACAACTTCCACTTCACCACCGAGATCCGCGGCGGCTTCATCTATAAAGGTGGCGAGAAGTTTACCTTCAAGGGTGACGATGACGTGTGGGTGTTTGTGAACGGAAAACTTGCCTTGGATCTCGGCGGCGTACACGGTGTGAACACCGAAACCATCGACTTCGACGCGATGGCGGGCACATTGGGGATCAAAAAGGGCAACACCTACAGCTTCGATGTGTTTCACGCCGAACGCCACACGAGCGCGTCGCACTTTCGCATGGAAACGACCGTGGAGTGTCTAACAGTCACCGTGCTTTAGCGCAACTGTTGTTGCGTCACTCGGCGTGCAGTGACGGCGCTGCGCTGCCCGAAGTTATCTCCTATGACTAAAGATGCTTAAAATACGCGACTTGCCTATATAATTGGTCAGTCGTGATGGCTCGCACCTTGCAAAGCCATGAGCGTATCCCTTCAGTCCGGGAGCCTTCAAGATGAGGAACGACATGAAGTTGAGTCGATCTCGCGCCCGTACCGTTGGCGGCGCTTCAAGGCAACCGGTTGCCTTTATGTTGGTGGGGTTTTGTCTTGCGGCTTGCACGGGCAGTGTCGGCTCTGACATCGACGGCGCGGAGCCCAGCGGCCAAGGCGGAAGTGGAAAGGGCGGCAGCGCCGGCAGCCAAGGCGGCGCTGAAGGTCCGGTGTCGCAATCGCCATCAGACTACAACAAAAGCTCCGAATTGCGGCGTCTGACGCGCGCCGAATACACCAACACCATTTTTGATTTGTTGGGCGTTGATGTGAGCAAGGATGATCGTCCGAAAGAACTCATCATCCAGGGCTACAGCGAAATCGCCGGCGCCCAAAAGCTGGGCTACGAGGACAGCAACGCGTTTTTGAACCTGGGCGATAAGGTGGCTGCGGCCACCGCCACCAAGTTGGACGCCGACATGAAATGCGCTGATAAGGCGTGCCTGCGCACCTGGGCGTCAGGCTTCTTGCTGCGCGCCTTCCGTGAACCGCCCAGCGACGCCTTGGTGGATCGTTATGCGGCCATTCTGAGCGCCGCCGATGCGGGCGGCACACAAGTGGAACGGGTCACCGCGTTCGTCTCGGCGGTGCTGAGTTCGCCGCATTTTCTTTATCGCAAAGAATTGGGTGCCACCGCCGTTTCAGGCGATGCCAGCGTGCGCGCCATGAACCCCTATCACGTGGCTTCCCGGCTTTCGTATATGGTGTGGCAGTCGATGCCCGACGCGCAGTTGTTCGCGGCGGCCGATAAGAAAACGCTGCTTGATCCCGCCGCGCGCAAAAGCGAATTGACGCGCATGTTGATGGATCCGCGCGCGCGCAAGGGGCTGCGTGCCTTCGTTGCCGATTGGATGGGTGTGTTCGAGAACAATCTGGGCAAGAAGGCCCCAGCCGTGTTGATGGGCACCAGTGCCGACTTGCCCACGGTCGCCGCAAAAGCGTTCGACATGCTGGTGGATGAGGTGCTCACCACCGCCAGCAGTCCGAAATTTTCTGATTTGCTCAAGACGGACCAAGCCTTCGCCAACGAGAACTTGGGCGCGGTGCTTGGCGTGACTGTCACGGGAACGGATTTGAAAAAGGTCACGGTCCCCGCCAAAGATCGATTGGGCGTTTTGACCAACCCGATGGTCATAGGTGCACACAGCAAGGAAAGCGGCGCTTCGCCGTTTCCGATCGGAAAGTTCGTTTACGAGAACGTTTTGTGTGAATCGATCCCACCGCCGCCCGCCAGTTTCCCACCTGTGGAGGACAACGCCACCGGGCAAACCTTGCGGCAAAAGCTGGAGTCCATGACGGCGAACGAACCGTGCCTTTCGTGTCACAAGCGCATCGGACCCCCAGGCTTTTCGTTCTTGCCCTTCGATCCTGTGGGGCGTTTCAAGAACACTGACGCCAAGGGGCAGCCTTTCGATACGACGGGAACACTGCTGTTCGAGGATGACGCGAAGATGCCGTTCACCAGCGCCGCCGACCTTGGCAGCAAATTGGCCTCGCGGCCCGAGGCCCAAAAGTGCATCGCGCGCCGTTTGTTCCGCTGGACGTTTGGGCGTTTCGAGGCTGATGGCGACGCGGGTGCTGTTTCAAGCTTCGAGAAGGCTGCCGTGGATAGCTCGTCAGGCGTTGCAGAAACCCTGCAGCAAATCGTTGCGGCACCCAGTTTCACCCAAGTGCGGGTTCGCTAACGCGAGGTGAATTCATGATCAATCAATCTCGACGTAAACTCATTGCACAAGCGGGTGCCTGGCCTTTGCTTTGGCCATTGGTGCAACACGGGATGGCGCGCGCCGCTGGTGACGTGGTGCCCAAGCGTGTGGTGGTGATCTTCAGTCCCAATGGTCCTATCACCCGCGGCGGCATTGCGAGCGGCACGGAAACAAATTTCACCATCAACGACTATTGGGCCCCGCTGCAGCGCCACAAGGCGGACGGTTGCTTCTTCGTCGGGTGTCATCAAGCCGGCGTGCCTTTTGGCAAACACAACGAGTACGGCCATCAGTCTGGTGGAACGGGCGCGCTCACCGCGCGAACCACGGAAGGCACCAACAACTCCACCGGCCCATCGTTGGATCAGTTCATCGGGCAAGAGCTGCAGAAGGCAGGCATCGTCACACCGAAGCGTTCGATCTTGATGGGCTTGCATAAGAACGTGGGCAACTGGGGCCCTTGGTATGAAGCGGCGGGCAAGCCTGCGCTGCCGATGGTCGATCCTTACAAGATCTTGGCTGACATCATGCCTTCGGTGACGGCGGCCTCGGGCGGAACAAGCACACCAGCGGTTGATAAGGTTCTGCTGCGCAAGAACTTCGTCTTGGACGCCATCTACAAAGACTGCAAGGAGCTGGCGGGCAGTCTTGGCAGCGACGCCAAGGCGTTGCTCGACTTTCATTGCGGCAACATCGAGTCGCTGCAAAAGAGCGTGGCAAAGTCGATATCAGCCGCGCCCATGAGCGGCCCGGCGTGTGTGGCGCCCACGAAGCCTAACACAACGTTGGCGTCCACCGCCAATTTCGAGCAAGCCGACAACCGCGATGAAATCATGAAAGCGTTCACCGATCTGGTGGCGTTGTCGTTCAGCTGCGACGTCACGCGCGTGGTGGGCATATCGTTTGGTGAAACCGCTTCGCGCTTTGCGATCCCTGCCAAATATGGCGTTGGCAGCGCGGCGCAGGTGGATTCCGGCGACTCGGGCCCCCAGCACCACGCGTGGACGCACACCTACAACAACGGCCCCGAAAAGCAGATGGCTTTGAAGCTGTTCTATAACTGGTACGCCGAAAAGGTGGCTCTGCTGATCGATAAGCTTAAAACGACGATGGATGCCAACGGCAAACCGTTGATGGATACCACGCTTGTGATCTGGACGTCCGAACTGGGGGGCAAGGACAATGACCTTGAGCCTCATCCAAACCACAACATCCCTGTATCAATGTTTGGCAACAGCCAAGGCGCGTTCAAAACCGGCCGTCTCTACAGCACCAAGGATCCGCAAGACAAGTCGGCCTTGGTGCTGCACTCTCTGTTCGTTTCGGCGATTCAACACGCTGGCCTCACGAACATCAACACGTTTGGTAACCAAGGCACGGGCGGCCTCGCTTGGCTTAAGGGTTAGGCAGCAAGCTGTCGCCTGATTCCGCGTCGAAAAGAGACGTTGACCGCGGCGGCAGCGTCACAGATAGCGTGCGTTGATTTCGCAGCGTTAGCGTGCGTTTACCGCCCGTGGCCGAGTGTACCATCAGCAGGTTCATGCCTGCCAATACGCTATCGTTCGCATCGTTGTAGATATGCGCGCCCGCTTGCCTGAAGATGAACCGCAGCAACGCCGGATCGTGCAGCGAAAGTGTGCCAACCCAAGCGGTGCTTTGGGCCAACGACTTTTTCGCGACCACGACGCGGGTGGTTCCCTGCAAGTGAGCCACCGCTTGGGCTTGGGCATCCACCACCTCCATCATTGGATCGACGGCGTCTGAGAGCGCAAAGCTCGTGCGTGGCGCGCCCGGTCCATCAACGACGATCGTTGGATCGTCTTTGGGTTCCCCGGCGAACCGGAAGCGCTGCATGGAAATTCCGGTGACCTCATTGCTGAAGGCTTCGTTGAGCGTTTCGCCGTCAAAGTAGCCTGGCATGTATGTCCACAACAGGTGCCTGCCTGCGGTGGCGACCTGTTCGCGAATGAACGCGCGTTCGGCGGGCAGGATGCGGGTTGTGTGGGCAAACAGCACGGCCTTGTAACGATCGAGCTGCATGCGGGGAAGATCGTCAAGCCGCACGAAGTCCGCCATGGCGCCCGAGCGATACACCGCGGCTGACAATCGATCAATGAGCACATCATTCACCGTGTTCCAGCGGCTTTTGATCGCGAAGACGCTGCTCGGATCGTACACCACCAACACGTCGGCCGCCGGCTCGTAAGGTTTGGCCCAAGCCTTCTGCAAGAGGACGCGAAGGCGCTTGAGCTCGTCGTGGAACAGGGGATTGTCCCAGCTTCCAGAGCCGAACACAGCGCCAAAGTCGTAGTACCAAAGGCCGTGGCCCCGCAGCAAGGGGTGCAAGGTGTTGCGACGAAGCAATGCCACGTCATCACGCATGCGCGGCGCGAGCTTGGCGTCGTTGGGGTCGTATTGATCTTCGGGCTGCTTGAGGCTGGTGCCCGTATCCATCTCATCCAGAAACAGCTTGCCCGCCAGCCGCCCCGATTCAACGAGGCCCCGTGATTGGCCGGCGCCGCCCATTTCGTGCGAATCGGCAAAATACGATTGCGGGGCACTCACGTAATCGATCCATTTCGAGTCGAAGATTCGGTTCATCCGCAGGTGCGCGCCCGCGGCCTGGCGGCCAAACGTCGAGAAGTAATAACCATAGAACGCGCCTGTAATGATGGGGCGGGGCCAAGACGTTTTGACCACCTCGCAAAAGTGCAAGATGTCGTCGGCGATGTTGTCTTGCTGGGCCTCGTAATAATCCATCGTTTGACGTTCCCGATTCACGTCGCGAAACAGGCCGGCCAGCGTCCGATCGCGCGCGGCCAGATCGGGAACCGTTGCGCGCGATAAGGTCACAGCCGGGGTGTTCCAAGCTTTCTGTAAGGCCGCGTCGGTTTTGTATTTGGCCTGCAACCAACGGCGAAAGTACGCTTGCATCGGCGCGCTCACATCAGGATCTTGCGAGGGAAAACCCCACGGGTGCCATTCGCCATACACGCCGCCAGCCACTTGCAGCCCCACCACGCTGCGACCTTCCGCTGACTTCGCGAGGGACGACAACATCTCTTTGAGCTTCGCCGTGGCCTCTTGTTGCCACAGTTGCGACGCGAGGCTGTGGCGCACGTGCCGTTCGGTGTCGCCGTAATGAATCTGCCACGGTGGACCGTAATCTTTGCCATCCGCGGGCCCGTTGGCGTATTGCACGCACTCGGTGGGGTGAAGCCGGTTCCACCAAAACGGTGCGTTGACGTGAAAGCGAATGAACACCGCCGCTTGAGGGTTCACGTCCACCACGCCCTTTATCTGCCTCCGGACCAGGTCCATGTTGAGTTTGCCATCTGGCGTCCAGATGTCTTGGAACCACACGTCCACCTGAAACAACTTGAAGCCCAGCTGGGTGAACACCTCCAAGTTACGCTTCGGGATCTCCTCCCAAGTGAAGCGCCCCCCTCGAAAATCGGTGAGCGCGTAGATCTGCGGCATCTCCGCTTGGCCGTTCACGAAGATTGTGGGGCGGCCATTCCATATTTTCACGGCGCCCTCCATCCCTTTGGGCCCGGCCACGACGGTGGCGGCGGGGGCAAGCGTGAGTAAGGCGAGCAGAACGATCAAGCGGCGTTTCATGGCCATTCAGCGTGCGGAACCGGATGGCCTCCAACCATAGGTATTTATGCTGTGGCGACGGTGAAAGGGCCTTCGCGCGTGGGCCAAGCCACTGGGGCTCGCATCAAAGGGCTTCGTCTAAAAGTTGCGCCAGCGCTTTGGTTTCAGCGGGCCCCATATCTGACGTAAACAAGCGCGGCAGCGACACCAGCGGCAATTGTGTGCTTGCCGCCAGGCGCTTCAAAATGGGCTCAGCCTCAAGGCGCCGCGACGACAAAGCGCGCACGCCATCGAGGGTGCTTTGCAGCTGCGGGTTGTTGCTGTGCTTGCCGGCGGCCGACAAAGCCAGACGAATGGGCTCCGCCGCCCAGGAAGGATCGGGTACCGCATTTACGATTAGCGGGCCAAGCGGTGCGTTCAACTTGTGGCGTGTGGTGTTCACCAATTCCACGGTTTCGCGCGCGGGCAATTCTTCGGGCAAGGTGACGATCACGAACGCGCTTTCGGTGGGGCTTGTGAGCATGTTGTAGATGCTCTGCGCGTCTCGAGTCAGCGGTCCTTTGGGCATCGCCGTCACCAACGCCCGCGGGATCTTCATCATGGCCACGGCGTGGCCCGAAGCGGGCGCATCCAAGATCACCAGATCGTATTTCGGCCGGCCATTGACTTGTTCGGTGGTGTGCCACCACGCTTTGCCTAACATCGAGTAGGCGTAAAGTCCCGGCACCGCAGCCAAGAACGCGCGCACGGGGCGGTTCTCAAAAACCACCTTGTAAAGCGCCTCAATCCGCAACGTCATCAAGCCATATTCGCGCAGCGCCGCGACGGGCGTCATGTTGACGGCGTCGATGCGATCGGTGACCCGCGTGACGTCGGTGCCGAGCGGCGCCGCCGCGCCCAAGAGACGCCCCAAACGGCCTTGGCCCTGCGTCTCGGCCACCAACACACGTTTGCCACGCGCCGCCGCCGCATAAGCCATCGCGGCGGCCACCGTGGTGCGCCCCACGCCGCCCTTGCCGGATAATACGATCAGCTTTCGATCAAGAACAGCGCTGCGGTGGGACGGTTGCGGCATCATCACAAGCGGCTTCCGTACGCCACGCCAAACACGAACACATCACCAAACACCGAAGTTGCCACACCATCTTTGCCCGCGAAGCGGGGGTTGCTGGTCATGGCGAAGTAATTGACGTGCAGATCGAGATAGCTTTGCCCTGCGATTGGCACCGCCAAACCACCGGCGACCTGCGCGT
Source organism: Deltaproteobacteria bacterium (assembly GCA_033763315.1). Lineage (GTDB taxonomy): Bacteria > Myxococcota_A > Polyangia > Fen-1088 > Fen-1088 > JAGTJU01. The sequence goes on from JANRKS010000011.1 coordinate 108,794, forward strand.
ACGGACGGTAGGTGTGCGTGCCGTCGCCATCGAAACCGCGCTCATCGGAGCTGAAGTACCCGATGGCCACGCCGCCGCCCACGCCCACCCAGGGTTGAACGTATGGCACGGCAAGCTTGGCGATTTGCAAGGCACCGAAGGTGTTCTCTGAGCCCAAACGCTGGCCGCCAAATTTTTCCTCCACGCCCCGCTCGTTGATGCGGTACCCGGCCACGTTTTTGCGGTGGTGGGCGTAGCCGAAATCCAAGGCGGTGGCCAGCTCCACTTGGTGCCACAGCATGGCCCAACGCACCCCCAGGGTGAAGCCCACGCCAAACCCCACCGTGGGGCCCAGATCCACAGAAGGGCGTGTGGTCAAACGCAAGGCCGCTTCGGCAAACACGCGCGGCGGCAAAGGGCGAAGATCAAGCTGCGTGTTCTCACCGCCCGGGGCCGCCTCCCATGGGGGGGCCGCAGGTCCAGGATCACCTGGGCCGGCTGCGGGCGCGGGTTCGGCTTGGGCAAACAGCGCCGATGGAGGGAGCAATACGGCCAGGGCCGATACACACAGAAAAGCCACGTGCCTTCACCCTAATGAGCGCCGCGCGGTGTGTCCATAGCGGGCCGGCGGTTTGCGTTTGGCCCCCGCATCGGGTAAGCGGGCAGTGCTGATGTCAACCACTTCACCTGCCGCTGCTTCCTCTGTTGCTCCCAATTCCACGCCCACAGCCCAGGTGACTTTGCGCAAAGGCAAGGCACGCCCGTTGTGGTTCGGGCACCCTTGGGTCTACGCCAATGCGGTGGAAAAGGTGGCGGGAACCCCTGAGCCGGGCGACGTCATTTCATTGCTGGATACCGACGGGCGCTTCATTGGGCAGGGCTTGTGGAACGTGCGCTCGCAAATCCCGGTGCGTTTGCTCTCGCGCGAAGATGAACCCATCAATGACGCGTTTTTTCTGCGGCGCATTCGCGAGGCGCAAGCGCGCCGCACCGCCTTGGGCCTGCCCAACGCCAACACAAACGTCTATCGCTTGGTCAACAGCGAGGGCGATCATCTTCCGGGCTTAGTGGTGGACGTGTATGGCGACGCGGTGTCGGTGCAGATCACCACGTTGGGTTTGTTCATGCGACGGGCTGCCATCTACGACGCTTTACAAACCGTCCTTGCGCCCAAAACAATCTTTCAGGTCAACGCAGGCTCTTACGCCGATCTGGAAGGGTTCGCCTGCAACGCCGAGATCGCGCGCGGGCAGTCGCGCATCAGCGTGCCGTGCGTTGAAGATGGTATTCGTTTGGAAGTGGAGCCGCTGGCCGGCCAGAAGACAGGCATGTTCATCGACCAGCGTGTTGCCCGCCAGCGCGTGGGCCAATGGTCCAAGGGCCGTCGCGTTTTAGATTGCTACGCCTACGCGGGCGGCTTCTCTTTGCAAGCGGCACGAGGTGGCGCCACTGACATCACGGCGGTGGATTCATCCCCCCGCGCCGTGGCCCGCATTGAAGCCCATGCGGCCGCCAACAACGCCACGGTACGCGCGGTCGAAGCCGACGTCTTCCGCTTCTTACAAACGGCCACCGCGGGCGCCTATGACTTGGTAATCATCGATCCACCGAAATTTGCCAAGGCTCGCAAAGATCTGGAAGCCGCGCGCAAAGGCTATGAACGGCTCAACACCCTGGCCTTACGCACGTGTGCGCCGGGGGCGATCTTCGTTTCATGCTCGTGCTCGCAGAACATCTCAGCCGACGATCTCGAGCGCGTTGTGGCCGCCGCCGCCAAAGCAGCCGGCCGCAATCTCAGCGTGCTGGATCGCCTCGGCCCCGGCCCCGATCACTTGCTGCCGCTGTCTTTCACCGAAGGCCAATACCTCAAAGTTTTGTTCTCCTACGTGGACTGAACGCATACGCAGTTCCTTGCCGTTGCGGGCTGATCACGCATGCGTCGCTCTGTCGAGAAATTTCTTTTTGCCTTTATTTGAGGGTCTAATGCAGGCTTCTCAACAAACAGGCGAAGTCATGACTCAATCGATCAAGCTACGTGCAGTGCTCGAAGGCGACGATATGATGGTTGCGGTGGAAGGCGGATACATCCGTCGCGCCGCCCCTGAAGATGGCTTGGTGGTGGCCACCGGTGCGGACGAGATGTTCCTTCCCGAAGGCAAGATCGTGGAAGCCTTGCGGGCGTTGCAAACCGCGCGCGACGGCGACAAAGCGGCCAAGCCCGCCAAACGTGCGTCGCAGATGGAATTGACCGCGGCGCCCGTCAAGAAAATCAGCGGTGGCTCGTAAGCGATGCGTCTTGCCGGCAGCGTGCTTGTGGCCGCGCTGCTGCTGCCGTGTGCGCGCGTAGCCTTCGCGGAACCGGCGCTGTTCCCTTGGCCGCAGCGCTACGAAGTGAAGGCGGGTGTTGCGCTGTTGTCGCCTCAAAGCGCTGTACAAAGCGATGACGATGCCCTCTTGCCGTTGGCAAAACGATTGGCAGAAGAGCTTCAGTCGCTGGCTGGTTCCAGCTCTGCTGCCGCAGGCGTCCCGATCCAGCTGGCGTTGACGAAGGCGAATGCCAATCCCGAAGGCTACGCGCTTTTCATCACGCCTCGTCGTGTGCGGATCGAGGCAGCGAGTGCCGCGGGCGTGTTTTACGGCACACGCACGCTTTTGCAGTTGCTGCTCCCTCACAAGGCACCTTGGCGGGTGCCAGCCGCACACATCCAAGACGCGCCTCGCTTTGCGCATCGGGGCATGCTGTTCGACGTCGCTCGTCACTTTTATACAGTGAGCGAGCTTGAACGCTTCTTGGACCTGCTGGCGGCTTACAAGCTTAACGTTTTTCACTGGCACCTCAGCGATGATCAGGGGTGGCGCTTGCAGATCTCGTCGCGGCCCAAGCTTGGGCAGATAGCCGCGTTTCGCGAGGATCGCCGGCAGGAGCGCTTTGCTTTGCCCGCGGAATTGCGTGCACCGCTGCCTGCCACCGTTCCGCTTTATGGCGGATTCTATACAGAAGCCGACGTGCGTCGGGTTGTGGCCTACGCCGCTGCCCGGCATATCACAGTGATTCCGGAGCTGGATTGGCCGGGCCACTCGCAAGCGGCGTTGGCCGCCTATCCAGACCTTTCATGCGCCGAGGGAAAAACATACAAAGTGGCGCCTGGGGCGGTGTACCCGTTTTCCGATCCCCTGTGCCCCTGCAAGCCGGGCACGATGAAGTTCGTCGACGAAGTGCTGGCGGTTGTGGTGGCCTTGTTCCCCGGTCCATTCATTCACATCGGCGGCGACGAAGTGAACACGCAGTCATGGAACACGCCTGTGTGCGAACGTTTTCGTCAAGCGCATGGACTTACCGACAACAAGGCACTGCAAACTTACTTTGTGTCTCAGGTAGCCGCGGCCGTGGTGGCGCATGGGCGCCAGCCCATTGTGTGGCAAGAGGCCGCGGAGCACGGCGTTCCACCGCGCACAACCACCATGGCCTGGCTAAGCGCGGCTCCGGTGGGAACGCTGGCGAATGCAGGTCACGATGTGATCAACGTTGATTCATCGGTGTTCTACTTTGATAAGGGCAATGCCGACGAGGGCCCAGGCTACGCCGGGTGGCGAAAGGTTTACCGCTACAACCCGCTGCCTCGCACGTTGCTGCCGGGGGCGTACGCACATGTTCTAGGCGTGCAAGGCGCCTTGTGGACTGAGATGGTGCAAACGTTCGCCAAGGTGCAGACGTCCGTTCTACCCCGCGTGGCCGCGCTGGCGGAGGTTGCCTGGTCACAGCCACCCCTGCGCACCACCACGGCGCCCGCACGTTTGCGCGCGCATCTGGCGTGGCTGGCGGGGCAGGGCTTCGCGGCGTTTGTGCCTCTGCCGCTGGGCGTGCCCGCGCGAAAAGTGTTTTTGCGAAACACGCGCGTGCAACTCAAAGCACCCGAACCGGGATTCGACGTGCACTACACAACCGATGGCGCCGACCCCACGGCGGCTTCGCCGCTTGCGGCGCGCGCGTTGCTCATCAATGCAAGCACCACACTCAAAGCCCGCACGATTTTGCGCGGTCATGGCACGGCTATGAGCGATGTGCTCACCGCGAACCTTGTGCGTGCTGTGCCGGCGGCTGCCAAGGCGGTGGATGCCTCGGCGCCCGGTTTGCTGTGGTCATACCACCCGGGTCGCACAGCGGATGCTCGTCACGCCACGATGAACCCGCCCACGAAAACAGGCGTCATCGAAGCCGCCGGGTTGCCGGCAGAGCTGCGTGGCCTCAACACCTTTGGTTTGATCGAGTCGGGCCTTGTAACCGTTGCCCAAACCGGCGTTCACACGTTCTGCACCACCTCGAACGATGGCAGCGTGCTGTTCATCAACGATGAGGCCATCGTCGAGAACGATTTCATCCATGGCGAACGCACCCGCTGTGGCGAGGTGGCTTTGGCCGCGGGGGCGCATGCGTTCAAGCTGCTTTATTTCGAGGATTTTGACCGTGAAGCGCTCAGCGTCAGCCACGCCTTCGGCGACGCGCCACCACAGCCGCTGCCCTCGGCGGCTTATAGCCACACCCCGGACGCGAAGGCCGGTCTGCTACCTTAAGGCGCTGATGATCGAATCAGAGACACACAAAGCATCGTTCGGAGAGATCGCGCGTAAAGTGGCCGAGGACGAGGGTTTCGTCCTGCAGTTCCCCGCCAGCGAGCCGGCTTTGCCCTACGGAACGAATGACGAAGACGCCCGCGATGAACGCCACTTGTTGTGGTCGTCGATCGACAACATCGAGTCCACAGATCTGGATCAAGTGGAGGTGGGCGAGCGTCTGGCGAACGACGTCATCCGCATGCGCATCGCCATCGCCGACGTCGATGAGATGGTGCCCGCAGGCACAGCGCTGGATCACCACGCGGCCCGCAACACGTGCTCGCTTTATGCTGGCCCCGTGACGTTTCCCATGTTGCCTGACGAGCTTTCAAGCGGCGCCACGTCGTTGCTGCCAGGCGTGGATCGGCTGGCCATTGTCACGCAGATCGATGTGGCGCCTGATGGCAGCTTGCAAGGCATCGACGTTTACCGCGCGTGGGTGCGCAACGCCGCAAAGCTGGTTTATGGCGAGGTCGGCGCGTGGCTTGAAGGGCAAGGTCCCGCCCCCGCCGCACTGGCCAACAGCGCCGCCTTGCAAGAGCAAGTGCACATGCACGATGAAGCGGCTCAGCGTTTGCGACGGCGTCGCATCGAGCACGGCGCGCTTGAGCTTGAAACCCCCGAAGCCCGCCCCGTGACCAAAGACGGGCAAATTGTGGCGTTAAAAGTGATGGAACGCGATCGCGCGCGCACCACGATTGAAGATTTGATGATCGCCGCCAACGGCGCCACAGCGCGGTTTCTGGAGGATCGCCGTGTGGCTTCAATCCGTCGCGTGGTGCGCGCCCCCAAGCGTTGGGATCGCATCGTGCAGCTGGCAGCCACGCGCGGCACCGTCTTGCCGGAGACGCCGCACCCTGTGGCGCTGTCGGAGTTCTTGCAGCAACAACGGGCCGCCAGCCCACAGACGTACTCGGAACTTTCACTCAGCGTTGTGAAGCTGTTGGGACCCGGTGAATACGCTGTGGCCGATCCAGATAGCCCCGACGGGCACTTTGGCTTGGCGGTTGAAGATTACGCGCACTCGACCGCCCCCAACCGCCGGTATGGCGATTTGGTCACGCAGCGAATCTTAAAAGCCACCGCGGCACAGGCGGCGCAGCCTTATGATGTGGCCACACTGTGGCGCATCGCTGATCGTTGCACTGAAGCGGAGAACCACGCCCGCGCGTTTGAACGCACGATGCGCAAGGTGGCGGCGGCCTTGTTCCTATCCACGCGCATCGGCGAAACGTTTGAGGCGGTGGTCACGGGGCGCGGGCCCAAGGGCGTGTTCGTGCGCTTGTTGGATCCGCCCGCCGAAGGGCGCGTGGTCAAGGGTGAAGCCGATCTCGACGTGGGTGATCACACGCGCGTGCGCTTGGTTGCAACAGAGCCGAGCCGCGGCTTTATCGATTTCGTTGCCGCACCTTAAGGCTCACCCAGTCCCCGCGACACACCGAACCACAATTCGGAATGTGTGATCACGTCGATCACCAGCAAGGCTTCCGCCGTGGCGCGTGTGCGATCCACGCCTGCGGCCACCAGGGCCTTCTGCACCTGGCACGCGATCGCCAAGCGCGTGGCCAAATCAGTGCGGTGCTGCGCAAAGCTGCCGTCTTGCACCCACCGCAGCGACCACACTTCATCGGCCAGCCAATCCGCCAGCATCACGTCGCTCGATTGCGGCGCTGCTTGCACGCGGCGTTCGCCGGCATCGAAAAAACGCGCCCACGGTCGCTCTAAGCGCGGAATGGCGGCGCCATCCAACGCCGCGCCGATGGCGTGGCCCACACAGCTTTTCGCCGTCTCGAAGCTGGAGCCGTCTTTGGCGACTTTCAGTTTCGCGGCCAGCTTGTTCCAAGCGAAGCCGGGTGCGAACGCGGGTGCCGCCAAAGCCGCCGCAAGATCATGCGTGGTTTGCAACTTATGCAGCCATTGCGCCTCGATGGTGCACCATTCGCTAAAGCGCACACGTTGTTTGCCAGCCACCCGAAGCAGGCCGGCCACCGCGTAATCGGGCGCCAGTGGTGCTTCCGGAATCACGATCTCCTGCGTGACCGCTTCCACAGTAAGCGGAGGGCGTGGGCCTAAGGTGCGGCACGGGCACCGGTGCGGCGTGACCACGCGCAGCCCGGCAGGCGTTTGCACCAAATTGAATGGAAACCGGCGGCACGTGGCCGGCTTGGCCGTCACCCCCAGTTCGGCGTGCACCCGGCACAAATGATCGTCACGCAAAAACACGCAACCGCCACTTTGCGTGCGAAAGGCCAATCCTTTCACCGAGGCGTCCGGCGCTGCGGGCTGCGCATGCAAGGCGCGCAACGGCACAAGTTCCGCCGGTGTTATGGGGCCCAAAACGTGCACGTCCGAACAGCACACACCATCGGCCTGGCACACAAACCGCGCGCCCGGTCGCACCAACAGTGGTTGGCGCCGTGTGGGCTGCAGGAGGGCAGCGGGGCGTGGGGCGGACGGCACGTTTGGGTTCTTATCGGATTCGCCCGGCCTGTAAACACCCGCCAAACCGGCGGCTTGGGGGAACGATGGTTGCCGAAGTTGGGCCGTTGGAGTAAACGAACCCTTCCATGTCGCAAGAAGAGTCCCCGGAAGACTTCGCCAGCCTGTTTGCGGAGTACGAGAAGAACCAACAAAAGCCCAAACGCCGCGAGCCTCGCGTGGGCGACTCAGTCTCGGGGAAAGTGCTTTCCGTGGGCCGCGACGGCGCCTTTGTGGATCTGGGCTTGGGGAACGTGGAAGCGCTGCTGGCATTGGACGACATCCGCGATGCCAAAGGCAACGTGAACGTCAAAGTGGGCGACGAGATCAAAGCCCGCGTGGTGGAAACCGCCGGAAAAACGGGTTGCATCGTGCTTCGTCGATCGATGGCCAAAGGTGCGGCTGGTTCGGCCGAACTGGCGCAAGCGGCGCAGCTGGGTTTGGCCGTGGAGGGCACCGTGACCGCCGTGAACAAAGGCGGCGTGGATGTGCTCGTGGCCGGTACGCGGGGCTTTTGCCCGATCTCGCAGCTTGATTTGCGCCACGTCGAAGACGCCACGCCTTACGTTGGCCAAAAGTATCAGTTCAAGATCACGAAGTACGAAGGCGACAGCCGCGGCGTCAACATCGTTCTGTCTCGTCGTGCGCTGCAGGAAGAAAGCCGCCGCTCACAGGCCGAAGGCACACGCGCCAAGTTGGCCGTGGGCAACGTCATGCCCGGCGTGGTTTCGTCGCTGCGCGACTTTGGCGCCTTCATCGACATTGGCGGCATCGACGGTCTGCTGCCGGCTTCTGAGATCAGCCACCAGCGCGGCACAAAGCCCAGCGACGTGCTGGCCGTGGGGCAGGAGCTTGAGGTGCAGGTGCTCCGCATCGAGAAGACCGACGATCCGAAGCGCCCCGAAAAGATCTCGTTGTCGCTCAAATCGCTGGCCCGCGATCCTTGGCAGGATGTGGCCGATCGCTTGGCCCCGGGCTCCAAAGTGCAGGCCAAGGTGGCTCGCGTAGAATCGTTTGGCGCCTTCGTCGAGTTGGCGCCCGGCATCGAAGGCCTCGCTCACATCAGTGAGCTCTCGGGCGGCCGCCAAGCCAAGCACGCACGCGAGGTGGTCAAGCCTGGCGACGTGATCGAGGTAACGGTGCTCTCGGTGGATCGGGAGAAACGCCGCATTGCCTTGGGCACGGGCGAACGCGAAGACGTGGTGGATGCCGAAGACATTGCGGCCGCCAAACGTGCTGCACCCGATCGTTTGGGCACCTTGGGCGATCTGTTCAAGAACCTTAAGCGCTAAGGCAGCGGCGTCACTTCGGTGGGGCTGCTTTGCATCGTGACGATGTAATAAGCCAACATCGCCAGGATCATCACCAGCGACACCCATTCGAATGGGATGCGCCCGAACAACAAAAACCGCTTGCCGAAAAAGCGACCGCGCGAACGCTGGCGAATTTGCTGCTGGACGTCTTGCAAGAACGTGGGCGGCGCGGCGTGCTTGAGTTGGCTGAGGCTCGCCACGGCCGCGCGCAGCTCGTCTAAGGCGGCGGCACAGGCGGCGCACGCTTTCACCTCCGCCATCACGGCCCGGCGTTGTTCGTCGCTTAACTCGTTGTCAAGCAGAGCCGAAAACTCAGCTTGGGTGCTTTCGCAATTGTGATCACTCATCGCGTGTGTGCTTCTAACAAGGCCTTCAAAGTGATGCGCGCGCGGTGCAGCCGCGATTTCACGGTGCCCTCCGGCAAGCCCGTGATCTCACAAATTTCATCGTAGGCCAGCTCTTCCACGTCGCGCAGCAAGATCAGCAAACGCTGATCTTCGTCCAATTTGGCGATGGCCTTTTCCAGCAACGAGCCCAGCTCGGCGGCCTCCATCATCACGTCGGGAGCCACCATGTGGCCTGGCACCGAACGTTGCTGGCTGAGCGCCACCTCCTCGTCGTCGGCTTCCTCGGCGCCCACGCCCGGTCGTCGTGATAAGTACTTGATGCGGTTCTTGGCGTGATTCGCGGCGATGCGAAGCAGCCATGTGGAGAACTTGGATTCGGCGCGAAACGTCTCGATGCTCTTGAACACCGTGACGAACACCTCCTGCGCGATGTCCTCAGCCTCGCTGCGGTTGCCCACAAAGCGAAACACAAGGTTGAACACGCGATCACCGTAAAGCTTTACGATGTGGGAGAAAGCTTCTTCGTCTCGCTCACGCAGCCGCGCCAGCAGCAGGCGATCCGAAAGGCTCATTTCGGGTGCCACCCGTTGCCGGGACCGTACGCGACGAAAAACCGCCTCCACAGAACAACAGACACCCTTGGGCACCCCAGGTTCCCAGACAATGTGCTTTTCCGTAAGGCGGCGCGCATGGCCTAGCCGGGATCGATCGGCGTGGCCGCAAACAGCCGCAAACTAATTGCAAACACCGTGAATTTCGAACCGCCAGAGATGTCGCGCGAAAAGCCAATGTCGAGCGCACCCAGTTCCGAAACGGCCGAGGCCCCAGCCGAAAGGTAACCCGCGTCGCGCACACCATTCTTGCCGCCGCCCACGCGCACGGCCACGCCATTGGGGGTCATGTATTCGGCGCCGCCCATGAGGCTGGTCTTGTTGCCCGCTTTGTCGTCGTACGTGGTGAAATCCACAACGGTGTCGAATGTCACCGTCACCACAGGCAAAGGCATGAACGTAACCCCGCCACCGGCGCTGAACGGCGTAAGCGGCGTCTTCTGATCGTTGAGGTTATAAACGACCCCCCCGATCGACAATTGATCCACGGGCCGCACCGTGGCACCAAGGTCAAAGTTGAAGCCTGACAGCTTGTCTTTCTCGCCCGTGACGGTTGGCGCCACCGCTGGCGATTCCGTCGTGAGCCGCAGGTATTTGATTTGCCCACCCACGAACACGCGTTCGCCAAAGGGCACGGCCAGTGCCACGCCGCCTTCATGCCCCGAAAGCTTCGAGATCCCCGGCTTGGCGTTTAAATACGTGTAGTACGCGCCGCCCGCGATGCGAAAGGCGGAAGTGGAATCCACGATGGAAAGGTGAGGGCGGTGCGAAGTTTCGTTCTGTGTGAGCTGGTAGCGTGCCTCCACCGCGTAAGCCCGCGCCAGTCCCATGCCCGATGGATTTAGCATGGGCCCCGCATCGCCCGTGGCGGCCCCACGCAAGGCGCCCCCCATCCCCAACGCCCGCGTGCTCACGTCCTCGGGCCAAGCCGCCATCGCGTGGCCGCCCAGCGCGGCCAAAAGGCCCAACGCCAGCAGACCGCTTTGTAAGCTTCGTTTGCTCATGGGAGGCGATTCTAGCTGCACGCGCGCCATCTCGAAGAAATCCATCTTATTTCCATCCCCGTTCGGCCAAACTAACGAAGCCCTCGGCGCCCACGATCACGTGATCCAACACCCCGATGCCGCACAAGGTGCCAACTTGGCGCAGCCGTTCGGTCAAATCGTGATCTTGTGGCGAAGGCGAGGGATCGCCCGAGGGGTGGTTGTGGCAGAAGATGACGCTGGCCGCGGCTGCACGAATCAGCGGCCGAAACACGTCGCGCGGGTGCACATCCACGCCGGTTAGGCAGCCGCGCGCGAGGCACATCTCAAGCTGCACCCGGTTGCGCACATCCAGCCCCAAAACCCAGAACTCCTCCACCAAGCTGTGCGCCAAACGGGCGCGCAAATGTGTCCAGACATCGGACGCCTTGCCCAAAGGTTGGCCCCGCCGTGGCCGGGATCCGGACACCCGCCGCCCCAGCTCGAAAGCCGCTTGCAGGGTGCAAGCCCGCGCGGTGCCGATGCCTGGCGCCTCCTGCAATTCGATCGGCAGCGCATCGGCCAGGCCGCGCAAGTCGCCGAAGGTGGCCAACAAGCGGGACGCCACACTGGCCGCGCTGGCGTTTGCCGTGCCTGGACCAACCAGAAGGGTCAGCAATTCAGTGTCAGAGAGGGCCCCCGGCCCCAGTGAGACGAGGCGTTCGCGCGGGCGATCGTCGGGCGGCAAAGTGGCAGGGGAGGGAGCAAATTGTGGAATCATTCCCGGCGTCTGTGCAGGGGCCATGCCACGCCCGATGCAAAGGCCGGTTGCTAAGGAAAGCAACAAAGCCAAACAAAGTTGTTGTGCTGCCTTCCGGCAGGTGTGCTACGTTTGGCTTCGCAAACCCGCACAGCGGTACCGGTTCTGCCCCATGCAGCCGGACCGGCGGTTCAGCACGGCTCGCGGCACTTGTTTGCCAGAGCGGTTGGTTGCGGAAGAGGCTAGGGGCGGAGCCGCTAATGATGTTTTCATAGGAGTTTGTCCTGAGTACCGACTCACGTTGGGAGGCCTCGGATGACGAAGCTGCCCCCTCTGCCACTTTAACAACCCAGCCCGCCGACGACACCAACAACGAAGACGCGTTTGAAGACGATGCCAAATCTGGCTCCGCCTCCGCCGCTTTCGATGGTGACGACGACGAATCGGATGATGACGCTTCGGACGACGACGAGTCCGACGACGACGATGAAGGCGACGACGACGACGATGATTCGGATGACGATGATTCGGACGACGACGATGACGAAGATGACGACGACGAATCGGATGACGATTCGCAAGACGATGACGACGACGATGACGACGACGAAGATGACGACGACGAGCCAACCGTTGTCATTCGCCTAAGCGACGACGAAGACGAGCCCGAATCGGCCGAACCGCCCGCGATGGTGGTTCACCCTGGTTTGTTGGTTTCAGCCGCGCCGGAGGAGGAGCACATCCCCTCGCCGATGCTGCAAAAGGCGTTGGTCAAGCTCAAGGAGGTCTTCAAGATCCCCTCGCTGCGTCCGGGGCAAGCCAAGATCATCGAATCCGTATTGGCGGGCCGCGACACTTTGGCCGTTATGCCCACGGGCAGCGGGAAGTCGCTCACCTACCAGCTGCCGTCGCTCATTCTCGACGGCCCCACGTTGGTGGTGTCGCCGTTGTTGGCGCTCATCGAAGATCAGTACAGCAAGCTGGTCAAGCAAGGTGTGCCGGTGGCGCGCATCGATTCGAGCCGCACGGCCAAAGAGCGTGCCGCCGATCTCGAAGCCGTCCGCCAAGGCAAGATCAAGCTCATTCTGATCACACCGGAATCCGTGGGCTCACCTGCGATTCAAGAGCAACTGGCGGGCGTGAAGTTCAGCCTGTTCGCCGTCGATGAAGCCCACTGCGTCTCGCAATGGGGTCACGATTTCCGGCCGGCCTACCTAGGCCTCCGTCGCGCCGCCCAGGTGCTGGGCCGCCCGCCGATCCTCGCGCTTACGGCCACCGCCACCCCGGCAATCGCCGACGACGTTCTGGTTCAGCTGGGCATGAAGGACTCGGAAGTGTTCCGCGTGTCCTTCCACCGCCCGAACCTCGCGTTCGACGTTCGTAAGGTGGGCGGCGAGGCCGATAAGCTGCGCTTGCTGGGCAAGATGATCCAGCGGCTGCGGCGCCCCGGCATCATCTACTGCGCCACCACGCGTGCCGTGGATGATCTTTTCATCGCGCTCAAAGCCGGCAAAATCCCCGTCGAGCGGTACCACGGCAAGATGACGGCGGGTGAACGCGAAAGTTCACAAGCCTCGTTCATGCAGCACGGGCGCAAGGTGGTGATGATTGCCACCAACGCTTTTGGTTTGGGCATCGATAAGCCCGACATCCGGTACATCATTCACTATCAGATGCCCGGCTCGCCCGAGGCTTATGTTCAGGAAGCCGGACGTGCGGGCCGGGATGGCAAACTCGCCCGCTGCATCTTGCTGTTCCAACCTGAAGACATCGACATTCAGGAGTTCTTCCTCAAAGAAGCGCACCCCACCAAGAGCCAGGCGCAAAAGGTGGCCTACGGCCTTTACGCGTGGACCGATGAGGGCAAAGAAGTGTCGACGCGCGATCTGGCGATGTCGTTGGCTTTGCCCGAACGCCGCGTGCGCGTGGTTCTGTCGGTCCTTGAAGCCATGGGCGTGGCTGAAGAAGTCAAAGCGTCCAAGTGGCAGGGCGTGAACCCGCGGCCATCCAAAGAAGACATTGATAAGGCCGCCTCCGTGTTCGAGGCCCGCCGCATTTCGGATCGGCGCCGCTTGGCCGACACCTTGGCGTATATGAACGCCAACGCGTGCCGCGTTCAACTCTTGCGCGAATACTTCGGCGAGCCGGCCGGCGCACGCTGCGGCTTTTGCGATTCGTGCGCTGGCCTCGACAGCGAGTTGTTCGATCCCGGCGATGCCGACGGTCGCACAAGCTTGCATGACGCCACCGACTTCAAAGGCAAAAAGCGCAAGCGCAAGAAGAAGCGCAGCGAAATGCCCACAAGCCAAACGCCACGTGCGCCGACCGGGCCCGTGGTCGTCGAACGGGTGTTTGCCAGCGCCATTCCCGAGGTGCTTCCACCTTTGGCGGCGCTGCCCTTACCCGAGGAGCCCGAGAGCGAAGCGCAGATCGACGAATCATTGTGGGCCGCTGTGGATGCCCCAGCGTCTGCTCTGGCGGGCGAAGCCGTGATCGACGAATGGCCGGTGTTCGAGGACGTGGAGCAACCGGCGTTTGTCGAACTGCAACCGGGCCTGGACGACGCAACAAGTGCCGTGGCGGGCTTGGCGGCGGACGACTTCGACGGGCTGTGGAATGCTGTGCGCGACGCGAACCTGCGCCCGTACACCGAATGGCAAGATTCGCCGAAGGTGGCGCTGCCGGTGTTATCAGCCAAGCCGCTGCACAACAGTGGCCATGCCCCGAGTGGTCCCCATGGCCCGCGTCCGGGTGGCGGCGGTGGCAATAACTTTGCCGCCTCGGCGGATGGACGTGGTCGCCGACGCAACAAGAAGAAAAACCGCGGAAAACAGCGCGGCGGGCCCGACCGTGAGCGCGACCGCGGCCGCGACAAAGGTCGTCCTGGCCGTCCCCGCGACGAGGGCCGCAACCGCAACCGCGACCGCGACAGAGATCGGGATCGGGGCCCCCGGCTGCCCGGCTTCTATAATCCCGGCGGCGACTAACCGGCCCTTAGGTCATTCGCAAATCCCCACGAAGGCACACCTTGTGGGGATTTTGGCGTTTTTACGCACTTTGATTGCCTGATTTCCCCTCGCCGGCGTCACAAACAAATTATTGAGGAAGTGCGGTCGTGACGGCCGCGTTCAAAGGTTGGTGGTCCTGGCCACCGCATGCAAGGGAGTTCAGCATGTTGCGTAGTTGCGTCATCGATCGCCTCCGGGTGTTGTCTTTCATCGGCATTTTGGTTGCAGCCGGATGCGGCGGTGCTTCGGGTACAGGCGACGACGGCGCGGGCGGCGAGGCTGGTGAGGGAGGCGGCGCAGGCGAAGCCGGGGGTGAAGGCGGTGGGCAGCAAGAGGGCGGCGCGGGCGGCAACAGCGTGCAAGGCGGCGCAGGGGGCAAGGGTGGCGCTTCGGCCGCGGGCGGCAAAGGCGGTTCCAACCAAGGCGGCAGCGGCGGCTCCGGTGGCACGACAAGCGGCGGTGGCAGTGGGGGCACAAACAGCGGAGGGCAAGGTGGTGCCGTGGCGGCGTCCCCGCTCGAGTTCTTTAAGAACGAGTGCGCCTCTTGCCACGGGGAAAAGGGCGAAGGCACCAAAGACGGCCCTGAAATCCAACACCCCGTACGCGCTTTCGCAAAGGAAGTGATCCGCAAGGGCCGCACGGGCCATCCGGACTATGACGACGACATGGCGGCGTTCTCGAGCACCGTGCTTCCGGACGCCAGCTTGAACGCCATCTTTGATTATCTGGATTCGCCGCCCAAACCCACGACGGGCAAGGCCCTTTACGTTGATTTCTGCCAAAACTGCCACGGCACCAAGGGCAACAACGGCCTGGCGGCGCATTCGGTGACCACACACATCGCCGACATCCCGCGCCTCGTGCGATCGGGCCATGGTGGAACATCGTATCTGTCACGCACGAGCTACATGCCCGCTTGGACCGCGCAACAGCTTTCGGACGCTGAGCTCAAACTCATCGCCGACGCCGTGCCTAACTTGTGAGCGTTGTCTAGCGTGACGTGAAGACGCGCCGCGGATCTGCCGAAAGATCCGCTGGCCTTGTCTGAGCACCACATACACACAGACGTCGACCCAGCCCTGGTAGGGGCGCCGTTCGAGGTCATCGAAGCCAACCGCAACGTGGTTCATCGCTTCGGCGATTACGTGCTGGTGCAGCAAGTGGGGTGGGGTGGTCACGGCGTGGTCTACCGTGCCTGGCAAAAATCGGTGCGGCGTTGGGTGGCGCTGAAATTCCTGCACGTCGGCGACGCGGTGGCCATGCAGCGCTTCGAACGCGAAGCGCGCGTGGTTGCCAAGCTTGATCACCCCAACATCGTTCCGCTTTACGACGTTGGCAGTTTCGAGGGGCGTGCGTTCATCACGATGAAGCTGATCGAGGGGCACACGCTTGAAAACGCGCGCCTCGAAACCACGCGGGCCCTCAAGCTCATCGCCGCGGCGGCTGACGCCGTTCAACACGCACACGAACAGGGCATCGTTCACCGCGACCTCAAACCGTCGAACATGATGGTGTCGGCGGAGGGCCATTGTTATGTGATGGACTTCGGCTTGGCTCAGGGGCTGGCGGGAGAATCGAAACTAACCAAGACGGGCGTTGTGAACGGCACGCCCTCTTATATGTCGCCTGAACACGCGCGTGGCCTCACGTGCGACGCGCGCAGCGACGTGTATTCGCTGGGCGCTTCGCTTTACGAATTGCTGGGGCGTCGCGCTCCCTTTGAGGGGGCCACGCCCGTGTTGGTCCTGGCAAGCGTCATCTCCAACGAGCCGTTGTCGGTGCGTCACTTGAATCCCAACGTCACGATGGAGATGGATTCCGTGGTGGCCAAAGCGATGGATAAGGCGCCCTCGCGTCGCTACCAAACGGCAGGTGCTTTTGCCGCAGATGTGCGGCGCATTCTAGCGGGGCAACCAGTGCAGGCGCGGCCCTTGTCGACCTTGCCGCGGGCGTGGCGTTGGGTGGGGCGGCATCGCCTTGTCGCGGCCTTCTTCTCGTTGCTGGTCATCGGCGCCACCGCGGCGGTGGCCGCGTCGCTGTTTCATGCGGCCACGATGTCACGAGCTCAAGCACAGGCCGAGCGCGAACGCCGTTTGGCTGAGGAGAAGCTGGCTCAAAGCCTAATCTCTCAAGGTGATATGTTTGCCAGCAGCGGACGTTTGGCTGATGCCACCGCAAATTTCACAGAGGCCGAAGGCGTGCTGTTGCGATTGGGGCAATCGCCTTTGTCGGCACGCTTGGGCTTGATGGTGGCGCGCCAGTCCGGATCGGTGCCATTGATTTCAATTGCAGCTCATACGGCAGCCACCACGGCCGTGCGTTTCTTCCCAGACGGTGAACGTGTGGCGTCCGCAAGCGAAGACGGAACGGTCCGCATCTGGGAAGCGTCGACAGGTCGCAACCTGCTTACATTCAAAGGGCATTTGGATCAAGTGTGGTCGTTGGCCATCGCGCCTGACGGAAGGAGCGTTGCCAGCGGAAGCAGCGACGGCAGCGTCAAGGTGTGGGATGCCCAAACCGGCGCCGTGATGAACACATTCTTGGATCACAAGTCACGCGTGGGCGCATTGGTGTTCTCTCCAGATGGCGCTCGTCTATATAGCGGTGGCGAAGACAACATGATCCGCGCCTGGGATCTGAAGGAGGCAAAGGCAGCCTTCGTGTTGGCTGGCCACAAGGGACGGGTGCGCGGCCTTTCAATCAGTCGAAACGGAAAACGGCTGGCTTCTGGGGGCGGTGACAATTCCGTTCGTCTGTGGGATCTGAACGCCCGCAAGGAGCTCCGATCCATGAAGGATTTGGCTTCGCTGTTCGTCGTGCGTTTCATCAACGCTGACACCGCCGTGGTTGCGGCGGGGCAAGAGGGCGATTTAACAACGTGGTCGCTTGATGGCCAATTGCTGGATTGGGTGGACGCCAACCGCAGCGTGATCTCGGATTTGGCGCTGGAGGGTGAACTGCTTGTGTCGGCGGGTTGGGACGCGCGGACGCGCATCTTTGGCTTGCCAAAACAGGAGCCGCTGGGGGACATCGAGACCGATGGAGCACGGGTTCTGTGCGTTGACATTTCGCCCCAAGGTCGCTTTCTGGTCAATGGCGATAGCAATGGCGCCCTGCGGGTGTTTGATTTGGCGACCGCGGCGCGCCGACCGATTCGACGGCGTACGTTCGCTCCGGTCACGGTTGAATTCACGCGCGATGGTCGTTTGGCGGCAACGTGGCACAGCGACCCGTGGCAGCTTGTGTTGTGGGATGTGCAAACACGCATGGCTTTGCGTCGTTTGCTTTTGCCGGCGATCGTGCAACGCGCGGCTTTTGCGCCGCAGTCGTATCGCGTGGCCGCAGCGCTGGGAAACCGGGAGGCGTTGCTGTGGAACTTCGCAACGGGAGACCTTCGACGTTGGCAAACCGACGCTGTGGCTCATTCAGTGCGTTTCGCGGAAGACGAAAACCGCATTTGGATGGGCACCAATGGTGGCGTGGTGGTTCTGGATTCTCCGGCACTGCAGCCGCAACTGTTGCTGGGCAATTACGTGGCTCTACGGCTCGCCACCACGCGGGATGGCCGCTATTTTGCCACCGCAGGCCGCGGCGGCGATCTGGGATTGTGGGACGCGCATACCAACAAGCTTCTGCGTTGGTTCAAGCTCGGCGGCACGCTCACAAGCGTGGCGTTCTCACCAGATGGATCGCGCTTGGCCGCGGGCAGCGCGATCCACGGAGCCAAGCTGATCGACACGTCCAATGGTCGAACCATCTCGCTGATGAAAGGTTTGGCGTCGCAGGTCTTTGGCATTGATGTGTCGCCCGATGGGGGCGTCATGGTGTCGGGCGGAAGCGATCGCATCGTGCGTTTGTGGGACGCCCACAGTGGTGCGGAGCTGCGTACGTTGCCTGAGAGTTCCTATGCGATCTCGAATGCGGCATTCGCCGATGATGGCCGCGTGTTCGTGGGCACCGAGGATGGCACCTTCGATGTGTGGGATCCAAAGATTGGCCCGACGTTTGAAGTTTTGCGCGATCGGGTGGACGAAGCACGGGCGCACATCCAAAAGGGCGACGGCGGGCCCAAAGACTGGCTCGCGTTGGGCGATTGGTTTTCATCCCGCCACGTCTGCGCCACGGCTGTGCCCGCCTACGATAAGGCGCGCCTCGCGGGTTGGACGGCGGCCTCAGAAACGTACGCGCGCTGCTTGTGGAGCGTCGGCCGCCAAACGGATGCCCAACGAGAACTCCAAGCCGCCGTGCAAGCCGGGCTGTTGCCTGCGGCGTACGCAGAACTGCTGGCGAACGGCCCCCCGCTCTCGGATGCCCCATGGGCTGTGCCTAAAGAACGTCATCTAGACGCTCCTACAGTCCAAAAATCCGCTGAATGAAGTTCTTCTTGGTTTTGGTGGTCTGACGACGGAGCGTCACTGTCAATGACTGGTTCTTCTTGGCGCTCACGCTCAGCTTCTTCTTCACTGGCACATAGCCGGCTTTGACGAACGTGAGTTCATAACTCATGCCTGCCTTAAAACGCAGGCTTAACGGCGCGCGTCCGAACACGCGCTTTTTCAGCTTTACCACGGCGCCCGCGGGCCGCGACGCGATCTTCACTGACACCACAGGAGGTGGCGCCGGTGGTTTTGCTGGAGCCTTCGGCGGTGTGGCAGGGGGCTTGCGTTTGCTTAGAGGGGCGGGTGCTTCGTCGTCCGGATCTTCGCCGATCACCTTCTGATCGAGATCGGGTTCCGCCTGTGCCAAGAGGGCTTCTTCGTTGTCGTCGTCATCGCCTTCGGCTTCCGCTGCCGCGTCAGGCGCCGCATCAGAAACGGCTGCGAGCGGTGCCGCGTCGACACTCTCACTGGGCGCAGGCTTGGCCTCGGCCACAGGGGCAGGCGGAGGCGCCGGTGCGGGTGCCGGGGCGGTTGCCTTCGGACTGCGCCCATACTTCCACCAGCCCACCACAGCTAAGGCCAGCACGCCCAACGCAAGGTAAGCGCGCCGGCTGCCTGGCGGGGTGACCGTGGCCGTTGTAGAGGCGGCGTCAGGTGGCGGCGGCGGTGGGGTGGGCCGTTCGGGTTTGGTTTGGCCACTCGTAGCCGCAAATGCCACTTCGTCTTGCACCACGCCGTCATTCGAAATCGGCTTTGGTCCCGAGGCGGCCAATGTGGCGCCATAGGCAGCCGGCGACGGACCCATGCTGGAGGCTTCGAACTCGATGTCGTGATCTCCAAGTTCAAGCGTGTCATCGGGCCCCAGCTTGGGCGGCGAAGGCAAACGCCCGATCGAAGGTTGGTGGTCCTTTCTTTCCAGCTCCGCCAGCCAACGTTTGAGTTCGGTTTTGCCCGACGCTCCGAACACCTGCCGCTGCACATCTTCGATGGCCTCAAGAAATTCGTCAGCGGTTTGATAACGCTCCGATGGCCGCAGCTTCATGGCCTTGTTGATCATCGCGGCCACTTGCGGCGCCATATCGGGGATCACAAGTTCAGGCGCCACGAAGTCGGCTTTTTGCACGCGCAAGATCGATTCCAGATCCGTGGGCGCCTCGAACGGTCGCTTGCCCGTGAACATCAAGTACAGCAGGGTGCCGATCGAGAACAGGTCGCTGCGCGCGTCAATGTGGGCGCTTGAGGCTTGCTCGGGCGACATGAAGGCCAGCTTGCCCTTGATCACGCCCTGCACGGTGTTTTCGCCCCGCCTCACCATGGCTTTCGCGATGCCGAAGTCGGTCAGCTTCACTTCGCCTTCCACGCTCACCAGCACGTTGTGGGGGCTGATGTCGCGGTGGACGATGCCCATGGGGCGGCCATCGCGGCGGCGGCTGTGGGCGTACGCCAACGCGCGACACACTTCGCCCACAATAAACAGGGCCAACGTGGGCGGCAGCTCGAACCCGCGCACGGCTTTGACGCGGTTCAAGATCTGGTTCAAATCCCAGCCATCGACCAACTCCAGAACCAGGTAATAGTGGCCCTTGGCTTGGCCCAGATCCAACACCTGCACGATGTTGCCGTGGGTCAGCGACATGGCCACGTGGGCCTCATCAAGCATCAGGTTCTTGAACTGCGGCTCGGCCAACAGGGCCGGCAGAATGCGCTTGAGCACCACCGGTCGCTCAAACCCCTCAACGCCGTGCTGAGTGCCTGAATAGATCTCCGCCATCCCGCCGTCGGCGATTTTTCGGATGATCCTGTAGCGGCCTTTCGCCATAGTGAAGGGGGGAGGGGGCGCCGCCGGGGGCGCCGCGCCGCCAACAAAGTTATACTGATATCGCCGGCTTAGGTAGGGGCGTCTGGCAAAAGGACGCATTGCGAGGGGGACGGTTCATGGCTAGGAGCTTAATGATGATGCTGCTTCGCGTTTTTTCCGTCCGCCAGGTGGCTTGCGCTGCGGGTTTGGCGCTCGCGCTATCGGCGTGTGCGAACCCCAATTTGGGCCTGCAGGAACTAAGAGGTGGCATTGAGATGGGGGTGAGGCGAGGCGCTGCGTGGACGACGCTCACGGTGAAGCCGCCCTATGTCATCGGAGCCCGCACCAATCTTTCGCTCAAGAACAGCGTGTTCAGCGGAAGCATCGAGGGACGGCCGGTGAAACTTTATGTGGAAAAGGACGGCATTCACGGCCAAGGCCCGTTCGGCAACGTGAACGTCGTGATCTATGACGGGCCCGACTCGATGACGATCGAAGGCACATGGAACGACTACCGTGTGCACTTTAAAGTCACGGCTGAATCCTTTCGCGGCGTTATCGCGGTGTGGAACGACAACGCCGGCCTCATTCGCAATTCCGAAACCTGCCAGTACGTCCTCGACAAGGTGGATCAAGACGGCAGCCGCATGGGCAGTTCCATCTGCTTTGGCATGCCCGAAGACACACGGATTGAAGTGCCCGGCCCGGTGCAGGATTGGCTGACGCGGCAAGAACTCACAGTGGTGCTGCTGGCCTTGTTGTCGTCGCCGCCGACCACCGTGCAAGAGCGCCGCGGCCCGCCCGTTTAACCGCAAGAGCGCCGCGACCCTCGGAAGATAGGGCGACCAATACGTCCTTTGATTGGGCTTTCCCTGTAACGTGCCGCTGGGGTAAAAGACGGGGGCCTGGGTGGGTCACACCCGCTGGCGTTGGTCGTTAACGGAGGATCGTCGTGCTGCAAGGTATTCGTGCGTGGGGTCGCCTTGGTTTGTTCCTGGGTCTGGTGGGTGTGTTGTCTTCGTGTGAGGACGACACGTCGAAGAAGGGCGGCAACGACGGCGGCAATGCGAGTGGCGAATCAGATGCCAACGCTGCCGATGCGCCGGTGATCAATTTGCCCGACGCTTTGGCGGGGCTTGATGTCACGGTGCCTGACGTGCAGGTGCCGGCCACTTGTGGCAACGGCAAAGTCGAAGATGGCGAAGAGTGCGACGACGGCAACCAGAGCAACGAGGACGCGTGCTTGCAGATATGCCGCTTCTCACCATTTTGCGGTGACGGTGTGCTGTTCGCGCTCACGGAAGAGTGCGACGACGGCAACCAAGTGAACACCGATGGCTGCCTCACCACGTGTCGCAAGGCCAAGTGCGGCGATGGCGTGGTTGCCACGGGGCAAGAGGCGTGCGACGACGGCAACACGAACACCACGGACGGCTGCACGAACACGTGTGCGGTTGCAAAATGTGGTGATGGCATTGTGCAGAACGGCGTTGAGGCCTGCGATGACGGCAACCAAAACAACCTCGACGGCTGCTCAAATGCTTGTGCCAACGCGCGCTGTGGCGATGGCGTGGTGCAAGTGGGTGAAGCCTGCGACGACGGCAACACCAACAACGCCGACGAATGCACCAACCAATGTCGAGGCAAAGCGTGTGGTGATGGCGTCAAGCAGCCCGGCGAAGCCTGCGACGACGGCAACCAAGTCAACACCGATGAGTGTACCAACGCTTGTTTGCAGCCTTCGTGTGGCGATGGCTTCGTGCAAGCGGGCGAAGTGTGCGACGACGGCAATCAATCAAATGGCGACGCTTGTACGGCGGTATGTGCGGCGGCTAAATGCGGTGACGGTTTCGTGCAACCTGGCGAAACTTGTGACGATGGCAACCAAAGCAACACGGATGCCTGCACCAATAGCTGCGCTCTTGCCCGCTGTGGCGATGGCTGGAAGCAGGGCGACGAGGCGTGCGATGACGGCAATTCATCGAACGACGACGCTTGCACGAACCGCTGCACGGCGGCCGTTTGTGGCGACGGCTTTGTGCAGGCGGGCGAAACGTGTGATGACGGCAACCGCGCCAACGACGACCGCTGCACCAACGCGTGCCAGGCGGCCCGCTGCGGCGACGGCATCGTGCAAGCCGGTGAAGCGTGCGATGACGGCAATACAAGCGATGCGGATCTGTGCACCAACGTGTGCGCGCTGCCAACCTGTGGCGACGGCGTTGCGCAGCCCGGTGAAGCATGCGACGACGGCAACAAAGACAACACCGACTCATGCACCTCCTCTTGTGCGGCGGCGGCATGTGGCGATGGGGTGCTGCAAGCGGGCGTCGAGGCCTGTGATGATGGCAACCAAGACAACACCGACGCTTGCACCACCGCCTGCCGTGCGGCCCGCTGTGGCGATGGCGTGGTGCTGCTGGGGACCGAGTTTTGCGACGACGGCAACAGAGACAACAACGATAGCTGTGTGTTGTGCCAAGTGGCCCGCTGTGGCGATGGCTTGGTGTGGGCCGGTCAAGAGTCCTGCGACGACGGCAACAAGGTGGACACCGACGGTTGCTTGAGCAGCTGCCAGGTGGCGGTGTGCGGTGACGGCGTGGTGCAAACGGGCGTGGAGGAATGTGACGATGGCAACAACGTGGACACGGATGGCTGCATCACGTGCAAGGTCGCCCAGTGTGGCGACGGGAAGTTGCGAGGTGGGGTTGAGGCTTGCGACGACGGCAACCAAAACAACGGCGATGGCTGCACCAACATGTGTGCCGTGGCCACGTGTGGCGATGGCTTCGTCCAAGGTGAAGAAGCGTGCGACGATGGCAATGCCAACAACACCGATGCTTGCACTACGGCGTGCCGCCCGGCCCGCTGTGGTGATGGTTTCGTGCAAGGTGAAGAAGATTGCGATGACGGCAACCTCGACAACACCGATGGCTGCACAAACGTCTGCGCTCGCCCCCGTTGCGGCGATGGCTTCACCCAACCGGGTGCGCAAGAAGCCTGCGATGATGGCAACCGTTCTGATGCAGATGCGTGCCGCAACGATTGCCAAGCTTCTTTGTGCGTGCCCACGCCGGAAGGCATGAACGACAACAACGTGTGCACCACCGACGCGTGCGATCCGTACGAAGGCGTTGTGCACGTGCCGCTTAGCCAAGTGAGCTGCGATGATGGCTTGCTGTGCAACGGTGTGGCTGTGTGCAGGGAAGGGCAGTGCTCCCAGGGCACACCTGTGGCCGTGGATGACGGCAACCCTTGCACGGCCGACTCATGCAATGAGGAGACAGGCGTTGTGAATGTGCCTTTCACAGCAGACACGTGCGGCGATGGCAACGCGTGCACGCAATGTCAAGAAGGCACGTGTGTGGCAAAACCTCTGCCTGAAAGTGAAAACGTGTGCGTGTCATGGAGCTGCGATCCGAAAGAGGGCGTGGTGATGAACGTGTTGAGTGACGTGGTCTGTGGGGGCGACATTTGTACGGGCTTGGGTGTCTGCAACCAGGGGCAGTGCCAGTTCGGTTACCCGGCGGTGGTGCAAGACGACGAGAACGACTGCACCGTTGATACGTGCGACGCGGCCACGGGAGGCACCTTGCATACGCCGAGGGAAGGCGCTTGCGATACAGGGAATCTGTGTGTGCCGGGGTTCTGCGCCAGGGGGCAGTGCGTTCGGGGGCAAACGATCCCAGGCGAGGACGATGGCAATGTGTGCACCCGCGATTATTGCGATGCTGAGCGCGGCATCCAAGCGCACGAGCCGATCGATTTACCAGAGATCGTTACCTGCTCACCCGGCAGGTGCATGGCGGGAACCAGCCTTTGCCTCGCCGGCGCGTGCAAAGTCGTCGTGCCGCCACGTAGCGACACAACCAACAACCTCTCGAACTGCAGCGCACTCATCTGCGATCCGGGCACGGGTGAGACGACCCAACAGCCGTCGCCCGTCATCGGCCTTGGCTGCAAGGTAAGTTGTTCACCCAACGCCACCGCTTGCAACCCAACGCCGCAGTTGTGTGGCGTTGGCGAGTCGTGTGCATCGAGTTACCAATGCGACGATGGCGCGCTCAGATGTGTCGCGCCGCTGTTTACACCCATCGGCGGCGACTTCTTTCCTGGAGACTTTGTCACTGGTCAGTGAGTCAAGGCGCGCGCGAGCTGCGAGGTGAGCACCGCCTTGGTTCCGACCAGATCAGCCAGCGGTGCCCATTAATGACCCTCAGTTCCGACCACATGTACGACACGCGCCACGGCGTAATATCCCCGTCGCGGCCGTCAGAAGGTATACTCTCCGGTCTGGTACAAACTGGGGAGTACACCAATGTTTAAAGCGCGTTCGTCTGTTAGCAACGGAGTTTTGGGGTTCGCGGCCGTGCTCATCACCGCCGGCATCTCTGTGATGTGTAGCAGCGGCGGCAGCAAGACCGACGAAGCGAACGGCGGCGGGCCGGCGGCAGGCGGCAGTTCCAGCGGTGGCAGCGCCAGTGGGGGCAACGCCGGCTCCACCGGAGGCTCTGCGGCCGGGGGGGCCTCGGCTATGGGAGGGGCCGCCCAAGGTGGGTCTCCCGGTACCGGAGGCGGCGGCACCGGGGGCACCCCAGGCACAGGCGGAACCGCCGCCGTCTGCAATGGCGTGCCGAAACTCAAATTGACCCCGGTTGTCACAGACGCGTCTGATCCGATTTTGATAACCCAGCCCATTGGCGACACGCGTTTGTTTGTGGTCGAACGACGTGGCGTCATCCGGTTGGTCGGTGATGGTGGCAAGGTTTCCGCCACACCGTTTGCCGATCTCCGCAACAACGTCGCCAATCCAGGCAACAGCGAGCGCGGCTTGTTGGGGCTCGCCTTTCATCCTGCCTATGCCACCAATGGTCGGTTCTTTGTGTATTACACCGCCAAGAATGGCGACACGGTTTCGGGCGGAAACGAGGGCGATCTTGTGATCGCCGAGGGCAAGCGGTCGGCGGATCCAAACAAGGCCGAAGCGACTCTGACCATGATCAAAAAGATCGCTCACAGCACGCACTCGAATCACAACGGGGGCATGTTGAACTTTGGCAAAGATGGCTTCCTCTACGCGGGCACGGGTGATGGTGGATCTGGTGGCGATCCCTTCAAGGCCGGGCAAGACGCCAAGCAAGCTCTGGGCAAATTGTTGCGTATCGATGTCGACAAACCGACGGTTCGTCCGGCCGGGAACATGCCGGAGCCTGCCGACATTCACGTGTTTGCGATCGGGCTGCGCAACCCATGGCGTTGGAGCTTCGATCGCGCCACGGGCGATCTCTACATTGGCGACGTCGGCCAGGACGCGTGGGAGGAAGTCGATTACGTCAAGGCCGCCGACGTCAAGGCCGGCATCAACTTTGGCTGGAGCTCGGTAGAAGGCAAGCACTGCTACACGAACAATTGCGACATGGGCGGAAAAATCGCCCCTGTCATCGAATACGCCAATCCTCCCGGTAACGATGCTCGATCCGTCACAGGCGGCTTCGTTTATCGGGGCAGCAAAATTCCGTGCTTGGTCGGGCGATACATCTATGCCGACGACATCATCAACAAAGTGTATTCGTTCGTGATCGCCAATGGCCAAGCTTCGGGCGAAACGGAATTGACGGCCGATCTCACAGAAGGCGGCGTTCAAATCGGTGATGTTGCCGCCTTCGGCGAAGACAACGCAGGCGAGCTGTATTTGGTGGCCCGCGCCGCGGGGAGAATCTACAAGATCGAAGCGCAGTAGCAAATGTCGCATGCAACGCGAAGTGCGCTCTTATGAGTGAAGACTTCACCACGGTTCTCACCTCACAGCAGCCTGCGTTGATCGCGCAGGCCGCGGCGATTCTGGAATCAGCGGGGATTCCTTACCAGCAGCCGGGCTACCAACACGCCAGCCTGATGCCGCAGGTGAACTTCATCAAGATCGAACTGCGCGTGCCTACGGACCGCGTTGAAGAGGCGCGTCGAGCGCTTGGTGACATTGACGAGCTCATGCGCGATGGCAGCGAAGGGCGGCCTGTGTTCCGGGTGCAGCGGCACGCAGGCGCCACCTTCGCGATCATTGGGGGACTTATCGGCGCCCTCGCAGCCTTGGCCTTGCTGACGACGGAACTCGACTTCCGAGTTTGGCTGGCGCCGCTGGTTCTCGCTGGTTTTCCACTGATAGGTTTCATCATGGGTTCGGGAATGCGCGTCGACTATTGTTCTGCGCCCGGCTGTCCCGGAGAGCTATCGCCGGCCGCAGTCTCATGCCCGCGTTGCAAGGGCATCGTGCGTGGCCGGATCAATCACGCCTCCCAGCACCTGGCCTCGGCTGAAGCTTTCGAGCAAGCCGACCCTTGACCGCGCCTTCGCGCCACCACGTCGCGACCGGGGCAACCGGGGCGCCACGCGCCCGCGCGTCACCGATCTACGTAAAATAACGTGTGGTTAGGCAGAAATGCCCATTTCGATCTGGCTAGAGATCGCGTCTATTTGATGGGACTATTTGTGCACATTTGGGCGCTTTTGGCGCTCGTTTACGGTCGGAAGAGGAGTTTCATGCTGACCGAATCGCGCTTTACGCTATTTGTTTTGTGTCTAGCAACCTCCTGTTCAGGTGCTGTGGGAGGAGCGAGCTCGGGTGGCGACGACGCCGCAGGTGGCGATGGGGGCAGCAGCGGCGTTGGCGGGGACAGTGCGGGTGGCGCTGTCGGCAAGCCGGTGGCGCGCAACCCCACCTTCGACTTGGCGTGCCCCGCTGGCGTTGGGCCCTTCATCGGCAGCTCACCACTGACTCGCCTGACGAACGTTGAATACAACAACACCTTGGCGGACCTCTTCGGCCCCGCGAACGTGCAGAAGCAAGGGCTGCCCGCCGAGGTTATCGCCGATGGCTTCAACAATGACGCCGTCGCACAATCGCCCTCAACGGTCTTAATCGAGAACCTTGAAGCCGCGCCGATCACGATCACGGATGCGACGATCGACAAAGCCGTGGGCTGCCAGGCCGCATCTGCCGTCGAAGAAAGCGCCTGCCTCGATAAGTTCTTCTCATCGTTTGCCAAACGCCTCTACCGGCGGCCGTTGACCGCAACGGAAATTAGTCGATACAAGACCTTTGTCTCCACACTGCGCAAGACCGATGACTTTGCCAGCAGCGTTCGCACGCTTGTGCGCGGCATGATGCAATCGCCGCAGTTTCTTTATCGCGCTGAAACAGGCGAAAGCGCCAGCGACAAGAACCCAATCAAATTGACCGGCTACGAAGTGGCTTCGCGCCTTTCCTATTTGCTGTGGGACACGATGCCCGACGCCGATTTATTTGCAGCCGCGGAAGCGGGTGAACTAGACAATGCGGATGGCATCGCAAAGCAAACGATGCGCTTGATGGGCGATCCACGTGCCCGCGGATCTGTGTCTGAATTTGTAAGGCAGTGGTTGGAATACGATCGCATCGACAACAACATCGCCAAGAAGAACGCCACAACTTTTCCGAAGTACACAGACGCTACCAAAGCGGCGCTTAGCAGCGGCCTGCGTAAGTTTGTGGAAGATGCCATCTGGAGCAGCGACACCAGCTTGCGCGACATGCTTTTGAGCAAGAAGGCTTACGTCAGCGATGCAAGTGCGTTTATCTACAACGTAGGTGCCCCTGGTGCTGAGCTGAAATCGATGGCCGTGGACAACGGGCAACGCGCGGGCCTGCTCACGCAGGCAGGTTTTCTCGCTGGTTTTGGCCACGAAACGCTGCAAGCGCCGATCTTGCGCGGCATCTTCGTGTTGGACCGATTGCTGTGCCAACCACCACCGCCGCCACCCGTGAACGTGAACACGGCGCTTGCCGATCCGCCCAAGGGCGCGGGGCCCACCACCCTGCGCCAACGGATCGAAATGTCGCACCAGAAGGGCGCGTGCGCCAGTTGCCACAAAACCATCGATGCCGTGGGGTTTGGCCTCGAGAACTTCGATGCCATCGGGCAGTACCGAACGATCGAAAATACGTTGCCCGTGGATGCGCGTGGTTCGATCTCGGACACGTTCGACGCGAACGGCGATTTCAACGGCGCCGTTGAATTGGCTGAACGTTTGGCGAAGAGCGAACAAGTTTCTGAATGCGTGACTGCCAAGATGGTTCGTTACGCTCTGTCGCGCGCGGTTGAACCCACGGATGGCTGCACCATATCCAGCCTCACCGACGGCATGGTGCAAAGTGGTGGCGACATAAAATCAATGATGTTGGCGTTGGTTAAAGGCGACAGCTTTCGCTACCGCGCACCTATCACGCCTTGATCTCACCGCAAGTTGTTTGGCGAGGGGAAACATGACTTCTGGAATGACACGTAAACTTTCGATGTTGGGCCGCCGAGACCTGCTGCGTGCGGCAGGTCTCGGCACCGCCGCCACTTTGTTGCCGTCTTTGCGTCGCGCCGAAGCCGCCAGTGGCATCCCCACACGCTTCGTTGTGTTCTACACGCAACACGGAACGCTTCCCGAGCCATGGAAGCCCACCGGTCCCGGTGGCGTTGGCGCGGCCTCAGAGACGTCGTTTGACCTTGGAGAATTGCACCAGCCACTGGCTTCGTTCAAGAAGGACCTAATCCTTCTGTCAGGTCTGGACATGCGTTCATGGGCTGACGGTCCGCAAGTGGCATGCGGGCACGTCAACGGGCAGGTGGCTTCGCTCACCAACTTCGATGCGATCTCAAAGGGCAACGCGGGCGGGCCTTCCATCGATCAGTACATCGCCGCAGGCTTGAAGAAGCAGAACGGCGGCGTGTCTCCCACCAAGCTGCCATCCATGAATCTGGCGGCCGCCGGCGATGGATACTTTGGGCAAGCCGCGTTTTTTTCGGGACCTGGCGCCCTTGTGCCGATTGAGTCGTCGCCCACGCGGGCTTACCAACGCTTGTTTCCGAACGGTACGTCGCCTTCAACCACCGGGCCAAGCCTCGACGCTTTGGCCGCCGCGCGGCGCCGGTCGGCGGCGATGGATGTGGCCATGGGAGAGTTTGCGGCCGTTGAGAATCTGCTTGGCAAGGCTGAGAAAACCAAACTCGAAGCGCACGCCGCGGCGATCAAGGATCTTCAAACGCGCCTGAGCAAAGCACCGGGTGGCGGAGGAACGTCTTGCATGGCGCCCACCGCGCCAGCCGCCAAAGTGGGTTTTCGCGATGGTGGCGACGCCATGATTCGCATGATCCAAGCAGGGTTCGCCTGCGATCTCACCCGCGTGGCGTCGTTGTGGATGGGATCAACGCCCAACGCTGACTGTGGCTACTCGCCCGGCATGCTGGGCACAACGGATCTGCATGATCTCGTGCACAAGGTGGATGGCGACATGAGGAGCAATCCTACCGCCGTGGGCGTAATCAAAAAATTCCACATCGCGTATTCGCAGGTGTTTGCGCAGTTGCTGACGGCGCTCAAGGCCATTCCCGAATCTGATGGCAGCACGATGTTGGATCACACGGTGATCTTGTGGGCGGGCGAGATCGCGCAGGGTGGTCACGGCTGTGCCAACTTAAAGTGGATGTTGGCGGGCAGCGCCGGTGGCTACTTCAAAACCGGGCGCTATCTGAACTGGGGCGACTACAACCGCGGTGAATATGGCCCCGACAGGAACGGGCCTTCTAACGGTGATTTGTTCTCGTCGCTTGCCAACGCCATGGGTGTGCCCACCACCACGTATGGCAGCAACGGCCGCAGCACCGGCCCGATCGCTAAACTGCGCGGCTAGGGCGGCGAACGCTTGCCTTAGTTGGACTGCGCGAAGGTGTCGCAGGTGGCGGGGTCGCCCGAAGCCATGCCGCGCTTCAACCAGAAGGCGCGTTGCTCTGATGAACCGTGGGACCACGTTTCCGGTGTCACGCGGCCTTGCCCTTGCTTTTGCAGACGATCGTCGCCGATGGCGGCGGCCGCCGCCAAGGCCTCTTCCACGTCACCCGTGTCAAGGATGCCACGTTTGTTCGCATGGTAAGCCCAAACGCCCGCGAAGCAATCGGCTTGCAATTCCAGCTTCACCGAGAGTCCTCCCGCACCTTCTTGCAAGCGGGCAGGGGCTTTGTGAACCTTGTCGCTCGTGCCAAGCAGGTTTTGAACGTGGTGACCAATCTCGTGCGCAATGACATACGCTTGTGCAAAATCACCCGGCGCCCCTAAACGAGACCGCAAGTCTTCGTAGAAAGAAAGATCGATGTAAGCCTTGTTGTCCCTGGGACAATAAAACGGCCCCATCTGGCTTTGCCCCACGCCGCAGCCCGATTGCGTGGCACCGCGGAACACCACCAATTTTGAATTGTCGTATCGCCCGGGCAGCAGTTGTCGCCATGTGTTTTCGACGTCGAGGTGCACCGCGCTCACAAACTTTGCCATGCGGTTTTCTTGGGGTGTTCCCTCGGCTGGTTGTTGGGTGGTTGTGGAGTTCCCTCCCGAGAACAAGTAAGCGCCACCGGCCAAGAGGCCGAACACGGCGATTCCCTTCCACCCAAACTGCGCGAAGAACGGGAACAAGCCAAAAATTCCGCCGCCACCTTGCCGTAACGGGGCTTCGCCGCGGCGATCTTCAAAATTCGGGTTTTCGTGGTTTTCGTCCCAACGCATGGTTCACCAATTGTCGATGCCGCCGAGGGTTTCAACTTTGGTGTAGCCGGCCTCGCGCAGCGTCTTGGCTGCACGGTCGGCTCTGCGGCCGGAGCGGCAGTAGAGCACCATCGGTTGATCCTTGTTACCCAATTCAGAAGCACGGGCGGGCAGGTCATCAACAGGAATGTTCACGGCGCCTTCAATGTGGCGCTCGTTGTATTCCTCGGGGCTGCGTACATCCACAAGCTTGGCGCCGCTTTGCACCATCGCGTGTGCCTGCTCCTTGGTCACCGAAGGCGTAGGCGCGGGATCGGGCGCAGCCACCGCTGTTGACGACGCAGGCGCAGGCGCTGGGGACGAAGCGCACCCCGCCAAACCCAACCCCAACAAACCCAACCGCAAACCAACCCGTAACAACATGACGGGAAGGCTAGCAGCCCGAGGCCGTCACGCACGCTAGACCAAGCTGAGGCGGCGGCTCCCCATCCAAGCGCGGCAGAGGCGGGCCGCCCCCAAAAATGCCGCGCACACTCCCAGGCATGCGGCCACCTCGGGGGCTCGCGGGCTGAACAACAGCAGGAAACCTTGGCCTTTGACCAACGCCGAAAAGCTGGAAACGCAAAACGGCATCATGAAGAAGCGGAACGCCTGCCACCGGTCCACGCGGCTGCCCGCAGGCAGGCCGATGCGGGCGTTCAAGATCAAAGCGACGCCGATGATCACACTTAACCCAAATGACGTGATCCACAACCGCGGGCTGGAATCGAAATTCCCCGCCACCACCACCAGGTACCACAGCAGATAACACCACAACACCAACCGGGGCGTGGTGAGTCCCCCCATGTACCGCACCAACGAGCCTGCCATCAACCGTGCCATTGCACGCAAGGCTATACGACGCTGGTTAGCGGGAGATGTCGCTGCCGTTCACGGGGCGTAACTCCACCAGCTGGCCTCCCTGCGATGTGGCCGCCAATGTCCCGCAGGCGGCGCCAATGTCTTTGCCGCCCGAGTAGCGGCGCACCGTAGGAATGCCGTGGGCCGAAAGCACCTCGCGAAACGCGCCGAGCTCGTCTTCCGAAGGCGCGTGGTATTTGCCTTCGCCGTCGGTGACATCGATCAAGTTAACCTTGATTTTCAGGCCCTCCGTCAGCTTCACCAAGGCGTGCGCCGTGTCCGTTGAAAGGTTCACGCCGCCCACGGCGACGTACGCGAGTGTGATGCGTTGTTTAGTGCTATCGGCATAGCCACGAATGGCATCGATCAAGACGGGCAGGGGCCAGCGGTTTTCGATCGGCATCAACTGCGCGCGCAGATCGTGGGTGGGTGCCCCCAGTGAGAACACCAAGCGGAAGTTGTGCTGCTCTTCCGTGAAGCGTTTGATCATCGGCACCACGCCGGCTGTGGAAATGGTGATCGCTTTGGCGCCAATCGCGGGTCCGGCCGGATCGCAGAACACCTGGCCGGCGCGGATCACGTTGTCGTAATTCAAAAACGGCTCGCCCATGCCCATAAACACGATGCCGCGGATGGGCTTAGCGGCTTCGTGCGCGATGAGGCGGTGCTGCGCCAAGATCTCCCAGGTCTCAAGGTTGCGAATGCCGCCCAAGCGTCCCGTGGCACAGAAGTCGCAGGCCAAAGCACAGCCCACTTGGCTGCTGACACACAGGGTGTATTTCGACGTGGGCAAAGCCTGCAAGCCACTGGCTTCGCCACGTTTGCGTTGCTCCTTCAGCTCGCGCGCGTCCTCCGCATCCGGCAGCGGAATGCGCACGGCTTCCACAGTGCGGCCGTCCGTAAGCTCGAAAAGATACTTCACGAACCCGTCGTCCGATTGGCGACGCTCCACCACTTTGAGATCAGGCCACACGCATTGCTGTTCCAGCGCCTTGCGCGTGGGCGCTGTGAGACCAGCCAGGTTCTCGAAGTCCCTGCGGCCATCCCGTTGCACGCGGGCGAACACACGCCGCGCCACCATTTCGTTGGCCCCCAAGGGCGCCAGCGCGGCCACCGTTTCGGCGATGGTCAGGTTGCGGAGGTTCAACCCCGGTGTGTGGCTCTTCACGCCCCAAAGCTAGCGTTCTTCGGGGCTAGCACAACCGCAAAGTTTAGTGCACCCGACAGCCCGAACCCAGCGCCTGCAGCACCGCGCCTTCTTTGCTGGCCAGCACCTCCAAGCGGGCCTGCACGGCAGGTGCGTCATCGAAGATGCATGCCAGATCCACGAAGATTTCGGCGTGCCGCTCTTCGGCGTTGGCGAGCACGTCGTAAAACTCGGCCAAACGCTGCTGGTCCCGCTCCCGGAAACCTGCGGCCAACAATCGCAAGCGCTCGTGTGAGCGCGCCTCGATCAGGGCGCCACACAACAACAAATCCGTTCGCCGGTGTGGCTCATCGCCACGCGCTTCGGCCAGCAACTGCCGCGTGTAGGCGTTGGCCATATCCCCGCGCGGCGTGATTTTCAGGTCCGCCAACAGCAGCGTCACTTGCACCACGTGGCTTGTTTCTTCGTGCGCCAAACGCGATAGCGTCTCAACAAAGCGGTGGTTGTGCGGGTAGCGCCGCACCAACGACAACGCGTTCTCGGCCGCCTTGCGTTCGCAGTGCAGGTGGTCCGATAGCAACGCACCCAAGTCTTTGGTGCATTCGTCGAACCACGTGTTTGGTGTTTGCCACTTCAGCATCTTGAAAAAATACAAACGGCCGCCGCGAGAAGCTCGGGCGGCCGCGGGTGACAGTGTCTTCTTGGTTAAGCCGCGTCCTTGAGCATGCGGCGCAAAACGTAAAGCAGAATGCCGCCGTGGCGGAAATACTGCGCCTCTTGCGGCGTATCAATGCGCAGCTTCGCTTTGAAGCTGCCCTTGCTGCCATCGGGCTTCGTGTAATTCACCGTGAGGCCGCGCCACGTGGTGAAGTCATCCAGGACCTCGGGCAGGCCCTGCGTTTCGAGCACCTCTTCGCCGGTGAGGCCCAACGATGCGGCGCTTTGCTCGGGCAAGAACTCGAGCGGCAACACGCCCATGCCGATCAGATTCGAGCGGTGGATGCGTTCATAGCTTTCCGCGATGACGGCCCGCACGCCCAACAAGTTGGTGCCTTTGGCCGCCCAGTCACGCGATGAACCGGTGCCGTATTCTTTGCCTGCCAGAATGAACAACGGGGTGTTCGTGGCTTTGTATTTCACGGCCGCGTCGTAGATCGGCATCACCTCATTGGTGGGCAGATATCGCGTGACGCCGCCCTCTGTGCCGGGCGCCAGCATGTTGCGGATGCGCACGTTCGCGAAGGTGCCGCGCACCATCACCTCGTCGTTGCCGCGGCGTGCGCCGTAGGAGTTAAAGTCAACCGCGCCCACACCGTGGCTGAGCAAGTAAGCGCCGGCGGGGCTGTCTTTCTTGATGTTGCCTGCCGGTGAGATGTGGTCGGTGGTGACGCTGTCTCCCATCACGGCCAACGTGCGGGCGCCCGTCACGTCAGACACGGGGCCGGGCTCAGGCGCCATGTTGTCGAAGAACGGTGGGTTGCGTACGTAGGTGGAGGCTGCGTCCCACGCGTACGTGGCTCCCGTTGGCACCTGCAAGCCACGCCAAGCGGCGTCGCCGTCGAACACGCGGCCGTATGCGCCCAGGAACATCTCGCGGGTGATGCTCTTTGCCACCACGGCTGCAACTTCGGCTTGGGAGGGCCAGATGTCAGCCAGGTACACGGGCTTGCCGTCTTTGCCCGTGTCGATGGGATCCTTGCTCAGATCGATGTCCACGCGGCCCGCCAAGGCCAAGGCCACCACCAACGGTGGGGACATCAGGTAATTGGCGCGCACTTCAGGATGCACGCGGCCTTCGAAGTTGCGGTTGCCCGAAAGCACCGAGGCCACCACCAGGTTGCGGCCGTTGATCGCTTGCGACACCGAAGCCGGCAGGGGACCTGAGTTGCCGATGCATGTGGTGCAGCCGTAAGCCGCCACATGAAAGCGCAGCTGTTCAAGGTAGGGCAACAAACCGGCGTCTTGCAGATAAGCGGTCACCACTTGGCTGCCGGGGGCCAAAGATGTTTTCACCCAAGGCTTGCTGGTGAGGCCCTTTTCAACAGCCTTCTTCGCCAACAACCCAGCGGCCACAAGCACGTAGGGGTTCGAGGTGTTCGTGCAGCTTGTGATCGCCGCGATGACGATGCTGCCATTTTTCACATCGGGCTCCACCGATGCGGCTTCCGCGTCAGGTTCGCCTTTTTGCGCCTTCGTCAACGACGGCACGGCCGCTTCGAACGACTTGCCCAAATCGGAAAGCTTGATGCGATCTTGCGGACGCTTGGGGCCTGCCACCGAAGGCTCGATCTTCGAAAGATCCAAGTCCATCACGTGCGAATAAGACGCCTCAGGCGCGTCGGGCTCGGCCCACATGCCTTGCTCGCGGCAATACGTTTCAACCAAAGCGATCTGTTCTTCCGAACGGCCGGTCAAGCGCAGGTAGCGCAGCGTTTCGGCATCAACAGGGAAGATGCCGCAGGTGGCGCCGTATTCGGGGGCCATGTTGGCCAGCGTGGTGCGATCGGCCAGCGGCAAGCCTGCCAAGCCGGGACCGAAGAATTCAACGAACTTGCCCACGACGCCCAGCTTGCGCAGGCCTTCTGTGACGGTGAGCACCAGATCGGTGGCGGTGGTGCCGGCGGGCAGCGTGTTCTTCACGCGCACACCCACGACCTGCGGGATCAACATGGGGCTTGGTTGGCCCAACATCGCGGCTTCCGCCTCAATGCCGCCCACGCCCCAGCCCAACACGCCCATACCATTGACCATGGTGGTGTGCGAGTCCGTGCCGAAGCAGGTATCGGGATAGGCCTGTCCTTGCTCGTTGGCGAACACCACGCGCGCCAAGTACTCGATGTTCACCTGGTGCACGATGCCCGTGTCGGGCGGCACCACTTTGAAGTTGTTGAAGGCGTTTTGCCCCCAACGCAGAAACGAATAACGTTCTTTGTTGCGCGAAAATTCAATCTGGTTGTTCAGCGAAAGCGCGCCGGCGTGCCCCGACTCGTCGATTTGCACCGAGTGGTCGATCACCAGCTCAGCCGGCAGCAGCGGGTTCACCTTGTTGGGATCGCCACCCATGCGCACCATCGCGTCGCGCATGGCCGCCAAATCCACCACGGCGGGAACGCCGGTGAAGTCCTGCAGAATCACGCGCGCGGGCGTGAACGGAATTTCGACGCTGGGCTCGGCCTTCGGATCCCATTTTGCCATCGCTTCGATGTGCGCGCGGGTCACCGCAACGCCGTCTTCAAGCCGCAAAAGGTTCTCGAGCAGAACGCGGTGGGCGAAGGGCAGGTGGCCGATTTTGAAGCCTGCCGCTTCGACGGCGGAGAGGCGGAAGATCTCGTAGGTCTTGGCACCCACGGACAAGGACGAACGGGCTTTGAAGCTGTCGGACATGGGCAGCGGTTCTAGCACGATGCGCCCCAAAACCGATCCGGAATCCCCACTGAATTTTGATACAATTCAGATGTTTCGGGCGTCTTTCCCAGAGCTTTCGTGGCGGCGTTGCAGAGGCCACAGGCGCTATGGCCAGCGACGATAGGGCGGCTTGGGTTTAACCACTTCTCCGTGGAAGAAGGCCTTGGCCAAGTGGCGGCCGATCGGGGCCACGTCCATGTTGCGTGCCACAGCGCCCGCCACCCCCAAGACGCTCAAAATCGCCGCTCCGGTGCCCACCGCCCAAGGCAGAAATTGATTGCGACGCAGGTTGCCCGGCACCTTCACCGTGACGTCGGTGAGGGCGTATTCAGGCGGGGCCGAACGAAAGGGGCCCGCCGCCGCCGCGCCCACCAGGGCCCCCGACACTTCAAGCCTAGCGCCCACGGGAATCACCACCTCTTCCACAGTGAGTTGCCCCGTCAAGCCAAACGCGGTGGCTACCGCTTTTGCAGCCACAGAATCTGGGCGATGCAAGATGGCCAGGGCGTCAATGCGGGCTTCACGTCCATTGATGCGCAACGGGCCTGACAGCCGCGGGGGCAATCCGGAATCCAACGGCACTTGCAGCTCAAACGCTTCGTCCGAACAAACGTCGTGAACGAACACGGTGGGGGCGATGGTTTCGGTGACGCGAAGCCGCCAGTACACGCACGCTGTGCCCGAGGCGGGTGACCGCAACATCGACGTTGCGGCGGCGGCGGTGCCCTCAAGATTTTGCCATGTGGACGCGGGTTGCAGGTCCTGCAGTGGCTCTTGATGCGGCACCATCGCTTTGGTCATTCGTTGTCCTCTTCGCTTTCCCGGGGCAACTGGCCCTGTGCGTATTCATCAAGCTTGCGGTACAGTGTGCGGCGATCCAAGCCCAGCCTTTGTGCGGCACGCGTTTTGTTGCCGCCTTCGGCTTCCAAGACGCGTTCGATGTATTGGCGCTCAAGTTCGTCCAGCGTCAGCCCTTGCGCCAACGCCGTGTCCAACCGCCCGCCCGTGCGCCGGCCGCGGAAGCTGGTGGGCAGATCCACAAGGCCGATCATCGGCCCGCGCGACAGCGCCACCGCGCGCTCAACAATGTTTTCCAACTCGCGTACGTTGCCTGGGAACTCATACGAGGCCAGCAACTTGCGCACGTCTTCATCAAACCCACGCGCGCTTTTGCCGGTGCGCTGAGCCGCGCGGCCCAAGAAATGTTCAGCCAACGGCAGCACATCTTCGGAACGCTCGCGCAAAGCCGGAATGCGCATCTCCACCACGTTTAGCCGGTAATAAAGATCTTCGCGAAAGCGGCCGTCACGCAGCAGGTTCTCAACGTCCCGGTTGGTGGCGGCGATCACGCGAACGTCTACCGCCACTGAACGGCTGCCGCCCACGGCCCGCACCTCGCGCTCTTGCAGCGCCCGCAGCAATTTCGGTTGCACGGCGGGTGGCAATTCACCCACCTCATCCAAAAACAGCGTCCCCCCTTCGGCCTCCACGAACAGCCCTGTTCGATCGGCGTGCGCGTCAGTGAAGGCGCCGCGCTTGTGGCCAAACAGCTCGCTTTCGATCAGGTTCTCAGGAATGGCCGCGCAATTGACGGCCACAAAGGGCTTGTCTTTGCGGGGGCTGCTGTGGTGAAGCGCCCGCGCCACCAGTTCTTTGCCTGTGCCCGATTCGCCCGTGATCAACACGCTGACGGCGGAATCCTCCAAGCGACGGATGAGCTCAAAAAGCTCCTTCATCGGCTTCGATCGCCCAATGAGACTGGCACCCTTAGGCTCGCCGCGGCCCGTGGGCAAGGTGTCCGCCGGTGCGCCACGCTCAAGCAACGCCTTGTCGATCGTGCTTAGCAATTCAGGCAGCGCAAACGGCTTTGTGATGTAGTCGAAGGCGCCCAGCTTCACCGCGCGAATGGCGGTGTCGATCGAGCCAAAGGCCGTGATCGTGATGACCTGCGGCCGTGGGTTTTGCGCTTGGATCTCGCGCAACAGATCTAGGCCGTCGAGATCGGGCATCTTCACATCGGAGACCACCACGTCGATGTCCCCGCGCGCCAGGCGGCTCAAAGCGGCGCGACCGCCCCTCGCCACGTCGACTGTGAAGCCTTCGTCTTCCAGCTCCTCCCGCAGCAGGTCGCACATGGCGGGGTCGTCATCCACCACCAAGAGCCGGGCCCGCTGCCGAGCGGCCGCCGCGCGCGCAGCGGCTGGATCGCCCGGGGCTGTTTGCAGCGACATACCCTATTGATCCTTGCTGATCGGCGCAGATGTCGCAAGGGCCTGCACGCCAGAAGGATCAGACAAAACCGGCAAAAACACGCGGAAGGCCGCGCCGCCTTGGGGTGGATCTCCCACTTCTATCCACCCGTCGTGGTCTTTCACGATGCCCAGGCTGACGGCCAAACCCAATCCTGTGCCTTGCCCGGTGTCTTTCGTCGTGAAGAATGGCTCGAACACTTGGTCGCGCAAGTGCGGCGGAACGCCAGGTCCCGTGTCGCGGATCTCCAATAACAAAAACTCGGCCGGCGCCGCCAAGGCCAAGCCTTCCTTGCGTCGAACGATGCGTTCGATGCAAACAGTGAGCTGGCCGCCCTCGGGCATGGCCTGAATGGCGTTGTTCAGCAGGTTCAAGCACACTTGTTGAATCTCGGCGGGATCCCCGGGAATGGGCGGAACATCGGCCGTGACCTCTAAGTGGGTAACGATGCTGTGCCGGGCAAGCGCCTCT
The DNA here is from genome assembly GCA_033763315.1 of Deltaproteobacteria bacterium. Taxonomy (GTDB): domain Bacteria; phylum Myxococcota_A; class Polyangia; order Fen-1088; family Fen-1088; genus JAGTJU01. Next base: position 147,773 of record JANRKS010000011.1, read on the forward strand.
TCAACAAACGTGAGCGACTCCCGCACCACGGCGGGCACATCCACCTCTGTGAGGGTGGGGCGGCTCTTGCGCGAGAAATTCAGCATCTGCCGAATGATGCGGGTGATGCGCTCCACTTGGTCGGAGATGATCTCCGCGTTCTTGTGCACTTCGTTCGGATCGGCGGCTTTTTTGTCCAAGGCGCGCGCGCGGCCACCGATCACGCTCAGCGGGGTGCCGAGCTCGTGCGCGATTTGCGCGGCCATTTGCCCCATCGTGGCCAGCTTCTCGGAATGGCGCAGCCGCCCTTCAAGCTGAGATCGGGCGCCCGTGGCGCGCTCTTGCTCGGCCTTGGCCTCGCGCAAGGAGTCCGTCATCGCATTGAACCGCGCCGCCAGAACGCCGATCTCGTCGTCCCGTTGCGGCAGCAAGGCGCGCGTTAAATCACCTTGGGCCACGCCCTCAATGGCGTCGTTCAACCGGCGTAGGGGGCGCACCACGCCGCCCCGCAAAAGTAACAGCATGATGGTGCCAAACCCAGCCACCCCCGAAACCAACCAAGGCAACGCCTTTTTGAGACTTTGCACCACCGATTCGTCGATGTCGGCGGTGGAGCGCCGGAAACCCAACACGGCCAGCACCTTGCCCGATTCGGATTTCGGGCCGTCGCGCAGGGGCACCGCCATGGCGAAGAACGACGGCCGGTGGGGGGGCGAGAAGAACCAGCCCACAGGCTCCTGATCGATCTGCGACGCTTCGATGAGTTGGCTCCAACCTTCGTCGTCCACCTTCTGAGGCGTGACCCATACGAGATCCAGTTGCAGGGGCGCCAGCGCGTTTTGCAAACTCGCCGTGCGCGCGCCCAAGACGTCTTTGACGGTGGCGGCGTTGACGGGTTCAAGCGCCACCTGCAGGGCTTTGCCCACACGTTGGGCGTGTTGCTTGAGGTCGTCCTCCAGATCGCCGCGCCTCAGACGCATGAACGACCACACGGAGATCGCCAGCGTGGCCCCCATGAGCAATGTGGTGATTAGCGCCAGCCGCGGTCCAAGCTTCACGTTTGCCACCCATTGTAGTGCAAGCGTTGGCCAACCACTACGCGCGTGTCGGCGGTTGACGCGGCCGTGATTCGATGGCGGCTGCCTGCTATAGGCAGGGGTGGCAATGAGCACAACGGAATTAGAGCGCAGGCTGGCGGCCGCTTTTCCCGGAGCGCGGGTCAAAGTTCAAGACCTGACCGGGACCAGCGATCACTTCGCGGCCACGATTGTGGCCGAAGCGTTTGCAGGTAAGTTGCCCTTGGCCCGTCACCGCATGGTGTACGCGGCTTTGGGCGAATCAATGAAACAAGAAATCCACGCCTTGACGCTAACCACGTTGGCTCCCGGCGAAACCAACGCGTAGTTCAAGCATCTTTTGTCGAAGGAACCACCCCATGAGCACCTTGCCTCCCGATCTCACCAAGCGCCTCGAAGACACCATCAAAAAAGAACGCGTCATGTTGTTCATGAAGGGTAACCCCTCCATGCCTCAATGTGGCTTCTCTGCCGCTGTGGTGGCCGTTCTTAAAGAGGTGGGCGTGCCCTTTGGAACGTTCAACATCCTCTCGGATCAGGACGTGCGTGAGGGCCTGAAGATCTACTCGAATTGGCCCACGTTCCCCCAGCTCTACGTCGATGGCGAACTGGTGGGCGGCTGCGACATCGTGCGTGACATGCACGCCAAGGGTCAGCTCGCGCCGCTGCTCAAGGCCCAGCAAAGCTAAAGCCTAAGCCGAACCAACGGAGTGGCTGCTAAAAAAACCAAACCGGCTGCCCGCCCTGCGGTGGCGGCCGAGCCTGACTTTATCCAGGTGCGGGGCGCGCGCGAGCACAACCTGCACATTGATGAACTCACCGTGCCCAAGCGCCAGCTTGTGGTGTTCACGGGCGTTTCGGGATCAGGCAAATCGTCGCTGGCCTTCGATACTTTGTATGCGGAAGGGCAGCGGCGGTACGTTGAATCGTTGTCGTCCTACGCGCGGCAGTTCTTGGGCCAAATGGAAAAGCCCAAGTACGAATCGCTGCGCGGTTTATCGCCCACGATAGCGATCGAGCAAAAGTCGGCGTCGTCGAACCCGCGATCTACCGTGGGCACGGTGACCGAGATTTACGATTACCTGCGCGTGTTTTACACACGGGTGGGTGATCAGCGTTGCCACCTGTGTGGCGGCGCTGTGTCCGCCCGGTCGGCGGCTGAGATCGTGGATGAATTGCTGACTTTGCCGCCGCAAACCAAGGCCGTGCTGATGGCGCGCAAGGCGGACAACCGCAAAGGCGAGTTCCGCGACGTGTTCGACGAGGCCCGCAAGGCTGGTTTTGCGCGCGTGCGCATCAACGGCACGGTGCAACGCCTGGACGAGGTGCGCAGCCTCGACAAGAACAAGAAGCACACAGTCGACATCGTGGTGGATCGCGTGACGCTGGAGGCAAGCAGCCGCGCGCGCATCACAGATTCCGTTGAATCCGCGCTCAAAGAAGGCGCGGGCGTGTTGGTGGTGGAAGTGGAAGGAGAGCGCCTCGACCGCATGTACAGCGAAAGCCGCGCGTGCGGCTCATGCGGCGCCAGTTTGCCCGAGCTTTCACCGCAGTCATTTTCGTTTAACAGCCCGCTCGGTATGTGCATCGATTGCAATGGCCTGGGTTCGTCGCTGGAAGTGGATCCTGAGCTTGTGGTGCCCGATCCGTCGCTGTCGATCGGCGAAGGCGCCATCGAGCCGTGGGGCGAGAAAGCCGGCAATGAGAAGGGGTGGACAGCGAGCATTGCCAAGGCGCTGAATCGCCAATATGCGATCCCGCTCGATAAACCCTGGAAGAACTTAACCGCGCGGCAACGCGAGATTGTGTTGTTCGGCAACGGCGACGACGAGCGCCTGGACGTTAAGTGGAAGGGCGCCAACAGCACGGGCTCGTGGGCGATGAAGTTCTCCGGCGTGGTAAATACGATTAAGCGCCGCCTGCAGGACACGCAATCAGAGATGATGCGCCAGTGGTACACGCGCTATTTTCGCGAGACGGAATGCCGCGCGTGCAAGGGCCAACGTCTGCGCCCCGAATCGCGCGCGGTGTGCCTCGGTGAAAAGAGCATCGTCGACGTCACGTCGATGACTGTGGTTGAAGCGGCCCGCCACTTCGAGACGCTGAAGCTCAAGGGCGCCAAGGCACAGATCGCCGAGGAGATCCTGAAAGAGATTCGCAACCGCTTGGGCTTTCTGCTGAACGTGGGCCTTGAATACCTCACGTTGGATCGCGGGGCGGCCACACTTTCGGGCGGCGAAGCGCAGCGCATTCGCTTGGCCTCGCAGCTGGGCTCCGAACTTTCTGGCGTGATGTATGTGTTGGATGAGCCGTCGATCGGTCTACACCAGCGCGACAACCGCCGTTTGATCGAAACGCTGCGCCGGCTGCGCGATCTGGGCAACAGCGTGCTGGTGGTGGAGCACGATCAGGAAACCATCGAAGCGGCTGACTGGGTGATCGATTTCGGTCCTGGCGCAGGCCGTTTGGGTGGTCACGTGGTGGCCGAAGGCACGCCAGCGCAAGTGGCGGCCACAAAGAAGTCTCTGACCGGGCGGTACCTTTGCGGCGCCATCGAGATCGAAGTGCCCAAGCAACGCCGCAAGCCCGTGGGCTTCTTGAAAGTCAAAGGCGCACGCGAGCACAACCTCAAAAACATCGATGTCAACATCCCCTTGGGCGTGTTGGCCGCGGTGACTGGCGTTTCAGGCGCGGGCAAATCCAGTTTGGTTGACGGCATCTTGCGGCCGGCGTTGCGCCGCAAATTGCTGGGCGCCCTCGATCCGGTGGGCAAGTTCGATGGGCTCGAAGGCGTGGAGCAGATCGATAAGATCATTGACATCGATCAAAAGCCCATTGGGCGCACGCCGCGATCGAATCCGGCCACGTACACAAAAGCGTTCGATCTGATCCGCGACATTTTTGCCGAGACACCCGAGGCGCGCGCGTTTGGCTACAAGCCGGGGCGTTTCTCGTTCAACGTCAAGGGCGGTCGGTGCGAAGCGTGTGAGGGCGATGGCGTGCGCAAAGTGGAGATGCACTTTTTGCCCGACGTCTACGTCACGTGCGAAGTGTGCCGTGGCCAGCGGTACAACGAAGCCACCTTGCGCGTGAAGTGGAAGGGGCTTTCGATCGCTGAGGTGCTGGACACGTCGGTGGCGGACGCTCGGCCGTTGTTTGAGAACCACCGCCAGCTCAAAGCGATTTTGCAAACACTCGATGACGTGGGCTTGGGTTACATCCACCTCGGGCAATCGGCCACCACTTTATCGGGCGGCGAAGCGCAGCGAATCAAGCTGTCACGCGAACTGGCCAAACGCGACACGGGCAAAACGCTTTACCTGTTGGACGAGCCCACAACCGGGTTGCACTTTGAGGACGTTCGACGGTTGCTGATCGTGCTGGGGCGGCTGGTGGAGCCGGGCAACACGGTGCTGGTCATTGAACACAACCTCGACGTGATCAAGGCGGCGGACTTCTTGATCGACATCGGCCCTGAAGGCGGGGCGGCGGGCGGCCAAGTTGTGGCGTTCGGCACCCCAGAAGACGTCGCCAAGGTGCGCGGCTCCTATACCGGGCAATTCCTTGCCCCCTTGTTGGCAAAGCACGCGAAGGCCACCAAAGCGCCCGCGGCGAAGCCCACGGGCCGCACCAAGCCCTCCAGCGTCCGGGCCTAGGCTTCTCGCCGCTGCCAGGTCGACCCTCTAGGCGCGACGCACAATGCGTAGCCGTGCCGGAGCGCGTCTTTACGTCAATTTTGCGCGTAAAAGCATACGACAGGTGGAATATGATCAAACGCATATGTTATATGTTGTTACATTGAGAGACACGGTGAGACGGCGCGACATCCGCGTCGACCTCCCTGTTGAAGAAGGAGCACGACATGAAGTTGGTCGTTCATCGGCTTTTATGCGCGTTTTGGATCTGTGTGGCGGGTTGTTCGGGCGGTGGGTCAGCCGGAGATGACAACGAGGACAATGCTGGTGGCAGCGACGGCGCAGGCGGCGCCCCGCCTCCCGCAGGCGCCTGCGACCTGCCCCGGGAGCTTTTGCCCCAGCGTCGGGTGATTCGGCTTTCGCCCCAGCAGTACGCCAACGCACTGAAGGCGAACTTCGGCTTCAAGATGGACGTGAGCCGCTTGCCGCCTGATGCCCCTTCAGGTGATGGCTTTGCGGTGTTCGACAGCAATTTCGCCGACAAGCAAATCACACCCGAACACTTCACAGTGTTTCGTGAGACCGCGGAGGCGGTGGCCAGTGACACCGCCCGCACCTTGCAGGGGTCCATGGCGTGTCTCTTTAACAAGCCCGACGATGGCTGCGTGGCGGCCTTTCTTTCAGACGTTGGCCAACGCGCGTTTCGGCGCCCTCCGTCTGAGCAAGAGCTTGCGCGCTATCAATCGTTCTTTCGCAGCGTTGAAACCAAGTGGGACAGCCCCGCTGCCGTTCGCTTGGTGCTCGAAGCGATGCTGCAAAGCCCCGCCCACTTGTATCGCACTGAACTGGGCGGCGGCGACGCCGACAAGGTGGCTCTGACTCAATACGAACTGGCCAATGAACTCAGCTTCATGTTGGCCGATGCGCCTCCTGACGAAGCGTTGTTGGCTGCTGCAAAAGCCGGCAAGCTGAAAGACGCTGACGAAGTGAAGCAGCATGCGGAACGTTTGCTGGCAACCGATACGTCGCGCGCACGTTTGGCTTCGATGTTTGGCCAAATGTACGGCGTCACGCCGTCGAGCGCAGAAACCTTGGGCAAGGATGCCACGGCGTATCCTGGGTTCACACCTGCGTTGCGAGCGGCAATGATGAAGGAGACGCAAACGTTTGTGCAAGCCGTGTTGCAAGACGACGCTTCGCTTAAGACGATCTTCGGCGCTGACTTTTCTTATTTGAACAACGCGTTGGCCGCCCATTACGGCGCCAACACCGCCGGCCTCGGTGACGAGTTTAAGAAGGTGTCGCTGCCCGAAGGGCGTCGTGGGTTGTTGGGCCATGCGAGCGTGCTTTCAGTCAACGCCCACAAAGATGGCTCATCGCCCGCCATACGAGGCATCGCCATCTATACAAAGCTTCTGTGCCAACCCATCCCCGCCGCCCCCCCCGGCGCCGTGGATCTGGCGAACGGCAAGATCTACGCGCCAGACAAGAATTTCACGCAAAGAGAACATTATGAGTTCGCGAAGCAGAAGGCGCCGGAGTGTATCGGTTGCCATGGGCAATTCGTGCCGCTGGGGCTCGGGCTTGAGCAGTTCGATGGGGTGGGGGCGCAGCGCTCAAGCGAATTCGGCAAACCGCTTAACACCAAGGTGCAGCTCGAAGGTTATGGCGATGACGTGGACGGCACTTACGACAGCACCTTGCCGTTGATCGACAAGCTTGTGCAAAGCGATCACGGCGCACGTTGCTTCGCCACCCAGGCAGCGTCATTCGCTTATGGGCAAGACGTGAGCAGCGACACAATGGACTCGTGCGAGACCAAGCGATTGGCATCCACGCTCAAGGACAAGAACTTCAGCGTCACACAATTGATGTTGGATCTCACACAGGTTGAGAGTTTCTACAACCGCCGCCAGGGCTCGTAGGAGGCTGTTCCATGACGACGAACTATGTGCGACGACGTGATTTGCTTCTGGGTCTGGGCGCGGGCGCGGCCTTTTTGTCGCCGTTTTCGCGCCAAGTGCATGCGCAGGCCGCTGGCAAACCAGGGCAGGGCAAGTTCATCTTGTTCTTTACCCCCAATGGCCACGCGCGATCTGACTTTGGCTCGGATGGGAACGATGCCAGCTTCAAGTTTCGCCGTGGCATGGCTGACGCCGCCAGCATGGCCGACCACATCTCGGTTGTGCGCGGCCTCTCAAATAAAGCGCAACATCCGCAGCGCCCGTTTCACGATCAGATTTCGCGACTGATGACGGTTAAAACTGGGGACATCGTGGGCACGGCCATGGGCCCGTCATTGGATCAGGCGGTAGCGGATCTGTCTGCGAAGAACCCACTGAATCTGAAGGTCTATTGGAGCCGCTACGATAACGTCGGCACGTACCAGAACCTGTCATGGAAAAAAGCCGCTTTCCCTAACCGCAACGAAAACGATCCGCGTAAGGCGTACGCGTCGGTGTTCGGCGATTTTATGCCATCGGGCGGGGGTGAACAGAGCCCTGAGATTAAGTTGGCCCTTGAGCAAAAGAAGAGCGTGATGGACTTTCTCAAAGAAGACATCTCGATGTTCAAGACGCGTTTGACGGATTCAGACAAGAGCCGCCTGGACGTTCACCTCGATTCTGTGCGCGAATTCGAAAAGAAACTGGAATCAGCGCCGGCAGGCAGCCCTGTGGGTGGCAACGTGTGCCCGATGGACAAAGCCAAAGGGTCCTCGACGTATCCGCCACCCAACGATTCTGGTCCCTACAATAAGGAAGCCTTCAAGGCTCACGGCGACATTCAAGCGTCGCTGTTGATCGCCTCCTTGGCGTGTGGCGCCCGCACTGCCGGTTCAATCATTTGGCAAGGCGGGGCGGGTGGGCTCAATCCCAATGGTGCTGCGGGCAAGGCAGACGATCACCACGAAGTCAGCCACAACGCAGCGCCGCGCGACGTGTGGATATCGATCGACAATTGGTATGCGGGTCGCTACGCCGCCTTGCTCAAGGAAGCGCAAAGCGTGGGCATTCTGGATGACACCGTGGTTGCTTGGGCCACCGAGATCACCGAATCACACAGCCACAACAACGCTGTGTTCCCCATCGCAGGCGGCAAGAACTTGGGCTTCAAGCACCGCAAGTCAGTGACGTTTTCGTTCGTGGGCGATGAAAATGGCGGCCGCAACGCCGCGCGCGCGTCTGGCAACCGCAGCTTGTCGGATCTGTGGACCACGATCTACAGAGCGTGCGGCGGCCAAGGCAACTTCGGTGAGGACGTGGCGGGACCGATCAACGAAGTGTGGTCGGGCTAAACGAAGAAATGCTTTTTGTCGGAGCCGGGCTGTAAGCCGGGTTCTGTGCCCGCGCTTGTTGCCTTGCGCGGGCGAAGGTCATTCATCTAGGCCGACCGTTGCCGGGCGGCTCAAGCGATCAACAGGAGATCTGGATTCGGTGTGGGCCGCACCGGCGGTTGCCCGCGATCTCCGACCGATCTTGCTCCAGGTGGGGTTTACCGTGCCCTCCTCGTCACCGAGGAGGCGGTGCGCTCTTACCGCACCTTTTCACCCTTACCTTAACGGCGGTTTGTTTTCTGTGGCACTTTCCTTCAAGTCACCTTGACTGGTCGTTAACCAGCACCCTGGCCCAAGGAGCCCGGACTTTCCTCGTGGTTTGCTGTGAAGCAACCCCGCGACCTTCCATCCGGCTCCGGCAAAAAGCGTCGCAACTGTACCAGGCACAACCTGCCGTTGCCACTCGCACGCGCGTACCCCTTGAGTGTGAAACAGCTTTTGGGTTAAGTGGGTCGTATGCGCGTTTTTACATGCTTGGCTCTCGTCATTTTGTCGGTAAGCGGCTGCCGCTCGGTGCCTGCCCCAGTCGAAAGCCAGAACGAAGGAACGCTGATGAAACAAGTGGGGCTGCAAACCTACAGTTTGCGCGGGATCATGAAGGGCGACGTCGACGACGCGCTAAAACACATGGCCGCCATGGGCTTTCATGAAGTGGAGCTGCATGACCTTTACGGCCTGGCGCCCGACGTGATGCTTGCAAAGTTGGCGCAGCACAAACTGCACGCGCGGGGATTCATGGCCACCTTCGAGCGCCTGGAAAGCGATATGGCGGGTGCGATCGCTGACGCTGTGGCGTTGCGCGTGGATTACTTCGTGTGCCCGTGGATCCCTCACGGCGAAGTCTTTGATCACCAAGACATGGAACGCGCGCTGGGTTTGTTCGCGAAGGTTGCCGAAGCGCTTGCGCCATCAGGCATTCGCTTTGCCTATCATATGCACGGCTATGAATTTGCGCCCAGCCCCACCGGCGAGCTCTTCGCCGACCAAATGCTTAAGCGTTCTGCCGGCGCGTACGACTTCGAGATGGACGTGTATTGGTTCGTGTTCGCCGGGGCCGATCCTGTGGCGTATCTAAAGCGCTACCCGGGGCGCTTCCCGTTGCTGCACTTAAAGGACTTGCGCAAGGGCGTGGCCACAGGACCCACCAACGGCAAAGGCAACGTTGAAGACAACGTTCCGTTAGGCGAGGGCCAAGCCAACATCGCGGCGGTCGTGGCAGCCGCACGCACGCAAGGCGCGCGCTGGTTCTTCTTGGAAGACGAAAGCTCTCGTGCGCTTGAACAGCTGCCCGAGAGCCTTGCCTTCTTGCGCGGTCTTTAGCCCGCGCGCTTTTCTACGTGGCGGTGGCGCCGGCCGCTGCGTCCGCGGCTGCCAGCTCTGCCAGCAACTCTTCGGCGTAAATGATGCGGTGGCAGTAGGGGCAGCTTTCGATCGTCGCCCCTCGGCGGACCGTGATGTAAAGCTGCGGCGGAATGTTCATGTTGCAGGCTGAGCAAGCGCCCAACCGAACGGGCGCCACGGCTTGCCCCTTCTTATTGCGAATGACCGCATAGCGCTTGAGTACGTCCGGGCGAAGCCTGCTGGCGAACCCTTCGCGTTCGGCTTGCAGCTTTGACAGTTGCTCTTGCGCCTCAGCGACCTTGGCGTTTGAGGCTTCTTTGTCTTTCTCGATGCCGGCGCGTAGGGCCTGAACTTCGCCGGAACGCTCGTTGAGAACCTTCTCCTTCGCGGATACGGCTTCGACCAACTTCTTGATCTCGCCTTCGCGGCTTTGCGACATCTCGCGGGTCTGTTCGATCTCGCGCTGGGCCGCATTGGCTTCGCGCGGGTTCTTCGACTGCGAAAGCTTGTGCTTGGCGTTGTTGATCTGGCTGCCTTCCATTTCCAACAACTGGCGCTGTTCGCCTAGGTATTTGCGGGCTTCTTCAAGCTGCGTCCGCTCTTGCGAGAGCAGCGTCTCAACCCGGGCCAGGTCGGTTTCAGTGGCCACTATTTTCGCGGGGATCGCCTTAAGAGCGTCTGTGAGCTCTTTGATCTTGGCGTCGTGTTTTTGCAATTCTTCGAGCCACTTAAGCTGGTCGCGCAACGGGGATCCTCCAAATGTCAAACGGGCGGGCGGGGGTTGTCAACGCAGCGGATTGCCCCTTCAATGATGGCTTGTGGGCCCACTAGGATTCGAACCTAGGACCAGGCGGTTATGAGCCGCCAGCTCTAACCGCTGAGCTATGGGCCCCTTTTGGTGCTTTCCGTTACGTTGAGGTGCGGAGATTACCCCCGCCCACCACCAGTGTCCAGGACGCACATCGACCAATTGAGGGGGCCACAGCAGGCGCGCTACGAAAGCCAGCCCGAAAGCAGTCCGACAATCAGCAGCACGCCCAACGCCACCCGGTACAACACGAACGGCAAAACGCTTCGGGTGCGTAAAAAACGAATCAGCCACGCGATGGCCGCGTAACCCGACACCGCCGAGATGGCCAAACCCAGCAGGAGCACGCCGCCGCTCACGTCACTGGCCTTCAAAACCTGCGGCAATTCAAAGATGCCCGCGGCGCCGATCGCCGGCACGCCCAACAAGAAGCAATACCGGGCGGCGGCCTCCCGTCGTAGACCCAAGGCCATCGCGGCCATCAACGTGATGCCCGAGCGAGACACGCCGGGCACCAAGGCCAGCATCTGGGCCAGGCCCACAAGCACGGCCTCGCGCATGCCCGCGTCTTCGATGCCACGCGTGGGTGACACCCGGCGCTCGACGACCGCCATCATCACGCCCACCACGATGAGAGTGGTGGCGATGACCCACAACGAACGCAGCGGACCCTCGATGGCGTGCTTGAACAGCAACCCGGCCACGCCCACCGGCAACGTGCCCACAACCAGATGCACCAGCTTCATGGCCTCAGGGTTCTGCAGCGGTTTCGGCGCGAACCAGGCTTTGGTCATGCGCAGCAGTTCGGGCAAGAAGTAGCCAATCACCGCCACCAACGTGCCCAACTGCAGAACGGCCGTGAACGCGGCGCCGGCGTCGTGCCACCCCAGCAGCGCGGGGAAGATGCGCAGGTGCGCGGTGGAAGAAATGGGCAGGAACTCGGTTAACCCCTGAATCAAGCCCAACAGGGCGGCGTGCAATGGCGTCACCCGAGGTTTATAGCGGAGTTACCACTTCCCCTGAAAGCACCGCGTGGTGTTTTCCGGCCGAATCTTCGATGATCAAGGCGCCCGTTTCGTCCACGTCTACAGCATGGCCCGCCAAAGTGGCGCCCTCGCGGTCGACCTTGCAGGGTTGGCCCAGCCACCCATAGCGGCGCCATTGCTGCAAAACGAAGCTTGTGCCTTCCACAACGAAGCGGTCGTAAAGCGGCTCGAACTCATTGAGAAATTGAGCGAGCAGAGTCAGGCGATCAGGTGGGGCTTCGGCCGCCAATTGCAATGAGGTGGCCCGATCTGCAAGCTCGGGGGGAAATGCTGTGAGCAAAACGTTGAGCCCTAGGCCCACGATCACGTGTTTGGTGCGCCCGTTCGTGGTGGCCATTTCAGTCAGAATGCCGCCTGTTTTTCGCAAGCCCGCGGCGGTGGGCAGCATGATGTCGTTCGGCCACTTCAAACGGCTCTCGATGCCGATGATCCGCAGTGTCTCTGCCACGGCCACGCCGGTTAATAACGTGAGCGGCGGCAACGCACTCGGCGGCAGCGGGGGGCGCAGCACGATCGATAAATATAGGTTCGCCCCTGCGGGAGAGTGCCAAACGCGTCCCAAGCGTCCGCGACCGGCCGTTTGCTGATCGGCTGTCACCACGGTGCCATCGCCGCAGCCTTGATCGGCCAAGCGAGCGGCCTCATCGCTGGTTGAGCCGCAACGGGCCAGGTGCTTGAACGTGCGGCCCAACCGCCGCGTGGTCAAAAGGCCTGGCAGAACCTGCGCCCAATCGCTGGTGACGCCGTTCATTTGACGAAATCAAGCCCGATGTCCACAGACACGGCCGAGTGGGTCAGGGCTCCAACGGAAATCAAATCCACGCCGGTGCGCGAAAGCTCCGCAATGCGGTCCAGCGTCACGCCCCCTGATACTTCAAGCAGAACATGTGGGCGCACGGCATTTTTGCGCGCCACCGCTTGCATGATGTCGGGGGTTTTGAAGTTGTCCAAGAGCACCACGTCAGCGCCCGCCGTCAGCGCTTCTTCGAGTTGCGCCAAGGTATCCACCTCAACCTCGATCTTCAACAGGTGGGGCGCGGCTTGTCGCGCGCGGTTTACGGTGTCGGTCAGCGATCCGTTGGCCGCGATGTGGTTGTCTTTGATCAGGACGCCCGAGCCAAGGTCGAACCGATGGTTGCCGCCGCCGCCGCACAAAACGGCGTACTTTTCCAGCGCCCGGTAGCCAGGCGTGGTCTTACGCGTGTCAACCACACGCGCGGTGCCGCCACGCGCAGCCTCAACAAAGCGGTCCGTCACGGTGGCCACCGCGCTTAACCGTTGCAGAAAGTTCAACGCCGTACGTTCGGCCGCCAACACGGCGCGCGCAGGGCCTTGCAGCTGGGCCAAAATCTCACCTTTGCCAGCGGCCACGCCGTCTTTGGTTTGGGTGGTCAAGCGCAGCGCAGGTGAAACCCGTGCGGCAACCATCTGCACCACAGGCAGACCGGCCACCACCAAATCTTGGCGGCTCACGAAATTCGCCGTGATCTGCGTTTCGGCGGCGATGGTTGCTGCCGAAGTGACATCGCCGCGGCCGAGATCTTCTTCCAGCGCGAGATCGATGAGCGACAGGGTGTGCGGCGATTGCCAGATATCCACGCGGTTAAAGTAGCAGGCCGCCGCCTGGTGCATCGGCGCGCAAACGGGGTAAAGTGCGCCTTATGTCGAACGTGCCGCCTTCAGATCGAAAGCAAGCCTATGCCCGCCTGGTTGAGTTTTTGCCGCGCGCGATGGAGGATGGTGTTCTAGACGATCGTGAAAAGGCTGAGCTGCTGGAGATTTTCCGCAGCAATCTGCTGACGCCTCAAGATGTGCGCGAGATTTTCTTGGCACACCTGCACGGCATGGCGGCGGAGGTGATGGCCGATGGCATCATCGAAAAGCATGAGCAAGAGCGCTGCTTGCGTGCGATCCAACAGCTGCGAATTCCACCCAGCTTCGTTCCCGATGAGTTGGCGGCGATCATCGGAACCCAAGTCGACTGAGAGTCAGTCCCAGCGTTCGATCGTCCAGCCACGCGTGCGTGCCGTGCGCTTAAGACGCGGATCGGGGTTCACCACAACCCGGTGGCTGACGCGCTCCAACATCGGCAGGTCGGTGTAAGAATCGGTGTAGAACCAGCTGGCGTCCAAATTTAGGTGATGTCGCTTTTGCAGCGACTCGGCCCAATGGATCTTGCCGGTGCCATAACACGCGGGCCCTTCGAGGCGACCGGTGAACAAGCCTTTTTCGACTTCAAGTGACGTGGCGCCCAGGGCATCCATGCCAAGTGATCGCGCGACGGGCCCAACCACATAGATGGGCGAGGTGGAAAGGATGGCGAGGAATTGCCCCAACTTGCGGTGGCTTTCAATCTTGCGCAGGCCTTCGGGCAAAAGGCGCGGCAGCACCGTGTCTTCCACCCAGCGTTGGCACATCTCGGCAAACTCGTCCTCGCGTTGCCCCTTGAGAACCTGCACCACGCGCGCGGCCACGGCTTGGATGTCGAGCAGCGCGAAGTGATAGCGCGCCAGCCACGACAGGGCCTGCAAAGCGCGTCCCATTGAGAGCTCGCCGCGTTTGCGCATATGGCCGACAAACAGCCGCCCCGTGTTGACCGGCACCAACGTGCGGTCGAGGTCGAAAAAGGCGGCGGGGCGAAGGGCAAGCATCAGGGGAAACTACAACTACAAATATAGATGCATCGTCGGGCCTTTTGTCACTGAACTTGAGGTGGGGGCGATCCCGGGTTGGGTTTGACTTCGTGGGGGCTCCGCGGTAAAGACGGCGCCATTGACATGCGCGTAACCGGCGGCCTGGACCGTGGGCGAAAACTAAAGGCGCCTAAGGGTTTAAAAACGCGGCCTACGGCGTCCAAAGTGCGCGAGGCTGTGTTCAACATCCTGGGCCCCGCGCCTGATGCAGACGTGCTTGATTTGTTTGCGGGCACGGGCTCGCTGGGCATCGAAGCTTTGTCACGCGGAGCGGCGCACGCGGTGTTTGTTGAGCGTGATCCCCGCGCCTTGGCGGCCCTGCGACGCAACCTGACTGAGCTTGGCTTCGCGGATCGATCCGTGGTGGTTGGTCGGGAAGTGCAAGCGGCGTTGGCGGATCTGGCGGCCGCGGGCAAGCGTTTTGCCTGGGTGTTCGTGGATCCGCCCTATGCGGCGGGCGTGGTAGAAGGCGTGCTGCGCGCCATTGGGTGCCATGGCCTCGCTGCGGGGGGAGTGATCATCGTGGAACACGACAAACGCAATGTGCCGCCCGACGAAAGCGGCGGATTAATCCTCACCGATCGCCGGTATTACGGGGACACGGGGCTTTCGTTTTATCGCTGCCAGCAAGGGTTGTCCGCGTGAGCCGGGCGCCGATGATTGCTGTTTACCCTGGCACGTTCGACCCCATAACGAACGGCCACGTAGACATTCTCAAGCGTGCGGTGCCCCTGTGCGACAAGGTCATCGTGGCGGTGGCCAATAATGTGCGCAAGTCGCCGTTGTTTACGGTCGAAGAACGCATACGTATGGTTCGCGACGCCGTGGGCGACGATCCGCGCATTGAGGTTGATTCGTTCTCGGGGCTGCTGGTGGATTACGTCCGCAAGCAAGGGGGGCGGGCGGTGATCCGCGGCCTGCGCGCCATCGCTGATTTCGAGTATGAGTTTCAGTTCGCGCACATGAACCGGCACCTGGCGCCCGACGTGGAAACGATTTTCTTGATGACAAGCGAGGAAAGCTTTTATGTGTCTTCCTCTTTGGTAAAAGAAGTCGCCAGCATGGGGGGCGACATCACCCGCATTGCTCCGCCGGCCGTCGTGGCCGCTTTGAAACAGAAACTCAACACCACCACACAGGGACCCTCGCGATGAAATTGTCGAAGCGTTTGGACGTGATTGAACCGTCGATGACCTTGAAGGTCACCCAAAGGGCCGCCGAGCTGAAGGCCAAAGGGATCGACGTTGTCAGCTTTGGGGCCGGGGAGCCCGACTTCGACACGCCCGCTCACATCAAAGAGGCGGCCAAGCGCGCGCTTGACGCAGGCGCCACAAAGTACACGGCGGTGCCGGGCACGCCTGAATTGCGTAAGGCCGTGGCCGCGTGGTTCGCCAAAGATCACGGCATCGAAGTGCCCGTGAACGAAGTCATGGTGTCCGCGGGCGCCAAGCAAGTGATCTACAACGCCTTCCAGGCGGTTTTGGACGAAGGCGACGAAGTGATTTTGCCCGCGCCTTACTGGGTGAGCTACTCCGAGATCGCAAAGCTGGCGGGCGGCGTGCCGGTGCCGGTGTCGTCATCGGCGGCGGATAATTTCATCGTGCGCCCTGAAGCCATCGAGGCTGCGATCACGCCGAAGACAAAAATGATCGTCGTGGTTTCGCCCAGCAATCCCACGGGCGCGGTTTACCCCGAAGCCACGCTGCGCGCGATCTCGGATCTCGTTGTGAAGCACAACTTGTGGATGCTGACCGACGACATCTACCGTTACCTTTGCTACGGCGACGCGAAATTCACGCAACCGGTGACGTTTGGCCCCGAAGTGCGCAAGCGTACAATCGTGGCCGACGGCGTGTCGAAGGCGTACGCGATGACGGGGTGGCGCATTGGCTTTGCTTTGGCGCCCAAGGACGTCATCGAAGCGATGAACACGCTGCAAGGTCAATCCACCACGAACGCGGCGGCGGTTTCGCAAGCGGCGGCTTTGGCGGCCATCACGGGCCCGCAGGATGAAGTGGAACGCATGCGCGTGGAGTTCGACAAGCGCCGCCAATACATGGTGCGCGGCCTCAACAGCATGCCAGGCGTCAAATGCACCGAGCCGATGGGCGCGTTCTACTGCTTCCCCGACGTGTCTGCCTACAACGGCAAGTCCACGCCTGATGGCAAAGTGATCGCGAGCGATCTGGATCTCTGTGACTACTTGATCACCGAGGGCCGCGTGGCCTTGGTTCCAGGCAGCGCCTTCTTTGCGCCAGGGTTCGTGCGTTTGTCGTACGCAACGTCGCAAGCCAACATCGAAAAGGGCTTGGCCCGCATCGGTGAGGCACTGGCGAAGCTCAAGTAAGGCGGCGTTGACGTAAGAACGCACGGCGGCTCGCAAGGGGCCGCCGTAAGGCGCTAACCAGACGATGACTGTACGTTGGCCCACAAGGCGCCCAAATCGAATTCGATGGCGTCGAATGGTTGCGCCCGGATGCGAACGTCATCGAGGTGCGTGCCCCGCAAGATCCACTGCCCGTCAGCACCAAGCTGCAAGATCTCCAGTGTCCGTTGACTTGGGTTAACGAGCCACACCCAAGGCACCTTCTCACGCGCGTACACGCCAAGCTTTTGCCCACGATCAAATCGTTCGGTTCCGGGACTCAGAACTTCGGCAATCCAATCGGGCGGGACGGTTGAAAAAGCGGTGTTTGGTATTTCTTCCATGCGGGGCTGACGCCACCCTGCAAGGTCAGGAACGAGAACATCAGCGCCGAGATGAAGCTCCGGCTCATAAAGCAGAATCCAACCGCCGGGCCCTCCTTTCCCACGCTTAAATGGCGGCCCCAGCTCTTCACTTAGAGCCGTCGCTGCCGCGGAGTGAGGCAGGCTCGGGCGCGGGTGCAGATGCAAGTCTCCGTTCACCACCTCAGCCACCATGTGTGGCGGAGCGTTAAGAACGTCTTCATACGAAGCCGTGCGCCGTGCCGGATGTGCCATTCGCACTTAAAGATACCATTAGGCACGGGGGATGTCGGCGCCAACATAAGGCAGGGAGCTTGCATCACCCACTGCAACGTCGACTCTGAGCGGGGACCTTAAGAGCTTGCCCGCGGTCAGCGGGCGACCACGTCCACGGCCATCGTGGCGGCTTGTTCTAATGCTTGAACGGTGGTTGTGGCCGCCTTGCCCCTCGATTCCACCTTCGTGCGGTATTGCCACCAGGCGTGGGCCTTTTCCTCATCCCACGATGAGGCTTCAGGCAGCGCTTCCAACGCGCGCTTAAGAGCCATGGCGCTGGCGGGGCGGCCTTCGGGTGTTTTGGCCAAGCAGTTGAGGATCAAAGCATCCAATTCTTTTGATAACGGCGTAGGCGCAAACAGCGAGGGCGCGCGGGGTGTGTTAGCGATGTGGCGTGCCAGCATTTGCACTGGCGAATCAGCATCGAACGGCAGCCTTTGGGTCAGCAGGAAATAGGCGCTGACACCCATCGCATAAAGATCACTGGCGGGTCCCACGGCGTGTGGCGTTTGAATGCTTTCAGGCGACATATAGGCCGGCGTGCCCATCACCGACCGCGCGTCGTGGGCGCTTTCATCCACGTGAACGAAGTCTCGAACCAAACCGAAATCAAGCACCTTCACCACGTCGGGCACGCCCGCGCGACACGTGAGGAAGATGTTGCTTGGCTTGATGTCACGGTGAACCAATCCTCGCGTGTGCGCTTCGGACAAAGCGGCGCACGCTTGGCTCAACATGTGGATCACGCGGCCCGGTGGCTGCGCACCATAGGTTGTCGTCAACACCTCTAAGTCCAAGCCCTCGAGCATCTCCATCGCGTAATAGAAGATGCCGTCGACGCTGCGGCCATAATCGTAGATCGCGATCGTGTTGGGGTGGGTGAGGGCGGCAGCGTGCTGCACCTCATGCTCGAAGCGGCGGATGTTCTCGGCGCCGGCTTTGTCTGGCGGCAACAACTTCACGGCGGTGTCGCGGCGAAGCAGCGCGTGCCTCGCGCGGTAAACAACGCCCATGCCACCTTCGCCAATCTTTGCCAGCAGCACATATTGCCCCAACACGCGCGCTTGAGCCGCCGCACGTCGCAATTCATACAAAAGGCCTGAACCATAACCGGCCAGCGCACACAAGGCGCCGGACCACAGCACAAGGAAGCCCAATTGCAGCGACCGCGGTGCTAACAGATCTTCCGGGCGAAAGACGGCGATCAGCACGTTCGCCAACAGTACCGGCGTGCAGGCGGCCATCGTGATCCAGGTGGTGCGTCGGGCGGTGCTGGGCACGAACAACGTGCGGCCAAACACTTTAAGTGCCGTGCCCACGAACGCGCCCACTTGCGCGATCGGCAACTCGAACATGATGAAGGCGCTGCCGCCCATGAATAGCGTGGGGGCCAACGTGCCCAATAGATCCAGCGCCAGGAGCGTTCGCGCAGGCAACGGCGCGTGCGTGGTCATCACGGCGATGACGGCCAACAACACCACGGCCGCGGCTGCCAGCGCCAGAGCTGATCCGACGGGCTGCGGGCGTCCGCCAATCACACCTAGGCGCAAGATGATGAGGAACGCGGCGTAGGCGGCCGTGAGAACCAACAGTGTCCGAGCAAAGATGCCGAGGCGAAGCTGCAGAACGGCGCGGCCCTCGTCAGTGTTGGGCGCATACCCAACCGAGCCGCCGGAGCTGTTCACCGGTGGTTGAAGAGCAAGCGCGTCGGAAGATGCGGTTTGGTTTTGCATGGAAGGCGCCGGCCGGTTTATCGGCGGGTGTCGGTGACGCATCAAGCACGCGGTGCGTTGCGTGCCGGGGGCGCTGCGCGGTGGCCCAGAATGGATCTTCTTGATTGCCTCGAAGCGAACAACGAAAGGGACTGACTTGTAAGGGCGTCGCCGCCGAAGCTCAGCCATGCGGAACTGGCTGCGAGGAGTGATGGGCGCCGTGCTTCCTAGTAAGTATCGGGCTGCATTTCGTGGTGTGGGGACCCACGTGACCCAGGTATAGTGTCGCCAGAATGCTAGCGATAAGGTCGAAGTTGGGTCATGGCAACGGTGCAGGGGAGCGGGTGAACCACACAAGTGCCCCTCTGACAGGCCAACCTTCATTTCCGTTCCGGAAGGCGCTATCGAGCGGGTTCTGGAGCATGGGTTGATAGCCGGATGCCATCCCGGACGAGTTTAGGGAGACAAAATGTATCTGACGCTGAAGCTTGGCGACCGCCTCCCCAGTGTGGCGCTTGCGCAATCGTGTTTGCTCGAGGCAGGTGCTGAAATGCTCGCCGTCGATGGAATCTTCGGCCCCAAGACCTACGAGTGCGTCCGTAGGTTCCAGCGAGAGAAGGGCTTGGCGTCGTCTGGTCGCATCGAGCATCACACCTGGCGGGCGCTCTTCGCCGCGAAACCGCAACTTGCAGTTGAAGTGATTGACGCATCGGAAATCACCGTCCTTGAAGATGATGGCCCGTACCTTGATACCGGCGGCTCAAACATTCTGGTCAATTACGGAATGTCAAAAGGAGCAATCACATTGATCGAAACTCTGGTCGCCAAGTACGCGCCGCGATCGATTTCCCTGCTTCGTTTTCACGGTCACGGAGGCCCAGGTGAAATGCGTATCGCGGGCGGCGGCCCAGGCGTTCGAGGAACATCGTCTTTCGCAGCCGGGCATTTCAAACTTCCGCGAGCGATCGAATACTTTCGTAAACTGGGGCGCGTCATGAAGCCGTACGGCAGTATGGAATTTCACGGGTGCCGGGTCGGGCAAGGTGCGCAGGGGAAACGCCTACTGGCCGGGATTGCAATGGCGTGTGACGTTCCTGCTAGTGCGGGGGTGGGGACTCAGTATGGCGGCAAGAAGTCCGACAGATTTGAGGGCATCACTGTCACACACTTTCCTCGTTCGTTGTCCCTGAAGGCTTGGGCCCAAACTGCATTCAACTCTTGCCAATAGCAGCACTCAAAACTCGACGTCCTGCTCTAGCTCTTCCTTGGGAATGCAGCGTGAAGGTCGCTTGCCGTCCTTCTCCGGGGGGCAATCGCTTTCCGGCTTGATCTGTTTTTTTGCTGACGACGGCGAATCGACCTTCGCAGCTGGCCCCGCCTCGCGCGCCCCGTCTTGGCTGCGACTACCCGCATCCTCACTCGCTGGCAGCACGGACCTAACGATCGGAGGCGAGTCGAAGACATCCTCCGGCTGGCGGTTTGGACTACGGCAAGCGTACATACTTGCAACGAAAGCAGCAAGGAATGCGGGGCAATTGAATACTTTCGTCGTCATGGGCACCAGCTTACGGTTCTGAGTTTACACGAAATACTTTAGCGCTCGGGTGGTATTCAAAAGCGGTGAAGGGGGCCGCCGGAAGGTTTTGAAGGAGTCACCAGCGGTTCGTCAACGGCTGCAGCCACGCGGCCTCCCCATGTATAGTGTCGCCTTCAATGCACGCCTGCGAAGTGTCAGCGACAAGTTCGATGTTGGGTATGATGGCAACGGTGCGGGGGCTGGGCTGATCCATGGCGATCAAGAAGTCCGACCTCTATTCGTCGCTGTGGGCCTCATGTGACGAGCTGCGCGGAGGCATGGATGCCTCGCAGTACAAGGACTACGTCCTGGTGCTGCTGTTCATGAAGTACGTATCGGATAAGGCGCAAAGCCAGAAGAACTATCTGCTGGACGTGCCCAAGGGTGAGAACATCATCCTTCGAACAATGACCGGGAGCACCTTCCAGAGGGTTCTCAAGGACAACGCCTCGGGTTCAACAGCGACAGGCATTCAGCGAAGGCGGCTCGAAACCTTAGAATTGAACCTTCCGCCCGTGGTGGAACAAATCGCCATTGCCGCCATCCTCTCCGATATGGACGCCGAGCTCGCCGCCCTGGAACAACGCCGCGACAAAACGCGCCTTCTCAAGCAGGGCATGATGCAAGAACTTCTCACCGGAAGAACGCGCCTCATATGACTGAAAACCATATCGTCGAATGGAAAGCGATCTGGCGCGACGAATATCTGCGCTGGGTGTGCGGCTTTGCCAATGCAGAGGGCGGCACCCTTGTGATTGGCCGCGACGATCATGGCGAACCCGTGGGTGTTGACGGTGCTGAACGCTTGTTGACCGAGCTTCCAAACAAGATCCGCGACCTCCTGGGAATCGTGGTTCCCGTTCGCCTGTTCGAAGAGCGCGGCCATAAGCTGCTTGAGATCGTCGTTGAGCCACAGCCCACGCCCATCAGCTATCGCGGCGAGTATCACCTTCGCAGTGGCAGCACCAAGCAGCAACTTACCGGCGCAGCCTTATCAGCCTTCCTATTGCGTAAGTTCGGACGTCATTGGGACAGCGCCCCCGTGCCTGGCATCAGCGTTGACGATTTATCTTCCGAAGCGTTCAAACGTTTTCGCAAACACGCTCGGCAGCGAACGCATGCCGCCAGAAGCGTTGGCTGCCAACAACGCTGAGCTCGTTGAACGCTTGCACCTTTTAGATGCCGGCATGTTGAAGCGCGCGGCGCTGCTGTTGTTCCACGAAGATCCCGAGCGCTGGTTCACAGGCGCCTACGTAAAAGTGGGCATGTTTCGCACCAACGCCGACTTGCTCTATCACGATGAAATCCATGGCGATCTGTTCGCCCAGATGGAACGAACCATAGAGATCCTGCGCACAAAGTACATGATCGCCTGGATCACCTACGAAGGCGTTCAGCGCGTGGAAACGTATCCCGTTCCGGAGGCAGCCTTACGGGAAGCCGTGCTCAACGCGCTCATTCACAAAGACTACACGTCGGGCGGCCCCATTCAGATTAGCGTGTATGCCGACCACTTGATGATTTGGAATCCTGGCCAGTTGCCGAACCGGTGGACTGCCGAAACTCTGCTCAAGAAGCATTCCTCAGAGCCCCAGAACCCAGACATTGCCCAGGTGTTCTTTCGCACCGGCCTCATTGAGGCGTGGGGACGAGGTTTCGAGCGCATCGTGGAAGCGTGCCGCAGCGCAGGCACGACATTGCCCGAGGTCCGCCACGATGGCAGTGGCCTGTGGACCGAATGGCACTGGCAGCAGCCCGAGGTCACCCCACCAGCTACCCCACCAGCTACCCCACCAGCTACCCCACCAGCTACCCCACCAGCTGCCCCACCAGCTGCCCCACCAGTCACCCCACCAGTTGAGGCTGTCCTGCGCGTGCTGGGCGAAGGACACCCACTGGGGAATGCGGCACTCCGGGCCCGGCTTGGACTCAAGGATCGGCATCATTTTCGTGAGCATCACATCCAACCGGCTCTGGATGCAGGTCTCATCGAAATGACGATTCCTGACAGACCTAACAGTCCCGCGCAGAAGTATCGCTTAACCAAGAAGGGGGCGAACTTGTTAACTGCGACCCCAAAACGGGGCCCGTTATGAGCACCAGCAAGGCCACTGCCTTTGCTCTCACCAGGCCGACAACGCCGGTACAAGCGCCGGTACAAACGCCGGTAGAAACGCGGGTAGAAACGCGGGTAGAAACGCCGCCCACCCCCCTGGCCCCTACCCAAGGTGCAAAACCATGACCGCCATCGGAGAGACTGAGCGCCGCACCCAGCGTCGGGTCGCGAAGTTGTTCGTGGATGAGCTGCACTACGACCACCTGGGGGATCTGAGCGCAGGCGATAACCAGAACATCATCGAGGGGCAGCTCGAGCACTTTCTGTGGGCCTACCAGGGCTTCGACGAACGCGAAGACGGTGCCCAGCTCATCCGCCGGGCCATTGCCGAGGTGACCAAGGTTGCAAGTAACACGGGCGTTAGCCTTTACGACCGCAACCGCGCCGTATACGACCTTCTTCGCTACGGCGTGAAAGTCAAAGCCGACATCGGGGACCACAATGAAACCGTTTGGCTTATCGACTGGAAAAATCCCGAACGAAACCGCTTCGCCATCGCCGAAGAAGTTACCGTCAAAGCACCAGACGCCAAGGCACACAGCAAACGCCCGGATATCGTCCTTTACGTCAACGGCATCGCGCTTGGCATTCTCGAACTCAAACGATCGACCATTTCTGTTGCCGAAGGCATTCGCCAGAACCTCGACAACCAAAAGAAGGAGTTCATTGCGCCCTTCTTTTCGACCATGCAATTCGTGATGGCCGGCAATGACACCCAGGGCCTGCGTTACGGAACCATCAACACCCCCGAGAAGCATTACCTCACCTGGAAAGAGCCCGGCGCAGCCGCGAACAACAGCAACCCACTTGACCAGGCGCTGCGCCAGATCTGCGAAAAGAAGCGCTTCCTCGAGCTCATCCATGATTTTGTCGTGTTCGATGCCGGCAAAAAGAAGCTGTGCCGGCACAATCAGTTTTTCGGCGTTCGCGCCGCACAAGAACATGTTCGTCGGCGTGAAGGCGGCATCATTTGGCACACCCAGGGCAGCGGCAAAAGCCTCACCATGGTGTGGCTGGCCAAGTGGATACGCGAGAATGCCACCAACGCCCGCGTTCTGATCATCACCGACCGCACCGAACTTGATGAACAGATCGAAAAAGTCTTCAAAGGCGTTGCCGAAGACATTCACCGCACCAAATCCGGCGACGACCTCGTGGCCACACTTAACGCCACCACACCCTGGCTGGTGTGTTCGCTCATTCACAAGTTCGGCGGCAAGGAAGACGGCGAGGCCGTCGGCGACATCAAGAGCTTCGTCGACGATCTCAAGAAGGCTTTGCCCAAAGACTTCCGCGCCAAGGGCGAATTGTTCGTTTTTGTAGATGAGTGTCATCGCACCCAGTCAGGCGAGCTTCACGAGGCCATGAAGGCCATTTTGCCCGGCGCCGTGTTTATCGGCTTCACTGGCACGCCGCTGCTTAAGGCCGAAAAGAAGAAGAGCATCGAAATCTTCGGCGGCTACATTCACACCTATAAGTTTCACGAAGCCGTCAGCGATAAAGTTGTGCTTGATCTGCGCTACGAAGCCCGCGACATCGACCAAAACATTACATCGCAGGCGAAGATCGACCAGTGGTTCGAGGCCAAAACGAAGGGCCTCACGCCGCTTGCCAAAGCTCAGCTTAAGGCACGCTGGGGCACGATGCAGAAGGTGCTTTCAAGCCATTCGCGGCTCGCCAAGATCGTGGGCGACATCCTACTTGATATGGAGATGCGGGAGCGGCTCAAGAATGGGCATGGCAACGCGATCCTCGTCGCGGGAAGCATCTACGAGGCCTGCAGGCTTTATGAACTCTTCTCCAAAACGTCGCTTGGCGGCCAGTGCGCCGTTGTGACGTCGTACGCCCCCACGGCCGCCGCGATCAAGGGCGAAGAAAGCGGCGAAGGCGCAACCGATGCGCTCGAAAAGTACGCGATCTACCGCCAGATGCTTGCCGATTGGTTCGGTGAGCCTCCTGAACAGGCCGTGGCCAAGGTGGAAGCTTTTGAGAAGGCAGTGAAGAAGAAGTTCATAGACGAGCCCGGCCAAATGAAGTTGCTGATCGTGGTCGACAAGTTGCTCACAGGCTTCGACGCGCCCCCAGCCACCTATCTCTACATCGACAAGCAGATGCGGGACCATGGTTTGTTCCAAGCCATTTGCCGCGTGAACCGGCTTGATGGAGACGACAAAGACTTCGGTTACATCATCGATTACAAGGATCTGTTCACCAGCCTTGAACACGCCGTGGATGATTACACCTCGGGCGCTCTCGACGGCTTTGACAAGGAAGACGTGGCCGGCTTACTCGAAGATCGCGTGGGTAAGGCCAAAGAGCGCCTCAATGAAGCGCTTGAAGCGATGCGCGCTCTATGCGAGCCCGTGCGGCCACCCCGAGACGACGAAGCGTATTACCACTACTTTTCGTCTGCCGAATCCGGCAACGGTGCCGAGCTTAAGGCCAATGAGCCACAACGCCTCGCGCTTTATAAGCTCACGTCTTCCCTGGTTCGTGCGTATGCGAACCTGGCGGGCGAGATGGCAGAGGCCGGTTACACCGAGGGCCAATCGGCCGCCATAAAGGAAGAAGTCACCTTTTACGAAAACCTGCGCAGCCAGATAAAATTGCACAGCGGCGATGCGATTGATCTCAAGCAGTACGAGCCCGCCATGCGGCACCTGATCGATACGTACATCCGTGCAGAGGAAAGCGAGGTCATCTCGAAATTCGATGATCTGTCGCTTGTACAGCTGATTGTTGAGCGCGGCGCAAAGGCTGTGGATGCGCTGCCAGCGTCACTCCGGAAGAACCAGAATGCGGCGGCCGAAACCATCGAGAACAACGTCCGCAAGCTGATCATTGACCAGTCGCCCATCAATCCGAAGTACTACGAGAAGATGTCCGACCTGCTGGATGCGCTTATGAAGCAGCGAAAGCAAGCGGCCATCACTTATCAAGAATACTTGGCCAAAATTGTTGAGCTCACCACGCAGGCTCACGCTGGTCCTGCCCTGACTGGGTATCCTGCGTCACTGAACACAGCCGCGCGGCGCGCCCTTTTCGACAACCTTGACCGTCAAGAGGAACTGGCACTCAAAGTGGATGTAGCGGTCCGCACCAGCATGCAGGACGGTTGGCGGGCGAACGTGATGAAAACGAAGCGGGTCCGCCTTGCCATCGCTGCGGCGCTTGATGGGGTTGATGATGCCCGCGTGGAGGCAACGCTTAGCCTCGTGAAGAGCCAGCATGATTACTGAGACGCGTACCTTGAGCGTCAGCGGCATTGCCGTGTCCGTGGTTCGCAAATCCATCAAGAACCTGCACTTGGGCGTCTATCCGCCCGACGGCCGAGTGCGTGTGGCCGCCCCGCTGGCTGTATCTGACGCCGCTGTGCGGGTCGCCGTTATCGGCAAGCTGTCGTGGATTAAGCGACAGCAAGCCTCGTTTGGCAGGCAAGCGCGCGAGTCCACCCGTGAGATGGTCAGTGGCGAGAGCCACTACTACCGCGGCAGGCGCTATCGACTGCGTGTGATTGAAACCGAAGATCTGCCCAGGGTGGAACTGAGGTTGAAACAAGCCATTATTTTGCACGTGCGGGCCAGCTCAACGGCGGACGCTCGGGAAAATCTGCTGCAACGCTGGTATCGGGAACGGATGCAGGCCATTGTGCCGCGGCTGCTCGAAAAGTGGGAGGCAAGGCTGGGCGTCATCGTTAACGATTGGGGCATCAAACGCATGAAGACCAAGTGGGGATCCTGTAACCCCACCGCCGGCCGCGTTTGGCTCAACCTTGAGCTCATGAAGAAGCCTCCGGCCTGTCTTGAGTACGTTCTTGTCCACGAACTTGCGCACCTGCTGGCCAAGCACCACGACGAACGATTCATTCGGCTCATGGACCGCCACATGCCCGCGTGGCGCCGACATCGCGCAGAACTAAATGTGGCGCCGCTCGGCCAAGCCGTCTGGGCCCGTTAGCTGGCGGGTCGACTTGCTCTTTTGATATTCACAGGATATCATGTGAATATGTCACGCAAGCCCGCCAATGAAACGCCCCTTTATGTGCGTTTGCCCGCCACGGCGGGGGAGAAGCTCGATCGGGCCTCTGAAGCGCTGGGCATTCCGAAGAAGGATTTGGTGGCGAATCTGGTGGCCAAATACGTGGATCCAGATAGCCAACGCGGCCTGCAGGCGTTGGGCTTTCTGTCGCAGCCGCGGCCGGTCGCAGTGCAGGCTAACAGCGGCGAGTCGACCGTGGGCCGCTACAGCTTTCAGCCCTACGAAACGCCCGAGGTGATGAACGCAGAGCAGGCGGCGCAACTGCTGGCAGTGGAGGAAAACGTGGTGGTGCAGATGGCCGAGGCGGGCAAGTTGCCGGGGCGAAAACTGGGCAGCGTGTGGCGGTTTTCACGTGCCGCTGTGCTGGCGTGGTTGGGGGGAGGGGAGAGCCGGTGACAGGATATCGACGAGATATTCAGGTGCGCGCGTTGCAGCGGGTACCCACTGTTGTTGAGCAAACGCACGCAGGGGAGCGTGGTTGGGACATTTACTCGCGGCTACTCAAAGATCGCATCGTGTTCCTGGGCACCGCGATCGATGACGAGGTGGCCAACGTTTTGATCGCGCAACTGTTGTTCTTGGATTCGGAAGATCCAACCCAGGACGTCACCATTTATATCAATTCGCCGGGTGGCGTTGTCACCGCGGGGCTTGCGATCTACGACACCATGCAACTTCTGCATTGTGACGTGGCCACCTATTGCGTGGGGCAAGCGGCTTCCATGGCGAGCTTCTTGTTGGCCACAGGAGCCCCCGGCAAACGGTATGCGTTGCCTAACGCGCGCATCATGCTTCACCAACCGTTGGGCGGCTTCGAAGGCCAAGCCACCGACATCGAGATTCAAGCGCGGGAAGCGTTGCATGCCCGCGACACACTCAACGCTCTTTACGCGAAACACACGGGCCAAAGCGTAGAAACGATCAGAAGGGACACGGAACGCGACAACTTCATGTCGCCCGAGGCTGCGATGAAGTACGGGCTCATCGATGGCGTGCTGGAGCGGAAGCCCAAAAGCTGAAGTTCAGCTTGTCCTACTGCGGCCTGTTGCCTCACTCCGACTGGGAAAAACACGCAACGCCTCCTTCCCTTGACAGACGTCAATGGCGGGTTTCAGTCGCGGGTCATACCTTCACGCCTTCTCGCGCCAGTCGACGGGTGCCGGTCTGGCGCGCCCCTTCAATAGACTTGGCATGCGATGGTTGCCGGCAAAGCTTGTGTTGGCGCTTCTCGGCGTTTCGGGGTTTGCTTGTTCGCCGTCTGAGGAGACGGTGCTGCGTCTCGACGTGGAGAACCTGAGCCCCCTGGCAACGGGGCTTCGCATAAGCTTAAACCTTTCGCCTCCCCGTCAATTTGAGGCCACTCTGCTTGGCCGGAGCCAACGTGTGGCTTTGCCGCTTGGTGACACGCGCGCGCAAGACATCGACCTGGGGCTTGTGGTTTTGAATCAGGGAACGGCGCTCGGTGAGCTACATCGGCCGTTTTTCCTTCCGGCAGGAATTTCGCCGCCCGTTCGGCTGCTCATCGACCAACAGGGCCGACCCTGGATCTTGCCGGATGGCTCGTTGATCGATGCCGCCATTGATGTGGCGGCGTCAGAGGTTCAGCAAGACGCGCAGGACGTCGACGCATCGACATCGCCGGATGGGCCGGTTGCAGAATCCATCCGGCCGTTGGCCAGGGTTTGGTCGCGGGCGGGGCCACGTCCCGTGATCGATGGACACGCCGACGCCGTGTGGATGAACGCGTTGGCCCGCGGATACGATTTTCCTCACTTCATTGTCGAGGAGGGCGCGGCTTTGCCTATGGCGGTTCCCAAAGCCCGTTGGGCTGGCCTTCGTGACGAACTGGGCTTGTACCTCTTTGTGCAAGTGCAAGACGACAGCATCGTGGTCGATGGCACCAAAGGAGTGGGTGTACCGGATGATGGCAAAGCGCCCTGGGAAGACGACAGCATCGAGATCTTCCTCGACGGAGATCAGCTGCCTGCCACAGGCGTCTTGGACGACATCAACGACAGCGCCTTGCAGGTGCGGTTCGGCGAAAGCCTCGTGCGAGGGCCGTTCTCTGATACGGTGTCGCGGGTGGTGCCGGTGCCAGGTTATCAAGTTGCATGGCAACGCAACAGCCACGGTTACAGCTTCGAGGCCTTCTTTCCTGCGCAACAACTTGGTGTCCCCACGACGCCGGGGCGCTCGATCCTCATGGACTTACATGTGAACGACGACGACGCGGGCGATATGGTTTTTACCAGTGCATGGAAGCTCGCGTGGGCGTCGGATAGAAACCAAACTTTCAACAACAAGCAACTGTGGGGGCAGGCCGTCTTCATGCCCGAGGCTCTGCAACCGCTGATTGAAGTGCCTCGCATGGCCGCGCCCTTGATCGACGGTGACGCGAATGAATGGCCTGCTTTTAGATGGCCGCTCAATCACGTATTTCCTGCTGCCGCCAGTCCGATGGCCACGCACGATCTTCACGCGGAGCTGGCGTTGGGCCAAGATGAGTCGTCGCTTTACCTCGTGATCGAAGTGACCGACGACGTCACCAGCATCCAAGATTTTCACCCCTGGTTCGACGACGTTGTGGAGATCGTGGTTCTTCCTCAAGATCCAACTGCCAATGCCTCGCAGGCTCCAGCCACGCGACTTTTTTTCCGCCCCAACGCAACCAAGGTGGCTCAGCCTCCCTATCACAACACCAACATCGACACCGAACGTGTGGCCTTTGCCTGGCGCGCTGTCAGCCCCACGCGCAGGCGGCTTGAGGTGGCGTTGCCGTGGTCACTGTGGGCAGGCAACGATGCACAAGGTGCTTTTGGCTTGGACGTTGTGGTTTGGGATGATGATCAGGGTGATGGGATTGCCGCAAACCGCGTTGGTTGGATGTCTGTGAGCGAGGTGCCCGCTGTGGGCCCCTTCCCCCGTCGCCTGCTGGGGACGGTGAAGCGCACGCCGTGAATTGACACTTATGGCGCTCCGTTCGAAAGATGCGGTTCGTAGAGCTGATTGGGATGTGGCCGTTCGGTGTCTGCCCTTGGTGTGGGTCGCGGCGAGGCCAGGTCGCTTTCGTGCTTGCTGCGCGGAAGCGCTTGGATGGCAGGTGCGGGGATGAGGGGCGACGAACGCGTCGACGTGCCTTTCGAGCGTTGTGTGAGCAGGGCGTGCTGACGGCCTTCACCCTTGGACGGCGGTGTGGATGAGGACGCCGATGCGAAGGCTTCGATTCGCTGTGAGGAGGCTGGGGGCATAGATCTCGGCCCCTCATCCCTTGCGGAAGATCCTGCTGTGGCAGATGGATGCCGTCGCGCCACTTTGACACGTAATTGCCAAATCAAAATTGCGCTCACGGCCAAGAATCCAAGTGGCACGAGCTGCCAACGAAGGGAGCGTCGCTTGGTCTGATCCGCGCTGAGCAAGCCACTTAGCTTCTGCAATTGCAGCGCGACCAGCCGCGCTGATGCATACCGATTCTCGCGAGCCTGTGATTGACAGATCGCAGTTATGTTTGCGGCAAGCCGTGTGGCGGCGTTATTTGTGAACCGCTTGCCGAAGGCATCGATCAATTCTGAAGCGTCAAGCGTTTGCACATGCCCCAGTGCCATTTCCTGCAGCACCTTACCCATTGAGAACACATCATCGCGAGGATCGGGTTCGCTTGCCCCTGCACGCTGTTGAGGAGACATATAGCCCTGCGTGCCCATGACCGATGCGGTGGGTAGGCGCTCGCTCATCAGCCCAGCCAACCCCAAATCCATCACCACCGCCGATTCGGGCTCACCCTCGTGCACTCTGGTAAGAAAAACATTGTCGCTTTTGACGTCGCGGTGAACCACACCGGCTTCGTGAATGGCGGCCAGACCAAGTGCGATCTCACGGCCATATTTAGTGAACTCTTCCAAACTCAGACCGCCGCGACCACGAATCCGCCGGCCCAGCGTCTCGCCTTGTAGGTAGGCCATGGTCAAAAAGGGAACCGATGCTTCTTCCTGCCTAGATTTACCCGCGTTCGTTGGCATGCGGTGAACCCCGAAGTCGAGGATTCGGCAGACGTGACGGTCGGCGATCCGCCGCGCCATTTGCACCTCGGCCTTAACCAAGCGCACGGCCTCCGAATCGTCTAAGGCGGCACAAGGAAGCGTCTTGAGGGCCACCTTCTCTTCGAGAAGTCGATCAAAAACCAGATACACCTCTCCCATGCCACCTCGGGCAACAAAGCGTTGCGTGACGAAACGATCGGCGATCAGATCACCAGAACGAAACGTGGTGAGGCCTGTATTTTGCCGGGGCGTTAGGTCGTCGTGGTTTTTGCGGACGCTGTGTTCAGAGCCCAGTGATCTAAGCGACTCCGCCACCAGGATCCGGCAACGGACGCACGCCTCAATATGCGCAAGCCCGGGGGCGTCGGGGTTGGACGGTTCACCCAGAAGCCCTAAAATGTCATCAGCCGAAAGGCAGGCCCCGCCCGCGTCCGACCTCACGTTGCCGGATAGTCGTGGTAGAGGGTATTTGCCTTCTCGGTTTGAACCTGTCGACATGGACGACTTATCTCTCGAAACTGAAGCAGCCTACCAAAACGGCAAGGAAGCTTGGCCTGACTTTGAGCTACCGTTGTGCGCTTTGGTCGAGCATGTTCAACGCAACGCCATCCCTCCGGACAGATTGGCGATGTTTGCGGCCGACATCTTTTGGGCAGCAGCCCTTTACATCGGAGACCGTGCGGCCCTGGCCGCCTTCGATGTGCAGATCGCCGCGCGGGTTCCAAGCTTCTTGCGCCGTTTTGCTCCAACACGCGAAACGCTCGTAGAGCAAACACAGATGCTTCGCATCAAGCTTCTTACGGGGCCTGACGCGCGCATTCAAAGCTACGCCGCCAAAGGCCCTCTGTTGGCTTGGGCGCGCGTCACGTGCATCAATCAGTTTTTGGACGCGGTGGGCCCGCCCCGCACAGAGGTGACGCTTGATGATGTGTCCGAACTGACGGACGGACAAGACAACCCAGAGCTCCGGGCGCTCAAGCTTGCACATGGTGCTGCCGTTCAAAAGGCTTTCGAGGAAAGCCTGCAGAGTCTATCCGCGCGAGACAAAACAATCTTGCGGCTACACGTATCAGATCGGCTTGGCATCGATGAGATTGGCAGCTTGTACGGCGTTCATCGAGCCACCGCGGCGCGGTGGATTCTAGCCATCCGGCGGCAGGTGCTTGAGAAGGTACAAACGTCTGTGGGTATGCAGTTGGGAGGAACCAACACCAGCGTGCGCAGCCTCGTGAGACTGTTTCGCAACGAGATTCACTTAAGTGTTGACCGGCTGCTGGATTCAAAGGCCGTTGCCGGCGTTGAAAACCAAAGCTTGCTGCTTAGAACTTGAATGCCACATCAACGTGGCGAGGGCCCGCCTTGACCGACCAAGATTCCCATGGCGCCCACAAAATCAAAGCCGCGCTTAGCAACGCGCCGGCTGAAGCGCTTAACGCCACCGCCGACCACTCAGCACGGTTCTCGAGCATCAAAGTGCGCTGCCTTTGTCGCTGCAGATCTGTGTTGGAGGCGGCTGGCGCGCCATCGATGAGAACCAAACCCATGCCTTCAAGTTGCACCGCAAGTCCATCGGCTTGTCGTTCGTAGCCCGCCGCTTTGTAGCGCAACAGCACGCTTCCGACCGCGGCACCAATGCCTAGGGTTAAGGTCGAGGCCACCGCCACGCGTCGCCAGCGGGGCCAGTGACCGCTAGGCTCCGACCTTGGAGCGGCTTGAGGCTCTTGCGGCGGCTTGGCGTTCGCTAAGGCGCGCACAACTGAGTTGCTCTCGTTCTGCCTACCGCCGATGGCGGTTTCTGCGGTGGCAGCGGACGCGGTTGTGGGACCATTGGGGCATTGGGCTTCCAGAATTGAAACGTTGGAAGCGGCGGCCACGGCGTTGGGGTGTTCAGGCGCCAATCGCAAGAAGTGGCTGTACACCTGGAGCGCCTGCCGACATTTTCCGAGCAGTCGATGAGCTTGCGCCACGTTGAAAAGAAATCCAGGATCTCGGGTTTTTTCATAGGCGCGCCGGAAGTAAACGATCGCTTCGGAGTACTCGCCCAACTCGTAGTGAAGCTTGCCTTGTGCAAACAGCCGATCGCCGTCTGCGTCTGCATCGACAACGGGAGCAGAGTCAGGCGGCGCTTCCGCCGCATGAACGACGATGCCGCGAAGGTCTGCACAAAAGCAGAAGATCCCAACCACGATCCCTATATGGAAGTTGACGCGCATCTTTGGACGCGCGCGACCTTAGCATACGGGTGTGTTGGGTTTGTCGGCTGCACCGGGTCGAAAGGGGGCGGCGCCCAGCGAACGCACGGGTTCGCCAGGCGGCACCAGAGCGACCGTTAACGGGGGCTGGCCGCGGGGCCGGCTCCGCTGGGAACGAAGGCTGGATCACGAGCCAGGATCAGGCGATCCACCTTGTAACCAGGCTCTCGCCGGACAAGGTCCAGGGTTTGATTGCCCGCGAGGCCCACCGACACAGTGCCAAGTGATTTCCAAACCCAGGATGACGATGCGGCCGTGTTATCCACCAATGTGGACGGTGTGCCAAACAGTGTCACGAACACAGAGTTCGAACCAGCGTTCGGCGCCCAGCGGCGCACCCAAACGTTGAAGACGCCTGGCGCCGGAACGAACACACTGTAATTGAGCGCCGCACCATTCGTTGCGGATGCTGTCGTGAACGCAGAGCTCACCGTTTCCACGTAGCTTCCTACCGCGCCGCCAAGCGCACTGGCGGCGCTCCAGGACAATCCGCCGGGGTCCAAGGCTGCGTTTTGTGACAGAAACGTTTCAGCTTCGAAAACCGCCAAATCGTTTGAGGCGATATAGCGTGGACGTGAGTGAGGCGATTGCGGCAAGGTTTCCGAGAGTCGACTGGCGAAGTTGGCATCGGTGGTCAGCACGATGCGATCAACTTTGTAGCCGTCTTCGCGGCGGCGCAGCGACAAAGTGTGTGTGCCTGCGGTGAGCACAGCGTTCGTCCCATTTTGCACCCAGCGCCATCCTGAAGAGGGGCCTGAATTGTCGATGCGTGTGCCCAGCGCCTGACCGTCTACACCGACCACTGCAGAGTCGTCGCTCCAGGTGGATGCGGCCACACGCATCCAAACCCTGTAAGTGCCGGGAAAAGCCACCGAGACGTCGTAACTCAGCTCGGCACCGCTCTCCCAAGTTGCGATGGCAGCGTTGGCTTCGCTGGTTTCCACATAGGCATCCCCGGAAGCGCCTGCCAAGGTGCGGGACGTTGTCCACTTGTGCAGGTCGCCGCGGCTTCGGCTCACTTTGTAGTTTTCCGCCTCGATCACGATGTCACCTGTGGTGGGCGCAAAGGCTTGGTCGTTGATCACCTTAAACTCATCCATAAACACGGACCAACTGCAGCGCGTGTCAATGCGGCTTTGGCCGCCATCCCATCGCACGATGGACGTGCCGGCGGGGATGTCTTGCTCGAAGTATTCCCAATCGCTGGTGAGCAGACCCGTGACGCCGGCGATCTGAGCGCCGGCCTCGTTGTAGACGTTGAGCATATGAATGCCGCCATCGTCGGGCAGGTCCGTTTTCGCCCAGAACGAGATCTTGCCGGGGCCAAGCACCTTGGTTTCGACTTCGACTGAGGAAGGTCCTGTGCCGAAGCAGAAGCCGTTCGAGTGCGTGATCTTCATGGAACCAAATCCATCGTGCGTCTCGGTTGATGCTCCGACGCTGCCGTTGCCTGGCAGTCTTATCCACGGTCCCGGAACGTCGGCGCCGGCCTCGGCCACGCTCGCAGCAACGATGGGAAGGACCTGGAAGTCATCAACGAACACGGACCAAGCGCAGTCGGGATATTCCACACTGCGCGCGTCGGTCCACATCAGCTTTTGCGTGCCCGCTCCGATCTCGACCTCGTAGGCGGTGAACGTGCTTGACGAAATCACCGTTTCGCTCACCTTCGTATTGTTGGCATCGAATACCACAAACTTGTGAGCCAAGGTCTTGGCAAGCGCGTCGGTTTTCGCCACAAAGCGCACCATGGCGGGACCCTGCACTTCGGCCAGCAGGGCGTTCGACTCGATGCCGCTATGACACCAGCCGTTCTGATGCAGGAGCTTGACCGCCGAACGTCCGTCCTCGGTGACCGCTGTGATGTTCGAGTAAAGACCGCCCATGTACCATGGCAGCGGTTGGTTCCCGGCAGCTGTGATGGCCTCGATAATGGCCGGGTCGGCATCGGTAAATGGGTCGCTAGGCGAAATGAGCGCAAGCGACTGCAGCGTCGTTTCGTCTCCAGAAGGGGCTCCGCACCCCACACCAAGCGCACCCATGGTAACCCAGCCCGCGAGCAGCATCGTCAATCGTTTCGACATGTATTTAACCTCCGCTTGGTGGACGGCAGGTCGCAGGAATGTCGCACGAGAAAAACCAATAAAGTTGCTAGCTATCGATGGCGGCTACCAAGCCGCTTGACGTCGCCTCAGTGGCACGCGGTTGCGTTGGCTTGTGGCAGCACAACAAAGGCGTACGCAAGCGCAGGCACGCGTAGGGCGAAGCCAGAACCATCTGGGGTGATGAGCTCTTGTGGATGCAGTTGTGGCAGCTTGCCGTCAGCGGCGAGGCGTAGGGGAATGCCGTTAAGCGCCACCTCCTTCGCGCGCAATCCGTCGGCTTGCACAAGATAAACTTCGGCACGCTCGCCAAGCGGTGGCAGATCCACTTTGATCGGCTGGGATGGATGCACGTTTACGAGGGCCATTGCCACGGCGCCGGGTGCGCCTGCTTGGCAATGCGCATAGGCTTGCACCGCGCTTGGCGTTTGGGCCGAGACAGCCAACACCTTCGTGCCCATCAGCCGCCGCCATAGGAGCGACGCCCAGTAATCTGGATTGGGTGCCAAGGTTTTGTCGTCGATCAAACCATAGTCGCCCCCCGAAAGCGTTTGCCGCACCACCACGCGCTGGCCCCGCCGTGCCATGCGCCCCAGCTCATCCACCCACCACAGGCTGCTGCCGAAGCGATCGGAAAGCTCCGGTTCACCACCGCACTGGGCGCCGCCTGTTTCGCCCAACCATGTTTGCGCTGAGGGGCCGTATTGCGTGCGCAGACCTTCCACAAAGCCCGCCCATCGATCGACGTCTTGCAGTTCCGAAGGGCGAAGCACCTGCCCCGCGTGGGCGCGGTTGGTGGCGACGGGGCAGCGGAAGGATTGCTGCGGGTAGTAGTGCCACGTGATGATGTCCAGCAGGTGGCCACCGTTCTTCATGAAGCGCTTGGCGAACGGAAGGCCTTCGCCAACCAATGGCCAAAAGGCCACCGCGGGACCGGCCAGGCGCGCGTGAGGTGTGATTTCATCAACCAACCAACGGGCTACCTGCATGTCGTCTGCGTAGCCGCTGGGCGATAGATACTGCCCATGAATGAGGGGATAAACGTTGAGCTCGTTGCCTAGCTCCCACACGTCCACCGGGTAGTTGTGCGCGCGCGCATCGGCAAGCAGCGGCTTCGCTGTTTCGGGGTTCCA
Organism: Deltaproteobacteria bacterium; assembly: GCA_033763315.1. Taxonomy (GTDB): domain Bacteria; phylum Myxococcota_A; class Polyangia; order Fen-1088; family Fen-1088; genus JAGTJU01. The sequence continues at coordinate 183,654 of JANRKS010000011.1, forward strand.
TCGCCCTTCAGAGTTTCGCGACAAGGCGCCCGCGTTCAGCGTGAAGATGATGCGCAAGTCGAGGTCGGCGGCGAAGTGGTTCACCGCGTCCCAGCGCGCGCGGCTCAACTTGTATGAGCCCGAGGGCGCGGGGGGCGCGCGGCTGTCGAGATCGTAGATCACGCGATCGGCGTCGGTCCCGCCGATGCGCAGATAAGCGGGCGCCAATTGCGAAGCGAGGTAGCGCAACTGTGGGCGATCGAAGTCGTAGGCGGGCACCTTGGCGGTGCCCATGGCGGCTGCCTGTCGTGATGGATCCCAAAATTGCCCGCCCACCACGTTGGCCATGTCGATCGCCACGGACAGGAAGCGCGGATCCACTTCTGCTGTTGTGTGTTGCGTGTCGATCTCAAGCCGCGTTTGCACGGCCAGCATGGCTTGTTCGTCGGTCCGGTGGTTCGCTTGTTTTGTTACAAACGCCACCCCCGCCAGGCCCGCGAGGCAGGTTGCGATACGAATGCCAAAAACCACCATAGATCATTGTGACAATCGGGCAACAGCCGCAAGGGCGCAACCGCAACACATTTGCGACAGTTGCGTGACAATGGGCAAGGGGTGGCGCTAGGCCACGCTGGAGTAGAAGGCGTGGCCTGCTTCGCCCATGAAGCGCTTGAGCACCTTGGGGGCGGTGGTGCGTAAATCCACCACAATCAAACCATCCAAGCAATCGTTGAACAAGGGATCCACGTTAAAGCCGCACAGGCGCGCGTTGAGCTTGAGGTAGTGCTTCAGCAAAACAGGCACGCCCTTGTCGTCTTCTTCAATGTCCGCGATCAACGACGACAGCTCTTCCACGTCGCGCGCCACGCTGTGCAGCTCTTTGCGCTCGTCTTTCGCCAACCGGTCTTTGGGCGGGTTCTTGGGCTTCACCAACGCCTTGAGCTCGTCATCGCCGCACGCGGCTTGGTTCAGGAATTCCACCATCCAGCGGCGCGACGTGCTTTCGTAGCTGCCGCTGATGCTGACCGGCCCAAACAGCACTTTGTACTGCGGGTTGCGCACCAGGAACTCACCGATGCCGCGCCACAAGAGCGCCAAGGACAGCGGTTTACGTTGATACTCTTGGCGGATGAAGGAACGGCCAAGTTCAATCGCTGGGTTCAATCGGTCAAGAAAGCCCGGCTTAAATTTGAACAGCGTGCTGGTGTAGAGCCCCTGTAGCCCTTGGCGCTCCAGGATCTCGTCTGCCACGCCCAGGCGGTAGCTGCCCACCACTTCGGACGTATCGCTGTTCCACATGAATAGGTGCAAGTAGTGCTTGTCGAACTCGTCGAGATCTTCGCTCTTGCCAGTGCCTTCACCCACCGCACGGAAGGTCTTCTCGCGCAGATGGCCGATCTCTTTGAGAACCGCCGGGATCTGCGCTTGGCGGGCCAAATAGACCGCGTAGGGGCCTTGTTGCAGGAGGTTGGCTTCTTGGGGCAGGCGCGCCACTTCGGCCTTTAGAACCTCGACGTTCACCGGGTTTCCGATGGCTGCGGGAGGAACCACAGGGGTTACCGCCTTGAAGCGCGGACGAACGGCGTTGTCGCGGCTGGCGAGTGCGTAGGTTTTGAAGCGCAGGTACTTCGTGGCTTCTTCGTCGCTTCCGAAGCTTCGCAGCTTATCGGCGCTGATAGGTTTGCCCACGCGCAGCCCCACGGCGGATTGGCTGCGGCGAAGCAACTCAGAAGGAATCAAAGCGGTGCGCAGGCGTGGATGCAGTAGCCCCGCCAACTGAAACCACGCGCTGTTGCGGCCTTCAAAGAAGACGGGCACCACGGTGGCGCCCGTTCGTTTTGCCAACGCTGCGGCACTGGTAGACCATTCGGGATCCACGACGGCGCGCTTGCGCATGTGCAGGTGAGATACGGTGCCTGCGGGGAACGTGGCCAATAGACCGCCGTTCTTCAACCAACGGAACGCCGCTTTGATCGGCGCCAAATTGGCGTAGGTGCTGTCCTGTCCACCAAACGGATCCACGGCGATGAGCCACGGCTGCACCTCGCGAATTTGCGTCAGCAGGTAGTTGGCCAGCACTCGCACATCCGTGCGCGTCTGTGTGAGCAGATCGCCCAAGATCAATCCCTCGACCGCTCCGAAGGGATGATTCGCCACGACGATGACGGGCCCCGTTGTGGGGATGCGTGCCACGTCGCTGGCCGATACGTCATATGAAATCTCAAGCGCTTGCAGGCTTGCAGCGAAGAAGTTCTGCGAGCCGTTTGGATCCGTCTGGGCGTAGAGTTGATTCAAGGTGTGAAGCGAGAGCAGCTTCTCGAAGGGGGTGCCCACCAGCGAGTAGAGTCGCTTGGCGAAAGGGCTTTCAATGTTGTTGCTGATGTCAACCAGGCGCCGCGTGACAGGCTGCGTTTGCATGATGTCACTATGAGCGCGGCGTGTGCCAAACCGTGCTCACGGTTGCGAAACAGCTTGTGGTCAAACAAGCGCAGCTAAGGCCACAGAATCGTTACAACAATCCGAGCTCTGTTACGAAGCCGTCAAAAGCGCGGGGCGTGCGTGAAGTGGCGTGAAGCCGGCGAGCAACTCGGTGAATCCTGGCACCAGGCTGGCCACTGTGGATTCAATGCGCAGTGGGTTCATCCAACAAAACGGATTCAACAACCGCAAGGGATGCCACAACCGCCGGTTTAACGAGCCCACCTCAATGGTCATGGCCAAGGTGCCATGTTCGTGATCAAGCCAGTCATCGAGATCGCCCACCGTGGGGTAAAACTGCGAAGCCTGCCTAAAGCTGTATTTCGTGTCTTTCAAGTTCGCGAGGAACCCGTCGGCCAATTGCCGGTAATGCGCGTGGCGCTTGTTGGGACGCGGTGAAAACGCCCACGGATAAAGCAGCATGTTGCCGAAGCTGTGAAAGCCAATGGAAAGCTGCGGGCGCACCTGCTCAACCACGCGGCGGATGGCCTGCGTTTCAGGCTCGGAAAAAGGCGCGGGACCTTGATAGTGAGGCGAGCCACGCCAGCGCGAGCCAGAGAACAAGTGGAAGCGTTCGATCGGTGCCACGTGTGGAAAGTTGCGATTCAGATCCACGCCGCGTGCGTTGGTGCGCCGTAGCGCTGGCCAACCTCGATCCAAGCGATCCATATTCGTTGCGAAGGCATCAGGATTCACGATCGGCATCATCACCAGGCGCATGTTGCCGAGCGTTCGTTGACCGGGAAGGCTTTGCGCCATGTCGCGCAAGATATGAAACAGCGCCACCGAGCCGATGACTTCGATCCCGTGAATCAAAGCCGTGAGGAACACGGGCGGGGCGTCTTTGGGGCCGATGTCGAATCGATAAAGTGGCCGCCCCTGGACCGAGTGGCCGACGATGGTTTCATCGCCGCCTAAGCGGTTCACGAGTGTGCGCCACCCCATCTCGAACGAGGTGGCGGTGGGGTAGTTTCCCGCCAGAGCTCGGCCAAACACCATCGTCACAGTTTAGCGACAAATTCAAATCGCCTTTGTGACATTTTCACAGAACGTCATCAATTGCTGCGCCACCCAGCTGGGATCGTCGAGGGGCACATCGTGCCCGGCTGTGGGATGAACATGCACGGTGGCACCAAGCGCGCCACCCATTTTGTGGGCGCAGCGGACGTCCACGATGCGATCCTGTTGCCCCGCAAGCACAAGCGTGGCCATGGGCAGGGGCGCAAGGTGTGGTCTGAAGGTGGACGCAGCCAACAGCTGTCGTGCCAGGTTCGTTCGGCTCACCGGATGTCGAACGGCGATGTCGGTCCAAGGGCCCAGTGCCCGGGCGCGCACTTCGGGATTGCTGGAAGTCAGGCGCAGGACTTTGCGCTCACGTTTCGCGCCATTGGCGCTGCAACCGATGCCTGCGAAGGCGGCGAGCGCCCTGGGTTGGCACCGCCACCACGGCGGGCACAGACCACCCACGCTGGGGCTCACCAGCGCCAACGCATTTACTTCGCTCGGCCACGTCTGCGCCCAAGCCAAAGCCACCATGCTGCCGAGTGAAAGTCCCACAAGGTTCAAAGCCGTGGGTGGCTGCACACCAAACAATGATTCACGAACCACTTTTGCGATGGTTGTGACCGCAAGCGGGCTCTTGCGCTCGAAAAGCACACCGGTACCGGGAAGATCGGGTGTGAGCACGCGGCTGCCTGGCATGGCTTGAGCAAGTTTTTGCGGCAAGTCGTTCCAATGAAGCGCGTCTCGCCCCAGCCCGCGGAAGAGAACCCACGTCACGCCGCCAGGCCCGCGCGCCTCGGAATCAACGGTCACCATTGTGAAAAGGAACCTAGCAGCGCGCGCTACCGCAAGGAAATTGCAGCGCAAATGCCATGGAACTGTTTCCACGCGCGCACGCGGCTGCCACGCTGCCTGCTCATCCTTTCAGTCCGTAAAGGAGCAACGATGGCAACCATCTATTACGGACTTTCGGGTGAGGGACGAGGGCACGCCACACGTGCACGAACGCTCGTAGAGGGGCTGCGGGGTCAGCACAAAGTGGTTGTGTTTGCACCGGACCTGGCCTACGCGCTGCTTGAGCCCATCTACCGCGGCACCGATGTGCGGGTGGAACGCATCGCTGGGTTGCAGTTCGCGTACAACAAGCACGGGCGCGTGCGGTTGGCGGGAACGCTGGCAACGAATCTGTCGTATTTGCGCGTGATGAATGAGCGCGTGAACGCCTTGCTGCCTCACTTCGAGCGCGACAAACCTGATTTGGTGCTCGCGGATTTTGAGCCCTTGTTGCCGCGCGCGGCGCGCCTGTGTGGTGTGCCGTTTGTGAGCTTCGATCATCAGCATTACCTGGTGGTCAATGATCTTTCGGGTCTGCCCTTCGTGCTGCGACAACAAGCGGCGCTGGCGGCGCCGGTGGTACGGGCGCTTTACAACTGGCAGATGGAAACGGTGGTGTCGTCGTTCTACCGCCCGCCGTTGAAGCCGGGTTTGCACAACGTCTCACAGATCGGCGTGCTGTTGCGACCCGAGTTGCTGCGCGTACGCCCGCGCCGTGATGGGTACCTCTTGGTGTATATGCGCAGGCACGCGGCGCCTGGCTTGATGGACGCGCTGACGGCCACGGGAATGAACGTGAAGGTTTATGGCTTGGGGCAAAAGCCACGCGAAGGGAATATCTCGTTTTTGGCCGTTGATGAACGCCGTTTCATGGATGACTTGGCCGGTTGCGAAGCCGTGGTGAGCACGGCCGGCAATCAGTTGGTGGGCGAGGCTTTGTATCTGCGCAAGCCTGTGCTCGCCATTCCCGAACCCCACAATTTCGAGCAAGCCATCAACGGACACTTCCTGCAGGAAAGCGGTGGGGGGCGCGTGCGTTCAGGAAAGATCACCATGCAGGACATGTTCTCCTTCATGGACGACTTGGACATCTTCCGCAGCCGCATCGTGCCTGAATCCGTGTGTGGCAACACGCAGGCGATGCAGGTGATCAACCGGCTGTTGGGGCCGGCGCCAACGCCTACAGTCTTTCCTCACGAAGAGCGGCGGCTCGCATTGGCCGTGTGAACGTCTCGAGCTCCTGGCGCGGTTTCACTTTGTGATCGCGCCACCATTCGGGTTGCTGCACCAGTTGACCGCCGCGGTGTCGAAATAGACGGGCCGCGGCCAGCTCGGTGCTACTGCCCGCGTTGAACAGGTTGAGTGGCCGCGCATGATCCGGAAACAGTGTGAAGGCGCGAGGCTGGTGGCGGTGACCGTGCAAAACTAGATCACAGCGGCCCGCCAAGCGTCGCAGCAGCGTCCAACCAAATTGCAGCTCCGACGTCCAACGCCACCCCAACCAAGAAGAGAGGAGCTCGCCCTTGGTGTCTTCGGGCAAGGGCAGGGGGTGGTGGTGAAGCAGGAGGATCGCCAGGTGTCCCGTGGGGGCCTCATCTAGGGCGTCGCTTATCTGCTGGATGTCTTCCATCGACATGGAGCCATGACCCTCGAGCCATGAACGGTTCTGTGGACCAGTGGAGTCGAACCGCACGACGTATGCGCCGTCAATCAGGCGCGTCTGCACGCGCGGACCGTTTTGAATGTGAGCCGCCACGTCGTCGCCGTTGCGATCGTGGTTGCCTGGCACGGCCGTGAGGCGGCCACTTTCGATCAAGGGAGCAAAGATCGTTTTGTAGCGTTGCAACTCGTCTTTGCGGCCTCGGTTGGTGATGTCGCCGGTGACCACCACATGGTCGATCTGCTCGACGAGCACGCGCGTCACGAAGGCGCGGGCGCGGGTTTCATCGGCCGCGCTGCGGCCCAGGTGTAAGTCTGAAAGGTGAAGCAGCGTTGATGTCTTCATCATTGATTTCATTTCATAATTCGCGCGTGCGTTGCCAAAATGGGGGCGACCATGTTGCGGGTTGGCAACATGTTTAGGGCGTCTTAGCGTTTGTCATGCGTTTGCCACGCAATCGATCACGGTTCGCCACACAGACCCTCGTACATGACATTCGTTACAAAAGCGTCATGAACTGCTCACGCACGTGCCGGTTGACGAAGGTTAAATAGGCGCATGCAAACAGAACTCGCGCTGCCCCAGCGCCTGTCCGTCTCACGCGGATACTTCACGCCAGCCACGTGGCCTTTTTGGGCCTTTCACATCATCATCATCGCCGGCATCCTCGGCTATGGATGGTCAACGAAATGGTTTCTCATCGCTGTGGCCATCTACTTTGCGCGCATGACGTTTGTCACGGCTGCCTACCATCGATATTTTTCTCACCGCGCCTTTAAGACCTCACGCGCTTTTCAGTTTGTGCTGGCATTGGCTGCGCAGACGTCGGCGCAAAAGGGCGTGCTGTGGTGGGCGGCACATCATCGCTTCCATCACAAACATTCGGACACGCCCCAGGACGCGCATTCAGCAAAACAGCAGGGGTTCTGGCATTCACACATTGGGTGGATCTTGGGGCCGAACTGGGACGACACCGATTACAAGCGTGTGGCAGATCTGACGCCTTACCGTGAGTTGGTGATCCTCAACCATCCCGCCATCCGCCTGCTTCCCGCGGCGGCGCTCGCCGTGTTGTGTGGGGTTCTCGGAGGGGCAGAGGGCTTGTTCTGGGGGTTCTTCGTTTCCACAGTGATGCTGTGGCACGGCTCGTTTACCATCAACTCGCTGTCGCATATGTTCGGTACGCGCCGCTACGACACGCCCGATAACTCGCGCAACAACTGGTTGTTGGCGGTGTTGACGACGGGCGAGGGCTGGCACAACAACCACCACCACTACCAAAGCGCTGCACGCCAAGGCTTGCGTTGGTGGGAGATCGACACTACGTATTACTTTCTGTGCTTGCTCAGTGGCCTGGGTTTGATCTGGGATCTGCGGCAATACCCCGCTGAGATGACGGGCGCCCTCACAGACCATAGCGTTTGAGCTTCTCGTAAAGTGTGGAGGCCGCGATGCCCAGCACGCGCGCGGCCTGCACTTTGTTGCCGCGTGTCTGCAGCAGGGTTTGACGGATCGCTGTGCGCTCCAGGGCGTCGAGGCTTTGTCCTGCCAAGGGCAGTCGATCCAGAGGGTTGAGGTCGGCCGTGGACTCCACAAACTTGATGTGATGTGGTTCCAGCACGGCATGGTCGGCGAATGCCAAGGCGTAGGCCAATGTGTTTTTCAGCTCGCGCACGTTGCCGGGCCACATATGGGACGCAAGCACGTCGTAAGTCTCTTGCGGCACCTTCATGTGCGGTTGACCAAGATCGCTCAACAGACGATCCACGAGGAGCGGCAAGTCTTCGAGGCGCTCACGCAGCGGAGGCAGGTGCAAAACGGCGGCAGCCAGTCGAAAGTAGAGATCTTGCCGAAACAGCTTGGTGCTGACTTGGCTGGCGAGGTCTCTGTTGGTGGCGGCCACGATGCGCACGTCAATGTGCCTGTCTTTCGTGCCACCCACACGGCGGACCGACCGGTTGTCGAGCACGCGCAGCAGCCGCGGTTGCAAATCAAGCGGTAGCTCGCCGATTTCGTCGAGGAACAGCGTTCCCCCTTGGGCGCTTTCGAAGGCGCCCGCGTGCTCGGCATGCGCGCCCGTAAACGCGCCCTTTTCGTGGCCGAACAATTCGCTCTCAATCAGGTTGGGAGGCACGGCCCCGCAATCGAACACAGTGAAGGGGCCGGCGGCGCGTTTGCTTTTGTCGTGAATGGCGTGCGCGAAGACATCTTTGCCTGCGCCGGTTTCGCCCAGAATTGTGACCGTGACGTCGCTTACGGCCAGGCGATCCACTAAATCGAAGACGGCGTGCATCTGCGGCGAGACGGCCGAGAGGTTGCCCAAGTATCGAGTGTCGCGCGGACGGTTTCTCACGAGCTTTTGAGGGGACACATCCATGGGGCGGCTTTGCCTATAGCGCGCCAACATCCTGTAAATGTGACGTTTCGGCGCCTGGCAAGAAGCGTTTTGTTCGCCGTCTCGTGACATTGGGGGACCGTGCCGTGGGGTATACGGCTGTCCCAACCACACCAAGCATCACGTGCGCCGCCTGAAAAACATAATATCGAGCGTGAGCGCCCCTGCCGTGCTGGCCGCCGTCGTGATGGTGTCCGCGTGCGGCCGTGAGGACGACACGCGGCCACCTGAGTGGGATTACATCTCGGCTGCGGTGTTTCAGCCCAACTGCGCAACAGCCAGCTGTCATAGCCGGGCCACGGCCGCAGCGGGTTTAGACTTTTCAGATGCCGATCGCGGCTACACAAGCCTGACGGGTTTGTGGATTTGGATCGTGGATCCCAACGCCATGGGGCCCGGATGCCGACCTCACAATGGGACTGACATCTGTGAGCGTGGCGACCGCCCGCTGGTCACGCCCTATGTGCCTTCGCAATCTCGCCTGGTGAACTCTTTGCGCGCGCGTGGCTCGTCCCGCATGCCGCCGGATCGGCCTTTGACCGAAGCGGATATCGCGCTGGTGGAGAGATGGATATTAAATGGTGCCTTCCGCGAGCCCGCCCTCGTACGCGCGCGGAGAGATGGCGGGGCTGCGGACGCGGCAGACGGAACAGCTGACGCCGATGCAGGCGTCGGTCCGGCCAACGATGCGCAAGGTGGAGGCTAACGTGAACTGCCTTGGTATGGCGCTGCGCTTTGGGCTGTCATTGTTGATGGCTTTGGTGGCCGTGGTGGCCACGAGCCGCGTTGCTCACGCCTACGCTCAATGGCAGTTCTCAAGCGGCACTGTGCGATGCAACCAGTGCCACTATGCGCCGGCTGGAGGCGGTTTGCTTCGGGGCTATGGCCGGGATGCCAACGGCGAAGAGCTTTCCACGTTTGAGGGCGATGGCAGCTTTCTTCACGGCGCTGTGGCGTTGCCATCGTGGTTGGCGTTGGGGGCAGACATCCGCGGCGCTTTTGTGGCCCACAACGCGCAAGATCCGAACGGAACCAAGCTGGCCGTTTTCCCAATGCAGTTCGACCTGCTGGGGCGGGTGGCGTTGCCCTTTGATATATCGTTTCAAGCCTCGGCCGGCATTAGAGGCCGTGTGAGAGACGATTCGCAGGAAATTCCCACACAGAATTATCAGCCCATTACTGCGTCGTGGCTGGTGTCGCGTGAACACTTCTTCATGTGGCAACCTGCCGCCGTCGGCCCCTATGTGAGGCTCGGTCGCTTCTTCGCGCCTTACGGCTTGCGGATGGCGGAGCACATCCTTTACGTGCGACGCGACCTTGGCTTCAACCAGCTGATGGAGTCCTACAATCTATCGGCGGGCGCTGTGTACGACGCTTGGGAACTGCATGTCACAGGCTTTTTGCCCGATTTCGCCCGGCACATCGGCAGTGATGAAGGCGGCGTGGCGGCTTTGTTCGAGCGCCGCATTTTGAACGACCATGGTTCGATTGGTCTGCAAGGCAAGTACGGCAATGGTCCCGGCATCGAGCGCACCATGGCTGGCGTGGTGGGGAAGCTCCACATGCCGTCGCTGCGCACGATGTTGTTGGCGGAGGCCAACCTCGTTCACCAAGAGCTTTCCGTTGTGGGCGGCAGCAACCAGTTCGTGGGGGCGGCAGGCTTTGCCTCCTTCCCCACGCGTGGCTTGGTGCTCACGGTGCTGGGCGAGCGAAATCATCAAGACATCGCCATCAAGGGCACCGCGTGGAACGCGGGCACAGTGTTGCTGGGTTGGTTCCCGTACCCGCATTTTGAGGTGGCGGCGATGGGGCGGCTGCAGTTTCCGGAAGGCCAGGACACCACGCAGACCTTCTTGTTTCAGATCCACTATTTTCTGTGAGGACCATGCGAGCGCTTTTCTTCACAACCCCCTTATTCGCGCTGCTTTCTGGAGCTTGCACGCCTCCTCCTGATGCGGAAGCGAACCCCACGTGGGCTGATGTCGAGCCGATTCTGCGCGGGCAATGCAATTACTGCCATGGCGCGACCGCGCAGAAGACGGGCTCTATCGGGTCGGCGGTTTATCGCCTGGACTTTTATGACCTGGAGAGTTGCGGCGACGCCGCCTTCGCAATGAGCAACAAAGCACTCGCGCAGGCCTCGGCTTCCTTGTTCACAAGCGATCTGACGATTCCACCCACGGGCGATCGGCCTCGTATGCCTCCAGCACCCGCCGTGGCCTTGGAAGACTGGCAGCGTGAAACTCTATTGAAATGGGCGAAGAACCCCGTCAAGGGCCCGCCACCCGCGGACAATAAACCGCCGTTTATGCAGGTGCAGAAGCTGCCGGTGAGCGCTGATCGGTCGCTGTCTTTCACCGCGGTCACAGATGATCCCGATGGACACTCTGTTGTGGGGGTGATTCGCGTGGCAAACGCGCTGTTCCGTATGGATCGTTCGGGCTCGTTCGCCGTGAACATTGACGCTTCAGCCTGGCCCGAAGGTTCACAACGTATCACGGCCACGCTGTGCGACGGCTGGACGCAAGCACAGTTCGACTTGGGGCAAGTGGTCATCAAGCACAGCGGCCGCTAGGGCGAGGGCAGGGCGGTCCGCAAGATCACGTTGTCGAACAGCGCCGGTGTCGTGTTGTCGACGTCTGTGCTGACGGTGGCCAGCTGGGCGCGCACAGACCGCGACGCCGTTGGTGACAACGCGTGCATAGAAAGTGTTTCCCACAGCTTGGAGCCAGACACGCTGGGTGATGTGAACCTCTCCAGGCTCCGGCCACCACACGCTTGCCCATCAAAGAATTCAAGACTGATCGCGGCGCGGGCAGAGCTAGAGGCCAAGCGCACGCTTGCCAGCAATTGGTAGGGGGCGGCGGACTGTGCGGGCACGCATTGCCACGACCCTGTGGTGGATATGGCGGCGTCCGCAAACGTTTGACTTGCGCCTTCGTCAGCGGTCCAACCTTGCAGGTCGTCTCTGAAACTGAAGTTGCTTAGCAACGAGGTTTCCGCTCGCTCAACGGGCTCCTTTTGCCACGCCAATGCCTGTGGCGAAGGAACCGCGTTTGAATCAAAAATACCTTCGACCTTCACAAGAATCTCGCAGTTTGCACAACTGCCCACCCGCTGTACGGTGCCCCAGTCATAGCCGCAGGCCATCGCCGATGTGGCGGCAACAAAGACCCCAAAGGCCTGCCGGGCGAAAGAGCTAAGACACATGTTGGGCGCGCTCCCTTAGCTTAGTTGACCTCGGGTGAATTGAAACAGTGCGGTTTGCCTGCAACACAATCGTCACAAAAGCAAAACGCCCGCCCTCCCGAAGGAAAGCCGGCGCCTTACTAACCGATCAGCTGGTTACAGCGTGCACTGCGCGGAGCAGGAAGCGCCGTCGCAGAAGATCAGGTTTGTACCGCCACCGATGGGGAAGCCTGGGTCGCGGAAGCGAGTGCCAACGTCCGTTGCTTGACGTTCAGCGCACACGCCGTCGGCGATTTCGGCCGCGGTGCAGGGCTCGAGCTCAGCAGCGGCTTCAGCTTGGGCCTTGCAGAGGCCGTTGCCGTTGCCACCCAAGCACTGGCTGTCACTGCGTGTACCGCAGTAGCACTTTTGTGGGTCGGTGCCGCCAGCGGAGCACTTGGTTGTACGGATGCAGGCCACCCAAGCTTCGCAAGCTGCCTTGCGAGCGCCGGTGTAAAGGCCACAACCCGCCGTGTTGGCATCGCAGCTCGTGGCTTCGCAGGCAACGCAGAGATCGATCGTCTTGCAAGCCGTGGTGCAGGTCGCGCTGCCAGCAGGACCGGCATCGCACTCTTCACCGTCGTCAACAACGCTGTCGCCGCAAACGGGGATCTTGGGGAACTTGCAGGTTGCGGAGCAGACGCCGCCAGCCACAGGCGAGCCGGGAGGATCGCATTGCTCGCCAGGTTGAACCAAGCTGTTGCCACAGGCCACAGGAATAACTTGGCAGGTCGCCGAGCAGGTGTTTTCGCCACCCGAGGTCGCATTGGGTGGGTCGCAGCCTTCGCCCGCTTCCAACTTACCATTGCCGCAAACTGGAATGATTTGGCAATCAGCGTTGCAGCTCACGCCGTTGGTCACAACGCCTGGAGGCTCACATTGCTCGCCCAGGTTCGTCTCAAGCACACCGTTGCCACAGCTCAAAGCCACACAGTTCACGTCCACAGAGGCCGTGGTGGTGCACTTGCTGTCGGAAACTGAAACCGTCAACGTCTTCAGACCACCCGAGGTGCAGGTGAACTTCGTGGAAGCGGCGCCGGCTGCTTCGAATGTGCCACCCGTCCAGGCGAACACCAGCGTGTCGGTTGCGTCCAAGTCGGAGGCCGTGGCGCCAACCGAGATCTTGCCGCCCACGGACACAGCCTGAGGAGCCACAACCTGCGAGGTGATGGCTGGGCAGTTGTTCGTGGAGCCGGTAATCGCAACGTTGCCCGAGGTCACTTCGGCGCGGCATTGCAATTGAACGGAAACCAACGTGGTCTTTCCGGCTTCAACGCCGAAGGTGGCTTGACCACCGCAGGTCGTCTTGCCGTCCGTGGACTTGGCCGTCAGGTCCATCACGTACCCTGTGCCGGCAGGAATGCCGCCCACGAAGAACGTCAAGGTGGCGCCGGGATCGCTTACGTCAACGCTGCCCGCGATGGGCGCGCCGAGCGGAGGAACGCCGCCCGAGATTGAGTAGTCAACGCTGTTAACGTTAACACCATTGGAAAGCTTCAAAGCCATGCTCAGCACGCCCGTTGCGGGAGCGCCTTGGTTCTTGTCTTTGTCGCTGGAACAGTTGACGACTGCGGCTGCCGAAACGACACCCGCGATCGCCAGAAACATTGCCTTCTTGGCTGTTGTCTGGAACATCGAAATCCTCCTCAAAAAGAACTTTACTGAAAGGTTGGTAGTGACACTGGTGCACGGAACGCGCTGCCAGCAACACCCGCCCTATCAAGGAGCGAGCCAAACAGGGTGTGGTCGTGAAGTTGTAACGAAGTGCCACGCAGACATTGGACTTCACAGGGAATGCACTTCGATTTGTGACGGTTGATTGCGTGCAAAACGAGAGTTGTGGCGCCTCACGTCTCCGGATTCCGGTGATGTGCATTCGAAAGCTGGAAACCTTTGGCGTCGTCTGGGCCGCCCTACAGAAATCGAACGAGACCCTTCGATAATCGAACGATCCGTAAGCAACATTCGTGTGCCACACCCGATGCCGATGTCGCGAAACCAGCGTCATGTCGAGCAAGGGTTGGGGTGCACCCATAGTTTTTTAACAATCGTGTGCCTACGCCTCTGTTGGCCCAGTCCTTGTTACGGGGCTTGGTTGGGAATCCCACAAGCGGTTCCCCCAATTCGACCAAACTCACCGGAGGAGATGTTATGAGATCTATGTTTCTAGGGGCAGCTTTCGTCACCATCAGCGCGACCGCCGCGTCTGTTGGTGCAATAAACATTTCAGGGTCTGACACCCTGGAGCTTTTTACGGACCTCGTGTTGGCAGACCCTGCCTGTACGGGTGTTAGCTCGTTGAACTACGTTGGTGGCGGTTCCACCAAAGGCCAGAACGACACCGTTGCTGGCTTGCAGCAGGTAACGTCGATGTCCCGTTACCTCAACAGCACCGCGGCCGCCTGCGCTTCGTATCCTGAAGGCGAAGGCATCGTGGTTGCTCTTGATGGTTTGGCCGTTGTCGCCAACAAGGGCGAAGCTGCCGCTTGCGGAAACGCCTTGGCCACCAATAAGGTTTTGCCCAGCGGCTACACGTTGGGTGGCTGGCGCGACGCTTTGAGCATCATCTACTTTGGCCGTCAAAAGGACAGCACAACGCGAGATTGCAACAGCGCCGTTCGTAACGAGCTGGTCAACAACTGGGGAAGCTTGTTCCAATCCGGTTGTGCGGGCGGGACGTGCACGAAGTTGAACCACGCTTGGCGTCGTTCTGACTTCTCGGGCACCACGGACGTGTTCGTGGCCTTGGTTTCCGCGAGCCACCCGGGTGGCGGCGGCAGCCTTTCGATCCCGCTCAAGACGGGCTCAGGCGTGAACCCCTTCTGCAACTCCGCAACAACGGCGCAAGCCGGCGGCGTGTCTGACTTCCAAGACAACGATCCGATTCGTCGCGACTGCACGAGCGATGAGCAGGTGTGCTCGATGCCCCTTTACAGCGGCTCGACGCTTTCCCGCAACGACAAGAAGCTGGGCTTGGTTCAGGTGATCTTCGTGCCTGAACTCAGCACCAACGCGGAAAACTACCCCACGCAAGCCTGTACGTTCGGCCAATGCCGCTTCTTGCTCACGGGTGCAACGGTTCTGAACTGTCCTAACGGCAAGTCGCAATTGTTCGGCAAGTGCTTCGGCCCTGTGCGCACCACGGGATTGCCCGCTGGTCAGTTCGATGCCTCTTGCATCAACCAACCGAACTTCACCTGCTTTGGCGCCACGCCTGGCCAAGATGGCCGTGCGTATAACCTGGCCGTTCGCAAGGCGGACGGAAAATACGTTGTGGACAAGGAAAACCGCCCCGTGTTTGGCGCTTACTTCCGCATCCACACAACTCAACAAACCATCAGCCCCACGGGCGTGATGACGTTGGGCACCCCGCTTTGCCGCGAAGACGATGCCACCCGCCAAATCGGCTGCTTGCCACAAGTTGACAAGTGCTCCATCGGCTTTGCTGGCCGCGAAGCAGAGTCCGCTGAATTGCGTCCTGACACCAAGGCGCTTTCGGTTGACGGCGTCTTCCCAACGCTTGAAAACGTTGAGTCGTTGGTCACGGGCGTTGGCCCACGTTACCCATTGGCACGCAAGCTGTACTTCAACACCTTGAAGGGTTTTGGCGCCGTCACGGGTGAAGAAGCCAACTTGGCAGCATGTATGTCGAACAAGACGATCGTTGACCGCGCTGTCAACGCCTCGGGCTTCATTCCGCTGCCTGGCACCGCCTTGAAGTGCCAAGACAACGGCTGTGGCGCCGGCACCGGCTGCGAGAACAACATCGCTCCGATTCCATCGGCTGAGTAGTTGTTCCGTTCGTCTGCGCTTTGCAGATAGGTAGGGGCCCCCGGGCGGGAAAGCGACGGGGGCTTTTGCTTTGGTGCGGAGTCAAACTCCAGTGAGGCGCGCGCGTCGGTTGCTAAATCGTATTATTCCGATAATCTGGCGGCCATGAAGAGCATTCTGTTTCTGTGTGTTGCCAACTCGGCGCGAAGCCAAATGGCAGAGGGTCTGGCGCGGTCCCTGTTCAGCAGTGACACTCTTGTGCAAAGCGCAGGCAGCGAGCCGTCGAAAGTGAACCCGTATGCCATCGAAGTGATGCGTGAGCTTGGCCTGGATCTGACAACGCATCACTCGAAATCGGTTCAGTCGATAGATGCCGCCAAAGTCGACACCGTTATCACTCTGTGTGCCGAAGAGGTTTGCCCCGCATTCTTAGGTAAAGCCCGCCGCCTGCATTGGCCCATTCCTGATCCGGCCAGCAAAGACGCCTCGCTCCCGCGTGAGGAAATGTTGACGCGGTTCCGCACCGCTCGCGACAGGATTCGCGGAATGCTTGAGAAGTTCAAACAAGAAGAGGGCCTCTAGTTGACGGGGACGGCAGGTTTGCTAATCGTATATCTACGATGATAGAGCGCACCGAGGAGGCTTGTTGCCCCACCCCTAGTACGAAGCCCGACCTTCGTCCCGTGGAGGGCCCCGAAGCTGACGAAGAGCTGGCGGCGCTGGCTAAAGCGATCGGCCACCCGGCCCGCGTTCAGATCCTGCGGCTTCTGACCACGAAGTCCTCCTGCGTATGCGGCGACATTGTGGATGAGTTGCCGCTGGCGCAATCAACGGTATCGCAACACCTTAAAGTTCTCAAGGAGGCCGGGCTTATCCGCGGCGACGTCGACGGCCCCCGCGTTTGTTACTGCATCGAGCCCCGTGCCCTGCGCCGGCTAAAGGTCCTGATCGCGGGAATGTGAACACATGAACTCAAACGCCGGCCTTCTCAAAAAACTTTCGTTTCTTGATCGCTACCTAACGCTGTGGATCTTCCTTGCCATGGGGATTGGTGTGGCGCTGGGCTTCCTCGCGCCAGGCTTCACCCGCGCACTGAACAGCATGAGCGTGGGAACCACTTCGATTCCAATCGCCATTGGCCTGGTTTTGATGATGTACCCGCCGCTTGCCAAGGTACGGTACGAAGAGCTGGGGAAGGTGTTTCGCAACAAACGCGTGTTGACCCTTTCTTTGGTCCAGAACTGGGTTATGGGCCCACTTCTGATGTTCGGCCTTGCGGTGATCTTTCTGCGCGACAAGCCCGAATACATGCTTGGCCTGATTTTGATCGGGCTGGCCCGCTGCATAGCGATGGTCATCGTCTGGAATGACTTGGCCAAGGGCGATACCGAATACTGCGCGGGGCTGGTTGCCTTCAACTCGATCTTTCAGGTTCTCTTCTTTTCCGTGTACGCGTACTTCTTCGCGACGTTGTTACCCACATGGCTCGGCCTGCAAAGCGCGGTGGTAAACATCAGCATTTCAGAAATAGCAAAAAGCGTCGCCATCTATTTGGGTTTGCCGTTTGCCTTGGGCTTCTTGACGCGCAGGGTGCTTGTGCGGCTGAAAAGTCGCGAATGGTACGAAAAAAGTTTCATTCCGCGCATCAGCCCCATGACGCTGGCGTCGCTGCTGTTTACCATCGTCGTCATGTTTTCCCTCAAGGGCGAAACGATTGTGCAGCTTCCTTTCGATGTACTTCGCATAGCTGTGCCGTTGTTCATCTACTTCGTCGTGATGTTCGCAGTCTCGTTCTTCATGAGCCGCCGCGTAGGCGCTGACTACAAGCAAACGGTCACGCTTTCGTTCACTGCCGCGTCCAACAACTTCGAGCTAGCCATCGCCGTGGCGATCGCCAGCTTCGGAATTCACAGCGGCGCGGCGTTCGCGGCCGTCATCGGCCCACTCGTCGAAGTGCCGGTGCTCATTGGCCTGGTGAATGTCGCCCTCTGGGCGCAGAAGCGCTACTTCCCCAAAGCGACCATCGCGGCGCCTGCGTGCCCGCTGCCAGGATAGTCGCAATCATCTAACGACCTCAATCACGAGAGAACAACATGCTTTCACCTCTACGAACTCGAACATTCGGACATGCTTTTTTGCTCGCCGCTTTCGCAGGCACCTTCGCCGTCTCGGCAGGCTCCTTTTCGCTCGGCATGCGAGCTCACGCCAAGACGGCGGCTGGCGAGGGAAAGGCGAAGCCAGTCCTGCTTCCTGCTTTGCAGAAGTACGTGCAGGCATTGCCTGCGGCCTTCGATGCGATTCCAGCCGATCGCAAACCGCAGCTCGAAAAGCTCGCGCTGTTCATAAAGACACAACGAGACTCGGGGCAAACGGCGCGCCTGGTCTTCATTTGTACGCACAACTCACGGCGCAGCCACATGGGGCAACTGTTTGCCACGGCCGCCGCGGCCCACTATGGCATTGATCGGGTCGAATCGTTCTCAGGCGGAACTGAAGCCACGGCGTTCAACCCGCGCGCCGTTGCGGCGCTCAAACGTGCTGGCTTCTCCATCGACAATCCAAGCGGAGATAACCCTCACTACAAGGTGAAGTTCGCTGAAGAGCGTCCGGCGGTGGAAGCGTTCTCGAAAAAGTACGACGACGCCTTTAACCCTACCAAGGGTTTTGCGGCCATCATGACGTGTTCGCACGCCGACAAAAACTGCCCCACAGTTGCAGGCGCTTCCATTCGCGTTCCGGTTCACTACGAGGATCCAAAGGTGTCAGACGGGACGCCCGAGGAGGCGGCAACCTACGACGCCCGGGCCAAGCAAATCGCCACTGAACTCTTCTACGTTTTTTCACGCATCAAAGCGTAATGCCATGTCTCCCTCGTTGTTCGAAGGGGCCAATGCATGGCTTACGCAGTCACTGGGCTCCTCGACGGGCGTCTCGAGCTTCCTGCTGTTGATCGTGGCAGGCATCTTGGCCAGCTTGCTGCCGTGCGTGTATCCGCTTTATCCGATCACCGCCGCCTTTCTCTCGCGCCGTCAAAGCCGTTTAGGACGGTTGGCGCATCCGCTGGCGTATTACGCCGGATTGGCGCTCATCTATTTCGCATTTGGAGTTGTCGCGTCCGTAACAGGCGGCAGTTTCAATGAAGTGCTTCGCCAGCCACTCGCGAATCTTCTCATTGGTGGATTGTTGCTGACCCTGGCACTCGCTACGGCGGGCCTGTTGCACTTCCCCGCGTTAACCAGCTCGAAGAAATCCGAGGGAAATGGCATTGGCAGCACGCTCTTGATGGGTGCAGGCGCTGGCCTCTTGTCAAGCGCGTGCGTGGGGCCCGTGGTTGTCAGTATCCTCGTCTCGATTGCAGCTAGCACCACTCGAATCTCGGCCGGCGTTGCGTTGCTGGCTGCTGTGAAGATGATGCTCTTTGGCCTGGGCGTGGGTCTTCCGTTCCTCCTCATTGGGGTCTTTGGTGTGGCCCTGCCGCGGTCAGGCATGTGGATGGTGCGCGTGCAAAAGGTGTTTGGAGCGCTCATCGCGTGGTTTGCCACCGGGTATGTTTTCAAGGGCCTGGCCGGGTTTGGTTTCTCCAACCAGGCTTCTTGGGCCTTGGCAGGTGGAGCGTTGCTTGTGGTAGCCGCCGTCTTTTTCGCACAAGACGCCGCGGCGGTGGTTCACGAGCGAACAAAACGCGCGTTGCTCGCCCTTGCCGGGGTCATTGGGTTCTTTGTGATAGGCCGAACCCTCATGGCAGGGCAAGCCAGTGCGACGGCCATTCCAGCCACCGCAGCGTTGACCGAGACACACGGAAACTTGGTGTGGCACCTAGATAAAACCGCTGCCTATGCGGCCGCTGCACAGTCCGGTAAACCCGTGTTTATCGATTTTCACGGAGATTGGTGCACCAACTGCAAGGCCTTCCAAGAAAAAGCGTTATCTGATCCAGCGTTGAATGCTGCGCTTGCAGCGGCAACGCTGCTCAAGGTGCGCGACAACACCACGCTGTTCGAGCAATACCGCGAGGATCCCAGGTTTCCAGAATTGAAGGTGGGACTACCGTTCTTCCTGATCACGGATCCGAAGGAAGCGCTGCTCTACAAAACGAGCGACTTCACGAAAACTTACGAGATGACGCTGTTCCTCAGCGAGTGATCTGCGACTGAAAGGAGACGTCTGTCACCACCCCAGAGCCAGAGGAGATGCCGACGGGCGTCGACCTTCACGCTGCCGGCGCTCCGGACGGAGGCAGTGTGACTGCAGGACGTTGCTTCAAGCAGCTGTCTAAACCGACTTGCAGCGCCTTCAAGTCAACGTGCGTGAACGGCAAGTCTGTACCGAGAGGTGCCAACAATTGTGAACGGCTAAGCACCATCCTGCGTACGCGGCCCTCAAGCGCTTGCAGAGGAACGCCACCCACACGGGTGTGAACCCACACTCGTGAATCTTCGCTGAAACCGCGGTTGTCACCCATCACGAAAACCTCGTTTGGAAGAACCGTATAGTTGGTGGCGAAGCTGTCTTCGGGAACCTTGATCGCCAAGAAGGTCTCTGCTCCCAGAAACTCAACCGCTATGCGGCCTACGATGAGTTGGCCGCTAAGCGCGTGAACGAACGAGCCCGCGTTGCAGCTGGGGACCTTCCAATCATTGATGGAAATGCTGCCCATGTGAATGCTGATGCGATCACCGGGCAAGCCGATCACCCGCTTGACTAGATGGTTCATCTCGTTTGTCCGCCCCTTGGCCGAGAACACCACGACCTCGCCCCGCTTTGGCAGGGCAGGTGTTGCCTTGCTCCAAGGCAATGGCGCAAATGCCGATTTTTCTGTAAGGATGCGGTCGTCTGGCAGCAAGGTGGGCACCATCGACGTGCTCATCACTTGGTGAGACTCAACCACGCGGGCTCGCACAAACACGCTGACGGCTACGACAGCGACTGTCATGCCAACGAGCTTGACGTTCTGCAACGGCTTCGGCGCTTGCGCCTGTGGCTCAAGCGTGCCGCCACCTGGTAGGTACTTGCGCCAGTAGACCACAAGCCACGAGGTGGTGAGGAACACAAACACCGCTACGGGAACGTCGAGCGTATCGACTCGACGGGCGGCGGCACCAATCCAACCGTCCAAGCGGGCGGCGGAAGGCGAGGGCAGCAGCAAACGCATCGCCAGCAAAGTGGCCCCCGCGGGAACCACGATGCGCCAGAACACGCGCAAGAGGGCGCTCTTGATCCGATCCTTGGTCAACATGGCGTATCGACTTTCCGCTAGGGCAATTCTTCGCAGCGGTTGTATTCAGGTTTTGGTCTGCTCGCTCCCTTGAGGAACTGGTCTAGGTAAGCAAACACAGCGAAGCCTGCATTGGCCGCCCCGCGCGTGGCCCAGATCTTTCGATCCACGAAGTCCGGTTGATCGCCCCCTCGGATAACCTTTAGCTGAGAGCTTGCGCGGGCGTCGAACCACGATTGAGGACACTCAGGAATGGTTGCGCCCTCGACGCCAGCCAATGGGTTCTTCTTCATGAACTCATTGAAGAAGGGCCGCTCGGCGGCCGAGGGTGGTGCGATGCACATCGGGAAGTGGTTGTCTTTTGTGATTCCCGTTTGCACACGACCCTCGTGGTCGAGAACTTTGGCGTCGGCCGGGAAGGTGTTCGCAAAGAAGAGCGAACTTGCTGGATCGATAGACAAGCTTTCGAGTTTTGAGTCCGCGGTCCACGCGCCCTGCTTGATCACCACACGAACCACCGGTTTGTTGCCCAGCGAGCAAAGCTTCAGCCACATATCAGCGTCACCGTTGCGGGAGATCAGCGCTGTCTGCTGGCTCCAGTTGATGCGACCCTTCGAGAACACATTGTTCAGCGACCCAGCTTGATCTTCCGCATTGGCCGTCAACACTTGCAAACAAAGGTCGTAGGCAAGTTTCAGCATGTTTGGGCTGCCGACCTGTGCCAGCTTGTTGGGCGCACGCTGTTCGCCCAAAACGCCCGTGACGGACACGATGCTCAGCAAGCTTGGCGGCAAGCTTCGTTCGGTGCCACCAAGAGCCATCCACGATAAGTATCGAGCTGCCCAATCCTCCGGCGTTGCCGTGGGCGTTGCCACAGGCATGAAAACCTTTTGTCGATTGCCACCGGCTCCTGTGATCGGGCCAAACAAACCAGACTTGAAGTTCGCGACGCGTGCTTCGCCGCCCGTCATATCCAGAATGGCCTGTGCCAAGATGCCTGCTGAATCGGCTTGGGGGCCGTGGCAGTTCCGGCAGATCGTGTTGAAGATGGCTTCGCCCGGCCGTTGCATGTAGAGCGAGGCCTCTGCGGGCGTGCGGCTATCCACCACCCACGAAGGTCGCGCGGTGGCGGGTAAAGATCCCACCTTTGGCACCGATGCCAACTTCGCCGCACATGCCGGCTTTTCGGCCCACACGCCCAACGGCACTTCGGTAAGCGCGTAGTTTCGTAGCTCGTCGGTCATTCGCACTTCTTTTAGGACATCGGCGACAAACTTCTGGTTGTCCGGGCCCATGCCATCGACAAGTACCTTCTTCCAAGCACCGTTGCGCGGCGACCAATCGCCCGGCGCCTCGGTCAGATCGGTTGCGAGGAAATGGGCCCGATCGGGAACGGCGTCGCGAGGCAGAACGACGTTTTCCTGATCGTCTTTGAGCTCCAGATCGGCGGGAACCAAGGGCGCACCAGGCGCGCCGTTAATTCGGCGATCCACGATGTCCTGATCCGGGGGGCAATAGTTGTTCTTCTGACTGGCTTCCCATTCAGCCAAACGATCTGCAGCGCGCTGCTCGATCCTTGTCCAATCAGGATCCGTCGGCAGGGCCTCCTCATAGGGTTGAGGTTCGGTGTCGAAGGGCGTTTGAACGTTCTCAAACGTCACGCCAGGAACGATCCATTCGTTGATTTGCGGTCGCTTTCGCTTGGCCGGTATGCTCACCATCCATTTGGCCATCAGACGTGGGGCGCGGCAGTCGAAACTCGTCGAATGCATGGGCATGTGCGGGAAGATTGCGAAATCGTCCGCGTAGGTAAAGGGTGTGTCGACGTTACGGTAAAGCAGGCTCCTCCAGGGCGCATGCATGTGCACCACCCATGTTGACTTGCCAACACACTGTGCGCTTTCAGGGTTGATCAAACAATTGGTCCACTTCGGAATCCAGTTGGCTGTGGGCGCTTCGCTTACAGGGTATTCTGTCAATGAGGGCGTGATGTACGGCATGGGGATGTCTTGCCCCGCACCGCGCTTGCGAACCTTGCTGTAGCGTTCAAGCGGGAACTGAAAGATGCCGCCATTGTCTTTACGAGGCAGAAAGTCCAAGGCTTCCTTGAGTTCGGGGTTCTTCGAAGGAAATCCCCGTGGGTTGTGGCAGTGCGCGCAGTTACCCAGAATGTATGCCTGAGCATTAAGTTCGTGTTGGTTGCGGGGCTTGCGAGCGCCTTGTGAGTCTTCAAGCAACGTGACTTCAGACGGTGACGTGATGCCGGTAATGATGCCGTAATCTATGAGCCGTTGAAGTTGGTTCACTTCGTCGGCGCCTGTGTGCTCATAGGTTCCACCCGTGCCATCAGCGCGGCGGTTCACTTGCAAGGGCGAGAAGCCAAGAACGAAGGAGCTCAGAGCCTGGCCGCCCATGTGGCAGTCAATGCAGCGTTGGCTCCCCGGAACCGCGTAATGGCGAAGGAGATCCGGGTTCTCCTCGTTGAGCGCGAAGCTCAGGTTCGCGGGCTTGCTATCGATGATCTTTTTGGCTTTGGGTTCGTCTTGCACATACGTGAGCAGACGATCGCGGAAGGGTTGACCATTGCGCAAAGGATCGCGCAGCAACTCTGCCTTGCTTTCATCGTCGTTCCAAAGATACGTACCGAACAACGAATTGATCTTGATGGTGCCATCCGGCGCCACGGTGTCTGGCCTTGATACGATCACGCGCGTTTCAATTTTGCGGTAGCTTTCTTTGCCGGAAAGATCGATGACCTTCTTCAAGAAGGTTTTGTAGAACCTGGTGTTGGTGGGAATCTCAAACTCTTGAAGATCTTTGTTGAACTTCACAGATTGACCCCGCGGGACGCGGATGTAGCGAAGTTTTCCGGCCGAGTCGGTCCATAAAGGGTACGTTGGGACGTAAGCCACGAGGCCTCGCTGTGCAAGCTCCGCGCTGTCGAAGCTCGTTAGGTCCGTTTGATCGAGCGTCTCCGGGAGGGCGGTGGCTGCCGCGAACTTGGTATCCAGCTCGTCCATGGCGGGGGCTTGCTGGGCGAACATAGTGGCCGGGGGAATGCAATTGCCCAGATTTGTGAGTTTATCGCCCACGTCCGAAGGCAGCCGATAGCTGTTGGTGCCTTGGCTATTGGTCTTCGGAAGGTTGAACAAGTCTGCAGGGCGCCCCTGGGCCTTCCACAGTTCTAGGAGTTTGCTGAGTTCCACCACCGGGTCGTTGGCTGGGCGTTGTGAGAAGGGTTTGCCACCCGCCGCGGGCGGGGGCATCACTTTGTTGATGTCTTCGGACTTGATTGTCGCCAGAACCAGATCATCAATCTTGGTTCGGAAGTTCGTACTTGTGACGTTGAAATCACCTTGGCTGGCATCAATGTGACACGCGCCGCAGTGAGAACGGAAGAGTCCGAATAGATCCTGCGTGAACATCACAGAAGGCTTGTTCGACGAGGCCCCGCCCATCGCTGACGAACGGGCCACCAGCGATTCCGACGCGCGTGCCGGTGTGCATGTGAGAGCTTGCGGGGGTGGCGTCCCGGCACCGCCCATATTTGCAACACCCGGTGGTTCTGCGGGAAACGCACCAGGGCCGCCGGGCGCCGAGCAACCGAACGGCAGGGCTGCTGTCAGCGCAAGAACAGATGTTTGGAGAAGCTTCGATGTTTTCATGAATCACGACTTCTGCAGGCGCACTTTGTCGAACTGAACCGTAACCGAAGGCTCGTAGAACGGTTTTATCGCGAGTAGACGAACCAACATGAACCGCGCGTTCGATGGGCTTGTGGTGCTGACAGATACATCCTTCCAACTGCCGTTTGGACGCGCGTAAAAGGCTTGGTTGCCGGGCGTAAACGCTCCCGTGCAGCCCGCTTCAGAAGCGAAAAAGCGAACGTCTAGGCCCGCACCGACGGTGTCGCGACCGCCAGGCACTTTGGCTTTGGCCGTCAAAGAATAGTTGGTGCTTGCCGTCACAGCGACGCACTGAGCGCCCCCGGCCCAAGAGGTGCCAATTAACTTGGGATCAACAACCGTGTTGGTGACGTCGACCGACCCAGACCCCGCGCGCCCTTCGGCATCCTCGGCGTTGAACAACAACACAACGCTCGCTTCAGCGGCCCAGCTTGCGGTGGTTGTATCGAAGTCGGGGTTGAGGAGTGTGCCTGACGTTGAACCACCAGTGCCCACGACGCCACCGGTGCCCACGACGCCACCGGTGCCTACGACACCGCCAGTGCCTACGACACCGCCAGTGCCCACGACGCCGCCCGTACCCACGACGCCGCCCGTACCCACGACACCGCCCGTACCCGCGACACCGCCAGTACCCATCGTGCCTCCCGTGCCAGGCGCGCCCCCGCCCCCCGAGGGACCGGTCATGGGCACCGTGCATTCTGCTTTGCACTCTGAGCCGTCGCAGAAGATCAAGTTCGATCCTGCGCCGATCGGATACATCGGGTCTCGGAACCGAATGGCCACGTCAGTCGCGCGTCGTTCGGCGCAGGACTCGTCCGCTATCTCCTGCGGTGTGCACGCCTCCACTTCGGCCGCGGCTTCAGCCACCTCTTTGCAAGGGCCGTTGGCATTGCCACCCAAACACTGGCTGTCGCTCTTCGTGCCGCAGAAGCACTTTTGTGGATCAGATCCGTCCACCGAACAATTATTGCTTGCGGGCGAGCGGATGCACGAGACCCACGCTTCGCATGCGGCTCGCCGTGCCCCGGTGAACAGCGCACAACCGGAGGTCGTGGCATCGCACTTCATGGCTTCGCACATCAAACAAACGGGGCTTGTACCGATCGTACCCGCGCCACCCGTGCCTGTGGAGCCGCCGCTGCTCATCATGCCACCCGTGCCAACGGCGCCACCCGTGCCAACGGCGCCGCCTGTGCCAACGGTGCCGCCTGTGCCAACGGCGCCGCCTGTGCCAACGGTGCCGCCTGTTCCCGTCATGCCGCCCGTACCCATGGACATCCCAACGGCACCTCCGGCTGCGACGCCATCAATGCAGGAAGGGCTGCAACGCTCTTGATCGCAAGCCAACAAATAATTAACGGCCCGTCCGAGCGCGACGTTGTCATCGCGCAGCAGCGGCAAGATCACTTCAGGGTCAACGGACTCTGCTGCGTCCTCGAACTCGGCTTTACATGGCCCCGCCGCTTTGCCCGTGATGCAACGTGTGTCGGTAACAGCGTCGCCGCAATAGCAAGAGGCTGTGTTGGAATGCACCTCACTTGGCTTCGCGCATCCTGTTCTCCGTGCACATTCGATGACGGCCTTGCACAGATCGGATCGCAATGAGTCGCGCTTGCGGCCGTCCACCGCCTTTTCACCTGGGGCCGCGCCTTCGTAGCAAAGCTTGTAGAGATTGTTCTTCGAGGGCTCGCCACTGCTTCCTATGTCGCCTTGGCATTTGGATGCGGCGCATGTCGTGCACGCAGAGGAGACACTGCCGCCTCCTCCAGCTGTGCCGCCATCACCGCCTCCAGATTGTCCCCCCCCACCGGCGCCACCTTCGACATCCCCAGCGCCACCTTCTCCTCCCGACCCCTGCGCTGCGTCCTGCATAGGAACAACCGCAGCATCGACATTCACAACTTCACCAGGGCCGCCTGTGATGTCGTCTCCCGGTGGCATGTAGTCGCCACAGCTGATTGCGTAGCCGAGCGAAACCGCCAAAAGCGACAGGAGAGGGAGCCTTCTAATTCTTGAGCTGGTCATGCGTTTCTGCCTGGAAGGTTGCGGCGCGTAACATGCCGCGCCCGCGTTTCGCCGTACATCAACTCGTGTGCCAATTGCTCAACAACTTGGACGCAGGCTCGTTTCGCGACCTTGCTTGCTCGGGGAATGACCGATAACCGGACGGCGGCCTCCGGCTTTGCAACACACGCGCCTATGCGCGCTTGCGCGACCATTCGATTTTCAATCGAAGTTTTCGGTTTCCGGTTGGTCTTGTTACACGTCCGTCAAAAAGCGGGAGCGGAACCGTAACATCGCAGCGGACACACTCCGGCTATAACGGCGTCGTTCTTGATGTCACACACACAATCAGTCTCACCGCTCGCCTTCTTGCCTCCCGTCACCACGGCCTTCGATCTCAAGCGATCGGCTGTGGTACAGAAGCTGCCTCGCCCCGCTTCGCTTCGGTCGTCACGCCGGGATGCGACCACGTGTGGAACCGATGGGCGATCAGCCCAGATCCGCGAGGTCACCGACCTTATAGGCCGGCTTGCCAATGCCGAAGTCACAGTGGCAATCTTGGGCGAAACGGGGAGCGGCAAAGATGTGGTGGCGCGAGCCCTTCACGAAGGCAGCCACCGATCCGCTAAGCCATTTGTGGTGTTCGACTGCGGCGCCGTACCGGCAAACCTGGTGGAAAGTGAGCTCTATGGCCACGAACGAGGCGCCTTTACGGGCGCGCATAGCGAACACCAAGGCGCCTTCGAGCGCGCGCGCGGCGGAACACTTTTTCTCGACGAAATCGGTGAGCTTCCCTTAGAGCTGCAACCGAGGTTGCTCCGCGTCTTGGATAACCGCCGCATTCGCCGCGTGGGCGGTTCGCGTGAACACAACGTAGAGGCCCGGGTTATCTGCGCGACAAACCGCAACCTGGCTCACCTGGTGGCGGCGAAGAAATTCCGCGAAGATCTATACTTTCGTCTCGCCGGCGCCGTGATCTCCGTGCCGCCGCTTCGCGAACGCAAGGAGGACTTGCCCCTGTTGATCCCCCGCCTGCTTGAGGAATTGGGTGGTGCGGATGTGCAGCTTTCTCCCGCGGCACTTGATCTGCTGGCCGCCCATTCATGGCCCGGCAACGTGCGAGAGCTTCGCAATACGCTGGCCTGCGCCTTGGCTTTCATTGATGGCCACCGGCTTGAAGCTCACCACATTCGGCTGATGGCTTCTACGTCGGAGCCGCCAAAGGCAGACGCGCTCCTGTTAGGCGGTCTAACGCTTGAGAGTCTCGAGCGCATGGCGATTGCACAAACTTTGACTCAAAGCCGCGGCAACAAGCTGCACGCGGCGCGCGTGCTTGGAATTGCTCCGTCAACGCTTTACGAGAAGCTCAAACGCTACGGGATGTCTTGATGTTCTCGAAAGTAAAACTTTGGATCGTGCTGCTTATGGCCACCTGGGTCACCGATGCCGCCGCTGCGTCTAGCGCGACGTCGCAAGGCGACACCTGCAAGAACGCCATTCGCCGCGGGCAGCGGGCTACCGCCATCGCCGCCTGCAAGGAAGCTTTGCGGGTGCGTTCGGCACCTGAGCAGATGACCGATGTCGTGCAGGCCCTCCTTTTGGGCGAGGCGCCTTTGACGCCGGAGGCGCTATATGAGGCGGCCGTTATGAGCCGAAGCGCTTCCCGCTGGGGCGACCTGTGGGGAGCCATGACTCGCTGCCACTTGGGCAAGCGTCTGGGAGATGAACACATGTTGACGACGTGCACGAAAACACTGACAGAAAAGTACGCACACCTTCCGCAAGTGAGCGCCCTGTTGCAAGATCTTAAGCCACGAAAGCCCTGGGGATTCTTGGTTTCGTGGGGCGTGATGCTTGCGTGTCTAGCGGGCACCGCAGCGCATGCCCTCTTGCGATGGCTAAAGAGTCACACAAAAGCGACGGCCGTTGCTGCTGTAGCCGCCATCCTGCTTGCCAGCTTGGTGCCATCATTGGCCCGCGCCCAACAAGGCACACCGATCGATATCGATTTGCCAAACCGATTTCCCATCGACGACGCCAACCCACGGGCAAGCGTTCCGACGCCAGAGCAGCGAGAAAAGTTCCCGCTCGATTTCGGTTACTTCCTGCAGGAATCCCTGGATAGGGCTGAGCGCGCGACCGCAGAGAAACGTCACGCCGACGCTGCGAAGTATTACTACGCCGTGGCAGCCGCTGTGCCCGATGTGGCCATCGGCTTTACGAAGCTGTGCGATTCACTTGAGAAGGCGGGCCAGATAAAGGAGGCCATCCTGGCTTGCAAAGGTGCCGTCGCGCGCGAAGGCGCCAAAGTTGCCGACCATGTAAATCTGGTGCGTCTCATCTTTTCGCAGCCCGATCCCTTAGAAACGAAACAGCTTGAAGATGTAGCCGCCACCGTTGCACACCTGAAGGCAGAGGCTGAGAAGAAGAACCTTGTGGACACGCGCATTGTTGCGCTCGACCTTGAGTGCGACCTCGCCAAACGAACGCACGACAATGGGCTGCTTGCGAAATGCACTGAGGAGTTGGCAAAGCTCTCACCGGGGACAGCCCGAACGATTTCATTGCAGTGGGCTGTGGCGATGCTCAACAACGACAAGCCGGCTGCCGAACGCTTGGCGGCTCTGGCGGCGGAAAAGAATTTGTCTGCCGAAGTTGTAAGCAAGATGAAAGAGGGGGCGCAATCGTTAAAGCCCGCTTGGCGCCGAGCATTCAGTGATTGGCGCATTTTACTGACGGCCGTGTTCGTCGTCTTTGCGGCTGGGCTTGTGGCCTTGCGCAAACGGACGTGGTTTCGTCAACGAATGGCATGAGTTGCGATGAAATCCCTGCTTCTCATTTCCACGGTGGCGTGCACCCTCTTGCCGGGCCTCGGCCGCTTGGCCAACGCACAGCCGGGCGATGGTGAGAAGGCCGAGCCAAAGTGGATCGATCAAACTGTTGAGCAGGCCTCAGCCCCGGTGCCGCCCGCAGCAGAGCTGCGTGCCCCGCGCTTTGAGGGCGGGCTTATGTTGGGCGGATATCTGCTGGGCAGGGATCTCGAGTTGGGTGTTCCGGATAGACCTGGCTTTGTGCCTGGTCCGCGAACGTTGAACGGAATCGTAGGGCTGCGCCTTTCAGTCGAGGCCCTGCGAACACTGAGCATCGAAATCGAGACCGGCATCGCGCCAACCAAAGACCGTGAGGACGGCCTGGCGGCCACCTTGTGGCTGGGGCGGCTTCACGCCGTCATTCCGGTGGATGTGGATGGCTTCTTCGCAAAGCAACACTTTCGACCGTTTCTGCTGGGTGGCGTGGGTTTTGCCTCCGTCGTGAGTACCGATGGTCGCGTCGATGCCTTGGGCAATGTCTATGGGCTTCCTCGCAAAGACACCGATGCTGAATTTCACCTGGGGGCTGGTATCAAATGGGATCCACACGAGCTTGTGACCTTGCGTTCAGACATTCGCATCTATCAGATGCCCAACACCAAGAGCCAAGGAATCACGCCGACCTGGGAAATCGCTGTGGGCGCCAGTTTCAAGTTTGCCCGCGCGTGGGGCCGCAAAACCGACGCTTTCTAGCCGTCACCTTCGTTGTCGTCAGCGTACTGCTTGCCGGCGAGGCGGGCGCGGAACCCTACGCCGGCGCGGCCTCAACGCGTCGTCTGATCGCTGAGGTCCTGAAGCGGTGTCCAGGGGCGGCCTCGCTGGCGTTCGATGGCACAAGCTCGAGCAAGGCCGAAGAGGCGCTGGTGTTGCAACAGCAGCAGACGTCCCCCATGACGCGTGATCTTGGGCCCTCACTCACATGCCAGGCGCCCTCACCGGGCGAAGCAGAGGGCCTCCTTGTCGGCCTCGACGCGGTGTCGCTCTATGCGGCGCCTACTGATCAAGCGCTTTGTTTGTCCGGCTTGACGGGCGGCGTGCAGATCGACGTTGAAGATCAAAATGGCATCGCCGGTGTGCAGTGCCCGGGATGCAACGGCAACCAATATCCCCTGGCGGATTGGAAAGACGTTCTTCGGTTGGTGTATTTGGGATTGCCCAAAGCTGCAGGTGCCGACCTTTCGCAGCGCGATTGCAACAGCGACGTACGCCACACCCTGGTCAACCGATGGGTAAGTCTGTTTGGATCTGGCTGTATTGGCAATCAATGCTCTCGGCTCGAACACGCCTTCCGCCCGGGCGATCACAGCGAGAAAACGGCGCTGTTCTTGAGTTTATTGGGCCTAGCAAACACGGCTCCCGTAAATGCGTTTTGCAACGGGGTGGGGGCGCCTGCTTTCCCCGCGGTCCCCACAGCCAAAGACGCGCTCAGCGACTTTTGGGATGGCGATCCAGTGCGTCGGCCGTGTGATTCGAACCATCAAGTGTGCGCCGCTGATCACACGCTGGGCCTCGTGCTGCCAGTTGTGGTTCCCGAAAATTTACCGCCTGAAGTGGCGTACCCAACGCAGCCCTGTTCGTTTGGTGTGTGCCGTTTTCTGTTCACGAACCAACTTGTGTTGACGTGCCCGAACGGCAAGCCTCAACTGTTCGGAAAGTGCTTCCAGCAAGTTGCGAATCTGCCAAACGGGCAGTTTACAGCTGCTTGCGTTCCGGACGCCGGTTACACATGCTTTGGCGCGGGCAACCAGGATGGCCGTGTTTACACAAAAGCCACGCTGAATCCGAACGGAACGTACGCAGTGGATGGCGCAGGGCGCGCGCTCACGGGATCTTTCCATCGGCTTAATGCCACGCGTGCCCGCGGCGCTGGCTCCCCGTGTCGGCAAACCAATGGGTTGGCACAGATTGCCTGTCTTTCGCAATCTGTTGGCTGCAGCATGGGCGCCGCAGGCATCGACAGCGGCAGCGGCGTGGCCAACGTGATGGCCTTGCCAGTGGCGGGTGTTGCCCCGACGATCGAGAACGTACGCAAGAAGGCCGAAGGCGAACAAGCGCCCGGTGCCTACCCCTTGGCCGCACGCGTGTTGCTGAACTCAATGCGCGGCTTTGATGTCTTAACGTCTCCGGCCGAAGGCAACTTAACCGGCTGCTTCAACAGCCCTTCATTGATGGCAGCCGCTTTAAATGCCTCAGGGCTCACGCCCCTTGCCACGCCGCCCAAGTGTGTTGACTTCGACGAACGCGCTTGCGGCCTCACTTTGTTTAACCGCAACGCATGCAACAAGCGCATGTTCAATTGGTGCCCCACCATCTCGGGCTTGTTCGTCGCGCCTACGACCACGGGTGTGGGGGGCAGCATTTCCCTGTTCGCCTCGGCCACCGATGACGATGGGGCGCTGGATCCGATGGAGTACGTATGGTCAGCACCCAGCGGAGCCTTCGCGGATCGCTTTGCCAAGAACACAAAGTTCACTTGCACCGCGCCCGGCACGTTTGACCTGCAGCTGGCCGTTTGGGACGGCGCCTGCAAAACCGAACAGTCAGTGACGGTCACCTGCGTGGCGCCCACCCTTTAAAGGGGCCTTGTTGCACACCTGTCACGCAAGCAACAAGTTCATGAAGCTGTTGCTTGTGCCCGGCACGTAACCGCTTTATGAACGGTATGTCTTGAGCGCCGGCTTCAAATCATTCTCGTTCGCGGCCAAGCGGCGCCTATTCCAACGGATGTGGTTGCTCGCTTTGTTGGTGGCTGCATCGTGTGGCGACGACTACCCCCCGTTCGAGGAAGCACAGCTTGACCGCGGGGGGCTCGAGCTCGCTCTCACAGTTGCGCCGGGCATCGCCATTGCAAGCATCGCCTATGAAATCGATGCGGCCTCGGGCGCGCGGGTTGCGTCCGGCAGTATCGATGTGAACGATGTGGCCGCCACAGCTTCGATGCACATATCTGGCCTTCCGGCGGCGGCGGGGTATGAGGCGCGGTTTTCGGGTGCGACGCCGGATGGCAAAACGAAGTGCGAAGGCAAGGCGTCGTTCAACATCAGCGCTGGTTTAACAACGGCGGTGACGCTCAGGATGGATTGCCGCACAGCCAGTGACCGCGGCGGCGTCTCTGTTGTTGTCACGACCAACTTCTGTCCTCGCATCAATCTGCTGGTCATTGGCCCCACCAGCGCCGCATTTGGCAAAACCATCTCGGTGGCCGCAAACGTTAGCGATGACGATGGGACCACCCCAACCATCTTGTGGACGGCGACGGGCGGGCGTTTCGGCAACACGGCGCAAGCCAACACCACGTACACTTGCTCGAAGTCGGGCCCTCAGCGGCTGACGTTGACAGTGACTGACGGCGCGTGTTCGACCACAATGGTTGGTGACGTTCAGTGTGGCTCATGCGGGGCCGCCGACATCGACGCCAATGGCGTGCTCGACTGTGAGGAGACCTCGGTCATAAACGGCGAATTCGCTGCTGACGTGGCGGCGTGGAATCTAGACGTTGGGGGAACGAAGCAGTTCTTTGCGGCGGACGGATTGGAGAGTGCCACTTCGGGGTCGATGCTCGTCGCGAATGCCAACATCGCTGACGTGGCCGGCTCCAGTTTGGCGGGGGTCAACCAATGCGTTTCCATTGTGCCCGGAGCAAACTACCTGTTGATGAGTCAGATCCTCATCCCCGTCAACCAGTCGCCCGGCTTTGCCGCCAACAGCGTGTTCTTCTACGGCACGCCCAATTGCACGGGCGGCGTTTTGAACGTGTTTACGTCGCAAGCTGTGACCGTCACCAACAGTTGGACAAAACTTATCTCACGGCCTACAGCACCCGCTGGCAGCCAATCTGCCTTGCTGCGTCTGGTTGTGGGCAAGAGTTTTCGGCAGCCAAGCCTGCAAGCGTTGTTCGACAACGTCCTGTTGCGCAGGGATCAATAGCGAGGTGGCATCGAGCGCAGGGGATTGGCCCGCGGAACAAAATCACACTTTGCGTGAAGGTTTGCCTGTCTTGGCTACATACTCAACCTTGGACAGCTCGCTCACCAAGGAAGTTCGGCCCATGCAACACATCTTGTTCCCACGATCCGTTCTGTTTTGTGCGGCCTTCATGTCGCTCGCGGCGTGCGCGGCCTCAAGCAGCAACAGCAACTCGAACGGGGGCGAGGGTGGCGAAGCGGTGGCGGGCTCGGGCGGCGCCCTGAACGGGCCGTCCAACGGCGGCGCAAACACAGCGGGTGCCGGTGGCACGACTGACGCCGGCATGCCCAACGGGGGCGGTGGCGGGCCATCGGCGGGGGGCGCGGGCATGGGAGGCAATGCCGGTGGCAACACGGGCGGCGCGTCTTCACAAGGCGGATCGGCCGGCCGTAACTACTCAACGGACCCTGCGAGCTTCTTGGGCGAAAGCCGGTGTGGCCAAAGTGGCTTGAAACTCTGCGATGGCTTTGAAGGCGCCGCGATCGATACCGCCGTGTGGCAGCTGCAAAAGCAAGGCACGAACGTGGTTGAGCTTGTGTCCGATGAACACGCGCGCGGCAACAAAAGTGTGCACATCCGCGCCAACAACGGCTTCGGCAACCTGCGCACCACGAAGGTCTTCCCGATGCCCAACAACACGTATTGGGCGCGCATGTTCGTCAAAGTGAAGCGCTTCTCGACCGTCGATTGGGCGCATTGGACGATGGCCGAGGCCACGGGCGCGGGTGACGGCTCGTTGATTCGCGTCGGCGGTCAATACAACTCCGTCGACAAGAAGAACCGCTGGGGCGTTGGCTCCGATGGTGGTCCCACGGGCGATTGGACGCGGCACGATAAAGATCCCAATGGGGCGCCCGTCGAGCCTGCCGTGAATCGCTGGGTGTGCCTGGAATGGCTTCACGACGGCAAGAACAACGTCACGCGCTTCTTCGTGGATGCGCAAGAGCACCCATCGCTCGCCACGAGCGCTACGAACGGCAACACAAGCAAGCCGAACGTGCCCTATGTGTTGCCGATGTTTGCTTCCGTGTGGTTCGGGTGGTGGCAATACCAGGCCGACGCCGTGCCGTTCGATCTGTGGATCGATGAGCTTGCGATCGACGGCCAGCGCATCGGCTGCACCCTCTGACGCTAGCGCCCGTCACAAGCCACACGCACTTTGCCAAAGGCGTGTGCGATGCCAAAAGCGGTTTTAGATCGCGTGGGGTGTCAGCCGTTTGCGGCGCAGCTTCTCCACCAACGTCGTTCGGTTCAGCCCCAAAAGCTCGGCGGCTTTATTCTTGTTGCCGCCCGTGCGCTCAAGCGCTTCGGCGATCATGCGCTCTTCCACAGCCTCAAGAATGGTCTTCAGATCCGTGGCGCCTTCTTCGGGCAAACTTGGAATGGCGGCGTGGCCGTTGGTGGGCGTCACCAAGGTGGGCGTGCCCAAAGCGCGAATGTTCGACGGCAGGTCAGAAATGCCGATCTTGCCATTGCCCTTCATGATAACCAAGCGCTCGATGAGGTTCTCAAGCTCGCGGATGTTGCCGGGCCACGAGTGGCGCTTCAGCAAATCAAGCGCGGTGTTCTCCACCCCCAGCACTTGGCGGCGGTGGTGCTGGTTGGCGCGCTTCATGAAGTGCTCCACCAACAACGGTATGTCCGCGGGCCGCGAACGCAGCGCTGGCATCTCGATCGGAATGACATTCAAACGCCAATACAAATCAGAACGGAATCGACCGTGTTCCGCCTCAGAGCCCAGATCGCGGTTGGTGGCCGCGATCACGCGCACATCGATTTGCACGGGTGCCT
Organism: Deltaproteobacteria bacterium; assembly: GCA_033763315.1. Classification (GTDB taxonomy): domain Bacteria; phylum Myxococcota_A; class Polyangia; order Fen-1088; family Fen-1088; genus JAGTJU01. Next base: position 218,536 of record JANRKS010000011.1, read on the forward strand.
CTTGGCCCACCGGGTAAAGCTCGCCCTCCTGGATCACGCGCAGCAGTTTTGCCTGCACGCCCATCTCCATCTCGCCCACCTCGTCTAAGAAGATGGTGCCGCCATCGGCCTGGCCGAAGCGACCGGTGCGAGCCGCGTTGGCTCCGGTGAAGGCGCCTTTGGTGTGACCAAACAGTTCGCTTTCAACCAACGTTTCGGGAATCGCAGCACAGTTGACCGCCACAAACGGACTCTTGGAACGGGGCGAACCTGAAACGATCGAGCGGGCCACAAGCTCTTTGCCAGTGCCTGATTCGCCCGTGATCAAAACGGTGCACGAGGTGTCAGCCACCTGGGCGATCATCGCCAACACGGGCATGATGGCGGCGTCTTCGCCCAGTAACCAAGGTGCGTAACGATCTCGCCACGCCACGGGATCCAACGTTGGAGGAGGCGTTTTCTCAGAGAAGCCGAGGACATGTTCAAGCACTTCTTCAAGCGCTGGAAACTCGAACGGCTTGATCAAGAAGTCGCGTGCCCCCGCGCGCATAGCGCGAACCGCGTCCGGGATCTCGGCGCTGCCGCTCATGACGATCACCGGCGTCCCTGGCGTGTGGCGGCGAGCCGCTTCCAGAATTTCAAATCCGTTGACCTCGGGCATGCGAAGGTCCGTGACGATTACGTCGAACTGTCCCGAGGCAATGTGGTCGAGGCCGCGCGGTCCGTCGGCCGTCACCACGTCGAACGATAAAGTGCGCAGCAGACGGGCTAAACCCCGGCACAGCGAATCTTCATCGTCGCAAAGCAAAAGTTTTCTCACCAGGGCTCCTGCGAGGGGAAGGATGGTGTAGGCAATGAGGTGACTAAGTCCGCGAAATTTCGACGAAAGTCGGAAGCCAAGCCTTGTCATTGTGGCATAGCACCAGATTTTTGGTCAAGTAAGACTGTAAGGCGGCCGATGATTTGCGGGTTTCGCGCAAGCTTTGCGCGCTGCAGGGGCATGCAACGAGCCCAGCCGTTAGGGGAAGGGCCAAAAAGGAGGCTCTACTGCGGTCGGTTTTGCTGTCGTTTTGGCCGCGCGTTGCGGATTTGCTGAATACACTTGGCGCGTGATTGATCCCGCGAAATCTTTGCTGCTGCACTTTGAGCAGGCCCTTGCTGAACTTTCCAAAGCTGGCGCGGTGGGCGTGGACGTCAGCCTGCACCCGGCGCCGCCCCAAACAGACATTGTGGCCCAGCTGGCCACGCGGCTTGAACGCCCGGTTCCCGCCGGTGTGGCTGCGTTTTTCACGGCATACGATGGTGGCGTGATTTCCCGGCGGGCCGCCGGCGTCACCGAACCTTCCACGCCGTCAGAAGATCCGGAAGACACCGACGTGTTGGTACGCTTTATCAACCACGAAGAAGCTTTGGCGCTGGCGGAGCAGGGCGGCTCGTCGCTGAAGGGCCTGTGGCCGATCATGCAGCGGGGCGGCCAGATCGTGGCGCTCGACGCCGAAAGTCCGGTGGCCGAAGAAGCCGAATGGCCCGTGGTGCAGGTGGCGGATCGAAGCGTGGATCGGCTGGGATCGTCCTTGCTGCGTTTTCTTCGCGTGTTGCTGGCCGAGGTGGCCTACGAGGTGAGCCTGCCTGACGAGCGACCCGTGCCTGGCGGCGCGATTGAACTTGAGCTTAAGAAGCGCCGCATGATCCTTGCCGAAAAGCGGTGCCATCTGGATCCGCAGCTGTCCGACCATTGGGTGGATTGGGCCGATTTGCTCGAAGAAGATGGCCAAAAGGCGGCCGCCCAAGCGACCCTGGAACGCGGGCTTACGGCGGCCAGCCAGCCTGGCCCAGCGCTGCTGGCAGGCCTGGGCTTTCGTGGCCTGTTGGTCAACGATTTGGCCACGGCGCGCGCGGCGCTCGAAGACGCTGTCTCGCTCGAAGCGCTGACCGCGCGAGATGATGACGCACGCTTGGACGCGTCGGCGATGTTGTTGCTGATCGGCCTTGAAACCGGCGACACCCAACTGGCAAAGCGTTCGCGGAGCACGTTGAAGAACGCGATGGCCGCGACTGGTGCGTTCTGGCGCGCCGAGGCCGTGCGCGCCTTGGCCATGGGCGACAGCGCCCGCACGGATTTGGCCCTCCGTCTGCTGCGCATCCTGATTCCCGAGGACACCGACGCGGCTGTGATTGCCGAAAACTCTCCCGCCGTGCGCGCCTCTGTTGCGGCCATCATCAAATCGCGCACGGCCTTGGACGAAGGCGATTTCGACGCCGCCGCTCGGGCGGCCCGCGAAGCCATTGCCGCGTGCGGCAGCCTGGCGATGGCGCACGCTTTGTTGGCGGAATCGCTCAACGCTCTTCGCAGCAAGCAGGCGGGCGAGTACGCGCGCAAAGCCATTGCGCTTAACCCTTCGCTTGTTGACGGCTGGAGGGAGTTGGGTGACGCGCTGATGGAGGGGCGCGATCTTAACGAAGCCATCAAAGCCTTCGATGAGGGCATCAAACGCGATCCGGCTTATGGTTTGCTGTTCGCAAAGAAGGCGCAGGCCCTGCTGGAGCTTGGCCGGCGCATCGAAGCTTTGGATGCGATCGGCACCGCCTCGGAGCTGGGAGGCGACGCGTTCTTCCTGGCGGCCGTCAAAGGCGACATTCTCTCCGCGATGGAGCGCCACAAGGAAGCGGCCGAAAGCTACGACCAAGCGTTGATCTTCGAGCCCGAAGATCATTGGACCCTACATCAAGGTGCTTTGGAACACGCGCAAGCCGGCAACACCCAGCGCGCCGGCGAGCTGTTCGAATTGGCGCTCCGGTATGATCGCGATGGCTGCCACCAGACGTTGGTCGACTACGCTCAGCTGTTGCGCCAACAGGGGCGAATCGGTGACGCCGTACGCCTGTACCGCAAGGCCGTGGCGGCTTCACCTCATGATCAACAGTGGCGCACGTGGCTCAAGGAAGCCGAAGCCGAGCTCAAAGCCGCGCCCAACTGAAATTTTTTCCACAGGGCATCGCGTTTCGCCTCCGTTTCAGCTTAAGGTCGCCAAGTTGGCCTTGGGTGTTGGAAGGAGCTACGCTTAATACATGAGCGGTCAGTCGTTGCCATTGGTAGCGATGCCAGCCGCAACGGGGGGCATTCAAAAGCCACCCGCCGGTCCTGAGGCAACGCGACACAGAGAACTCCTTGATGGTGAGTTCTGGCGGCGCATACCTGCGTACGCCGATGTGGGTGCCTCCGACTTCATGGATCACCAATGGCAGGCCAAGCACAGCATCACCAGCACGGGCAAGTTGCTGGCCACGGTGCAGGCCTTGGTGCCGGCCAGCTTCATCGCCGACGCTGAAGAAGGCTTTCGGCGCGCGCCGATGTCGGTGCGGGTGTCGCCGTATCTGTTGTCGCTCATCGACTGGAGCCGGCCCGTGGCCGATCCCCTTCGCATGCAGTTCATTCCGTTGGCCAGCTCGCGGCTGCCGGATCACCCCGAAGTGGATCTGGATTCGCTGCACGAGCGCAAAGACGCGCCTGTGCCGGGGCTCACGCACCGCTATGCCGATAAGGCCTTGTTTCTGCCGCTTGATATGTGCCCGGTCTATTGTCGCTTCTGCACACGCAGCTACGCGGTGGGGCGCGACACCGAAGAGGTCACGAAATTTCAGTTGCGGGCCAACCCTGAGCGCTGGAACCAGGCCTTCGCTTACATCGCTTCTCGGCCTGAGCTTGAAGACATCGTGATCTCGGGCGGCGATTCGTACCAGCTGCGCCCCGATCAACTTGAGCACATCGGCAAAACCTTGCTGGCGATGCCCAACATTCGACGCATGCGGTTTGCCACCAAGGGGCCTGCGGTGATGCCGCAAAAGATCCTCACCGATCACGAGTGGACCGATGCCTTGACGCGTGTGGTGGAGCAGGGGCGCCGCCAACACAAAGACGTGGTTCTGCACACGCATTTCAATCATCCGAACGAGATCACGGCGATCACGCAGCAGGCGATGAACCGGCTGTTTGAGCGCGGGATTTACGTGCGCAACCAAACCGTGCTGCAACGTCATGTGAACGACGACGCCGAAACGATGACCTTGCTGGTCAAGCGTTTGTCGTTCGTCAACGTGCACCCCTATTACGTTTATCAACACGATATGGTCAAGGGCGTCGAGGATCTGCGAACACCGCTGTCCACGATCTTGAATTTGGAACGCCGGGTGCGCGGCTCCACCGCCGGCTTCAACACGCCCACGTTCGTGGTTGACGCCCCAGGTGGCGGCGGCAAACGCGACGCTCACTCCTACGAGCACTACAACCCCATCACGGGCGTGTCTGTGTGGTCGAGCCCCGCGGTCAAAGCGGACGAGATGTTCTTCTACTTCGACCCGCTCGACACTTTGCCGCCCGAGGGGCAACGACGTTGGGACGATCCGGCCCAGCACCAATTGATGATGGACGAGGCCTTGGCGGCGGCTCGTCAATTCTCCGGGCACCGATAGCCCAGGGCCGTTTATTACGCCCGCCCGGGGGCGGCGGCGTGGGGTACACTGACGCGATGTCTGGTTGTACCAATTGCGGCAGCAAGGGCGGATGCGACTCCCGCAAAACCGGGATGATGGAACAAGTTAACGCTGCCCTGGAGCGCCTTTACCCCACGAGGCGCTGGCACGAGCGAGCCAACGAACAAGCTCTCACCGCGGGCGTGGCCGAGGAGGAGGGGCGTCTTCTGGCGCGGGCGCTGGCGGAAAAGTTGAAGGCCTTTGCGCTTTATAAGCCTGGCGCCGAGGAGGATTTCAGCGATTACATTTACGTCCTGTGTTTTGGGCGGCAACCCAGCGCCCTTGAGGTGCGCGAGGGCCTCGCGAGCCTCGACGATTTCGTCGCGCAGGCGCCCGAGGGACAGGAGTCGGGGATCACCGAGGTTTACCTGCGCGTGGCCTTATCCTCATTGGCCCCGTTCGCCGCTGTCCAAGAGGTGCGCGTTTCGCTGTCGCCATGGGGGCAGGGCGCACACGAACCCTCGGCGCAAGCCTTTGTGGAAGAACACGTGCGCGCCGGCGTCTTTGATCCGATTTTGTTGCCGCGCTATCAGAAGTTGGTGGCCGTTTTGGCGGAGCAAAACATCCGCAACATCGACTTTGGTGAGATCAACGCCGCCCCGGCAGACTTTGATGGGGCGGCCCACGAAGAGATGTTTGGCACGGAGGCCACAACGGCCAACTACCTGTTTTTTGCTGGACCAACGGCAGGCATCGCCGCCGAACTGGTCACCGCACGAGGGGCACACGCAGGACGAAACACCATTGAAACTTTCGCTGAAAGTGCGCCGTCGCCCACGTTGGCGTGATTATTCCCCCTTCATGCAGGTCCGCCCCTAGACGTACGGCCCTGATTCGTTATTCTCGTGTGGCATCAACGCCACTTAAGTGTCGATTTGGCCTGGAGGAATCGCTCGTGTCTGAAAAAGCCCAACTAGTTCTGAACGGTAAAACAGTTGATCTGCCCGTGGTCGTGGGCTCTGAGAACGAGAAAGCCGTCGACATCCGCAAGCTGCGCGCCGAGTCGGGCTACATCACTTTGGATCCGGGGTTCATGAACACGGGTTCAACCACCAGCTCGATTTGTTACATCGACGGTGACGCTGGCATCCTTCGCTACCGCGGCATTCCGTTGGAAGAGCTGGCTGCCAAAAGCACGTTCGTCGAAGTTTCTTACTTGCTGATCTACGGCAAGCTGCCCACGCAGCCTGAACTCGATGCGTTTCGCGCGTTGATCAAAAAGCACTCGATGCTCCACGAAGACATGAAGCACTTCTTCGATGGTTACCCATCCACCGCGCACCCGATGGCGATTTTGTCGTCAATGGTGTGCTCGCTGTCGGCGTATTACCCCGATGCCAATGAAGTGGGCAATTCGGCGATCAACGATGTAAACATCGCGCGTCTGCTCTCGAAGGTGCGCACCATTGCCGCCTATTCATACAAGAAGTCGATCGGGCAGCCGTTTATGCACCCAAAGACGTCTTACAACTACGTGTCGAACTTCTTGCAGATGATGTTCGCGCTGCCCACTGAGCCTTACGAGGTGGACGAAGAAGTGGCGCGCATGCTGGACGTGTTGCTGATGTTGCACGCCGACCACGAACAAAACTGCAGCACCTCAACGGTGCGCATGGTGGGCAGCTCGCATGCGAACGTTTACGCGTCGATCTCGGCCGGCATTTGCGCTTTGTGGGGGCCGCTGCACGGCGGCGCCAACCAAGAGGTTCTTGAAATGTTGGAAGCCATCGAACGCGATGGCGGCGACCACAAGAAGTTCATCGCTTTGGCGAAAAACAAAGACTCGGGCTTTCGCCTGATGGGCTTTGGCCACCGCGTTTATAAGAACTATGATCCGCGCGCCAAGATCATCAAAGAGCAGTGCGAGAAGCTGCTGCCCCGCTTGGGCGGCAACGACAAGCTGTTAGACATCGCGCGCCGCCTCGAAGAGGACACGCTCAAGGATCCTTACTTCGCGGATCGTAAACTGTTCCCGAACGTCGACTTCTATAGTGGCATCATCTACCGCGCGCTGGGCATCCCCACCAACATGTTCACGGTGATGTTCGCGCTTGGCCGTATGCCCGGGTGGCTCGCCCACTGGCGCGAAATGCTGGCGGATCCCATGACCCGCATCGGCCGCCCGCGCCAGGTTTACACCGGCCCCACGTTGACCCACTACGTGCCCATCGCCGAACGGGCTTAACGAAACTTCATGGTCATGGGGCCGTTGTGGCCCTCCTGATGTTTGGAGGCCGTATGGCGTCGATCAAGATTTCGGCACAAGCGTACAGCTCTTCAGGTTGGCGTACTTTGTTTTGGCTCGTGCCGGTATCGGTTTTGGCGCCTGCGCTTGGGTTTGTGGTGCTGCGCGATCGTGTGGCAGATGGGGCGCGCTTGGCGCCGTTCTTGAGCCTTCCCACCCTCGCTGTGGTGTTCTTCCTGTTCTACGGCATGCGGCGGCGGGAGATCAGTCTTACCGTGCAAGGGCGCTTGGTGAGCATCGCAGGGTGGCGTCGGTCAGGATACGAAGGCAACGTCACGCGGATCGAGCTAGTGCCGTGGATCATGCCCGGGCTGGGCGTGGCCGAGGGCGCGGTGGCGTGTTTGCACTTCCACGACGGCACGCGCTTTTCCGTGGGCGCGTGGGGCTATGCCGCGCCCAAAGCAACAGGCAGCACGAACAGCGCCGATTGCTTCGTGGACGCAAAAACGCTGGCGTCCTTGCTGGTGGCTATGGGGGAGCCGAACCAGGCGGAAAAGCCCTTGGAGCATGAATCCAGTTTCACCTTGGTGAAGTACGGAGGGGTGGCAAGCGCGCTTGGCGGCATGAAGTGGTGGTTTGGCACGATGGCGTTCCTAGGCGTTTTCGGCGCTGTCTTCGGCGAACGACTCATGCAACGACCCTGGGGCGTGGCCGTTGTGGGCGTTGTGAGCTTGCTTGCGATTGGCGTGGGTCTGGCCAAATCATTCGCTCACAGCGCGCGTGAAAAGCCCAAGTACACGTTCACACTGGGCAAGGGCGTGGTGTGTTTGCGGGACGCCAACGCAGCCACGCTGTGGGAATCGCCGCAGGCCAGCCTGGCCCCAACACGTGAAACCTATGTTTACCGCACCAAATACGGCAGCCATCGGTTTCCCGTTCTGGTTCTCAGCGGTCCCTTGTCCACCTTGCGGTTGGGCGTGTGGAATCCGCAAGCGGGATGGCAGCAGGGCGATGCGCGCGATGGCGCCGCTCCTCAATATCTGGTGGCGTCGCCAGATTGGGAACGGTTGGTATCGGCGCTGGCGGCGGGGGCGGGGCGGGCATACCCTTAAGATCATGGACCTCTTGCGATGTTTGCTCCGACCGGCTGGCGCGGGCATTCACACGGTCTCAACGGGTAAACGCGAGCAAGAGGCGTTGGCGCAGGCGCTTTACGGCGTGGCCAACCCCAGTCAAGTTCAAGCGGCGTGGGAGGCATCCCTTGCCCAAATTGCCGGGGCGACGGGGGTTGTGCTTGGCATTCCTTCCGACGTGGGCGCGGGGCTCGTGCGAGGCGCCGCGTATGGCCCGCAAGGCCTTCGGCAAGCGTGGCTGGCACGTGATTGCCAGGGGCCGCGTGGGTTCGCTGGGCTCATTGACGTGGGCGATGTGCGGGTGGTGCCGCAGCTGCTGAGCGATCACATGCTAAGTGAAACGCAATTGCACGCGACGCGCGCGGCGCTTTATCCGGATCTGTCCGCCGCCGAAGCGGCCCGTCTGCCGGTCTCGCCCCTGAGCATCGCGGAGGCGGCGTTGGATCACATGTTCAGTGTGAACCCCGACCTTAAGGTTTTGATGCTGGGCGGGGATCACAGCGTCGCCTGGCCGGTGGTGGCCGCGTTGGGAAAGAAGATGCACGAGCCCTGGGCCATTGTGCATTTCGACGCGCACACGGATCTGTTGGAAACCCGATTGGGCATCGATTATTGCTTCGCCACGTGGGCCTTTCACGCACGCAAGGTGCTGGGCAAGGGCAGCCGTTTGGTGCAGGTGGGCATCCGCGCGTCGGGACGCGATCGCGCGCATTGGGAAAGCACACTCGGCGTGCGCCAATTCTGGGCCGCAGAGGTGGCGCAGCAGCCGGTGGCCGCCACGGTGGAGCAGATCGTGGCGCACCTGCGAGGCGAGGGCGTGCAACATGTTTACATTAGCAACGACATCGATGGCACCGACGGACAGTTGGCGCCCGCGACGGGAACACCCGAGCCGCAGGGACTTGCGCCTGAGCTCGTTTTGGCCGTGATTTCAGCGTTGGGGCAGCAATTCAATGTTATCGGCGCGGATCTGGTTGAGGTGGCGCCACCCGTCGGCAATGCGGCAGGCGCGCGCGCCACGTGCGATCTGGGCGTCTCGTATCTGCTGGCATCTGCGGCGGCGATGCTGTAGAGACGCCCAATGGAATACGAAAACGAGAGCGCAGAGCCCGAATCGCCCATGGACGAACGGATCGGCAAGGGTTGGACCCTGCTTGAATCTGGCGATGTGGATGGGGCCCGCGAGCTGGCCGGTTTAGTGCTGGAAGAGGGCGAGCCGGACGCCGACGCGCTGTTGTTGAAGGCAGCCTGTGAACGCGAAGACGGCGACGACGAAGCCGCTTTGGAAGTTTTGGCCGAAGCCATCAAGCAAGATCCCGAATGGGCCACACCGCGGCTGTGGACGGCTGAACTGCTGTTGCTGCAAGGCCGTGGCGTTGAAGCCCTTAAGCACGCCCGTGCCGCCGTAGAACTTGCGGACGACGAAGATGAGTTCTTGGCGGCGGTGATCTTTCGCTCCACGCTAGAGTTGGAGAGCGACAATCCAGCCGCCGCGAAGGCAGGCTTGGAAGAGCTGCCACCGGCAGATGTTTTGGCGGGCACGCCAGAGATGGCGCTCGAAGCTGCTGAATTGCACTTGGCGTTGGGACAGACCGAAAAGGCGCGTGCTTTGGCACAAGCTGTGGTCGACGCCAACGAAGACGAGGAGGCCGTGACCGACGCTTGGTACACCTTGGGATTGGTTGAAGAATCCGCGGGCGATGAGAAGGCAAAGCGCCGCGCGTGGCTTAAGGTTCATGACGCTGATGCAAAAGCGGCTGAAGGCAGCGAAGGCTTCGTGGCCGACGAAGATGAAGTAGCCGCAATGGCCGAATCAGCGGTGGAAGAGCTGCCCGTCAAAGCGCGCAAGTTGCTCAAGAACGTGCCGATTCTGATCGCGGACTTTCCGTCGCGCGAAGAGGTGACCGAAGGCCTCGATCCACGTTTATTGGGGCTGTTCCGCGGCACGCCGCTGCCCGAGACGGAGACGCTTGGTGCGGCACCGGCGCTCACGCAGATCGTGCTCTACCGCCACAACCTGCAACGTGTGGCGCCCGACGATGCCTCACTGGCCGAGGAAGTGCGCACGACATTGCTTCACGAAACCGGTCACTTCTTCGGCCTGGACGAAGAAGAGCTGGCCGCGATGGGCCTGGATTAGAGCCTTAGCGGCGCAGAACACGAGTGAGGCACCGACCGCGCCTGGCGGCCTCACTCGTGATAAAATAGGTGTATGACCTCTAAGGCTGAACGTGCGGCTGCACGGCGTTCGTGGCCGGTGCGGAAAACAACCCTGGCGCAAGAGGACGACGTGGGCCTCGTGGCGGGAACGCCGTCAGAACTTGTGGCCATGGTATGGCGCTTGACCCAGGACGCGTGGGCGATGTCCGGCGCTCCGTACCCCACATATTCAAGAGGCGATATGCCAGGCCGCCTCATACGTCGCGCGGAATGAGCACTCGATGGAAGCCCCCGAGCTTAATGCCGATTTCATCGACTTCCTTGAGTGCTTGATCGCGGGAAACGTTCGATTCGTCGTGGTGGGAGCGCACGCCTTGGCCGCCCATGGTCTTCCAAGGGCCACTGGTGCTCTTGACGTTCTGATCGAGCCTACGCCAATCAACGCATCCGCTGTGGTTGGTGCACTCGAGGCGTTCGGGGCACCGATGAAGGCTCATGGCGTTAACAGGGAAGATTTTGCAAAGGAGGGAACGGTCTACCAGATGGGGCTTCCGCCTCGGCGAATAGACCTACTCACCAGCGTCTCAGGCGTGAGTTTCGAGAGAGTGTGGACAGGCCGCATCGTCGCGCAGGTGCAGGGGATGCCGTTGCCGTTCATCGGCTGCACCCAGCTCATTGAGGATAAGTTGGCTTCTGGCAGGCCTAAGGATCTTCTGGATGTGGCAGCGCTCCGCTCTCAGGCCGATGAATGATTTGCTAGCGTCACCATCCATCATGGCAAACGAATTCCCATGGATTGAAAGAATCCGCTCCGGCGGCTTTGCAGCGCCAATCGGCAAGCTCCTCGGCATCACGCTCGTGTCGGTGGAAGCAAACCAATGTTCGATGTCGATGGTGACCAATGAGACGCAGCGCAACCCGCTTGGCACCTTGCATGGTGGCGTGTTTTGCGATCTCGGCGACGCCGCCATGGGCGTGGCGATGCTGACGACCTTGCCTGAAGTTGAGACGTTCACGACCGTGGAGTTGAAGATCAATTTCTTCAAACCGATCTGGAATGAGAAGCTGATCGCCTCTGCAAAGGTCGTCCGGCGCACGCGGTCCCTTGGTTACGTCGAGTGCGACATCACGGACGAAAAGGGCAGCTTGGCCGCACGACTTGGTAGCACGTGTCTCGTTTTACGCGGCGAGGCGGCCGCGGGACGTTCTGGTTAACCGTCGGTAACGGGCTGCCTTTCAAACCGATAAATGACGAACGCCGCGGATCCGGGCTGCCAACCGCGGGCGGTCTGGTCTAGGCTGCGCTCATGATTACACGATGGGTATCGGGATTCCTGGTTGGTGGGGCGCTCCTTGCTGCAGCCTGCGGTGAGGACGACGACTTGCTTGGCAGCAATGATGGTGGCAATGCATCCGGCCTGGTCGACGGTGCACCTGCCTCCGATGTGGCGCAGTTCGATGTGGCGCCGTTGGATGCTGGCGCCATCGACGCACCTGCCATTGATGCTGCTCTTGACGGCAGCGGCGTGGACGGGGCGCGCGACGCGGGCTTTGAGGCGGGACCACTGAACTTGCAACAGGGGTGGGCGCTACACAACTGGCGTCTGACGGACGACAACACGGGCCTCGCCAAGTATACGTTTCAAGAGGGCGGCTTGGTGGCGATTCAAACCGCCAATCCCGATCCTTCGGCGTATTACAATCTGCAAACGCTGTCGAACGTCGTCGTTCGCGGGAGGTTCAGCATTCAAACAACCTCCGATGATGACTTCGTTGGTTTCGTGTTCGGTTGGCAAGATCCGCAACACTTCTACTTCTTCGACTGGAAGCAGGCCACGCAGCCCTATGCCACTTGTGGCACAGCGTCCGTGGGGGCATCGCTCAAAGTCATGAACAGCGATTCGCCAGCCAGTTTGTGTGGCGACTTCTGGAACTCCGCCGGCAGCGACCGAACCAAGATCTTGGCGAGCCGCACGCTTAACCCTGTGGGCTGGAAAGACAACGGCGTTTACGACTTCACCCTTGTTTTCAAGCCGGGCGACATCTCAATTGAAGTGCGCGAAGGCGCCAACGTGGTGGTGAACATCAAATCGAACGACTCCACGTTCGTGGACGGCAAGTTTGGTTTTTACAACTACTCACAACAGTCTGTTCGCTACGAGGGCTTCGACGTCAACCCTGCGCCCTAGCGGCGCGTGGCCTGACGGCAGTGCCCCCAAAGCATTAGGCGGTGGGCGACTCCCTGCGCGCTTGTACACTTTCATTGAGCCGCTTGCGCAAAAGGGTGTGGGCGAGGGCGACCACAAACATGATCGCCGCGCACGCGCCCCACAAAGTGTACGGTCCCAGCCGCAACAGCACGCTTCCTCCTGCGGCGGGACCCAGGCAAGCCGCAAGGCCCCACGCCATATTCGAAGCGCCTTGATAGCGCCCCCGCATCGCCCGCGGTGCCAGATCGGCCACCACCGCGGAAATCGTTGGCAGAAGCCCGACCTCACCCACCGTCCACAGCGCGATGGCCGCGGCGTAGCCCCATGCGCTTGTGACAAAAGCATAGAGGCCCATGCCTGCACCAAACAGCAACGACGACCACGCCATGACCAGGCTGCGATCCTTTCCCGCCAGCCAACGCGTCAGGGGCGGTTGTAAGAATACAATGAGCGCGCCGTTAATCCCGATGAGCGATCCATAAGCGCTGGGCGAATGCCCCGTTCGCTTCATATCGAGCGGTAAGGCCGCGCCGTTTTGCCACATCACAAGCGCTGTGCCCCACGTGAGCAACACAATCGCGAGGTAAACGCGATCGCGGGCGATGACAAGCAACGAGGCCGGTGGTTTGTCGCTTTGCATGGGTTCGGTAGGCTTGGTTTCCTGCAGCGCAAAGAACACGATGGCGCCGAACACCACCATCGTGGCGGCGTCCACGATGAACAACAGTGTGAATCCGCCCAACGAAAGCCAACCGGCAAGCACGGGCGCCAAGGCGAAGCCTAGGTTGTGCGCCCAGTACATGAGCCCAAAAGCGCGAATACGATCTTGAGGCGCCACGACGTCGGATACGAAAGCAGACACGGCGGGTCTGTACATTTCGCTGAGGCCGCCCATGAGGAAGGTGGCCGCCGCCAACGCCCACAGTGGCTTCACAACCGCAATTGCCAGCATCGGGACGGCCCCACCAAAAAGCGACAGCAGCATCGTGCGCCGCCGCCCTATGTGATCGGCGAGGCTGCCGCCCACCCAGGCGGCAGCAAAGCTGCCCGCGCCATAGACCGAAACCACGAGGCCAGCGGTGGCTTCGCTCTGACCGCGTGCGCTCGTGGTGTACAACGCCAAAAACGGAACGACGAAGGCCCCCGCGCGGTTGAGCAAGGTGCCCACCCACACGGTCCAAAACGCGGCTGGAAGCCCACGATAAGTGCGCACGAGGGCCTGATGATAGGGCGGTTCATCCGGGGGCCCAAGAACTCAGCTCCAGGCCCAGCGGCAGTTCCACGACCGACCAAAACAAAAGCCCCCACGCTTCGCAGCGGTGGGGGCTTTCGGTTCACGTTTGTTTGTGGCTTACAGGGTGAACAGGTCGGGTCGGGCCGCGGCTTTGTCGACCGCCTCAACCAATTCCTTTTGCACCTGTTCTAAGCGCTTGATCGTGCGTTGGATCGCCAAGTAGCGAAGCTTGTAGGCTTCCATGCGCACTTGTTCAGGCGAGCCGTTCATCACAGCGTCGAACAGCGGGGTGGGCTTGATCGGAACCACGCTGCTGCCATCGAGTGCCGTTGAGATCTTGCGAGCGGCCCAAGGCGCCCCTGTTGCCGCACGGATGTTGAAGGCTTCGATGTCTTTGGCTTGGCAATCTGTGCCGCCGCCTTTGCAAACAGGCGTGCCCACCTCAACCAAGTTGGCGATCGTGAGCGTTCCCTGGCGATCAAACACAACGCCGTAGTTGCCTTGCCCGCCGGCCGCAGCCTTCTCTTGCGCCTTCTTCACGAAAGCTTCAAGCGATTCCCTATCGGCCTGCGTGCGGCGAACGTGATCGTCAACCTCGCCGTAAAGCGCGATCGAGTCGTAGTAATACGACATCATGTTATCGACCACGAGGTCGGGCAGACGGTAGTAATCCACCTTGAAGATGCGCACCGTCGAAGGCTTGTTCTTCAGATCGAGCTTCGCGAGTTGCTCGATGAGCTGTGGATCGTAACCAAGAATGTCGCCCTTCGTGCGCTGTTGGCTCATCGCCACGGCGTCGCGGATGGAGGTGACGTTCTTCTGGATGCCATCGAGTTCGGCCTTAACGATCTTCGCCGCCGCGTTGGCGTTGTTAAAGGCGTAGCGCGCGCCCACGGCGCCGCCGAACCAGTAACCACCCACCAAACCCAAGATTGCCACGATGATGGTGATCACCAGACCACCGCCGCCGCCTTTCTGCTTCACGGTGGCAACGGGCAAGCCATCATCCTGAGCCGCCATGTTGAAGTGGCCAGGTTGTGGCCGCAGCGACGCGTACGGATCCGGAGGAGCGGCCGCTGGAGGAGGCGCACCGTATCCCGAAGGAGGACCACCGTATCCCGGCGCCATCGGAGCTTGCCTTGGCACACCTGGGGCCGAGGGAACGGCCGAAGGCACACGTTGCCCTTGTGGCGCCGCAGCGGGGCCAGAAGGGTAAGGCGCTTGTGGTGGCATGGGTGCCGGTGCGCCTGGTGCTGGTGCTGCACCTGGTTTAGCCAGACCAAGTCGAGCTTTCAGATCGGCGATTTCTCGTGCCGGTTTCTTCGGCTGGTCCAAAGAGATCCTCCCGCGGATAAAGATTGAGTCGAGGGGAGCCAGGTGAACGGCTCCATGAAAAGACGGAAAACAAAACACGGTCTCACGAAGAGCCGTGAGGCTCTTGAGACCGCGTCTATCATCGCGGGGCGGCTAGCTGTGTCAAGGGAATTGGTTTTTCGCCTGTTGAACGAGGGCACAAAGCCGGGTGGGGCGTGCAAAAGGGTGGTTCGATGGCGAAAAAGCGGGCGCGGGTTGCTCAATTGGCAGCGAGAAATTGTTCAAGCGCTTGGCGGGACGCCGCGGGCATGTGCGTGAAACGTATGGAAACTTCCTCGCTGCCTTCGCGCACAACTTCACCCGAAGCGGTCAACACTTCGTTGCTGCCCGGCAACTGAAACTGCAGGCCCACGAAGTGGTTCGGCAGTTGCGGGCCGAGCAGGGTGCGCAGGCGCATGCCCGTGTGGCTCACGTCGCGGGCGACGCAAAGGTAGGGCTGGCCACCCAAAAAGCGGTTCATGAACAAATCCACCGGGGCGCGCTTTGAAACGCGACGATCGTCACCGGGTAGGGCGGGGCTGTGCGACTGCTGAAGGTTCATGGCTGTTTCTCCTCTTGGTATGAAACTATCCTACATGTAATACCATGTCGTTCGCGGAGTCAAGAAAAGTTCGCGGGTGCCGAAAGTGTTGGGGCCTTGAGGTTCGCCGGCTCGTGGTTCCACATCCCCGGTGCTGGCTTTGGTTTGCCGGCTCTAAGGCGCCCACAAAAGCTTGAAAAGATTTGTGTCTCAACTTGACTCGGTGCGCTTGTCGACCTGATAATCGCGACCGCGGTTCTGTAAACAATCGCACCATCTGCCTCGCTTAAGTCCTCTCTTGTCCTCGCCGTAGCCTGTTTTTCCGCATCCACAATAAGGAGCGACTCGCATGTACCGTTTCCAGATAGGGCTCATTGCCGCCGGGGTGTTGTTGGTATCGACTGTGGCCATCGTCTTCGGCGTGACCTCAAAGCTGGGGGCGCACGCCACCTCTGAGGCCGAGGCACAAGCGCGGCGATCGGCGGCCGTCTACCAGCAGATGAGCCGGCTTGAGGGTTTGGAGTTCGCGAACGTGGCCAGCAAGTACGCGAGCCGCGACAGCATGCCTAAGGTGTTTGATGCGGCCGACGAAACCGAGCGTCGCAAGGCAGCGTTCACCCAATGTGAAACGATTCAGAAGATGCTTGAGGCCGAATCTCAACGCGCCGCCATCGTGGCCGTGTTGGACAAGACCGGTAAGGTCGTGGCGCGCGATTTGAACGCCAACGCCATGTACGGCGAAGACCTTTCAGGCAAAGAAGTGGTCAAAGAGGCACTGGCTGGCAAGCGCTCTCGCGACGTGTGGACGCTGGGCGGTCGCACCACCCGCGTGGCGGTGGCCCCGATCATGGGCCCCAGTGGCCCCGTGGGCGCTGTGTTGCTGGGCTACGTTTTAAGCCACCAAGAAGCACGCAAGTTAAGCGAGATGATTGGCGCCGAGATCGGCTTATTCCATCAAGGCAAGATGCAGACGTCCAGTTTTGTGACGTCCGAAGGCAAGGAAGACGGCAACGAAACGCAAGCGATGACGGCCGTGCTGTTCTCGGGCGATAAGTTGGCTGAACAAGCGCTTTCCAAGGGCCAGCCCACGGATGTGAAGCACATCGAACTCGATGGCGCCAAATACGCCGCCGTTGCGGCTCCTTCAACGGGGAACCTTGGCGATAAGACGTCGGGCTTTGCGGTATTGGTTCCGCTGGCCGCAGGCGCGGGATTGGCTTCCTCCGTTGCGACCAGTATGTGGATGCTTGGCATCATCGGCATCTTGCTGGTGGCGTTTGCCGCGGGCCTCACGGCGCGCCGGTTTGTGCGTCCCTTGGATCAAATCGAAGTGGGTGTGGCTGAGATCATCAACGGCAACATCGACTTTACCTTCAAACCCGTGGGCCCTGATTTCGAGGGTCTGTCGAATGGTTTGAACGTGATGTTGGCGCGCTTGTTGGGCCGTGACGATCCAGATGAGGATCAGGTCGAAGAAGAAGAAGGCACGAAGTGGAAAGCCGAGCAGATGGTGATCGAAGAAGGCGAGGGTCAGCCAGCAGGTGTTGACGCGCAAGCTTTGGCCCAAGAAAGCGAAGCCGCTTATTACCCACGACTGTTCAACGAATACATCACAGCGTTGCGTAACGCTGGGGTGCGCGCCGATGGCGTGAGCGTGCAGGCGTTCACCGCGAAGTTGCGTTTGACCGAAGGTGGCCTTAAGCGCAAATGGAAGTGCCGCATGGTGCGCTTCGTGATGGTTGCCAGCGGCGAAAACATCGTGTTCCGCGCTGTGAAGATCGCCTAACACGCACCCTGCTGTGCGCTGACCATGGCGGTTGCTTCAGGCCTAGATATTTTATGCACGGAACGATTGGCTCTGTGCCACGGACGCCGGGTTGGTCTTTTGTGCCATCCGGCGTCTGTTGCGTCCGACTATGCACACGCGCTTGATAAGTTGATGACGGTGGGCGTGACGCCCGTGCGTTTGTTCGGCCCCGAGCACGGCATCCGCGGCGAAGCGCAAGACATGATCGGCGTGGAAGGTGGCCGCGACCCACGTTCTGGCATTCCGGAAGTGAGCCTTTACGGCGAAACGTTCGAATCGCTGATACCCACCCAAGCACAGCTGGCCGGCTTGGATGTGCTTGTGATCGATTTGCAAGACATCGGCAGCCGGTACTACACGTTCATCTGGACGATGGCGCTGGCGATGCAGGCTGCCGCCGACGCGGGTGTGCAGGTGGTGGTGCTGGATCGGCCGAACCCTTTGGGTGGGGTGGCGGTTGAAGGTGGCGCGGTTGAGATCGAATCTTTCGTGGGCTTGGGTTCGGTGCCCGTGCGCCACGGAATGACGATCGGCGAAATCGCGCGCTTGGTGAAAGCCGGTTTGCCCTGGGGGCTGCCCCGGTTCGCGCGCCCCATGGACGTGGATCTCGAAGTTGTGACGATGCGCGGTTGGCGGCGCGACATGGCCTTTGAAGACACAGGCCTGCCGTGGGTGTTGCCGTCACCGAACATGCCCACCGTCGATACGGCGTGGGTTTATCCAGGGATGTGCTTGCTGGAAGGCACAAACGTTTCTGAGGGGCGTGGATGCACACGGCCGTTTGAGATTGTGGGTGCGCCGTTTATTGACTCTTATCGATTGGCGGCTGCTTTGACGGCCGATGCCTTGCCCGGTGTGGTGTTTCGGCCGCTGACCTTCCGGCCCACGTTTCACAAACACGGCGGCAAACCATGCGGTGGTGTGCAATTGCACGTGACCGATCGGCGCACGTTTTTGCCGTATGCCACGGGGGTTGCCATGTTGAGGCAATTCCGGCGCTTGTGCGGCGACGCGTTTGTGTGGCGGACGGAGCGCTACGAATTCGTGTCCGATCACCCCGCCATTGATCTGCTCACGGGCAGCGCTGCGGTTCGGTTGGCCATTGATGCCGGTGCGGATCTGGCTGAGATCACGGCGCAATGGAAAGCCGATGAAGCGGCCTTCCATGAACGCCGGGCGCCGTATTTGCTGTACACTTAGCGCATGCACGTGGCCCTGTTCGGGGGCAGCTTTAACCCGCCCCACGTTGGACATCAGCTGGCGGCGCTTTACGTCCTTGAGACGGCGCCGGTGGATGCCTTGTGGCTGCTGCCGTGTTACCAGCACGCCTTCGATAAGGCGCTGGAGCCATTTGCACACCGCGTGGCCATGTGTGAAGCCATGGGCAAAGCGCTGGGGCCGCGGGTGCGGGTGGAAACGATCGAAGCCCAGTTAGGGGGCACGAGCCGCACGCTGCTCACCGTGAAGGCCTTGCGGGCCGCTTACCCAGATCATCGCTTCTCGTTGATGATTGGGTCTGATCTGAAGACCGAACGGCAACACTGGTACGGCGCGGACGAATTGCTCTCGTTGATCGATTTCATCGTGGTGGGACGTGCGGGGGCGGATCCCGCGGCCGGTGTAGCGATGCCGGCTGTGAGTTCCACCGAGATCCGGCAACGATTGTTGGCGGGGCAACCGGTGGATGCGTTTGTGCCGCGGCAGGTGTTGGCGGTGATCGAGCGCGAGAAGCTTTATCGAACGGGGGAGGGCCTATGAGCGTGCAGATGACTCCGCTGGTGACCATCATCGGCACCGGCCCGGTGGGCGTGGCGCTGGCCGGAAAGCTCACGCGTTCGGGCGTGCCGGTGGCGGCGATTTACGGCAAGACCTTTGCGGAGGCCGACGCGGCGGCGGCAGAGGCAGGTGTGATGGCGCTGGCGTGCGAGGTGCCATCGTTGGTGCAGCAGGCGGACGTGGCGATCATCGCTGTGGCCGACGATAAAGTGGAAGCCGTTGCTAAAGAGTATTTAGAAAAGGGCGTGTTCGGGCCGCGGCAGATCGTCTTGCACACGTGCGGCGCGTGGGCCGCGGAAGATTTGTTGGGAGCGTTGCAAGGCAAGGTGAAGGCGGTGGGCACGCTGCACCCGTTGGCGTCCATTTCGTCGCGCAAGCAGGCATTCGCACGGTTGGAGCGGGTCTCATTCGGGGTGCAAGGTGACGCAGACGCCGTGGCGATGGCTGATCGTTTGGTGGCCTTTATGGGTGGCAAACCGCTGCGCTTGGAGCGTTCGCAGATGCCGCTGTATCACGCTGGCGCCGCGATCGGCTCGAACTTGGTGGTGGCGGTCATCGACCTCGCACGCCGGGCGCTTGAAGGCGCGGGCATTCATCCCGATCACGTGGTGGGCGCGTTGGTGCCGCTGTTGCGCAGCACCACAAAGAACCTGGAAGATCACGGATTGCCACACGCCTTGACGGGGCCGGTGGCGCGCGGCGATGTGAAAACGATCGAACGACATTTGACGGCCATCGACAAAACCGTGCCCGATGTGGCTTCGCTTTACCGGCAGTTAGGGCACGAGGTTTTGGACTTGGCCGAGAAGAAGATGCCGGAGTTTGAAGCCAAGGCATCGGCGCGGTTGCGCAAGCTGTTCAGCGACCGGGGGGCACGTAATTCGTGACCACCACTTCCCACACGCTGCCGCGCTTATCGGCACGTGTGTTGATGGAGCGGCGGGCCGGCACGCGGTGGATGTGGAAGTTCTGGTAGAGCTTGCGCACAAACGGCGTGTCGCTGTTGGAAAGCATCACCATGCAACCGCGCTCGCTCAATAGGGCGAACGTTTGGGCCAGTTTGGTTTGATCTTCGGCCGTGAAGTTGTGCTGCGTATAGGACGTAAACGAGGCCGACGCCGACACGGGATCATAGGGCGGGTCGAAGTAAACGAAATCGCCTTCCCGTGCCACGCGCGTGACGTGTGTGAAGGGGCGGGTGGCCAGGTGAACTTTTGCGAGGCTTGCGGCCACGGCTTTGACGTTGTGTGGGTCAACAATCGAAGGCCGCACGTAACGGCCCATGGGCACGTTGAACTGGTTGCGGCTGTTGACCCGGTAAAGGCCGTTGTAACAAGTTTTGTTGAGGTAAATGAAACGGGCGGCGCGCTGTTCGGGGGGCAACGTGGCGGCGTCTTGCGCGCGGATTTTGTAATAGTGCGTTTCGCTGTGCTTGGCCCGGTGGGCCAGCAGAAGGCGCACGACCTCGTCGGCGTTGCTCTTGATGGCGGCGTAGGTGGTGATGAGATCGTCGTTGCGATCAAAGAGGAAGGCGCGTTGTGGCTCAAGCGTTCGTCGGACGTGGAAGAACACCGCACCGCCGCCGAGGAAGGGCTCGATGAAGCGAGTGACCTGCGCCTTGGGGGGGTAGAATGACTCGAAGACGCTGAGGAGCTGGGTTTTGCCGCCGGCCCACTTTAGGAAGGGCGCCGCGGGCTTTTCGACGGGTGCCAGTTTCAACGGAGGGGACTTGCGAGGCGCCGACGCGGAAGGGCCCACGAGGTAAGGCGCGAAATCTTCAGCGGCAAGGGCGGTTCGGGACTTGGGCACCGGGCCACTGGCTTTAATCCGGGCGAGCGGTGGATGTCAAATCAAGAGGTGCTAACCGGGAACAATCTCCGCTTTTAGGGAGGGGCCGTTGTCATGGTTCGGCCGTGGTGGCACATGGCGAGGCATTGATGGCGCGACGCGTTTGTGCAGGGACCCCGCCATTAAACGCCTGAGCTAGGGGCTTAAGATGTCTTGGGCCGTGCCCCGCTAGCGCGAGGCCGTCTTGGCCGGCTCGTCGACCAACTCACCCACGTAGGCGCGCAGACGGGTTTCGGTGGCACCCGGCAGATAGTATTTCCAGGTGCGTTTCACGCGCCCCTGGCGATCGAGCAACACAAAGGATGGCAAGCCGCTGATCTTGTATTTCGCGTAGGCGACAGACTCTTCTTCATCTGCTGGGTCATGGAGCACCGTTACTGACTGCGGCGTCTTATCGAGATATTTGTTCAACTCATCCGCCGCGGCCATGGTGCTCACCGCCACCACCTCAAGGCCTTTGTCTTTGAGATCGTCTTGCAATTGGTTCACGTAAGGCGAGGCCAGCAAGCACGTGGGGCACCAGGGGGCCCAAAACTCAAGCAACACCACTTTGCCCCTGTAGTGCGCGAGGCTCACGGTCTTGCCGGTGGGCGTTTGCAATGAAAACATGGGCGCGGGCTTGCCTTGGGGCACGCGCGGATACTCGGGCTCCTGCCGTCGTTGCGGCAACCCCGCGGGTGGCCGCGACGCAAACACCGCGGCGTCAGGCGCGCCCAGGGTCACGGCAAAGGTCATCGTGATCTGCACTTGGCCATCATCGGCGAATAGGCGGCGAGGCAAATGCGTTTTGCCGTCGAACCAGACCTTGATCTTTATCGCTGTGGCCGTCTTTTGCGTGCGGCCAGACAACGCTGCGAGTTGCGTTCCGTCCAGTTTTTCAGACGTCGCCTTCAGATCCAGGAGTCGTTCAACAAAGGCTGTGGACGTAAACAAAGTGAGCGGCCAGTACGCCTTCTCGGCCCACTCGAGGTCAGGCGACACATAGGCCAGCGTGCGCGGGGCTTCGGTTTGCATCCAGAACTTGCTGTTCCATAGCCACTGCTTTTTTCCATCAGATACGATCGTCTCGATGGTTTTGTCTGCGCGTTTGACTTCCAACTTGTAGGCGTGAGGCGGCAGCAGAGAAAGTTGTGCATGCTCGGGTGGCGGCGAACGATGGGGACCGGGCGGGGGCTCGCCCACCGCCGACCGCGAGGCCACAACGGACATTGGTCGCGCCTCCGCTATCGCGCGCTGGTATTCCGCGATGATAGACGCCGTTGCAGGTTCAATGGCCGCCGCCGTTGTTGCGGCCAACACCCCCGCCGCCAATGCCACCACGAACGCGCGCTTTTTCACGCGGCCCACGATATCTGCAGGCGCCCCGCGGGCCCACGCAAAGCACAGGGTTGAAAACGCTTTCAGCTGAGCATGCGAGGCCTTTAGGCTAGGGCTTGAAGAACGTATGGACGTCATCCTCGTCGCCGAGAAAATGGCCGGCTCTGCTTTGGCGGCGCTGCAACGGCGCTACCGCGTTGTTCACGTGCCCGACTTATGGAAAGATCCCTCGGCGCTATGCCAGCAGCTGAAAAACGCTGATGCCTTGCTGGTGCGCAACCAAACTCAAGTTGATGCTCACGTGCTTTCGTACGCGCCTTCACTGCGCATCATCGGGCGCGCGGGTGTGGGCCTCGACAACATTGACCTGCCAGCCGCCACGGCGGCGGGGGTCGTGGTGTCGTACTCGCCTGGCGCCAACGCCAACGCTGTGGCCGAGTTGACGTTGGGTTGCATTCTCGCGTTGTCGCGCCACCTCGTGGCCGCACATCAGCATGTGAGCCAGGGCGGATGGAGCCGCCTCGATTACCTTGGTCAGGAGATTGCGGGGCGCACGCTTGCTGTGATTGGCTGTGGCGCCACTGGCAGACTGACGGCGGCGAAGGCAAGCGCGCTTGGCATGAAGGTGCGCGGCTTCGACCCGTTCATGAAGCCCGATGATCCAGCCTTGGCGGCGGTGGGGCTCCAACTGGGGGCGCTTGACGAGGTGGTGGCGGAGGCTGATTTTGTGTCGTGCCATGTGCCCGGCAGCCGCGAAACACTGCATATGTTCGACGCCGCTCGCTTGGCGCGCATGCGGCGCGGTGCCTATTTCATCAACACTTCGCGTGGCAACGTCGTGGACGAAGCGGCACTTTGCGAGGCCTTGGCCAGCGGACACGTGGCAGGGGCGGCGCTGGACGTGCGTGCCGTTGAACCGCCGGGGGTGGGCAGCCTGGAGAGCTTGCCGAACGTTATTTTAACGCCGCACATTGGTGGGCTGACCCACGAAGCGCAAGACGCTGTGTTGAACATGATTTGCCGCGACGTGGACGCGGTGCTTGCGGGCGAAGCGGCCCTTCACTTTGCGAACTTCGCCACGCCACGCCGAGTGGGAGCATGAGTCAGCTTCACCTCGACCGTTATGGCCTGGCTTTCACAACGCCTTCGCTCGCGGCCGCGGGGGCGTACCTTGACGGTGTGGACAGGCTGTTGGCGGCCGATGATGGTGCTGGCCAGGCCATGCAAACGGCCATCGATTTTGATCCGGGCTTCGCGCTCGCTCAGATTGGCTTGGCACGCGCTCATCAGATCGGTGGCAACGGTGCCGCCGCGAAAGCGGCCGTGGCCGCGGCTGTGCCTTTGTGTGAGGCCCTGCCGTCGCGTGAGCGCGGGCACGTACAAACGCTGGCGGCGGTGGTGCTGGGACAGCCTGAAGCTTTGGCGTTGGTCAAACGACACATCGGAGACTATCCCAAGGACGCCTTGGTGTTAGCTCCCGGCGTGGCGGTGTTTGGTTTGATTGGCTTTTCGGGGCGGCAGGATCGCAACCAAGAGACGTTGGCTTGGATGCAGTCGCTGGCCTCGCATTATGCGAACGATTGGTGGTTTGGCGCGTGGTTTGGCTTTCTGCATACGGAGACAGGCCGCTTCGCCGAAGGCCGCGCCATCGTTGAACGCGCGTTTGCGAACAACCCACGCAATGCCAATGCCGCGCACGCGCTTGCCCACGTGTGTTACGAAGCGGGCGGCGCGCAAGCAGGGCGTGATTTCTTGGCCGCTTGGTTGCCCCGGTATTCCACGGGTGCGCCGTTGCATTGCCATCTTTCGTGGCATCAAGCTTTGTTTGAGTTTGAGCTGGGCCAATCAGAACGTGCGTGGCAGCTTTTTGGCCGTGCGGTGCGCCCGAGCGTGGCCGTGCAGGCGCCGCCCATCAACGCGCTCACAGATGCGGCGTCGCTGTTGTGGCGTGCGACGCTGCTTGGTCAACAAGCGCCCTTAGACGTATGGCAGGAAACCTCAGGGTTTGCGCACACGCACTTTCCGCAAGGCGGCGCCGACTTCGTTGATGCGCACGCCGCGATGGCTGCTGTGGGGGCCCGCGATGGCGAGGCTCTGCAGAAAATCACAAGCCGCTTGCAAACAACCAAGGCGCGGTCGGGTGATTTGCTTTTGCAATTGACCCAGGCGCTCTGCGCTTATGGCCGCGCAGAGTGGCAGCACGTCATCGAACTTCTTGAGCCCTATGCCGACGAACTGATTCGCGTGGGTGGCAGCGGCGCCCAGCGTGACGTGTTCGAGCACACGCTGTTGTCGGCGTACATCCGCGATGGGCGCGCGAACGACGCGCGTGCGTGGCTGCGCAGCCGGCCAACACGGCCCCGTAACACCGACGATCACGTGATCAAACGTTTGGGCGGGTAGGGCGCCATCGCCGTCCGCCTCCGGCGCTTTACCCCACGCCCAAGCTGACGTGTTTCGTTTCCAAAAACGCGTCCAACCCCTCACTGCCAAGCTCCCGGCCCCAACCGCTTTGTTTTACGCCGCCAAATGGCGCTTGGCTGGTGGCGGGCACGCCGTCATTGATGGCAATGGTGCCGGCCTCCAGTGATTCGGCCAACCGGAACGTACGCGCCATGTCGCGCGTGAAAGCGTACGCCGCTAAGCCGTAGCTTGAGTCATTGGCGCGCGAGATGGCTTCGGCCTCGTTATCGAAGACACAAAGCGGGGCGACGGGCGCGAACGTTTCTTCGTTCATGCACAAACTTTGCGGGTCCACATTGGTGAGCATGGTGGGCGCAAAGAAGTTTCCCGGGCGATCCAGGCGCTTGCCGCCCAGCACCACCTGCGCGCCGCGGGCAACGGCATCGGCGATGTGTCGCTCGGCTTTGGCAACCGCGGAGGCATCAATCAAGGGGCCCACATCAACGTTCGGCTCGTGACTTTCGCCCACTTTCAACGCGCGCACTTTTTCCTCAAAGCGGCTTAGAAAAGCGGACCAAATGCCGCTTTGAACGAAAATACGGTTGGCGGCTGTGCACGCTTGCCCAGCGTTGCGAAACTTCGCAAACATCACCCCCTCGACGGCCTTATCCAGATCGGCATCGTCGAACACCAGCACCGGCGCGTGGCCGCCCAACTCAAGCGACAAGGGCTTTATGTGCGCCGCCGCTTGTTGAATCAGAATGCGGCCCACAGCCGTAGACCCCGTGAACGAGACCTTGCGGCACAGCGGGTTCTCCATCATCTCCGTGCCCAAAGCCGCGGCATCGCCTAGCACCACGCTGAACAGACCGGGCGGAAAACCCACGTCCTGTGTGATTCGCGCCAGCGCCAAGCACACGAGCGGCGTTTGCGGCGCGGGCTTCGCCACAACCGTGCAACCGGCGGCCCACGCCGCCGCCGCTTTGCGCAGCACCAACACCAGCGGAAAATTCCATGGGCAGATGATGCCCACGGGACCCACGGGCGATTTGACGCTGAGGTGGCGCTTGCCAGGCACTTGGTGGGGGATCACCTTTCCATAAGCGCGTTTGCCTTCTTCGGCGAACCAACGCAGGTGATCGCTCGACATCGCCACTTCGCCTTTGCTTTGCAAGAGGGGCTTGCCATTCTCGGTGCTGATCAAACTGGCGAGCGCGTCGGCTTCACGATCGATGGCGTCGGCCAAGCGCACCAGCAAGGCGGCGCGATCGCGGGCGGGCCGCACGCGCCAAGCTTCGAAAGCTTTGTGAGCCGCCACAAACGCCGCAGCCGCATGATGGCGATCACACGTGGCCACGTGGGCAAACACCTGATTGGTGGCGGGGTTGCGCACAGGAATGGCCGTGGGCGTCGCCACCCACTGGCCATCCACAAACAAGCTGTAAACGGGGCCTGAGGGGGACTCTGTGAGTGGGCTCAACGGTGTCATCACGTGCTTCGTAACCTTCGCGGGTCCGGGTGCCTAGGAAATACAGTACTTGGAAAGCGGATTCAGACAAGCGATCCTTGTTGGGGCCGATCATTCGCGAAATGCTGCCGTTGCAACATATGGACGTATCTCAGTGGGCCGTGGTGGCCTTCGCCTCGGTGCTTGGCAGCCTGGCCCAAGGCGCGACAGGTTTCGGGTCGGCCCTGGTGGCCATTCCGATCATGTTGTGGGGCAACCTGTCTTTGCCCGCGGCCATCGCCGTGAACACCGCCATCATCACCTTGCAAGGGGTGACCAGCTGTTGGCGCCACCGCGCCACGATTCCGTGGAAAGAAACCAACGCGATGGTGGGCCTGCGTTTGCTTTCCGTTCCGTTTGGCGTGTTGGCGTTGGCCGCGCTGCACGCCACAAGCCCCGCCACCGTGAAACAAGTGGTGGGTGCCACCTTGCTGGCGGTGCTGGCGTTCTTGATCACATTCAAGATTGAGCCGCGGCCGTCGGTGCGGCCGGCCTGGACTGCGGTGGCCGGCATTTCAAGTGGCTTTCTCACGGGCGCCGTGGGTATGGGTGGGCCGCCTCTGGTGACGTGGACGTTGATGCACGATTGGGAACCTGCACGGGCGCGTGGCTTTCTGTGGGCCACGTCGCTGCAGATGATCCCGGTGTCTTTAGCGCTGCTCGTGTGGCAATTCGGGTTTGGCGTTCTGTGGTTTTTTGCATTGGGCCTCGTGGCGTTTCCGTTGGTGGTTGTGGGAAATCGTTGGGGGATGGGGTTGAGTGCCACCTGGAGCCGCCAATACATGCGTCGCGTGACTTATGCGCTCTTGGCCTTCACGGCCTTGCTCTGTATCAGCTCACCGTGGCTGCAGCGCTCGGCGCACACGCACACGGCCATGCTCGCTAAATAACGACCCTGCTTGAAAGATCGATCTATCAATGTCTGACAACAAAAAAGCCCTGCGCAGCGCTCGTTGGTTTGCGGATCCCGGTATGCGCGGGTTTGCGCACCGCCAACGCCTGCAGCAAGTGGGCTTTCGGCGTGAAGAGTTCATGGGCAAGCCCGTGGTGGCCATCGTGAACACCTGGAGCGAAATCTCGCCTTGCCATTTTCATTTGCGCGAGCGCGCGGAGGCTGTAAAGCGCGCCGTGTGGGCCGCGGGTGGTTTCCCTTTAGAGTTGCCGGCGCTGTCTTTGGGCGAGGTAATGGTGAAACCCACCACGATGATGTACCGGAACCTCCTGGCCCTCGAAGCGGAAGAGCTTCTGCGGTCTCATCCGGTGGATGGGGCCGTGTTGTTAGGCGGCTGTGACAAAACGGGTCCGGGATTGGTGATGGGCGCGCTGAGCATGAACCTGCCCGCGGTGTTTTGCCCGGCCGGCTTTATGGCCAGCGGTCAACACAAAGGCGAACGCGTGGGCGCGGGCACCCACACGCAAAAGTTCTGGGGCGAATACCGCGCCAACAAGATCGACGAAGCCGAGATGGTTCACCTTGAAACGGTGATGACCCGTTCGATCGGCACGTGCAACACGATGGGCACGGCGTCGACGATGACATCGCTTATCGACGCGATGGGCTTGTGCCTTCCGGCGGCGTCATCGATCCCCGCCATAGACGGTGGCCACACACGCATGGCGTCCGCGTGTGGCGAACTCATCGTCAGCATGATTCGCGAAGATCGAACGCCGCGGGCGCTGGTCACGCGTGGCTCGGTCAACAATGCGGCGGTGGCGTATCTGGCTTTGGGGGGCTCCACAAACGCCGCCATTCACTTGCTGGCCATCGCGAAGCGTGCCGGTGTTGATTTCACGCTGGCCGATCTCGACGCCCTGGCCAGGCGTGTGCCGGTGTTGGCCAATGTGTTTCCCGCGGGCCAATTTTTGATGGAGGATTTCTTTTTTGCAGGCGGGTTGCGCGCGCTGCTGTCGCGCGTGCAAGATCATCTGGATCTTGATGCCCGCCTCGTCACTGGCCAAACGATGCGCGAAGCTTTGGAGGGCGCGCGTGTGCTCAACGATGAAGTGATTCGTCCGGTCACCCGGCCCGTGTCATCGCAACCGGGCTTGGCTGTGTTGCGAGGCAACCTGGCGCCCGAAGGCTGCGTGATCAAACCCACGGCCGCCACGCCCGCGCTGATGCACCACACGGGCCCGGCGCTGGTGTTTGATTCGATGGCAGAACTGGTGGCAGGCATCGACGACCCGGCGCTTGACGTGACACCTCAAACCGTTCTCGTGCTGCGCGGCGCAGGCCCGCAAGGCGCGCCGGGCATGCCAGAGTGGGGCGCACTGCCCATTCCGAAAAAGCTGCTGGCGCAAGGTGTGCGAGACATGGTGAGGCTTTCCGACGCGCGTATGAGTGGAACCCACGGTGGCACGTGCGTGTTGCACATTTCACCGGAGTCAGCGGTGGGAGGCCCCTTGGCCTTGGTGCGCACGGGTGACATGATATCGCTTGATGTGTCCGAGCGGCGCTTGACCTTAAACGTCTCTGACGAAGAGCTGCGGCAACGCAAAGCCGCTTGGGTGCCTCCCACGGCGGCGTATGAGCGTGGCTACGGCGCGCTGTTTTTGCAGCACGTGCAGCAGGCGCACGAGGGCTGCGATTTCGATTTCTTGGCAAAGCACGCCCCCAACCCCGAACCCGAGATCTATTAGGAGCGAATCGTGAATCCGTTTAAGCAAACTTTGGCGGCTGGCAAAAACTTGCGCGGCTTGTGGCTTGTGAGCGGCAGCCCCACCATCACAGAAGCGATGTCGTTGGCCGGTTGGGATTTTCTGGTGCTGGATCTCGAGCACGCTCCCGTTTCGGTATGGAATGTCACCGATCATCTGCGGGCGGCGCAGATGGGCAACACACCGCTGATCGTGCGTTTGCCCGATTCGAACGCGGGCTTCGTGAAGCAAGCGTTGGACGCTGGCGCACAAAACTTGATGTTCCCGTTCATTGAGAATGTTGAAGAGGCGCGACAAGCTGTGGCGCTGACACGCTATGCCCCCGAAGGCGTGCGCGGCCTGGCGCGGATGATGCGCGCCAGCCGCTATGGCACCAACCGCGACTACGCCAAACAAGCAAACCAAGACATCACGCTCATCGCTCAGCTTGAGTCGCTGCAAGCTTTGTCGAAGCTCAAAGATGTGGCGTCGGTGCCAGGCGTGGACGCCTTGTTCATCGGCCCCGGTGATATCTCTGCCTCGCTTGGTTTGGCGGGTGAGGTTGAACATCCAGACGTCGCCGACACACTCGCACGCGGCTTTGGTGCGTGCCGCGCGCTGGGCAAACCCGTGGGCACCATCTTGGGCACCGTGCCCGCCGTCAAGGCGGCGTTTGCGGCAGGATGCACGTTCGCCGCCGTTTCAAGCGATGTGGGCACGCTGATCGCGGCCTCACGTCAAGCGCAAGCGGCGCTGGCCGACTGAAGCGCCGACGGCCGCGCGCACGCAGGCCCCTAGGCATTTGCAATCGCTTTCATAAGCGTAGGAGAGGGCGGGTGTTTAGGCTGCGGGCGTGCAGGCTGGTTTGACGAGCAGCGCGTGGGTGCCAGCGGTGGTGGGCATCGCCTGCGTGATTGTTGGCATTGTTTGGTTGCGTTTAAGCGCGCTCTTTTCTTTGGCCGCGGGGGCTTTGGCCGTGGCGCTGTTGACGCCCGCGGCGGCGATCCGAGGCGCGCACTTGCAAACTGTGTCAGCGCCCACGCCCTTGCAGGTGGCACAAGCTGACCAAATGAAATGGCCGGCAAGCCGCCCGGGGAAAGGGTGAGCCTCGCGTTTGGGGCGGCGGCGGGGAAGGTGGGCCTGCTGATTCTCTTTGCGTGCGTGGTGGGCGAATGCCTGCGGGCCACAGGCGGTGCGCGTGCGATCGCCACCGCGGTGTTGCAACTGTTCGGGCCCCGGCAGGCGGCTGTGGGGCTCGCGACCGCAAGCTTCGTTCTGGCCGTGCCGGTGTTCTTCGACACCCTGTTTCTGCTGATGCTGCCCATCGCGCGTGCGCTGCGCTTACAGTCGGGGCGCGACTACCTTCTTTACATCCTGGCGATCGTGGCGGGCGGCACCATGGCCCACGCGTTGGTGCCACCCACGCCAGGGCCGCTGTTCGTGATTGAAGCCTTGGGCGTGGATCTCGTCACCATGATGATCGGCGGCAGCGTCACGGGCATTGTGGCCGCGGCGGCAGGCCTGCTGTACGCGCATCGCTTGAACAGCCACATGGTGATTCCGCTGCGCGATGAAGACGCAGCGGCGCCCGTGTTGGCCGCTCCCTCGGTTGGTGCTGCCTGGGCCTGCGTGCCGATCGCGTTGCCGCTGCTGTTGATTAGTGGGGCCACCTTCGGGGCGCGCGGCGCGATCCCCTGGCCTGCGACGCGCGGCTTCTTTGCGATGATGGGTGAAAAGAATATGGCCATCGCCGTGGCAGCCGCGGTGGCTTTGGGCATTGCCGCGTGGAAGATGGAAGGGCGAGGCACGATCGCCGCCGTTCTTTCGCGTGCCTTGCAAACCGCCGCACCCATTGTCCTCATCATTTCAGCGGGTGGCGCGTTCGGAGAAATGCTGAGGCAAACAAACATCGCGGCCCTTTTCGTGGGCCACACGCAAACATCGTTTTGGTTGATTCCGCTGACAGCGCTGGTGGCGGCGGCTGTGCGAACGGCGCAAGGGTCCGTGACCGTAGCCATGATCACCACTGTGGGAATGGTGGCGGGGCTCGCCACAAGCGCCACCTTACCCTTTCACCCGGTTTACCTGGCGCTGGCCATCGGCTGCGGCGCAAAGAATTTCGCCTGGATGAATGACAGCGGTTTTTGGGTCATGGCACGCACGTCTGGCATGACCGAACGCGAAACCTTACGCACCATAAGCGTCATGAACCTCTATATGGCGGCCGCGGGGCTGGTGGTGGTGATGTTGGGCGCCTGGCTTCTGCCTATGCGGTGAATTAGAAGATCGATGCCCGGGTGAACCGCGCGCTCGGCATGAGAACGGGCCCTTAGACCCTTCCAACGGTCAAGGCTTGGGACGCGCCTGCGATCGAAGCGTGGCGTTGCCATGGGCAGCGTTACTTTGTGGGTTGGCGTTTCGCTGGCTCGGAATCAGGCTGCAGTTCATATTTGCCCGGGCCTTTTAAAGCGATGATGAACCGCTGTGGCTTTGCATGGTCGCTAGACGAACCCTCCACAGTCAAAACGTTCGCGGCCTTGCCAAAGGTGATAGCGGGGGTACCGAGAGACCAAAGACCAGTAAGTTCTTTGACCTCGACTCCTGCAATAAACTCGAAAGCCTTTATCTCTTCATTCTCCACAAGCCATTCGATGAACAGCGTTGATCTAATGTGCTCCCAACCGCCGGACTCAATGACAACCCGGTAAAAACCGCTTCGACAGGAATTCGAGCCGCAGAAGATGCACGACGCGTTTCATCTACCGACCCTGCTTCGGCGAGAGACGGCGAATGTGTGCAGGCGTTAAAGACGAACGTCAAGAGGAAGAGGAACAGGGGCTTGCAGGTCATGGGTCTCCTCAACAATCACGTGTGAATCGGGGTACACAGGCTTTCCAATTGAGCGCAGGCACGTTGTTCGAGGGCGCTGCGGCCACGTTGTTTGAGGGGAGCGAACCAAACCCACGCTTCTGACATCAAGTTGCCCAGCCCTTAGGAGCAATAGCATTCACTGTTCACTTGAGGACCCCAATACTTTCCCATGCTGATCGACGAAGTAGGTTACGTCAGCATGGGGTCCAGTGGATAAACCTTTCCCGATCTCATTGCGTGCCACGTACCCGACTATCCATCGCCATGGTTGTCCCACCTGCCACGATTCCTTCGGATACACGTAGATATCGAAGTGTTCGATACTCGATCGCCGATTGTCGGGATCTCTTGAGGCGCGATATCTCTCGACGGCCTGAAGGACGCCAAACAGTGTGCCAGAAATTTTGCCGGTTTCAGTCGACATCGGCCGATATTCCAATGGAAGGCCCGCGCTAACTTCAGCCGGTGGCCTTGGCTTCCTACCGGCCCGCTCATGCGTACAGCCCCAAGCAGAAATGAGGATCGCGTACACGCCGAACGTTGCCGCGAACTTATAGTGGACTGACATGCCCTGGCCCTCTCCAAATGAATGTCTGACCCAGTGGGCCGCTGAAAATGGGAACTCTGACGAACTCGGCTTGCATTCGGAAGGCTCGATTGACCGTCGGATCTCTTGCAGTTCTACCTTCACCGGTAATGGCGCTCCAAAGAGCGCCCGCATTTTCGAGATCACGCGGCTAAATCCGCGATCGAATCGGCTGTCATTGGGATGTGAATGAGCGAACGCCACAATCGTGGCGTCCCGGTTGGTTTCTCGGGCCATCGCCCTGGCGCTAACCTCGGCCTGATTGCCGTCCGAAAACTGGGATGTCAGTGGCTTGTCAAAATCAACACCTCACCATCTCCTGAGGGCGGATTAGGCGCGAGATATCGAACAGAAGCACGCCGGTCTTTCGCATTGAACGCGATTAGTTCCGATGCGAAAAATGGTGGTTCCAACGCTGCTTCGTAGTCGCGGGCAGACGTGCGACCAATGCAGATTACCCAGTCCTTCCAATATACAGCCGACCAAATGTCGCGAACCAAGAGGCCGTTCGGCAAGGAGACGTGAAGTCCTTTGAAAAGTAGCTTTCCATCCTTTGTCGACAACATGTTCTCAGCGGCATATTTCTTCTTGGCTGTGCGAACCGCATCCCAGTCGATCGAAAATTGATGGCCATCAATCTCAAATCCACCGTTTTTGTTTGAGACAGCGTTCCGCTCCCTTAGTGCGTTGTTGTGGACGTCGATGACAAGGTAGCCACCTACAGAAGAAACGAAGAGCTTCTCGACTACCGGCGTGTTTCGTGCGCGCGGTGGGCGCGCTAGTACTGCGAAGCCCGCGCATACCGTCAACAGAAAGACGATCAAGCCAATCGTTCGCTTAGTCACCACCCCCGTACCTTTCCGTTTGTTTGAATGGTCGGCTTGATGCCGAGTTCAGCCGCGAACGCCTTCACCCAGGTGTTGGAATTCGGTCCGTTGTCGTAGTTGTAACGGCTGGATGAAAACTTGTAGTTCACGGCGGCTGCGGCGGACTCTAGTCGATACAGATCGACAGGGCCCTTTATATCGAACGTGCCGTATGTCGTTACGTCCAGATGCACTACCTCCTTACTGTTGTCCCAGTTAGCTCCTATGGCGTTAGAGAATGCCTCTCGAGCATTGTCCATTGGCAAAACACGGCCGTCCAAGTTCTTCCCAGACGGACCGCCTTGCGCCAAAAATTCTCGGTGGCCACCTGATTGTTCCGTCGATATTACTACTCCTAGGTGCTGCTCAGCGCTTCGGTCCTTGCCGTGGCCCCCGGTGCTCCTTCCGACAATCGTGAGGGTTGCTTGCGGCTGTGTCTGTTGACTCTCGGCCTTGCTAAACGGCTTCCCCGCCTGTGACTGAGGTCCATCCCGTTCCCCATACCTCGGCGCATCCGTAGCCGTCTGTCCATTGCTCGCCCCATTGTCCGCCAATAACCCGCTGTTGGTCGTGGCCGATCTTCCCGCAGTTGCGTTAGCGGTCTGTTGCTTCTGTGTGCCGCTGATCATGATGTCGCGGGAGGCTGAGCCCTGAGCCACGCGCTGGGCATGAGCGTTGACGATGGCCTTGGCGGCGCCCTCTGAGACGCCAGTTGACTTTACGGCTTGCACCAACTCGGTCTTCCTCTGCTCTTGCTTCTCTTCGGCCTCCTGCGCCTCCTCCATGGATTGCTTCATCATCTCGTTGAGCATCTCAAGCTGCATATCATCGACGGCCGAACCCACGCCTGATTCGGAACCACCACCGCCATTTCGGTCGGTGCCCATTTTCCGCATCATGTATTCAGACTCGGCCCTTCTTTGCGCGTCGTACACCGCATCGTAACCCGTTGGGTCTGTGTAACCCGTTGGGTTGCCAAGCACGTACATGTACCTGTTGTAGCTTTGGCCGAAG
>JANRKS010000012.1:0-44539 GCA_033763315.1 Deltaproteobacteria bacterium
GACGTCTCAGACCTGAACGAATGTGCAACGGGTGTTGAAGTACTAGAGGGTCCGAATTGTGGCGGTGTTCCTGGCAAAACCACTCGGTTGCAACTCGGTCGAATTCGCCCTCAAACTACGACCAAAGGCCGGCCTTTAACATTTAAGGGGGCGGGAAGGCCTCGAATGTCATTGCGGTTTTGGCGAGGCTCTTCGCAGAACGAGGAGTACCGCGGTTCATCGTAAGCGCCGCAGGTCCTCTCGTTCCCGATCTGAAAGTGGTTTGTGAAGCCACTCGTAGCAGCCGCTCCGTGAAACCCTTAGCACCCTGCACATCTGTGCAATGCGAAACTCCCGGCGATGGGACTCCACGAACGCGTGTTTGCGTCGCGTGTAGCTGCGGGCAAACCAATAGGCTACGTGGAAAAGCTCTAGCTCAAGGTGCCAGGGGCCCCATTGTTTCCACACGGAGAGAGCTTCAAGAAAAGAATCCTGTCCCTGGTTGCTTTACCGACCCGACCAGGCATTCTCGATCAAGTAAACGATTTCCGGTCTCACAACTTGTTTCTGGAAGGAGTGCGCACGCATGACAGGCTGCAAGATTTAGCGAGTCCGTGCCCTGCCCATTACTCTCAAAACAGAGCGGGTCGGATGCGCACCATTGGCCGTCGTCGAGCGCTCTGCGAAGCACCGCTTCGAACACACCTGGGCGCCCTTGCCGGACGAGCCCACCCATAGTCCCTTCCGCATCACCCGCTGCTGTGTAAATCAACACTCCCTCCATGGGCGATATTGAAGCGCCGCCTTCTCGGCAATAAATACGCTCCCGCAAAGATGAGCTACCGTACCCGCACTCGAAACTCAGGCGCCGAATCAAGAGGTGGGCCACCGTGTGGAGTACATAAAACTTTGGCGGAAGAAGAGGGATCACCCGCCCCCGCCTTTGAGACGTTTCCACATACCTCTTCGAGAGCTCGATGACTCTCCCGCCGTGATCTTTAGCCCATCGGTCTAGTAGGCGTTGGTCGAGCCTAAAGAATATCCCTTCGCCATAGGCACGAACGGCGGGCAGCCAATTCTGCTTTGGATTGAGACTAAGTTGCGAGAGCTTCGGCCTCCAAATGTCGCCGGCCAAGTCCGGGACGTCTCGCGAGAAACCGGTGAGTGCGCGTGTTTCGGCCAGCTTTTCCACCAACACGACATCTTCGACTAGGCGTGAGAACCAATCAGCATACGCGCCACGATCCTTGTAGACCAAGCGAAGGTCCTCCTCAGGTGGGCGCGTTCGATCAAGAAGAGCGCAGTATTCGGCGTACCGGAACTCTTCTTCGGTTTCAATACGAACAGGTTCCGCATCTCCTGCGGACTTTTCGTGAAAAGCCCGCTCCACCTCGCCCGGATCGAGCTTTTTACTTGCGGCAAGCATTCGGAGGCCCTCGGCCAGTCTCTCCCCGTCCTTGCCTTTGACTTGTTCCCACACCTCTCTGTCTTCGAAAGCTCGTCTAGCCCTCGATGCGTAGGGCGGAATTAAGATTGAACTCGCAACATTGGCGAAATAGATGTTCGTTGCACCCCGCTGAAGGACACGCATGGTTCCCGAACAAGGCTCCTCTTCTGCGCCGGAGGGCCCTAGCCACGGGCGCTTTCCAGAGCATCCAAGAGACTCCATCGAATTCGTGGCGCCTGCAAAGGCCATTGAACGGCTGGTCTTGCAGGCGTCGCACACCACGATCAATCCATCCAGGCCAGCCAGACCGGTCGCAATTAGCCGCAGCTGTGGCTTGTCGCATGACGCGTCACCAACAAGTGCGTTACCTCTGCTGTGTGCCCAGGCTACCCATGGGAAGTCATCGATGTGCCCCAAACGGCAAGCAATGACGAAGCGAAGAGGGACCATTCTGGCTCTTCGTCGTTCTGGTAACGAGGCGCATGGGACGGCGGGTACACGATGCAGTGATGGACCGGCCCCTGTTGCATCGGACTGAACAACCCTCTTTTCGCCCCCCTCATGGGTGTCCATCCTCCTTGGAATTCTGGTTCCAGGCGGGACGGATGAATCACACCGAGGCGGCCGTGAATCATTCCATCGCGCAGCACAAAGAGCTCGGCATCTAGGGCAAACGTGCCAACTCGGAAAGCGTACAAATGGAAGTGCAACTTTCCCAATGTCGTCGAGCGCGGGCGGTTCACGAAAGTAATCAACACCCAGCCGGTGGGCGAGCCGAGGATCATCAACTTGGCACCGCGGTTCAGCGACCCAACTTTCTAGCCCCGCAGCCATGAGCGCTTCTTGCCGGAAATCGACGATGGCGCCGACTCCCCAAGGGACGACCGCTTGGCCACGCCTAAGCTTGTGCCGGGGTTTACTCATGGCTGCTCCTCCTCGTCATACGGCACCTGAAGCACCCTCGCCCCGCACTCTGCATCTACGTTTCGCATCGACGTCGGAGTGCGCCAACTAGCATCGTCTCGATCGCTCGCAGAAGGAGGGCCATACGACAGTAGTCGATCTCCATCTTCTCCCTTCCGTAACGTCCCGAATTTTGGAGGGCAATAACGCAGCCAGTGTTTCACACTCATTTGCAGTCGTGCCATGACCTCAGGCGCGTGTTCCTTGTCGATCCTCAAGCTCCTGCAACGAAGATACTCGAAGAATTCTTGTAGCCTCGGATCGTCGCCACGGAGTTGATCCGGCTTGCTAATGTTCCATCGCTGCCGCGCAACAATGACCAAGATCGCATGCAGCGCCCGCTCCAAGACGGGGATGGAAAAGGGTGTGACGCTGGTTGGCTCGACGTGTCTATAGAAAGCTTCATGATAGGCGCGGAACTGCTCGTAGTGTGACCGGTCGCGTGGCTTGCCCGCGTTGTACAACGTGACAACTAGGCCCGCTCCGGAGCGGCCAACCCGACTGCTTGCCTGGATGTACTCCGACGTGGTCTTTGGTTGACCCACGACCACCATGAGGCCTAGCCGTGGGACATCGACCCCTACAGAAATCATATTGGTGGCTAAAAGTACGTCGATCGGCTTCTTCGCCTTGATGTTTTTTGCCGGAACGTCGTCAGCTTGGCCCTGATAGCGAACCTTGAGGTCTTCGAGGATTTCGGGAATCTGCTCTGCAGTGAGGCGGCCCGTCAACTCCACGGGACCGCGCATGAATCGTTTGGGCAGCTTGTACCGCTTGCTGATGACACCGAGGTACTCCGGTATGTCCTGCTCCACAAGGGTGGCGGCGCGGCCTAGCTCACGCAGGCTCCCAAAATACTGCAGTTGAGTCCAATAGGGATCCCTATCCGCCTCGGTCGACCCAATCGGAAGGGGGACGCTTTTCGCTCCCTGATGAAGAGCTGCCGAGGTTCGAACCAGGGCTGTCACAGGAGAGGGTGCTGCCGTTGCAAAAACTCCAACATAAAGTCGGCCGGCAGCCACCTCTCGCTCCGCTGCGAAGAATGAATCGCTGATATCAAGGCCAGGCGGGGGAAACTGAAAGGCCTGCCGATCATAAAGCGCAAAGCATTGTTCACGGGCACTCCGAATGGTCGCCGTGGAAGCGACGATCTTGGGTCGGTATTTTCCGGTGCATAGATAGTCGATTGCTGCCTCAAATAACCCCACCATCGACCCAAGGGCCCCGGAAATCAGGTGCAATTCGTCCTGGATGATGAGATCAGGCGGATCAATTCCGCTCCTACCGATGCCAAAAATCGCAGCGGCCTCTGGCTTCCAAGCCAACATCGCGAACTTATCGACCGTTCCTATTATCACGGTTGGCGGCCGCTCGTAGATGTCCTCATCGATGACCGTCACCGGTAGTGGCGCCACCAATTTCGAGAACCGACAGCGGCTTTCGGGACACTTAAAAACTACCGTACCCTCGTGTTTAACGTAACCGAGCGAAGATGCACGGTCGAGCCGAGTACCACACCAGGGGCATGCCAAAACTTGGAAAAGGTTCTCGCGGCGGCCCTCATGCTCGGCTCCAAGCTTGGCTAATCGGCCACGGCAGGCGATTGCCTCTTTTCGAGAATTGGGTGAAGCAGTTCCACCCACCCATAAACCGATCGTGATTCGTTCTTTGCCGAGGTGAGCTTCGTCTTCCGTGCGCAAATGCTCGCAAGCGCAAATCAGTGCGGCGGCACGTTGAAACTGCTGAGCCGTCAGCAAGCGCAGCGTGTAGCGCATAAGGATGGTGCAACCACCGTTGGTCGGCTGCAGGAGGCGGCGGAGAAAGATTGCATACGCCGCAAGCCCCAAATACGCCTCAGTTTTTCCTCCGCCTGTCGGAAACCAAATTAGGTCCACAACACCTCGAGGAGCCTCAAAACCTGAGCGGTCTGGCAAAAATGCCGGAAGGTTCATCAAGATGAACGCAAGTTGAAAGCTTCTCCATCGTCCATCACCGGAGTATCCGACTGGGGGCTCGCGCCACAAGTCGTTCAACTCGCGATTGGGAAGTCGGGAGTGAAACTGCTGCATCAACATGGCCTTGTTGGCGAGGACAAACGCCCTCAGGACGTGCGCGTTGTCACGGAGCAGCTTGACCCCGGCCTCCATGCGGACGAGTGCATGGCGACAAGCAGCGATGTGTCGTCGCGCAGCCTCCCGCAATTCAAGAGGCACTTTCTCGAAATCATGAATTGAGATCCGATCAATCCACTCCTTGTAGGCCTTAGGCAGACCGGCGACAACATCTGGAACAGAGTCTTCATCCCCCGAGGCAAGCTTGTGAATGTCGAGAGCGTCGCCGCCGAGAGATGTCGCCTCCACTGGAGGAACCTTTACCGAGGGGACCGTCTCTGTATGAACTTCTATCGCTGCTTTTTGGCCGCTCGGCACGTTCCATTCAGCTGCACACCCATGTCCAGCAGCAAACTGCCGGCGATTTCTGTACAGCAGCGACAGGGATTCCTCTTCCTCATCCTTGTTTCTATGAACCGAGACATCGTACGGGAGGAAGATCGGGGACCGGTCTGGAGACCGTACGAAGAATCGCGATTGGAAGAAGCAACTTTTTGCAGATGGGGGCTTGTGTGGTGACCGCGGCGTGTGCCGATTGGCTAGCGAGACGGTCACGAGCCGCAAGCCGTCCTGTTCGCGTCGGCAAACCACCTCAACCCGAAGGCCCTGCACAACGTCTGCCTCCTGCACCTTCTGGCCATTCTGCAAATCAAATCGTATCGGGTCCGGTTGACATGGCTGGCGCCGCCAAGTTACCAGCCTGTGCTGGCGGTCATTGATGTTCTCTAGGCGCGCGTACGTGGCTGCCGAAACGCAAACCTCGATAGATTTCGTATCCGCTCCGATGAGGAACGATAGCCCCATCGCGCTTGGATAATAGGTGTTGGCTAGTAGGACCACGTCATCATGTTCGCTATCATCACCAAAATCTAACGTGGGAGCATCCATGGCAATCGCCGCTTCAGTCGCTCCCCGCTCACCCTCAGATTCCTCCTCGCCGCCGTCACCTTCTTCCGTGATCTCGTGATCTGGATCCTCTTCTCCCATTGTGCTTTGGACTGAACCCTCCGCGCCTTCTCGCTCGTCATCCCGTATGGAGACGTCAATCTCGTCTGTTCGCTGCAGTTGCGGAAACAAGACACCCGCCGAATAGACTCGGCATGGATTCTCATCCAAGATCTCTTCGGCTGCGTGGGGGCCCGCAACGTGCGACTTGAGGTAATCAACCAAACCACCGCGCAGTTCGTTTGCGTTATTCATGTAAGCCCGACCTCTGCTGTTGATCCGCGTGAAACAAAAGACGGTTGACCCTACTTCTCGGAACCGGACGCAAGCGATCGGATACGAACTCAAGCGTCACGATAGCCACGCTATCCATGTGTAGAACGCCGCAGTCATCCCCAGCCAGTTGCTGAGCAGCAGCCGCCACCACTTTTTCGGCGAGCATGACGGCGGCCCGGTGGTGGGCGCCGCGGACAGTGGCGATAGCATCCTCACACTCTGTTAAATTGGAACTCAGTGCCTGGTCACCCGTGATCGCGGCGATGCAACGAATGTCTCGCTCCAATCGGGGGCCGATGATGTCGTCGTTTTTGAGCCACTCCCTGACAGTTACAGGATGGCGGGAGCACCCATGCTCAGCCAATGCGCTACAAATCTCACCGACACTCTTGCCTCCGTGCTTCGCCCAGCTTCGTAAAGCTTGCTGCCAGTATCTAGTTTTTTCTCTGATGCCGGGTGCCAGCAACTTATCCGCACAATCCCGAATGGCATCGCGATCTCCTTCCGCGAACAAAAGGACATCACCCTGCCTTAGTGCGGTCGCGCGTCGCTGAAGGACCTCCGCCTCTGACGTCGCGCCTGATAGTCCGCTGAACAGATGGGTGATGACGTTTGCCACATAGCCCTGTGTCAAAAATGCCGCCGATCCGCCTTTGAATATGAGCGCCGTGGCATCGACTAGCGGTTCAGCGCTCTGGATCGTGTTCTGCAAAAAACGCCGACTCCTTGCCTCGTGTATTTCGACCTGATGCAGATCAAGATCTGGCACGGGATCCTGGATGATACTGGGTTTAGCAACCTCCTGCTGTCGTTTCCAAGATCGCGACAAGCCTGGAAACACGTCGCGCTTCGAGTACATTTGCCGTTGTTTCGCAAGGAGACGATTTCGCTCAAGCCAAGCTGAATACCAACGTAGTTCCGGCCCATAGAGCAGCATGGTGAGCGAGGTCGCCGCCGGCGGCGTGAGAAAGCGAGACATTTGGCGCCGTCCAAACCAGCCAGGGATTATTACCGGCACCTGGATTTGCGTTTCGTCAAGATCCTGGGGAACATCCATGAGCACCCGTGACTCGGGGTGCATTTGAAGCATCCGCGCTAGCGCTAACTGCTTCGGATTTTCACGCTCCAGTGCTTCATCGGCACCCAAGATGGCCTCTCGGACTTGGGCGACAGCGGCACGAACCTCTCCATCTATAAACCTGTCCTTTTCAAGTGATTCAGCGATTTGGAGCATCTCGTTTCGATGTTCGCCCCCTCGCCCCATCGACCGCATCATCGCGATGATGCCCCCAAGGGCCTCCGAGGCAAAATCTTCAACGACCGGCTGGACTTCTGCCGCAATGACAACTCGACGCATACGTAGAAATGCCTCGAACGCACCCTCTACAGGCTTAGATCGAAGGGCAACAGTTTCAGGTTTGAAATTCGCTACCCATGAAAGGCGCCTCTCGTACCTTCCAAGTGTTGTTTCTGATGCGTCTTCGTGCGGAAGGAGCTGTTCCAGCTCATCGTTGTTCCAGCCCCAAACACCAGCTTTGCAGTCGGCAAGCAGCGCGATACGTTCGCCATGTTCGCCGTCTTCTGGAACAAACGCCAAAACCGGCACACCCGCATCCAACAACCGCCGTAAGTCGGCATGATCGGCGCAGATGTTTTCGGTGGCGTCAAGGACCACCGTTCCAACCCCGTGCCCCGCCGTATCGAGGTAATCGGCGGCACGAGACGTGGAACCGGAGAAGATAACGACGGGCGAAGCATCGCCCAAGGAGGCTACGGACCAAGGTGTCGTGCTGCAATCACGATTCAGAACCCCTAGCGGCAAGATCTCGACAAGCGGCGATCCGTGTATGCGAATGCGCTGCGACCAGACATGCGCTTTCCGGGGATTGGTAACGACAAGTACCTTTGATGCTGTCGAACAGGGACTTACTGGGTCGGGTAGGTGAAGGAGGCGCTGCAGAACATTGACGACACGGTCGCCATAAGAAGTTCTGGCTATGCGTCCCGATGGTCGGCGACTTGAAGGCGCAGGAGAGAGTCGCACCTCGTCTTCTACGGGAAGGTAGAATCGTATCGTTCCTGCTCGCTTTGACCGAGTCGGCTGCTCCAAGACGATAGCAGGCTTGCCGTCAACACCAGTCTGTACCCCTCGATAGAATGCGGCAGCATTGGCATCAACAAGAACCAAGTCTCCGACCTTGAACCGATCGCCTCTGTGGTACACCTGGGTCAGCTGCTCACCCAACGCACATAAGTATCCGACAACGAGAGGCAGTGGACCGGTTCCTGGAAGGACGATCGCAAGATGTCGCCTTGGCCGACTTCCCCCCCACGCCAGATCACGGCACGAGAAAGCTGCATTGAGCAGAACGAACTCTGAAAGTGCGACAGGAACACCACCTTCATCCACGAGAAGATCAAGTAAAAAAGGCCATGCCGATGTGAGGGCCGTCAATAACTCGTTCCATTGAATTCTAGTAGGATCAATGAAGTGAGCTGCCGTCTGAACCACGAAGAGGTCGTCCAGCAAACCCGTCAGGCCGAGCCGATCATCAATGGCATCATCCTTGCGCAGTAGGTAACTCAGCCCCGCCCTTGCCCAGGTTCGTGACTCAGCTGAGCTTGCATCTTCCAGCGTCTTAACTAGGAGCCGTCCCTGCCGTACCAGTCGTGCTAAGAAGGGCGACCCCGAAAGCCTGGCGATCTCGTCACAGAAGTTCCGGCCTTGATCAATAAGGTCGTCGTCAGGCAGGAGGGGCACATCTGCATGTTCAAGTAGAAGGGCCTCTGCGGCCTCTCTCTGTTCTAGAGTGAGAGCCGGAGGCTCGTGTCCGCTCGGCTCTCCGCCAAGGTCGGCGATCTCGTGAAGAACCGTACGAGCGACAAAAACTCGAGTTGCGAGGCCTTCCCCCCCGTCAACGGAGCCCTTGATCAGGTATGCAAGCGCTCCCGCAGCAAGTTGCCTAATTTCAGCTGCGGGGCACGAACGTACGTAGGTCGAAAGAGCAGTAGCATCCCGAACAAGCACCGGTCCCACCCCCGGCACCTGCCCAACCGACTTCAGCCAGTCAGAAGCGGTCACAACCAAATCGGCGAGAGCCGCCTCGCTTGTGTGAGGGTGGCTCTTAATCTCCGCAAGCACGCGCTTGCGGTCCCTTTGGGTAAGAACGCTTAACAAAGCACAACCATCCGGGTCCCCGCCCGGCGATAGTAGACCAAACTCGGCTCATGCGGTTGATCTTTGGCACCTCGATTAGGGTAAGATGCGCGACCACATCTTTCGGGCAGGCAGCGCCCACTTTGGGTGACCATCTCGACCTACGACCAAGGTTGACTTGCCTGTTGCGTGACGAGTAACTTGGGGGCCACTCAGATATGGCCCTCGAAAAACCTCCCACGTTCATCAATTTGTTCGCCGGAGGAGGGGGGATGCTCCTAGGCCTTGAGCGAGCGGGCTTCAAGTGCGTTGGCGTCGCCGAACACGATCAGGCGGCATCGGCAACGCTTGCCCTCCACCTTAAGGAAAAGGTGTGCGAACATCTGCTTGCGCTTGGCCCAAAAAGCGGTGACGTGCGGCGACTCAACTTCACAGAGTGGCGAAGTGCTCTCGAAGCCAGTGGTGTACGGCAGCTGGATCTGCTGGCGGGAGGACCACCGTGTCAGTCGTTCTCTAGGGTCGGGCGAGGCAAGTTGAATGCCCTCACGGATACCGGCTTTCTGGGCGACGAACGAAACCGCCTGTGGAAAGTCTTCTTCCAAGCCGTCGACAAACTTCGCCCCCGTATGTTTCTTATCGAGAACGTACCAGGCATGCTTCACCACGGCGGTGTAAACGTGGCGGATCTCATCTGCCGTGCTGGCGCTCGACTCGGGTACATTACCCGATGTGCGATCTTGAACGCGGGGGCCTTCGGAGTGCCACAGCTCCGTGAACGCCTCTTCATCGTCGGCATTGAGGCCAAGGCGGGCACGGTGCCTTCGCTGCCCACTGGCACGCGTTCCGTCCGTCTCGGTCGCTCCCACATCGGCCGTCAAAAGGCCCTATCGAATCTCTTTAGCGACCCAGCGTCCTTCGTTGGCTGTCTTCTGCCACAAAGTAGCTCTCCCCCTGCGCTCAGCGTTGAACAGGCACTTCGGGATTTGCCGATGCATCTGGAACATCTTCAACCCTCCTACCGCGCAAGGGTACCGTGCCCACCGCGCCCGTATGGCCCCTGTTCCCCTTCGGAATATGGACGTGCGATGCGGGACTGGCCTGGCCTACCAAAATCCGGAGCGGCAACAGATCATGTATGTAAAGCCACTCCGCGCGACTATCGCACTTTTGCAGTCATGCGCCCCGGCGACCGTTACCCCGAGGCAGTCGCTATCGCGGAACGGAGATATACCATCGCGCTCCGCAGGTGGCTAAAGACGAACCGCGCTGGCACGCGGCCACGCCGTTTGGACTTTGTGCCACCGTACCGGCTCGACACATTTCCAGAAAAGTGGCGCAAACTGATACAGACCGAACCGTCCTGGACCATTACCGCCCATTTGGCGAAGGATACATACTCGCACATCCACTACGACTCGTTGCAAGCAAGAATGATTACCGTGCGCGAGGCAGCGCGGCTTCAAAGCTTCCCCGATTCCTACGTTATTGTCGGCAATATCGGAGACAAGCTTCGGCAGATCGGAAATGCTGTTCCCCCCCTGCTAGCCGCGGGCATTGGGGCACACT
This sequence comes from Deltaproteobacteria bacterium, assembly GCA_033763315.1. Taxonomy (GTDB): domain Bacteria; phylum Myxococcota_A; class Polyangia; order Fen-1088; family Fen-1088; genus JAGTJU01. The sequence goes on from JANRKS010000012.1 coordinate 10,445, forward strand.
TACTTGCGATCCTTTCGCACGACCTTCCCTCCCGTGGTGAACTCTCCTTTGCATTGGGCCGTACAGCATCTCGGGGCTGACGTAGGGCCTTGGTCAACGAGCGAAGTCAGGGTTGTCCCGATCTCGATCCCAACATGGCCTAGACATGCAAGGTGCCAAAGTCTCCCGAACATGAGACGATCACACCCACTGATTCTTTGTATCGCCTCGCTGTGGCCCGTGGCGGACAGGGCGAGAGAATAATGCGCTCGAAGGGTTCCACTTCGCGAAATCGGCAGTTAGGAGGACGGCGCCTGGCTGTTGACGAGCCAGATTTGCGACTGCCTTCAGGTATGGCGAGGGCACAGCAGTTCAACGTCGCGTTGCCCGGTAGCTATCCAGCAACTGCGCGACGGCGGGTTTCCCCGCGGCCAGTGCGGCCTGCGAAGGTGTGAGGCCCGCTTCCTCCTTCGCCGTCCGATCGGCTCCTGCGGCCAGCAACATTCTAACCTTGTTAACGGATCCGCTCGCCGCCGCATAGTGCAGCGCCGTTTTTCCCCCGGGCCCGCGTGCATCAACATTCGCTCCATGGTTGATGAGCGCTTGCATGCGATCAACGGTGTTGCCCTTATCCCCCCGGTGCAAGATACACAAGTGGCGGAAAGCCGCTGGTGCCGACGCGATCAACAGGCACCCCGTGATTGAGAAGCCACTGGGTGGTAACAGGATCACGCGCAGCCACAAAGACGCTGCTGTCAGCTGCCATGGGATCCGCCCCGCGTGTGAGCAGCAGGTCCAACAGGTCCACTCGGCCCAGTCCCGACGCCACGTGGAATAGTTGGGCGCTGTAGCTTCTTATGTCGGCGCCTGCATCAAGCAGCTGTTCGGTCACGTCATGATGCCCACCCGCAACGGCAAAGGTAAGTGGTGGGGTGAAATAGATTTCGTTGTCCTCGTCATCAGCGTTTAGCAGACGAGGGTTATCGACCAGCAGACGCTTCACCCTAGGGCCATCACCCAGGAACGCCGCCTGGAAGATGTTGTGGGGCCGCGTGCGCGTCTTAAGGAATGCGGCGACAGTCGGCCGCTTGTAGTGAATGGCGGCGCACATCGGTGACAGCTGCACCAACGTCTCGCTGTTGTAGCATCCGGTGACCTCAGCGTCGGCGCCCGCATCCAGAAGAAGCTTTACGTTCGCCAGGTTCCCTGCGCGTGTCGCTTCCCACAAAAGCGTACGACCGTGATTGCCGCGCTTGTTCAGATATTCAGTGTTTGCTTTTAGCAAGGCCTTCAGTGTTTGAACCGTTCCCTTCGAAGCGATAGCGAGGCATTTGGTCGGAAGCTGCTTCTTCCAATGCCCGGGCGGCACGTTCAGCGCGCGGACCCAGCGCCGATCGGCCTGTCTTTCGTCACGATGCTCCACCATGTTCATCCGTCAACGTGCTGATGTTCTGGCACAACTCAGGTAGCGCTGTGGTGATTTGCACACCAAGGTACCAGTCGAGCGTGGTCGAAGGCTTCAACATCTTGCTACGTCTCTCCACCCGCAGGCCCGCAAAATAGCACCCAGACCGCGAAGTCGGGCGAGAATGATTCGAACCGATGATCCTGTTTGGCAGGAACAAAAATAAATGAACCGGGTAAGACCTCGCGCCGCTCCGTTCCGTTGAAGAACAAAGCCGTTCCGCGAGCAACCACATACACCTCGTCCCGATCATGCGGCTTTTGGCGATCGGCGCCGGCTGGCGTGTACATCTCCACTTCGAGAGACCCGTGCCGAAAAATTGGTATCGCGTGATTGCCCGGTGGGGGCGGCCCCTGACGAAGCGCTTCTTCGAGTGTTATCTCTGTCTTGGACATGGTTCGCTCGTCTGGCTCATACTACCAACGTATCGACATAGGCAGTGTAGGCTCAAAGCTTGTCGCTTCTCCAGACACGCCATCATCCCACTGCAATTCAAGGTGTGGCTCTGCAGCGCCTGCTTGAACCTGGATCAGACCACGTTCCACAAACCAACGAAATCCTGAAGAGCGAGCCGACTTTCCCGGCGGAAGTTGCATTTGGAAATGCGTCAGTTTTCTCGGCCGCCCGCCGTGCTGTGGCAACCCGCCACGGTTCTCTTCCCACGTTCGTGGCGCGGTACCCCAGGTCCCGATAAAGATCAACGGTTCGTCAAACCTTCCCGGTGGCGTGACGATAGGCATCGACATTCCGCGCGGCAAGTAGGCGGCCTCGTAGGCCCATGTCTCGAACGGAAGCGTCTTGGGATCAACCTTGGCTGATGCGCCCGCCATCGGGCGAAAACAAAAGCCAAAAGGGCACGCTCCCGGGGACTGCCAATTGATTCGCTCGTAAAGGCCAAGAGGGGCGACAAGGTCGGAACGTATTTCGCCTTTATCGGCTTGGTAAAGAAGCTCCAGAAAAGCATTCTCAAACACCGCGCACGCGTTTCGCGTTCCCTGCCCTCGATGCTCTCGGTGAACGGAAAACGCGATTCCAAAAGTGCGCAGAGCAAGTTCGGATGCCTCTGCATCGGGCGCGCCGATCAAGATATGATCCAGTTCAAACATGAGAACCTTCCGTCTAACGTATCACGTTCGGCTTCAGCGCCCGCTCGCGACTAAGACGAGCCGTGCACGCATCACACGGGCTGATCTCGGTGGAAGAAGTCTCCCTTGCTGCGGGCAGGAGACGCCCCAGCGCGCTCTACCGCCGAGGATGCCCTCGGGCTGCGGGCTATGTAAGCCTCACGGGCAGCGAGTAAGGGTGGCCACTTGCGGAGCGCCGGTGTTATCGACTACGTCAACGATGCCATGTGGCGGTACTTGGCAAGGCTGCCTGGGAAGCACATCGCAATCAATGAATGTGCTACTCGGCACGTTTCGGCCGGACCACAAGGCTCGTCTGCAGTCCCGCACGATCGGCCATTTCCACCAGTGCGTCGAGCGAGAACAAATTCAGTCGCCCACGCATCAAGTCTGATATGCGAGGCTGAGTAACGCCAAGCAGATGGGCGGCTTTGGATTGCGTAAGCTTGCGCGCCCGCAGTTTTTCGATCACCTCGTTCGCGACCAACGCTCGCAGCTTCAGGCTTGCGGCCTCATAAGTGGAATCTTCAATGGCAGCCCACACAGAAGAAAAGCGTTTTGAACTCATCCTTGTTTCTCCTTTAACCATTGGGGGCCCGAATCACTTCTCCGCTAGCCTCTGCAACAACAACCCGGCCACGTCACCCAATCCCCGAGCTGCAGCCTTCTCACCCGCCGTTTGACGCGCGCGATTCCAATGCGTCGGATCAGCGCCCGCGGCCAGCAGCACCTCTGCGACCTCGAATGCCTTCTCCTCGTCCTGGGGCAACGCGAAAAGCGGCGTCTCTTCAGGCTCCGCACTGAACCATCCAAGCCCAATGCGTTCAGCAAGTCTGTGATTGGCACGCGAGGCGTCCTCGGCAAGCAAGGCAGCGAGGCGTGTTGTTAATCCGCCGGCAGCAAGCGTGAAGACGTCGCGGGTGTGACGGGCAAACAGTTCAATCGTCCCCGCCATCTGCGCGCGAATGGCCCAGGCCAAAGGCGTTGCACGATGCGCTTCGTCCCGTGCGTCAACATCGGCACCGTGATCAATCAGAAATTGAGCCACATCGACGTGATTCAAACACGCGGCTTGGTGAAGCGCTCTGTAGCGTGCCGATGGACCTCCATAATCAACGTTCGGTGAGACCCCTAGAGCCAGCAAGAAGGCCGCAAGATCCTTGCGCTCGTGCTTTGCCGCCTGGTTCACAAGCATCGCGCCACAGTCTTCAATGTATTCCGGATGAGCCAACAGTAGGCCCTCAGCCGCCGCGCGATCGAGGCGCATACACGCGGCGCGAAAGGCGTCGCGCCCGCTCAGTTGCGAGTGCGGGGCGCCGTGGCGAAGCAGCAGCTCTGCCATTTCGATGCTGCCTTCGAGCAGGGCGCGTTCGTGCAGGCTTCGCCCCGTGGCGGAATGTGGATTCGCGCCATGGGCAAGCAAGAAGGCGGCACGCTGAAGCTGGTTCATCTGCACAGCGTGCTCAAGCAAGTATGCGAATAGGTTATTGGCATCACCGGGGGACCAGTTGATCGTGTGGTTGGCGTTGAGGCCGTGCGCCACGAGCACCCGCAGCCAGCGATCGTCATCGCCCCGAAGCATCGTGTTGTAAAGTGCCTGGCTTTGATTCGGATCAGCGCCACGGCTCAGCAGCAAGGCGGCCAAAGGCTCGGCCGCAGGATGCGGCGGGCAGGTGATAGGCCCGCTCTCACCGTCGCCGATCACTCCGCAGAGCGCGCTCCAGCGCATCGTTTGGTTCTGCCATTGATAGGTCCAGTGGCAGTTTGGATCCGCGCCGTGATCGAGCAGCGCTTGGGCAATGGCCACGGCATTGTCAGCCGCCGTCGCAATGGGCAGGCGGCCGTAGCACAGATACAACAGCGGCTCCCACCCCTCACGGCCACCTTTCGTGCATGCGCTTGATGGTGTTGCGGCCAAGATGCGATGAACCTCAGCAACATCACCGCACACCACGGCTGTATGTAGCGTCGCGCGCCCAAGGTTTGGGTGTCGTTCAAGAATGCGTGCTGCCTGCTTGCGTCGGTGCGGACCCTCAGGATAGCCCGTGCACGCGTTAGAGCCAGGCGCGACGCCATAGTGCAGGCATGCCAAATCCAGGAAATCGGCCGCCCGCTCATCGTGGCTGTCCAGGCTTGTGCGCGCGCTGATAGATCTGAACGTCGTGGACATAAAACCTTCCTTCGGTGGCGCCTGAAGTCCGCATCGTACAGGCAAGAAAGAAGGATCGCAGATCGCAGTGATTTGACTGGGTGGAAGAATCTCCCTTGCCGCGGACAGGAGGCGCCCCAACGCGCTCTGTTGCAAAGGATGCCTTTAGGCTGCCGGCTATGCAAGCCTCACGGGCAGCGTTGTGAGGATGACAACGGCTTGGGCCGTAGGAGCGCCTCCAAAGGGGGGCGCTGGTGTTATCGACTACGCCACGCGCCGGGCTTTCGCCGCAAATGCAAGACCGCAAGGATGATCACAGCCTCGTCAGTGACGACAAAGTAGCCGCCGTAAGGAAAACGGCCGTGGATGGCGCGCCTGACTCTTCGGTCAATTTCCTGATAGGCCATGGGGTTCCTGTGAATGCGATTGATCAACAGGCGCATCCCTTCCACGAACTCCCCACCCAACCCGGCTTCCTGATCCTCGTACCAAGCTGCCGCCGAATCGATATCAGTTTCGACTTGAGGTCGAACAAGCAGTCGCCGCGTCACTTTGCACGCTGGTACCGGTCGCGAAGCCGACTATACACGGATGACCAATCCTCGGCGGTGGCCGGATCAGCGTCGCTCTCTGCCAACCTTTGCTGCAGGATCTCGTGATGCCACTGGGGCACGGCTGCGGCTTGCATTCCGGTTGTAGCCCGCGTTAGGAGTTCTTGAGCGTATTCAAGTTGCTCTTCTGGCGACATTTGCTCGAAGCCGGCAGGAGGCATGGCAGCAGGATGACCCATCTAAATATTATACCTGCACCAATGCGGCCCATCCACCTGAGTTCCGGACGAAATCTGTCAAACGTGGGCCCCTACTCGCAACCGGCGGGTGGGTGTTAGGTTTGCAGATTCCTCAGCCGCCCAGGCGGCGCACCCAGCCCATGATGTCTTTTCCAACGGCGGCGCCCAATTCATTTTCGACATAGAATCGGATCGATCGCTCTTGCGCGGCGCTAAGGCCAGCCGCTTGCAACGTGCCCGACAGAGCACGCCGTCTTGCGGGGCAGCCATCCGAACTTGAAGGCGCGCGGCTCATGCGGTGCCAGCGCAGCAGTTCCCAGGTGACGGGGCCTGCCGGTGCGTGCGCCGACAATCGATCGATGAGACCGCGTAGGCCTTTTGCAGATAGGTCCTTAAGTTGAGGGGCGGCGCTTTTGGGGCACGCGTAGACGCGCCTTTGGCGCTTGGAGCTGAATTCGGGTGGATCCACCTCACTTTCACAGGAAAGAAACACCTGCGTGGTCGGCCACAAGATGCGCGCTCCTGGACGAGGCTCGCTGGCAACAATTGTGTGGTTCCACGTGGGCCAGTAAAGGCCCGCATTCGGAACGCCCCACGCGCACACAAACTCGGTCATCCACGCACTTAGCTCATCGCATTCACCGACGAGTGGCTCGCCTGACGTCAACGCGTCCCACAACGCCTTGGATGAAGGCTCGCGGTCGGTGATGCTCCAACGGGCACCGAACCACCCGCCATCGCGCGTGGCTTCAAAAGCCAACCGCAGAATGCGGTATTGGGAGAACGGAAATGTCTTGTCGTCTAAGCGGTGCCTCGCCTGTAGCTGCTGATGCTCCGTTCGCAGCTCCACGGTGTCAACGGTGGAGGCAACGGCATCAAGGGCAGTGATCAAAGGCGCCAGCGCCGAGCGAGGCGCGCCAAAGGCGGCGGTGCCGCACGCAAGGAATGCAGTCGCTGCGACCAATCTAAAGAGCACGCTCGGCAACTTCATTCTCATCGTAGTCCATAATATAGGCCCGTACGACCGATGACGGTGCGCAATCCAGCTTTTGACGTCGCCTTCACGCGGAGATACTGCATCGCCATGAACACGTCGCGGGCGAAGATCGGCATTCTGGAATGCCTCATGCTGTTGTATCGTGGCGCTTAAAGAGGGGTCGAGATGAAGAATTTTAGAAGACTTTCCGTATTGTCCGCGCTGGTTGCCTTCTTTCTTAATCCGGGCTTCGGCTGTGGTCAGAGCGACGACTTTGAGTTCCACGAAGAAGAAATGCGCGCGGCCGCACTAGGCAAATGGCGTGTCACGAACGACTCGATTGACGTTTCGATAGAGTTGTTTGCATCTCGCGGCTCCGCGTCCGCCTCTAGACGACTCGGGCTCGTACGCTCAGCGCATGCCTGTGGAAGCCGCGAATTCCTTCGCAGCGCAGATGCATGCCTCGAACGTTCAGTCTTAACCTTTGACGTTCGAACGATAGATGGCAGCACGCTCAATGGCATGAAGGCCCAAGGAACAGGGGAATTCGAGATTTACGGCCGAAGTCTCACACCAGGTCGCATTTCGCTTTCGTTTAGCAACGGTGTGGAGATGAGCATTTACATGGTGGAAAAGTCGGGCGGCAGCTTTACCGGAACGATGGGTGGAACGGGCGTTAGCGGATTTCCTGCGATCCGAGTGCAGCGTCTGTAAAGTTGGCTCCGCCGCCCGGCAACTCGATGCTCATCCGTGCTGCGGTCCCAGCGGAGACATCAAGCCAGATAGAAGATCTCATCAAGCCGCAAGAAGCCCTCGTCAGGCCGACGTCCGTCCAGATTCTCGAAAAACGGCGCCATCTGCCGTTGCCACCGTTCGTTGATCGGTTCTGCATCCATGCCCTTGAGCGCCGCCTGCAGGTCATCAACGGTTCCGCTGTTCCAGCTGAACCGACTGACGCTGCCTGTTCAGCATCCCCAGCGGAGCGACCCTGCACCCTATGGCGCGAAACCCTGGGTGGGCACAGCTATCTTGTGGCTCGTAACCTCAATGAAAACTACGGGCCACGACGCGTCCAAGCCGCGTCGTATTTCATGCTGGGCGACAATCGCGACAACAGCAACGATTCGAGGTTCTGGGGTCCTGTGCCTGAGGCGCTGATGGTCGGCAAGGTCAAGTTCATCCATTGGTCGAGCGGTGAAGACGGCATAAGGTGGGCTCGGGTGAACACAGTGGTTGAGTAGTGAGCCTCCTTTTCCATTCACTTCTGCAATCGATGGAGTGGCCATAGGGGCACTTCACGGCGCAAGGCGATTGATCCATGCAACGTGCTCGGCCTGGTCGGCGGTGCCAAGACGGTTGCCCGAGGCTTGCTTTGCGTCGTGCCGCTTCAATCGGAAGCGTCGGTAACGTTGTCGACGATGGTGCGCCATTGGCGTACGGCCATGGAAGGTGTCGCATCTGGTTGAAGGATTGACACCACCAAAGCAGAGCCAGCAAACTACGCGGTCTCTGAGGTATCGCGAATGTCACAACAAAAGCCACCCGTAGCTATTTTGGCCAGCGAAGCCGCGCTGCGCACGAAGCCATCTGTTTATCCCGAGCCGTTCGCTTCCCGTATGGCGGGGCGCGAGAAGCGAGTTTAGGAGAAGTATTTGGTCTTACGAATTTCGGTGTGAACCTTACGCGGCTGGCTCCCGGCGCTCAATCTGCCCTGCGACACGCGCATACGAAGCAAGATGAGTTCGTCTACGTCGTCATGGGCGAAGCAGTGCTTAACACAGACGAAGGCCGCACGCCTTTGAAGGCTGGTATGTGCGCAGGGTTTAAGGCTGGCACGGGCAACGCCCACTGTTTGGTGAATGAAACCGCGGAAGACGTGGTTTACCTTGAGGTGGGTGATCGAACGCCTGGCGATGAAGGCAGCTACCCCGACGACGATTTGCAAGCGCTTATGGTCAACGGAAAATGGCTGTTCACGCACAAGGATGGAACGCCCTATTGATTGGGCCGCGGCTCGAAAACACGTCGCGCGATTGCGCGCCCACACAAGCAAGGGTGCCGATTGCATCGCGTTCATCAGAAAATCGCAATGATCTCTCCGGATGTCAGCACACAGGCGCCATCTTGAGGGTTGCCCCCAGTGCGCAGGATGTCCGCCGCCGGCGGAGCGTCATGAACGCCGGTCATTTCGGCATCAACCATCCGCACGATTGCGTGATTGAGCTGGGTGACGAAGTAGCAAGGAATGCTTGGCTCTTTGTGATCGCCGCCCGAACCGCGGCTTCGCCAAGTGTTTGCCCGCGCTTATCCTTCCTATGCCTTTGAGGACGCAAGGAAGACCGACGATGTGACCAAATGCCAACGGCGAACACCCCGACAGCTTATTGCGGGAAGGCGTCGGATGCGGCCTACGTACCGACGGCGGTTTCCAGACTCGTCCGCCTATCGCAGGAAACGGTTATCTATCTTCGACGGCTCCTGGGCAGGTGAGTTGCACGTTGTCGAGAGCCTGGATCTCGGCGCCGAACAGCGCTTCGACGCAGATGCGTAGCTCGGTGACATTGCTTAGGATATCGCGCAATTGGCTTGCGCTGACGCCCCATGCGTCGGGTGTCAAAGGGACACTGTAGGTGGTCCACGTCATCAGAGGCGGGCCCATGTCGCCAGGGACCAGATCCCGTTCCAAAACGCCGAACGGCGACGTGATACGTACCCAGCCGTAGTCCTCCGACGCCTTCGTCCAAGCGGTCCCGCCTACGGCCAGCGCAGTGCCGTCGAAGCGCAGGGTTCCGCCAATGTGACTCGTTTGATCACCGACGAACTTCGCGCCAGCGAAGACGTAACTGAGATCGAGATCGGATGTGTCGGCGTACAACAGGCCGCCAGGGTTTCCTCCGCTCGATCGCTGTTCAAAGGTGGTAATGCCCGTCTGTGTAAAACCGTCCGTGTTGCTCGTGAAGTCGCTTATGAGCGGTGTGCACGAAGCGGTTGGCGGGGCCGCATCGTTTGCACCCGAATCGACACCGGCTTCGGCGCTCACATCGGCAGATGCAGCGTCAGAGATTTGCGCGTTGCCGTCACCCATTCCACCGTCGTCCGAGCCCGAGTTGATGACGGCACCGTCCGCGGTCGGGGTTGGGGAGGCTTCCTCGTCCTCGCAGGCGAAGTTGATGATGGCCGACGAAAATAGGAGCGTGAACAATCCGAAGCGAGATGATTTCATAGCGCAGCGAAAGATACCTGATACTAGCGCAGCTGCGAGTCAGGACATTCAGCAGCCGGGTGGGTGCAAATGCACCCCCTCGGGAATCAATCGGGAATTCCGGGACATCATGGGCACAGGGGTCGGGTTCTGCAGGTCCCAAGCGGGAGGGTGCGGCCGTACCTACGTGGGACATGAAGGTGGGACCCCGTAACGTAGAGCCGAGCTTCAGGTTCTGAAGTCGAGGCGGTGCGCCTTTGCATCTTGGTCCGGTGCAATTTCGCCCGCGCATCCTGAGTGCGTGCACAACCCAGCACGTCGCTTTCGCCCCCGTCACTTTCGCCCGCAATACCCATCCGTTCCCCTTCGTCAGCCATTGTGAACCTTGGAGGAACACATCATGACGATAAGAACCAAACTCTACCTTCCCGCTGCCTTATGTTTTGTCTCGCTGTTTTCAGGCTGCTTCAATGGCTACAAGCCGCCATCGGGTCCCGGCGAAGATTACTGTCAAACGTCGGATCCGTGCTTGCAACCTGGCGATGCGTGTTTCAACCGTTGCCCGTCAGGCTCAAGTTGCGATCCATCAACAAACATCTGCGCAACTCACTGGTCACCTCCGCCGGTGGATGCGCAATGGCAAACGCCCACTGCAGACGCTGCGTCTCCGCCACGCTTTCCCGATGCTGGTGTTGGTCCCGATGTGGGCGGCACATCGCCGCCTTCCGCTTGTAGCGCTTGCGAGCAGCCACCACCAAACACGCCAACACCGATCGTTACACCCCTTTGCCAATTCAACCATCAGTGTGGCCCCGGTGGTCGCTGTTTTGATGGCGCTTGCCAAGCGGCGTGCACATCTTCGGCAAGCTGTGGCACGGGAGACGTTTGCCTCAATGGCTTTTGCCAAGCGGATCCAGATGGCGGTGATGCATGCGTGTTCAGTTCGCAATGTGGCGATGGTGTTTGCATCAATGGCACGTGCCACGCAGAGTGCACCACAAGTTGCGCGAATGCTGCGGACGTCTGCGAAGAAGGGGTGTGCAAGCCCAACCGCAACCCCAGCCCCGAGTGCAAACGCACAATTGATTGTGCAGGCTCAGGCATGTGCGTCAACGGCGTGTGCCGCACCCCCTGTGCAGATGATCGCAGTTGTGGTGCCGGTACATCCGGCTGGCTCTGCGTAAGAGGCTATTGCGTGGCGCCTCAGGAAGTTGCGCCCCAATGTGGCAACAACAGCCACTGCGATGCCGATAAGAGCTGCGTGAACGCGATTTGCTGCACGCCTTAGGTGGCGTCACGGCGGGGGCAAGACGGTTGGCCGTCGCCTCCGCGGTTTCCATGAAGCCGGGCGCCGGCAGGGACCAACCATGAGCCTGGCCTGCCCCAGACTTTGAGCCAAGGATCATGGGATGCGAAAGTCCGTCGCTTGAAAAGCACGACACAAGTGTCGCGCCGCCATCGTGTATCCACAAATCGCCATCGATAAGACAGAAGCCGCGCGTGCCTGTTTCGTCAGGCCGCGCAGCGTGATATGGATGCATACACGTGCGGGCGATCGTTTGTCTTTTTGTGTTGATTGGCCTGTCCCGTGCGCTTCCGTGTGCGGCGGCGCCGCGGTTGTTTGTGCAAGGTGCGGGAGGCTGTCCCGATGCCATTGGTGTTTGCAGGGAACTGCGTTCATTGGGGCTTTACTGCGCGCCTGACGATGAGGGGGCTTGGAAAGTTGAGCTGACCGATGCCGGCGCGTATGGGCACCTTTCAATGTGGGGGGTGCAGGGGGCACTTGTTACCGAGCGCGACATCGAGGGCGAAAGTTGTTCGGATCGCAGCGCGTTGGCTGCGCTTGTGATTGAAGCGGTGTTCTTGGAACTGGGGCAATACGTACGTCCTTCGGCGCCTCCAGCTTCGACGACAAAAACGCTGCCCACTGCGCCCGTCGTCAACGCTCCTGCTGCGCACGTCTTCTTAGGTTTGTTCGGCGGGCTCAACACCGCCATAGACCAGTCGTTGTCACGTGCCGATGTGGCCGTTGAAGCGGGGCGATCTTGGCGGGATACAGTGTGGGCGTCGTTTGTCGCGTCGCTTATGCAAGGCGCTTCGCTGTCGGAAGGCACAACGCGCGTGGATTTGTGGGGTGGGCGCGTTCAGTCTCGCTTGGGTCTTTCTCGCAGATGGGGCGCCAGCGTCCTGGATGTGGGGGCCCTGCTCGGCGCCTCAATTCAGAACAAAACGGCGCCCGCCGCCCCCATTCCCACCTCGCACCTGCGCGTGACCCCCGAAACCGGCGTGGTGGCTGGTGCGGCGTGGCAAGTCAGCCGCGCCTTCGTGCTCCGCTTGGAACTGGGCGTAATTTATGCGATTTCCCGCGATCGCCTCGTGATTGAAGGGCTTGGCCCTGTGGCCATTGAGCCGCGGTGGCAGGGCTTTTTTCGGGCGGGCGTGCGCTGGGTTTTATAAAACGACAACGAGAGGCCACTTCGCACTGATCGATCAGGAGGCGTGGGGCCACGTTCTATCAAGAGCCGATGTCCGTTCCCTTGCGCCACCCGCTGGATCCCATAACGCCTGAGGCGGGTGGGCCACCTTTGTCGTGGAAGCAATTGTTCGACGCCGAGTTCCGCGGCACGTGTAGATTTCTGGGCCGCCTCGGTGTGGATCCGCCAGATGTGGAAGACGCCGCACAACAAGTTTTCTTCGTCGCGCACAGGCGCGCGAATGAATTGCAGGGCATAGATAACCCAGCCGCGTGGATCCGCGGCATCGCTCTGCGCGTGGCACGAGAACATTTTCGGTGGCGCAAAGTGCGCCGGATCGGCCGCAAAGTGATCAAGCTGCTGCATGAAGTGCACCACCAACCTCCCATGTCACCCGAGCGATGGACATCGGCGGTGAGAACAACGGCGGTGGTGCGTGAATGTTTGGCCGAACTTAGCCCCAAGCTTCGCGAGGTTTTGGTGCTGTGTGAATTTGAGCAAGCCAATCTCGCCGAAGCGGCCAGCATTCTTAATGTGCCGCTAAACACGGTGCGATCGCGGCGTCTGCTGGCGCGGCAAGCGTTGCGCGAGCGACTGGAAAAGAAATTGGGTGGTCACGCTGTGGCCGCTTTGGAGGCGAACGAATGGCCCTTCGTAGGGACGACATAGACAGGGTGGAATTCTCCGCGGTGGCGCGGCAGCTGGGCGACGTGCCGTGCGACGAGGCCGCGCGTGCCCGCGTGCTTGCGGGCGTGCAAGCCAAAGTGGTTCAACACCAGCGGCGCAAAAGGCAGTGGCGCTTGGCCGCCATCGGCTTGGTTCTGCTCGCGGCCACCACGCCCGCGTTGGCGCGCATTGGCGCGCGTTACGATTTGAATCCACGTTGGGTGGAACGTCTGTTTGGCGACCCTCCGGCTCCTGCACGCGGGGCACACAAAACGCGCCACCGTTTCAATGCCAGCGCGCCTGCGCGAAACAATGCTGTGTCGAGTGCGCCGCAGCCAACGGTGGCAGCCCTAGACCCTGTGCCATCGCCGTTGCCCGCTGAACAGGCGCCGGCCGCTCCCGTTGTCATCCACACGGTTCGCAAAGCGACGCGAACGAAAGCTCACGAGGGCAACGCATTGTTGCAACCACCCACGCCCCCCGTTTCTCAGAACATGCGCGTGATGGAGCCGAATCCCCTGCTCGCGACCGAACCTGCCGCACCATTTCGCGATGACTCTCGTACAGCAAGCCCAGCGCCACCCATGGCGCGGGCCGTGGCGCCGACTTGGAAACCTGTGGTCTCGAAGCCCAAGGCTGAGCCCACCCCCTTGGCGCTGCAGATGAATGAATATCGATCAGCGTTGGCGTTGAGCGCTTCGGAGCCTTCGTTGGCGCTCAAACGCCTGCGCACGCTTCGTACAACCTATCCACAATCGCCCCTGCGGCACGAGATCGACATTCACGTTCTCAATCTTTTGTCGCGCGCGAACCAGTGGAGTGAAGCCAAAATGGAGGCGCGGCGGTTTCTCGCCTCGTATCCACACAGCGTTCATCGAGTGAAAGTGCAGGCCCTTTTAGATGGCGCACCGTAAACGCGCACACGCTGGCAGGCATCTTCGCAGAACCAAGCTGGGCGTCATCGCCTTGCTGCTTGGCTGTGTGTTTGCTTGCACAACGGATGTGGAAGTGGGACGCCTTGTTTCCACATCTCCTCAGGGCACAGGTGGCCAAAGCCCTAGCGACGCAAGCACGCCCGACACAGCAACCGGTGGCGATGGCGGCTTGTCATCTTTCACGCGCGACGCGGGTCAAGGCGGCACCACTTCACCAAGCCTGCAAGACGCCGGCGTTAGCGGTGGCGTTTCTGGGAGTACAGGCGGCACGGCGGGCAATGGCGAAGGCAGTTTGCTTTCCGCTTGCGCGCCCAACGTTGCCTCTGCAGCGCAGATCGCGCGGTATGAGTTTGATGAGGGCAGCGGCACACGCGTGTCCGATGCTTTCGGCAACGATGGCACGGTCACGGGAAGTTTGATGTGGACCACGCGCGGGCGCGCGGGCGCGGCTGGTGGTTTTGGCAACGACGTTGTGCTGGTGCCAGCGAATGCAAAACTCTCATCAATCGGCACAACGGGCGCCATCACCGTGGCAGCTTGGGTGTACGCCGACCCCTGGCCAGCGGGTACGCAGTGGATCGTACATAGGGCCGAGGCCGGCACACCCTACACTTCGTTTGGCCTCGGCGTGAGCGATGCCGCGCCCATCTTCGAGGTTCACTTCTTAAGCGCACGCGCGAGCAGCATGCTGCCGAATGGGCGTTGGGTTCATGTGGCTGGTACCTATGATGGGATAACGGCATCGCTTTATGTAGACGGGCAACCAGCAGGCAGTCTAGACATCGGCTGGCCACTGTCGGACGATACGACCGAGCTCGCGATAGGAGCCAAAATGTCTGCGAATGCCAAGACCGGTTTTTTCACGGGCCTGATCGACGAAGTTGTGGTGTTCGATCAAGCCCTTCCCATTGCGGACGTAAAACGCCTTGCCACGTGCGATGGCAAGCTCCCTTGAGGCAGCGCCAACAAAGTTTCACTGATCGCTCTTTGGTGTTCGGCACACAGACTGATGAGAACGTTAGCGCTCTCATCAACTTCTGAAGAAAGAGACGAACATGAATCGCCAAAGAGTTTTAGGTGCGATGTCAACGTATGCCGTGGCGCTTGCGCTTAGCACGGGGTGCGGCGCCGCGGATGATCCTGACGACACACTTAGTGCTTTGCGAAAGGGCAAGCCTTCACACTTGCCAGCGGATGCCGGCGCTCCAGCCGATCCAAAGCCCCTCATGGACGCCAGCGCGCCACCGCCCCAGCGCCCGGACGCTCAGCCCAATCCCGCTCCCATGGATGCGGGGCCCAAGCCGGGTCCCGAATGCAAGGCAGCGAACCAAATCAAGAACGGTCTGTTTGCCTACTACAGATTCGATGAGTCGAGCGGGCAGGTCGCGGCTGATGCTTTTGGCAACAACGGACAAATTGCGGCTCCGGCACTGTGGGTGCCCGGCCGCATCGGAAACGCATTGAGCTTCGCGGGCAACAACGCAGTGACGGTGCCCAGTAACTCCTCAATCAATCAACCAGCCCTCACGGGAGCGATATCGGTTTCCACGTGGGTAAAGCTAGAAAACAGTGCGGGAACGCAAACCCTGGTCGCACGAAATGAGGCCGGAACATCTTTTCAGCACTTCGCCTTGGCTGTCGACAATGGCGTGCCCACCTTCACGATCCACTTCATCAGGCTGCTTGGCACAAAGGCGTTGGCCCCCGGCAAATGGAGCCACGTGGGAGCGAGCTATGATGGCATCACATCGAGGCTTTACGTGGACGGGGTGGCCGCAGGGCTGTTGGACATCGGTTGGCCGCTCAGTGCAGATTCAACTCCTCTCACCCTGGGCGCACAAGCAGCCGCGGGCGGTGTGCTCTCCAATCGCTTGTCAGGCGTTCTTGATGAAGTGAGCCTCTACGATCGCGCGTTGTCTGAAGATGAGTTTCAACAGCTTGCTTCCGTGTGTGGGAAAGAACCTCTCCCACCACCGCCACCGCCACCACCGGGCAACGTGATCGCGCATTACGACTTCAATGATGGCGCCGGCAACGTGATCAACGACGACTTCGGCAACGATGCGCAGCTGACCGGTCGCGCGGTTTGGGGCAAAGGCACCCTGGCATTTGATGGCAAAAGCATCGCCACGGCTCCGGCCAATCAAGCACTTAACAGCACTGGTGACACGGGGGCTGTTTCCATAGCGGCATGGCTGAAAGTGAAAGACAGAGCCGTCACGGGCACCATCGCCAATCGATCGGAAGCAGGGACCAAGTTCGAGCACTTTGGCCTGAGCTTGGAAGCCGGACATCCCGTGTTTCGCGTGCACTTCTTTAAGGTCGCGTCGGCGGTACCCTTGCTCACCAACGCCTGGATGCACGTGGCTGCCACGTACGACGGCATCACCTCAAGGCTTTACGTCAACGGTGTGGAGCAAGGCGCGCTCGACGTCGGATGGCCTATCTCAGCAGACAACACACCGCTGACAATTGGTGGCGAACTCAATGTTGGACAACCCGGTCAATTCTTGGCCGCAGAGTTGAACGATCTAACGATCTACAACCAACCTCTGCAACCCGCTGAGATCTCCGCTTTGGCCAAAACGTCGCCCTAAAGCACGCGCTTCACTGCGGCCTCCGGTCTACGCCGGAGGTCCGCGGCGCGCCGCGATTTCGTTCTTATGGCAATCTCAGCCGTACAGTCCATGCGGCAATGTGACGCAAGCCTTATCGGTGTCTAACCCCCTTATCGCGGCGCAGGAGCACCGTACACTGGTGCTGGCAGCGGAGCATCGGGTGCGGCATCGGCAGGCGCACACGCGGTGCCACCCGCGTCCGTTGTGCAAGAGGCGGCGTCTGCGGGCGGCGCAGGCGCGCCATACACCGGCGTATCGGGGTTCGTAACACCCTTGGTGTCAGCCTTCGCATCTTGTGTGTTGGATCCGGCGTCCATAGTTGTCGGCGCACCATACACGGGCGTGTCCATCACCAAGTCTTCAGTCACTTCCCACACGGCATAGATGGGCCGCGTTTGTCGGTCGACGGGGCGCGCCTCTTCAAAGAGAGGTAGACGCCGGGCGCCGGGCGCGGCGCGGGGGGCAATTGGTAGCGACTTCCGTGCAGAAATCATGTCGACAGGTCCGCAGCAAAGCCTAGGCCACTGGGGAACCAACACCGCCCACCTCCGTAGGGGAGGCCGGGGGTGTGTTCGACCGCGGCAATCCCGTCATCAGACCACGAAAATCTGAGGCATCGTAGGACCATCCCGCCTATCAAGGAATGCAGCCGCTGCGACCAACCCAAAGAGCACGCTCGGCAGCCTAATTCTCATCGCGGTCTATAATACAGGCCCGTACAACCGATAACCGTGCGTAATCCGACCTTTTGATGCCGCCTTCACGCGGTGATATGGTGATACCCATGAACACGTCGCGGGCGAAGATCGGGATTCTGGGATGCCTCATGCTGTTATTGCAGACGAGCTGCGGTGGAGGCGACGCTTCAACGGCCAGTGAGTTTGCCTCGTCATACTGCGGCTTGCTGAAGCCATGTTGCGCGATGGCGGGGCTGGCCACGGACGGCAAACAATGCGAGGCATTCATAGGCTTCTTCTCAACCGGCTACAACGCGGACAAAGGCCGTGCGTGTTTGGACGAGCTGCGAGCCAATTCTCAGAAGAGCGACTTCTGCGACTTGAACCCCACAAGCTCCGCCACGTGCGACGGCGTTTTTACCTCCGCCAGCGGCAAGAAGAAACCTGGAGAAACTTGTGAGGATGACGATGAGTGTGCCGCCTCGGCCGAGGGCGAAGTGGATTGCGCCACTGAATTCGTGAACAACGCGCGCATTCAAAAGTGCCAGGTACAAGTGCGCGGCAAAGAGGGCGATGGCCCCTGCACGGGAACGGTGGATGGCAGTCTCACGTCTTTTGGTGGCGCCGAATCCACGGACGTGCCCGCGAAGGCATTCCTGTGTTACGTGGCCGATGGCCTTAGTTGCTCTTCAAAAACAGGCGTGTGCACAAAGATTCAACCTATCGGTGGCGCGTGCCAAAGTTCCTTCCAATCGTATCAGTGTGTCGATGAGGCCTACTGCGATACAACGAAGATGATGTGCGTGGCAAAGCTGGCGGTGGGCGCCCCCTGCTCCTTCGTCAGCACGTGTGTTGATGCCGCCTACTGCGACGAAGCCACTGACGTTTGCGTGGCAAGACGCGCGAATGCGGCGGCCTGTGACAACGACGACCAATGCCTCTCCGACAACTGCGTGAATGGCAAGTGCGCCACAGACACAAGCGTCTCTGATTTTGGTTTGTCTTTCGTCTGCGGCGAGAAAAGCTGAGCGGACGGTCTGGTCGAAGACCTCAAGCCAGGTGAAAGATCTCGTCGAGCCGCAAAAAGCCCTCGTCAGGCCGACGGCCGTCGAGGTTCTCGAAGAACGGCGCCATCTGCTGTTGCCAGCGTTCGTTGACCGGTTCCGCATCCATGCCCTTGAGCGCCGCCCGCAGGTCAGCTGTTTCGAAATAGCCCACCAGCAGGCCATCCGGTCGCAAGAACAGCGAATAGTTGTGCCAGCCGTGCCGGCGGAGGGCGTCGAGCATCTCGGGCCACACCTCCGCGTGGCGCTGCCGGTACTCGACCAGACGCTCACGGCGTACCTGAAGGGTAAAACAAACCCGCTCTCGTGGTGCTTGCGGCATGGCATAGGTCCTATCACGTTGCCCTGCCTAGCCCAACTAACCCACATGCAATGGCTTAGGCACTCAGAGCGACTGCAACCGGGGCTCATCCCTTGGTGAAGGACTCGACCCAACGCTCTGTGACCAGTGCTTCCAGCATCCCTTTGCGTGACTTGTATTGTGCGCCGTAAGAGCGCTCGGGCGACTCTGTCCGTGTGAAGCCCGCCGCAGATATGCGAATCGCAAAACCCTGGTCAGGCCCGTCATCTTAGGGCTACTGTGACGCCACGTTCATGGACGCCTTCTTGACGCTTGCGGCTGTGGTGTGCGCCTTCGCGCTGCTGGGAGTGATAAGCGCATTCCGATGGCTGTTTTTAGTCGGACGTAAGCCAGAGCTGGTGGCTGTTGTAGCGTCCCCTTCGTTTACGCGCAAAGAAAAGTTGGAGGTGGTGGAGGAGCTGTTGGGTGCGCAAATGCCTGCCGCTTTGGCAGACGAGTTGCGGCGTTTGCGAGGACTTCCGCCAGCGTTTGTTGCTGCACCGCAAGCCGTTGCTGCGCCCAACGTGGCCGAAACGCCCGCTTTGGGGGTTGTGTCTGCGGCCGATCCCGAGCCCTTCACCGTCAATCCGTTTGCGCCGCTTGAATTGGCACCATCGCCCGTTGCCGCGATCGATGCGCCCACAACCATGATCGGTGGCGCACTGGGCTTAAGCCTCGACGATCGACCGTTTGCAAGCGCTCCCGAGGATGCACGATTGGCGCAGGCCGCTCACCCGTGGCTGCGATCGCTGTTGTCGTTTGAGAACGTTATTTTTCTGTTGGCAGCCGCACTGATTTTGGGCGGCACGATCTATTTGTTGGCCACCACGTGGGGCCGTGTGCCTTCGCGTTGGCAGGCGGTCTACCTTGAAGGAGCACTGCTGTTCTACGGCAGCATCTTGAGCGGCGCTGCCGTGTTCGTGAAGCGAAAGCTGCAGCTGCAAAGCCCTGCGCAAGTGATTGCGATGTTGGCTATGGTGATGCCGCCCGCCGTGGCCGTGGTGGCGGGGGCAGGGGCTACGGTGAATGCGATGGGCAGTGTGGCAGGTGCGTGTGCGGCAACGCTCGCTGCGTGGGCAACGTGCTTCATGGTCGCGCACGCTGATGCGGCTCCACGTTTGGCGGGCGCTTTATTTGCCGGCGCGGTTGCCCTCTTGGCTGCAGGTGTAGCCGCATTCGATTGCGCGTGGCCCGCCACCGGCGCCGCGCTGCTCGTGATGAGCATGTTGGTTGCCATGCTGCCGCTGGCCAAGGCGCTGCACGCTTCGGGCATTCGTGCCGTGTTGGTTTTGTTGAGTTTGCCAGCGGCGATCGCTGTTTTGCCGGCCACGGTGCCCGCGTCGTGGCCGCTGCTCGCGCCGGCTCTTTTGGTCACAGGCTTCCTCGCGTATCGCTTGCTTGATCAATCGGCCACCGCCGTCGTAAGTGCGTTGTGCGTGCTGTGCGTCTGGATGGTTTGGCCTCACCCAAAGTTGTTGGCGGCGACCATCGCAATTGCGTTCTCGGTGGCGGCGGTGACGTCCGTGTCAGCGGCGCGAGAAGCGCGACTCCAGGCACGGTTGCTTTCAGCCCTGCTTTACATCGCGCTTGCTTTTGCGTGGACCGGTCGACTGGGCCCAGATGCTCTTCTAAACCAAAGCACGGCATTGGTGGCGGCCGCCTCCTTGCCGTTTGCGATCGCCGCTTTTGCTGCCGCTTTGCTGAGGATGCCCGCGCCTCCACACTATGCAGCCAACGGCTTCGAGGTCATCGGCCTCATCATCCTTGGACTCGCACAGACCTTAACTGCCATGTCTGTGACAGGAGCGTGGACTCATGCGCTCGTGACACTTGCGATCGCCGGCATTGGCTACGCGTATGCGGCACGCATGCAAGCCTCCGAGATCTGGCGTCGTGTATTGGCTCACGTATTTCTGTTGACCTCTGCAGGCATCGCCGGTGGCTTGTTTGCCTCGTGGGCCATAGGCTCTGCCGTGTGCGTGGCTGCACTTGCGCTGATGGCACTGCGCCAGCCTACGGCTTGGTGGGTTGGGGTGTTGGGGGCACCCGTTGGTTTTGTGATGGCTTTGTCCGCGGCAGCCCCGCGATGGTCCGTTGTTGCGTTGTGCGCGGCATTTCTTGTGCTGTTGTTGGTGCGCACACGCGACCAAGCGCTAAAGCCATGGCGGTTGGCGATCTACCCTGCGTGGCTTGTGGTTGTGTACATGGCATTAGGGTATTGGCAATCGAACCAAGCGCCGTGGATTGCCCCATCGTATCTTGCTTTGTCACTGGTTGTGGCCAGTGTGCCCGCGGGCGTGTTCGTTGGGGTGCGACGTCGTGCCGATCTTCTGATGGTTGAGGTAGGCCTGGCCCTCGCGTGCCTCTCGGCGGCCGACGCGGCGTTGTCTGCGCTGGTCGTGCTCGCAGCTCTTGCCTTTGGTCGCTGTGCAACGGCGCGCAGGTTTGTGGCGATGGCATCGTTGCCTGTCGCCTTGCTCGCTATGCAACAGCAGGCCCACTCTTGGCTGTTGGGCGTCCTTGTGGCGGCGGTGGCGGCGCGCCTGCTGTGGCAAGCACGCCCATCTTCGAGCCACGCCGACGATGCAGCAGCCTATTGGCACAACGCCGAGATTTGCATCGGCCCCGTCTTGTTCATAGCTGCGCAATTGCTCGCAACGATGGCGCCGCCACAGGGCGCCCTTTTGCCGCTTTACGCAGCGCCGCTGGTTGTGGCACTGGGCCTCGTGCCATTCGCCTTTGTGGCCAGCGTTTGGGCGCGCCCCGTGTTGTGGGTCACCGAGGTGCATCTCGGTGCGGGGCTCACGTTCGTGATGTCTTTGCTGGTCGCGATGATCGTGCCCAGGGGCGATCGTGTCGCCGTTGCCGCAGGCACGGCTTGCTTGGTGGCACTGGCCTGCGCGGTCGCCGCTTGCCTGCGTGGTCCCTTGGCAAAAGGGCGCATCACGCTTGTTGGCACCGCCATCATGGCCCCTGTGGCCGTCGTCGCAATGACACAGTCTCTGTGGATTGCACCCGTCGTGGCGATGGTTGGTGCGGCTGCGTTGTTGCTTTACGGCCGCCTCTCTGGTGAGCCGCTTTTGTCACGCGCTGGTTTCCTCTTGAGCTTGCCGGCGGCCGCTTGGTCCCTTGCCGCCATGGGCCTGCCCAGTTCCTCAAGCCTTACCGATATGGATAAGGCCACCGTGTTGCGTGTAGGCGCGGCGATTGCCATTCATGGATGCGTGGCCACGCGTTGGCACCGCCAAAGAGCTGGGGTCGTTTTGCGATGGACGATGCGCGCCGATCTTGTGTTGGCCATGATCGTCGTGGGAATCGGCACGTTTGTGTTCACGTCGTCACGAACGTGGTCACCAAGATTTTCCTCTGAAGAACTCAGTCTGCTGCTTGCCACCACTTTTTGGGCGACGCTCTTGGCACTCGCGAGTCGCAGCGCGGAGCGCGTGCTTGCTGTTACGTTAGGGCTTGCCGGAGCCGCGTGCGCGGTCGCGCTCACGTGGGTGATGTCCGCGGTGTTCCATCGCGGATGGGAGGCTCTGGCGTTGGCTGCATTTTGTTCGCTTGCAGGTTTGTTGGCGGGCACGGCCAAGCGAAGCCACCCGCAATCGCGCCTCGCATGGATTGTGGCCACGTTCTTGATGCCCGTCTTGGTGGCATCTTGTGCTCCCCTCGATTGGTCGCTGCAGGCAGGTGCCGCCGCCGCTTTTGCGTTCGTTGCGGTGCTGTGCTGGCTGTCAAAGCGGCGGGACGACAACGTGCTAGGCACGTGGGGCCTTTCTCTTGGAGCCGTCGCGTTCATGTGGGCGTTAGGCGCTGCGGCAGAACCCTTTTCACACGGCGGTGATAAGGCACGGCATTTGCCCTTAGTAACCGTTGCGCTGACGGTCTATGCGGTGCTGGTGGGGCAAAAGGGCAAACGGATCGCGGCGTGCTCGAGCGCCGTCTACTTCCGCGTCGCGCTCGGCGCCCTGGCCTTTGCCATGGTGGCACTTGTGGCCAGCGTTGGGCTTCTGCCTGAACCTTCGTTCGCCACAGTGCTTAAGACGGAGGCGGCCCTGGCCGTGTTTGCTGGCGGATCTCTTTACGTGGCGCTGCGCTTTTCATGGGGCTGGGCCTTTTATGGTGCGGAGGGTGCGGTTGTGGTGGCGTATGGATACCTCCGCCTGCGCACCAATTGGCTGCATGCGTTTGGTGACTGGGACGGCGTGGCCATGACGGTGTTTGCTTTTCTTGGCCTGGCGGCTGAACGAAAGCTGCGCACACTCAAAAAAGCGGTTGGAGCCCGCGAAAGCGTGCACGTGGCGATGCTTTTGCCTCTTGTGTCTGCCGTGCTGCTCGATGCCGACTCTCCTGTGCGTGCGATTGGCTCGGCGGCGGCGTCCCTGTTTTACTTGCACATCGCACGCCGAGGTGGCGTGTATCGTTTGGCGGCATGGGCGGGTGTGGGGTTGGCGAACGCGAGTCTCATCAATCTTTGGTTGCACTTAGATTTCACGTCGCCACTGCTATTTGCAGTGCCCGTGGGGCTATCACTGGCTGCGCTTGTGCATGGGCAAGCTGAAGCCTTGGGCAATGCCGCGGCTCCGTTGAAGACGATCGCTTCACTGCTGGTCCTCGGCGTTGGCTCGTGGGAAGCGATGCGCTTTACAAGCCCATGGCCAGCGTTGGCTCTTGCCGCGCTGTCAATTCTGGGCGTGTTCGTCGGCATTGTCTGGAGAACACGCGCTTACCTTTATCTATCCTTCGGCGCGCTCATTCTGGACATCGTGGCCAACGTCACCCGCTTTGGCTTGCGTGATCGCTTAACAGGCGCCTTGCTAGGTTTAGGCGCCGGCCTTGTGCTTTTGGCGCTCGGCGTGATTGTGGCGCGCCACAAAGCCCAGTTGTTGGCGCGTTACCATGAGCTGCAAGAATGGCAGTGGTGAAGCAATGATTGACTGGATCGCGTTTTTGCTAGCGGTAGCGACCTTAGCTCTTTGCCTATTCCTTGTTTGGCGCTTTGTTGGCCGCAAGGCCCGATCGCGCTTCGTATTCGCTGCGCGCCTGCTGCTGTGCCTGGTGCTTGCGGTGCCGATCGTTGGGCTCGGCGCCTGGCGATTCTGCAATTCCCGGTCGATGCAGGTTGTGGGTCAGATCGTGAATCGAGTTGAGACGACCGAGCCCGTGGTGGCGCTGACCTTTGATGATGGACCCGCTCCAGCCGCCACGCTTCAGATCCTGCGCGACTTGGCTGTCGAGAACGTGCGCGCCACCTTCTTCCTCATTGGCAGCCAGGTGGCGGCGCACCCTGACTCTGCCCGAGCGCTTGTTGCCGCCGGCCATGAGATTGGCAACCACACCAACTCGCACCCAAGGATGTTGGGGCTATCACAGGCGCACATTGCCGATGAACTTGAATCGACGGACCAGCTCATCCGCCAGGCCGGCTATGATGGCGCGGTTCATTTTCGCTCACCGTTTGCCAAGAAGTTCGTGGCGCTGCCGCTTTATCTTTGGCGCACCAACCGCATCAACGTTTTGTGGGATGTCGAGCCAGAGAGCGATTCGGATGTTAACGGCGACCCCGCGCGCATCGTACGCCATGTGATCGAAAACGTCCGCCCCGGGTCGATCGTCCTGCTTCACGTTATGCCTCCCTCCCGGAAGGCTTCGCTCGCGGCGGTGCCGCAGATCGTGAGCCAACTAAGAGCGCGCGGCTTCCGCTTCGTCACCGTTTCAGAACTGCTGAAGCTTCGCACCTAGCGCAAGCGGGCAGCCGCAGGGGCTTGGCTGATGCCCACTTCATGGAGACATCAGGTCTCGGCGGATGACGTTTTCGCAGGCACGCCGGCGTCGATCACTGTCGGGATCGCTCACGTTGCAGCAGACGGCCCATCATGTTCTGAATACTCAGCTCGCACATGTTGAACCGCCTGAAACCGAAGCGCCTTACATCGCTGGCACGGTCACGGTGCTGCTTTGTAGAACAACCGCTGTTTGTGCCAACAGCCTGCCCTTGATCGACGCTCCCGTGCGCAACGTGATGGCCGTTTGGCTCATGACGGTTCCCTCAAAGTGTGCGGTGGTACCGATCTCTACGAAGCCACTGACTTGCCAAAAGACGTTCTTGGCCAACGCGCCACCCGACAACGTGATGCTCTTGCCGCTGCTCATGGTTAGGTTTTGCGCGACCTGGAAAATCCACACGTCGGTCGCAGTCCCCGTAAGCGCGAGGTCAGTGGGAATCAGCAAACCGCTGGCCCAGCTGTAAACGCCCGGCGCCAGTGTTTTTCCACCGATGTCACCCGCGCCCAATTCAGTCACATCCGCTGCGCGGCCAGCCGCATCCGTGAACGCCAGCTCCATGTCGCTCACGGCCGCTGTCAGATTCGCAGGCGTAGGGGCCGCGTAATTCGCCGCGTACACGTTCCCGGTGACTTGCGACGATTTTGAAAACTGCGCAGACGGATCCGCGATCAGCGAGAACTCAGTGATGGCCGTGGCCGAAGCAGGGCTGACCGCAATGTTGCCAGTGATGACCGATGGGGGAACCGTGGAGATGGCGCTTTTGGCAAGGATGACGAAGTTGCCAGCGCTTGCGAGGTTTACGGGAAGGGGCGCTGCCACATTGGTTCCGGTGGTGAAACCAAAAGTGTGGTTCGCAGCCATCGGCACGCCCAAGCCACTCTTGACCGCTGTTGTGATGGTTGCGGTGTACAAGGTGCTGGCAGCAAGACGCGCTGAAGGGCGGAACACAGCCGTACGGCTGCCGTAGATAACCGTGCCAGGCACCGCAGTGTTGCCAAGCTTCAACATGAAGCTGTTCGCGTTGAGTGAGTCGCGATCCATCGCCATATCGAACGTCACGCTGACGCTGGCGTTGAGTGCAACGCTGGCAGCGCTGTTGGTGGGGTTATTTGCAGTCACCTGGGGCGCCACAGCGTTGGCGTCCGCGGTGCCCGTTTCACTTGCGTTGGAATCGTTGGAATCGTTGGCATCGGTCCCGCCATCGGCAAACTGGCCGGAATCACCGTCAGAGTCGTCGCAAGCGGCACCAAGGGACACCAGCAAGAACGCGACTGCTGTACTCGATACGAAAGCTCTAGATCTTATTGTCATGGGTCATCGTGCGCCCATTTCCACCTTTTAGACATCACGAACTCGAATACGCCATGATGCCGAGGAGTTGAGCGGCCGACGTCACCAAAGGGGGACGCTCGCGAAGCCGCGAGATTCCGATGCAGTCGCGTGACGGTCGTGCCGCCGCGGGCATCTTATAGGTTAGGACGGGTTCAAGTGACGCCAGCTTCCGTTCCCTCACGGTTCAACATGCCGGACGCATTACGTGCGGCACATCCACTGCTCACCAAGCGGCTTGAAGAGGCACTGCTGCAAAGCGATGCCTTGGCCGATGACGTTGTCCGTGACTTCGCCACGCTGCCACAAGGGGCTGGGTTTCGCTTGCTGGAACAGGGGCTGGCGCTGGGACCCGAAGCGCTTGTGCAAGCGCCGCTGTCGCTGCACCAGCTGCTCGCGCAGGCGGCCGAGAAACCATCCTGGGTAAACATGGCCCAGGCCGAAGCGGGCGCAGGTGCTTTGCTTCGTGCCGGTCCAGCCGCGGGCATCGTTTTAGGCATGAAATCCCTGATCTTGGGCTACGCCTCACCTGCGGGAAACAAGCCTTTGATGCTGTCGGGCCAGCTGCAATCACGCACGCCGATGCGGCTTGCTGAAACCAGTCGGTTCGTGCAAGCCATCAGCCAGCCGGGCGGCGTCACACGTCACGGGCAGGGCCTGGCCATCGCCGTAAAGGTTCGGATCATGCATGCGCAAGTCCGCAGCTTGATCGAACGCGCGCAGAAAAATTGGAGCCCTGAGTATGGGGTTCCCATTAACCAACACGATATGCTGGCAACCGTGATCTTATTCTCCGCTGCGTTGGTCGAAGGCCTGCGGCAGCTTGGGTACGGGATCACGAGCCGTGAGGCCGATGACATCAGCCACTTGTGGCGATACGTGGGCTGGCTTATGGGCGTGCGCGAAGACTTGCTGCCAGGCAACCATCAAGACGCGCTGCGGATGGCCGATCTAATTCAATCCGCTCAAGGCCCACCCGATGACGATTCGCGTACGCTTGTGGCCGCGCTTTTTGGCTCGCGCGAACAAATGGCAACGACGGCGGCGCAACGGCAGCGGGCCCGCAGCCGCGTCGCCATCATGCAAGCTATCTGCAGGCATCTCATCGGTGCTGAGCTTGCCGATGCGTTGCACATACCAGCCACACGGTGGCACCTGTTGCCGCTCTTCGCTCGTCCCATTTTTGGCTTGGCAGCGCGTGCGAATCGCCTACCGATGTTGCGGAACGCAGCCGCGCGCGCAGGAGACGCGTATTGGAAGGCGGCGGTGTCCGAAGTTCTACGCGAAGATCCACCTTTCGCCCTGCCCAAGGGGCTGATGAACGCGCAGTGATCCACGACCTGGCTCGTAACCGGCGCGAAGCGCTCGGGGACGCCGTCTTGGGCGAGGGCGCATGGGGCCGGGGCATGTCAAGAAGGACCACGGAAATCGCGGGGTTAGGCTCCAATCCCTGTGAAAACGGGCTGCGAAACGAAGTATGAGAAAAAAAACGACATTCATTTGTCCAATTGGCGCCGGGCCGTCGTCATGATTGCGGAGGTACCACAATGAAATTTGTTTTTTTGTATCGCAATTCACTGGAGCCAAGCGACCGGCCATCGGCGTCCGACATGGAGGCTGGCTATGCAAAATGGGGCGCCTGGATGTCCAAGCACTCTAAAGAGATCTTGGAACAGCCCCCGGCGCGTTCAGGGCCGAAGCCGGGCGGCGCCCGTGCCGTGTGCAAGAAGGGCGTGGTGACCGATGGTCCCTACGTTGAGGGAAAGGAGGTTGTGGGCGGCTGGTCGTTCATCGAGGCCGAGTCGCTGGAGAAGGCTGCCGAGATTGCCAAAGAAGTACCCATGTTCTCGAGCGTTGAGATCATAGAGGTCACCACGTTCTGATATGAACGCGCCCGCGCTTCCAGAGCATTGGTTTCGCCGGGAGCTCGGGCGCCTGATTTCTATTTTGTCGCGGCGTTTCGGCGTGCATCGCATCGAGTTGTGCGAGGACGCCGCGCAAACGGCGCTGCTCGCCGCCACCCAAGCGTGGGCGGCGCAGCTGCCTGATAAACCTGAGGCGTGGCTATATCGTGTTGCACACAACTACGTTCTTGACGAGCTTCGCCGGAACAAACGCGATGAACGCTACCTGGCCGAGGTGCAGGAGCAATACGCCGAACAGCAAGTGCAGGACGACGTTCTGCGCTTGCTGTTTGTGTGTGCTGACCCAGCCATTCCTTCTGAATCGCAGCTAGTGCTGGCGCTCAAGACTCTATGTGGCTTTAGCACGGAGGAAATTGCGCTGCGTTTGTTTCAGAACGTGGATGCCGTTCATAAACGGCTGCAGCGCGCCCGCGCACGCCTGCGCGAAGGCGTTGACGATCAGGGGATTGATCCAGAGCGCGTGCAAAGCGTTTTGCACATGCTGTATTTGCTGTTCAACGAGGGTTACAGCTCCGCGCAGCCGGATCGCCTCATTCGTGGTGAGCTGTGCGATGAAGCGCTTCGCTTGGCCATGATGCTGCGGGAGGATCCCGCCGGTGCCCTTCCCGAGACAGATGCGCTGATAGCGCTCATGTGTTTTCACGCCTCGCGGTTTGCGGCCCGCGTGGATCGATTGGGCGACCTTCTGCTGCTCGAAGAACAGAACCGCTCCCTGTGGGACCGTGACCTCATCCAGCGGGGGCTCCAACACCTCGTGCGCTCGGCCCGCGGTGACAAGGTGACCCGTTATCATGCCGAAGCAGGCGTGGCCGCAGAGCACTGCCTTGCACCGTCGTATGCGCAGACGAACTGGGAGGAGATTGTTCGGCTCTACGCCGTGCTGGAGCGTGTGGCTCCGTCTCCGCTGAACGTGTTGAACCGAGCGATCGCGTTGGCCGAATGGAAAGGGCCCGAGGTGGGCTTGGCAGAGCTGCAATCATTTGAGGCGCCAAGCTGGCTGCTTGACTACTACCTATGGGATGCAACGCTGGGCGAGCTGCAACGCAGAAGCGGACATCTCGATCAGGCGCTGGCGTACACAACCCGCGCGGCTGCGTCCGCACCCACAAACCTTGAGAAGGCCTTGCTCGAACGGCGTTTGGCTCACATCGCGAGCCAGAGGTTGGGCGCCTCTCAAAAGCCTTGATCGGCACAGCCGGGGGTTCAGAGTTTCAGCTTTTCGACGGGCCACCTTGAGCTCTTCGGGCCTGAGAAGGCTGGGGCAGATCTTTGCATTGACTCAGGCGGCGCGCGGTGAAAGTCTTCGACCAGGGAGGACAGATGACAAACGCGGCGATTTGGTTCGAGATCTACGTTCAGGACATGGAACGCGCGAAGGGCTTTTATGAAGCTGTTTTGGCCAGGAAACTTGAACGGCTTGCAAACCCCGAGCTAGAGATGTGGGCCTTCCCCATGGACTATAAGGCGCTGGGCGCGGGTGGTGCTCTTGTGAAGATGGCGGGAGTGCCCTCAGGTGGCAACAGTACCCTTGTGTACTTTCACAGCACCGACTGTGCCATTGAAGAGGCGCGTGTGGAGGCAGCTGGTGGCCGCGTGTTTCGTCCGAAAATGTCGATAGGGCAGTACGGCTCGATCACGTTGGCCATCGACACCGAGGGAAACATGTTCGGTATTCACTCGATGTCGTGAGGTGGGTTAGCGACCAATGCGGCGAGCGTTCTTTTCGATCGTCGCAAACGGGACGTCAATGAAAGTACGCCCGCCGCCGATGTCGATGCCGATCGTGAGCGTTTCCGGGCGTGCGTTATAGCGGTCGGCGCTCGCCCACTCTCCGCGTTTAAGTTGATTGCCGATGTCCATGGCCCTTGCGGGACTGCCCGGCGATAGAAGCAGGATACGGTCGCCCCAGTGCAGCCAAAACGAACCGTCGGCGCGCTGGCCGAACCCATGCACACCGCCATCCGGGCCCGCGTCGATGTCCCTGCTTCGGTCCGCTGGCAAATCCCAAACCTGCGCTTCGCGGCCCTCGGGATGAATGTGCATCTGCAACACCATTTTTTCATCAAGGTCGATGAACTCGATGTAATCGCCCGAGGTGGTCAGGAAATTCCTTTTAACGGATTCTATCGTAAAAGCCGGCAACAGCACTTGCCTGATTTCGTTGTTGCCGTACCCAAAACGCAGCAGCGCGCGCACTTTCACGGGATTTCGCGCATTGATAGGGTCGCTATAATTGACCATCACCGCCACGCGTTCGGAGTTGCTGCCGGACACGATGCTGGCATGATCGGTGTAGCTGGGTGAGCGGAAGATCTCCCGCGACGTGGCACGGCCGTTGATGAGCTCGACCACGAAGATCCCGTCCAGCACGCAGTACCGCACATTGCAGTGCCCTTGGTTTTTGGTTGGCTTGATAAACGTCGCGCCGCGCTCGGAGACGTGCAAACGGTGGCCTTCGTGCCGGTATAGACGCGTGGCCGCGCCGCCATCAAAGGGCACTTGGTAGAACTCGTTGAGACTCTGGTTGCCATTGCCGGAAACAAGGCCATGCATAAAAACCAGGGCGGCTTGTCCGTTAGGATCGAAAAACAGGTGCTGCAGGCCCGCGCTGAAACCCGCCACATCACTTGATGGCCAAGGAAACGTTTTGTGCACACTCGCCGCTGGCTCGAAAAGATGGATCTGCCGTTCAGAAGACCAGTGCGCCAAAATGCGGCCGCCAGCTTCATCAACTTGCATTCGGTAGATCGTTCGATCAGGCAGCGCGTACAGCAGGCGCCACGGCTGCTTGGGGTCGTCGCGGTAATAGAGGTTGGTGTCGCCAATCGATAACACTCCACCACCAAGGTTGCGCTGGCTGCGTCTGCCTTCGAGGCGGTTTGTAACGGCGGGAGGCATCGGCCCAACCGTTTCGCGTGACACCGTGGCTGGCTGCCAGGGCCGCGCGCTGCGATCGAGGGCTGCGAAGTCCACCCGAATGTAATCGCGCCCGCCGCCCATCTCGAGGCCAAACCACACGGCCTCCGGATCTTCGACGTAAATGTATGAACCAGCCCATTCGGCGCTGCGCCCTCCGAATCCGCCAACGTCAACCTTGCGCGCGCCACTGTTGTTTACGATCACCAGATTGTCACCCCAGTGCATCCAAAGATCACCGTTCTTGCGCTCTCGAATGCTGGTGAGCCAAGCCTTCGCGGGGCGGCCCTTCTCATCGCCCCATGCGGCGATGGTGTTGCGGACTTCCGTGCCGTCCAGCTTTACACGCGTGAGTGTCACTGCCTTGTCTTCGCCTTGGCGGCCTTCGATGTATTCGTTGTTTCGCGCCAATAGGGATAGGTCGAACGTCGCGCTGCTTGTCTCAGACAAAGCATGGTAAAGCGGCTCCTGTCCGTACGTGTAACGGAGCAATCCGCGCGTGCGCTTCTTCTCCTTTTCGTTCCAACCCGTAATTTGAGCGGCGATGCTGAACGCTCGGGTCGATGGCACGATCTGCGCAGAGTCGTAACGCACGCCTTTGCCTTGCGCATCGAACAAAAGACGTTGGCTGGTGCGTGCCCCCGCGAACTCGTATGCGACGATCTTGTCGACGGGGCAGCCCGAATGTGAACAGCCAAGCGCCCAACTTTTCGGCTTCAGCAAAACACTGCCGCGCTTCGATTGATCCAACGTGAACCCCACGTCTTGGAACAGCTGTGTTGGCGGCGCATCGCCTGCAAGGGGTACGCGGTATGCCGCGTGGACTATGTAAGATCCTGTGCGCGCTGTATAAGCGGCGGCCCACATATACACCAGCGCGTCGAGGCCATCTTCCGCAAAAGCGAGCGAATCCAAGCGCCAGTCTTGAAAGCCTTCGATGCCCGTCGGCCGCGGCGGCTTTGCGATCGTCTTGTGTGCGCGGGATTGCAAATCGATAAGATGAAAGTGCGGCTCGTTTTCGTAAGACGCCAGCACAAGCCCGCGGTTTTCAGCCACGCGGTACAGGTTCTGGCCCTTCACATCCAACAGCACGTCCCAGCTCTTGGCGCCCGGGGCCAGATGGCGCAGCCGCGAGCCGCCCATCGCGAACATTCCGCTGGGCGTATTCACCAAGCCGGTGGCGCCGCGCAGGCGCATGGTGCTGCTTGGCAGCTTCGCACGTTTGCTCACATCCTCGGCGCGGGTGGTTGCGGCGAGAGTCATCGCGAGGCCAAGGGCCACAGCAAAGGTTTGGCGTCGCCTTCGTGCACAGCTTTTGTTTGCGAGGGGATGGCGCAGGTTCATTCTCCTTTGACGGCCTGCCCGATTGTCTCATGGGGACAACGGGAATTCCCGCAAAGCCCCGTTGTTTGTGAAAACGTGCGGGTGGCGCTGTGTTTCACGTGAGCGCAAGCGCTTTCAGGCCGGTGGTGGCTGCTTCTGCAAATGCCAAGTAGAGGCGCGACGCGCGACTGGCGTAAAATGTGGGCTGACGACGTGCTCATGGGAAAGAGCGCCCATACTTTCGGGCCGTGATGTGTGCTTGGATAGACGCTCGCTCGGAAGTTCACGAAAGGTAGTTCCTCGTGTCGCAAATCCGCGTTCGTTTGATAATTGCTGTGTGCTGTTTGTCCGTTCCATTGGGTTGTCGTCCCGCCGATGTGGATGGCGCCGTTGAAGATGATGACGGTGGCGGCAGCGGTGGCTCGGAAGATTCTGGTGGTTCAAGCGGAACCACGATGACTGGTGGCTCTGGATCCCCCGCTCAAGGCGGTTCCGCGGGCGAGGGTGGGGGCGGGCAGGGAGGCACGGGGGGCGTTGGTGGAACCAGCGTCATGGGAACCGGCGGCGGAGCCGGTGGTGTTGGCGGCGACGGCGCGCCCGCGGGAAGTGTGCCGATGTTCGTCGCGGTGGGCCGCGGCGGGCGAAGAATCATGTCGTGCGATCGTGGACGCACGTGGGTTGCGAATCAGTTCGTTTCAACTCAAGACGGCGAGCATTCAACTTTCACGCCCAAGGGTTTGGCGTATGGCAATGGCACGTTCGTGTTCTTGTCAGGGTGGGGAAATCCAAGCACCACGTGGATCACAACCAATGGTGTTGATTGGGTGGAGCAAAAACATCAAACGGGCTTTGCCGGCCTGGGATACGACGACGGGCAGTTTGTTCTCGTGGGCACGAACTACCACGAGGGTTCAAAAGACAACGGAAAAACGTGGACGCGTTTGCCGCAAAGCAAAGCCAGCGGAGGCCGCGAGGGCGCTGCGTTTACCGGAATTTGGGCCGCAGGCACGGACGGGCAAGCACAGGTGCTGCGCAAGGGAATGAACTCGTGGGCAAACATCTCTGGCTGCACGGGGCCAAGGCATGGAGGCATCGGCGCCGATGGCGGTTTCGCTGCCAGTACCGACACCCTTATTTCCGTGGGCAGCAACGGCAACATCTGCGGTGTAAACATCGCGACGGGTGCCGCGATTGGCGCCACGCAGTTCAACGTGGAAGTGCGTGGCAAACCCAACTTTGCTGCCGGCTCGTTCATGGTGGCCACGGGCGATTCGATCCGGTTCAGCAAAGATGGATCGAACTGGACCACGCGAACTTTACCCAAAGACGTTCGCATCGACCTTGTTGACTGCGATGCCGATGGTCACTGTGTGGGCCTCAACCTTGATGGCAAGTCGTTCTACTATAGCGATGACGCTATGACTTGGTCGCGCGCAGCCGCACCGCAAGGCAACGGCATGGTCGCGGTAAAAGCAGGGGCAGGGCTTCCGTCAGACCTCTGCAAGCTTCCGTAGCGTTGGATATCTATACGCAACGGCTGGGCAGCCTCATCACGGTGCACGGAGACGCTTCCTCGTAAAGATCGTGTGGCGGGCTAGAATCGGAACGAGGCGCTGTAGCAGGCGCCGCAGCCTTTTCCGTTTGGCTCGGATCGACGATAACGTTCAACTCGAACACTGCGGCTAAGAAGGCTGCGGCCCGCTATCCAAAACTCCAGGTGGTACTTGTCGCCGGGAGCCAATTGGCTGTCGTACCGTGTTGAGTAATGAATGGTGATCTGCGGATTCACGGACGTTTGAGCCACGTCAACCGAACAATAAGCCGGATGTCGCGGATCAGGTTTGCCACCCAACGGCACAGGCACACCCTGTTGGGCCCAAGGGGTTGGGGCGAGACGCTTAAGCGATCCGTCTAGACAGTGTTCATTGTGACAGAGACGAACGTGCGCCGTTCGCAGCTGTGCCCACGAGAGCGCGGGCTTAAAGGAAAAGTCGGCGCCCGTGGAGCAGGCGATGAGGGTACAGAGTGTGTTCTCCTCCTTGGGCCATGGCCGCCCGTCGGGTGCCAACGACGAACCTTTATTCGGTCTCTCGTACGAGGCCGTCACAGGGTTTCGGGACATGCGACCGTTTCCACATGCTGCCCAACAACAGAGGACAAGGCAGGTGACCCAATTCCAACGGTGCATGTTGCGAACCTATGCCAGCCGATCCACGAGTTCAACCCTCAACGATCACCTACAGACCGGCCAAGAGGATGATTTCAAACACGGGCTTTCCCGAGACTTTGACAGCAAGGTGCCTCCTGACGCGCGCACCTCGGTAGCCTGCGCCACAAATGAGTCCACTTGCAGGCT
>JANRKS010000013.1:0-1560 GCA_033763315.1 Deltaproteobacteria bacterium
GGTTTCTCTTGACCATCGTGAATGCTTACTCCACAATCGAAAGGCCAGCGTCGCTACGCTCCGAACACCGTTCGCCTTCGGCCCGGAATGCCGTTCGCGTTCCCTTCGGAATCAGAGTTCACCTTCGGTGGAATCCGCACAAGGGCAGCCATGGCCGTCTGTTTCTGGGCGGGAGGTTTACGACGTTGAAGGATCTCAAAAAAGAGATCGGGCCCGGTTTGTTGAAATCCATGTGCGCCGATCTGGGTATTCAGGTATCGGAGCTTTGAGGAGGCACTATGCTTGCTTTGCATTACGCCGCCACCTTTCGTCGCGACGCGAGTGGGCGCATTCTTGTGCGCTTTCCGGACCTGCCCGGTGCGGCCACGGACGGCGCCGATAGCCGCGAGGCCTTGGAAGAGGCGATTGACTGCCTGGGTTCGTACATCAGCGTATCGATGAGCAGGCGGGAGACGATTCCGCCAGCCTCAGCCCCCAAGGCGCGCCAGCGGCTGATTCCCGTACCGCTGTGGATTGCGCCGAAGTTTGCCCTCTATCAGGAGCTTCGGGCGCAGGGTGTGACGAACCGGGAACTGGCGCGGCGGTTGGGAGTGACGGAGGCGGTGGTGCGCCGGATGTTGAACCCGAACCATGCCTCGAAGCCGGGAAAGATTGAGATGGCTCTGGCGGCGCTGAACAGGCGCGTTGAGTTGAGCATTGCGGACGCGGCTTGAGGCCAAATCAAGGGTGGCTGCGCAGCCAGTTGTCGCAGTACGACACGAGTTCCGAGATCTCGGCGGGTGTCAGCTTGGCGTTCAGCCGGTATATGTCCGGGGAAGCACTTGAGATCATGCCATGGTCAAGCAACACACGAAGCGGTTGGTTACGGAACCGTGTACGTACGGGGAGTTTCGGCCCCGGCTTGTCGCGATAAGCCGCGACCATGGCGTCGAGCGTGCTTTCGTGGTCTCTTGCTAGCGCTAGATGGCGAATGATCCACGGCCTGTAGTTTTTGTTTGTGGGAAAGTGCCCGTGGTCAATGTACTGCTTGAAATCCGCAAGCGTTTTCGGCATGGCCAGCTTTACCCCTGCTGCTGTTTCACCACGTTCATCGCGGTGGCGATGACACCGCTGATGTCGGCCAGGTTGGTGGGGATGATGAGCGTGTTGCCGGTTTTGGCGAGGTTGCCGAACTGGCCGATGTATTGTTCGGCGACGCGGAGTTGGACGGCGTCGCGGCCGCCGGGTGAATTGATCGCCGTGGCCACAGCGCGGATGCCCTCGGCGGTGGCGTTGGCGATGGCGCGGATGGCGTTGGCCTGGCCCTCGGCTTCGTTGATCTGCTGCTGGCGGCGGGCTTCGGAGGCCTTGATCACCTTCTGCTTTTCACCTTCGGCGTTGTTGATGTTGGCGTCGCGCTGGCCTTCGGAGGTGAGAATAACGGCGCGCTTTTCGCGCTCGGCGCGCATCTGCTTTTCCATCGCGTTGAGCACGTCG
The DNA here is from genome assembly GCA_033763315.1 of Deltaproteobacteria bacterium. Taxonomy (GTDB): domain Bacteria; phylum Myxococcota_A; class Polyangia; order Fen-1088; family Fen-1088; genus JAGTJU01. The sequence continues at coordinate 1,477 of JANRKS010000013.1, forward strand.
TGGGGCGGGGTGATGTTCTTGATCTCATAGCGCATCACCTTCACGCCCCAGGCCTCGGTGGCCTTGTCGACCTCGGTGACCACC
>JANRKS010000014.1:0-16611 GCA_033763315.1 Deltaproteobacteria bacterium
GCAAGCATCGGCCTCTGCGGTCACTCGATGGGCGGCCACGGGGCCTTAACCTTGTTTCAAAAGCACCCAGGCAAGTTCCGCTCGCTATCCGCGTTCGCGCCCATTTGTGCGGCTTCGCAGTCATCATGGTCGAACAAAGCGTTTACCGCTTACTTCGGCGATGATCTCGCACAATGGAAGGCACACGACGCGTGCGAGTTGTTGCAGACGCAGGGGCCCCTGAACGTGCCGATCCTTGTGGACCAAGGTATGAGCGATCCGTTTCTGCAAAGGCTGCAGCCGGAGCTTTTGGAAGCTGCCGCCGCGAAGGTGGGGCAACACCTGACCTTGCGGCGACACCAGGGCTACGACCACGGCTATTTCTTCGTGCAATCGTTCATCGAAGATCACCTGCGCCACCACGCTGAGTGAGCCGGCCGGCAAACGGTCCCTGCGGACGCCCAGAAAAGAGCAACGACCATGCGTCGCATCAGCGCTTATGGGGCTTGAAGCTCGACCGTGTTATGCTTCGATCATGGCCGGCGATGATGCCCAGATGGAACGCGCGTTTGAATCGCTGTACAGCGATTACAAAACGCGCTGCTTGTGGTTTCTCCGCGCGGACTACAAACCGGCTACAGTCGAAGAAAAACTTCGGATCCTCACATACATCGAACGGCATGGCGATCTCGAAGCCTTTCGCCGTGTGGCTCCCGTTAGAAAATGGCTCTCACAGAATTTCAAGCAACCGTCTGCAGGTTAATTGCAGCCCAGCGAATGGCGTCGGGCGAGAGCTATGTCGCGGGGGGAGTGGCTTTGAACGCGGCCCTGGCCGGTGCCAGGCTTTCTCAAGACGTGGATTTATTTCACGACACCGACAAGGCGCTTGATGCGAGTTGGTCCGCGGACCGAGCCCTGCTTGTTCGCGCTGGATTCGACGTGGTACCGCTGCGCGAGAGGCCGGCTTTTGTGGAAGCAGAAGTGCGACGGGAGGGGCAAAGCGTTTTGCTCCAATGGGTGCGCGATAGCGCGTATCGCTTCTTTCCCCTCGTTGAGGATCCAACATTCGGCCTCGCGCTACACCCTTTTGACCTGGCAACAAACAAAGTCTTGGCACTGGTAGGTCGGGTTGAGGTGCGTGATTGGGTCGACACCATCTTGTGCAATGACAATCTTCAAGCCCTAGGATACGTGGCCTGGGCCGCCTGTGGCAAAGACCCTGGCTTCAGCCCATCAGCGATCATCGAACAAGCCGCACGAAGCGGTCGTTACTCCGCTGAAGAGGTGGCGTCGCTGTCATTCGACGGCGCCGCGCCCGACGCTGGACGCTTGTCGCGCCACTGGCGAGAGATTATTGAGTCGTCTCGCTTGATCGTCGAGGCCTTACCTGCTCACGAAGCCGGCAAATGTGTTCTCGATAACGCTGGAAGATTGTTGCGAGCCCGACCTGAAGATATCCAGCCTCTGCTAGACCGTGGTGAGATCCATTTTCACAAGGGCTCTATTCGTGGCGCGCTGCCACAGATCGCTCAGTCGGGCTGAACGCCAGAGGTAACCAAGCGCCCACGTCGTGCATCCAACGCTCCGAAAGACGAAACCATGCACGAAGCCAAGCTCAAAGCCGCGGATCTTTCCGCCTTCAACACCAGCAACAGCCGCCCGATCGCCCACCGGACACCGGGGCGTAAACACGGCCCCATCACGCGTCTGATGAGCCCTGGTGATCTCGGCGAGTTGGTGAAGCCATTTGTGTTTCTCGATTACTTCGAGTCCGAGGGATTTGCAGGGCGCGGTTTCCCCGCACACCCGCACTCCGGGCTCGCCACGCATACAACCTTGATTCGCGGCACCACCGACTACGGCGACTCAACCGGAAAGTCTGGCACGCTGCGCGCGGGCAGCCTTGAGTGGATGCAGGCTGGCGGAGGCGTGTGGCATTGGGGCAGCCCGCGGGCCAGCGAGCCCGTGCGTGGTTATCAGCTGTGGGTGGCGTTGCCTGCGTCGCTTGAGCATGCGCCCGCCGAGAGCCATTACATCGATCCCGAGCAGGTGCAATCGGACGGACACGTTCGCCTGCTCTTGGGAACGTATGGCGCGCTCACGAGCCCCATTCCCTATCACCAGCCGGTGACGTATCTGCACGTGACGTTGAACGACGGCGATCGTTGGACATTCACGCCGAACAGCGGCCACAACGTTGCCTGGTTGGCTGTGAACAAGGGCGCGCTTTCCACCGACGGCGCACGCCTGCAAGGCGAGATGGTTGTATTTGCCGAGGGGCAAGGCGCCATTGATGTGCAAGCGATTGGTGCCACTGACTTCGTGATTGGATCGGCGCAAAAACACCCTCACCCACTCGTGTGCGGGTACTACTCCGTTCACACCAGCGATGAGGCCTTGATTCGCGGTGAGAAACACATTCAAGTCATCGGCAGAACAGCGCCCGTGCAGGAAGCCATTCGCTTGACCTCCCGTTAGTGTCGCAACCCGTGCCCTCGCCTGCTGGCGCCGGGATTGGGTTGGATCAAACATCACTTCGCAGGGTATTTGCTCCAACCTGAAAAGGTGTAGCCCTTGGGCACGAGTACAATCGTCAGGTGCGTTTTCACAGGACCTGCGATGGTCATCGCGTGCTCGGAGCCCACCAGGCGCGTGTTGTTGGCCGCCCATGGGGTCTTGAAGTCATCTTCACTGACCGTTCCTTGTGCAAGGAAGTTACGCAAGATGATGCTCGTCTTCGTATGTGTTTTGAGCATTTGTCCCGTGCCCATCAAGCGGTAGGCAAGGGGCAAACAATCGTGTTTCGCATCATTGGGCCCCGACTTATAGAGGCACAGCTCCAGACCGTAAAATCCCGACGGAGCGGCCGTCACGTCAGCGCGCACCTCCATTGAACCGTTGTAGTAGTCGATGGGCGCAAACCAATTGTTGGGTTGGTTGTGCGTGATCGAACCGTTGGAGCCGAACGTGATGTCGGCGTCGATCCACACTTTTTCCTTGGTCATGTCGACCATGCCGATGGCACCTCCCACTGGTGCAGCGCCAGCCATACCGCCCATCGCCGCCATGCCAGCCGTGCCTGCCACGCCGCCTGTGCCGTTGCTGGTGCCTCCAGCGCCTGCAGTTATGACCGTGCCGCCGCTTCCGCCGGCCTTTCCCGCTTCGCCGCCGCCCGACCCACCCGTGGCCACAGAGCCGCCACCGCCGCCGGTCATCGGCTCGCCGTCATCTGGCTCACCGCCTGCGCCGCCCATGCCGCCTTCACCGCCGCCACCGCCACAAGCAGCCAGGCAGAGTGCAGCCGCCGTGAGTGCAACGAACCGTCGTGGAAAGACTTCATATCGCGTAGCGCTCATCGCCGGACCTCCGAAATGGCTCGGTCAAAGCGGCCCAGAACAAACGTGCAGCACCGGGCAACTTTGAACATGACGGGGTGAGAATAGCCCTTTCAACCCGCCCGGGGCTGTGGGCAATTCCACCCATTTTCCCTTGGTCAATGGCGGGAGCCCGAGATCCGCATGGGCGCAAAGACCTTGGAATCATAGGTAAAACTCGGTTGGCCGGACGCGCTTTGTCTATGCCGCACCTGCGCAGAACCAGCGAGCCCCGGTGGCCAAGAACGTGGCCTGAGGGCGAACAGCGGCGTGGCGCCCCCGTTGCGTTTACCGCAACACGTCCGGACCACGTTGCGGTTATCGCAACACGCTTTACCGATAATAGGCACGACGCCGACGTTGGCGCGGGGGCCTTCAGCGTCTATCTTTTGAGACCCACGCGATGCCCTTCGGCGTCGCCACCTACGAGGAGCACTGGAACAATGGCCCGACAAAATTACTTTAACACCCTGACGATGGCGCAGAAGCTGGACCAGCTCGGTCGTTGCCGCTTCATGAACCGCAGCGAGTTCAACGGCGTCGAAAAGCTCCGCGGTAAGAAGGTTGTGATCGTGGGCTGCGGTGCGCAGGGCCTGAACCAAGGCCTCAACATGCGCGACTCCGGCCTCGACGTGAGCTACGCCCTGCGCGCAGACGCGATTGAGCAAAAGCGCCCCAGCTTCACCAACGCCACCAACAACGGCTTCAAGGTGGGCACGTACGAGCAGCTCATCCCCACCGCCGACTTGGTGTGCAATTTGGCACCCGATAAGCAGCACGCCGACGTGGTGACGAAGGTGATGCCGCTTATGAAGAAGGGCGCCTGCCTCGCCTACAGCCACGGCTTCAACATCGTGGAAGAAGGCCAACAGATTCGCAAAGACCTCACGGTTGTGATGGTGGCCCCGAAATGTCCTGGCACCGAGGTGCGTGAGGAGTATAAGCGCGGCTTCGGCGTGCCCACGCTCATCGCCGTTCACCAAGAAAACGATCCCAATGGCGATGGCCTTGACATCGCGAAGGCTTACGCCGCTGCCACAGGTGGCGATCGCGCTGGTGTGCTTGAATCCAGCTTCATCGCCGAAGTGAAGAGCGATCTCATGGGCGAGCAAACGATCTTGTGCGGCATGCTGCAAACGGGATCGATTTTGTGCTTCGACCGCATGGTTGGTTTGGGCATCGACCCCGGCTACGCCAGCAAGCTGGTGCAATACGGTTGGGAAACGATCACGGAATCGCTCAAGCAAGGTGGCATCACGTTGATGATGGATCGCCTTAGCAACCCAGCGAAGATCCGCGCCTTTGAATTGGCCGACGAATTGCGCGGCTTGATGCGACCTTTGTTCAAGAAGCACCAAGACGACATCATCACCGGTGTGTTCAGCACCACGATGATGCAAGACTGGGACAACGGCGACAAGAACCTGCTGGGTTGGCGCGCCGCCACCAACGACACCGCGTTCGAGCGCACGCCTGCAGGCGCGCAGAAGATCAGCGAGCAAGAGTATTACGACAACGCCGTGTTGATGGTAGCGATGGTCAAGGCCGGTGTGGAACTGGCGTTCGAGTGCATGGTTGAAGTGGGCATGAAGCCTGAATCGGCCTACTACGAATCGCTCCACGAAACACCGCTCATCGCGAACTTGATCTCGCGCAAGAAGCTTTACGAAATGAACAAGGTGATCAGCGACACCGCAGAATACGGCTGCTACTTGTTCAGCCACGCGGCGGTTCCGTTGCTCAAGGACTTCATGAGCAAGCAACCTGTGGACGTGATCGGCAAGCCCTTCGCCCCCGGTGCGCAGCAGGTGGATAACCGCCGCTTGCTGAACGTGAACCAAGCCATCGAAAGCCACCCCGTTGAGAAGGTGGGCGCCACGCTGCGCGGCTACATGACAGCGATGAAGCAAATCGCGGTCGGCGGTTAAGCATGACTGGGTCCGGCGATGACCTTTGCAGCCTGAACATCGCCGGACCCGGGCTCACCCTTGTTACGGGTGCCAACGGTGGAGGAAAATCAACCGCCGCGCGCACCCTGGCGGAGCGCGTGGCGGGCAGCTGGCTGCTCTCGGCCGAATCGCAGCAGGCGTTTTATGAAGCGCAGCTAAAGGCCGACGATAGCGATCTGGGCGAAGGCGTGGACACCACCACGCCCGTCCGTGAGTTGTTAGGCGACGCGGGCCGCGCGCATCCATTGTTCGCGGCTTTTCGTCTTGAGCCGCTGTGGGAACGGCATTACCGGCACCTGTCCACCGGTGAGGCGCGTAAGGTGCTGCTGTTGCAAGCGGTGTTGCGCGAGCCACCGCTGTTGATTCTTGACGATCCCTTTGATGGCCTCGATCGAGCGGCTTGTGACGAACTCGCGCACGCTATCGTGCAAGTGGCCGAACGGTTGAGCGTGATTGTTGTGGGGACGTTCGGTGTCAACGACGTGCCGTTTGCGTTGGAATCCCTGCGTGAAGTGGCTGTCGTCGCCAATCGTCGTGTTGTGTTTGCGGGATCGCCTTCGGCCTTTGCCGCGCGCGAGGCCGAAGGCAAAGTCGGGCGTCGCGCACCGCCCGTGAATCTTGGCAGCTGGTATGCATTGCCGGATGCCGATGCGCCGCTTGTACGCTTGGTGCAAGGTCGGGTGGCCTACGACGACGAAGTGATCTTCGACGGTTTGAATTTCACTGTACAAACCGGTCAGCACACGCTGATCGAGGGCCCCAACGGCTCAGGCAAATCAACGTTGCTCGAAATGATCACGGGTGATCACCCGCAAGGATACAGCAACGATCTGCACCTATTCGGTCGGCGGCGCGGCACAGGCGAAACCGTATGGGAGATCAAGAAGCACATTGGCATGGTGTCAACGCGCCTGCACCGCGACTACCGCGTGCGCTGCAGCGTTGAGGAAGTGCTGCTGAGCGGCCTTTACGACAGCATCGGCGTGTACCACGTGCCCACGCCCACAGACCGCGCGCGCGCCCGGGAGTTTATGAAGTGGCTTGAGCTTGGCCTTGCGCCCAGCGCTTCCTTTGCAGAGCTTTCGTTTGGCCAGCAACGCCTGGTGCTCATCGCGCGCGCCGCAATCAAGCTGCCGCCGCTGGTGGTGCTGGATGAACCAACGTCAGGCCTTGATGGCGACAACCGCGCGCGTGTGCTCGATCTGGTTGAGTCGTTGTGCACGCAGCACACAAGCACAGTTCTGATGGTCACCCACCGCACCGACGAGCGTGCGTTTTGGCAAACGCGCATCGGGGGTAGTGTGCTGTCCTTAGCTGGGCGTTAGGCGCGGAACGATTGATCGCCATACACTGCGCATCGTGCCATCCTCCCGCCGTCGTTAATGGCGGCCTGGTGTACCGCGTTGATCATGTGCCATATTCTAGGCCTGCATGAACCTCGTGGATGAACTGCACTCCGTATCCGGTGCACTGCTTGCCGCCAACATTCGCCACGCGATCTGCGGGGGCATTGCCGTGACCATCTTCGGCGCGACCCGAACCACGAAAGACATCGACATCCTAATCAGGCCGGATGATCTTGAGGACGCACTCGATGCCATTCGACCGTTGGGATACAAGTTTGCGGCGTTACCCATGGTCTTCGATGAGGGCAGCCCGCGTGAGCGCCATGTCCAACGGGTCAGCAAGATACTGAACGGCGATCATTTGGTCGTAGACTTTCTTCTCGAAGCAGCCGCGTTTACCGGCTTTCTTGAGGGCAGCCTTCTCGTGAACACCTCGGGCGGCCCGCTCCAGGTGGTTGCACGCGACGTGCTATTGAAAATGAAACGCATGGCCGGGCGGCCACAAGACGCCGCAGACATAGAGAAACTCGAGGCTTCGGATGAATGAGTTCAGCCAGCAAAACCAGCGCTTTCTCCGTGACGTTGACGAGCGGCTGAAAAGGCTACGAGAAATCTGCGTCATTGAAACCGTGGACGAGGGAAGAGCGCGCCTCGCGGCGGAGCGCCCCATGACGCACGAACCGTTCGACAAAGCCGTTGAACGCCGCCTGCGCGAACTTAGAGCCTTGATGGAACTTACCACAAGCGTACATGCGGCCAGGACGCCTGCGGCGAAGCCTTGAGCCGCGGGTGCTGAACGACAAGTTCGGTGCAGAAGCCGTTTTGCCACCGATGCAACGGCGCCGTGTTCGCTGTACACTCGCGGCCATGAAACTTTGGGGCCGTTGGATATCGGTGTTGGCAATCGCTTCGTCTTGCGTCGCATTCGTCGCCTGTGAAGATGAAAGCGAGGGGACCCGCACGGGATCGCTTGATGCGAGCGTCGGCGCGTCGAGCGATGGTTCTTTGGATGTGCCACCTGGCAACAGGGCGGATGCGCCTGCGTTGACGGACGCAGGCCAAGATGCCAATGGGCGCGATGGGAGGGAAGACACCAGCGCTGATGCAAGCGCAGACACTCTGGCAAGCGATGCCGCCATCTTGAGGGTCAAGATCGATTTTGAAACAGTCAACGGCGTCACCGCTGGCCCGATCAGTGGCAGCGTTCCGATGACAGCGCGGCTGAGTGATCAATTGCAGCCGGTTTACGGCGTGACGTTTCAATCCGCGGCGAAACCATACGTCGCCTTGGTAAGGTTAGGCCAAGGGCATGCGACCAGTGGCGTGAACGGGATCGGCAGCGTGAGCGCCACCGATACAATGGCTTATGCGACCACGACAATCACCTTCACCATGCCTGGCAACCCCGCGGTGGCAGCCGTCACCGACTTCGTTTCCATACGTGGAGATCAGACCGCCATCAGCGGCACAGCCACGATCGAGGCGTTCGACGCGCAGCAGGTTTCATTGGGCAAAGTGACCGTGGCCGATAAGTCGGGTGGCCTGAAACTTGAGTTCCAGCACGCTGGCATCCATTCGATCGCGGTGAGCCAAGTTTCGAATACCATCGCCTATGACGATCTTGAATTTGGTGCTCTCACGCCGGCAAGCGGCCTTTAGCCCGGCTCAGTCGCACCCGGAAGCGACACAGACAAAATTTCCACTTCTTCTTCACCATGAGGCGTCGTGAAAGTCACAACGTCGCCCGCCGCGTGCCCGATCAACGCGCGTGCGAGCGGCGACAAAAACGACAGCCGCCCCGCTTCCGCATCCATCCACGCCCACCACTTGGTAACTACTGCGCACGCCATGCTGGTTCTGCACAACAACGAATGTTCCGAAGCGGACGTGTGAAGCACTGGTGGGCGTGACCACCGTGGCGCTGGCAATGCGCATCTCAAGTTCAACGAGTTGCGCTTGAATTCGTGTCACCGTGGCTGCATCGGCGGCGGCCGCGGCCCGAGCGGCCATGAGCTCATCGTGCTCATCCCGCAACGCCTGAAGGCCCGCAGCGGTCACGTAATTCACCTGGCCCGTCGGCAACGACGCACGCCTCGGCACCGGCCGCGGCGCCTCCGCCTCGTCCTCTTTGGTGAAGGCCTTGCTCACAAGGGAAGTTTGACAGACAAGCGGCGCATGGGCGCCCTTCTTCATTCTGCGGGGTGTTTCATGTCTCCTGACAGGACGGTGTCAGGAGGGGTGCTTTATGTTGCTCGCGAAAGGACAAACCAATGTCGAACGAATTCAAAAATCCGATCGTGTACACAGAGCTGCAAACCACCGACCCTGCCCGCGCGCAAGCGTTTTACGGAGAGCTTTTTGGATGGAAAGCAGAGAAGGAAGCCACGCCATTCGGCCCCTACTGGATGTTCCAGGGTCAGCTGGCTGGCATGACCGCCCCGCGCGATGGCTTGCCCGCTGGATGGATCCCCTATGTGGGCAGCAACGACGTCACAACAGCCACGCGGCGCGCCCGTGACTTGGGAGCCGAGGTTTTGCGCGACTGCATTGCCATACCTGAAGGCACGTTTAGCGTGATCAAAGATCCCACAGGGTGCGTGCTGGGTCTGTTTCAAAGCAATAGAGCGCAATGAGTATTGCCCCCCTGATACTCTGAACCGCATGCGGCGAGCTGACCGTCTGTTTCAAATCATTCAGCGGCTTCGCCGTCGTGGCGCCATCGTCACGGCGGCCCAGCTCGCGCGCGAACTCGAGATTTCCGAACGCACCGTTTATCGTGACGTTGCCGATCTCATCGCCTCCGGCGTTCCCATTGAAAGCGCCGCTGGACTTGGTTATCGGCTGCCCCGTGGCGGTTTTGATCTGCCTCCACTGATGTTCACTGAAGAGGAAATCGAAGCGTTGGCCCTCGGCGCCCGCGTCGTGAAAAGTTGGGGCGATCCACTGCTCGCGCGCGCGGCGCAAGACGCCCTCGCCAAAGTGGAAGCTGTTCTTCCTACGACCCTAAAAGATCGCATTGCCGACGCGCCTCTGTTCGCCGTGAACTTAAGAGATCAGCGAGCCGTGGGAGCAACGCTTGAGACGATGCGCAAAGCCATTCGCAAACAGTGCAAGATCAGCCTTGAGTACCGGGACGAAAGCGGCCAGGCCACGGGGAGAACGGTGTGACCGTTGGGCCTGTTTTACTGGGGCGTGAACTGGACCTTGGGCGCCTTCTGCGAACTGCGCGAAGGCTTTCGGAACTTCCGCCTCGACCGCGTCGCTGGCCTGCAAGTGTGCAGCGAGTGTTTCCCATCAACGCCAGGGCGAACGCTGCAGGATTTGTTCGCGTATTACCGAAGCGAGGCGCACGCAAGCGATGAGGCGGGGAAGACAGCCAATTCAAACTCGATCCCGTTGGCTTCCGTTGGTTCGAGGCGAGGCCGATGCTGATCGAGCCCAGGCGGGATGGTATTCTTAAAATTCCATGGCCGACCCTGCCCGAAAACTCGCTACCTACGCCGACGTCCTAGCCGCGCCGCCAAACATGACGGCGCAAGTCATCGGTGGTGATTTGCATTTGCAGCCTCGGCCGTCAAAGCCCCACACGATAGCGACGTCCGCGTTGGGTGAGGAGCTGGGGCCGCCGTTTAAGCGCGGACGGGGCGGTCCTGGTGGCTGGATGATTTTGGATGCACCAGAATTGCATCTTGGGGATGACATTGTCGTCCCTGATCTGGCCGGATGGCGACGAGAGCGCATGCAAACCGTCGTTGACGATCTGCCTTATTTCACCTTGGCTCCAGATTGGGTGGCCGAGGTGTTAAGCCCATCCACAACGCGCCTCGACCGAACAAAAAAGCCCCGCCTTTACGCCCAAGCCGGCGTTTCAGGGTTGTGGTTCATCGACCCCGTGGCCAAGACACTGGAAGTCTTTGAACGCGGCGATCAAGGTCAATGGGTGTTGCGAGATGCCTTCAGCGAAGATGCCAAGGTCAAGGCCCGACCGTTCGACGCGATCACGCTGGATTTGAGCGTTTTGTGGGCCGGAACTTGATTCAACACACCATCGCCCACAAACAATGAGGTGACGCAGGGCCATACTAGGGGTCCGTCACTTTCGTGGGGGCAACGCAGCCCGAACCGTGATCATCGATCGACAAGATTGGCGCCGCTGCCGCGCAGCAGGCGATCAACAAAGCCATCAGTCGCGGCGCCCTGTTGGCCCGCGGCTTCATTGCAACTACGAATTCGCGAAAACAAAATCGATAGAATGACCCACGGCCGCGCGCACCAGCCAACGTTTCAAGGTTGGCTCATCAGCGCCTTGTATGCGCTTGCGGGTGCTGGGTGCAATCGTTCCGAACTTTGCTTGCAACACCTCGAGCAAAGCAATCGCCTCACCTTCCAGTTTCCCTTCAAGCTTGCCCTCAAGCTTACCCTCAAGTTTCCCCTCGAGCTTGCCCTCAAGTTTCCCCTCAAGCTTGCCCTTTTCAATCAGTTGTTCTGCAGCGGTCATGGCGATGTCCTTGATGGCTGGCACGTGGGTGGCGATGGCGTTTTGAATGGCTTCGGGCGGCTGGTCGTTGGCCGCATAAAGATAGCTCAGAAACAAGAGCAAGGCATCTTGGCCATGGGGTCGAGAACGCAAGGCAGACAAGGATTGCGCCCAAAACGGGAGCGAAACGAGCCACTTGCTCCCGTTCCTGGCATCCCGGAGCAACCAGGCGGCGAGCTTAGGTTGCAGCGACCAAGCGCGTTGCTGAAGGTCCTGGTCCGATTGATGACTAAGATCATCAAGGGCAAAAGCAAAGTGAGGGACATAGGGTGCGATGGCCGGATCGAGGGCGAGCGCGCCAAAGAGGCTCTGCAGCGTCGTGGATGCCGTCCACCCCGTCAGGCTGTGGTGCAACACCACGGGCAGCACGATAGGCAAAGTCTCATGGTCCGCCGCTTCAATGTGCCGGTCCAATATGCGAACCACGTATTTGAGCAAACGTAGCGGCATCCACCGATCCACAGAGCTTTGATGCTCGAACAGGCAATAGATGAAGCCCGGCTTTTGCCTGATCTTCGCCGTGAACAACAAATCCGAGTGCGCGCTCAGCAAGTGCTCATCCACAAATGACCCCGGCGCCAACTGCAAGGATGACCATTGCACGTGCTTTTCCACCTCGGGTGGCAGCGCCGTGCGAAGCGCATCGGCGGAATGCTCCACGTTGGAGAAGACCTTCTTGAACAGGGCATCATGGGGCGATTTCGATTCGGGCATCTTGGCCACCAAGGATGCGTATCGTCGTCCGGTTGCGATTTGTTGCTTGAAATCCGGAGGCGGCCTAATGGTTGGGCGACATCCATTCGATGACCTCTATCGTTGAGATGGCGCGGTTGTGGTAAGAGGAGCTCAACGCATCTTAAACAAGTATGGATACCCACCGGATTTGCAGGAAGAGGCCGTGAAAACGGCGCTTCGACAAGCCGAGTTGTTGTGTGCAGAGTGGGTTTGAAGTAACAAGTGCGCTTGGGTCCTTGCCACCACATGCAGCGAACGTATTCGCCAATGAGCAATGAAGCAACCGAGCGACAACGGAAGCGGCAGCGCGCAGTCGCCCTTCTTCGGCGAGCGGCCGCCCAAGTGGAGCTTGGCGTGGGACGCGCCAAGCACGGGGTGAAGCGGCGCTTCGGCTGGATCGACCCCGTGGAGATCCTGCCGTACCGAGGCTTCGGAACGAGATCTCGGGTGAGGTTGGTTGGGCGGGTGGTTGAGGCGAAGGGCCTTGGCGCCCCTGCGCCCGAGGATCGTCCTTGGCAGAATTTCAAGCGTATGGTGCACCGGCTCAACTCGGCCGAGATCCCGGGCGTGCGCGTCTCACTGCAGTTCGGCGAAGTCAGAGCCGAGACAGTTACCGACCACGAGGGCTACTTCGAGTTCGAGCTGCTGTCCGAGGACGGGGCGTTCCCTTCCCCAACTGCCGCGGCTGGTGGCTGGCATGAGGCCGCACTTTGCCTTGAAAGTGAAGTTTCACCGGGCCAGGGCCGCGTGGAGGCACGCGCCGCGATCATGATCCCGGACGACGAAGCCGAGCTTGCCATCGTCAGCGACGTGGACGACACGGTCATCCAGACGCACGTGACGAATTTCTCGAAGATGGTGCGCGTGACGATGCTTGGCAACGCGCTCACGCGGCTGCCCTTCGAGGGCACAACGGACCTTTACTGCGCCCTCGCAGCGGGGCCTCGTGGCAACGCGCGAAACCCCGTCTTCTACGTATCGAAGAGCCCGTGGAACCTGTACGATCTGTTGGTGGATTTTCTGGATAGGCACCGGGTGCCGCCGGGCCCGCTTCTGCTGCGAGACTGGGGGATACACGCTCAGGCGTCTTTGGACTTCAAGCAGCGGCGCATCGAGCAGCTGCTTGCGCTCTACCCAGCGCTACGTTTCGTTCTCATCGGTGACAGCGGCGAGCGGGACCCCGAGATTTACCTGGACATCGTCGAGCGGCACCCAGGTCGCGTCGCCGCCGTCTATATCCGGGCCGTTCACACGGACGGCAAGCGCCATGCTGAGCTTGAAGCCGTGGCAGCCCGCGCACGGGCGGCCGGCGTCGAGTTGCTCCTGTTAAAGCACGCACACGAGGCCCTCGCACACGCGCGCGCCCACGGACTGGCAGCGATGTGAAGGAACGCGGACGGTGGTGCGAGTCTTGGGATGATAAAATGTATAGGCTTCACACCGTGAAACACCGTTGCCAATTCCAAATCGCATGGGCGCTGTTACTGCTTTGCGCTGCGGGGTGCGGGCCGGTGCAGCGGCCTGACGGTGGCTCGGGGCTTTTGGCTGTTGGATCTGCTGCCCCCGGGTTGGTGGCCAACGACCATCTTGATCGCCCCGTTGATCTGAGAGCAGCGAAGATAAGCGTGGTCTATTTTTACCCGCGCGACGGAACGCCCGGATGCACCAAGGAAGCGTGTGCTTTCCGAGATGTTTGGCAGCGATATGAATCCGCGCACGTCCGTGTCATCGGCGTTTCCACCAACGCCGCACAAGAGCATCGAGAATTCGCAATAACGCACAAGCTCTCCTTTTCGTTGATTGCAGATTCGCAGGGCGTTTGGTCAAAGGCTTTTGGTGTTCCTCGCCTGTTCGGAATGACCAAGCGGGTCAGCTTTCTGCTGGATGCCCACGGAAGCGTGGCCAAAGTTTACTCTGACGTGGATCCAGGCGTTCATGCGAATCAAGTTCTACGCGATGTTGCAGCACTGACGCGCGAGCCAGCGCGATAGCCGACGGTTGGCGAGGTGGTCACAGCGGGCGGATCCCTGTATTGGACCAGCAGCCTGCCCTGTGCCGCGATCTACTCAGAAGGCCGGCGGACCGGTACCTCGGCAGCTTTGCCTGCACCAAGGGTGCTGCCAAGGCTGATTGCAACTGCGCCATGCTAAGGGTGTAGAAACCAAGCACCAGGGGCAAATCGTTCGGGTCGTCAGCGTCGCGCGGGAGCACGTACGTGACACCTACTCGCTCTCGGTGGTTCGGCAGCGCGTGCTTGGCAAAGTAGAAGTCCAACGATGGTTTGCCGCCTCTAAAGCCAGTGGCGATGTGCGCTTCGTCGAGCGGAATCGTGAAGGGCGGCTCAGTCATCGTGCAGGCTTTCGTCGCTTCGATTTCTTGAACCGGTCGGCAGCGGTTTTCAAGGCTTTGTTGGGCCCTGCAGATGGCTCCGCCAACAGTGCCCTCACCCTCTCCAGTGCTTCCGCAGATACCTGCAAAGCCGCAGGGCGCGCGGCCCACTCAAGCGCTGCCAGAGTTGGAGTGACAATGACGCAATCTGCGGTTTTGGAAGCGGGATCCACCGCAACCAAACGCTGGCCGCCTCTAACCGCCCTGACTGCCTGGAAGAAGACAGCCAAGGATTCATCTATCACCTGGCTGCGCGACAGGCCGAGCTCCGCTGCCAATTGATCGAGCGCTTTACCACGGCTGTCTGGGACTGTTGCTTCTATCCGCATCGGTCGGTTTCCCCCTCAGAAGTGAGGGATATTTGAGGGTATCACGACGCCTAGCACGACACACCATTTTGCCGACATGCGGACGTATCTCACTGAAACGATTAGATTCGTTCGCAACCACCCATCCCCCCCCCCGGGACCGTGGCTCGTCTACGAAGCTCCGCTCCTACTTCCCCAAACGCTTGAGCTTCTTCGCGGCCTCGGGCGAATCGTAAAGGCGGAGGCAGCTTTTGAGGCGCATCAACCTGCCGCTCATCGTGTTTTCGGGGGCCAGGGCCAAAGTTCTGGCCGAATCGGCTGGCTGACTGAAACTTTACTTATCAGGTTAACAAAACTTGCGAACCATGGTATAAGTGTTTGATGGACCGGTCCGTACTAAGCGAAAACCTGCGCCGGCTGCGAAGCGCGCGCGGCCTGTCGCAGGGCGAGGTGGCGGATAAGGCTGGGCTCTCACGGGTGGCTTACAGGAACATCGAAACTGGCACTTCGTCCCCTCGCGTCGATTCGCTCATGGGCGTAGCGACGGCCTTGGAAGTGAAACTTCAGGACCTGTTTGTGCCCGTGCGCGAACTCAAGTCCGTACGGTTCCGAGCGACGAAGAAGATGACGACTCGTGCGGAGCTCTTGGCCGGTGTAGCTAGATGGCTTGACGATTACAGTGAGCTTGAGACCGTGCTTGGCGATGCGAAGCCCTACGGATTGGCAAAGCTGAGCAAAACCATTGGCGAACTGAAAGATCCGGATCGGCCTCAAATTGCGGCATTACGAGTGCGCGAAAAATTGGGTCTTGGGGCTCGCGAGGAAGTACGTGACATATGCGGGCTGCTGGAAGCGCAAGGCATCAAGGTCTTCACGCCAAAACTGGCGTCCGAAGGATTTTTTGGCCTTTCGGTTGCGGCGGCAGATGGAGGCCCGGCGATCATCGTTAACGTGTGGGACCGGTTGTCTGTTGAACGCTGGATCTTCACCGCCGCACACGAGCTGGGTCATCTGTTGCTTCATTTGGATGCCTATGACGTTTCGCAAACCGAAGAGGATCCGCGGCAGGAGAAGGAAGCCGATGTGTTCGCCAGCCATCTTTTGATGCCGCAGGAGCTGTTCAAGCAGAAGTTGGCTGAATCACGCGGTCTTCCGCTGGTTCGCCTGGTGTTCAAGCTCAAACGCTTCTTTGGCGTTAGTTGGAAATCGGTGCTGTATAGGCTCGCGTCGTCGTCCCCAGATGGGGGAAGGCTTTGGGGACGTTTTCAGTCCGAGTATCGGGCGATGACGGGCAAAACGATTGGCCCAACAGAAGGACCACATGGCATGAAGGCCGCGGAGTTTCGCTCAGTGGCACCTTCAGCCAAGGTGGCTGACGAGCCGGAGCACTTGGTGGGCGACGACTTTGTTGAGGGCCGACTGCACTTACTGGTACGCCGAGCGGTCGAGCAGGAAGAGATTTCAATGAGCCGTGCGGCGGAGATTCTGGGGATTGACCTGGAAAGCATGGGCGCCACTGCCAACTCGTGGGTGAGGTAGCGCGGCGTCGGTTCGATTGTAACCGATGCACGAAGCCTCGGGTTTGGCTGACCGCTGAAGCCGCAAACTGGCGGCATGAAAAAGCACGCAAACGCCGAGCGGCGTGAGAGATTTGAGTCTTTGGTGGCCTCGGGGCTGAGCACGGCGAAGGCCGCAGCGGCCATTGGGATCTCTGTATCGACGGGCTTCGCATGGGCTCAGTCAGTGCGAGGACCGGGCGAGAGAAAGCGTAAATCGAGGACGGTTCATTTTGCGCAGCTGATCCCGCGAAGCGCGGTGATGGGCCCGATGCAGGTCGAGGTAGCCGGGGTCACCATCAAGCTGGACGCAAACTTCGATGACCATGCACTTGCACGCTTGATTCGCGTCGCGCGAGGTGCGCAGTGAACTTTATGGGTTTACCGATCTACATCGCGCTTGAACCGGTGGACATGCGCATGGGTTACGATCGGCTTG
>JANRKS010000015.1:0-41953 GCA_033763315.1 Deltaproteobacteria bacterium
CACTTTTCCATCACGCCGCGCGTGCGCACCACCACGTCGGGGTTGAGCACCATGCGTTCTAGGGGTTGATCGTGAGGGTAATCGAACCAGTTAAAGCGACGCACTTTTGTGGGGCAGTTGTTGGCGCAGTAGCGCGTGCCCACGCAGCGGTTGTAGATCTGTTGGTTCAGGCCCTCGCTGGAGTGCACCGTCGCCAACACGGGGCACACGGTTTCGCAGGGCGCGTTCTCACAGTGCTGGCACATCATCGGCTGGTGCCGCACTTCGGGATTTTCGGGCTCGCCTTCGTAGTAGCGATCGATGCGCAGCCAGTGCATCTCGCGGCGCAATGCCACTTCAACCGGGCCCACCATCGGAATGTTGTTCTCGGCCTGGCACGAAACCACGCAGGCGCCGCAGCCTGTGCACTTATCGAGATCGATCGCCAAACCCCAACGGTGACCAGGATAGGCGTGCTGTGGCCATAGGCCTTTGCCGGTTGCTTCGTGCTCTTCTGGTTGCCCTGCGTGCTTGGGGTCGTGCAAGAAGTCTTCAAGCGACGCAGCCCGCACAAACGCACGCCCTTCTTGTGAGTTGTGGGTTTGCGACAGATACAGATCGCGCTTGCCACCAGAGGCCTGCACAGTGATGGCGCCGCTGAGGCTGCGGTTTGTGGCGAGCGGCCATGCATCCACGCCATGGCCTTCGGCATTCTTGCCCGCGTGTGCGCGCCCGTGGCCAACCGCGATGGCCACCGTATGCGGGGCCACGCCGGCCTGCACCAAGACGGGCAGTGTGATGCTTTGCGAGGCGCGTGTCACGGTGATGAGGGCGCCGTCGCCCAGGCCCAATTCTTTCGCTAAAGCGGGGCCCATGGCGGCCACGTTGCCCCAGGTAAGCTTCGTGATCGGATCGGGCAGCTCTTGCAGCCAACCGTTGTTGGCGTGTGTGCCGTCCAAGATGCCCACCTGGGCGTGTAACACCACTTCAAGGTTCCCGGGCGCAGCCGCGGCCGCGATCAGCGAGGCGGCAGGTGCTTGCACAGCCGCCGGTGCAGGCGCGAAGGCCGTGGCCAAAGCACCGGCCTGCAACTGTGCAATCCATGCGGCATCGAAATTCTCAACGGAGGCCAGCTTCCCCTTCCACGCCGCTTGAACGAAGGCGTGATCGTCACCCGCCGTGCCAGCCCACGTCAGCAAACTTTGCAACCGCCCGCGCGTATCGAACAGGGGCGACACCGTGGGCTGATTGATGGTGTGCACGCCGGGCCGGGGCTCGCTGTCGCTCCAACTTTCGAGCGCGTGGCCCTCAGGCGCATGAATGTGGCACAACACGGCCGTTTCATCGGGGCTGATTGACGTCGACACGCTGAACTTGGCTTTGCTCAACGCGGTTTGCAGCTGCCGATCCGCCATGACGGGGTTGGTGCCCGCAAACACAACGGCGTCCACGTGCCCCGCTTGCAGCTCTGCCACGAACGCTTCCCAGTCGATGTCGCTGGATTGTGTAACGCCTGGGCGTGCCGTGGTGCCCGCGTTTTCCAACAGTGCGTTGGCCAGCGCCGCCAAAATCTGATCCGTGACTTCGCCGCTGCCGCTGAGCACCAGTCCTTGTGGCCCGGCCTTGAGCAATCGGGCCGCGAGCTCCTCGAGCGCTGCATTGGCAAGCGCGCTTTGGCCTTTGATTTGCGCACAAACGGTGTTGGCCACGTCCGCCGTGGCGCCGGGTTTGGCGGCCGCCAGTTTGCTGACCAACGCCGCCAGCGTGGGGCGTAGAGCAGAAGGAGGCACAGGGTGGCGCACGTCGGCGGCTCCACCTGTAAGCGAAAGGTGTGATTCGATCTGCGCCGCGAACAAACGGTCGGCGGTGGTGCGGCGGGCTTGCGCCCATTGCCGGCTGAACGTGGCGGGGTTCACCCACGTGCCAAGAAAGTCCGCGCCGAACGACACGAGCACGCGGCTTTCGTCGATGCGGTAGTCAGGAACGTAGGCGCGCGCATAAAGCGCGGCGTGTGCTTGCGCCAGGGCCATGCGTTCACCCATGGGATCGAAGCGAACAAGCTTTGTTTGTGCAAACTTCGCCTTGAGGGCGGCCAGCGCGTTGTCTTCTGCGGGGCCCGTGCCAAACGGCAACACCACGAAAACGTTCGCGGCCTTGGCCAACGCCGCCGTCACTTCGGCATCCACCTGCGCCCACGTTGCGGCGTGTGCGGCCGCGCGTGGAGCTCGCGCTCGATCGTTGTCGTAAAGGCCCAGCAGCCAAGCTTGCCCCACCGTGCACACGGCGCCTTGAGACACAGGGTGCGTGGGGTTGCCTTCGATCTTGATGGGTCGGCCTTCGCGCGTTTTGATCAATAGGCCGCAGCGTGCGGCGCACGCCTGGCACGACGTTGCATAGTGAACGGCCAACCCGGGAATGATCGCTTCGGGGCGGTGCGTGTAGGGCAAGATGTTTTGCTTGGGCGCCCGGTTGCACGCGGCCATCGCCGCTGCCGCGGAGAGGCCCATCATCTTGAAGAAATCGCGCCGGGGCGGTTCCACATCGCTTGGACGCTTGAGCTGCACCAACGTGGGATCAGGCACAGGGATTGGCAACGTCTCCGCGAATTCATCGTGGTTTTGTGCTGCAAATGCGGCTTCATCGTCATACTCGGCAAGCGAACGCCAGAGCCGGGGAGGGTTGGGGTTTTGTTTTGCAGGCGACATGGTTTGCTCTAGCGGTGGCACGCGGAACAGTCGGTGGGTGGCGTCAAGGTGCGCGACACGATGGTTTCAGGTGCCGCAAGCATCTGGGCCGGCAGCGTGGCCAGCGGGTGCGGCGCCGTGGCTTGCACGTCGCGCACGTCGCGGTGGCAATCCAAACACCAACCCATACTCATGGTTTCTTTTTGCTCGACCCGCACCATCTGTTGCACAGGGCCGTGGCAGCGTTGGCATTCAAGGCCGGCGGAAACGTGGCTGGCGTGGTTGAAGTAAACGAAGTCGGGCAAGCGGTGCACTTTCACCCAGGGGATGGGTTTATCCTCGGCCACAAACTTCGCGAGCTTTTGGATCTCGGCGGAATCCGTGCGCACTTGCGTGTGGCAGTTCATGCACACCGATGACGACGGCACACCCGCATGACGGCTGCGTTCGGCGCCCGTGTGGCAATATTGGCAATCCAACTCGTAAAGCCCCGCGTGCAGCGCGTGCGAATACGCGATGGGCTGCTCAGGTTGATAGCCCTGTTGCAAGTTGATCGACGCCGGGTTGCCACAGCCGCCCAGCGCCAGCGCGAGCATCAAAAAGCGTTTCATTGTTTGCCCTCGCGCTCATCGGCCGCCAGGGCGATGCGCCTGGAAACACCTTTGAGCGGAAAGATCTCTTCCCAAGGCAATCCCGCCATCGGCCACGCGGCCACCAAGATCATGAACAACAGCGCGTGAAGTTTGACGGCCATGGGGCTCGCCACCATCGACGCGGTTTCAGGTTCAAGCACCAACAGCGAGCGCACGTAAGGCGCCGAAATGTACGCGTACCACGCCGTGATCCAGCGAAAGCCCACGGTGAGCACAACACCCGAAACGCTGGTCAGCAGCATCAACAACAGGATCACGATGCGTGGCTCTTGCTCGGGCACACCTTGGCGCATGGCCATCCAGCGCTGGCGAAGGCGCGCAAACACGCCCCACGAAAACAAGAGAGCGCCTATGAGCCCCGCCGTTTCGATGACGGCGACGCGTTCAATATCGGCGAGCAGCGCTCGCATCGCGCCGGGCGCCAGCGTGGTGGCCACGTGGCCCATCAACAGCGTTAAGAATCCGATCACAAGCGCGCCTTCGGAAGCGCCTGAGATGGCGCCCACGCGGGGGCCGTGGTTGTTGCGAAGAATACCGATGCGGTACATCCACGCGCCCAAGAAACCAAACACCGCCAGATAGGGCAGGTATGTGAAAGCGGCGTTGGACACAGAAGGCGCGTTCATGCGTCACCACCGCGGTTCGATTTGTGGCTGTTGCGATGGCGGCCCCACGCCAACACGAAACCGCCAATCGCCAGGCCCATGCCTTCGAGGCCCAACCAGAAAAAATCACGCTCACGGCGGGGCGGCGTTCCGTTGCGGGATAAGTCGGCAAAGAACGATTTCAAGGAGAAGCGCTCCACCTCTGTTAAGGGTGTATGCGCATAAATTGCGCTCATCACGGGCGTGGTCATGCCGGCCAGCTGTGGTTCAAGATCGCGCTCGCCGAGCCGTGCATAAACGAACGTCAGGTCGGGGCCCATCGTGCCGCCGCCCATGACAGCCGCGCCGCGCACGTTGTGACAAATGAAGCAGGGCGCGCCGCCCTTGGCGAAGCGGTTTTCGCCGAAGAACAAAGCCTTGCCCGAGGCCACATCTTCTGGCGAGCCGTCGGTGCCCCACTTAGGACCCAGCGCCACGGGCTGGCAGCCGCCCTTTTCGGTACAGCCGGCCAGGTAGGCCCACAGACCATCAATCTGCGTGGCATCAAGACCAAGCTCAGGCATGCGGATGCCGAACTCTTTGAACAACTGCGTGGCCACAGGATCGCCGCCATCGATCATGGCGCTGGGGCTGCCCACGAACTTGGTGAACCACGCTTGCGCGCGTCGCTGGTTGACGCCTAGAAGATCGGGGCCCACTTTGCGCCCGCCGCCGATGGTGTGGCAGGTGGCGCACTTCTCAGCGAACGCGATCGCCGCGGGGCCGGGCGCTTCTGCCGCTCCGCTTGCGCCGCTGAACGCGAGGGTGAGGCATCCGCTCACCCACAGATATAAAAGTGATGTGTTGATTCGCACGCTTGCGAGGCCCCACTGCAACCAGTGGGCCAGGAGAAAAAGCGGCGCAAATCACGGGATTACTGGCCACAGATGCGCGCCCAGTGGCGTAAGCCGGTCCGTGATCGCGCGAAGTCTGCGCGAGCGCGCGCACGTGCTGCATGACCTGCGTGCGTGCGCGGATGCCGTGCGGGGCCTTGCGGCACCCCAGTTTTCATCTCGGACGAGTTTTGAGTGAACCCAAAAATTGTCCGGACAAAATTCGAGTACACACTACAAGAAGTCGATCTCTTTATCTTGCGAGCCAACAAGCCTTGGATCGCGATCGAAGCTAAGGTCAGTGACAACCCGATCAGCCCAGCGCTTAGGTAATTTGTTGAACGAGCGAAACCCGCGTTTGCGTGGCAGGTGGTCTTGCGCAACGCTCAGGAGCGCCGACTGCCGGATATTGGCGCGACACAGGTGCGCATCGTTTCGGCCGCACGTTTGTTGGCGAATTTGCCTTGATGTCCGATCGTCTGGCGATCTGCCTGCCACGGCGTGCAGCGCGCTCCCGGGTGCTGCTTCACAAAACAGGGCAGCACTATTTCAGATCGAGATTGTGGAAGCCCACATGTAACTGCGCTTCGCCAAGAAAGTCTTCCGCCCACAATGGCTGACGAACCAACCAAAGGTAATTTGTGGACGCATCTGTAGAATCGTTGATGTCGAATAGCGATCGGCTACCTCCGCATGCGCGAAGCAGAGTGGCTACGCGGTTTATGTGTTCACCATTGATATCTGGTCCCAGAACCAAGTCGATGCGACGACGCTTTAGATATCCGCATCGATCCCTTCTCATGGCTTCTCTCAGCCTGAAACCGGCACCCACATCACTTTTCGGGAAACTGTAGCCGACGAACACGATGGCACCCGCTGCCTCAAGGTGTTCTTCGGCTTCCCGCCACAGCGGAGATAGGTCACTGACAACCTTAGTTTCTTTAGATGTGCCCGGTGCAGCGATCAACGGACAAGCCATTGGGCTTCGGAATATAGAGTCGCGAGTGACCCTACTCGCATCAGGCGCCTGCCAATCCACACTTCCGTGAAGCTTGAACACTGGCACCCGATCTGGAATGCGGGAAGACTGCGGGACGCGAATGTCGAACTTATCTCCTAGCTCTTCTATGACCAAATCGTAGTTGAATGAAAGCACAACATCTAAGTCGGTATGAAGGGCACCCGCCCAACGACGATAGGGCTGCCATTTTTCATCGATTAAGGGATTGGCATCACGCAGAAAACTATCGCACTCGGCGGCCATTGCACGTCGAGTGCAAAGAGCAAAGTTTTCGGAAAACCTGTCTCTACCGTTTCCATCCCCGGGGCTCGGCGATAACCCCGAACGCTCACTGCTAGTCGAGCGCATCAGAAGCCTCAAAACGCGCTTCTTTGTTTCGTTCGGCCCTTGGCCGTCGTCTACATATGCAAGGAATTGTTCCGCATTGTCCCAAAGCCTATGTTCTTTACCCACGTCAAAGAACATCCGGGTCCAGTACAGATCCGATGCGAGGCACGGAAATTCTTGTCTTGGGTAGAACGCTTCGTCGTAGCCCCACCAGCGCAACCGAAAAAGATCATCGAGAAGTGGCCCACCGAGCGAACGGCTAAATCCGGCGCCGAGAACCCATACCGTCTTGGTGTTGCAAATTGGCATTCGCTGGTACTCCACTAAAACCTGGCGCATCGCCACGTGCGACGGATTGGCACCTAACATTGCCGACAGTCGGCAGCGCCACTAACTTACAATTCCCATGAGGCCGATGCCGTGGCAAGGGTGATGAAACCATCAGCTGCCTATGTCCCGCTAGGACAAAACCAGTGAGGTCACCTGGGTCGTGCGGCAAAGAACCGGGGTCGTGCGACAAAGAACCTTCGACGATTTCGTCCGCGTCGCCTACCAAAGCGCCATCACAGGGTATTTGTAGATCCATTCATCCGGGGTCAGCAGCGTCAGGCCGTTATCGATGGCCTGCGATATAAGCAAACGATCGAACGGATCTCGGTGGACTTCAGGGAGTTCGGTCGCGCGGTAACATGTGGCCGGCGTGATTGGCAAGCGCGTTAACTGCCAGATGCCGGCTTGCTCCTCGATCCACATTCTAGGGGGCGCAGGTAGCCCAAGCTTTTTGGCTTGCCACTTTGTGCAGATCTCCATGACCGAAACATCGCTCAAAAGGACTTCCACCTGTTCGGCGTTGAGCGCTCTTTTGGCTTGGGTCCCCAGGCGATCAGGCGCGCTGGTCAACCAGATGAACGTGCACGTATCCAAAAGCAACCTCAACGCAAGCCCCACAGAGCCAGCTCGTCATCGGAAAGCGGAGCGAACGCCTCCTTCGCTTCGCTAATCGGCTTGGACGTAATGGTTCCTACTCTCGGTCGAAGCGGGTGCGCCCCGGATTTACCCACGGCGGTCAAGCGAGCTGCGGGAACACTGCCACGCAAGATAACGACATCCTGCCCCGCTTCAACCTCAGCCAAAAGTCTTGAAAGGTGCGTTTTGGCCTCATGCGTCGTGACGGTCTTCATAAACTATGATTGCGCCCGATGTAAACTTAGTCAAGACTAAGTCTATCTTCTGGCTGGCCCGAAACGAGCTCCGTCGCTGTGTTTGCTTCCCACTCAGGCGCGGTGCTCAAACCGTTAAATGCTTGTCGACCAACTCTTGCGTGAGATCCGTCATCGCACCGGAGGCCACTGTGTGACCGCGCTCCATAATCGCAAAGTGCTGCGCGAACTTGCGCGCAAAGGGCAGCTTCTGCTCCACGAACAGGATCGTAAGACCTTCTTTTTGGTTGAGGCCCGCGAGAATGTCACCAATTTCGGACACGATGTTTGGCTGGATGCCTTCGGTGGGCTCATCCAAGATCAGCAGCTTTGGGTCCAGCATCAAGGCGCGGCCAATCGCCAACTGTTGCTGTTGGCCACCCGATAAATCGCCACCCCGGCGTGAACGCATCTGCTTGAGAACAGGGAAAGTGTTGTAAACGCGTTCGAGCGCGCCAGCCTTCTTCTTCTTCAGCGCCGAGAAGCCCACCATCAGGTTTTCTTCGATGGAAAGCTGCCCAAAGATCTCTCGGCCCTGGGGCACGTAACCGATGCCCACGCCGGCGCGCACTTCGGCAGGTTTGCGTGAGATCTCACTGTCGCCCATGCGAATGGAGCCTGTTTTGATCGGCAGCAGACCCATCACACATTTGAGCAATGTGGTTTTCCCGACGCCGTTGCGGCCCATCAAACAGGTGCAAGCGCCCGCTGGCAGATTCAGCTGCGCGTCCCACAACGTGTGGCTTTCGCCATAAAACTGATTCACACCTTCAACCGAAAGCATCATCCGCTCCTAGGTGCCAAGATAAACTTCAACGACGCGAGGGTGCTTCTGGATGTCTTCCATTTTGCCCTCTGCCAACACGTGGCCCTCGTGCAGCACGGTGACCTTGCGGGCGATGTTGCGCACGAATTCCATATCGTGTTCAACCACCACCACGGTGCATTCGCCCGCCAACGAAACCAGAAGCTGTGCGGTGTGCTCCATCTCTTGATGGGTCATCCCGGCGACCGGCTCGTCCACCAGCAGCACCTTGGGCTCCTGCACCAACAGCATGCCGATCTCCAGCCACTGCTTGTGGCCGTGGGCCAAGAGGCCTGCCTTCTGCTCCGCCTTGTCCGCGAGGCCAATCAATGCCAGCGTCTTCTCCACACTTTCACGCTGGCGCTTTTCTAAGCCACGAAACAAATTGCGAAACACGCCCTTGGGCCCTTTGCAGGCAAGCTCCAGGTTCTCGCGCACAGTGTGGCCCTGGAACACCGTGGGGCGCTGAAACTTTCGCCCCACACCCAATCGCGCGATCTCCCATTCTGCTTTGGCGGTCAGGTCACAATCCAGGCTTTCAAGGAAAACGCCGCCTTGATCGGGCTGGGTTTTGCCCGTGATCACATCCATTAGCGTGGTTTTGCCCGCACCGTTGGGACCAATGATGCAGCGAAGTTCGCCACGATCAAGCTCAAGCGTTAGATCGTTGAGTGCGCGAAAGCCATCGAACGAAACGGTGACGCCATCCACCCACAGCACCAGCTCGGGACGAAATGGCACGGGCGCGCGGGACACCGTCTTGATGCGCTTGTGTGGCTTGGCAAGCGCTGTTGACTCGGATGATTCAACAGCTTCTGCGGTGGCGGTTTTCATGGTGCCACCGCCCGTTTGCGAAAGCGCGCCATCACTTTGCCAATCAAGCTGTACACGCCGCCCGGCAAAAACAATGTCACAAGGATGAACAGGCCGCCCAATGCGTAAAGCCACACTTCGGGAAACGCACCTGTAAGCCAGCTCTTGCCACCATTGACCAACCACGCGCCCAAGATGGCGCCGCTCAGCGTGCCGCGGCCGCCCACCGCAACCCAAATGGCCATCTCGATGGAACTTGCGGGCTGCATTTCGCTGGGGTTGATGATGCCCACTTGCGGAACATAAAGCGCGCCGGCAAACCCGCACATGGCCGCTGACAGCGTCCACACGAAGAGTTTGTAGTTGGTTGATTCATAGCCGCAGAAGCGCGTCTTCAATTCACCATCGCGGATGGCCGCCACCACGCGGCCCATACGGCTTGTGACAACAAACCGGCAAAGCACATAAATGCCAAGCAGTGCGACCGCTGATATCACATAAAGGCCGATCTTGGTGGAGGGGCTTTGCAACGCGAAGCCCGCGATGCGCTTAAAGTCCGTGAGTCCGTTGTTGCCGCCAAAGCCCGTGGCGTTCTGAAAGAACAACATCATCGCGGCGTAGGTCAACGCTTGCGTCACGATGGAAAGATAGACGCCTTTGATCTTCGAGCGGAACGTTAAGAAGCCAAAGACGAACGCCAACAGGCCTGGCACCACCATCGCCATGCACACCGCAAACGGAAAGCTATCAAAGCCGTACCACGTCCACGGCAGCGCTTTCCAATCGAGAAATACCATAAAATCCGGCAATTCGCTGCGGTATACGCCTTCGCCACTCATCGAGCGCATGAGGTACATGCCCATAGCGTAGCCACCGAGCGCGAAAAACAGGCCGTGTCCCAGACTCAGAATGCCGGCGAAACCCCACACCAAATCCACAGCGAGCGCAACCATCGCGTAGCAAAGGAACTTGCCCACCAAAGGCACGAGGTGTGGGGGCAACAGGCCCGTGACCGGCAAAGCGATCACCGCGGCCAAGGCCACGAACATGCAAAGCCAAACCTTCGGTGTGTGGATGCGAACGCTGGTGCTGCGCAGATTGTCGAGGAACGCTGACATTGTGCTTTAAGCCTCCACGCGTCCCTTCAAGGCAAACATGCCTTGCGGGCGCCGTTGAATGAACAGGATGATGATGCAAAGCACGGCGATTTTACCCATCACGGCACCCGCGAAAGGCTCAATGAGTTTGTTCAACATGCCAAGGCCCAACGATGAAGCGATGGTGCCCATCAGACGGCCGACGCCGCCCAAAACAACAATCATGAACGAATCGATGATGTAACCCTGCCCGAGTTCAGGGCCCACGTTGCCAAGCTGCGAGAGCGCCACGCCCCCTAGGCCCGCGATGCCTGAGCCGAGCGCAAAGATCCACGAATCCACGCGACGGGTGGGCACGCCCAAACACGCAGCCATCGAACGGTTCTGCGAGATCGCACGCACATGCAGGCCGAGCGACGTCTTTTGAAGAATCAGCCACACCGCCAACGCCACCAGGCAGGCAAAGCCCACAACAGCGATGCGGCTCCACGGAAACACGAGGCCCATAGCGATCGTCAGACCGCCCGCCAAATAGTCGGGTGTGGCCACCGCCACGTTCTGTGCGCCAAAAATCAGCCGTACGGTTTGGATCAACACCAAGCTGATGCCCCACGTGGCCAACAAACTTTCAAGCGGCCGTCCGTAAAGAAAACGCAGCACGGAGCGCTCCATCAGGAGGCCCACAAGGGCCGTGACCAAAAACGCCAAGGGAATCGACGCGACCAAGTAAAGGCCACTGACGCTTGGAAAATGTGAGGCGAATGCCACTTGAACCGCATAGGTTGTGTAGGCGCCCAACATCAGCATCTCCCCGTGGGCCATGTTGATGACACCCATTAAGCCAAACGTCACCGCCAAGCCAAGCGCCGCCAACAGCAACACACTGGCGAGGCTTATGCCATGGATCAAATGGCCGCCCAAACGAATGAACTCTTGCCGCCGATCGATTGTGCCAAGCGTGCTGGCCGCCGCCGCTCGCACCTCCGCGTCGGGATCGCCTCCCTTGCTGGGCTCACGTACAAGCGGCGCCACGTCGCTGCGGGTGCTCGGATCGGCTCGGTCTTCCAAGATCTTCAAGGCCGCGAGGCGAAGCGCCTTATCGGGCGACGCCAGATCCATCTTTGCCACCGCGAGTTCAAGCGCGGTCTTGGTTTCAGCATCTGTCTCTTTGAGCAGGCGTGCGCGCAACAACGGGGCCGCGTCTTGGGCGCCACGCTTCAACAATTCTTCCACCGCTGCGCGACGTATGGTTGCCTCGGGAGCGTTTAACTGCAAGCGGGCAAGCAACGGCATCACAGTGCGGCGCAAAACGTTTGTCATCCGCACGGCCTGCAGGCCCGAAGGTGCCGGAGTCACAGGCTGGCCCGTGAAAGGATCGCGTGCGATGCGATCTTTGTTCTTGATGAACACGCCGCCTTGCGGGTCTACGTAAAGTGCATCGTCCTGCAGTGCCTGCAACGGGCCAAGCAGGTCGGCGCCGTCGAACTTCGTTAGCTCAGCCACCGCGGCTTCCACTTTATCGCCATCATCACTGGCCAAAGCCGCCAGGGCTTTTGCGAGCGCGTCGTGCGTTTCGTCGGCCTGGGCGAAAGCCGGTGCCGCAAGCGCCGCGGCGAACAACAGAACAAGCTTAGACCAAAGATTGATTCGAGACTTGTGCTGTTGCACGCGCGCGGTCCTCCGGTGGTTTAACAGGGAGATGAAGAACTACTCAGCCATGGCCGAGAATTTGGGCTTTTCGCAGTTGCCGCATACCCAAGGGTAAGTCCAGTCGGCCACCTTCTTGGCACTTTCAGGAATAAACGGGCTCCAGGCTTGTGCACGCACGGGGCCAGGCGTTTTCCAGACCACGTTGAACTGACCATCGGCGCGCACCTCTGCGATGAACACAGGCTTGTGCAGGTGGTGGTTCTTTGCGTCCATTGTGATCTCGAAGCCCGAAGGCGCCTTAACCTTTTGGTAGCCAATGGCCTGGCGAACGGCATCGACGTTGGTGCTCTTGGCTTGCTCGACGGCGGCCGCCCACATCTTGATGCCAATGTATGTGGCTTCCATTGGATCGTTGGTGACGCGCTTGTCGCCGCCGGGCAGGTTGTTCTTCTTGACGTATGTCATCCATTTCTCGATGAACGCCTTGTTCTCAGGCGTATCTATCGACATGAAGTAGTTCCACGCCGCCAAGTGGCCCACGAGTGGCTTCGTGTCCACGCCACGCAATTCTTCTTCGCCCACCGAGAACGCCACCACGGGGACGTCTTCGGCTTTGAGGCCCTGGTTGCCGAGCTCTTTGTAGAACGGCACGTTCGAGTCGCCGTTGATGGTTGAGATAACCGCCGTGCGCTTGGCTGCCGCGAACTTCTTTACGTCGTTGACGATCGTTTGGTAGTCACTGTGACCAAACGGCGTGTACGTCTCCATGATGTCGTCGTCGGTGATGCCCTTCGAGTGCAGGAAGTAGCGCAAGATTTTGTTCGTGGTGCGCGGGTAAACGTAATCGGTGCCAAGCAGCACGAAACGTTTGGCGCCTCCGCCTTGCTTGCTCATCAAGTATTCCACAGCTGGAATCGCTTGTTGGTTGGGGGCCGCGCCCGTGTAGAACACGTTGAACGACGACTCTTCGCCTTCGTACTGAACAGGGTAGAACAACAAACCGTTGAGCTCTTCGAACACCGGAAGCACGGACTTGCGCGACACGGAGGTCCAACAGCCGAAGGTCACGGCGACCTTTTCCTTCTGCAGCAGCTCACGGGCTTTTTCGGCAAATAGTGGCCAGTTCGACGCTGGGTCAACCACCACGGGTTCCACTTTGCGACCCAGCAGGCCGCCCGCCTCGTTGATCTCTTCGATCGCCATCAAGGCCACGTCTTTGAGCGAGGTTTCGCTGATCGCCATCGTGCCCGACAACGAGTGCAAGATGCCAACTTTGATCGGGCCCTTGTCATCGGCGGGAGCGGGTGCCGGTGCAGCGACCACGGGGGCCGCTGTTGTTGCCTCCGGTGGCTTCTCTTTTTGGCAGGCAATCAACGTTGAAACGGCCATTGCCAACATCCCTACCCACCCGCTTGCCGCGAAAGCGGTGGTGCGGTTCTTGTCTCGCTTGATCATTTCTGTCTCCCTGGTCCTCGTTGAAATCCGCTACCCGAAGTGAGTTGCGCTCGGGCCCCGACACTACTCGTGCGAAGTATCGGATAGGTTTCACAGCAATGAAACGTTGGTAAACAGGTCCACGGATCGAAACGCTCGCTTGTATGCGTCACGATGATGCGTGACCAATGAACGCGCGCCAGTTGCCAAACGGGGAAATATCGCGCGCGTTGATGGTGCTTGCGGCTTCGCAGATGAACCCTGTCACCAGGTGGCCGTCGGCAAGTTCAACTTTGCCGATGCCCAACGGCGCCGCGACGCCCGCGGTAAACGAACCCAAATGTTCAATGGGCATGGCCCACAGCTCACCTTGCACGCTCACACCATTGTCGTTGACACGCACAAGGCCCGGCCTTGCCACGGTGCCACCGGGCAACGCGAGGAATTTGTAAACGGGTGCTGTGTGCATGGTGGCGAGGAACACAGCGCCGCGGCTTAACATTTGCTGCACGAGCGGTTGGCCCCGCATATGTGCGCCCATCACAAAGAGCGGTGACCAACCACTTGTTGTGTTTACGAAGGGACTCGGTTCAGCAGCCCCAATTTGTGTGGGCCCACTGGCGCCGAGCCGCTGGTTGCAGGCCGCGTGCAAATGTGCCCCGATGCCGCTGAGCAAACTGTCGCGTTGGGCAGGGGCCAGCAAGGTCACGCCTGCCGGCAAGCCATCTTCGCGAAACCCTGTGGGCACTGCCAATCCGCACATGTTCAGCAAGTTTACGAAATTTGTGTAGCGCCCGAGCTCGGCGTTGAGGCCCACGGGATCCGCGTGTATTTGCTCGCGGGTGAAAATCGTGGGCGTGGTGGGCACCACCAGAACATCCACTCCGGTCCATATGGCCGCCGCTTGCGTGCGCAATGAAGCCAAGCGCCGCTGGCCCACGAACACGTCGGTGGCCTTGATGGCGCTCGCTTTTGCGAGGATGCCACGCACCACAAGATCGAACGCTTGCGGTTGGGCGCGCAGCAAAGCGCCGCTGGCTTCTAGGCGCTCTGCCACCCACGGGCCTGTGTAAAGTAACTCCGCCGCGCGTAACAAGGGATCGATGTCGATTTCAAGAAGGTCCGCGCCTTGAGCCACCAGGGCGTCGCACGCGGCGCGAAAGTTTGCTTCTGCCAAGCGATCGTTCAAGAACGACAGTTGCCTTGGCAGCGGTACACCCACGCGGATGTGGCCCGGCACAAACGCGGCCGTGGCCCGCCACGAGTCGGCGCTGGGAAGGCTTTCAGGACAAGCTGGATCAAATCCCTTGGCCACATCAGCAACCGCGGTCGCATCCGCAACGGTTAACGCAAACACAGACACACAATCCAGCGACGCGCACGCGGGGACCACGCCTTTGGTGCTGAGCATCCCCTTGGTGGGCTTGAGCCCCACGATGTTGCCGAACCCCGCAGGCACGCGCCCTGAGCCTGCGGTGTCCGTGCCCAACGCAAACGAGGCGTATCCCCGCGTGACGGCCACGGCCGAGCCAGAGCTAGAGCCGCCAGCGATGTACTTATCGTTGAACACATTTGCGGGGGTGCCATAGGGCGAGCGTGTGCCAACCAAGCCTGTGGCGAACTGATCGAGATTCGTTTTGCCCAACACCAACGCGCCGGCATCGAGCAGCTTCTGCACCACCGTGGCATTCTGGGTTGGCGTATACGCAAACTTCGGGCAAGCGGCGGTGGTGTTGAAGCCGAGGGCGTCGATGTTGTCTTTCACGACGAACGGAACCCCCCACAGCGGGCCGCGGGCTGCGCTCACCGCGTTGAGCCGACGGGCGGCCGCCATGACCATCGCGCGAGGCGCGAGCTCAATGAAGACGCCGGGCACATCTTCAGCGGCGATGCGTTCATAGATGGCATCGATCACCGCTTCGGGCGTCAACGAGCCGGCGCTGTAATGCGCCTGCAGTGATGCAATCGTTAAGGCCTCGATGGGCAGCACGAAACTTAGAATGCCTGCGATTTTGTCAACGTGGGCGCCGTTCTTGCGGGCCCATGGAGGTTTAACGGCAGAGGTACCACGTTGAAACTCAACCGAAACATGAGCCGGCTTATAAGCAACGGGTGACGAGGAATGCATGAAACACGTATCAGCGAAACCCTATGCATGGCCTTGGAATGGTGATCTGCGGCCGCAGAACACCGCGCTTGTTGTCATCGACATGCAAACCGACTTTTGCGGCAAAGGTGGATACATCGATCAGCTGGGCTACGACATCTCGTTGACCCGCAAACCGATCGAGCCGATCAAAGCGGTGCTCGCAAGCCTGCGCCGCCACGGCTTTCACATCATGCACACGCGTGAGGGGCATCGGCCTGATTTGGCGGATCTGCCTGCCAACAAGCGGTGGCGCTCGCGCCAAACCGAGCATGGCAGCTCAGGCATCGGCATTGGTGATCCCGGGCCTTGCGGCCGCGTGTTGGTGCGCGGCGAGCCGGGCTGGGAGATCATCCCAGAGCTTGCGCCGCTGCCGGGTGAAGTCGTGATCGATAAGCCAGGCAAAGGCTCTTTTTATGCCACTGACTTTGATATGACTCTGCGTCTGCGTGGCATTCAAAACATCATCCTCACAGGCATCACCACCGATGTGTGCGTGCACACCACTATGCGTGACGCCAACGATCGCGGTTATGAATGCCTGTTGTTGGCTGATTGCTGTGCGGCCACCGATCAGGGCAACCACGAGGCCGCCTTGAAGATGGTGACGATGCAAAATGGCGTTTTTGGCGCCATCTCCACTTCAGGGGCGCTCATCGAGGCGCTCGGTTGAAGCCGCCTTCGTCGCGTCCGCCTGCGCTTTCGTTTCCAGGGCTGCTCACGGCGGCGCTTGAACCAGAAAAGCTGTTGTGGGAGCCGTTTCGTGAAGGCGTGCAGATCTGTCGGCTGCAAGGCGATCCGGCGCGCGCGCCTGCGGCAGCTTTGCTGCGTTATGCGCCGGGTGCGATGGTGCCGCAGCACACGCACGAGGGTTGGGAATACATTCTGGTGTTGTCAGGCGCGCAAGAAGACGACGACGGCGTTCACGAGGCAGGCACCTTGAAGGTAAACCCACCCGGCAGCACGCACGCGGTTTATGCACCCCAAGGCTGCACGGTGCTGGCCGTGTGGGAGCGCTCGGTCAGGTTTCACAAGGCGGAGGGCGCGTAGCCGTGCAGCCCTTCGCAGAGCCATTGAGCCACACACTGCCCGTGCGCGAATGGAAGGCGTGGCTGCGGTTGGGCTTTGCCAAAGAAGCCTGGGGCACGGCATTGGTGGATCGCGAACACTGTGGACCGCTACGCGTGCAAAAGCCGTTTTTTCCTGAGGGCGATGCGGTTTGTCACGTCTATGTGTTGCATCCGCCAGGCGGCCTTGTGCAAGGCGACAGCTTGTCAATCGCGGTCACCGTGGGGCAAGACGCGCACGCGCTGTTAACCACGCCCGCCGCCGGGAAAGTTTACCGCGGCGGCAACGTTCCCGCGGGGCAGACGGTGGTTGCAAACGTTGAGGCGCGCGGTGTGCTTGAGTGGCTGCCGCAAGAGACGATCGTGTATCGCGGCGCGCGCGCGCAATTGCGGACGCGCATCAACTTGGGTGACGACGCGAAAGTGTTGGCGTGGGAGATGGTGTGTTTAGGGCGGCCGGCGGCGGGCGAAACGTTTGACGAGGGTGAATGCGAGCTGCAGTTTGAAGTAAGCCGCAACGGCGTGCCCATTCATATCGAACGCAACCACCTGCGTGGCGGCGAACCTGTGTTGCAGGCCGCTTGGGGCCTGCGGGGGTTCGCGGCGATGGGCACCATGGTGATCTTTCCGGCCACGCTTGCGTTGTTGGAAACGGCGCGGGTGTTATGTCACGGCGGCGAGGACGCCGCTTTATGCAGTGCCACCTTGGTTGAAGGCGCGCTGCTGTGTCGCATGCTTGCGCGCGACGGCGTGCAGGTGCGCGAACGCTTTACAAGAGTGTGGGAAGCGCTGCGGCCCTTGTGTCTTCACCGGCCCGGCAGTGCGCCGCGCATTTGGGCGACGTGAAAAAGAACGAAGCGTTGTGGAGATGACCTGTGGAATTGACCCCTCGTGAGAAAGACAAACTGCTGCTGTTTACCGCTGCCTTGCTTGCCGAGCGCCGCAAAGCCCGCGGCCTGAAGCTCAATTACCCTGAAGCTGTGGCCTTCATCTCGGCCGCCATATTAGAGGGCGCGCGCGATGGCAAATCGGTTGCGGA
The DNA here is from genome assembly GCA_033763315.1 of Deltaproteobacteria bacterium. Lineage (GTDB taxonomy): Bacteria > Myxococcota_A > Polyangia > Fen-1088 > Fen-1088 > JAGTJU01. The sequence continues at coordinate 17,392 of JANRKS010000015.1, forward strand.
GCTCATGGCGTATGGCACGCAGCTGCTGCGTCCCGACGACGTGATGGAAGGCATCGCCGAATTGATCCCCGAAGTGCAGGTGGAGGCCACCTTTCCGGATGGCACGAAGCTGGTCACGGTTCACAACCCAATCGCCGCCACGAATAAAGTTGTGCCAGGCGTTATCGTGCTGGCGCCAGGCGAACCGCCGATTGAGATCAACGTGGGCCGCGAAACCACGCAGATCTTCGTGGCCAACTCAGGCGACCGGCCCGTGCAAGTGGGATCGCATTATCATTTCTTTGAGACGAACCCTGCCTTGCAGTTTGATCGCCAGGCCGCCTATGGCATGCGCTTGAACATCGCCGCAGGCACGGCGGTGCGCTTCGAGCCGGGGCAAACGCGGCAGGTGGCGTTGGTGGCTTTTGCCGGGGCACGCGAAGTTTGGGGCTTTCGTGGTGAAGTTATGGGCGCCTTAGCGCCGCAAAAAGGGGGCACGCCATGAGCGTGTATGTAAACCGGCGCGCCTATGCAGATATGTACGGGCCCACCGTGGGCGATAGCGTGCGTTTGGGCGACACCGAGCTTTTCATTCGCATCGAGCGCGACCACACAATCGCTGGCGAAGAAGTGAAATTTGGCGGCGGCAAAGTGATCCGCGATGGCATGGGGCAAAGCCAACGTGCAGGCTCAGACGTGGCCGACATGGTCATCACGAATGCCATCGTGTTGGATCATTGGGGCGTGGTGAAGGGCGACATCGGCATCAAGCACGGACGCGTCATGCGCGTGGGCAAGGCCGGCAACCCGGATGTGCAACCCGGCGTGGACATCGTGATTGGGCCAGGCACCGAGGTTGTGGCGGGCGAAGGTTGCATCATCACGGCGGGCGGCATCGATTCGCACATCCACTTCATTTGTCCGCAGCAGATCGAGGAGGCGCTTGTTTCGGGCGTCACCACGATGATTGGCGGTGGCACCGGTCCCGCGGCCGGCACCAACGCCACCACGTGCACACCAGGCGCTTGGAACATGGCGCGCATGCTTGAAGCCGCCGAAGCGTTTCCCATGAATCTAGGTTTTCTGGGCAAAGGCAACGCCAGCCGACCCGCCGGGTTATTGGAACAGATCCGCGCCGGCTGCATGGGTCTAAAGCTGCACGAAGATTGGGGCACAACGCCCGCGTCGATCGATTGCTGCTTGTCGGTGGCCGAGCAAGAAGATGTGCAGGTCGCCATCCATACCGACACACTAAACGAATCTGGCTTCGTCGAAGACACTCTGGCGGCGTTTAAAGGCCGCACCATTCACACGTACCACACCGAAGGCGCCGGTGGTGGCCACGCGCCTGACATCATCAAGGCCTGTGGCGTGGCCCACGTGTTGCCCTCATCCACGAACCCAACACGTCCTTACACAATCAACACCGTTGATGAGCACCTGGACATGTTGATGGTGTGCCATCACTTGGATCCAGCCATCCCCGAAGATGTGGCGTTCGCCGAATCACGCATCCGCAAGGAAACGATCGCCGCCGAGGACATTCTGCACGACCTGGGCGCGTTCAGCATGATGTCGTCTGATTCACAGGCGATGGGACGCGTGGGCGAGGTGGTGACGCGCACGTGGCAAACGGCGCATAAGATGAGGGTGCAGCGCGGTCCTTTGGCGGGCGATCCGCCGGGTGCCGATAACTTTCGTGCCAAACGCTTCATCGCCAAATACACGATCAACCCAGCGTTGGCGCACGGGATTGCGCATGAAGTGGGTTCGGTTGAGCCTGGGAAACTGGCCGATCTCGTGGTCTGGAAGCCGGCGTTCTTCGGCGTCAAACCATCGCTTGTGATCAAAGGTGGCTTCATTGCCGCGGCGCCGATGGGCGATCCGAACGCGTCGATTCCCACGCCACAGCCCGTGCATTACCGGCCGATGTTTGGCGCTTATGGGCGCGCTTGTTCATCCACAAGCGTGACGTTCGTTTCGCGTCTGTCGCTGCAAACCGATCTCGCTTCTACCTTGGGGCTGCATCGCCGCTTGGTGCCTGTCAGTGGAACCCGCACAGTGAAAAAGACGGATCTTATCCACAATGGCGCTTTGCCGGTGATGGAGGTTGATTCGCAAACTTATGAAGTGCGCGCCGACGGTGTTCTATTGACATGTGAGCCGGCGAAATCTTTGCCGTTGAGCCAACGATATTTCTTGTTTTGACGCCACCCATGCAAACCAACGACAACACATTGCCAAGCTTGCACGGCCCGGTGCAAAGCACAGAAGCGCCTTTGCTGCATTTAACGCTGCCGTTCGACGCCCGCAAACGCAGCCGACAGCGCGTCCGATTTGATGAAGGGGGAGAAGCGGCGCTGGTGTTGCCGCGCGGCACTGTGTTGCGCCACGGCGACTTGTTGGCCTTGGAAGGGCAGGGCCTTGTGCAAGTGAAAGCCGCGCCAGAAACGGTTTCCACCGTGTTCGCCGAATCAAGCCTGCACTTGGCGCGGGTGGCGTATCACCTGGGCAACCGCCATGTGCCCTTGCAGATCACGGACGCGTGGCTGCGATACCAACACGACCACGTGCTCGACGCGATGGTGATTGGTTTGGGCGCCTTGGTGCACACCGAGCAAGCGCCATTTGAACCAGAAGGTGGGGCCCACGGCGGCGGGCACCACGGTCATAGCCACGAGCATGACGAGCACCACCACCACGATCATGGACACCATCACTGACGGCACACGCCTGTTGCGGCTGCTGCAATTGGTGAGCCCGGCGCTTCCCATTGGCGCATTCGCTTACTCGCAGGGGCTGGAAACCGCCGTGGATTTGGGTTGGGTGCACGACGCGCCCAGCACCCTGGCGTGGTTGACTGGCTTGTGCCAAAGCGCGTTTGGCACACTGGACATCGCGGTGTTTGCCAGGCTTTACAACGCCTTTTCGCAGGCAGACGGTGCGGCGGCGGTGCATTGGAACGCCTTCTTGCTGGCCAACCGAGGAGCGGCCGAACTGCGCGCTGAAGATAAACACTTAGGGGCCGCGCTTAACAAGGTTCTGGTGACGCTTGTGCCCGAGAACAGGCGCCTGCCGTTGGCAGGTCCGGCTTATGCTACGGCGTTCGCTTATGCCGCCGTGACGTTCGAGATTGATCGCGATGTGGCGGCCTTGGCGTTTGCCTTCGCCTGGGCCGAGGGCCAGGTGAGCGCAGCGGTCCGGTTGGTGCCGCTGGGCCAATCCGAAGGGCAACGCATTTTGATGAACCTCACGCAAACGCTGCAAGCTTGCGTGCAGCGAGGCCTGCAGCTTCTAGATCACGAGATTAGCAACACGGCGCCCGGCCACGTGATGGCGGCGGCGCTTCACGAAACCCAATACGCGCGGCTTTTTCGGAGTTGAGCATGCAAACCACAACCACGTACGCAGCAAAGAAGATCGGTGCTTCCACCAAAGACAAAACGGCATTGCGCGTGGGCGTGGCCGGTCCCGTGGGCTCAGGCAAAACGGCGTTGATGGATGCGCTTTGCAAGCGTCTTCGCCTTGCTTATGACATCGCGGCCGTCACCAATGACATCTACACGAAGGAGGACGCACAATTCTTGTTGCGCAGCGGGGCTTTGGCGCCCGAACGCATTGTCGGCGTTGAAACGGGCGGTTGCCCCCACACCGCGATTCGTGAGGATGCATCGGCAAATTTGGCCGCCATCGATGATCTTCTGGTGAAGTTTCCGACCTTGGAGATCGTGCTTGTTGAAAGCGGTGGCGACAACTTGGCGGCCACATTCAGTCCCGAGCTGGCGGACATCACGCTGTACGTGATCGATGTGGCCGCGGGAGATAAAATCCCGCGCAAGGGTGGGCCAGGCATCACGAAATCAGATTTGTTGATCATCAACAAGATCGATCTGGCGCCGGCCGTGGGGGCGTCATTGGAAGTGATGGATCGTGACGCGCGCAAAATGCGCGGAAACAAGCCGTTTCTATTTACGAATCTAAAAGTGGGCCAGGGCGTTGAAGAGATCGCCGCCTTCATCGTGCATGAAGGCATGTTACCCAATCGCCTGCACGCTTAGCGACGACGCTGGCGACGCAGGCTCCAGACGGCCAGACCGATCACGACGAGCCACGGTCCGTTGCCGTGGCGGCGGGCCAGTGCGCAGCCGGATGAGCTTGTGTTCTCGTCAGCGACGGTGTCTCCGCCTTCGCCTCCCATATGGTCTTTTCCACCGGCGCCGCCCACGTCACTGCCGCCGCGCCCCGACACCGATCCCGCGCCTCCGCCTTGGCTTGTGCCCACGCTGCCCGCCATGCCTCCGCTTGCCATGCCGCCCGCACCAGCGCTGCCGCCCGCGCCCGCCATGCTGCCGCCGGCGCCGCTGCCCCCTTGGCCTGCCGGCGCATTGCCCAGCGTGTATGAGGCCGCGTGGTACACGGTTGTGGAGAAGTCATCACTGGCCGTGGAGAACACCGCCGCGCGCAAGATGGTGTTCTTATCGATCTTGATGGGCTGCGTGTAGATCGTTCCCGTCGATGCTGTGGGCACGTCGCCGTTGAGCGTGTAGCGAATGGTTGGCTTCTCAAGGCTGGTGGAGATGGTGACCATCGCTTGCGTGCCAATGGGGCCGCCGCTGGGCGTGAACGTGACCTGCGACAAAGGCGCGCTCGGTGGCACGCCGTGCCGTTGAGCAAACAGCCAATCATAGTGAACGTCATTCGAGCAGAACGTCCCCGCCACGCCGTGACCCGGGCCGCCGATCTCCATGAACGTTGGACGTCCACCCGCGGCGGCGACGGCCTTAAACATTTCGCGATCGCTCGATACGGGAACGGCGCCGTCATTTTCGAAATGCGCCGAGAAAATGGCCATATCCTTCAACTTCCCGGCGGCCTGTGGGGATCCTCCACCATCGGCTGGCACACCAGCGGCGAAGACGTCCGGATGGCGTGCCAACGCGTCCCACGTGCCAAAACCACCCATCGATTCCCCCATCACATAGATGCGATCGGGATCGATGCTGTATTGCCCGCGCAACGACGCCAAGATAGCCATGGCTTTCTTCATGCTGGCGCTCTCGGCGACTGCATTTACGTCGTATGAGCCCTTGCCCCAATCCCAATTCACCCAACGATCGTTGCCTTCCGCGGACGGTGCTTGTGGTGCAACGAAGAAGGCTGGGTATTTGGCGCGCCTTTCAAGGTAGGCCTGCGGCATCGCGCCCCAATCTTCCACTTGCGAGCGGTTGTTGGTGCCCGATTGCCCTGCGCCGTGAAAGTACAGGATCAGGGGATACTTCTTGTTGGCGTCATAGCCCGAGGGCAGCCAATAACGGCACTGCATGCCCGGTTGGCTGCACACCATGCCCGTTTGTGCGACCTGGGCCAGGGCCACAGGGCTGCCAAAACACATCAAGGCAGCGGCGAACGCGAATGTTTTGATTTGCATGGGTGGCCTTAACGGTTGGCGACCACCCAACGGCTCATGACATAGAAGCGCAGCGTCTTGGTGGCGGCGTCGTATCGATAGGTGTTCTCCGGATTGGCCTTCATCTCGGCGTCTGTGTTGACCAAAGTCATCTTGTTGTTGGCGGTGGGCACCGCGGAGCGATCGCCGGTGTCGCCTGTTCGGTACACGGCCTTTGGTGCTTGCGCCATTGGCACCGCCATCTTCGCCGCCGCCTTCGGGTCGTAGCCTTGCGTGAGCGAGCCCATCGGATATAGCCGCGCGGTGAAGGTGCCGGTCGGCTCTTGTTGGAGGCGGTATTCATTCTCCGTGCCGTACAAGATCTCATAGCCACCGAAGCCAGTCTCGCCCGGTTTGTACATCGCTCCATCGTCACGCAACAGCGGCACTTTCGTGTGTAGGACGGTTCCACCGAACAGCTCTTCGCCTTCGCCGTCAGTCTTGTCGCCGTCGCGCGCAACCAAAAAGCCCATGCCGTACAGCTGCGGGCACTTGTAGGTGCCGAAATCGCCCCAATCCATGCGCGAGCAGTCTTTGGCCACCAAAGTCGGCTTCTCCGCATCGGCCACAAGGTAGGCGCCCTTGGGCAAAAAGGAATCATCCAGCGCCTCCGTCAAGCTCTCAGGCTTCGCCACCACGCTCGGATCCGCGTTTATGAACTTGGCGTTCGAGATGCGAAAGCGAGCAATCCAGGCGCCCAGAATGTCATTGCTGAAAAAGACGGGCGTTTTGTAATGCGCGAACACCGGTCGCTCCAACGTAAGAGTGCCGCCGTACTGCGCGAACACCGCCACACCTTTGTCGTTCCCACCTAACAGCGATCCTGTGAAGATGGAGTCCGTCATCGTATACACGTCGCTTTGGTGCCGCAGCTCCACATTCTTCGCCGTGTTGTCCACCGCGTAGACGCGCGAAATGGTGAACGGGGTAAATCCAGGATGGAACGATGTGCAATGCTCCGGCCAGAATCCTGCCGGTGAGTTCTCGCCGTTTCCGCCGTTCTCATAAACCAGCAAATCAAGCACGCGCGATGAGGCGGGTTGCTGCTCCGTACACACAAGCAGCACGCCCGACTGCATGTTGAAATCTCGGTTGGCCCCCGCCGTCATTGCTGCGTGCACGGTGGTTTTCTCGAAAACCATCGGACCTCCCGCAGCCTCGTCAAAGAAGAAGCCCATGCCCACACTGCCGCCAACCGCATTCTCAGTAAACACGTTGGCCAGGTTGCGGACCCAGAAGCCGCTGGGGATGTCGTCATTCTGCTTAACAAGATCAACGGTGGTGAACTTCGGCGTGGGCATGCGGTTCACCATTGCCAGGTTGTGGTGGAACGTGCTGCCGGCCGTTGTTTGCGTTTCCACAATGAAGTTGTGGCCCACGCTGTTGTAGACCACGTTGTTCATGATCAAAAGCTTGGCCGTGTCGTGAACAACGATGCCTCGTTGCACGGTGTCGTGAACGGCGATATCCTTGGCGAAGCAGCCGTCGCAGCGATCTTGCATGATGTGAAAGTGCACCGGATATCGGCCCAAGTTGTTGGCTTGTCCCATGCGTGTCACTTCGATGTTGCTGAGCCGAACGGTGGTCTTCGTGGTGGACATGAACATCATGTGACCACCGATACGCAGCGCTTCTGACTCTTCGTCGCCTTGAATGACGATGTTGCGGCTAATGGATGCAACCTCGGCACGCACGTCGATCACCGTTTCGCCCACTTTGCGAACGGTGCCATAGTGGGCCTTGGCAAGCGCGGCTTTGAGCGTGACCTTGTTGCCACTCACAGATACCACCTCGCCAAGTTCGTGCCCCGCCATATCGGGCCCCGAAGGAGCCACCACGATCTTGTCGCCGGCTTTCCAATTCACGGCGTCCGCCACCGTGATGGTTGTGTCGCCGGCCTTCGCTTCGGCGTCAAGCTTCGTCCACGAACGGGTGGTGGGCGCGCCGTGAATGTCCAAGATGCCGTTCATCACGGCAAATACCTTGGCGCCAAAGCCCTGCGTCTGGGGCAGCTCAGCGGTGCTCTTGCCGGTCAACGTGATGACAGCTTTGTTCAGGAAAGGCTTGGTGGCTTCGCCCAACTGGAAGCGCCCGCCGTCCTTGACGTAGATGAAGCCCGTGGTGATCTTCACGTCACGTGGCTCAAACACCAGCGCGCCTTCGATGCTGATGCCTCCGAGCGCGGGTGGATCGATGTCAACCACGATGGTGCGGCCCTTGGGGATAACCACCTTGTCGCCCGCTTGCGGCAGTTTTCCGCCCCACGTGGCTGGTTGCGACCATTTGTCGCCTGCCACCTCAATGCCGGCCGGGCCGGTGGGCATGTCGTCAGGTTTAGGCGCCATGCCGAGGTTGGTCGTGGTGCCGGCCGTGCCGCCCATGTCACCATGATCGTGTGTGCTGTGGTCGTGCCCGGCAGAGCCACCGGCTGCATCACCCGATGTGGTGGCGCCTTGGCACGCGCCCAACAACAACGCTACCGCGAAAACGCTTCCCGAAACTGATGGTCGCATTCCCTCTAGTAGCGTGCGTTCACACGAACGATCATCGCGGTCGGCTGTTTTCCGCGACCTAAACTAGAATTTCGCTAAGCATGCCTGTGCTCAAGGTCTTTTCGCCGAAATCGCTTGGATCAGCCACCCCCATCTGTTGGGCGATGGCGCGGTAGAGCTGCCCGTTGGTCTTGTTGCTGACCACCACGCGTTGCCCCATTTTGATCTTGCCGCCCAAGCCACCCGCCAGCACGAACGGCATGCGCACAGTGCCGTGAATGTCCTCGGCTTTATTGAATGTGCCCGACACTTCCGACGACCAGACGACGATCGTGTTGTCCAATACGGTGCCCGAGCCTTCAGTGATGCTGTCTAGGTGCCCCAAGATCTTGGCGATCACGGCGCTAAAATCGCGATCCGTCTTCAACAGCTTGTCATGCAAGCCAGCACCGTCAGTCGTCCAGTGGCTGTATTCGTGGTGCGGATCATATGGGCCTAGCGAGAGCGCGCCGATGCGGCTGCGTCCGCAGGCAAAGGCTTGCGCCATCACCAATCCCAACCGCTCAGCTTCCGCGGCTGTGCCCGCAAACGCCGTGTTGTTGCAACTTGGCAGCTGCGCTGGGGGAGTCGTGCCGCCGCCGCCGGACGTCGGCATGATTCCCGCGCGCACTTGCGCCAGCGTCTGCAAATGCAGATGCAGCTTCTCGGCCTGAGCGGCGGGAACAACCTTCTCGAGCCTCGACACTTCGGACATCAGATAGTCGTTCAAAGCCAGTTCATCCGCGGCCGCGTTGCTGGTCATTGTCATTGCGGCAGGCGCACTTGGCTGCGTGGGCGCTGGCGTGACGCCGTTGAACAACTTCTTAATGAGATCATTGCTGCTGGCGATGAAGCCTTGGTTGGGCTTGTTGGCGCCGAACCAGCTGATCGATTGATTCAGATTGCCCACGTCAAAGCCGGGCGCCTCGACGCCAGCGTAGATGGCTTGCCCCTGCGTGAGCTTATCGGCCATGTAAATGTCGATGCTTTGGCCGCGGCTGCGTACATTTTCAGTGGATTTCCAACCTGTGAGCATCGAGCAGCGCCCGGCCGGGTGCTCTTCGCCGCCATGGTCAGGCAAATTCACGCCATCAAGAATCAGCAACTTCTTCTTAAAAGGTTCGAGGGCGGACAACCCCGCGCCCAACGTGAAGTTGCTGCCGGTGCCACTGCAAACGCTCTCTTGATCCCGTCCATGCGGCGTGAACAGATAGAGAAATCGCGTGGGATAGGCTCCCGCTTCGGCGGTTCTAACCAAAAAGCGGGCCGCGGCCGCGGCACACGTGGTGCCGGCGAAGGTCTTGAGGAAACTGCGTCGGTTGTTCATTGGTCACCACGGTTGGCAAGGGCGGTTTTCGCAAAGGCAGTCGTCAGCACGTCAAGCAACGACGATGAGGGTGAAGTCACAACGGCGGCCACATCCTTGATCAAACAGGCGTCTGCGCTGCCACGCTCGAAACGCGATGCCACATAGCGGAAGCTCTGCAGCGCATAGCATCCCTTGACCAGCGGACTCTCCGAGGCCTTCTGCATGAACTCCCGAGCGTCCTTGTATTGCAGTGTGGATCCATCAGCCGCGGTGAAGCTTGACGCCGTGTCTATCACGTTGCCCTTTTCGTCCATCGTGCGCGTTCGGCCAAGTTCGTCATAAACTTCAAACGGGTAGGCCAAATGATCAATCGTGACGTGGCAAGCCGCGCACTGCGGTTGTGTCTCCACAGCTTCAAAGCGCTGACGTTGGGACGCGGTGTCGGGCAGCGTGGGAACCTTGTTGATGACCCCCGGTGGCGGCAAAACAGCTTCTTCGCAAAACAGATTCCGCATCAACACGCGTCCGCGCCGAGGAATGTTGGTGTGATCAGCCGCGGAGGACGCAGCCACAACGCCCGGTAAGGCAAAGAAGCCAGGCCGTTGGGCGCCCGCGTTTCCATCGAGCAGGGTGGAGGATTGTGTCGAGGTCAGCAGCTTGGCCAGGGTCATTGTGTTATCTGAAGATGCCCGCGCCACCGCGGCATCTGTTTCGTCGCGCAACTTTGTCAAAAACACCGCGTCGGCCTCGGGATGTTTACCCTTGTCGCGTGCCAGCTTCGCAATGTCAGATGTGTTGAGCCAGTGCTTTAAAAAATCAGCCAAGGCCAGTTGCCGTTGCTGATCGCTGAACTGCTGTTTGAGCAGCGCCTGCAGTGATTCTTGCGTAAAAACCTTGTCGGCCACAGCTTTGAGCAGCGCCTCTGATGGCGGCTCACCGGTGATGTGAAACGATAAGTACGCCGCCAGTTCAGGTCCACTCATAGGCGAAGCTTGTGGTTTGCTCGCAAGCGCGGCGTCAATCCCTTCAGCCAGATATAGGAACTTGGGTGATTGCAAACTCGCGCGCACCACCAACTCAAGCGCGCGTTGCCCGCCGGAACGGCTCGCCACTGTTTGCGCCAATCCGGCCAGCGCCGCAACGTCTTTGCTATCACTGCGGCCCCGAAACACGAGCGGCAGCCACTTGTTCAAGAGTGTGTTGGTGCACGTGGCTTCCACGCCAAACTTAGCCACGTCACACGGAAGCGCGTTTGCTTGGGGCAGCTGTTTGGCCACGCCGATCGCCACCTCGTGAATCGCGTCATAGAACGAACGCGACACCACCAGCGAATCGTCGGCGCGCGGGCTTTGGTTCGGATCCTTGAGCTCTCCCGGCCACACCACCTGTGTGGTGGCATTGGTCTTAGCGAGTGAGGCCACAACCTCGGCGCCCGCCAGGCGTAAGAGGCGGCGCGGAAACGCCGCATCTTTCGTGCACGAAGTCTGCAGGTCTGCAGGGCTCAAGGGCTCGGTGGGCGCGGCGGGGGGCGAGGGGCTTCCTGCTTGCCCGCCGCCACCCATGTCAGTGGATGAGTCGTCATCCGCGGCCGCTTTGTCATGGTCTACTTTGCCCGTGCATGCCCACCACGGAGCCATCGCCAAAAACACGACGGTCAAGCTTTGTCGTTTTGCCACGCACGTCTGTTGCCTGAACGTGGCAAAACGATCATTGCCGCCGCCGGTCAAAGAAATGTTTGCGTTAAGGCTGCGGCACGCGCAAGACGAACCCGTCCTGTCCATCCGTGGCTGTGGCCTGCTGACCCACGCCGATCGTCAACTGGTTGGTGAAGCTGCCACCAATGAGCAAATCATTGCCCTGCGCCGCCATCGCCCTAACTTGAACAACACCTGTGCTGCTCCACCGCTGCAGGGCCTTTCGCTGGCCGTCGACGCCCAACCGAACCAGCCCCGGTACACCTTGATCTTCGTCAGCGTCCACCACCGCACACGCGCCGCATGCCACAATCACATCGCCTGCCGCGGTGGCAAGCACATCGTGGCCCCCCTCCACCAGGTCGTTGCCGCCCAAAGATTGCAACCAACGCGGGGACAGGTCGGGATTTAGCGCCAAGACGAAGGTGTCTTGCGGTCTGCTGGTGATCAACGCGGGGAGTCCGTCGATCGCGAAACGACCGGCAAAGCCGCCCACAACCACAGGGCCCGCGCTTGTCAGCGCCAAACGGGGATGCACCACACCTTCGGAGCTTCGAAACGATCGGGCCAGCACCATCTCCCCCGCACTGTTGAACTTCAACAACCACAACCACGGCGGTCGGTCGGCGTCATCGGACACCGCCGAGTCAGAGCCCGACGCGGCCACCAGAAGTCCATCGGGCAGCCAGGTTACGCTGCTCACGGACCGGATAAACCGATCCCCCTGCGAACGGGCCCACAGGGGCAGACCATTTCGAACGACCCCGACAAATCCCCACCCGTTTGAATCAGATGGCACGGGACCGTTGAACCATGGCAGAGGCGCGGACTCGACTGTCCACAAGATTCCCCCAACAGCGAGATCATCTGCCGCTGGCCGCGCTGTCAGCAACCGGTGGGTGAGAGTTGGATCGCACGGTATTCCGGCAACACAGCTGGGATTCAGAGGCGTCGACGATTTCGTGACGGCGCCGGTGGACGAGACTGAATCTATGAAGCCGATTGAGTCCTGAGATTCTGTGCGGTACGTGCCCGCGACAGACACGCTGCTTGCGTCGGCGCTGAACATCGTCGCCACTTCGTCATCCCATCCGAAGTCACGGCCTGGCACGGGCATGCGCCACCGGGCGGTGCCATTGGTTCGCGCAAAAGCCGCCACGAACACATCCGTCGATGCTTCATCGGGATCTGTTCCGGGCTGTTGGCCGGCCACAATGATTTGATCATCGGGACCGAAGGCCACCGCCGATACGGCTTGATCTCCCTCACCTGGAACGATCGCGATCCACGAGGCAGGTGCGCCCACCTCTGCTCCTGCATCGCCGCCCGCATCGGAGCTGATGGTTCCAAGCGAAACCTCGCGCGGCGCGCACGCCGGGTGCAAGGCCAGCAGACCCAGAAGAGCACACGTCAACCGACGTGGTGTGCAGACCATAGCCAACATGCTCGATGTGGCGGCGAGCGTACCATGACCTAAACAACGAGGCTTCCGAACGCCCTTGATGATCGAATCGGTGTGGCGACGCTACTTAGCCGGCCATAACAGCCACGGTCGCTAGGCAACCGCTGGTGGTTTACATGTAGGCGAAAAGAGGTCTTGTGACGCGCTTGGGAATTTCGGTGAATCTGCCGAATAATGATCGAAATGGCACCGGCAGGATACTGGCCTTTAAACCAGTTCCTGCAGGGTCCAAAGTGTCATCTCCGTCCATGTCACGCTCCAACGCCAGCCGCCCGCCCGCCGGCCTTCGTTCACTCGAAGACGCCGTTAAAGCCGCGCAAGCAGGCGACGCCGAGGCCGTGCGTGATGTGATCTTGGCTTGTGCCAGCAGCATCCTTGGCACCGTTAGGCGTATTGTGGGGGCACGCCACCCTGACGTTGAAGACATCGCTCAAGACGCCGCGATTCACTTGGTCAAAGCGCTGCCCAGTTACCGCGGCGAATGCTCGTTGCGGCATTTCGCATGCCGCGTGGCCACCAACCGCGCGCTGGCGGCCCGTCGACACGCGGGTTACCGGCAAGAGTGGACGCCCGCCGTGGATCCCACGCTGCTTGAGCAGCACGCCGACGTTGACGCCGACGAAGAAGATCCCATGGTCGCCGCGCAAAAGCGTGCCGCGGTTCGGGCGTTGTTGGATGAACTTCCTCCAGCCCAGTCCGAAGCGTTGGCGCTATATTTTGTGATGGGTTTGACCGCCGAAGAGATCGCGGCGACAACGGGCGTGGGCGTGCCTGCGGTGCGTGGGCGCTTGCGGCTTGCGCGGCAAGAACTCAAAGCGCGCATCGAAGGCAATGTGACCTTGTCAGATATGCTGAAGGGCAGCGCATGAGCCGCGAACATGACGATCAACACGATAACGAGCAAGCCGACCAAGAGCTTGCGCGCTACGTGCAAAAATTGTTCGCTTCACAAAGCGCGGCGCAACCAGGGGATGAACTGCGCAGCATGCGGCTCGCCACCCGCACGGCGGCCGCTGTGTCTCGGCTGCAAGAGGATCCGCTGTTGTCGTCAACGTTGCGTGCCTTCGATGCAGAGGCATTGGTGTTGCCTGACGATCAAGCTTTGGCAGCGCGCCTCGCATCTGCGGCCGTCTTAGGTTCGGGAGCGTCGCCCGTGCGCCGACGCCGCAGTGGCTCTTGGCTGGGCATGCCGATGGCTCTCAGCGTGGTTCTGATTTCATCAGGTGTGTTGGCGGCCAGCGCGTTGGTTGTCAAAGTTGTTGTCCCTGCGTTCGTGGCGCGCGAACCGCTTGAGCCTACGCGTCGACATCCACGCCGCGTGTCCCCGCCGATCGTCGCTGCACCCGTGGTGCCGGTTGTGCCAACGAAGCCCGAAGAGCCGCCCACCGAAGCCCCACAAGAGACTCCCGCGGTGTCCGCCCCCAAACCGCGCGCGCATTCTGAGCTCGGCAAGGCGTCGCAGTTGTTTGCCCAGGCCAACCGCGAGCGACGCAACGGCCACACGAGCCAAGCCATCGCGCTTTATAGGCGTTTGGTTCAACGCCACGGCGGCGCCGCCGAAGCTGGTTTGGCGCGTTTGTCGTTGGCTGATCTGGATGCGGCTGCTGGGCGCCGCAGGCAAGCGTTGGCTCAACTCAACGCCTTTTTGGCATCGCCTTCGTCATCACCCGCCCTGGTGCAAGAGGCTTTGCAGCGAAAGGCACGCCTTCTGGCTGCCGCACATCGCACGCGGGAAGCGCGCGCGGCTTGGAATGAACTTCGCACGCGGTTTCCCCAATCTGTCTATCGCGCAGAAGCGGAGCGTTTCTTGGCTTCGCCTGCTTCACAATGACACGAAACCTGCGCCTCGTTGTCCTGAGCCTGATCGTTGGCGTGGCTGCGTGGGCGCCGCGCCTATTGCATGCGGCCTCATTGCGCGTGGTGGTGGCGCCCCCGCACGCGCCGCTGCTGCCCGTGTTGCAGGAGCGCTTTCTTCGCCGGCATTGGCAGGCGCGCATCGAACAACGCGAACGTGTGGATCGGGCAGAACCAACCACGCAAACGATGGCCAGCGACGCGGCCGTGGTGAAGGTGTTCATTGATTTGCAAACCCCCGGTTGGGCACGCCTGGTGTTTGTGCAGCCGGGAGGGGAACGTTTCACGATCCGAGATCTGCGTTTTGCACAGGGGCTTAACGAAGTGGCGCGCGAAACGATCGGCTTCGTCGTTGACTCGGCGGTGGATAGTTTATTCGCTGGTCTGCAATTCGAGTTGTCGCGCAACGACGCCGAGGTTGCCTTGCAAAAGGCGCCCACCCCGGTGGCGCCTGAGCCAGTGACGCCGCCGGCGCGCCCGGCTTCGCCGGTGAGTGTGCCTGTGCCCGTCGTTAGACCAGCCGCGGCGGTCGTGAGAGAAAACGCCATCGCCACGCCCACGCCTGCAAGATGGAGTCGCTATGTGGGCGCAGGCTACAGCGCGAGCGCTGCCGGTACGTCGGGCCTGGCCTGGTTGGCTGGGCCGTCACTCTTACTGGGCCAACATTCGTCGCGAACACAGACGCAGCTCGAAGTCGGTTGGTTGATGTCAACGCCGATCAGCGGCGATGTTGTTGCCGGCGATGTGTGGGGTGCAGGCGGCCGCGCAAGTGGCGGGTGGCGATGGTCGCGCGGCGCTTTTGCGTTTGCCCTGCTGCCAGTGCGCGTTGGCGTCGAGGTTCTGCGTGTGAACCCAGAAGCGCAAACCACGGGTGCCACGGCCGCCAGCGCTCAAACGCTGGTGTCTCCGCTGGTGGGCGCGGCCGCGGGGGCCTCGTGGCGTGTGGGCGGCGGCATCACGTTTATGGCATTCATGGCAGCCGATGTTGACCTGCGCGGCACGCGCTTTACCGCGCAAAACAGCGGCACCACGCAAACCGTCGCCGACGTGTGGCGTGTGCGGCCGTGTGCGACGCTCGCCGTGGCCTGGGGCCACTAAAAAACGCGCGCTTGGCTTGCTCCCGCACTTAATTGAGCTGACCTGCGCGCGGGCCGCGTCTATCTCCCCCTTATGAAGCGCCATCCCTTGAGTGCCATTGTGTTGTGTGCCCTTGTTGTGGCTTGCCGAGGCAGCTCGGGCGAAGGTGAAGCCGCGGGCGGTGACGGTGGCTTGGTGGCGGACGATGGGCAGGGTGGCGCGGCAGGGATGGCGGGTCGCAACGCTGGTGGGGCCGTCGCAGGCGAGGGGGGCGGCTCGGGCGGTGCAGGCGTGGGGGGCGGCGGTGCAGGCGGAACGTTGGGCGCCGGTGGCAAAGGAGGCGCTGCAGGCGGCTCGCAGAGTGCGGGTGGAAATAGGGGCACCGCTGGCTCTGGCGGCTCCGCCACATTGGGTGGCACGGGTGGCGGAGCGAAACGCGATCCGTGGTTGTGGCCGTTTTCTGCAAACAGCATTTGGAACCAGCCGATCGGTGACGGTGCGGTGATGGTGCCCGCAAACTTGCAATCCGCCGCGCACGTCGGCGTCGACATTCAAATCATGTTGAAGCTCAAGGCGTCTGATCCGGCCCGCGCGGTGCTCGGCAGCACCACATTCGGCCCCGGAAGGTGTGGCGGCACCGAAGATCTCGGATTCAAACTAAATGTTCCCGACAACTGGATCGTGCCAGACGCTGGCAACAGCCCTTACGGTGGCACACCCAACAGCAACTTTGCCTTCCTGCAGCCCGATGGCGTCACATTGTTCGAGGGCAACGTGGTGGCGCGCTGTGTGGCCGCGGGCCCTGTCTATGTGCCCGACTTTTTCCGTTTCCCCAACAACCGCAAAATGCAATCCATCACGGGTGACGGGCTCAACGGTGGCGGCCAAGGCGCAAGCCACATGTCGGCCATGGGCGGAACCTTGCGCAAGGGTGAACTGACCGGAGCCGATCCGATTCGTCACGCGGTGAAGGTAAACCCATTTGCGCAGAAGTATCTTTTCTACTCCGCACAAGTCCCGGGTTTTCGATGGCCCGCGAAAGCGGCCGATAGCTACGCCAACGGCGGCTACAAAGGCACGAACGCCGCCCTCGTCATGGGCGCGCTGTTGGCGATTCCAAAGAACGTCACGCCCGAATCAATCGGCATAGCATCGGAACCGGCCAAAAAGCTATTTTTCGCCCTCAAACACTACGGCGCCTATTTCACCGAAGACGCCGCGTGGGACGTTTGGGATCTGGTCGTTGAACGCGACGCTGAACTCGAGTTCGAGAAAAAATGGGGCTTCTCCATGTTCAGCGACATTTGGAAGGCGGACGTGAACCGCCTGGCCAAGGCGTTGTGGATCGTCGACAACAACACGGCCACATCGATTGGTGGCGGCGGTACGCCGCTTCAACCGCTGGCGCCGGGGTTCTAGGCGCCCTTTCACTTCAACGCTGGCCGCAATACGTCCCACAAAAGCAGCTTCAGCGCCAGCGCGGCCACAGACACCAAGAACAACACGCGTACGAACTTATCGCCTTTCTTGAGCGCCGCGTGTGCGCCCAGCCATCCACCGCCGAAGTTGGCGATGGCCAGGGGAACCCCGATGCGCAAGTCGATGAGGCCGCCCGCAAAGAACACCGCGCAGGCCGCCACGCAGGACACAAGGTTCACGGGTTTTGTGATCGCCACTGATTCCATCATCGAAAGGCCAAGCGCCGCCGTGCAAAGCACCGTCATCAGCGTTGTGTAGCCGCCAGAAAAGAAGCCACCATAGATCCCCAGCAACGTGGCGCCCGCAAAGCCCACAAGTTTGCGTTTGTTCGTCAGCGTCTCGGGCGGCGCGGTGGCGCCTTTGCGCACGATCATAAACAACACCAGCGCGCCCATGCACAATCCCACCACAGCTTTGACCAGTGGCTCCGCCAATTTTACGGCGATAAGGGCGCCGAACGCAGACGTGAGCGCCGTGATCACGCCCAGCGGCCACAGCAGCTGGCTTTTGATCAGTCCCGCCCGTGCGAACCGTGCGGTGGCTGAAACAGTCATGAACAACACCGCGAACATGTTTGTGGCCACCGCGTGGCGCGCGCTCATGCCCATTGTGATCATGATTGGTACATTGATGAGCGAATTGCCGCCCGTGATGGCACCAATGGCCCCCGTGATCAGCATCAACACCGTTAGAACCGCCAAGGCGCTTGCGCTCATGTCGTGGTTCTTATCGCTTGGATCACCGGAGGCAAGCCCCCCCGTCAAAGGCGGGTTGTCAATTGGCCGGCAAGGCTGAGAAGCGCTGCACAAGCTGCAAAAGCTCGCGATCTGATCCCCTCGGGCCCACCACTGACACACCAAACGGGCAGCCTTCAAGGGTGCCAACGGGCAGTGAAATCTGCGGCAAGCCAGCCAAGCTAGCAATGGCACACAGCATCGAACACTTTTCCGTGAACGCCTCTAGGTGATCGTCCGATTCGCGGCGTGGCGGCGCCGCGCCTGCGGCCGTTGGAATCACCAGCACGGATCCTGTGGATAGCAGCGCGTGCATCGCAGCGTTGATGGACTCAGCGTGCGCGCGTATGGCGTCGGTCACTGGCGGCGCCGTCATCGCTTGCGTCACAAGTTTTCCCGCCATCGCACCCAGATGTGGCCGCTGTAGTTCAATCCATTCGCCGTGGCATTGCCTCAGCTCTTCGTTTTGCAGCGCCACATAGGTGCTTCGCCACGAAGCAAGCGAGCCTGTCTCAGGGCTGGTCACCAGACCCGTGGTCAATGGCAAACCCGTGGTCACTTGCACGTGGTCTGCCCCTTGCGCAAACACACGCCATACGTGATTCGAGAGCAAGTCGTGCGTGTCCAAAGGCACAAGCAGCTGCGTGAAAGGAACGCTGAGCCCGCTTGCCGGCAGCAATGCGTTGCCCACCTCGCGCAAAAGGCGTGGCGTTCGGCACAGCCATCCCACTGTATCGAACCGGGGTGCCAAAGGCCAAACGTCCTTCATCGACACAGCGCCATGGCTCGGCCGCATGCCAAACAAACCACAATGGCCCGCAGGAACCCGGACGGAACCACCGGCGTCGGTGCCAAGCGCGAAGTCCACCTGGCCTGCGGCAACCGCCACAGCGGAGCCTGCAGCCGATCCACCTGGAACACGATCAAAGCGCGCTGGATTCGGTGGGCAACCGTAGTGGGCGTTCTTGCCGCTCAAAGTGAGGGCCAGTTCATCTGTCTGCGTGAGCCCCGTCAGAGTGGCGCCTGCCGCCAGCAGCCGTGCAATGACGACCGCCGTCCGCTCGGCCGGCTCGTGGCTGGCCAGCCACGCGGGGTTCCCAAAACAGCACCGTACGCCCTCCACAGAAAACGCGTCTTGAACGGCGAAGTTGAGCCCGCGCAACGGGCCGTCGGGCGCGCCTGGCAGACGTACCACATCATGCCGGCAGAACGCCGCATGCGAAATGTGGATCTCAGCTTTACGGGCTAGCTTCAAGGTGATGACCTTTGCAAAAGACGAACGCTTGCGCCCACCCTGTGGCGGGCGCAAGCCACGCATCTCAGCGAGTCACATCATGATCTGAAAGCCGACCTGCATGATGTCCTCGGTGGGGCTTGACATGCCCATAGGACCGCCGCCCTTTCTGTGGCGGTAATTCAAGTACCAGCGATCGGCGAAGCCATCAATGATGTAACCCAAGCCCACGTCAACCACATGCAAGTTGGTCGACCCATCGTAGTCTCCCAGTTGGTAACGAACGTTGGGCTGCAATTGTCCAATACCCACCTTGTTGGCAGAGAGCCAGCTCGCTGAAGCCATGAAGCTCTTGCCGGGGAAGGGGCCCGCGATGCCAAGGCCTTGATCAACGGTCCCTTGGTTGACGACGTAGCCTGCATCCACATTCGAGAAATCCCAATATCCGCCTTCAAGCGTGATTGTTCCCGGCGTGCCCAGGTTCTTTTCATAGAACACGTCGAATGAGTACCCGAGAAAATCGTTCTCGAGCGGCATGGCCGTCTCAACACCCTTTTGGTAGTTGATTGTGGCGCCGATCGCCAGCACATCCTTCTGTCCGAAGTACGTCCCCGAGTTGTAGTAAAACGCCTCTGGCTCCAGCAGATGAAGAACCAAACGGCCACCGTAGCGCGCGTTCTTCAGGGTCTGTCCCGGTTGCAAGTCAAGCATTGAAGCGTGGTATTTAAGCCGGCCGCCCTTGATCAAACCCCAAATGGTGAAACCGCGATCGCGGGCGCCTGTATCGAACGGATAGCTTGGAACGCCGATCGCGAAGTTCCATCCGTTGCCAAAGAATGGTCCGTTCATGTTGTTGCGATCGTTGGCACCGATGTGTTGGCCCACCCAGATCTGAAATTCCTCGCGAAATTTCAGCTGCATGATCGCGTCGAGTATGGCGAATTGCCCTAAGCCTTTGGCCGTTCCCAATTCAAACGATCCGAAAAATCCGAGCGTGGGATTGAGCTGTCCTGTCATGAAGGGACGTATGTTGGCCTGATCCACCAAGCCGTCGTTGAGGCTTATCAGGGTTTTGTCTTGAGGGTTGTTGAACGACAATGCAAGGCCTGTACGCATACCCAGGCCAACGGTTAAGGTGGGCTTCGCGGGCGGCGCTTCTTTCTTGACGGCAATCTCCGCTACCTTTGGCTCCGGATCTGCCGCTTGCGCCTGCGTGCCTGTCATGCTTGTGGCGATCAGCAATGCCACGGCCGAAAGCTTCGCGAGCCGTGCAGGTGCCGGAACTTGTTTGCGGCCACATTGTGCCTTCGCTATCTGCCCGCCATAAACGCCGCAGTTCACCGGTCTACCTTCGTTGCAATTCTCCATGTCTTCGACCTCCTCGGAAGGGACGCAATGCCCTCAATACGCACATGCCACGGGATGTGTGGCTCATGAATCGCGGTCACATGCCGCCACTCATTGCTTTCCTCTATGCGTACGCACCGTACTTCGGCGAATGTTTCGTTCGCGTCTCGCCATTGAAAAATGCACGAATAGTTTCGTTTTACTCACGTTCTATTTCGGTGAAAGCAAAACGCGAAAGGCGGCGCCGTTTTTCTACGGCACCGCCTTTCGCACGAACAAGCCAAGCGAACCTTGATTAAGCCACAGGCACCAGTTCTTCCGCCTTTGGCTCATGCGCTTCATGAACGACAGGCGACACAGATGAAACGGTGGCAAAGCGCGCGCAGCCGTAAAGCACGGCGGCCACGCCCAGATAACTTGCTGCCACAACCGGTGTTTGGCCGAAGCCAATCGATTCGCCGTGCATAAAGCCAAAGAACGTCAACGCGCCACCGGTGGCTGCAAATGCCGAAGCCTTTAAGAATTGACGATCTACAACGAAGGCCCCAATCGCACCTAAGATCAAGCCGCCTAAGATGGCGCCACCACCTAACACCGACAGACCTTCATAAAGCACGCCCATCTGGCCCAGCTTATCGAACCCCACCGTGGCCGCGTTCGTGCCTGCGGCCGCCAGTGAGTTATCAATCTGCAACTTGCCCCACGCGGCCAAGTGCGGCGTCAACGCCAAGATGATCGCAGGCGCATGGCTCTTGGGCGTTTCTTGGAAGGATTGCGCGCCAATCAACATGCCGATGTAAAGCAAGATGGGTGAAATCGCGACGACGGGAATCACGGCCACCATGAGCGAGATGATGCCGAACCAAGACAGCAAGATCACCATCACCCCTGTTGCCGCCGAATAGCCGATGCGGCCACCCATCGCCTTCCATCCCGGATGCCCGATGTAAACCGCATTAATGAAAGGGTTGCCCATCAAACAGCCAATCAAGCTCACAACGCCATCCGCGGTAAGTACGCGCGTGGTTGGATAAGCGTCGCCGGCCACGGCCGCGCTTTCAACGTTGTCGAGCGCTTCCACCAAGTCGTAGATACCGAAGGGAATCGCCGTCACGAGGATCACGCCCAAGAACTCGAATCCCGAGAACACGTGACCAAACGCTGGCAAAGGCAACGAGAAACCAAAATTGGCGAACGAACCTTTCAAGTTATCAACGCTCATGCCGCCATAGTTGAGGCCCAACGCGGTTGAACCCCAAGCGATCGCTGTGCCAACCGCGATCGCAACCAGACCTGCAGGAATGCCTTTGAAGTAGCGAACGCCGCCAAACCAGCTCGCCAAAATGATGGCGAAGCAAACGATGCCAATGGCAGGTGTCATGAACATTTCAAGCGCGGGACGCATCGAGATGAACGCGATGGAAACACCGGCCAGCGTGCCCAACAAGGCGGCGCGCGGTGTGATCTTGCGGATGATGGGGGCCACGAAGCCGCCTGCCATCAACACGAAGCTTTGGATGAACACCCACGTGAGCCCTGCCTCCCAGCCCTTCACGGGGTCGCCGGTTTTGGCGGCGATCGGCATCATGATGACGAACACGACCACGAACATGTGCGGAACGCTGATGCCCGAAGGCAGCGCGCACACGTCAGTTCGCCCGGTTTCCTTGGCCTTTTTGTAAGCCAATCGCGCGTAGTACATCGTGCTCAAGAACATCATTAAGCCTGTGGCGGGCAGGATCCTGCCAAACACCAGCGCATCCGGCATTTTGAGCACGAAACGCAACAGCCCGGTTAGAACCAGAAGGTTCACCAGGATGTTTGTCCCGAAGCCGAAAAAGGCGTTCCAATCGCCGGGGGTCCATAACAACGGTTTCTTTTCACTCATGGGTTTGTTCTCTCCTTGCCAAAACGCGCCGCCGCCAATGGGAAAAACAATCACGCCATGCCCAGGGCGGCCAGGATGCGTGACGAATCGGACACCCAACCAAAGATTCCACCTTGGGCCTTGATCATTCGTAGGCCCATCTCGTGAAACTCCGGGAAATACGAGGCACAACAATCAGAAGGGACGATGCAGCGAAAGCCTCGATCGTTGGCCTCGCGCACCGTCGTGTGAACGCACACTTCCGTGGTCACACCACACACGATAAGAAATTCGATCTGCTTGTTGTTCAGAATCGGATGCAGCTCGGTGGCGTAGAACGCGCCTTTGCCCGGCTTATCGATCACCGGCTCGCCGGCGATGGGATAAAGTTCCGGGATCAGATCTTGGCCTGGTTCGCCACGAATCAAGATTCGCCCCATGGGCCCCAGGGCGCCGATGCGGGTGCTGGGCGATCCGCGCTCAACCTTGGCTTTGGGCGCGTCGCTCAGATCGGGCCTATGGCCCTCGCGGGTGTGAATCACAAGTATGCCCAGCTCGCGGGCGGCTTTGAGCAACCGCAGGCACGGTCCAACGGCGGCCTTCAGCAGTGAAACATTGTTGCCAAGGCTTTCCCCGAACCCACCCGGTTCAAGAAAATCGCGCTGCATATCAATCATCACAACCGCGGTTTTCGCGGTATCGATGCCTATCGCCTCTGGTTCAGCCTGCACCGTCACAACGCCCATGAGTGACCCTCCGTTCTGCCGCAACCCTAGGTCGGGCGTTGTTTCGGAGTCATCTCGGACGAGTTAAATGTGTGTCGCAGGTAACGGGCGCTAATTGGCGGCGGGGCCGAGGGCAAACCAGATGCGCCGTGCTGTGAAACATGTCTTGCACTTCATGTCCACGCGCCGCAGCTGAGCGCCGTGCAGGAATTCCGCTTCGTGCGCCAGCAACTGCAGTTCGCCCTCGCAATGGGCGCACCGCATGGCGCGCGCTTTGATCTCGACAACGGACGCCGAAGTCACCGGAATGCTCCGCTCGGGTGTGCCGCCAACGGCCTGCATCACCAACCGATCGATCTTTTGGCCGAGCTTGGCGATCTGCCGATCTTTTTCGCGAACCAACGCGCGCGTGCGTTTGGGAGCCTTGGCCACGGCCGCTTTCACTTCACTTTGGCCGCTAACTTAAGCGCTTGCGCCTTTGAGCACACTTTGACCGAAGCGTTGATGTTTACAACGTAGTCTTTGCCGGGATACCAAATGCCCGTCATGTTTTGCAACATAGGTGCGGCCTTCGGGGTTTTTGCCTTTTTGGTCACATAGGCTTTGCCCACGCGGGTCCAATCGAAGAATGGATCCGTGGGTTCCGTGCCGGGGTCTTTTTGTTTGGGCGCGTAGACCTGAACGAACGTGGTGTCTTCCTTCTCGTTCGCGATCTTGAAGAAGTACTTGCACGTGTCCTTTGCCGCTTGCTCACCCAGGTATTGCGCGTCGCTTTTGCCACAGGATGAGAACACCGCCTCTTTGGGCAGATGTGCGGCGATCGCAGGATCGCAGCATTTACCGTTGTAGGCCTTGCAGGCAGGGGCCGCTGGCTCGGCATTCGCCGTTCGGCCACCGACAGCGCCTGCGCCTGCAGTGAGGAATGTCAGAAGAATCGCAGGGGCAATGTGTCGGGGCGTCATGCTCCCTACGTTAAGCGCGTTCATGGCTTGGGCGCAATTGTGGTTTGGTAATGATAGCGTCTTGAATTCGCTATCTGGCGATCCGGGCTTGGGTGTGGTTGCAGAAGCATGGGGGCGCGGGCCAAACTGCGATCCTATGAAGTTCACACGCTGGTTTGCTCTTGCCATGGTTGCGGTGCCGTTGTTCGTTTCATGCAGCTCGAAGGGCGGGGGCGATGACGGCCAAGCCGGGGGTGGTGGCGGCGGTGCTGACGCGGGGGGCGCGGGTGGAGACAACACGGCCGGCACAACAACGGGAGGCACGGGGGGCGGCGGCACCGGGGGCGGCGGCGCCGGTGGCTCACCGGGTGGCGCGGGCGGGACCGCAAGCGGCGGTGGTGGCGGCTCTGCAGGAAACGCGGGCGGCGTGGCGGGCAGCCAAGCCGGCGCGGGCGGAACGGCGTCGGGCATCTGCCCCACACAAGCGCAATGGCCGGATCCGTTGCCTCCCGAGGGGCAAGCACGGCGTGCACGTCAAATCATCTCCAACCTCCCCGGCCAGACGGAAGGGCCCGTTTGGATCGCGAGCAAGGGCGTCCTCCTTTTCACGCAGTTTGAAGGCACGGGTACCAACGGAACCATTCGCAGCTTGACGCCTCCAAGCGCCGTTGACACTTGGGTGCCAACGGTTGGTGTCAACGGGTTGGCTCTCGACGTTGATGGCAACGTGCTCGCGGCCGCTCACGATGTGCAGTGGATGGCGAAGTTCAACGTAGAGACGAAGGCCCGAAGCGCGTTGCCGGACCCATCGAAGTATATGGA
Organism: Deltaproteobacteria bacterium; assembly: GCA_033763315.1. Taxonomy (GTDB): domain Bacteria; phylum Myxococcota_A; class Polyangia; order Fen-1088; family Fen-1088; genus JAGTJU01. Next base: position 41,893 of record JANRKS010000015.1, read on the forward strand.
CGCGTCTTTCAATTCGGTGAACGACCTTACCGTGCGCTCCGACGGCAACATTTACTTTAGC
>JANRKS010000016.1:2500-287407 GCA_033763315.1 Deltaproteobacteria bacterium
GACGGGAACATCGAACTCGCGCCTAACCTCGGCGATGACATCCAGATAAGACAGGGCAGGTTTCACCATGACGATGTCGGCGCCCTCTTCTACATCAAGGCTCACTTCGCGAATCGCTTCCCTTATATTGGCCGGATCCATTTGGTAGCCCCGCCGGTCACCGAAGGCCGGGGTCGAATCCACGGCCTCGCGGAAAGGCCCGTAGTAGGCAGATGCGTATTTGGCCGCATACGCCATCAGCACGACGTCTTCAAACTCTGCCTCGTCCAATGCCTCGCGCAGATAGCCGATGGTGCCGTCCATCATTCCTGAGGGGGCAATGATGTCTGCACCGCACTGCGCGTATGACACGGCAAGACGGCCCAGGTTCTCGAGTGTTCCGTCGTTGTCCACCTCAGGCTGACCCTTGCGGCGCTCGATCACGACACCGCAATGGCCGTGCGAGGTGTACTCGCAAAAACAGGTGTCCACGACCACGCACAGCTGGGGCACCTTCTGTTTGATGGCCCGGATCGCCTTTTGAACCACGCCTTGCTCGTGCCAGGCCTCGCTGCCCACGCGATCCTTATGTTCAGGCAAGCCGAACAAGATCACCGCTGGGATACCGAGGGTGGCGACCTCCTCCGCTTCCTGCGCGAGCCGGTCCACTGAGAAGTGATATTGGCCGGGCAATGAAGCGATGGGGTTCTTGATCCCTTGCCCAGGCGCGACGAACAAGGGGAAGATAAGATTGGCCTTGGCCAGGCTTGTCTCCCGGACCATACGGCGAAGGGATTCGGAACGACGCAAGCGACGGGGGCGGTGATCGGGAAATGACATGCCGCTAGTGTAGGGGGAAGCGACGGCTTCGCGCTACGCGTTCAAGCTGCGGGCAACGGCGGCCACCATCGCTTCGCCGTCCGGGGCAGCGGCCACGAAGGGCACCAGTCCCAAGGCGCGAGCCGTGGCGGCCGTGGTTTCGCCCAACACCACAACTGGCTTTTGCGAAAGCACCGCCAAGCCAGCGCCGCCAACAAAAGCCCGAAGCGCGGAGGGGCTGGCGAACGTGGCGACGTCGAAGGCGGGAACCGGCCCAAGCGGAACAACAGCCGTGGTTTGCGAAGCGGGGACGACATCCACAATGCAACCGCGATCGATGAGAGCGTCGCGAAGTTCTGAGCGTCCGCCCATCGCTTGGGGAAACAGCACCCGCGTGCCTGAAGCAACGAAAGGGAGCGATTGCGCAAGCCCCGCACCATTTTGCTCGTCGCCGGCGCCTGGCATGAAGTCAACAGGCACGCCGGCCGTCGCCAAGGCTTTCGCCGTTTCTTTTCCCACCGCCCCAACCTTAATCCCGGCAAGTGCGCCCCGGTTGCTTAGGCGCTCCAACGTGAACCGGACGGCGGCCGCGCTCGAAAACAGCAGCCACTGGTACTCGGCCAGGCGCGCCAGACTTTCGTCCAAAGGTTCCCAGGACGGCGGGGGGCCAACCACGATGGTCGGAAAGTAAACGGGCTCAGCCCCGGCGGCTTCTATCAGCTTGGCCCACCCATGCGATTGCTCCTTCGGTCTTGTTAGCAAGACCCGCACGGGCGGCAGCTCGGGATGACTCATCGAAAGATGATACCCTCGAAGGCACCAACACCGCGATTGGCGAATATGAACACCTGCCCCCCATGGACACAGGAGCCGTCGTCGCTGCGGCCAATGCTGGCGGCCACGGCGCGGGTCGACGAGGTGAAGTTTGACGACCCGGCCTTGGTCTTTGAGCGCAAATACGATGGCATTCGCTGCTTGGCCTTCTCAGATGGCACGCGCACAGCCCTGTATGCGCGGTCGGGGAGCGACAAGACCGCCCAGTTTCCCGAAATCGCAATCGCCGTAACTGCTTTGGCGCGGTCCGTGGGGCCCGTGATCCTTGATGGCGAATTGGTGGCGCTCGATCGCGATGGCGCCCCCGCGAGCTTCACCTCGCTTCAGCACCGTCTACCCGCTTCCATGCGAGGAAAACGCGTCGAACCTGGCGAGGCGGCGGGCACGGTTGAGGTCACGTTGTTCGTCTTCGACATCCTTCGCTATGCGGACAGCGATTTGCGTGCGCTGCCGTTGGTCGTTCGGCGCAACTTCTTGGAGCAGGTCGTTGCTAAACTGCCTTCGGCGCAGACCGCGAAGTTGCAGCTGTCGTTGTGTTCCGCTGGCAAAGGCCAAGAACTTTGGCGGCGGGCACAAGAAGAGATGTGGGAAGGTCTGATCGTCAAGGGGGCGCAATCCGTCTACACCTGCGACAGTCGCTCGCCCCACTGGCGAAAGCTCAAGCTGACGCAAAGCCACACGTTCATCGTGGGCGGCTACATCCACGCCAATAACATTGAAGGCTCAATCGGCTCATTGGTACTGGGCCTGCCAAGCGGCGACGAGGGACGGCTCCGGCCCGTCGGCTCCGTGGGCAGCGGGTTCACCCACGAGATCGAACGGCAGCTGGCGGCGCGCTTGATTCCGCTCACCTCAATCCTCAGCCCGTTTCTCGAGCCGCCCACGTTGCTCAAGGAAGCCAAGTGGGTGAAGCCGCAGGTGGCGGTGGAGGTGAAGTTCAGCGAGTGGACGCCTTCAGGCGCGTTAAGGCACCCTGTTTTCATGGGGCTGGCGAAACAGGCGCACGACCGGCCACCGGACCGGCCGATTGCGGTTCAGGAGAATCAAAAAGAACCGGCGCCCGTGTCGCCTGTGCACGACCCGTTGTTGTTGCAACTTCACCGGACGCTGCGAGACCTAGAGGAACGGCGAGCCGAGGGCATGATCAAGCTGCCCACGGGCTCTGTGTTGCGCGTGTCCAATCTTGCCAAACCATTTTGGCAAAGCGCCGGGCTGACCAAGGGTGATCTGCTGCGCCACTATGTGAACGTTAGCCCTTTCATTTTGCCGGTGGTTGCCGAGCGGCCTTTGGTGATGAAGCGACACCCGGATGGCGCCGAGGGCGCCGCCTTTTACCAGCACCGCGCGCCAGAGCCGTTGCCCAAAGGCGCGCGTGCTGTGGCACTGCCGAACGACGATGTGCCCTTGCGTTTGGTGGGGGGCGATTTATTTACTTTGCTTTATATGGCCCAGCTCGGAACGATCTCGCAGGATCCGTGGTTCTCGAAGGCCTCGGCGCCCGCCTTCGCATGTGAGGTGGCGTTTGATCTGGATCCGATGCCAGATGTGCCTTTTGCTCGCGTGCGTGACGTGGCCTTATGGCTGCATGAAGCGCTTTTGACGCTGCAGGTACCGCACTTTGCGAAAACCTCGGGCGCCACGGGGTTGCACATCTTCGTTCCCTTGGCCGAACAAACAGGGTACGAGCCGGCGAGGCTCTTCACGCAGATCGTGGCAACGATGATCAGTGGCAAGCACCCAAAGGTCGCGACGGTGGAACGTACGGTGAACGCGCGCGGGCCCAAGGTCTACATCGATTACTTGCAGAACATTGAGGGAAAGACGTTGGCTTGCGCGTACAGCGCGCGGGCGAGCCGCTTCGCCGGCGTCTCAACGCCCGTGACCTGGGAAGAGATCGAAAGCGGCATTGAGCCCGAAGCGTTCACGATTGCCACCATCGCGGATCGCCTGGCGACCGTCGGCGATCTTTGGGCTCCCGCACGCGAACCACAAAACGGCTTGCGGCTGCAAGAAGGACTCGCGCGGCTTGCAGCCTTGCAGGGCGGGCGCAAACGCAGGTGAACCTTCGGTCCAGAACACGGTCGGCTATACTGCCGTCGTCATGAAAAACTTGGTGTTGACGTTGATTGGGCCTGATCGTCCTGGCTTGGTGGAGAGCGTGGCCCAGACCATCGCGGCAGGCGGAGGCAATTGGCTTGAAAGCCGCATGGCACATTTGGCCGGCCAGTTCGCGGGCATCTTGCGCGTGGAGGCGCCTTCCGAAAAAGCCGACGATCTGGTATCCGCACTTCGGCGGCTGGAAGATCGAGGCTTACGGCTTGTGGTTCAGCCCGCGGTGGCGCCATCCATAGACGCAGACAGCCGCTCCTTAGAACTTGAGCTCGTCGGCCAAGATCGACCGGGCATCGTTAAGGAGATCTCGCAACTGTTGGCGGGCAAAGGGGTGAACGTCGAAAGCTTGCAAACCGATCGCCTCAGCGCGCCGATGTCTGGCGAACTGCTGTTTAGCGCCACCGCCCACGTCCGTGTCCCGAATGCCGTCTCAGTGGCTGAGCTGCGCGGCGCGCTTGAACGCCTGGCGCAAGATCTGATGGTCGAAATTCGCCTCGCTGACGAATAGGGTGGCTGCCGGTTGCAGCAGGGGATTCACTTGCGTCTGGATTCAGACGCGGGAATCACCTTGGTTGGCTCCGGCGCCGGTTCCGCGTGGTCCTCTTTGCTCTCGTCCTTGGTGGCGGCTTCGGCGGCGGCCACGCGGGCCTCTTCTATCTTCGGCCATTTGCCTTTGAGATAACGGTCTGCGGCCTCGGTGGCCTCTTTAACGGCGTTCTTGTGTTTGGCAGCGTCGAGTTCCTGTTTGAGATCCTCAAAGCCCGCGAGGCCACGCACCACCACCACGCTGCGGGCCTTGGCAGCCTTGCCCTTCACGGTGGCAGCTTCGGGATCGCTGCATTTAACCGACTGGATGACCGCGAACGGTTCGTCGTCAAAGCGGCGCCACACCAAGGGCCCATCGAACCGAGCCTCGGGACAGTTCGCTGGTTCGAGGAAGATTTGAAAGCCCGTCTCCTCGCGCACCACCAAACGAAAATCAGACATATCCGTCTTTGTTTCGATGACGCTGAAGCCGGCCTGCGCGGGGCAATGTCGCGGCGCCCCCGGCTCCTTCGCTGGACAGTGAGCCACATTCGTTTCTGTGGAGGTTAACTTGGGTGGACGGGCAAAGGCGGTCGCGCCCCACGACGCCACCAACGCAGCCACCAAACCGATCGAATTCGCCGAAACCCACTTTTGCCGACACATAACGAGCGAAAGATAAACTACAAATTGCCCAAGTGCGAGGACAGGTGTGTTAACGCGAGCGCTACATTGCCAGCTTTGTGGCTTTCGCCCCACAACCAGGGGAAAATGACGACGTGACCACAGCGGCCGACGAGTTGAAATCATTGGTGCTCAAGCGCGTCGCCAGCGATCAGCTGACGCTGCCGGCCATGCCCATGGTCGCGGTCAAGGCTTTGCAAGTGCTGCGCTCGAAAGGCGCCAGCCTACAAGCCGCGGCCGCCGTGCTGGAAAACGACCCCCTGGTCAGCGCTCGCGTCCTCCGGATAGCCAATAGCGCGGCTTACGCCACGCGGGAGTCGGCCATTTCGGTGGCGCAAGCGGTGGCGCGGTTGGGGGCCACCAGCTTGGAGACAGTGCTGGTGGAGGTGAGTGCCTCGGGGGTGTTTGCCTCTCGCAACAAGGACATCAACGCCGCCTGCCGACGCCTGTGGGAACATTCGTTGGCCACAGCGGTGTTGGCGCGGGATTTGGCGCTGCTGGTGTTTGGCCCCGTCGGCCAAGAGTTTGCGCAAGCGGCGTTTCTCGCTGGGTTGTTGCACGACATTGGCAAGCCTGTGTTGGCGGCCGTGATGCTTGAAACCGAAAAGAAGCTTGCGGGGGCACACGGTGCGGCCTCCTTTATGCCCATGGACACGTGGCTGGACCTCATCGAGGGCGCTCATCGAACCGTGGGGCTATTGGTGGCAGCCAAATGGGACATGCCCGCGTTGGTGCGACGGGGAATGGCCGACCTGGGCGAGTATGAGGCGACCGAACCTCACAGCATGCGCAATTTCGTGCGGCTGGCCAACACGTTGGTCAAGCGGGCAGGCTTGTATGCAGGCCGTGGCACCGGCGAAAGCTTCGACGAAACGGTGGCGCACGGGTGCCGCATCCTGGCGATAGATCCGGCGAAGTTGGACGGCCTGCTAGGCGATCTTGAGGATCGCGTCAAGCAGCGGATCTCGTAACGGGCGATGTCACACGTCCGTTCTCCGGGATGCCTAACGGCGCCGCCGTACGGGCACGGGGACCAGCGGGGGAGACATAAGCTCCACCACGCCGTCTACCAGTTCATCCACCCACTCCCGCACACGATCACCCAGGCTGGTCTTCGCCGATGTCTTGTCGTTCGAGGGTGCGTTCGCCATGCTCAGTTGGACCTTCCCCTTCAGAAGATCATTCGTCAGAAGCGACGTGAAGTTTAAGAGAATCACGCGCACAAAACGGTCAATGCACAAATGGATCCACGAGACGCTGGATTCACAGCCTCAACACGCCAGAAAGTGGTAGGCATGAGGCATGTCAGAAGGCCGCGTTTCTTGGGACCAGTACTTCATGAACATTGCCGCCGTGACGGCCAGCCGATCCACGTGCCCGCGAAAATTCGTGGGAGCCGTCATCGTGAGAGACAAAACGATCCTGTCCACCGGCTACAACGGATCCATTCGTGGCATGCCTCATTGCTCAGAAGTGGGGCACATGATGGACAACGGGCACTGTGTGGCGACGATCCATGCTGAAGCGAACGCCATCATTCAAGCCGCAAAGAACGGCGTGACGATTGAAGGCGGGGATATCTATGTAACGGCCAGCCCATGTTGGAATTGCTTCAAGCAAATCGCCAACGCCGGCATCAAACGCATCGTGTACGGGGAATTTTACCGCGACGAGCGCATCTTTGCCGTGGCACAAACTTTGGGAGTCACATTGGTGCACATACCGCCTCAAATCGATGTTCCGCGTGCGGCTTCGACAGCACCAAGCGCCCCTTGATGCAGACGCAAACACCATCGCTTTTCGAGCGAGCTGGCGGCGAGCCCGTTGTGCGCCCTGTGATTCGCGACTTCGTGGCCCAGATGTACCGCGACATTATGATCGGGTTCTTCTTCCGCGGGATCGATGAAGCGCACCTAGTGGAACGCGAGTACGAATTCACGGCTCGTTTCTTGGGCGCCCAAGCGGTAAGCTACGGTGGCCAGCCGATCAAAGCCGCACACAGCCGGCACTTGATCAATGACGGCCAATTCGCGCGGCGTCGCCAAATCTTGCTTGAAGCGATGATCAAACACGGTGTTCCTGAAGATGTGCGCGCCGCTTGGTTGGCTCACGTCGACGAGTTCAAAGCGGTGGTTGTGCAGGGCCAGTGCCAGTAGCGTGCCCGAACGTGAAAGTTCGTCACATTCCGGTACCAATGTAGGCTCACATCCCCGAAAGTTTGCTCGTGAGGCGAACATCGCGTCGTAAGACGTTGCGCTTACAACCTTCTAAACGTTACAACCAATGTACGCCCGTCGATGCCTAAACACTTCGTTTTCGACACAAACATCCTGATCCACGATCCACGTGCCATCTATCATTTCGAGGAGAACGAAGTCGTCATACCGATTTACGTCCTCGAAGAGATAGATCAATTCAAGAAGGAGTCGTCTGAACGCGGTCGTAACGCCCGCGAAGTGGCGCGTCTTTTAGATGGGTTCCGCGCCAACGGCGGCAAGCTTTCAGATGGCGTGCCGTTGCCAAGTGGCGGTCGCTTGCGTGTGGCGTCCGGACAGCGCGCGGTGCCCACAAGTTTGCGTGAGAACCAGATCGCCGATCACCTGATTCTGGGGGTGGCGCTTGAAGTGCGGGACGCGAACCCCAAAGAAGCCACGATTTTCGTCACCAAGGACGTGAATCTGCGCATCCGCGCGGATGCCTTGGGCCTCAAGGCAATGGACTTCGAGGCGGGTCGCATCGACATCGACGAGCTTTATTCTGGTTCGATCGAGCTTGAGGTGCCCGGCGAACAGATAGACAAGTTCTACGCGGACGGTGCGATCGATCTGGGTGACGCCCGCGTGTTGCCGAATCAGTACGTATTGCTCAAGGATCCGCAAAGCCCTTCGCATACAGCGCTGGGTCGAGTGGATCCGAAAACACGCAAGTTGATCCCGCTTAAAAAGATGCGCGATGGCGTGTGGGGCATTCGCCCGCGCAACAAGGAACAACACTGTGCCTTGGATCTTCTGCTGTCCGATGAAGTGAAGCTCATCACGCTGGTGGGCAAAGCGGGCACGGGTAAAACGCTGCTCGCGCTGGCTGCCGGCATGCAACAGACGGTGGAAGAGCGCACTTACACGCGGCTCTTGGTGTCGCGACCGATTTTTCCCTTGGGTCGAGATGTGGGGTATTTGCCTGGCACCATCGAAGAGAAGCTGAACCCGTGGATGCAGCCCATCTTCGACAACGTCGAGTTTTTGATGGGCCTCTCCAAATCAGACGGGCGCAACAACGGCCGCAGCTACAAGGAGCTCATCGATATGGGTTACATCCAGATCGAGCCGCTCACGTACATCCGCGGCCGTTCCATTCCCACGCAATTCATCATCGTGGACGAGGCACAGAACCTCACGCCGCATGAAGTGAAGACCATCATTACGCGTGTGGGTGAGAACACGAAAATCGTCTTAACCGGTGACCCCTACCAGATCGACAATCCTTATGTGGACGCCACGTCCAACGGCTTGACCACCGCCGTTCAGAAGTTCATGGGGCAAGAGTTGGCGGGTCACGTGACGCTATCGAAGGGCGAGCGCTCCGAGTTGGCGGAGCTGGCCTCCAACGTGCTCTAGCGAGAACATCACGAAGCGACGACATGGGGGGCTTGGCACCCCCTTTTGTCGTTCGCGTCGCTCACTCGTCGTGCAGTTCGACGTTCCAGTACGAAGCGGCCGGAAGATCGAGGAAAGGCAGCCATTCGCGGTAGCGTACGGCATCGCCTTGGGCGCGGAATGTGGGTGTCCACCGCGGGCGCTCGGGCAGCTTGGCGAGCCGCATGTTGGCTTGCTCTGGCGTCCGTGCACCCTTCTTCAAGTTACACTTGATGCAGCAGCACACCACGTTTTCCCAGCTTGTGCGCCCGCCTTGGGCCCGCGGCACCACGTGGTCCAAATTCAACTCGGAACGCGGCCCCGACCACCCGCAGTACTGGCAGCGGTTGCCGTCGCGCATGTAGATGTTGTGACGCGAAAACCGAACCTTGGTGCGGGGCAGTCGGTCGTAGATCTGCAAGATGATGACGCGCGGGATCCGAATGGCACCCGTAACGGTGCGCCACGATTCGCCCTCCATTTCGGTGGACAGCTGCGCCCAGCTTTGAAAGTCAAAGACGCGAAACTGCTCGTCGATGGCGCGCGCCACGCCGAGGTAAAGCAAAGAAAACGCACGCTTAGCGGACGTTATGTGAATGGGTTGAAAGTTCCTGTTCAGAACCAGCACGGACGCATTGGTCACGAGAGTCCTCCGCAAAGGCCACGGGAGAAAAGGCGGTGGCCTGGCCCTGGCCCGCTTGTGGAGACACCGAGGCTCCGGCGAGTTCCCGAAGGGCCCTCGACCTTTCCCGCACCGTCAGCGGGCGAAGGTGCGACGCAGCTGTGCGCCCCCCCGGCCGTAACCTGTGTCCCCATACCTATTGAAATTGTAGCAGGTTTTTGGGCATCGCCGCACGCGGCGTGACACAACTTGGCAAACACCATCACGCCCATGGTTGCCACAGCGGTTGGTGCAGAGGCTCTTGCGGCAACCGCGTTAGACTGACACGAAACCGCCAGTGAACATCCAAGCCCTTTCCGCTCTTGTTGCCACCATCGTTGGATGCGCCATCGGTGGATCGGTCTTCTTGCGCGAAACGCGCCGGGGCGCTCACGCGGTGTTCGCCACTTTTGCCTTCAACATCGCGCTGCATTACCTCTTTGTGTTTTTGTGGCTTGGGCTGGAGATCGAATTCTTCGATTGGGCCGCCATGCTGGTCGCCGTCTCACTGCCCGCCACGGCGCAACGGTTCTTTCAAGCGTTCCTCGGCGATGATGCCGGCCCGCCGCCACTTTCGAAATCCACCGTTGTGGGCGCTGTGGCGTTCTACCTGGCGTTTTGCTTTTCGCGCTTCTTTGACCCCATACACCAGAGCACGTGGTTTCGTCTGACATTCGGCGCCTACGTGTTTACGGGGCTGTACTTGTCGATCTACTACCTTTACCGACGGTACCGGGCGACGCCTTCGCGGGTAGAGAAGATCCGGCTGCGGTATTTGCTTGTGGGTGGCGTCGCCACCGTTTCGGCGGCGCTGCTCGAATCGTTTATCGACAACGTGACGTTGGGAACGATCTTCGTGATCGTTTACCTGTACTTCTTGTCGCAAACGCTGGTGCGTTACCGGCTGCTGGATCTCAACGAGTTGCTGGGGCGCATGGTGGTTTTGGGCGCCTTGGTGGTGATCGTGACCTTGATCTATGTGGTGCTGCTAATCTGGGTGTCGCCGGAGCAGCACGGGTTGTTTTTCTTCAACACGCTGGTGGCATCGGCGGCCATCTTGATCTTGTTTGATCCGTTGAGATCCCGCGTGGAAGCGGCGGTCAATCGCTGGATGTTTCAAGAGAAGTACGAACTTTCACGGCGCGTGCACAACCTGCGCGCGGATCTTATGAACGTCATCGATGCACGCGGCATCGGCCCCAAGGTGCTCTCGGCGCTTGAAGATTCGCGGCGCGTGACACACGCGGCGCTTTACTTCGTGGATCCAGATGGTTCGGGTTACGAGCTGGCGGTGCACATTGGGCCCAAGCCGGAGAACCGGTTGGACGCCGTCGGCCACCGCGGTTTTTTAGAACGGCTGCGGCGCTATACGGTGCTGACGGTTGAGGGCATCGAGCAGGAAATGGCCGCTTTGCGCCCCTCACGCGGCGAGGAGAAGGCGGCGTTGGGTTTGATCCTCCGCGCGATGGACATGATGAACGCGTCCGTGGCGCTTGCCGTGTCGGGCGAAGATCAATTGCTGGGCATCCTGGTGTTGCGTGACGAGCGCCTACGCGAAGCGTTTTCATCAGACGAGATTGAACTTTTTCGCGGCGTCGCCGCCTCCATCGGCGTAACGCTGCAGAACTCACAGGTTTACGAGCGCATGAAAGAGCGCGAGCGTTTGGCAGCGCTCGGTCAAATGGCGGCTGGCTTGGCGCATGAGATCCGCAACCCGCTCGGTTCAATCAAGGGTGCAGCGCAGTATCTGCTGCCAAGCGCGGACCAAAGCATCGATCCATCGAGCCGCGAATTCTTGAACATCATTGTGGAGGAAGTGGACCGGTTGAACAAAACTGTGTCGCAGTTCTTAGATTACGCGCGACCCTACCGCGGCGAACAAAAGCCCCTGGACGTAAACCAAGTGCTGCGCAAAACGCTGACCTTGCTTGAAAAGGAAGAAGGCGCATCGCGGGTTGAGATCACATCGAATCTGGCTGATTTGCCGCCCGTGCGTGCGGACGCCGAACAGCTGCGACAGGTGTTCTTGAACCTGCTGATCAACGCGCTTCAATCCATGCCTCAAGGGGGCAAGCTGCATGTGTCCACCACCTTGCGACGCGCGACGCGCCGGGGGGCTGCGGCGGCGTTCTTTGAGGTGCGCCTAAAAGACACGGGCATGGGCATTCCGCCTGAGAACCTCAAGGATTTGTTCGTGCCCTTCTTCACCACCAAAGATCACGGGACTGGTTTGGGCTTGCCGATTAGCCAGCGCATCATCGAGAACCACGGCGGCACCATTGAAGTGAGATCACGCGTGGGTGCGGGATCCACGTTTACCGTGTTGCTGCCGGTGGAGGCCGATTCTTATGCTGGCTTCATGGAAAGCCACAAGGGGCCCCCGCCGATGCCCGAGCGGCGCACGCCGTTGTCGATGCCCAGCCTGGAGATACCAGGCCCCACGGGACAGACCGGCAGGTATGGGCCTTACAAGCCTACGTAGTTGTTAGCGTGCCTCGGACTGTGCGTCAGCCAACGCCTCGGGCGTGTTGATGTTGATGGCGAAGCGCGCGTCAGGGTCAGCGCATCGCCAAGCCTGCTCTGGCAATGGCACCACGCCGATCGTCGCGAGCGCGTCCATCAGCTTGAGTTTGCGGGCCGCGAGCAACGCCGTGATGGTGGGCAAGGCGCCACCACCGTAGCGCGCGCACAGCGGCTCGGGCAGGCCGCGCACGAACGGGGCCAAAGCCGACGCCTCGGGATGTAGGTCGCGAAGCGCACACAGAACGTCGGCGTGTAGAAACGGCATGTCGGCCCCCACGCAGACCACGGACGTCTCGTCAATCAACGTTCGGAGTGCGGTTTCGATGCCTGCCAACGGCCCCAACCCCTGACCTGAGTGATCGGGGAAACAAGGAACCTTAAGGTAGGCATAAGGCGAGGGGTCGTTCGTGACAATGAACACGCGTGAAAACAGGGGCGACAGCAGCGCCACCTGCGTGTCGATGATGGGGCGGCCGGCCACGCGCAACAGGCCTTTGGCAACGCCTCCCAAACGTGTGCCTTGTCCGCCGGCGATGATCGCGGCGGCCACTTTGCGGCCTACAGGACCTTGCGCATCCACGTCGCTCCTTCAGCGCGCGCCATGCGGTATTCACGCGTGGTGGTGATCGCGTAGTCACATTCTTTGCGATCAATCGGCTGCCAGCCCAGCTTCTCGGCGAAGAAGGATGAAGCGCCGTCGGTGACGAGGTAAAGATCCTTCATGCCTTCGCGGCGTGACTTTTCAGTGGCCGTATCCACCAACAAATAGCCGAGGCCTTCACCACGACGTTCAGGCGCCACCGCCAACATCCGCAGCAAGCCAACGTCTTCCACGCGTTCGATCGCCACGCAGCCCACCAGAGGCACATCGCCGTCACCTGGGATCACGAGGTAGTGCGACCAAAACTCGTCGAGTTGCGGGTGAGCGATGCCTACCCGGTTGAGCAAATTGCTGATGTGGGGCTTATCGGCCAGCTTTGCGGGGCGAACGGGATCGCCCAGCTTTTCGAGCAGTTTGTCGTGCAGGCCACCGTAGCTGCCCGACGACATAACAACGACCGTATCGCCCGGGGCGGCGCGTTCGACGAGGCGATCCACAGTGGCGTCAACGGAATCGATGACACGGGCAGGCACGCCACCGTTGCGAAGATCCTTTGCCAACAGCTCCACGTCGAGGCGATCGTCTTCGGGTAGCTTCTCTGGTTGGTAAAGCGGTGCCAGCAGCACTTCGTCTGACACCGACAGCGCGGAAGCAAAATCGTTCTGAAACACTTTGCGGCGGCTCGTGGCCGAACGCGGCTCAAACGCTGTGATCATCTTGCCAGGCCCGAAGCGTCCCTTGAGTGCCGTGAGCGTCTCGCGCACGGCTGTGGGGTGGTGAGCAAAATCATCTAGCACCGTGACGCCAGCGGCGATGCCTCGCCATTCTTGGCGACGGCGCACACCCAAAAAGCGTTGCGATGCCCGCGCGATTTGGGGCAGTGACACGCCAATGCGGCTCGCAGCAGCAATGACGCCCATCAAATTTTCTAGGTTGTAGACGCCGGGCAAACCGCTTTCGATGTTGCCGACCACGTGGCCCTTGTAGGCGACGCGCATTACAGCACGACCACCACGGGTGTAGCTGGAAATCTCGAACGTCCAGTCAGCGCCGAAGCCGGGGCGGCCATAGGTTGTGACTTGGCAACGCGCAGACCGCGCCACCTCCATCGCTTTGGGCGAAGCCGCACAGACGATCAGATCGCCCGCGGGAGGAATGCGTTCAACGAACTCACGAAACGCTTCAACCACGACGTCTTCATCACGAAAAATATCGGCATGATCGAATTCCACCGAGGTGAGGATGACGATCTTCGGCTTGTAATGCAGGAACTTCGATTTCTTATCGAAGAAGGCCGTGTCGTATTCATCGCCTTCAACCACAAACTCTTCGCCCCGCCCCAATCGCCACGAACGCTCAAAATTGTTGGGCACGCCACCGATCAAGAACGACGGATCGCGCCCGGCCTGTGTCAAAACGTGCGCCATCAAAGTTGATGTGGTGGTTTTGCCGTGCGTGCCGGCGATGACGACCGACTGATGATCGGAAAGGAAAAGTTCTGACAGCAACGCAGGGAACGACGTAAGTGGAATCCGCCGGTCTTTGGCAGCCACAACCTCAACGTGATCGCGGCGGCAGACGTTGCCAACCACAACCACGTCAGGCCCCCAATCGAGGTTCTGTGGACCGAACCCTTCGGCGTAGGCGATGCCCTGTTCCGACAGCTGGGTGGACATGGGCGGATACACGTGTTCGTCGGAACCGCGCACTTCGTGACCTGCGGCCCGCAAAAGCCCCGCCAACGAGCCCATGCCCGTACCCGCAATACCGATGAGGTGAATCTTCATTTAGGCACACATTCCGTTGAGCCGGGCGCAAACTGCGTGGCGAACTTTTTAACCTCAAGTTCAAAGGTGACGGTGAAATCGTGAAAGAACTCGCCGTCGCGCGTGGACTCGCTGCCTGAAGTGTCCCAGTGCAGTGACTTCACGACGGCCGACCCGCACGGATCCAAACGCCCACGCTTGCGGGTCGACAGCGATTCCTGCCATGCGTTCGCACCATCTTGGTCACACTGGCCATATTTGCCCTGGCATTCAACAGCCAGCGTTTCGTACCAGAAAGGACCCGCCGGTCCATACTCGGCCATGGCGAATTGTGGCAAAACGCCCTTCGTTTTGTCATCTGCAGTGGCCGTCACGGCAAACTTGGATTTTGAGCCCGCCACCAGGTCGAAATAAAGACACCGCGTTTGCGGCCCTTCGACAACGAAGTGCCCTAAGGCCTCTGAATCTAAACTGATGCTCCCTCCCGAGGCGGATAGGCGCATCTCGAAGCGCTTGGTACCTGGCGCTGGCGCCAAAGTCTCCGCGTCGTCACCCGCGCGGCAACGGCAAAAAGCGCTAGGTTTTGCGCCTTCGCAACGCGCACCCGCTAACTCGGCGTTGGTTGGCGCGGCCACCACGGCGGCTGACGCTTTGGCGGGGGCGTGGACCGCCGAAGCGGCTTGGGGTGCCTGTGAGGCGCCACACGCCGCTAACGCGACCGCCAATGCCATCCCAGCGTACACGTACGCGCGTGGCGACAAAGGGCTTCGGATACGTGGACGGGGGGCCATTGGTCACCGTAGGATACCGCAACTGTGTCTAGGCCCGTTGCTTCCCTGTTTACAAAGTTACGTCGACCAAACCGCGCGTGGCGGACGCTCGCGGTCGTTACCGTCTTCGGCGCCTGGATCGCGTTTGGCTCCGCATGCGCCACTGATGACGGCGCGGGCGCGAACGTCACGTATTCAGCGACGGCACGGCAGAACTACGACAAAGGCCTGGCAGAGCTCGCGGACGAGAATTACTTGGAAGCGGATAAATACTTTCGCTTCGTTAAGTCGAAGTTTCCGTTCTCAAAATACGCGGTGCTCGCAGAGCTCGGCATGAGCGATGCAAAATTCCAGCGCGGTGAATACCAAGCCGCGATTGATAGCTACAAGGCATTCATTCGGCTGCACCCGACGCACGACAAGGTGGAAGATGGGTACGCGGCTTACCGGATCGCTGAGTGTTATGTGAAGGATATGCCGGAGGATTGGTTGATTTTGCCTCCGGCTTCCGAAAAGGATCAATCGGCCGTTAAGGACGCGCTGCGAGAGCTTTCTGACTTCTTGGATAAATATCCCGAATCCCAATACGTCAAACCGGCTGAGAAACAGCGCCGCGAGGTTGTGCGGCGTTTGGTTGAGCATGAGGTGTATGTGGCGCGTTTTTATCTTGACCAGGGGCATCCACGCGCGGCGATTTTGCGGCTTCAAGGGGCCATCGAACGCTTTCCCGATTCGGAGCGTGAAGCGGAACTGTTGCTGACGCTGGGGGAAACGCACCTAGAAATGGGCAACGCCCAAAGCGCCAAAGCGACGTTCGAGAAGGTTCGGACCGCTTACAAAGGCGAGCCTCAAGCGCGCCGCGCCCAAGTTTACTTAGAGTACATCCGCGGCCGCTTCGGCGACGCACCCACTGACAAAACTGACACCAATCCCTCTGCCAAGGCAGCCAGCCATGGATGAACACGTTCGCTCGATGCTGACCCGAGGCCGCGACCATTACCGCGCGGGGGAATATGATCCGGCGGAGCGTCTTCTCGCCGAACTGGCGAAGACGCGACAGCCGTTCGCTGACGTCTACGAGATGCTGGGAGTGATCCACCACCAGCGAGGGGAGATGGAGCAGGCGGAGATGATGTTCGAGGAGGCTTTGCGGCTCAACCCGACGTACACCGAGGCCGCCCTGCACCTGGCGGTGACTTACAACGATCAGGGTAAATACGAAGAGGCCCGCGAAGTTTATGAGCGCGTGCTTTCGGGCAAAGGAGCATCCACGAAACAAGTGGACAAGTTGGTGAAGGGAAAGATTGCCAACATGCACGCCGACGTGGGGCAGGCTTACCAAGAAGCGGGAGAATTCGTTGAGGCCGCCGAGGAATACCGCAAAGCTCTGCGGCTGGCGCCCGGTTTCTTAGACATTCGCGCGAAATTGGCCATGGCGCTGCGTTCATGCGGCCACAACGCCGAAGCCATCGTGGAGCTTGAAGCGATCAAGAAGGAGAACCCCAAGTTCTTGGCGGTACGATTGAACTTGGGTTTGGCGTACTTTGCAGAAAAGCGGTTGCCCGAGGCCGAGCGCGAGTGGCGTGAAGTGATGGCGATCGAGCCAGGCAACCGGATGGCGAAGATGTATTTGGGGCTGATCCCCACCAAACGCTAAGCGCGCCTCTTTATGGCTCGTTTTGACAGCAGCCCGGAGACCTTCCGTGTGCAAGAAGTGCCTTCCTATGAGCCCTCGGGCACGGGAACGCACGTTTATGTGCTCATCGAAAAGCGGGGGCTCACGACACCCGAAGCGATTCGCGCCTTGTGTACGGCCGTGGGCGTGGATCCCAAAGACGTGGGTTACGCAGGCATGAAGGACAAACACGCCACCACGACGCAGTGGCTGAGCTTCCCCGAGGCCGCGGAGGCCAAGCTTGCCGACGTGAACATCGACAAGCTGCGCGTCATTTCACGAAGCCGGCATGGCAACAAATTGCGCGTGGGCCACGTGCGCAAGAATTTGTTTGAGGTGACTTTGACGGACGTGTCACTTGAAGAACAAGCAACGCTATGCGACCGCTTTGCCGCACTCACAGAGCAGGGCGTGGCCAACCGGTACGGCCAACAACGCTTTGGGCGCGGCGACAACGTGGCCACGGGCCTCGCGATCCTGCAAGGAACACGGCGAGAAAAAGACCGGCGCAAACGCACCCTGCTGATCTCCGCGGTGCAATCAGCGGTCTTCAATCAGGTGCTAGCGTGGCGACAAGAGCAAGGCTCGTTGCGACGAGTGCTGGGGGGCGACGTGTTGCAAAAGCGCGAGACCGGGGGTTTGTTCACTTCCAGTGACGAAGTGACGGATCAAGGCCGGCTGCTGGCTGGCGAACTCGTGACCACGGGGCCGCTGCCCGGCGCGAAGGCGCCACGGCCGTCCGAAGGCAGCGCCGCCGATCTGCTTGAGCAAGCGGCTATGGCGGCGGTGGGGCTCACACCAGAGCTGATGGCCGCGAACGCACGCGATCTGCCGGGCGCGCGGCGGCCTTTGTTGATGGCGGTGCAAGCTTCGGCGCCACCGGTGGCGCGCGGCAGTGAGCTTCACCTCGCGTTCGCTTTGCCATCGGGCGCCTACGCCACGGTGGTGATCGATTCCTTGCTTGGGACAAGCCCTGCGGCACCCACGTAATTAGTGGCATGGGCGGCAAGGCAGAGGCCGCATATCCTGTGCTAACGTTCGGGGCGTGGCCGCGCCCTCGTGTGGCTGTCGCCGTTGATAAAGACGGCCCTTCCGCTTTCCCTGCCCTTTTTGCCCAGCGACGCGAATGAACCTTACAGAAAGATTGCTTTCCTTCACCTTGGTGGGTGCCGAATGGGTGCTTTGGTTGCTCATCATCCTTTCCGTGGCTTCGGTGGCCGTTATGGTGGAACGCGCGTTTGCGCTGGCGAACCGTGGCCCAGACATGGCTGTGTTGACGGGCGCCTTCGCTGACAATTTGGCGGCCGGTAAAGTGGCTGAGGCCAAGGCGCTGTTAGGCACTCCCAGAGCGCCAGAAGTGCGTGTGGCCATGGCGGGATTGGCTTCTTACGAGCGCGGGCGCATTGCGGTGGCCGAAGCGATGGCCAGCGCCAAATCGCGCGAGCGACTGGACCTTGAGCGCAACCTGGGCGTGCTCGGAACGTTGGGCAACAACGCCCCCTTTGTCGGCTTGTTCGGAACCGTATTGGGCATCATCAAGGCCTTCGCCGATCTCGCGAAAAACAGCACAGGTGGCGCGGGCGTGGTGATGGCGGGCATCTCTGAATCCTTGGTGGCAACGGCCGTTGGCTTGCTGGTCGCCATCCCGGCCGTGGTCGCCTTCAACGTTTTTCAAGGCAAAGTGCGGCGACGCTTGGCGCGCATCGATGCCGTGGCACACTTGATCCTCTCTGCGCGCGGTGACGAAGGCGCCGAGGCGAGCGCAGCCAAATAAGGATCAAACATGGCCGGCGGAACCGACGCATATCCGAACGAGGACGAGGGGGGGCGGATGATCACGGAGATCAATGTCACCCCGTTGGTCGACATCGTGTTGGTGTTGCTGATCGTGTTTATGGTCACGACGACTTACATGGTGAACCCGTCGCTGAAGGTGGATTTGCCGAAGGCGGCTTCCGGCAGCGAAACGCAAAAGAGTTCGTTGGCGTTGAGTTTGGACAAAGACGGCAAATTGTTTTTGAACGGCGAATCCGCGGATGAGACGAAGGTCAAAGCATTCATCGCTGCAGAATTGCCCAAAAATGCCGACTTACAGGCGGTGATTGCGGCGGACAAATCAGTGCCTCATGGCGACGTGGTGCACGTCATCGACGTGGTGAAACGGGCGGGCGTCAAGAAGTTCGCCATCAATGTAGAAGCGGCAGGAAACTCCGGTCTCGCCCCGTGACAGGAACCAGCGCTGCACCAGCGCGTGTCACTCGACGCCAAGGAGGTGGGCTGGCGTTGACGGTCTCGTTGGCGGTGCACGCGGGGGTGGCCGCAATTTTATTCATCCTGCCAACCGCGGTTGTAAAGCCGGCGTCCCCCGAGGTTGTGGAATTGACTGTGGTGGAGCCGCGTCCAGCGCTGCCAGTTGATCCCGTCATGGAACCGCCTGCGCCAGCCCCCAAAGTGGTGGTTACGCCGAAGCCCACACCCCGCAAGCCGCCGCCCAAAGAGGCGCCGCCGCCCCCATCGAACCAGCCCCCGGCCCCCACGCCTGAACCAGTGAAACCCGTCTTTGGTGTGACGCCCGAAAGCGTGGTCGAAGGACCTTCGCCAGTGGCCGTGCCCGTTGGCAACAGCGTGGCCATGGCACCCACGGGATCGACCGCGGCCAGCGCCAAGCCATCGCCAGGGTATGCGGGTGGTGCGCTTGGGGGAGCCGGGACGGCAGCATTTGCGCCCGTTCCCGAAAGTTTTGTGCGTCAGTGGCCGAAAACCTTGGAGGAAGTAAAAGCGCCTTTACCTGACGAGGCCCGCCGGATGGATGGCAGCGGCACCGTGCGTTTGCGGGTGGGCATCGACGAAACCGGGCGGGTCAAAGAGGTGAAAGTGATTAAACGAGCTGGCTATGGCCTTGATGAGGCCGCCGTGAAAGCGATGTGGCGATTTCGGTTTTCCCCAGCGTTGGGACAAGACGGAAAGCCTGTGCCCTTTCGAATCAATTACGACTACATCTTCGCACCCGGCGCATGAACTTGAAGAAAATCATGGGAAGCGAACCTGGACATCGGACCTCAACGAGGGATATCCTGCCGCGAGAATCGAACATGGCGAACGCACAAGGTGGTCCGTTGAGGTATCTATCGGTTTTGTCGGGCTTGGGCGTTGTGTTAGCCACGGCTGCACCTGCGTGGGCGCAAGCACCAACCGACAAGTCCGTTGAAGTGCAGTTGTTCCAAACGGCAATTGGGCCAAAGGGCTTCTTGACCGTCGACAGTGCCTCGGTGCCTGCGCATAAGACGTTCGGGTTGGGGTTGTTTTTTAACTACCAACGCACGCCCTTCTCATTGTTCACAAGCACGGCGGGCAGCGAACTCAAGCAGTCTGTTGACGTCATTAAGCAACAGATCTCTGCGGAGCTTACCGGTGCCGTGGGCCTGTTCGATAAGATGCAAGTGGGCTTTGCCCTCCCAATGACGCTCAAGCTGGACGGGCGCGACTTTACAGCGTTGGGCCAGCCTGCCGAGCAGAAGCTCACGGGCGCGGGCTTGGGCGACCTGCGGGTTGAAGCCAAAGGCCTGCTTTCGCACACCACGTTTGGCGGCGATGAAGAGGGGCAAGGCAACAAAGATTTTTTCGTCAGCGGTGCGCTTGGGTTAACACTGCCCACCGGCGACGACAGCAAATTCTTGGGCGATAAGAGTGTGACCGTTCGCCCGCGGATCATCGCTGAGTTCCGGGACGGCGACATTCGCGCCGGCGGTTATGTTGGCGCCCTGTTTCGTAGCCAATCGCAGGTGTTCAAGGCCGATGTTAGCCACCAGTTCCTTTACGGTGTGGCCACGGAATACAGCCTTCACCGTCAGGTGTCGCTGATCGCGGAGCTTTTCGGCCGCAACGGCTTCAACCGATACGTTGACTCCAACCCCATGGAATTGGATGTGGGCATGCGCGTGAAGGTCACGAGCATGTTCGCAATCACGCTGGGTGGCGGCGCGGGCCTCATCAAGGGCATCGGCTCTCCGAAAGCGCGCGGCTTCTTCGGCCTGGCCTACTACCCCGACTTTCGTGACGCCGACGCCGACGGTGTCTATGACCTCGACGATCGCTGCCCTGACGGCAAAGAAGACATGGACGGGTTCAAGGACCGCGACGGTTGCCCTGATCCAGACAACGACGGTGACGGGATTGAAGATGGCGCCGACAAGTGCCCGACCGAAGCAGAAGATCTGGATCAATTCGAAGACGAAGATGGCTGCCCCGAGGCCGACAACGACAAAGACGGCCTGCCCGACATCAAAGATCCATGCCCGAACGCAGCGGAAGACGGCCAAGGCAAACGTCCCACGGATGGATGCCCTTCAACGACGGAAGATTCTGACGGCGACGGTGTTGTGGATGCCAAAGATCAATGCGGCGAAGAGCCAGAAGATCGAGATGGCTTTCAAGATTACGACGGCTGCCCCGACGTGGACAACGACGACGATGGCATCCCGGATCAGTTCGACAGCTGCCCGATCGCCGCTGAAGACGCGGATGGTTTCTCCGACGAAGACGGCTGCCCTGATCCCGACAACGACAAAGACGGATTCTTGGACGCCAAGGATCAGTGCCCGACCGAACCTGAAACGCTCAACGGCAACAAAGATGAGGACGGTTGCCCCGACGCTGGTGCCGAGGTCGTGCATCTGGCCGACTCAGAAATCGAACTCAAAGAGCGCATCGCTTTCAAAGGCAACGCATTGGCGGCGCCAGGCCAGCTGATCGTCAACTTGGTGGCTTTGGTGCTTAACGGTCACCAAGAGCTCACTCTGGTGAGACTTGAAGTGACAGGCGCAACAGATGCCGAAGCGAAGGCACGGGCCGAAGCTGTGAAGAAAGCCCTGGTGGCCAAAGGCGTTGCCGATGCACGCTTGAAAGTGGCGGCCAAGACCGGCAAAGCGGCGGTGCAGTTCATCATTGAAACCAAGGCCGCTCCTCCAGGCGCGCCCACGGGGGGCCAGTAACCGGCAGGTCAAGAGGGCGGGTCCTCTGCCCCAGACACCGGTTCGGCAAGAATTATGAAGGCGCGCGGATGGGCACTATCGGACGTGGGCCTCAAGCGGGAGCACAACGAGGACAGCTATCTGTGTAACAACGATATCGGGTTGTTCGCGGTGGCCGATGGCATGGGGGGGCACCTGGGCGGCGAACGCGCAAGCCGCATGGCCGTGGATGTGATGGAACAGGAGATCGCCCGCGGTATCTCGCTGGGTGTCACCAAGACGGGCGAAGCGGTCCCAGCCATCACAGGCGTGCATCCGATCGCCAAGGCCATGCGTAACGCCGTCAATGAAGCCACGCGCGTGATTTGGCAAACCGCTCAGGTGCAACCGCAATACGCGGGCATGGGCACCACTTTGACAAGCTTGCTGCTGCACAAGGATCGCGCCACGATCTGCCACGTGGGTGATTCGCGCGCGTACCTGCACCGCAATGGGCAGACGCGACAGCTCACAGACGATCATTCTTGGATCGCGGAGCAGATCCGGGCGGGTCTTGTGGATCCAAACGATCTCATCGCCACGCGCTTTCGCAACATCATCACGCGCTCCGTGGGTTTCGAGCCCACGGTTGACCCCGACCTTCTCACGATGCCCATAGAAGTGGGCGATTGTTTCTTGATGTGCTCCGATGGCATGTCGAATTACTTCAGTGTGGAAGAAATCGGCAACATCTTGTCGACCCGCTTTTACGCCGAAGCCTGCAAAACCCTGGTGGACACCGCGAACGAACGCGGCGGCGACGACAACATCACCGTCGTGGCCGTTTACCTGTCGAACGACGACGAAACGCCCGCCTAACCACAGCCACCGCGTCGCAGGATGGCGCGCGGAGCCAGACGAT
Organism: Deltaproteobacteria bacterium; assembly: GCA_033763315.1. Lineage (GTDB taxonomy): Bacteria > Myxococcota_A > Polyangia > Fen-1088 > Fen-1088 > JAGTJU01. The sequence goes on from JANRKS010000016.1 coordinate 24,953, forward strand.
GCTAACGAGAGTGTCACACCATGGGTCTGCTCGACGTTTTTCGCCCCCGCTGGAAGCACAGCAATCCTGAAGTCCGTTTAGAAGCGGTCAAAACGCTAGATGACGATGAGGTCCTGGCGCAAGCCGCCTCGCGCGACGAAGACGATCGCATTCGCCGCTTGGCCATCAAGCAGCTCATCGATCCGTGGCGGCTGAAAAACGTGGCCAGTGTGCAGTCGGACGAGAAGCTGCGAGCGATGGCGTTGGGCCGCGCCCGCGAGCTCTTCGTTGAGATCGCACTTTCCGGCCGTGAGACCGAAGGCAGCGCCCTGGCAGCCGTGCGCGATCTCGACAGCCAAGAGCACCTGGCAGACATTGCCTTAAAGGCCACACGGGCTGCGGTGCGCACCCAGGCGCTCGATCTGGTGGTCGCCAAGGGCGCCTTGGTAAACATCGTTCGCAAATCCACGGATCCAGAACTTCGGCGTTCCGCCGTGGCGCGGATCAAAGACACCGACACGCTGAAACTGCTGGCCTGCCAGGAGAAGGACACGCAGTTTGCGCCTTTGCTCCTCGATAGACTAAGCCAAGCCGAGCTCGTGGAAGTGGCCCACAAAGCCCGACACAAGCCGGTGGCCAAGATGGCGCGCCAGCGCGCGCACCTGGACGACGAGAAGCCCGCTGCCAAAACCGCCGTTGGTGGTAAGGCGGTGGACCTTGAGGCACTCAAGCGGCACGCGCGGCAGTTTCAGCTGGCGCGTGAATTTGAAGCACTGGCCGAGCGAGCCAACCGCGCCGAAGAGGACGACGCCCGCCGCGCGCAAGACATGCAAGCCGAGTGGGCGGCCGTTGGCGCCGACGCTGAGATCGGCGTGCGGGTGCGTATCGAAAAGGCGTTCGAGCGCTGGAACCGCGTGTATGAGACGGCCGCTGAGGCCAAGCGCATCGCTGATCAGAAGCAGGCGGCCTCGCGCGCCTCTGCGAAGGCCAAAGCGCTGGCCGATCGCATGAGCGAACCAGAGCAGGCCGCCCCCGCACCGGCAGCCGCCGAGCCCCAGAGCGCCGAGGACAGCGCCACGCCACCCGCGGCAGAGGCTGCACCCAAAGACGCGACTGCGCCCAAACCAGAGCGACCGGCACTCTCACCCGAGATGGTGGAGGCTGAGGTGGCTGCGCTGACGACCCTGAAGACGCAGTTGCAGGTGGCGGTTCAAAGCGATCGCCTCCGCCTGCTGGACGCGGGCTTGAAGGAGCTGCGTAACGCTGACCGACGGCTCTCGCGGTTGCCGCCGCAAACACGAGACGCCTTGGCGGCGGAGTTTGCTGGGCTGAAGAGCGACCTCACCAAGCGCATCGCGGAAGTGAAGCAGGGTGAAGAGTGGAAGCGTTGGGTGAATGTGCAGCGTCTGGAAAAGCTGTGCGTTCAAGTGGAAGTGCTTCGCGATGTGTTGCCGGAATTCCCAGACAAAGAACAAGCGCCCGCGGAGTTGGCGACCCTCAAAGCCGCGTGGCGAGCGAGCACGGGCCCCGTTCCGCCGGCCAAGCGAGACGAACTGTGGACGCGCTTTAAGACCGCGTGCGACGCTGTGATGACAATCGTGGTTAAGAGCCGCCCGGGGGCCGCGGAAGCCGAACCTGCGGCAACGGAAGACGCGTCCGCAGTCGCAAGCACTGACAACGGCAACGCTGCCCAAGCAACAAGCGCGGCAGCCACGATTGCTGACGCCGCCACGGTGCACAGCGAACGCACTGTGGAAGTGCCGCCAAGCAAAACGGAGGCGTTGGGGGAATTGGTGGCAAAGCACGAACCAGACGCCTCGGTTCACACGGAGCGGACGGTTGAGGCCGCGCCACGACCAGCTGAGGAGACCACGGCCGTTCCCGCGAACGAAGTCTCGCCGCAGGCTGGCGCTTCCGACGACGGCCCCACCAAAGGTTAAGAAGCCAAGACACCAGCCGGGCTAAACGGTGCGGCTGGTGTGCTCTTTGCCGTCGTAGCTCAGCATCCGTTTCTTCTCTTCAACGACGGTGACCAGGTGCACGGGGCGCCGCCAAATGCGCTGCAACGCCTCCATCGACGCGTGCGCGTTGTCGATGTGCAGGTCAGTGCCTTCGTGTTTGTGGCGCAACAATAGATCGCCGCGGTTTTCGTGGTTGGCGTCTTCCACAGCAATGAATGGTTCGCCGAAGTTCGTCAGCTGGGACAAGATCTTGTTTTTGATCTTCTTAAATTCGCGCGAATCGATCTCGTTGCGCTCGGTGCGTTCGTTGAACGAAAACGAGAAGAACTTGCTGTCGTTGCAGAACTCTTCAGTGAAGAACTCGTCCAGGAAGGTGACGTCGTTGTAGATCTTGCGGACCTCGAAGATCTTCTGGCGGCCCAACCCAAGCCGCTTGTCCCAGTTCTTGCGCTCGGCCATGTCCTGGCAGTCGTTCCACTCAGAGCCGAAACGCCCTTTATCCCAGCGCTCTTCAATGTGCCGGTACAACTCGATGCCAACTTTGTAAGGGTTGAACTGACCCGGGGCCGCCGATAACACAGCAGAGTTGTGGTCGGCGTAGTCGATGATCTCCGATGGTTTGAGAGCCTTCTGGGTCATGATCTTGGTGTGCCAGTAGGAGGCCCAGCCTTCGTTCATGATTTTGGTTTGTCGCTGCGGAGCGAAGTAATAAGCTTCGTCGCGCACGATCTCCAAAATGTCGCGCTCCCAAACCTCCAGCGGTGCGTGCTCCAATAGGAATGCGAGCACGTCTCGCTGTGGTTCAGGCGGGAACTTCTTGGGCTTTTCCTTCTCGGCTTCCATCTTACGCTTTTGCGCTTCCATGAATTCCGGCGGGTTGATGAAGCCGTCCATATAGGATTTGGCACGTAACTTCGGCGTCTCTTGCGGCTCGTCGGCCTTCTTGGCCTCATCCTTCTTTGGCGATGTGCGCGTGATAAACGGCGACATCGGATCGATGAGGTTCTCAAGGCACAAGCACGTATCGATGAACGATTCGACCTTATCGAGACCGATGCGCTCGATGTGGCGGCGCACACGCGTGGCGTGATTGGCCATGCCATCGATCATGCGGCGGTTGGTTTTGGAAAAATAGTAGTTGTTCTTGAAGAAGTCGACGTGGCCCAAAACGTGAGCCACCACCATCTTCTGATCAACGAGCGAGTTGCCCTCAAGCAAATAGGCATAAGAGGGGTTGTTGTTGATCACCATCTCGTAGATGTGTGACAACCCATAAGTGTGGCTTTTGTCGAGCTGCTCGAAATCCATGCCAAACCGCCAGTGCGGGTAACGCACAGGGAAGCCGCCAAACGCGGCCACTTCCTGCATGCGTTTGTAATCGAGGATCTCGAACCGCGTCTCCCAAAAATCGAGACCGTACTCGCGTGCGTAGCCTTCGATCTCTTTTTGGATGTCAACGAGGTATGCCGGTAAGCCCGCCACGGTGGCTCCTTCCTGCGATTACTTACCCCGCCCGAGAAATTCTCGGATGGAGTCCATGATGTGCTCTTTGCTTTTGATCTCGGAGGTCACAACGTTTTCCGCTTTGCGGAAATGCTCCTGCAAATCTTTGATGAACTGGCCCGAGCCATAAGGGCTTTCGACCTGGCCATAACAAAACTGGTTTGCGTGCGGAAGGATGTCTTCTTTCAAGATCTTCACGCACAACGACGTGTCATCCACAGACCAGTTGTCGCCGTCTGAAAAATGAAACGGATAGATGTTCCACTCAGAGGGCGGGTAATCGTCTTTGATCATCCGTGCGCACAGCTTATAAGCGCTGGAGATCATCGTGCCACCCGATTCACGCGTGCGGAAAAACGTATCGCGGTCCACTTCTTTGGCCCCCGCGTCGTGGATGATGAAGCGCGTTTCAAGGCCGTCGTATTGCGAGCGCAGCCACGTATCGATCCAGAACGACTCGATGCGCACGATCTCTTTTTGCTCGTCGCCCATCGAACCCGACACATCCATGATGAAGATCATGACCGCGTTCGATTGTGGCAGCGGAATCGTTTTCCACGACCGGTAACGCTTGTCTTCGCGAATGGGAACGATCAGCGGATTGGCGGGGTTGTACGTGCCCTGCGCCACCTCGCGCCGCAGCGCCTGCCGGAACGTGCGCTTGAAGTGCCGCAGTGATTCGGGACCCGTGCGGCGGATGCCCACGTAGCGGTCTTTTTGCGTGATGATGCGCTCTTTGCCTTTCGGCTCGATGCGCGGCAAGCGCAGCTCTTCGCCCATGATCTGCGCGAGCTCTTCCATCGAGAGCTCGACTTCAAGAACGTGTTCGCCTTCACCCTCGCCCGCTTTGCCTTTGCCCTGCCCGGGCTGCGGCTTGCCGCCATCAACGGGATCGCCCACGCCACCTTTGCCCTGCCCCACGCCGCCACCCCCGCCCTGCCCGCTGCCAAAGCGGAAACGCGGCATTTGAATTTGGGGCAGCGGAATCGAAATGCGGTCCTTGCCCTTGCGGCCAATGAGCTCGCCGTTCGATATGTATTTGCGCAAATCCTGTTTGATCTTGCCGCGCACGATGTCGCGGAAGCGACGGTGGTCGGGATCTATGCGCATCGTCATGAGGAAGGCCTCGTTTCCCTAAGGAAGGTGATTACCCCCGTGCATCGCCGCGGGCAAAGATGCTGGCCACGAAATTCAGAACGTCCGTGGCGCAAATCTCGCAATAGCCATAGTTGCGAATCATGCGGTTCTTGACCACGTCGATCTTCTCTTGCGTGTCGCGGTCGATCACCGCCGACACCAAGCTGGTGAGTTTGATCGAGTCTTTCTGATCCTCGAACAACTTCAGCTCAAGGGCCTTTTGCAAGCGTTCGTTGGTGCGGAAGTCGAAGTGCTTGCCTTCGATCGCTAGCGCACCGATGTAATTCATGATCTCGCGGCGGAACTCGTCCTTGCGGGATTCAGGAATGTCGATCTTTTCTTCAATCGACCGCATCAAGCGTTCATCGGGCTCTTCATCTTGCCCGGTGTACTTGTTCTTCACCCGTTCTTTTTGGGTGTAGGCTTTGATGTTGTCGATGTAGTTCGCGCACAACTTCGCGATGGCTTCTTCGTCGGCGCTGATGGCACGCTGGACTTCATTTTTGACGATGTCCTCGTACTCTTGCTTCACCACGCCAAGCAGCATGGTGTAACGCTTGCGTTCATCTTCGTTCGTGATCAACGAGTGGTGGCGCAAGCCACTTTCAAGTTCGTTCATGACCATGAACGGGTTCACGCAGCCTTCGCCTTGGTCGCTCACCAACGCATTCGAGATCTTGTCCTGAACGTAGCGAGGTGAAACGCCGCCCATGCCCTCGCGGCTGGCTTCCTTGCGCAACTCCTTGATGTTGTCTTGCGTGAAACCAGGCAACGACTTGCCATCATAGAGCTTCAGCTTTTGCACGAGGCTGAGCTGGTGCTTCTTCGGATCTTCAAGCCGCGTGAGCACAGCCCACATCGACGCCGTTTCCACCGTGTGGGGCGCGATGTGTTTGCCTTTGATCTTGTTGGCGTTGAAGTCTTTTTCGTAGATGCGCTTTTCTTCGGTTAGCTTCGTGATGTACGGGATATCGATCTTCACCGTACGATCGCGCAGAGCTTCCATGAACTCGTTCGTCAACAACTTGCGGTATTCCGCCTCGTTGGTGTGACCCAAGATCACCTCGTCAATGTCTGTTTGAGCGAACTTCTTCGGCTTGATCTTGTGCTCTTGAGACGCCCCCAAAAGGTCGTACAAGAACGCCACGTCAAGCTTGAGCACCTCGATGAACTCGATGATGCCACGGTTGGCGATGTTGAATTCGCCGTCGAAATTGAAGGCACGCGGATCGCTGTCGGAACCAAATTCGGCAATCTTGCGGTAGTTAATATCGCCCGTGAGTTCTGTGGAGTCTTGGTTCTTTTCGTCTTTGGGTTGAAATGTTCCGATGCCCACGCGGTCTTGTTCGGACAACAGCAGGCGCCGCACTTTGACGTGCTTGATCACCTGGCTCCAGTCGCCCTCGTAGTGCTTCATCAGCTCGCGGAAAATGAGCCGGCACGCGGGGTTCAGATCACCTTCCACCACCACGCGGCGGTGCTCGGGCGTGTTGATGCCCATTTCGATAAGCGCGGTCTCTCGCCACTCATGTGGAATCAACTTGAGCGGCTCTTCGTTCATGGGTGAACGAAACACAGCGTGGCCGCCCGCAATTTGTTGCAGCCCCTCGGGCAACACCCATTCATAGGTGTAAAGCGCGCCTTCGGGGCGGCGCGAGTATTCTTCCAAACCGCGTTTGAGTGAGCGCGCGATCGTGGACTTAGAGCTGCCCACGGGCCCGTGCAACAAGATCACGCGGCGTTCAGTGCCGTAACCTTGCGCCGCGCTCTTGAATACGTTCACAAGCCGCATCAGCGGAATGTCGAGGCCGTAAACAGCGTCGCGTCCGCCGTGCTGCTCGTCTTTGAAGAAGTTGTAGCGCAGAAGGCGCTTCTTGTTGTCGATGTACTCTTCCGTCCCGAAGGACAAGATCATGTCGTAGAGCCGCTGGAACGCCGTGCGCGTTACCGCAGGGTTCTTGCGAACAACATCGAGGTACTCATCGAACGTTCCTGTCCAGTTCAGCTCCGCGTACGCCTTGCGGTCGGCAAGGCTTGCGATCTTGTGGATCAAGGATTGCTCTGCCATCGATACTCCTTCCGGCCTAAGCCGGTCGTGCGAACGGTCGCCACATCTGCCCCAACACCTAGTGTCAGTGTATCACGCAAGATGTAAATCTCTTGAATTCTTGTTTTGCGAACAAGAACGCCGATGTGCAAACGGCTTTTTTTAGGGGCCGTCTGCTGTAGGCAACGCCTTGCCGCCGCGTTGGAACTTAACCACATTGGTCTCGTGTTCTTGCCGGGTGGCAGAAAACACGTGCGTGCCGTCGTTGCGTGAAACGAAGTACAAAAACGCGCTGCCATCGGGCTTCATCACCGCCTGCAGCGCTTCGCGGCCAGGGTTTGAGATGGGTCCGGGAGGTAGGCCTTCGTGGGCGTAAGTGCTGTAGAGGTTATCCTTGTCGTCCAGATGAATGCGACGAATGCGGTCGGTAAACTTCGCGCACGCTTCGGACGATTTGCCGAGGAACCGCGGCGCCACCAAACAGCCGTAGACGATCGTGGGATCCGTCTGCAAAAGATGCGGAACAAAGGTGGGCAAGGTCAACCGATTGATGAAGACCTGCGCGATGCGCGGGCGCTCGTGCGGCTGTCCCGTTTCCTTTTCCACAATGCTTGCCATGGTGACGATTTCGGCGTCACCCCACTGCAACTGTTTCTGCAGTGAAGCCAAATCGTTCACGTGTTTCGCGCGCAGCTCTTCGTAGACCTCCCGGTGGCGGCGTACCAGAGTGACCAGCACCTTTTCCGCGTCCGTGCCGGCGGCTAGCTTGTACGTGTCTGGGAACAAATAGCCTTCTACGGTCAGCCCCGGCAGCCCGAGCGTGCGGGCAAACGCGGCGTCCATTCCCTTGGCAGCCATCTTCGCCGCGTCCGTCACTTTGGCCGCACCGAAGATCTCGGCCACTTCAAGCATGTTCTTGCCCTCGGGCACGGTGACAGCGATCAGCTCGTCAACAGCGCCCTTCACCAATATATCAATCAGCGCTCGCGGCGTTGTGGGCGCGTCGATCTCGTAGCGCCCCGCTTTGAACCGACTGGCGGCCCCTCGCTGGCTGGCATAGAGCCGAAACAAGGTGGGGTGGTCCAGCAAGCCAGCACGGTGAAGGTTGTTGCCCACCTGGCCTGCGGATTCGCCCTTCGCAATCACAAACTCGAGCCGGCCTTGCGCTCGGCCGCCGAAGCGTTCGGGATATGTGAAGAATTTGTAAGCTAAGACACCTACGACTGCCAGGCCAGCAACCGTGGTGATAACGAACACGCGAAACGCGCGCATCATCGCACTGGGTTTGTTCTTCAAAGCGAAATCACCGGTGTGTATCTAACCAACGTTGCAAAATGACCGCGGCGGCCACTTGATCTATCACTTGCTTGCGGCGCGCCCGAGACAAGTCTGCCTCAAGCAGAACCGCCTGGGCTTCTACCGTGGAAAAGCTTTCGTCGACCAGTTCGACGGGGAGACCAAACGCCGCCTCCAAACGCGCCGCAAAGGCACGCGCGCCTTTGGCCGCCCGCCCCTCCTCGATGGCGTCCCCCGTGGGGTCGGGATTCAACGGCAGGCCGAGGACAATGCGTTCCACTTCGTACTCTTTGACGAAGCGGCCAATGGCATCCAAATCGCGCTGGCCTCCGTGCCGATCAATCGTTTTGAGCGGGTGCGCGGCCATCCCCAAGGCGTCAGATACCGCCACGCCAATGCGACGACTGCCCAGATCAATCGCCAGCGAGCGACCCATTCCGCAAGACTCTAGCGGCAAGCGCCCGTTGCCGAAAGTGCGCTATGAACGCCTGATGTCTGAAAGACTTCCCACCGAGGCCACCCAAATCCAAATCGACTTGGACGAGGGCACCGCCCAAGGCGCCTACGCGAATCTGGTGCTGATCAACCACAGCGACAACGAGTTCGTGTTCGACTTTGCGTTTTTGCAGCCGAACGCGCCGCGGGCCCGGGTGCGGGCGCGCATCGTCTCAAGCCCGCGCCACACCAAACGCATGCTGCGCGCTTTGGAGGTAAACCTGCGGCGCTACGAGGAGCGGTTCGGCACAATCGACGAGGGCGAAGGGCCGTTGCTGCCGCAAGGGCCGAACGTGGTCAGCTAGGCCGGACCCGGCGTGGGTTCGTCTGACAGCCGCGCGAACAAGGTCGCCAGATCCACCCGCTGCCCCGCCGGCCGTCCGCGCGAGCGCGCAAACGCCGCATCGATGGCGAGCAAGGCGGTGGACAGGGTTTGCTGATCCAACACGTTGTCGGGGGCCACGGCGCCGGGGCCCTTGTCGTTGAAGTTGCGAAAACAGGCGTCGATGATGGGCAAACGGCCTTCTTGGCGAAGGCGCAGTGGCAAGCCGTGTGAACGACACACGAGCGGGCGTGCTTCGTAGACGCTGCAGCGGCCATCGTCCCCCAGGGCGACGCACAGGCCGTCGCTTTCGTCGTGCGAACGCTCACGCAGCACCTGGCGTGCCTCGGGAGACAGGGTGGGCCACAGCTGCTCGATGATCTGCGCCTCCACGCTGGTGACCGAAAGCCGCACGTGACAGCAATCGTTGCAGCCCGTTTGGCAGGCCATGTCGGCCTTGTGCTGGCCTTCGACGCGGTTGAAGAACGCATCCACCTTGCTGATGAGAATGCGAAAATGCGCAAGAGCCTCGGAGTCCGTGACCGGAGCTTCCGTGGGAACGGGAGGAAGTGGAGGCTTTGTGCGTTGCTTTGCCGTCATCGAACCACCGCGGCTCACTTAATCTTCAGCACCCCCTGCCCAACATCCAACACAACCTGGGCACCATAGGGCAAAGCGCGGTTGCGCTTGCCGTGTCCAAACAGGCCACCCTGGGCCACCGGCACGCTCAACCCACCCAACCGTTCCCGCAAAACTTCCTGCACCTCGGGAGAGTCGTTCGAAGCCAAGTCTTGGCATTGAAAAAACTCGCCCAACACCAAACCCCTGGCCCGTGAGAATACACCCGCTTGTTGTAAATGCGTGAGCAATCTGTCGATTCGGTAGGGCCGCTCGCCCACGTCTTCGAAGAACAGCACCGCGTCGTGCAGGTCCGGAACGTAAGGCGTGCCAATAAGCCGCGAGAATACTTCGAGGTTTCCGCCCAGCAGCCGCCCCGTGGCCACGCCGGGGGTCACCGCCTCAAGGTCGGACAAAAGCGTGGGGCCCTCGCCTTCAAGCAGCTGCCACAGGTGGTCGAGGTCTTCGGAACACAGCTGTGTAAGTTGGGTGACCACGGGGCCATGCACGCTGGCAAGGCCCGCCGTGGCACAGGCGGCCAATAGGGCTGTGACGTCTGAGAACCCCACAATGATCTTGGGGTGAGCCTGCAGCGCCGTGAGCGCCAGCGCGGGTAGAATCCGCGTGAGGCCATACCCACCGCGCGCCATCCAAATGGCCTTCGTGCCGGGCTCCATGAAGGCGGCGTTCAAAGCGGCGGCCCGCGAGGCGTCGTCGCCGGCCAGGTATCCCTGCTTGGCGAACACCTGCGCCGGGTCGAACACCACCTCATAGCGCTGCCGTAGTATCTGCACGCCGGCGTTGAAGCGGTCCTCAGGCACCGGCCCCGAGGCGGCCACAATCCGAATCCGGTCGCCGGGTCGCAGGGCAGCAGAGGTGAGCATGTTGTCAGCGGCCGCGGAAGCTGGGGGCGCGCTTTTCAAGGAAAGCGGCCATGCCTTCTTTTTGATCTTCGGTGGCGAAGAGGCCTGCAAACAGCTCTTGTTCCATCACCAAGGCCCGCTCAAGCGGCAGCCCCTGCGAAATGCGCATGGCCCGCTTGGCCTCGGCCACCCCCAACGGCGATTTGCTGGCGATAGTGGCGGCGAGGGCCTGCACCGTCGTCAACAACGACTCGGGCTCGGTAACGGCGTTGGCCAAACCCCAGGCCGCCGCTTCCGCCGCCGTGATCACACGGCCCGTGTAGATCATCTCGCGCGCGCGGCCGATGCCCACCCGGGTGGCAAGGCGATGGGTGCCGCCAAAGCCGGGGATCACGCCCAGGCCCACCTCAGGAAAGCCGAGCTTCGCTTTCGCCGACGCGTAAATGAAGTCCGCACACAGCGCGAGTTCCAGCCCGCCCCCCAAGGCAAAGCCATTGACGGCCGCGATGACCGGCACCGGTAAGGACTCGATGGCCGCGGCCGTTTCATGCCCAGCGGCGGCGAAGGCGCGCGCCTGCCAGGGCGTGAGTTTCGACATCGCGGCGATGTCGGCACCGGCGACGAAGGCCTTCTCGCCAGCCCCCGACAGGATCACGCAGCGCAGGTCTGGATCGGTGGCCAGCGCGCGGAAGCAGTGCCCCAGCTCCTGCAGCACATGGCTATCCAGTGCGTTTAGCACCGCCGGGCGGTTCACCAACACCATGCGCACGGGCCCCGCCGCGTCCACCAACAACGTCTTGTAAGACTCCGCCATGCGCGCCCGACAGGGATCGAACCTGTAACCCTCGGCTTAGAAGGCCGATGCTCTATCCAATTGAGCTACGGGCACAAAAGTTCGCCAAGAATACCAGAGGTTGCGGGCCGCGACAGTGGCGAGGTTGCCGAGCCGCGGGGCCGGATGGTAAAGGCCGCCTCAATGTTTACCATCCCCGTGCCGCTCGGCGACCGCACATACAACGTGATCATTGGTGACGTGTCGGTCGAGACGACAGCCGATTGCCTGGCCAAGGTGCTGGGGCGCGCCACCGGCGTGGCCTTGCTGGTGGATGAGCAGTTGGGCCGCAGCAATCCCCGTGTGACCGAACTGCAGGCCGCTTTGGCCGCACGCCTGCCGCGTCTTGAACGCTTGGATTTGGCGGCCGGTGAAGCGTGCAAGAGTTTTGCACAGCTTGAAGCCACGTGTGATTGGCTGGCGTCTCAGGGTTTCGACCGTGGCGCCGCGATCGTGGCCATCGGCGGCGGCGCCACATCGGACCACGCTGGCTTTGCGGCGTCGATCTATCTGCGCGGCATTCAATTCGCGCTTGTGCCCACCACCTTGCTTGCCATGGTGGACGCTTCAGTGGGCGGCAAGACGGCCGTGGATCTGAAAGCCGGAAAGAACCTCGTGGGGGCGTTTCACCAACCGCGGTTGGTTGTTGCGGATCTGAATTTCTTGACGACGCTTCCCGCGCGCGAGCTGGCGGCGGGCATGGCAGAAGTCGTGAAAGCGGGATTGATCGCGGATGCGGCTTTGTTCGCTTCGCTTGAATCACAGTCAACGCCCGCGCATGAGTGGCCGCGCGAACGATTGGCCGATGCGATCGCAGCAGCTGTGAAAGTAAAAGTGGCCGTGGTTGCCGAAGACGAACGCGAAAGCGGACGGCGCGCGATCCTAAATTTTGGCCACACGTTGGGCCACGCGATGGAGTCGGGATCAAATTATGGTTTGTTGCACGGCGAAGCCGTGAGCCTCGGCATGCTGGCGGCGCTGCGGTTGGGCGAGCTGCGCGGCAAATCACCACCGGAGCTGCGCGTGCGCACCGAAAAGGTGCTGAACACGTTGGCCTTGCCCACCGACGTGGCGAAACACTTAACCCCCAGCGTGCTCAAACACGTGGAAGTGGACAAGAAGCGACGAAGCAACGACATCCGCTTTGTGTTCGTACCGTTCGTCGGCGACGCCATTGTGGACGACGTGCCACTGACGATGCTGCATGAGCAAGCGGCGACGATGTTTTAGGTGGCGCTCTAAGAAGACGCCTGCTGCGAAGCGCGATAGGTGCTTCCTTGTTTTCCAGCGTCCAAGCACCCAGCGTCTGAAAATCGATGTTTTTCTCTAAGCACCAAACTTCGACGAGGCGCCCGATGAGCGACTTGATCTCCTCATGCGTGCGTGACGGGCTCACGATTTCAATCGTCCCCTCTAAAAAGGCAATGCGTGGGGCTGACTTGTCTCCGCGCATCTCAAGCTGGCGCTGGTAATCCGCCCACGTTGCATTCGGCAACAACACAACGCCGGTGAGAAGACCAGCGCTACTGCGCTGAAATCCGCCTTCGCATACTTGCACGCGGCGGCGGCGTTCGACGACGCAGACGACTTCGACGTAAAAATGCGGATCGAAGACGTTGAGCGCGAGCTGACAGGGCTGGTTTAGGCAGGCTGGGCCTAGAGGCCCCGGGGGCCCTTTGTTCGCTCGCGCCAAACGCCTTAACGGTGAAGGCAGCTTTGGTCAAGCGGGGCTCCTATGTGATCTGATAGAAGCCCTCTTGGATTGACCTTGCTTCTTGTGAAGGCCGAAGTTCACGCCTTCAACAAAGGCAGAGGTCCGTCCAGATCGAACTTACCGCCCGTCGAAGCCTTGGTCATGCCGATGGTGGTGTTCGTCATGCCAAAGGCCTGCATGAGGGACACCAGGAGCTTGTTGTGCGCGGGACCGACTTGGGTGCCGTTACGAGGATTTGGATTGATCTCAGGGTACTTGATGTACCGACCCATGTTGAACGTGGTGAAGCCACCACCTCCGACGACCACGGCCATGATGTCGTGAAGATCGTGCGGGCCGCATGCGAGCTCGCAGAGCCACACGCAGACAGTTTGATCGAGCAAGGTTTTGCCGCCGTCAACCGTGACTGCGTCAAAGGATTTCAGGATCGAAGCAAAGTCCGAGGCCAACAACTTGTAGTAGTTGGTCATCTTCGTGAAGGCTTCGGTATTTTGCGGAGTGGCGTTGTGAGCGATGTCCAAATGCAGATCTGTGTGCACATCCAGCAGTGATACAGCGTCTTGCGAGCTAAGTCCGCCGTTGGTCATCACCGCCACACGGCTCATGTCACAAGACAACGCCGCAGCGATTATCTTGCCCCAGGCGTCGAAGGTCTTCGCATGATCGGTTGCGGTTGCACCCGGATTCATGGCGGGACGGGCAGCGCACATGGCTCCGGCCGTTGAGCGGAAACCAATCTGCTGCTCAAGCTCGGACATCGTCTGCCAGTGGTTCTCAATCTTCTTGCGATCGTCCCCAGACACCTGAGCGGTGACCTTCTTGTATTCGCTGGACAGCATCGCGAGCGCCTTCTGACGGCGCTTTTTGATCAGATCCGTAGTTTTGTCACCCGTGGATGAGACTGGGAACAACTTGTCGTACGCGCGAGCAAGGTTACCGAGCCCTGACTGCTCTGCCTGGCCGCGGAAGATAGGAGACCATCCACCGGAAGTGTAATAGAGCGACTTCAGGCGCATCGGATCCGCAATTTTATCTGCGATCAACTGATCAACCGAGGTGTCGCCACCCCCGCCCTCTCGGGAGAACCCACCGGGATAAAGCATCTTGGCCCCGGTCAAGGCGTGCGAGGTTCCCGCGTTGTGATTGTTGGTTGAAACGTCCGCCAAAGCAGACGTCATCGCCAGCCCTTCCAAAGCAATCATCTTCTGCCGGAACGGGAACAGTGGCTTGAGAATGGCGCTCCAGTTTGCTTCAACGTCGGGTAGCTTGAAGTCGTAGGCTTTGTCCCGATCTGACTTCGTGCCGCCGTTCCAGCCACCAGGGCCATTGGCGCGCATGGTGTAGTTCTGCTGAACGGGCCCGTGCGGCGTGTAGTAAACAAAGAAACGCTTTTGCGCTCCGCCCTGAGCGTACGCTTGCTTATCGCCGATCAGCGACGGCAAGAACAGCGATCCAGCGGACAAACCAAAGGTGCTAAGTAGAGTGCGACGATCCATCGTGAGGTTCGGCTTAGTCATGAGAATTCTCCTAAGATCGGCTCAGTAAGCAGGGCGCCATTGGAAATCAGGGCTTTTGACCCACGCGACGAAGGCTTCGCGCAAATCCCCACCCTTCGCGTCTGCCGCTTCGACCATCTTCTTGATGCGGCAAGCGTCCGCACCGTCAGACGGTTCAGGAGCAATGACACCATCTGCATCACGCCCGGTGAGGTACTCATACCACTGCTGCGTAAGGCAAGCGGCGGCTGACTTGCTCTTCCCAAGCTTCTTAGAAAGGTCAACCGCATTGGCGAAGGGGCCGTCCACATCGGTTGGCGTTCCGAGATCCACCTTGCCCGAGGCATCGATGGTCTTGGCCGGATTCTTCTGATCCTTGGTGATGTAGAAGCCGACCTCATTGTAGTTCTCGAAGGCAAAGCCCAACGGATCCAAGACTTGGTGACAGCTATTGCAGATATCTGCAGCTTTCATACGGGCAGCAAACTCTTCCCGGTTCGTAGAACCGGCCGGCACTTGAACGGCACCCGCCCGTGTCTGTGCATCAGCAGGGGGCGGAGGAAAGTGTTGACAGAAGACTTTTTGCAGCACGAAGTTGCCGCGCACCGGAGGATTCGGAACCCCTACGGGCGTCCCAAAGTGGGAGTAAGCCCAACCGAAGAAGGCGCGCGTCAAAATGCCTGCTCGCTGCGCAGGGTTCAAATCCATGGGGGTGTAAACAAAATCAGGATCCTGCGTTGAAACAGAAAGCAGTTTTCCTTCGTAGACGCCTTTCGTGTACTTGTTCACCCAGCTCTTTGTGCTGGTGAACAGCGTGTTGAACGTCGCGTCTGAATCCGCAAACGTCCACTCGACAAATTGTTCGATTTCGTGGCGCGAACCGAGCGCTTGGAAGATTGAGAACGAGTGTTGAGCATCTCCCAAGCTGGTTCCCGGGTATTGCCGGTAGGACTCGCCGAAGATGCGCTCCAAGTCAGCCCACTGCCTGAAATACTCGATCACCATGTAGCGGAAGCGATTGTCCTTCAGCATGCGCCTCGCTTGCGCCTCCAGTTGGTCGGCTGTCTTCAACTCACCCTTCGAAGCCGCCGTCATCAAGTCGGCATCTGGCATCGTTGACCAAAACCCATAGGACAGACGGTTGGCGATCTCGTACTGGGTTAGCTGAACGGCGCCGTTCTTCTTGGTGGCGGGATCGCCCAGTTCAAGGCGATACATAAACTGGGGCGACTGCAAAAAGACCTCCAGGGTCAGTCGCAACGCAACCATGAAGTTATCCGCTGCGGCATCATCGGCTTTGGCACCATCGAACTCGGTCTTGAAGAAGTCGTAATAGACCGTTTTTTCAGCATCCGTCATCGGTCGGCGGAAAAACTTTGGGCCATACGCATCGATGAACTTCTTGCCGCAATCAACCGTCTTCTCTTGGCAAGGCACCAGCGAAGCGAGGGTCGCCGGCTGCGCAACCAACTCGGCAATAAGCACAGCGTTGTCGTCGTAGGCCTCCAGCTGGAATGCCGTGGCGTTTAGGTTGTTGGCGCGGTTCTGAAAGCCGTAGGTTCCTGGATCCGCAATGACATCGTCCTTCCAGTTCCAGTTGATGGTCTGGGTGCCGCGCTTGAGAGCGAACGAGTGGTTGTCAATGCGGTAGACGCCATCCGCGTCGGGCTTGAATGCAAACGGGAAGACTTCGCGCAGTGAGGCCACGTACTCCACACGTGACAAGCGGCGCGCGGGCGCCGGAGGAAGGGGCCCACAGGCGCCCTCGAGCATCACGTTCGTCCCTGGTCCGCCACCCGCGTTGCCGCCAAGGCTAGTGCCGCCGCCACCGCCGCCACCACTATCGCCACCAGCGTTGCCGCCCGAGTCGCCGCCGTCGCCGCCGTTGCCACCACTGTTCTTATCGTTGTTGCTGGAGGAACCGCTGCAGGCGGTAAACAGCGAAGGCACCAGGGCCAGCATGGCGATTGCCAGCGGTTGCCGGATGGTGAGCTTCCTAACGGGGACGGATGGCTCTTGCATAGGCATCTCCTACGGGAAACGGGCGCCGTATAAAGCACGAACGGCGGATAAGTACTTTTGCAACATATACCTTACCAACCGAGAATAATCGATTGCAGTTCGGTGGCGGGCCCGAGTTTTACGAGCCGCAGCCCCCCCAACACCCGAGGCCACGATCGCCCGGCACCCCGAAGGTGAGGCGCCGTTACCCAAAGCGCCTGGCGCCCGTCAGCTCAGGACGGCGCGAGCCGCCATGACCGTGGTCGATTGCGCCGGCGCCACGGGAAAGCTCAGCACGAATGTGGAGCCGCCACCAGCGGTTTCCTCGTACCGAACGTCCCCCCCGTGGGCACGCACCAAGGACCAGACGACCGACAAGCCCAGCCCCAAGCCCGCGGTCTTTGTGGCCGTATCTGCCCCCACGAACGGCTTGAACATGCGCGGCTGCATGTCCAACGGAACGCCCGGCCCATGATCGGAAACGGCAACGCACAGCGCATCATTCTCCAGATGCGCCCGCAGATGAATGCGCCGATCCATGGCAGCGCCACGGCTGTACTTTTCCGCGTTGTCGATCAAGTTGTTCAGGATCTGCATCAAAGCGTCACGGTCCACTTCGGCCTGGCCCAAGGCCGGGCCCAATTCCAGCACCAGTTCCCCCCCGCCTTCACGCACCAGCGGCGCCATGATCTCGCCCGCGTCTTCAAGCAAGCTGCGAACGTCGAAGGAGCGCCGCTGCAACGTTAGGTTCCGCTGTTCCGATTTGCTGTGGTTGAGCACGTTCACCACAACGCGGCCCAAGCGTTCCGCTTCGTCGGTAATGCGCTGGGCGTATTTTTGTACGGCCGTGGGGTTGCCTAAGCCGGCCGCCAACATTTCGCCGTGCAAGCGGATCCCTGCCAACGGCGTGCGCAATTCATGTGCCGCGGCCGCCGCAAAACGTGAGCGCTCGCGAGCAAAGTTGTTCGAGCGAATGACCATGCCCACCACGCCCGCCCCCGTGATCAGGGCAAACAAAACGCCCCCCAAGTACGAGTAACCAAATTGCCGGCGAAGCGCTGTTTCTTGCGTTCGCACCGTTGCCATCGCCACGTTTGGATCCACCGCCACATGCCAGCCCACACCAGGCAAGGGCACATCAGCCGTGGCATGCGAAGCGGCCGGGCCGTACTTCAGTTGTGCGTGAAAACCGCCGTCGAACATCCAATTGCCCAGGTTTGTGTTTTCAACGACGAAGCCCTGAAAGTAACGTTGGCCCGCCAACACCAAAGCCCGAATCGCCATCAGCGCCGGCTTTCCTTCAAGCCTTCCTGTGTGCCACGCAAACGCTCCCACTTCCGTTTGATCGTCTGTGGCGGGCAAACCTGATTCGGCCTGGCTCATGAACGCCCACGGCGCGATGGACGTGGGCAGGTTGCCATTGCTGGTGGCGTTGGCGCCCACGTCAAAGCGGCCGCCCACCGGCACATCAAGCGTTGCCAAACGCGCGTCGGGGCGCGGCGCCGTGATGTCGCCGTTCATGTCGATCTGAAAATATACCTTAACCGCCTTCGGGTAATCGCCCGTGGCCAACGGCGACGATTGAATCTTTAAGCGGCCGCAGTGTTTGCCGCGCGTGAGGTACTTTGGGAAATAGTGCAGGTGGCTGCGTTCGCTTTCCACTTTGCGCAAGTCTTCCAGCTGCAGCGCCATCTTGGTGGCCACTTGATCTGCTGTTGTTTGCGTTTCGCGGCGCGCGCCAGTTTCGAGCTGATCGGAAACGCGATCCAATTGGCGCGCGCCCAGCCAGTACCACACGGCACAAGGAATGGTCACAGCCACCGCCGTCAAAGCAATGGCTGCCGCTGTGCCTGGACCCTTTAAGTTGATGCGCCCCACGCGTAACCCACACCTTTCACCGTCGTAATGATCCGCGGTGTTGCCACATCGGATTCGATCTTCTGCCGCAGATTCGCGATGGTCATATCAACCGTGCGCGTTTGCAATTTGCCCGAAGCGCCCCACGCTTGTTCAAGCAGTTCGCCGCGGGTCAACGCACGCGCGCGGTTGACGTAAAGCAAGCGCAAGATGCGCGCTTCACGGGCTGTCAGTTGAATCGGTGATTCGCCACGCGTGGCGGTGCAGCGCCCCAGATCGAGGTGGCATCCGTCCACTTCAACGCGTTCGGGGCCAGCGAGTTCGGCACGCAGCCGGCGCCCCAAAGCATCGACGCGCGCCAGAAGTTCCTTTGCACTAAAGGGCTTCGTGACGTAATCGTCGGCGCCGATCTGCAGGCCCACGACTTTGTCATCCTCCCGCGCGCGCGCTGTGAGCATGAGGATCAAAAGTTCAGGCCGGCCATTGCGCAAACGCCGGCACACCTCAATGCCATCCAGATCAGGCAGCGTAAGATCCAAAACAACGAGATCGATGCTGTTTGTGAGCCCTCGGCTGCACGCAGAAAGCCCATCGCCTACCGCACAGACACTGTGGCCCTGTGCTTCCAGAAGATCGGTCAATCCATTGCGGAGCCCGGGCTCATCCTCAACCAATAGGATGTTCATGTAGGTTACCCCCTTAAACTACGGAGGCCTTAAGTCTATCAAAGGTGGTCGGCAAGAGCCGCCAAGACTTGGGTAAAACAGCCGTAAAAGCGCTTGCGGCGGCCTTGACGACTACCATGCAACCACATGAAACCGTTGATGATTATGGCTTAACCGGCAGCGTCTTATAGCCAGGCGCAGCCTTGGAAACGTTCGGTGCGTCGGAGGCGTTCGCCTGCCGAAGCACATAGCTTAATCCACCGATTAGCATCTTTTGGAAGGCGGGTAACGTCCAAACATCTTCGCGGTGACCAAGCGCCGAGTAGAACACGCGGCCTTTGCCATGTTTGCGAATCCAGGCGACGGGATAGGCCGGTCGCGCGTACATCGGACCTGTCATGGCTTCGGATTCCAGCACCAAAAGCGCGTGCAGGTCTGAGGCTTGGTTCTTAAGCGAATACCACTCTTCTTTCATGCCAAGCGTGGCCCCCAGATCTGCAAAGCCTGGGAACTTGGGATCAACCACCCGCACGCGAGCCACCTGTTGTTCACCGTGTGAGATGAATTCACCACCCAACATGGCGATGTAGGGATCCACTTCTTCGGGTTTTTGATCCAACCAACGGCTGCCCGGGCTGTGAAACGTATCGGAGCCGTTGTGCAGCCCCACGAAGCCCTTGCCCTGCTCAACGGCTGCTAGAAGCGCCGCCTTGCCTTCGGGCGACATTGGTTTTTGATTGATGTCGTCCGCGGGCAGGGGTTTGCCATCTTTGTCTTTGCGAAGCGCGGTGAGATCACCCGTGGTGATGAATATAAAGGCATCGAATGCAGCCAGGTTCTCGGCCGTAATGAAGCTGCCGTCTTTGGTGTGCACGAACTCCCAGTTGTGCGGCAATCCAAGCGCGCTCAACACGCCCAACGCCAGCGGCTGCTCGTCTTTGCCAACCTTGATGGTCGAGTGTTCGTATTCAGCCGAACGTGTGAAAAGCAACACGCGTTTAGCCTTGGAGGTCTTCGGTGCGGCGGCCGCGGCCGCCCCCGCGTTCAAGGCAAAAAGCGCACAAGCTAACCAACGCAGGGACGACGAAAACTGGCGTGTCATGGCGGCATTGTGCCAAAGGCGTCTGACTGCGGGTCGTGTTTCTGCAAGAGAAGAGCGCTTTCCTCACGCCCCCGGTGACTTCACCCACGCCGCGCTAGGCGTACGTAAAAAAACCGCGCCCCGTTTTGCGCCCCAACCAGCCGGCCGCAACGTACTGCCGAAGCAACGGGCACGGACGGTATTTGTCGTCGCCCAGCTCTCGATGCAGCACTTCCAAGATGAACAAAGTCGTGTCGAGTCCGATCAGATCCACCAGGGCCAATGGGCCCATGGGATGGTTCAACCCGAGCACACAACCACGATCGATGTCTTCCGCCGTGGCGATGCCCTCATAAAGCGCGAAGCAAGCTTCATTCACCATCGGCATCAAGATGCGGTTCACGATGAAGCCGGGAATGTCGCGCGAGGTAACGGTGGTTTTTTCGAGTGAGGCCGCCAACGCAATCACAGCGGCGTATGTTTCCTCGGAGGTTGGCAAGCCGCGGATCACTTCCACCAGCTTCATTAGCGGAACTGGGTTCATGAAATGCATGCCAATCACTTGCGACGGGCGCTGCGTGGCGGCCGACAAGCTGGTGATCGATATTGACGACGTGTTGCTGGCCAACAAAGCGTGAGGCGGGCACACGCGGTCCAAATTGGCGAAGATGGCTTGCTTAATTCCAAAGTTTTCCGTGGCGGCCTCGATGGCGACGTCCACATCGGCGAAAGCGTCAAGCGTTTGTGCCACGTGCAGGCGCGCGATCGTTTCGCTTGCTTGCGCTTCGGTGAGTTTGCCTTTGCTCACCAGTTTGGCCAGACCGTCGGCGATCGTTTGACGGCCGCGCGCGGCGGCACCGTCCACGGCGTCAAACAGCCGCACGTCAAAGCCGCTGGCGGCGGCCACCTGTGCGATGCCGCGGCCCATTTGCCCCGCGCCAACAACGCCAACAATCTTGATGTTCAGCATCGCTCCACCGCCATGGCGATGCCCTCACCGCCTCCGATGCACAACGAAGCCACGCCTCGTTTGGCGCCTCGATCGGCGAGAACCGAAAGCAACGTGACCAGCACGCGCGCGCCGCTTGCGCCTATGGGATGGCCTAAAGCCACAGCACCGCCCCACACGTTCACACGATCTGCATCCAAACCCAGCATGCGGTTGTTGGCCAACGCCACCACAGCGAAAGCTTCGTTGAGCTCCCACAGATCCACGCTGTCTTTGCTCCAGCCGATGCGCTTACACAAAGCTTCGATGGCCCCCGCGGGCGCGGTGGTGAACCACTCGGGCGCTTGCGCGTGCACAGCTGTGCCAACGATGCGTGCCAAGGGCGTGAGTCCGCGCGATTGCGCTTCCTCTTCGGACATCAGAACCACCGCAGCGGCGCCATCGTTGAGCGACGAGGCGTTGCCTGCCGTGATCGTACCGTCTTTGGCAAAGGCCGTTTTAAGCGAAGCCAGCTTCGAGGGATCGCCCCGCCCTGGACCTTCGTCGATCAACACCGGTACAGGCTCGCCTTTGCGTTGAGGCACGGGAACGCCGACGATCTCAGCGGTGAACTTGCCTTCGGATTGCGCCAAGCGCGCGCGGCGAAAACTCTCGCTGGCGTAAGCGTCTTGCTCAGCACGTGAGATGCCGTGCTCGGTGGCGCAAAGCTCTGCACACGAGCCCATGTGTTTGTCGCCATAGGGATCCCACAGGCCGTCGTGGATCATGGAATCCAACATTTGCGCGTGGCCCATGCGCAGCCCGTCACGAGCCTTGGGCAACACATAGGGCGCGTTGGACATTGATTCCATGCCGCCGGCGACCATCACCGTTTGCTCACCCACAGCGATCGCGTTCGCGGCCATGGCCACAGCTTTGAGGCCAGAGCCACAAACCTTGTTGATCGTCACGCCGCCCACCGCTCGGGGCAAACCCGCAGCCAAAGCGGCTTGGCGTGCAGGGGCTTGCCCAAGCCCGGCGGTCAACACGCAGCCCATAAACACCTCGCCGATCGGAGCCGCGGCGGGATCGAGACCAGCGCGGCGCACAGCCGCCTCGATGGCGATGCCCCCCAAGCGAGGCGCCGTGATGGGCGCAAGCGCGCCCATAAATGAACCAATGGGCGTGCGAGCCGCAGAAACGATAACGACAGATTTCATGGCAAACCTCCTTGGCACCCGGGGGCCTGTCTGCAGAAACAAGGACCGAGACCTTAATGGTACGTCAGCACGACGCATTTCGCCTTAATGTTTTCGCACGGTTAGAGCGCACCCAGAGGCATACAAGGACGAAAAGTAGACAAAATAACTACATGTCTTACTATTATGCACATGAAGAGTTCGGTGGTTTGGGTGTCGAGCAACTTTTGGCCGTTGCTACCTGCTTTGGTGGGGCTGGTGGCGATCGCCACGATGGTATTGGGGTGTGGAGCGCAGACCAGCCAAACCCCGTGGCCGTTGGTTCCCCAGGCGCAAGCCAAGGGGCGCAAGGCAAACCCCAAACGACCACTCAACGCCGCCTCGTTGGTGGAATCCTCCCTGCGCGAGCGGGGTTTGCGCTTCGGCACCGACGGCAGTGTGAAAGCTCTTTATTCGTATGCGACTCAAACGCACGACCGCGTAAGCGCACAAGAAGCTCGTCCCGGCGACCTGGTGTTTTTCGATACGAGTCCCACCGGGAACCAGTGCGGCGGTCACGTGGGATTGGTCCAGGGCTTTGCGCCGGGGGGCGCTTTGAAGTTTCGCGAGCGCCGCGAAGGTGAAGAGCGCGTGAGCGTGGCCGATCCACAACGCCCGGGGCAGCGGCGCGACGAAGACGGGCGTGTGATCAACACGTTCTTGCGTGCGCGCAAGCCCAACGATCCGGAGGGCACGCGTTACTACGCCGGACAGATGGTGTGCGCTGTCGTGCGGGTCAGCCCGTAGCGGCGCGTGATCGAAAAATTGCCACGCACAGGTGCCGGCTGTAGGTGTTGATCACCATGTCGATCGAAGTCGAACGAGCCACCGTGCCTTGCCAAGTGTGTCGGGCGCAAGTCAGTGAGCTGCGCCGGGGTCGGTGCTGGGTGTGCTACCAAAAGTGGAGCGAAGCGCGCCCGGTGGGCCGCGGGGCCGCCTGCGAAGTGTGCCAAGAGCGCCGGCGCGACAATTTGCGGTTGATTGAGCTGCACGGCCGCTCAGTGTCGATGTGTCACAACTGTGGAACGCGGGTGATGCGCATGGATACAGTGCCTGCCACGCTCGAAGAGATTCGCTTGGTACTCGATCGCGAGCGCCGGGAAGACGAGCGCCGCCAGGGCTCTGAAGATCAACGCATTTTCCCGCGCGAGCGCCGGGTGGGCGACAGGCGAGGCGTGGCGGCAGCGCCGCGACACGCGCACGACGGTGGCAACACGCTGCCATCGGTGGACGATCTGATCATGGAGCTGTCAGACGACGATTTGGAAACTGTGGATCAAACCATGGTGCGCGAAGCACCTGTGAAACCGACGGCGAAGAACGAAGCGTAAGTCGAATCTCAGGAGCCGGGAAGCTCGACCTTCCACGCGTGCCCTTGCCGCACAAGGTTCACCGCGTACCGATCGCCCGCCGCTGAGTAAACCTGCACTGTGGCGTCGACGTTCGACTTGTGCAGCAGCCGCACGCCTTGCGGCTCCCACGCGGGCGGCGCACGACCCACCGAAAGAAAATCTTCAGGTTGCAGCGCCAAACGGCCGCTCACGCGCTTGGCTGACTGGCGAAGCTCGTCCAAACGTTTGCGGCTGTTGGGGCCAAGCAAAGCGTAGACGTCAGCGCTGTTGCCTGCGTTGGCCGCAGCTATGAAATGTTCCACCACCGCTTCGGGATCACGTTCACCACGTGATCCACAAGCGGCCGCAGCGAGGCAAACAGTTACGACGCTCGCAAGGTGGTGGCTCATATCACCTACGATCGTGTGAGGCCCAATCGTGCACGCACGCGGGCCATCGTTTGTTCCGCAACCGATCGCGCGCGTGCCGCGCCAGCCGCTAAAATTTCATCGACTTTGCCAGGTTCAGCCGCCAGCGCCTGCGCGCGCTGTTGAATCTTCTGCAAGTCTGCCGTGAGCCCTTCATGCAGCCACTTTTTGCAATCGACGCAACCAAT
The DNA here is from genome assembly GCA_033763315.1 of Deltaproteobacteria bacterium. Classification (GTDB taxonomy): domain Bacteria; phylum Myxococcota_A; class Polyangia; order Fen-1088; family Fen-1088; genus JAGTJU01. Next base: position 48,933 of record JANRKS010000016.1, read on the forward strand.
GCCCGCGGTTGTGCAGCCCTGGCGCACCTCGGCCTGCCGCGCTTCGGAGGAGAAGAACTTGTGCAAGGTGTAGATGTTGCACTTCTCAGGATCGCCCGGATCTTTGCGCCGTTGGCGCTGCGGATCCGTGGCGGCGCCGCGCAGCTTCTCCCAAACCTGCTCGTTGGTTTCATGCAGCGAGATCGTATTGCCCACGCTCTTCGACATTTTGGCTTGGCCATCGAGCCCCAGGATCTTCGGCGTCGAGGAGAACAGCGGTTGTGGTTCCGCGAACGTTTCACCAAACCGCGCGTTCCAACGCCGCACAATCTCACGCGCGAGCTCCAAATGCTGGCGCTGATCTTCACCCACGGGCACCCGCTTGGCGTCGTAGAGCAAAATATCTGCGGTTTGCAGGATAGGATACGTGAACAAACCGGCGTTGATGTTGTCGGGATGACGTTCTGATTTGTCTTTGAACTGGGTCATGCGGCCCAGATCGCCGTGCGGGGCCACGGCTGACAGAGCCCACGCCAGTTGGGTGTGTTCGGGAACATCCGACTGCACAAACAATGTGCACTTCTCGGGATCCAGGCCGCAGGCCAAAAGATCGATGGCCATTTGCCGCACTTTTTGCGGCAACGCCTCGGGATCGTAAGGCTGGGTTATCGCGTGGTAATCCACGATGCAGAAGAAGCACCTGTACTGGTGCTGCAGCTCCACCCACGTCCGCACGGCCCCCAGATAGTTGCCGAGGTGAAGTTCGCCCGAAGGCTGGATGCCGGAGAAAATGGTCTCCATGTTTTTTTGCCGGGGGATGCGTCGTTTCGGGATAAATGCCCCGGCGGGTGCCGCGGCGAAGGGTTCGTTGTAATCTTCGTCGTGGGATGGGTCAAGCATGGGGCACTGAATGCCTGGGCTTGGGACCGCGTCGAATCAGCAAAGGAGTGCTGCAATGAACCGTCACCAGTCGCGCTTAGGCGCTTACATCTTGGGCAGCGTTGCCGTCCGTGCCGTACGTGGCGCCGGACCAATGCTTGCGCTCGCCGCAGCCACCTTGGGGTTGGGAGCGTGTGTGGTGCGCCCGGCGCGCGTGAGCTGGGAATACTCGGGCACCACCAGCACCCAGACGGACGTCTACGTGCGCACGGCACCGCCGCCGCCGCAAACGGAATACCGCACGATGGCCCCTGGCCCCGGGTACGTCTGGGTTGACGGCTATTGGGACTGGACGGGCTATGACTGGATGTGGGTCAACGGTTATTGGGTTCCCGGGCGTGATGGCTACGGCTGGGTGCGCCCACGCTATGTGGTGGTGAGCGGCCGCTGGGTCTACCAGCCGGGCTACTGGCAGGGCAGCGGTGGCCAGCGCGATTACAACTACGCGCGGCCGTCGCGCAATGGCGGCGGCTGGCGGGCCTCACCGACCAACCAACCAAACAACGCGGGCGGCTGGCGGGCGGCGCCCTCGAATGCGCCCGCCGCAAACAGCGGCGGGTGGCGCGCGCCTCCCGCGGGAGCCCCGCAAAACAATGGCAACGCAGGTGGCTGGCGTGCCGCCCCGAGCGCAGGACCAAGCCCGGCCGCGCCGAGCGGGTCGTGGCGTGCGGGCCCTTCGGGCAGCCCGGCGCCTGCCGCACCCAACGATTCATGGCGGGCCGGCCCTTCGCCTGCGCCCGCGCCTTCTGCCGGTAACGGTGGAAGTTGGCGCGCTTCCCCGCAAGCCGCCCCGGCCGCGCCCGAACCACAACGAGCCGCGCCCGGCGGCAGTTGGGGCGCCCAACCCGCGCCCGCACCCGCCATGGCGCCGCAGCGAAGCCGAGAGGGGTGGTCTGCACAGCCAGCTCCAAACATGGCGCCGCAACGCAGCCGCGAAGCGCCTAGCTATCAAGCGCCGTCGCGCGGGCCCAGCAGCGTGGTGCCCGGGCCCAGCCGCTCATCGCCTCGGCCGGTGGAATCATCACCGGCGCCAAGCCGCGGCCGCACCCGCGTGGGCCCTCAATAGTCCACGCTAAAAGCGACCGCCGTATGTGAAGGCCGCGCCTCCTGGCAGGGGCGCGAGCCCATAGAGCTCGCCTTGATCGGGGCCGTACTCTGGCAATGCCAAAAGCACGATGCCGGTGACGGCAAGTAGACCGCCGCCATACATCGTGATGCCGGACCAGAACTTCAGGTCGCTGGCTTCGCCATTGAGCTTGTCGCGCTTGAACGGATCGTTGATGGTGTTCACGCGCGCCTCTTCGCGTTTGTCTTCGGCCTTGGCGTCGATCCAACGACCCAAGACAACGCTCGCAACGCCAGCGCCAACGAACGACCAGCCGGGCACGTCCTTATACCAAGGGTTAACCGCAGGGGCGGGACGGCTCACCGGCCGCAGGCTTTGCGAAGCCGCCACCATGTTGCCGGCCTCTTCTGCGTTGAGTACGCCCGGTGATTCTTTACCCGTGGCGAGGTATCGCCCCAAAGCCATGGCGCGTGCGTTCTCCAGCCGCGCCAGCCCGTGCCTGTTCTTGTAGCCCGAGCTCAGGTAAAGCCGCGCGTTCAACCATTCGGCGCTTTGAAATTCGCCGACAGAAGCCAAGACAACGCTTGAGACGCCGTAGCGTTCCGCAAGACGTCGCGCATAAGTTTCTTCTTGCGCCACCCGCTGCTGGCTGTTGTCGAACGCCAGCAGCAGCCCATCGGGCGTGGACCGCAGGTGCGAAGGGAAACTGGCGTCGAGCGCGAACTTGCGCGGCCCCGCGGCGGGCGCCTCGCCCTCCTTGGCAGGCTGCAGCGCGCTTACGCTGACCACACGGACAAATGAATCTTCTGTGGCGCCCGCTTTGCCGGGGCAACGAGCCACGGCCGCGTATTTCGAGAGTGGCCGCAGCGCCACCGTGGCTTGACCCTTGCCTACCTCGAAACCATCAAGCTCGATCGCGCAGGCCGGCGCGTTGGCTTTGAATTCCGCGGTGATGCCATCAGTGGGCGCCGCTTGCAGCAGGGCGGCCGCCACGAACGAGACACCTTCGCCCTCACGAAATGTCCGCGCCGGCAGCAACAATTTCAGGTCAGTCGCTGTTTTGCGAGCCGCTTCCTCTTGGCCTGAGGCCGCTTGTGCGGACAACAGACGCCCGCCCACTTTGACCAACGCCTCGGCGCCGCTTGTGCCCAACGGCGCGTGCATGGAGGCTTGCACCAGTTGTTCAAACGCGGGCGCCAACGTTTCAGACACGGCGGCCGCCGGCATATCAACAGACACGCGCCCCACCGCGGTGGCGGCAGCCTCGACCGCGGCCACGCTGGCCGCAGGATCTTGCGCTGACGCAACGGGCGTTGAAGCGCTAGGGACAGTGACGTCCCAGTTCACATTGTCGCGTAGCCCCTGCGCCAAGGCTTCCACCAAAGCGGCTGGAGGCGGCGCCACGGGGCCCACAACCACCGGCACCACCAGCGCCTTGGACTTGGGCAGCCCGGATGGCTTGCTGGGTGCAGCGGCGGGCACAGGGGCCAAAGCAGCGGCTTCAGCCGCAAAACTTTGCACGGGTAAGGCCAAGCAGGCGCCGAGCGCCGCCCACGATAGACCTCGACGAACGTTTCCCCCTGTCACTACCAGTAGCGTTTTGCGCATGTTCAGACCTCGGCGCTGAATCTAGCGCAGCGAACGAGGCGCCATACACGCAAAAATGCACAAACCGTCTCGCGCGCCCACCGCTGCCGTCGGCAACGTTTTGGGTGTCACAAGATGTATTGGCTTAGGTCTTCGTCTTTGAGCACTTCGGACAAACGTTGCTGCACGTAAGCGCGTGTGATCGGAATTGTTTGTGCGCCAATCTCTGGCGCCTCGAACGCAACTTCATCAAGCAGGCGTTCGAGCACGGTGTGCAAACGTCGCGCGCCAATGTTTTCTTGGCGCGCGTTCACAAGCGCCGCCACTTTGGCCAGCTCGTCAATCGCATCGGCGTGCCACTCAATGTTCACGCCTTCGGTGGCCAACAGCGCTTTGTATTGCTTGGTGAGAGCGTTCTCAGGCTCGGTGAGAATACGCACAAAGTCCTCGTCGGAAAGCGCTTCAAGCTCGACGCGAATGGGGAAGCGCCCCTGCAATTCGGGAATCAAATCCTTCGGCTTGCTGACGTGAAAGGCACCTGCCGCCACGAACAACACATGATCGGTTTTCAGTGGTCCATATTTTGTGGAAACCGTTGAACCCTCGATGATCGGCAACAGATCACGCTGCACGCCTTCACGAGAGACATCAGGCCCGCGGCCGCTGCCTTCGCGTCCAGCGACCTTATCGATCTCGTCGATGAAGATGATGCCGGACTGTTCGGCGCGGCGAATGGCGTCTTTGGTCACGCGATCTTGATCAATGAGCTTGCCAATTTCCTCTTCGGTCAAGGCGTCCATCGCCTCGGGCACGGTGAGCTTGTGGCGCTTTGAACGCCGTCCCACCCCCGGCAGCATGTCTTTGAGATTCATGACCATCTCTTCCATGCCACCGCCTGAAAACACATCGATCACCGATTGTGTTGAATCCGAGGTTTCCACCTCCACCTTGCGTTCATCCAGGCGGCCCTCGCGCAACATGCGGCGCAGGCTTTCGCGGGAGGCGTTGCTTGCGTCGTTCATCGCCGGTGCCTCAGCGTTGTTCTCATTGTGCGACGCTGGACCAAGCGGAATCACATTGCTGTGCGGGCCGGCCTTGGCCGCTCCGCGCGGCGGAGGCAGCAAGATATCGAGCAAACGCTCTTCGGCTTGTTCACGCGCACGGCCCTTGACGCGCTCGCGCTCTTCTTCACGCACCATCGACACGGCCGTTTCGGCGAGATCTCGCACCATCGAATCCACGTCGCGCCCCACATAACCGACTTCGGTGAACTTGGACGCCTCGACTTTTACGAACGGCGCCCCCGCCAGTTTGGCCAAGCGGCGGGCGATCTCGGTTTTGCCAACCCCGGTGGGCCCGATGAGCATGATGTTTTTGGGCGAAATTTCCTCCCGCATCGGGCCTTCCACCTGTTGCCGGCGCCAGCGGTTGCGCAACGCCACGGCCACCGCGCGCTTGGCCGCCTTTTGGCCAACGATGTAGCGATCCAGCTCTTGCACGATCGCGCGGGGGGTCAGGGCCAGGGCACGCTTGTCTGTGGGCATCGACATGGACCGGCAAAGATAGCGCCCTGCCTCGGGTTGCGACAGGCCGAGGCACCTAGTTGCACACCGGCACTTCTCATTTCGAGGTACCGAGCGTGTTGAACATACCGGCAAGGGCAAGGGCAAGCGCGTCGCGGCGGCCCCCATTCGCCTTCCTCCCGATTCACTTACGCGCGCAATTCATCGAAAGGTCCGGTTATGGCATTGGCAAGGAAGACAACGATTCTGCTGAGCACGTTCTTGTTCACGGCGGGCACACTCGCCGCTTGCGCTGGCGACGGCACCGATGGTTCAGGCAGCAACACGGGCAGCGGCAACACCACAGGCAGCGGCAACACCAGCGGTGGTGGTAACACGAGCGGAAATTCTTCGGGTGGCATTTCTACCGTGGGCGGATACCACACGAGTGGATCGTTTAAGGGTTACTTCTGGACCAGCTCTGATTCGAAGGCACCAGGTACGGGCACTTCAACCATTTCACCCGACGACTATTCCACCAATGGAAAGATCTGTGCAAAGGGCACAGCCGCCAAGGTGCCAAGCGACACCGCTTACAGCACACACTGGGGAACGCTGGTCGGTTGGAACATCAACCAAGGTGAGATGCCTCCCAATGATCCAGGCAAATCCCCGCTGACCGGCACGATCACGGTGGGCGTCTCGGGCGCCACCGTACCAATGGGTTTGCGAATCAAGGTGGCCGTGGGCGGCGTGGATTACTGCGCAGACATTGCGGCCGGCACCAAGTCGATTCCCGTCAGTTCGCTCAAGAAGGAATGTTGGCTGACAGGCGGCGCAACGTATGCGGGAGAGCCCGTCGAAGCGGTGGCCGTTCAAGTGACCACGAACACCACGTCAGCCACGCCGTTCGACTTCTGCATCACGGAGCTGTCGATCAAATAACGCAAAGACCGAAGCAGCGGCGGTTCCCACTTTAGCGGGGCCGCGGTGTTGATCTTCGGCGCTTCACATCTATCGCAACACCACCTTAGGGGCATTTTATGGCATTGGCAGGGAAGACATCGATCGTTTTAGGTACGCTCTTGTTTGCAGCGGGCGTTTTCGCCGCTTGCGCAGGCGATGGCGTGGACAACGGTGACAACGCCAGCGGCACTGGCGGCAAATCCACAAGTGGCTCGGGCGGCAGCTCAAGCAGCAGCGGATCCGGCGGCAGCTCAAGCAGCAGCGGATCCGGCGGCAGCTCAAGCAGCAGTGGATCCGGCGGCAGCTCAAGCAGCAGTGGATCCGGCGGCAGTTCTGGCTCGTCTACAGGCGGCATCACAACCGTGGGTGGCTTCCACAGCAGCGGAACGTACAAGGGCTACTTCTGGACAAGCGCTGATTCGAAAGCCCCAGGCACGGGCACTTCCACGATCACGCCTGCTGATTTCTCAGTGACCCCAAAGATCTGTGCCAGCGGCACGGCGGCCAAGGTGCCAAGCGACACCGCCTACAGCACTCACTGGGGCACGCTGGTTGGCTGGAACCTCAGCCAAGCTGAGATGCCGCCAAACGATCCAGTGAAAGTGGCCCTGACGGGAACAATCTCAGTGGGCATCTCTGGCGCCACGGTGCCGTCGGGTTTGCGAATCAAGGTGGCCGTGGGTGGTGTTGACTACTGCGCGCCCCTGACGTCCGGATCCAACACCGTTCCCGTCAGCTCACTCAAGAAAGAATGTTGGCTGACCGGCGGCGCCACATACGGGGGTGAACCCGTGGATGCGGTTGCCATCCAAGTGACGACCAACACCACGTCGGCCACACCGTTTGACTTCTGCGTGACGTCGATGTCGATTCAATAACACCTCACGTCGCCGCACGACGGGGGATGAGCCGCAAGGTTCGTCCCCCGTTTGCTTTTTCAGCGCTATGTAAGCTCTTCGAACACCAAGTTGTCGTTCGTATAAACGCAAATGTCAGCCGCGATGCGAAGCGCGCGATCAGCGATGTCGCGGGCGCCAAGGTCCGTGGCTTCACTTAAAGCGCGCGCCGCTGCCAGCGCGAAGTTGCCGCCTGAGCCAATTGCCGCCACCGGGCCGTCAGGCTCGATGACGTCACCCGTACCTGATAGCAGCAACGTGCGTTCTTTGTCGGCCACCAGCAGCAAGGCTTCAAGGCGGCGCAACATACGATCGGTGCGCCAGTCCTTGGCCAATTCAACGGCCGCGCGCGTGAGGTTGCCGTTGAACTCCTTGAGTCGCGCCTCGAACTTCTCGAACAGCGTCAGGCCATCCGCCGCCGACCCTGCAAAGCCAGCCAACACGCGCGTGTCGTTGAGGCGACGCAATTTGCGCGCGGTGCCCTTCATCACGGTCTGGCCCACCGTCACTTGGCCATCAGCGCCCATCACCACCACGCCATTGCGGCGCACGACCAACACGGTGGTTGAACGAATTCGGTTTTCTTCGGACCTGCGCATGAATTTATTCTTTCGAAGACTTGGTGGGGTTGCTGCCGCTCGCACCGGAACGCGGGTGGGCTTTGTCGTAAACCGCCATCAAGTGATCGATGTCCACCTGCGCGTAGCGTTGCGTGGTACGCAAGCTCGCGTGTCCTAGCAACTCCTGGATCGACCGCAAGTCAGCGCCCTCGCCCAACAAGTGCGTGGCAAAACTGTGTCGCAAAGCGTGCGGTGAAACGGCTTTGACGCCCGTGAGCGTCTCCCGCCGTGCCAAGCACCGCCGGGCCACGCGGGGATCTAAACGCTTGCCGCGCGCCGAAATAAACAGCGCCGCCACATCTGCCGAAAGTCCCTTAGCTTGCGCCAACAACCCCGATCGCTGCCCGATGTACGCGTCGAGGGCCGTGGACGCAGCCTGCCCAATGGGAACGCGGCGATCCTTGCGGCCTTTGCCGCTGCGCACGTTGAGCACCAGACCCTCGCCATCGCGAATGAGATCACCCAGATCCAAGTTGCATGCCTCGGAGATGCGCAGCCCCGCACCGTACAGCACCTCAAACAACGCTTGATCGCGCGCGGCGGCCGCGGGCGAATCGGTTTCGGGAACGCCGCCATCGAGCAACTGCGTCGCCTCGTCTTTATCCAAAAAGGTGGGCAAATTGTGGCCCCGCTTTGGGCCGCGCAGTGTGCCCACGGGGCTGCTGGCGATCAAACGGCGGCGCACGAGCAATCGAAAGAACGAACGCATCACAGCCAATTTGCGCGCAATCGTGGCGCCGCTGTTGTGCCCATGCAGCGATGCAAGCCAACCGCGGCAAATCATCACGTCGAGATCGGGCAACGTCACGTCGCCCAATCCGGCGGATTCACCTTTGCGGGTTTTGGCGACGTAAAGAAACCAGGTTTCGAGGTCGGCCAGGTAAGCGCGCAGGGTATGCGGTGACGCACGTTTCTCCGCTGCCAGATGTTGACGGAACAAGTCGAGCAAGCTGTTGCCATCCCAAGCCACAGCCGTGATCGTATGCGCTGTGGGGCCCAAGTGCGAAAAATCATTACGACGAATTCAAGAAGCCTCCGATCTTCGCGAGCTGTGTCAACAGCTGGCATGTTCAACATTGTGACTTGAGACGACACAGCACTGATTAGGCCCCAGAGCGCAACAGCATGAAGGTTGTGGTGCCGAGCCACGCCACTGTGCAGAGGGCCGCTACCCTTTGAAAGGCCGGTAAAGCACGACCGAACCCGCCGCCAAACCACGTGTGGACGACGAAGACGCCGGCCGTCGCCACAACGAAGAGCAAAGTGGCGGCCCCAAGGACACGAATTGATACCGTAACGTCTGGCTCGAACGTTCGCCCAACAATGACAGCCGCGGCTGCAACCAACCCCGGCAGCGTGGCCAGCACGATCGCCGCCGTGTGAAACTTAGGGAGCCGATCGGACGGGGTCAGCGCGACCGCTATAAGGCCCACAGATGAAATAACGCCAACGACCGAACACACACGCCCCAAAACCGGCCTCGACGGCAAAAAAGCCGGCGCCAGGGTCCAGTAAACCGCCATCAACACCACCAGCAGCAGCATGCCGGCCGTGGCCAAGCGCGCGCCGAGCACGTTGCGGCCGCCGCCCAGAGCGTGCTCGTGCAACAGGTCGCACAAGTAGTTGTACCAAAAGTGGTGCCGCGGGTACGTGCGGTCATGGTACGTGCCGCCAGGGTAGACCGCCGCGGATGCCACCATCAGCACCAGGAACAAAGCCAGGGCGGAAAGCACAAACAAACAACGCACACGCAGCGACATCTTGACCTCGGCGGGTGACCCGCCATTTAAGCGTAACACGGGTGCCGCGCGCCTGCCGCGGCGGCGTCCGCTACAATCGCGGCGTGACCACTCATCGACGCTTTGATCGAACGGCGCGGTTGTTGGGCGACGACGGCCTGGCCCGCCTCGCCACTTGCACTGTGGCTGTGATTGGCTGTGGCGGCGTGGGTTCGCACGCCGCCGAGGCCTTGGTGCGCTCAGGTGTGGGGCGCCTCATCTTGGTGGATTTTGATCGCATTTGCGTGACCAACACCAACCGCCAGCTGCACGCCATGAAGGGCAGCTTGGGCAAATCAAAAGTTCAGGTGATGGCCGAGCGCTTGGCCGCCATCAACCCCGACGCCCAGATCGTGGCGCGCAATGAATTCTATTCGGAGAAAACATCCGCGCAGATCTTGTGCCCGGAGCCGGATCTCATCATCGACGCCATCGACAACATCACGGCCAAGTTGCACCTCATCATGACTTGCCGTGAGCGGAAGTTGCGGTTGGTGTCATCCATGGGCGCCGCCGCGCGCATGGATCCCACACGCGTGCGCGTGGTGGATCTGAGCGAAACCTACAACGATCCCTTCGCTTACGAGATCAGGCGCCACCTGCGACGCAAGCACGCCGTCGACACCAGCCGCCCGCTGGGCGTGCACGCGGTGTTCTCCGATGAGTTGCCCATCGAACCGCGCACATTGGCTTATGACAACGGCGGTTTTCGCTGCGTGTGCCCCAGCGGCGACAATGGCATGCACAGCTGCGAACATCGCAATCGTGTGGAAGGCTCGATGGCGTTCGTTCCTGCCGCGTTCGGCTTGGCCGCCGCTGCGACGGCTGTGCGCTTGTTGGTGGGCACGCCCGCACGTGTGGCGCCGCGCGAGCACGCACACGAAACCGTCAATCCTGTTTAAGGTGACGCGAATCGATCGAACAACGCCCGCGCGTTGCTGTAATACACCTTTTGCAAAACGTCGTCGGGCAGCCCAAGGCCATAGATCTTCCAGCGGCCTTGCCGGGGCGCCGCATAGTAATCGTAATGCTCATCCGTGCTTTGCAGCGTGCGCCCGTAGCTTTCGTAGACATCCGCGCCGTTTTTGTTCCAGGCGCCGGGGGATTCATCGGTGCCAAACAAGATGCGATCGGCGAATTCGATAAAGAAGCGACGGGCGCGTTGCGGTTGGCGACCAAGCTCGGCCTCGCGTGCGCCGATGTCGACATACACGTTGGGGTGCTCGCGCAGCAACGTTGAAACGTAGTCGAGATTTTCAGGCCACCCACCCACGTGCAACGCAACAAACGTGGTTTGCGGGTGGCGGGCGATCATGCGATCCCGCGCCGCCAACAACGCGGGCAAACGCGGCCATTGCCGATCATGGTAGCTCCACTGCGGGTGCGCCTGCAGCTCGTCGTAGCGTTCATTGTGTTCGTCGACGGGATCAAAGAACGCTTCAGGATCGCCCGTGTGAATGGCGACCGGAATGCGCAACGCCGCGCAGGCTTGCCACACCGGACCAAAGCGCGGATCGTCTACTTTCACCAGTTCACCATTGGGATGACGTGCGCCCAGGCCAAACCACTTAAGCAGCTTCAGCCCACGCGCTCCCGCAGCCACCGCAGCTTTGATGTCCGCGGCCATGCGAGCCCCGAAGTCAGGTTGCTTAAGATGATCCCAGTTAAGCTCGGTGAACACGACGAACCGGCCCGGATACGGTTTCGCCAGTTGATCGAGCGCACGTTGCAGCTGCGCGCCGTGGCCACCCGTGAGATGAACGATGGTCGCCACGTTGAACCGATCCATCGTCGCCACAATATCGGCAGGAGGAAGCGCGCCCTTTTCACCTTGCAAGCGGATGTGTTGGTGAAAATCAATCGCACGGAACTTCAGCTGCGTGATCGGCGTGTGTGCCGTGTGCAGTTTGGATTGCGGCGCGAACTTTTTCAGCGCCAGCTCACCCTCATTCGACCGCGGCTGGCAGGCTACACCCAGGAGTGCCGCCGCCACGACGCACGCGCGAGCGCGCACCTTAAGCGCCCCAAGCAGCAAAGCACGTGGCCGCCCGCTGCGCGTAAGCGCGACGGCGATCGGCTTTGGCGGCGGCGGCCGACAACGGCGGCATCAGGCCGAAATTGATGTTCATCGGCACAAACGGCTCTTTGGGCGCCCGCGCGCGTGTGATGTGATGGTAAAGCGCGCCAATCGCAGATTCGGGGGGCGGCGGCGCCACAGGCTGATCCCGCAGACGCCCTGCGAGCATTTTGCCCACCAAGAGGCCCATGGCTGTCGATTCGATGTAGCCCTCAACGCCCGTGATTTGCCCGGCCAAACGCACGTGTGGTTGTTCGCGGAGTTCGAGCTCAGGGCCTAACAAGCGCGGCGAATCGATATACGAGTTGCGGTGGATGGATCCGTACCGCAGAAACTCCGCCTTTTGCAGGCCTGGAATCATGCGAAAGATGCGTTGCTGCTCGGGGTAAGCGAGCCGCGTTTGAAAGCCCACGAGGTTGTAAGCGGTGCCATGCACGTTTTCGGCGCGCAGTTGCACCACGGCGTAAGGCCAGCGCCCCGTGCGCGGATCCGTGAGCCCCACGGGTTTCATCGGCCCAAACGCAAGCACCTTATCGCCGCGCTCCGCCATCACCTCTATGGGCAAACAGCCTTCGAAGTATTTGGCTTGCTCGAACGCGTGCGCTTCAACTTTTCGGCCCGCGCGCACGGCGGCGAGGAAGGCAAAGTATTCTTCCTTGTTCATCGGGCAATTGATGTAGTCGCCATCGCTTTGATCAACGGCACCCTCTGCTGTGTCACTGCGCGCAGCCACGCCTTTGTCGTAGCGGGACGCGCGAAACGCCACCTGCATGTCGATCGAGTCAGCTTCAACGATCGGCGCGATGGCATCGTAAAAATAGAGCGGCTTGCCACACAAAGCCCCCAACTGGCGCGCGAGCCCGCCACCGGTCAGCGGCCCTGTGGCAACAACGGTTGGCCCCTGCGGTAGTTCATCCACGCGGCGCCGTTCAATGCGAATGCGTGGGTGAAAAGCGATGCGTGTGGTGACGAGCTTCGCAAACGCCCAGCGATCCACCGCCAAAGCTTCGCCGGCCGGCACGCGGGTTTGATCGGCCGAATCGATGATGAGCGAGCCCGCCGTGCGCAGTTCAGCTTTCAGTAAGCCCGCGGGATGCATCGGGCTGTTAGAGCGCAAGCTATTGGAGCAAACGATTTCCGCAAGCAAGCTGCTGTGGTGCGCGGGCGACATGGCCGCAGGCTTGGACTCCACAAGCACCACCTGCAGGCCTGCGTGGGCCAATTGCCAAGCGGCCTCGCACCCGGCAAGGCCACCGCCGATCACTGTCACCGTGGGCAAGGCTTTCAGCATGACAGCGACAGCCTACGTTATGTGCCCGTGGGCTGCTCGGCCTCTTCGGCTTCGCCGCCCCCAGCTCCACCGTCTACAGCGTAACCGCAGCCGGGCACAGGGCAGCGCAGGCGCGAGCCGCTGCGCGAGATCTTCTCAACCAAGAACTTGCCCCCGCACTGCGGGCACGGCGTGGGCACAGGCTTATCCCACGACACGTAATCACAATTTGTCTTCGCGTAGTTCGAGCATCCGTAGAACACCTTGCCCTTGCGCGAACGCTTTTCCGTCACGAAGCCACCGCAGCCCTCTTTGGGGCAGGCGACGCCAAGCGAGATTGGCTTCGTGGTTTTGCACTCGGGGTAACGCGCGCACGCCAAGAATTCGCCAAACCGGCCGCGGCGAATCACCATGGCGCCACCACACGTCGGGCACACTTCGTCCGAAGGCCGTTCGGTAGCAACAATCTGGATCGTGCCATCTTCAGCGCGGGTGTATTCCTTGGTGTTCTTGCATTCGGGGTAACCCGAGCACGCCAAGAAGTGGCCGTTGCGCCCCCACTTGATCACCATCGTGGAGCCACATTTTTCGCAGTTGATGTCGGTGGGGATCTCTTCGCGCTTCACATCGCGCATCTCCACCTTGGCCGTGGCCACGTCTAACTTGAAGGGTTCGTAGAACTCGCCCAACAGCTTGGCCCAATCGACTTCGCCCTCTTCCACCTTGTCGAGTTGCTCTTCCATCAGCGCCGTAAAGTCGGTGCTGACGATCTTGGGGAAGCTGGCCACGAGCAGGCCATTGACCATCACGCCGAGCTCAGTGGGGCACAAGCGTCCGCCCTCTTTGCGTTCGACGTAACCGCGATCCTGCACTGTCGACAAAATCGTTGCGTACGTCGACGGCCGGCCGATGCCTTTTTCTTCCAGCTCTTTGACCAACGTGGCTTCCGAGAAGCGCGGTGGCGGCTGCGTGAAATGTTGCTCTGGCTTGGTGGACAACAGCTTGAGTGTTTCGCCCTGTTGGATATCTGGCAGGCGACCTTCGGCGTCTTCGTCAGCCACGTCTTCCACGATCTCGCGGTAAACCTCAAGGAAGCCGGGGCTGCGCATCACCTGACCGCTGGCGCGCAGATCCACAGTGCCCGCCTTGATCTCGATCGACGTTTGGTCGAACACCGCCGGCACCATCTGGCAGGCGACGTAGCGGTTCCAGATCAGCGAATAAAGCTTCAGCAGATCGTCCGTCTCACGCGGATCGCGGCCACCGCCGCCGCTTTGCTCAATCAAGCGACGAACCGTTTCGGGATCATACTTTGTGGATGTGGGGCGAATCGCTTCGTGTGCGTCCTGCGCGCTCTTCTTTGTTTTGTAGACGTTGGGCGTCTCGGGCAGCGCCACGGCGCCATACTTTTGCGTGATGTACTCGCGCACCTCTTTGAGGGCGTCGTCAGACACACGCGTTGAGTCCGTACGCATGTACGTGATCAAACCCACGGGCCCCTCTTCGCCGAGCTCCATACCTTCGTAGAGCCGTTGCGCCAAACCCATCGTTTTTTTCGGCGAAAACCGCAGTTTGCTGGACGCTTCTTGCTGCAGTTTCGAGGTGATAAACGGCGCGGGCGCGTTCTTGCGGCGCTCTTTGCGCTCGATGCCCGCCACCAAAAGCGGGTTCGACTGCACGATGCCTTGCACTTCGCGCGCTTGGCCTTCGTCTTTAAGTTCAAGCTTTTTGCCGTTAAAGCGCACGGCCCGGGCTGTAAACGGCGGCGGCGTGGCGCCTTCCACATCAACGTCGAACGTCCAATATTCTTCGGGCGTAAACGCCTTGATTTCGTTTTCGCGCTCGACCACAAGCCGCACGGCGACCGATTGAACGCGGCCCGCGGACAGGCCGCGCTTGACCTTGGTCCACAACACCGGGCTGATCTCGTAGCCCACCAAGCGATCCAAAATGCGGCGCGCTTGCTGTGAATCGAATTTGTTCTTGTTCAATTCGATCGGGTGCGAGATGGCCTCGTTGACGGCCTTCTTCGTAATTTCGTTGAACAAAACGCGCTGGATGTTTGGGTTGGCGTCGCGAATTTCCTCCGCGATGTGCCACGCGATGGCTTCCCCTTCGCGATCAGGGTCGGGCGCCAGGAAGACGCGTTCAGCGCGCTTGGCAGCCGCTTTGATCTCGGCCAGCACCTTCTTTTTGCCGTCGATCACCACGTATTCGGGATTAAATCCCTTGAGGATGTCGACGCCGATGCTTTGTTTGGGCAGATCTTTGACGTGGCCCACCGACGCTTTGACCACGAAGCCGGGGCCCAAGTACTTGGTGATCGTCTTGGCTTTCGCGGGTGATTCCACAACCACCAACGCACCCGAGGGCTTACGTGAGCGCTTGGGGGCATCGGCCGGGGCATCTGCGTCCGCTTCGTCTTCATCATCGAGTTCCACCTCGGGCTCGTCTTCCACGACGGCTTTGGCTTTGCTCTTGGCCTTTGCCTTGGCTGCGGGGGCTTTGGCAACAGTGACGGCCTTCGCCGCGGCTTTGGCCGCCGGGGCCTTCGCGGCCGCTTTAGGCTTGGCTTTGGTGGCCACAGCTTTCACCGCAGGCTTGGACATGGTTTCCGTGTCGCCTTCGGGTAAGGAAGCTTTTGTCTTCGTCTCAGCTTTTTTGGTGGCCATAAATTACCTCGTACTGGGCGCCCGCTCCGCGGCCGATAAAGCCGTCCATCTCCGCTTCAACCAAAGCGGCCATGACATCGGACAAGGGCAACCCTAAATAAAGCGACATCGCGCCGGGCGTGGTCATACCTGCCGCGATCGCCCCAACAATAGATGATGCAGGTTCCGGCAACGACGCCGGGCCGGGGCCCAACGCTCGCTGGCCCTGCAGGGCGGCCAACAATTCGCCGTGGTTGGACACCGGCCACGCCAAACCGTTACGCAAAAGCGCGTCGGTGCCCACAGAACCAGGAACGGCAAGCAGCCTACGCCCTTGCTTGTGCGCAAGTTTGGCGGTGACCAGCGCGCCCGAGCGCAGCTGGGCTTCCATCACCACCACGGCTTCTGCCAGTCCTACGATCAGCCGGTTCCGAACGGGGAATTGCCCTGGCCGCGGTTGCGTCCCAGGCGGATATTCAGATAGCAGCCCGCCTTGTTGAGACACGCGAGCAAACAGGTCGGCGTGGCGGTCGGGGTAAACCACATCAACACCACAGCCCAGAACCGCGAAGGTGGACCCTCCCGCAGCCAAGGCACCTGCGTGAGCCGCGGCATCCACACCCAATGCGCCGCCTGAAACCACTTGATACCCGGCCTGCGTTAGCTGCCTCGACCACGCATAGGCCGCGCGGGTTCCGTCGCCGGTGGCGGCGCGGGCCCCCACCACCGCCACGGATCGTTTGGACGCGCACGGCAGTTGGCCGCTCACCCACAAGCCCGCGGGCGGCCGCGGGATTTGCCGCAGCGTTGAAGGGAAATCTACGGAATCAAATGCGATGAACGAGGGCATCACTGGCGTTTTCGGCGCCAGCCGCCCAAAAGGTTCGCGCAAAATACCCTCGTCCGCGCCCAGCCCAGTGTCCGCGCGGCGTGAGGGGACGGCCGATGAAACTTTGGCAAGGGCGGGCAAAAGCGCCCACCCAACGGCGTCATTCTGCGTCGCGGCGGCCAAGAACATCAGGACGGCAAGAGGTAGCGCCGACGCCCTCCGGGGTCAAGGCCGAGCCCCGAAGTGCCCAGGAATGCTGAGAAAGTGTTGCGCCGCCCGGTTCGCGCGGCGTCCGTTTCTCTGCGCATTCGGGCCGCGGCGGCCCGCCTGGTGAGCTAATAGCCGCGTCGCGTTTCGGTCCGCTCGCCCACCTGGATCTCCTTGGTGGAGCGCTCGACCCAGGCCACAGCCGCCTCCTCGTGCACGTCCACAACCAGCAGCTGGGCCACGATTTCTTTCGGATACCCATCGTCGTAAGCGGGATCCCGCTCCATGCGCGGCCGGTAGCCGTCTCCCTTGCGAATGACGTACGAACGGTTGCCCACTTTGATACCGTCTTTTGAGCCACGGGACAGCACAACGAAGTCTTGCTCCGCCAACAAACCGCGGGGGGCGAATGAAGCCACAATACGGGCCTCTAGGCTCACATCGCTGGCCACCGGCTTAACGCGACGGAAGGGCTGCACACGCTTACTGATGAAATACCCCCGTTCAACCGGCGCCGAAAGCTCTGCAAAGGTGCCGCGCCCCGAGGTGTCATCGGCCACTTGGTTCACCACGATGTCGCCGTAGATCTTCACCAAGTAGCCCACGATCTTGCTCGGGTCCTTCGGGTTGCGAATCGGCGCGTCCTTATCCACCGTGAACACGGTGTATCGCTCGCCTGCCACCAAACGTTTGTCCTTCGGAAACGCCACGTAGGCTGAGTCTCCCGAAGACAACATGATCTTCTCCTCGCGCGAGCCGCTGATCTTGCCTGCGGCGACGAGATCGGCCGAGCTCAAAAAACCGGTCTCACGCAAATTGACGGCGCCGTCTTGCGCCGCTCCTTGTGAAACCTTCGGCCCGAGATCCGACGCGTCTGCCACCGCCAACGAAGCGCCACTGCCGGACTTCAGGCGAAGGGCGTCCCCGGTGAAGATCCAGTGCGGGTTGGTGATTTGCGGGTTGAGCGCCCACAGTTGAGGCCACTTGTAGGGATCGCGAAAATAGAAATTGCACACCGACCACAAGGTGTCGCCCTTCTTCACCTGGTGTGTCTCTGGCACTTCGGGCGGCGGGCCTTCATCGGGGTTGTAAGAGCTATCTTCACTTTCGTCGGCGGCTTCGCTGCGCGTGACAGATTCGGAATCGGCGGCGGCACCGGCGGAGGGCTCGTCGGCCTGGGCTTTCGGGGGGGCCTTGCGAGTGAGGCCCGGGAAGCTCGCCGAGGCCGACGGCGATTCGCCTCGCTCGATGGCGGCCACATCGGGCAAAGGCGCGGGCTCTTGGTCTGTGATGCCCTTTACCGTGTCTTTGAACGAGCCGGTTTGGGCCAGCGCCGGCGACGTCACCAGCGTTGCCAACCCCAAAGACAAAGCGGTGTTCCGAACACCGTGGCGCCATTTTAACTTCTCCATCGCTTCTCCTT
Organism: Deltaproteobacteria bacterium; assembly: GCA_033763315.1. GTDB lineage: Bacteria > Myxococcota_A > Polyangia > Fen-1088 > Fen-1088 > JAGTJU01. The sequence goes on from JANRKS010000016.1 coordinate 66,723, forward strand.
CACGGACTCTGCGAGCCTGCCAACGGGGCATCATCGTGTTTGCCATCCAGTTCGCTCATTCGCTCAGCGGCCACCTTGGCGGCGGTGTGGGTGGGAAAACTCTTTTGCAATTCGGTCAGCGTGCCGCGGCCAGCAGCCTCATTACCCAAAAGCAAGTATCCGAGGCCCGCCTTCAAAAGTGCGTCTGGCACTTTGTTGCCTTGCGGGTAAACGTCCACCACGCGCCGAAATTCGCGCACCGCTGTGACGAAATCCTTTAGATCGTAGTAACACTCGGCCAACCAGTACTGCGCGTTGTCGGCATAGTCGTGTTGCGGAAACCTTCGCAGAAATTCTCGGAAGCCCGCCGCGGCGTCAGCGTGACGGCTGGCTTTGAGATGATCAAGCGACTGTTTGTACAGCAACAAGGGAACCCCATCGGGGTTGTGAATCGGCACCCGACGCGGCTCGCTGTTCGCAACACCGGGCCCACGGCGCGAAGGTGCCGCACGCGTCGGTTCATCGGCGGCGACCGGCTCGTCGTCGGATTGGGCTTGCGTGATGACGTCATTGCCGTTGCCCACCAGACGCAAGACAGGACGGCTCTTCGAAGGCTTCGCCGCCTCGCCCACATATTCAACCTCGCTGTCCTCGCCGAACGAATAGGTCGCGCTTTGGCCTTCGTCGGGAGCGGGGGCTGATTGCCCCGGCGTCAACGTGACCTTGGGCAGCCGCGGCGGCGCCACTCGCGCTTCGTTGACGCTGCGGCTGTCCGCCTTATCGCCCAGGATGAACACCTGGTTTTCCAGCTCTTCGATCTGCCGCCGCTGCTCGACGTTTTGTGCTTTTAGCGAGGCGATCGTTCGGTTGAGCTCGTCGACCTTCACCTGCGAGGGCGGCGGTGTGCACGCCACAGCCCCCAGCCAAGCCGCGGCCGCACAACGAACACCGACTGAAACCCACAGCGTCTTCATTTTGATCAAGTACGAATCTTAAGACACCTTACACAAGGGCCCAAAAACACGTGCTTAGACGCACGCACCTTCTCCCGCTTGGGGGATCGGTACTTTGGCGCGCGGGCTTGAGCTCGGGCGCCAGCGATTTGACGATCAACCGTTATCGAGATCGGCGAGGATCGCGTCGGCGCCCTTGATGAGCAGTGCTTTTGCGGTTTCGGTGCCCAGGAGCGAGGCCTTGCTAACCTCGCCTTCGCGAACCACCTGCAAAATGTCCGTACCGTCGGGCCGGCCGACCAGGCCCGTCAACGTGAGCTTGGTGCCGCTGACAACCGCATAACCGCCCACGGGCGTCCGGCACGAGCCGCCAAGGCCCGCCATCAAAGCGCGCTCTGCGATCACCGCGGTGCGTGTCTCGGCGTGATCGAGTTTCGCCACCAATGGAGCCACGCGCGGATCGCCGAACCGCGTTTCGATGGCCATGCAGCCTTGGCCAATGGCCGGCAACATCACGTCGGCGGGCAAACGCTGTGTGATGCGCCCGCCGTGCCCCAGCCGGTCCAGACCGGCACACGCCAAGATGGCGGCGTCCACGTCACCTTCGTCGAGCTTACGCAAACGGGTGTCCACGTTGCCGCGCAGCAGTTCCACCTTGAGGTCTGGACGCTTTGCTCGCAATTGGCAGCTGCGGCGCAAGCTTGAGGTGCCCACGCGCGAACCCGCAGGCAATTCCATAAGCGAGGCCCCCTTGCGGGAAAGCCAAGCGTCACGCGCGTCGGCGCGTTCGGGATACGCAGCCAACATGAGACCGTCAGGCAAACTGGCCGGCACGTCCTTGAGGCTGTGCACCGCCAGATCCACCTTGCCGGCGAGCAACGCTTCTTCCAGCTCTTTGACCCACACGGCCTTGCCACCCACATCGGCCACGGGGCCCGTTTGAAAACGATCGCCGCTGGTCACGATGGTCTCAAGCACGACCTCTAGCTCCGGGTGCAGCTTGCGGATTTGCTCAGCCACAAAATTCGCCTGCCACAACGCCAAAGCGCTGCCTCGCGTGCCTATCACCAAACGCTTCAACGTCGTCATGTTTTTGCCTGGGGGTTCGAGGGTTCGTCACTGGACTGGGGTGGCTCGGGGGCCACAGCGGGAAGATCAAAAAGCTGCGCGAGGGCGCTCGTCAGAACGTCAGCCATATCACCTGCGGCTTCTTTCTTTAAGACCACTTGCGGGTTGTGCAGCAGTTTGGCGGCGATGCTTTCCGCCAAACGGGTGATGGTTTTGCGCGTGCGCTCATCGGCCTCAGGCACTTGGCTCAAGGCCTTGTCGGCTTCTGCGGCGGCCACGCTTAAAAAGCGTGAGCGCAAAGCCGAGATCGTTGGCGCCACGCCCCGGCCGCGCTGGGTTTGCAGGTAGCGCAGCACTTCGTCTTCGACGATTTGCTCTGCCTTTTCTGCTTCTTGGCGACGGCCCGACAGAGCCGATGCGGCCTCTTTTTGCAGGTCATCAATGTCCCACAGATAAACGCCTGGGATCGCAGAAGCGCCCGCTTCCACGTCGCGAGGCACAGCGATGTCCACGATGACGAGCGAGCGGTTGCGCCGCGTTTTTTGAATGCGCGCCAACGCTGCCTGAGTGAGGATGGGTTGCCGCGCGCCGGTGGAAGAAATAACAATGTCAGCGCGGCCAATCGCTTGATCGAGCTCTTCGAACGGTTCGACGGCGAAGCCTAAACGCTGACCAAACTCTTCCGCACGCGCGCGCGTGCGGTTGGTGACCGCCACCGTGGCGCCTTGTGCCTTCAAAGCGCGCCCCGCCAGATCGGCCATTTTCCCCGCGCCGATCAGCAGCACGCGGCGCCCTTCAAAACCAGCAAACACCTGCCGCGCCAGATCGACGGCCACGGAAGACACAGAGACCGATTGGCGCGCTATTTCGGTGTCGCGACGCACGCGACGAGCGATGCGAAACGCTCGGGGAAAGCAATCGCCAAGCAACGGCCCCGCCGCGCCCGACCTCGTGGCCAAATCATAGGCGTCCTTGACCTGCCCTAGAATTTGCGGCTCGCCCACCACGAGTGAGTCCAAACTGGAAGCCACACGAAACAGGTGATGCACGGCCGCGCGCCCCGCCCGCCGGTACAAATGCGTTTCAAGCTCGCCCACGCCGCCTGCGTCCGCTGGCAAACGCCCCGCCAGATACGTTCGCAGCGCATCGAACGCCGCCACACGATCCGTGGCCCCCGCATAGATCTCCACGCGGTTGCATGTGGACACCACAGTGGCCTCGCCGATGCCCGGCAACGCGATCAAAGTTTTCACGAAGCCTTCCGCTTCGTTTGGATCGACGGCCAAACATTCGCGCATCGCCACTGGTGCCGTGCGATGAGACAAGCCAAGAACAATGAGTTCAAGCCCCATGACTGTGACTGCCCGCAAAGGCGTTGATCAGTCGGCAACGATCGGCGCGGCTTAAACGTTGCACTACGCCAGATCCCGCAGAAAATAGGCCAGCAGCACCAGCAGGGCGCCACCGAAACCGGCCAAGGTCACCCAGGCCGCGCGCCGTCCCTGCCAGCCCGCACCCCGGCGCGCGACAATCAGACCGCCATACGCCAACCACGAAGCCACGGCCAAAACATATTCAGGCCGCACGTTTCCTGCTTTGTGCAGCAGCCCCAAGCGCGCCACCAATACGGCGCCCGTGACGATCGCCAACGTAAAGATCGGAAAGCCGAACGACACACAACGAGCCGCCAAGTGATCCAAGGTTTCGAGCGGCGCCGCGCCGCTGCGCATTTTCGCAAAGTCTTTCCGTTTAAGCCGCCGCTCTTGGATGAGGTATAGCGTGGCCAAAATGGCGGCAAGCGCAAAGAAGGCTTCACCCACTGTGGACAACAAGATGTGCGTTGTGGCTAAGGGGCCTCGCAAGCCCGACGCTTCGCCTTGGGGCAGCACGCGCGCCAACACCAACAGAACAAGCACGGTCGGCGCCGCGAAAGCGCCAATGGCCGGCAGGCGGTTGCGCGTGGTCGCCGCCAGAAAACCGAACGCAAGCAACCAAGCCACGAACGCGGTGGCTTCGGCGGTGGAAGACAGCGGATGCTGGCTGCGAAAGCAGCGCGCGCCGATGTCGGCGAAGTGAATCACAAATCCAATGATGAAAATCCAACGGCCCCAGCGTGCCACGGTTGGACCCGCGCCCAAGTGAAAGCCCAGGTAGAGGCCCGAGGCCAACCCGTACGCGCCGATTTGCGCGATCTCAAGAGCGGAAGAAAGATTCACTTAGCCTCGGGCCGCAGAGATGGCCGCCATCAACGTGGCGGTGGTCGCGGTGGGCGTTTCAGATGTGGCGACAAAACCTGGTTCAACGTCGTATGCCGCCTCGCCCACGACGACCGAAGACATATAAGCTTCACCCCCCAAGGCGTTGATCGCAAACTGATCTTTCACTTTGCCCACCAAGCCGTGCACGTCGGCGGAACCGCCGGCCGCCGCCTTGAAGAACGCCGCGGGCGCCAAGCGCAGCCGCAGCCCATCGGGCCGAAGCGTGATGTACTCGCCTTGCAGGTCCACCCTGTCGGTGGCCACCCAATCGTCGATGGTCATCTGCGACAGAAAAACCTTAAAGCTCATAGAACCGCTCCTTACCTTTTGCGCAACGTGCGAAACGGCCAAAAACTTAGCATCGTGCACATGTCCCCGCCAAGAACCGGACGTGAAACCAAAGCCCCCCTGCACGAATCCAAGCCTAAACAAAGGGCGAGGGTTTCTACGACGGCCGAACGCTATCCACCCTCGCTCCCATATGGTAAAGGTTGAAAATCCATGGCAAGCGCGAACGTAATTGAAGTCACCGACGACAACTTTGCAGCCGACGTCCTGCAATCCACAGAACCCGTTTTGGTGGATTTCTGGGCCGCTTGGTGCGCGCCTTGCCGGGCCATCGCGCCACATGTAGAGGCCTTGGCTGACCAATACAAAGGCCAAGTGAAGGTGGGCAAGTGCGACATCGACGCCAACCCTCAGGTGCCTTCGCAGTTTGAGGTGCGCAGCATCCCCACGTTGCTGATGTTCAAGGGCGGGCAGGTGGTGGGCCAATTGGTGGGTGCGGTGCCGCGTCCGAAGCTTGAGGACTTCATTAAGAAGGCCCTCTAATCTATCACTCGTGACCGAGATCAGCCGCCGCGGAACAACACGGCGGCGATCGCCACGCCCAAAGCCAAGGCGCCCACGAAGACGCCGACAATGACAAGCCCCTTCCCCTTGCGCGGGTCGGTGGTCGGCACATTCGCTGGGGCGGCCGTGGCAGTGGCTGGCGCGGCCGGCACAGTCGGCAGCTGAGGCTGCGACGGAGGGCCACCGACGCGTCGGTTGTCTGAAGGCGCGGCAGCCACAGGATGGCTGGGCACGGGCGCCGAAGGAATCGAATCGGTCGCGCGGAGCTCAGAAGGCACGCCCTGGCCTTGCGTGGCGGTGCGGCGGTTGCCGGTTTTACGCCACGGCCAATCCGTATCGTTGGCCCACGCACGCGGATCGATCAAGTCGCCCGTCATGCGCGGCAAAGCAGCCGAAGCCCCCGCCTCAGGATCTTCGAAATCCATTGAGGTGAAGGCGCGAATCTGTTCTTGCAGAACCGCATCGACGATGTTGCCGCGTGGCTTTTTGCCCGCACCAGACAACGTCATCTGATCTTCCATGCACCGCCGCACAAGCTCAGAGATGTCGCGCTGGATCATCTTGAGGCCCCGCGAAAACAGGTAGTGCGCGAGCGCGTCCTGCAAATCCGTGGCGGATTGAAAACGGTCTTCGAGCCTACGCGCCAACGACTTACGGACGATGTCCTCAAGCTCGGGCTCGACTTCTGGGTTTTGTGCACCGATCGGCGGAATGCGCGCGGCGCGCACGAGTTCCACCGTTTGGTAATCGCTCTCGCCGTAGAACAACCGGCGGTTCGTGAGCATCTCGTAAAGCAAAATGCCGACGGCGAAGATATCTGCCTGTTGATCCACCTCTTCACCGCGCGCGGCTTCAGGCGACAGATAACTCATCTTGCCCTTGACCACGCCGGGATCGGTGTGTTCCACCTGCACAGCCGCTTTGGCCAGGCCGAAATCAGTGAGTTTAATTTCACCGTTTTTCGACAAGAGGACGTTCGGCGGCGAAACGTCGCGGTGAACGATGCCCAGCGGTTTGCCCGTTTCAGGATGAGGCAAATCGTGGGCGTAATTGAGACCTTTGCAGATCTCCATGATCACGTAGACGGTCTGCCCAATCGTGAGCGGCTTATTGATCCGCCGGCGCCACTCCAGGATCGCCTTGAGGTCAACGCCATCCACGAACTCCATCACGATGAAGTACGTGTCGTCGACATGGCCGATGTCGAACACTTGAACGATGTTGGCGTGCTGCAGGCTTAGCGAAAGCCGCGCCTCATCCAAAAACATCGCGATGAACTTCTTGTTCTTCGTGAGCGATGGAAGAATGCGTTTAACGGCTACGTTCTTGCGGAATCCCTGGAGCGACTCGGCGACGCCCCTGAAAACTTCCGCCATGCCCCCTGCGGCAATGCGTTCAACGATTCTGTACCGGCTATCAGGCATGGGTAGGGCGTCAAGAGCCCTGCGTCACGGACTATAGCAGAGAGGCCGGCCCACACAATGCGTGGGGTCCGGTCTCTCGCCTCGACCGCGCAAGGGTTGCGTCGGCCTTTATTCGTCGGACGAAGTGGCCGGCGCGTCAGACAAGTCGGCGTCCAAGACGCCGCCACGCCCAGCTTGCGACAAAGCCGCTTCCTCGCGCTCGGAAATTTCCTTGCAGTCGATGCATAAGGTGGTGACCGGGCGGGCCATCAGGCGGCGAAACGGAATCGGTTCGCCACAATCCTCACACACATCGATCTCGTCCGCGTCGAGGCGAACGAGCTGCTTCGTGATCTTGCGCAGCAGGTACTTTTCGCGATCGTGTAGCCGCATCTCAGTGGAGAACAGCTCTTCTTCCATCGATTCGTCGATCGAATCACGGCCGATGTTTCTTTCGTGGCTCATCGAAAACGACAGCGCACTTTGGCCGGTCTTCGCAAGCCTCCCACGCTCCTCTTCCAACACACGGCGAATCTCAACCTTTTCGCTTTTGGAAAGCATCAACGCTCCTCTTCCAATCGTCTCGAATGCAGGGAAAAACCTAAACGACCACCGGACTTCTCAAGCTCTGCATCCTTTGCCTTGAGGCAATTGCAGATTCCGGGCCCAGAGTTTTAGCACTCTGTGGCAGCAACGTAAGCGCCAAAGTGCAACGTTTGACGGTCAAACGACCTCGGCGGTCATTAAGGGCCTCTAAGAGGCTTTCTTTTCGCGCACAAGCTGTGGGCGCCCGCGCGACACCACCACATCTTTGTTCACCACGCACTCGGTGACACCGGTCAGGGAGGGGATGTCGTACATCACGTCCAGCATCACTTCCTCGAGGATGGCGCGCAAACCACGAGCCCCGGCGTTACGCCGAGCCGCTTCTTCGGCAACGCTTAACAGCGCGTCATCATTGAATCGTAGTTTCACGCCTTCCATGTCGAACAGGCGTTGGTACTGCTTGACCAGCGCGTTCTTGGGGCGCCACAAAACCTCAACCAGCGCGGGCACGTCGAGCTCGTCGGCCGACACGATGATAGGCAAGCGACCCATGAATTCGGGGATCATCCCGAACTTCGTGAGATCTTCGGTGCGGGCCAAAGAACGCAGCTCGTTCTTCGATTGGTCGCTCTTATCGATGCGCGCGCCAAACCCCATGCCGCCCGAGCCCACACGGCGGCGCACCAGCTCTTCGATGCCGTTGAAGGCGCCCGTGCACACAAACAAGATGTTCGAAGTATCAACCGTGATCAGCTCTTGCTGCGGGCGGTTGCGTGAACCGTCAGGCGTGATGCTGCAGCTTTTGCCCTCCAGCAATTTCAAGAGCGCCTGCTGCACGCCTTCGCCTGAGACGTCACGCGAGACGGACGGGCCGCCTCCGCGCCGTGCAATCTTATCGATTTCGTCGATGCAGATGATGCCACGTGACGCCTTTTCCACGTCGCCACCGGCGTTGCGGTAGAGCGCCTTGACAACGCTGTCGACGTCTTCACCGACGTAGCCGGCCTCGGTGAGCGTGGTGGCATCCGCAATGGCGAACGGGACGTCGAGTTTGCGCGCCAACGTTTGCACCAGGAGGGTCTTGCCGCATCCAGAGGGCCCCACCAAAAGGATGTTGCCCTTTTGAATCTCGACCTCGGAGGACTTCCCCCGCTGAGCGACGCGCTTGTAGTGGTTGTAAACCGAGACAGACAACGCTTTTTTCGCGCGATCTTGCCCGACGACGTACTTGTTGAGTTCGTCGTAGATCTCTTTGGGGCGTGGATATTTCGGACGTTCCGACGCTTCTTCTTTGGCGATGATGTCGTTGCACAAAGCAACGCATTCGTCACAGATGAACACGCGCGGCCCTGAGATCAGTTTTCTGACCTCTCGTCGTCGTTTTCCACAGAAGGAACAGTGGAAGTCGTCCATCTTGGGGGAAGAGTATTGCATTGGCGCCGCGAAGCCGCCAAGCACTGGAGTGAGAAAAAAAAACTTGCTCTGTTTCCGCGGTTCTAAGGCTGCCGAGCAAGTGCCGCCTTATATATTGTTATCGGCGGTTGCCCCAAATGCTTGCGATCACTTTAGGAGACCCCACAGGAATTGGCCCCGAGGTGGTTGTGAAGGCACTGGCGCTGCGCCCGGCGCTGGCGGTGAAGATCTTTGGCGACGAGGACGCCGTCCGTGAGGCGGCGGGGGCGGCGGGGGTAACGCTGGCAAGCGGTGTCGAGGTGGTGCCCATCACGCGGTTGGCAGCTCAGGATCGGCGCCCGGGTCACCCGAATGACGAGGCTGGCCGCGCGCAGGTGGCGTATCTCGTGGCGGCAACCCGGGCCGCCCTTGCGGGGGACGTGGCGGGGATCGTGACCGCGCCCATATCCAAGACGTGGGCCGGGCGCGCTGGATTCGCCTTCCCCGGGCACACGGAATATTTGGCGGAGGCCAGCCAAGCCCCTGAAATCGCGATGATGTTGGCGGGGCCAGGGCTTAAGACAACCGTCGCCACGACGCACATCGCGCTGCGTGACGTGCCGGCCTCACTGAGTGTAGAGGGCATCGCGCGCGCGGTTCGGCTGACCGTGGTTGCGCTGCAGGATCACTTTGGCGTACGCAAGCCGCGGGTGGCGGTTGCGGCCTTGAATCCACACGCAGGGGAAGACAGTCGCTTCGGGGACGAGGAGCCGCGTTTGATCCTGCCCGCGATCCGATTGGCCGAACGCGAACTGGCGACCGCTGGTCGTGATTGTGTGTTGTCGGGGCCCGCGGTCCCGGACGTTGTGTTTCGGCAGGCGACGCAAGGGATGTTCGACGCGGTGGTGGCGATGTACCACGATCAGGGGCTCATCCCCGTGAAGCTGCACGATTTTGATCGGACAGTGAACGTAACGCTGGGGCTGCCGTTTGTCCGCACCTCGCCCGACCACGGTACGGCCTACGACATCGCCGGGCGAGGGGAGGCGCGGCCCGATAGTTTCTTGGCGGCGCTCGATTTGGCCACCTCGATGGTTTCGCGGCGCTGAAGCGTCGCGCGCTTCGATTGCGCATTTCACGCAACGAAACGCTACCCACGCCGATAAGAGGGCATGGGAAAACAACGACACAAAAAGCACAGCCGCCAACGCAACCGTTCGCATTTGCCGCGGGGCCTAGGCGCGCTGGATCTTTCGCGACTCCACCACACCGACAACGACGACTGCCCGGTGTGCGCGGCCTTGGCATCGCGGCCGCCAACTCACGAATTGCCGGGCGGGTTCACCGCTCATGCACTCGATGACGACTTGATGGCGCTTTTGCTGAGTTTAATGACGCCCGTCCGCCAAGCTTCATAATGCCGCCGCCCTTTCTAAGGCGCCGTTGACCAAGTAACCTGCGCCCATGTGCGGAATTGTTGCTTACATCGGTCGTCGCCAAGCCATTCCTGTGTTGATTGGCGGCTTAAAGAGGCTTGAGTACCGCGGGTATGACTCGGCCGGTGTGGCGGTGGCGGAGCGCGATGGCGTCAAAGTGTTGCGCTGCCGAGGCAAGCTGGCGAACTTAGAAGCGCTGCTGGCGAAAGAGCCGCTTACGGGCAGCGTGGGCATTGGCCACACGCGCTGGGCCACGCATGGACGGCCTTCGGATGAGAACGCGCACCCTCACCGCGTGGGCGCTGTGTCGGTGGTTCACAACGGCATCATTGAGAACCATGTGGGTTTGCGCGCCCGCTTGCGCGCCACGGGGCGCACATTTACGTCTGAGACAGACACTGAGATCGTGGCGCACCTTGTGGACGAAGCCATCAAGCAAGGGGCGAAGTCACTCCTTGAGGCGAGCCGCAAAGCTTTGCGTCAAGTGGAGGGCGCTTACGCCATCGTCGTGATCTCGGAAGATCACCTAGGAGAACTCGTGGCGGCCAAGAATGCGTCGCCCATGGTGTTGGGCGTTGGCGAAGGCGAAACGATCGTGGCCTCGGATGCGCCCGCGCTGCTCGAGCACACGCGCAACGTTGTGTTTTTGGATGAAGGCGACGTTGTGCACCTGACCTTGAAAGGCTTCACGATCACGGGCCTCGATGGCGCGGCCCGCGATCGCCCGCAACGCACGCTGAATTGGAGTTCAGAGCAGGCTGAAAAGGCGGGCTACCCGCACTTCATGCTCAAAGAGATCTTCGAGCAACCCACGGCGGTGACGAACACGCTCCGGGGCCGCTTGCTTGTGCCTGAAAACGACGTGAGCCTGGACGGGCAAGAGATCGACACGCGGTCTCTGTCGCGCGTGGTGATCGTGGCCTGCGGCACGTCGTATCACGCAGGCCTCGTGGGCAAGTTCATGATCGAATCCTCGGCGCGCTTGCCAGTGGAAGTGGATTACGCCAGCGAATTCCGTTACCGCGATCCGGTGGTAGGTCCCCATGATCTGGTCGTGGCGATCTCGCAAAGTGGCGAAACGGCTGACACGTTGGCGGCGCTTCGGGAGGCAAAATCGCGCGGCGCGCGCACGTTGGCCATCTCCAACGTATTGGATTCAGCGATCCCGCGCACGGCGGATTTCACGCTTTATACGCACGCTGGGATCGAGATCGGCGTGGCGTCGACGAAGTGTTTTACGGCGCAATTGGCGGCGCTGGCGCTGTTGTCGATTCATTTGGGGCGACGCACGGGCACGCTTTCCCCGGCCAACGCCCAAGAGCTGATCAGTGAACTCTTGCAGATCCCGCAGAAGATGGAGCACGCCCTGCATGAGCTGGGAGATCTGAAGGCGCTTGCCGAACGTTATAAGGACGTGACCGGTTTCTTGTTCTTAGGGCGTGGCACGAATTATCCGATCGCGCTCGAAGGCGCCCTCAAGCTCAAAGAGATTTCATACATTCACGCTGAAGGCTATGCCGCGGGCGAGATGAAGCACGGCCCCATCGCACTCATCGACGATGGCATCCCGGTGGTGGTGATCGCGCCGAAAGGCCCTGGCTACGAAAAGGTGCTTTCGAATATGGCGGAAGTGCGCGCCCGCGAAGGTCAGGTGATCGCGGTGGCCACGCAGGGTGACAAGATCATCGCTGAGCAATGCCAGTCGGTGCTGTGGGTGCCCGACGCGCCCAGCCTGCTGCAACCACTGCTGACGGTGCTGCCACTGCAACTGTTGTCCTATGCTGTTTCGCTGGCACGGGGCAACGACGTGGATCAACCGCGCAACCTCGCCAAAAGCGTCACGGTCGAATAGTGATTTGGGCCGCTTGCCGTGCCCCAATTTTCGCGGGCGTGGTGGCGGCCGAGCCGCTTGTGTTAGCGTCCCGGCATGAAGTTTGGTCGGCGCACTCTTTTGCAAGCGGCATTGGCAGGTTCCGTGGGCACGTTGGGCAAAGCCCACGCGTCGCTCAAGAAGATGAAGATCACGCGTGTGCGGTTTTACGAAGTGCCCGACGCCGGGCCACTGTTTAACCAAAGCATGCACATCGTTACCGTCGAGACCGACGCCGGCATCACCGGCATTGGCGAGGGCGGCCATCACGATACCGTCATGCAATGTGCGGGCATGCTGATCGATCAAGATCCAAGCCGCATTGAACATCTGTGGCAGTTGATGTTCCGCGGGTATTTTTATCCGGCGGGCCGAGAGAAACTGCATGGCCTCGGGGCCCTCGATTTGGCCTTGTGGGACATCAAGGGCAAAGCTTTGGGGGTGCCTGTGCACCAGCTGATGGGCGGCTTGAGCCGTGATTACGTTGAGTGCTACAGCACCGGCTTTCCGATGCAGGGCAAGAGTGTGGAGAACACCGCGCGCGCTTGTATCAAGGCGGGTTTTCGCGCTTTCCGCACGGCGGTCACGGGGCCCTCGGAGAATTGGTCCACGTTCTCACAACAAGCCTCTGTGGCCAAAACGATCGAGCATTGCAAAGAGATACGCAAAGGCGTGGGCCCGAGCGGCGATTGGGCGATCGATTACCACACGCGCATCGACTTTCCGGATGCCGTGCGGCTATCGAAGGGGCTCGAGCCATTGGAGCCGCTGTTTTGTGAAGATCTTGTGCGATCGGAGGCCCCTGCCGTCTACAAGCAACTGCGGCCGCTTGTGAAGGTGCCCATCGCTGTGGGTGAACAATTCGGCGCGCGTTGGGACATCAACGAGCTTGTGGAGCAGCACCTGATTGATTATTCGCGCGTCACCATTCCAAATGTGGGTGGCATCACCGAGATGCTCAAACTGGCGGCGTTGTGCGAAACGCACTATGTGGGCTTGGTGCCGCACTTTACCGGGCAATGCAGCGTGGCGGCTCTGGTGCACGTGCTCGGCTGCTTTGGTGGCAACGCTTTGATGGAGATGGGGAAGGACGGCCCGCAGGCAAAGCCGCATTTGATTAAGTCGTGCGACTTTAAGAACGGCAAACTTTACCCCAACGATCGGCCGGGCCTGGGCGTGGAGGTGGATTTGTCAAAGCTAAAGATGACGGGCGAAGTCACCAAGGCCGCGAACGATTACCACGTATACAAGCGACCTGACGGCTCGTTCACCAATTGGTAGGTCAATGCCCAGCGGCGCTGGCACGCCGCTGTTCAGGGCTGGGATCGTTTTGGTTAAATGGCGCCAAGAAGGCAAGAACAACGGGCGGGATGGAAGCGAACAGCACCAACGTGAAAAACGTTTTGTAGCCGACGCTCTCTTGCAGAACGCCGCTGATCATTCCTGTGACCGTGCGGCACAGGCCCATGATGCCCGTGGCAAAAGCGTAATGCGCCGTTTGGTAAGGGCCCGGCGACACCTGTTGCATCATGTACAACATGTGTCCCACTGAACCGAACCCGAACCCGAATTTTTCAAGCGTTACAACGGCGCTGATCAAGAGCGTGCTGTGTGGCAACGCGTGGCTCAAGAAGAAGTAGGTGACGTGTGGCACGTTCAGTGCCAGCGCCAACACAACGAACGAACGGCGCAAGGTTAGCTTGGCGGCGAACAACCCGCCCAACAAAGCGCCCACGATGAAACCGAGTGTGCCATACGTGCCGTTGATCGCGCCAAGCGCGACGTTGTCTAGACCCAACCCGCCGACGCTACGTTGATCCAGCAGAAAGAGCGGCCCGATCTTCTCGATGAGGCCTTCGCCAAAGCGGTAAAAGAAGATCACGGCGATCATGATCCAAATGTCTTTCTTGGCGAAAAAGCTGGCGAAGGCGTCGATGAAGGTGCGGGCCGCGGCGGCCACGCTTGGCGGCGCGTCGGCCGAGCGGCTGCCCGTGGGCAACATGCGGCTGTGCCACAGCGACGCCAACAACATAATCGCCGAGATGATGCCCATCACAATCATCCACGACTGCACCCAAGACAGCTGGCGGGTGCCATGAAGGTAGCCCGTCAACGACACCAACAGGCCCGATGAAATGATGGCGCCCGCGTTCCAAAAGATCCCCTGCACGCCCACGTACGCCGCTTGCTCCTTGGGCGTGGTTGACGTGATGTACACGCCGTCAGCGGCGATGTCTTGCGTGGCTGAGGCGAAGCCGGTGATCCAAAACGCAGCCAAGGTCAGCGGCATGAAGCTGGGCAGCGGCAGCGCCAACGCCACGCAGCCCAAGCTCACCATCATGATCATCTCCATCGTGACAACGAAGAATTTCTTGCTGCGAAACATTTCGAGCAGCGGCGACCAAAACGGCTTAAGCGTCCATGGCAGCGACATCAGGCCCGTGTGAAAAGCAATCGCGCTGTTGGAGACGCCCATGTTCTTGTACATGATGGCGGCCACGACGCTGACCGTGATCATGGGCGTGCCCATGGCGAAGTAAAGCGAGGGCACCCAGAGCAAGGGGTGTCGGCGGCGCGCCGCGGGCGGCGAGGCAGCGGTGGCAATAAGCGGCGAAGGGGCGGCCAGATCTGGGTTCATGAGGGCTCCGGGTGCAGGCAAACGCAACAAAAGGTGAACACCAGGCGCCCCAAATGCGGGAAAGACCAGCCGCCCCCCAAGGATGCCGGCCCCCGCTAACAGCGGCGATGCGATCTATGGCAATGTCTTCGCATGGCGACGAGGACAAGAGTGAAGAGGTTGGCGCTGTGCGCCTTATTGCTTGGCGCATGCGAGGACGAGGACAGCAAGACGCCGACGGATGCCGCTGTTGTCACGGGTGGCAACGCCGACGCTGGCGGCAATGATGTGAAGGCAGCCATCGACGCACCGGCAGACGCAGCCGCGGATGTGGCCACGGCTGACGCGGCTAATGACGCCCCCAGCGACACAGCACCTCTGCTCCCGGGCGCGGTAACGCCTTACAACTACCTCAAAGCTGGCGACTCGCCCTTTGGCAACGTTGTATTCGATTGGTCTTACCTGGAAGACTTTGAGGATCACGTCTTCGATGTGCCGGGGGTGTCCACGGGTGGTGGCCGCCTTTCAAGCACGTTTGGCCCCACGCTCATTGACTCGGTCGATGGCGACGATGGCAACGTCAGCGATAACCGTTGCATTAAATCAGTGGGCACCTGCGATGCGTGGTGGGGCGCGGGCTCGCTTCGTTTCACATTCAACGCAACTGTCTTGGGCAGCTTGCCCACCCATGTTGGCCTCGTGTGGACCGATGGTGGGGGCAAGGTTAGTTTCGAGGCCTTCGATGCCGAAGGCATATCCCTGTACAAGTTTGGCCCGTTTTCCGAGCCGGGTTTTCCCGACGACACTGTGAACAGTTCAACGGCTGAGGATCGCTTCTTCGGTGCCTATGCACCGGGGGGCATAGGCAGCGTGCTGATCTCCAACACCGCGGGTGGGATCGAGATCGATCACTTGCAATACGGCAAGCGACGCTGACAAAATATCCATTCCTTCTGGGTTTTGGCCTCAAAAGTCCATATCGCCCGTCAACCTGGACGGCAGGCATCGTTAGACTACGATCATGTCGGCAGCCAAAGATTCCCTGGGAATGCAGTCTCGAATCGCGCGACGCGACTTCCTTAACCACACGTTGGTTGGGTCAGGAGCTGCCCTGCTGGGCGGGCTCAACCCCCGTCAGGCTTTGGGGCAAGGGCTGGGCTGGGAAGGCTTTTCAGGCGTCGGAGACTATAAGGACGCCAACGGCAACACCGAGCCCGTGATCAACGGCGCCCACTCAATGCGCGACGGCAACTACGATCAGTCGCCGGCAGACACTGAAGATCTGAGCGAGACCTACGACTTGGTTGTTGTGGGTGGGGGCATCGCGGGCTTGACAGCCGCCTTGCTGGCGCGGGCGCGGCACAAGCAGCCCTTGCGTATCTTGATCCTCGAGAACCATCCGATCTTTGGCGGCGAGGCTCGTCGCAATGATTTCATCGTCGACGGCGTTCGGTTGGAGGCACCCCAGGGCTCCAACTTTTTGACCACGCAAAGGCCAGGAAACCTAATCGATCAAGTCTACAAGGCGATCGATCTCGATCCGCATTCCTTCACTTACCAAGACTGGAAGGGCCCCGAGCCGAAGCTCAAACTAAGCCGTCACAACTACGAGCAGCTGTTCTCAATGAAGCAGAACTTCGGCTTTTATTTTGGCGGGCGGTTCGGCCAACCAGATGGCCTGTGGGTCAAAGACCCCATGAACAACTTGGGCAAGTGCCCGTGGCCAGCATCGCTGGGCGACGACATGACCAAGTTTGCGGCGTTCACGAAAAAAGGCTGGGCCCACAAGGACTGGCATGATCTCACGCCGCACGAAGAAGCTCATCTGGACGGGATCACCGACGAACAACGCTGGCAGGAACAAGCTGGCATGTCGGTGGAAGGCATTCGCACGATCGTTTCGCCGATGGTCGCGCAAATGGTGGGTCTTGGCGCCGACGCGGTGTCAGGGCTCTATATGTATACATGGCACAAATCCCAAGGTGACGATCCCGATCCCAACGATCCCGAGAGCGAGCACTGTTTCCCCGGCGGCAACGCAGGCGTAACACGTCATCTAGTGAAAGCCCTGATCCCTGATTCGATCGAAGGGCCTGCCACGCTGTCCGGCATTTGGAAAGGGCGCGTTCGTTTTGGCGCGCTTGATCGAAAAGGAGCACCCGTGCAACTGCGCGTGGGCTCGATGGTTGTTCGCGTGGAGCACGATGGTGAACCAGCGAAGGCCGAACGCGTTTTGGTGACCTACGCGAAGAATGGCAAGACCTACCGCGTTCGCGCCCGCGCGACGATCATGGCTGGCGGCGGGTGGGCGGCGCGACGTGCAATTCGTGACTTGCCGAAGAGCCACAAAGACGCGTACGGAACGTTTTCGTATTCAGCGTTCTTGGTTGCCAACGTCGCGGTTCGCAATTGGCGGTACCTGCACAAGATGGGCCTGATGGGCGGCCGTTGGTTCGAAGGTTTTGGCCACTGGACTGAGGTTCGCACGCACGCCAAGTTCGCCGCCGCGCGACCCACGATCGGTCCCGATTCGCCAACCGTGCTCACCTTCTATCATCCGATGATGTATCCGGGGTCCGGCCTTTCGGCGCGCGACCAAGGAACCCGAGGTCGCACCGAACTTATAGGCACGCCGTATGTGGCTTTCGAGAAATCGATCCGCGAGCATCTGACGCAGTTGTTTGGGCGCGCGGGCTTCAATGCCAAGCGCGACATCGCCGGCATCGTGCTTAACCGTTGGGGCCACGCGTTTGTGACCCCGGCGCCCGGCTTCTTCGTTGGCAGAAACGGTGCACCCGCACCGCGCGATGTGCTTCGCAAAACCCCGCATGGCCGCATTGCCTTTTCGCACGGCGATCTCGCCGGCACGGTGAACCACATGCATTCGATCACCGAGAGCAGCCGCGCGGTGGATCAAGTGTTGCGTGTGCTGCAGGCGTAACG
Organism: Deltaproteobacteria bacterium; assembly: GCA_033763315.1. Classification (GTDB taxonomy): domain Bacteria; phylum Myxococcota_A; class Polyangia; order Fen-1088; family Fen-1088; genus JAGTJU01. The sequence continues at coordinate 84,040 of JANRKS010000016.1, forward strand.
ATTTACGCCATCAGGGGCAAAGCAGTTCGCGTAGAAACTCTGTGCTCGGATGCGCGGCCACATCCGGCAAGGGGCCTTGCTGCACCACGCGGCCGGCCGCCAGGGCCACAACCCAAGCGTCGTTCGTCGCAAAGGCTTGCACGTCACGAACGTCATGCGTGACAACCAACGTGGCGCGCGTGCGCATCTGCTCTGCAAGCCAACTTCGCAAACCGGCGCGCGTGCCCAGATCGATCGCAGACAACGGTTCATCCAAGAGCAAAACGCGTGCGTCAGCCGCAAGCGCGCGCGCTAAAGCCACGCGTTGGCTTTCGCCCCCCGAAAGCGTGTGCGGCATTTGGTGCGCCAAGGCCTCGACATGCGCCTCTCGCAAAGCGGCCCGCGCAAGCGCTCTTGCCTGAGCAAGCTTGGCGCCGCGCGCGCGTGGCCCGAAAGCGACGTTATCCAGCACATTAAGATGTGAGAACAACGTGCGTTGCTGCGGCAAGTGCCCCACCAAACGATCTTCGGGCGGCGGCGAGCGGCGTTTGTCTCGCGCCATAAGCACGCGCCCCTGCACCTGCACCTCGCCGTTGATAGGTAGATCTGCGCCGGCGATCGCGCGCACCAATGTGCTTTTTCCCGCGCCATTTTCACCCACGACCACAAGCACGCGGCATGCGGTTGCAATCTGCACGTCGAACGTCAGACGCCCCAGTTGGCCCTGCAGCGCCACGTTCCACATCAGCGAGCGCCTCGCTGCAATGCCCACGCCAGCACGCGGCCCACCGCCACGCCAAGCAACGCCAACCCAACCAACACCAGCGCCAGCGCCTTGGCCAAACCCACGTCGCTTTCAAGCGCCGCGTAGATCGCCAACGGCATCGTTTGCGTGCGGCCCGGCAGATTTCCCGCGAAGAACAGCGTGGCGCCAAACTCGCCCAAGGCGCGCGCCCAAGCCATCGCGGCGCCCGACATCAACGCCGGCAATGCCAATGGCACAAGCACATGCGTGAACACGCGGCGTTGCGACGCGCCCAGCGTGCGCGCCACAAGCAGCGCATCATCATCGATCGCTGCGAAGCCCAGTTGCGCGGCGGCCACAAAAAATGGCACCGCCACGATCGTTTGCGCCAACACCACCGCGGTGGTGGTAAACGCCACGTGAATGCCGGCGCGAGCGAACCAGCCTCCCAGCACCCCTTGAGAGCCGAACGCCAGCAGCAAAGCGAAGCCCATCACCGCCGGGGGAAGCAGCACAGGCAAACGCAACAAACCGGTTATCGCCTTGACCAGGTTCGAGTTGTGTTTGCGCGACAACCACCAAGCCAACGGCGTTCCCGCGGCGATGATGAGCGCCAGGCTGATCGATGTGGTCTTCAAACTCACCAACAACGCCTGCAACAACGCGGGTGAACGCCACGCCGCAATCACATCAGCGAGCGAGGCGGACCACACCATCGCCAATAGCGGCAACGCCAACAGCGCCACCAAGAGGGCCGCCAGCGTGCGGCCTCCTTGTCGCAGCCACGTGTTCATGGCGCGTCCACGGCCAAAAAGCCGCGCTTGCGCAAGAGCGCCTGACCTTGTGACGATAACAAGAAACGCATGAACGCACCCGTCGACTGCAGCGTATGCGTGCGCAAGACCTTGGCGACGACGTACCGCGTGGGCGCGACCAACGCCTCGGGCAACGCGATCGCTTTTGCACCACCGCCCTCGCGCACATCCGTGTTGTAAACAAAGGCCGCATCGACTTCGCCCAGTTGCACCTTCGCCAACGCCAAGCGCACATTCGCTTCGTAAGAAATCACATGCCGGTTCACGGCGTCCACGAACTCGTCGCCGTACGTTTCTCGCGCGCGCTCAAGCAACTCTTTGGTGTAGGCGCCAATCGGAACATTGGGGGCGCCCATCACAATGCGCGGTGTGCGCGCCAGATCTTCAAAGCCTTCGACATTGGCGGGATTGTTCCGCGGCACCGCAATCACCAAGGTGTTTTGCGCAAACACCGCCACGTCATCCACCCTGCCCGCTTGCACCAACGCGTCCATTTGCGCTTCGTTGGCGGACGCAAAGACATCGGCCGGCGCTCCTTGTTCGATTTGCAGGCGCAGCACCTGGCTGCCCGCAAAGTTCAGCAGCACCGTGACCTCGGGATGCTGCGCTTCGAACGCCGCCGCCACGTCTGTAAATCCTTCCGTCAACGACGACGCGGCCAGCACGCGTAGCTCTTCATGCACGACCGGCGTTTGCTTGTGGCACGCGCCGAGGCTCAGCCAGCCGAACGTGATCCAGGCCAACCCGCGCCACATGCCATCCCTACATTTGTTGCGGGGCACCGATGCCAAGCAGGCTCAGCCCCTGCGCTAACACGCGCGCCGTAAGCCCACACAAAGCCAAGCGCGAACTGCGCGTGTCGCCCTCAGACTTTAACACCGGGCACTTTTCGTAAAACCCGCTGAACAAGCTGGCCAAGTCATAAAGGTAGAGGCACACGCGGTGCGGCTGCAACGATTCGGCGGTTTTTTCCACCACGCTGCCGAAGCCCAGCAAGTGCAAGCCCAGCGCTCTTTCTTCGGGCGCTGCCAAGGTCACTTGCAAGTTGGTTTCTTCGCCGTTCGCCAGGCCCGCTTTGCGCAAGATCGAACGAATGCGCGCGTGCGCGTACATCAGATAGGGTGCCGTGTTGCCTTCGAAGGCCAGCATGCGATCCCAATCAAACACATAGTCTTTGATGCGATCGTTAGACAGATCGGCGTACTTGATGGCGCCCAATCCGACTTGCTCGGCGATCTGTTGCTGCTCTGTCGCTGGCAACTCCGGCGATTTTTCAGACACCACCTTGCGGGCACGCTCGATCGCTTCATCGCACAGCGACGACAAGCTGATGGAGTCACCCGAGCGGGTTTTATACATCTTTTTGTCTTGGCCAAGCACCGAACCAAAAGCCACGTGCTCAAGACGCAGCGAGGGTGGCGCCCAGCCCGCCAAGCGCGCCACCGCAAACACCATCGCCAAGTGTTGGCTTTGCGGCGCGCCCACCACGATGATGATGCGAGCCGCGTGCAATGTGTTTACGCGGTAGCGCACGGCCGCAAGATCGGTGGTGGCATAACCATAACCACCGTCTTGTTTACGCACGATCAGCGGCACGGGCTCGCCTTCACGACCCGTAAAGCCTTCCGGAAACACGCACATCGCGTTTTCGCTTTCACGCGCCAAACCCAGCGCCTGCAGATCAGATACGACCGCAGGCAGATCGGCATTGTAGGCACTTTCCCCTCGCACATCCGCGGGCCCAAGGGTGATGCCCATGCGCTGGTATTGCGACGTCATGTAGTCAACAGACGCGTCGACGAGGCGCCGCCACAGGCGCAACGTCTCGGCGTCACCCTGCTGCAACAACACCACACGCTGACGAGCACGCTCGGCAAACGCAGGGTCGGCATCGAACTTGGCGCGCGCCGCTTTGTAGAGCAGCACCAAGGCACGCACGCTGTCGTCGTTGCCGGTTTGTTGTTCGTCCAGCATGTGCTCGATCAACATGCCGAACGGCGTGCCCCAATCACCGATGTGGTTTTGGCGAATAACGTTGTGGCCCAAGAACGACAACAAACGCACGATCGCGTCGCCGATGATCGTGCTGCGCAAATGCCCCACGTGCATCTCTTTGGCGACGTTGGGCGAGGAGTAATCCACCACCACGTTCTCGGGCGCGAGCACGGGCGGCACGCCCAAGCGTTCGTCCGCCGCCATTTGGTTCACCACGCGGTTGAGGAACGCAGGCTGCAGGGTGATGTTGATAAATCCCGGCCCCGACACGTCCACGGCGGCGATCACATCGTCGGACGGCAAATGCGCCACCAAAGCTGTGGCCACATCGCGCGGGCTGCGCTTGAGCTTGCGGGCCAACGCCATTGCCACATCGGCTTGGTAATCCGCATGGGCTGACCGGTGAATGGCGGGATCGGCGCCGACGCCATCGCCACCAAAGGCGGCAGACAAGGCCGCCGCAAAACGCTCGCGCAGAAAATTATGGGGATCGATCACAAGGCCCAAGTCGTACCATTTGTGGCCCGCGCTTGCACCATCCCTGCTTCATCGCACGAATGGGCATTGCAAAGCGGGCATAGTGTGCTGAGTTTGCGGGATGGCAGCGCATCGCCCCTTCGCGGGATTGGACTTTGGCACCACCAACACTGCGCTGGGTTTGGTGCACGACACCGGCGACATTGCGTTGGCCCCCCTCCCCAACCCGGGCAGACCGGACGGAAGCACGTGGCGAACGGTGCTGTTCTTCGAGCCCGACGCGCCCCCCAGCGCCGGCAACGTGGCCATCGACCGGTTCATGCAAGCAGGCGGCGAAGGGCGCCTCATCCAATCGATCAAGTCCCACTTGGCGAGTGCGGCTTTCAAGAAAACCGTGATTTTGGGGCGCGCCTACAGCCTTGAGACGTTGATCGCCACGTACCTGCGCCACTTCATTGCCGCGGTGAAATTGGCACCTGAAACCAAGGTGGTGGTGGGCCGGCCCGTTCGGTATTGGGGCGCGCAAGACGACAACGACGAGGCCCTGGCGCTCGAGCGCATGCGTGACGCGCTGGCTTCTGCCGGCTTTGGCGAAGCGGTGTTTGAGTATGAACCCGTGGCCGCGGCGCTGCGCTACGCAGCCAAGTTGGATCACGAAGAGCTGATCATGGTGGCCGACTTCGGCGGCGGCACGAGCGACTTTTCTTTGGTGCGCGTGGGGCCCAAGGTGGAACCTGGTGAGCGCAAGGCCATTTTGGCCACGTCCGGCTTGGGCGTGGGCGGCGACAGCTTTGATGCGCGCGTGATCGACGCCGCCGTGGCCCCGCAGCTGGGCCTGCACACCACTTATAAGGATGAATTCGGCGCGGAAACGCCTGTGCCTGCCGCGCTGTTCGGCAAGCTGCGCCGCTGGCACTACCTTTCGTTCCTCAAGGACGCGCGCACGCTGCAACTGCTCGAGCGCATTGAGCACGGCACCCACGACAAGCAGAAGATCGGGCGCATGCTGAGCTTGGTGCGCGATGAATTGGGCCTGCCGCTTCACCGCGCCGTGGAGCAAGCCAAAGTGCAGCTGTCCGCGGCCGCCTCAGGCGCCCTGCAGTTTCCGGACGTGGATCTAGACGTACCTCTGCTGCGCCAGGATTTCGAGCAGTGGATCGTGGAGGAGCTGGGTGCCATCGACACAACCATCGACGACATGCTGGCCAAAGCGGGCATCTCCGCGGCCGACGTCGACACCGTGTTCGCCACGGGCGGATCGTCCCTGGTACCCGTTGTGCGGCAACGGCTGGCCGCACGCTTTGGGGCGCAAAAGTTGTTGGGCGGCGAAGAGCTCACCTCGGTTGCCTGGGGCCTGGCCGCGCGGGCGCGCGACGTGTTCGCTTGACCAGGAGGGCGCATCGCTTGCCCGCGTGGCCCCCAGCGGCCACAATGGCGCCATGGATCTCTTCGCGGAGTTGACCGAGTTGCTGCTGCAGATGCGGCAGCGGCACGTTGACTACGCCATCTGTGGGGGCATCGCGCTGGCAGTACACGGCGTGCCACGGGCAACCCAAGACATCGATATCCTCATCCCCGAAACGTTCGTGCCTGCGGTGCGGGAGAGCGCGCGCGCTTGCGGCTTTATCTTTGAGACGGAGCCGCTTGAGTTTACCGCGAGCGGCGTCACGATTATTCGCTTCACGAAGGTCTTGCCAGACGGGCAACCTCTAATGCTCGACGCACTTTTGGCAAACGGACCGCTTTATCGCATCTGGGAAGGCCGCGAGACTTTGGAGTTTGAGGGCGGTGCCGTTGTGGTGGTCTCTAAGCAAGGCCTGATTTCGCTCAAGCTGGCTGCGGGTCGTCCGCAGGACATCGCTGATGTGCAGAAGCTGACGGAGGCCAGCCGTGGTTGATATGAGCTGCAAAGCCATCACTGAGCGCCTAAAGCTCATGGCGGCCCTGCAGCAACAACGAGGATCCGTGGTTAAAGGGGTCGATATGTCGGCGGCCGGGGTTACCCGGCGTCTGAAAATGCAAAGCGCCTTGAGCAGCCTCTGCTTCAAGTTGGCAAAGGCCCACGCGCCTCCCGCTTCGCAGCGACCATCGCGGCAGGGTTAATCGACAAAGGGGCCCGGGGGCCGCATTCCCAACGCGATTCGCAACGCAGCAGGGTTTGAACCCCTGTCCGCAAACCATGAAATGGCAGGTTTGTGTCTAAAACCTCACTTTCCGCCACTGCGATGTCCCAGGGACTCCCTGTTTCGGCAGAAATCTCACGTTTACGGTGCGGCCTGTGACGACTTTTTGCAAAATTGGACAGAGAAAGAGCACATTCAAAAGACACATCGCGTCTCAAAAGCAAAAATGGCTGTCGAAAACCGCGTTTTGCTTTGACACGCTCAAAAACGGGAGTACCTTCCAATCCCTGGGGTGCCCTTGGGCACTCGTACCGTTCACCGTTTAGCGAAGGAAAAATCATGTCGGACACCACAGCACGCGCACCCGCCCCTCCAACCGCAGCCCGGTCAGAGTCGACGGTCGCTGTAAAGGCACCGGCAAAGACGCTGACGGGCGGCGAGCGAGTGATCCAGTTCCTTGAAAAAGAAGGCGTGGAATACATCTTCGGCCTCTCGGGCGGCGCCGCCATGCCGCTTTTCGACGCGTTGATCGATTCCAAGATCAAGCTCATCCTCACCCGGCACGAGCAGGGCGCCACGCACATGGCCGATGGCTATGCGCGCGCCACGGGTCGCCCGGGCGTGGCCTTGGTGACCTCGGGTCCTGGCGCCACCAACGCCGTGACCGGTCTGCTCACCGCGATCATGGACTCGGTGCCGATGATTGTGCTGACGGGCCAAACCATCACGCCGATGTTGGGCAAGGACGCTTTCCAAGAAGCAGACGTCACCGGCATCACCTACCCGGTGGTGAAGCACAGCTACTTGGTGAAGAACCCCAACGACATCCCCCGCGTGATGCGCGAAGCGTTCTACATCGCCACCACGGGCCGCCCTGGTCCTGTGTTGATCGATCTTCCGAAGGACGTCACCAGCGCGCCTTGCACGGCGCCTGATGTGGCTTCCGTGACGCTGCCTGGATACCACATCCCTTCGCGGGCCGATGAGTTGTCGGTGCGCAAGGCAGCGGCGCTCATGTCGGCAGCCAAGCGCCCCGTGCTTTACGTGGGCCACGGCTCGGTGATCGCGAACGCGGGCGAAGCCATCTATAAATTGGCTGAAAAGCTGCAAGCACCGATCGTGAACACGCTTTTGGGCAAAGGCGCCGTTCCCGAAGACAAGCCTTTGCACTTGGGCATGTTGGGTATGCACGGCACGGCGTATGCCAATAAGGCTGTGGCCGATACGGATTGCATCGTGGCCATTGGCGCACGTTGGGACGATCGCATCACAGGCAAGCTCAGCGAGTTCTGCCCCACCGCAACCAAGATCCACATCGACATCGATCCGGCGGAATTCAACAAGATCATCCGCCCCGATGTGAGCCTGGCGGGCGACGCTCGTTTGGTGGTGGAGGATATCTTGCCGCACGTCACTCAGTGCGACAGCGCCGCGTGGCTTGAGCAAGTGGCTTCGTGGCGCAAGCAATTCCCGCTCAAATACAGCAAAAAAGGCGGGTTGCGCGCGCAGCACGTGTTGGATCGTTTGGACGCGCTCGGCGGCCGCGACGCCATCATCACCACCGACGTGGGCCAACACCAAATGTGGGCCGCGCAGTTCTGCTTGACCACGAAGAACCGTCACTGGTTGTCTTCAGGGGGCGCAGGCACGATGGGCTTCGGTTTCCCCTCGGCCATCGGCGCGCAATTCGCTTTCCCGAACAAGCAAGTGTGGACGGTGGTTGGCGATGGCGGCTTTCAGATGACGTTGTGTGAATTGGCCACGGCCGCTTTGCACAAGTTGCCTGTGAAGATCCTCATCATCAACAACGCATATCTCGGCATGATTCGCCAATGGCAAGAGTTGTTCTATGACAACCGTCTTTCCGGTGCCGACTTGGAAGGCAACCCTGACTTCGTGAAGTTGGGTCAAGCCTATGGCGTCAAGGGCTTCCGCATCACCCGCCCCGGCGATGTGGATCGCGTGCTCAAGGCCGCCATGGCTTACAACGATGGCCCGTGCATCATCGACGCCGAAGTGGTCAAGGAGGACAACGTGTTCCCCATGATCCCCGCTGGCGCCGCCTTAAAGGACATGTTGATCGAGCGGCCCAAGACCAAGCTCGCGAAACCTGAAGGTTCAACATAGGAGCTTAGACCATGACCACTTTAACAAGTTTAACAGCCCTTCCGCTTTCGCATTTTGCGCCTGAAGATCAGCCGCTTCACACCATTTCGTTGTTGGTTCGTAACCAACCTGGCGTTCTGGTGCGCGTGGCTTTGGTGTTCTCACGCCGTGGTTACAACATCGAAAGCTTGGTGGTTTCACCAGGCATTGAAGACACGTTGTACTCGCGCATGACGATCACCTGCCGCGGCGAGACCAACACGCTTGAGCAGATCATCAAGCAGCTGTTCAAGCTGATCGACGTTGTTCAAGCCGTGGATCACACGGGTCAGTCCGTCGTGGAAACAGAGATCGCGTTGATCAAGATCAAGGCTTCTTTGAACGCTCGCACGGAAGTTCTGCAGATTGCGGAACACTACAAGGCGAACATCAAGGATTACCAGGCCGATTCGTTGATCATTCAGGTGTCGGGCCAAACCGATAAACTTGATACCTTCATCGATCTGCTGCGCCCCTTCGGCGTGGTTGAGCTGGTTCGCTCAGGCAAGCTGCTGATGGCCCGCGGCGCCGACGCGACGTAGCATCAGCAATCAACTCGCGGCAGCGCTCGCACCCTATGGGTCGGGCGCTGTTTGCGTTTGCGGGAAGCGGCACGCGGCCAGGGACGTTGCATAATGGGCGCATGGCTTCGATCACGCCGAACCCCGAGACCATTCGCGACTTCCCGAACGCCGCTGCTTTTGAGCGGTGGCTCAAAGCGAACCACAACAAAGCCACCGAGCTGTGGCTCAAGATCCACAAGAAGGGCTCGGGCTTAGCCGCTTTGGATAAGGCACCTAAAGCGAAAGCCCATTTCGCAAAGCTCAACAGCGCCAACCGTTACGCCATCTGCTTTCGGTTGCACAACACCAAGACGGCCGCGGCCCGCGTCAAGAAGTTAGCTGAGTTCATTGCCATGTTGGCCAAAGGGCAACAGATCCACCCGCAGTAGGCGCCGCCTCCGGCGGGTGTCACGCCACTTCAGAAACCGCGGCGCGACGAGATCACGACAGCGCTGTCGTTGCTCAGCGTGGTTTTGCCGAAAGAATCTGCCGATCCGGGCGGCTTTTCTCGCTGGTCCGAGCGTTGCAGAAGCGCAACGCATGAAGTTCAAACAAAGCCCTTGGCTTACGTGCGTTGCTGGCGCGGCACTGTTGGCAAACCTCACCGGCGTTGCGTATGCGGAAGCCACACCGGATCAACCTCACCGCCCGCGTGCGTGGGCGATGGCCACCACGATCGGCGCCGTGGTGGCTGCGAACGTGGTTTTGGCCGCAGGTGCAAAAGACGCAAAAGGCGCCCCTTCCGAGGTGAGCGCCGCTGTCGCGGGAGGGCTGTTCGGGTACGCCTTGGTGCTGGGCCCTTTGCCGGGGCATATGCTTGCGGATCGGACGGGCTACGGCGCTGCCGCGGCGCTTGGCCGCTTGGCGTTGATTGGGGCCGGGCTCGGACTGGACTACGCCTTATTCCTGCGCCATTCCGATGGCGGCGACCCCATCCCTGCTTTCACTTTGTTGGCCACGTGTGCATCGGTGGCATGGACGGTGGTGGATCTCGTAAAGCTGCCCTCGGTTTATCCTGACGCGCGCGTGGCCCACAAAACACAAAGCTTTGCTTTTGCACCCACGATCGGAGCTTCGCCGCACACCGTGACTTCAGCGGGCGTGAGCATGATGGGCCGGTTCTAGCCTTTGCGCGCGCCGCCTTGCTTCCCTAAGGCCCACGCCATTAGTGAGGCTTAAGGCACCCCCGGTGCCCATACACGTCTGTGGTATTCTGGCGGGCTCAACTGACCGCCGAGACGTATGAGTAAAATCGTTATCAAGGGTGCGCGCACCCATAACCTGAAGAACATCGACCTTGAGATCCCACGCGACAAATTGGTGGTGATCACGGGGCTTTCAGGGTCAGGTAAATCGTCGTTGGCGTTTGATACGATATTCGCCGAGGGGCAACGGCGTTACGTTGAATCACTTTCGGCGTATGCGCGGCAGTTCTTGGACCAGATGGACAAGCCGGACGTCGATAGCATCGACGGACTTTCACCCGCCATCGCCATCGAGCAAAAGACGGCACCGCGCAACCCACGCTCCAGCGTGGGCACCATCACCGAGATCTACGATCACCTGCGCCTGTTGTGGGCACGCGTGGGCAAGATCTATTGCTGGAACTGCGGCACGTTGATCGCGCCGTTCAGCATTTCGCAAATGGTGGATCAGGTGTTGGCGCTGCCTGCCGGTGCACGATTTTCTGTATTGGCACCCGTGGTACGCAACGAAAAGGGCGATTTCGCCAAGGCGCTTGCAGGATGGGCGAAAGAAGGCTTCGTGCGCGCGGATGTAGATGGCGAATTGATTGAGCTTTCGGATCCACCGAAACTTGATCCACAAGCCGCGCACACGATCGAGATCTACGTGGATCGTCTTGTGCTGAAAGACGGCATTCGCCAGCGCCTGGCAGATTCGATTGAGCTGGCGGCGAAGCTTTCAGGTGGCCTTGTGAAAGTGGCGCCGCTTGAAGGTGACGATCGCCTATTTTCGGAGCGTTGCGTGTGCCCGAACTGCAACACCACGTATCCCGAGATCACGCCCAAGCTATTCTCGTTCAACAGCCCCGCGGGCGCGTGCCCTGCGTGTGATGGCTTGGGCGCGTCGCTGCTGTTCGATCCAGATCTCATCGTGCGCGATGGCGAGCTTTCCCTGCGCGAAGGTGCGATCGAAGCGTGGGAACGCCGCAACAGCACATATTTTCAACAAATGCTGGCCACGATCTCCGAACACTACAAGTTCGATCTGGATACGCCGTGGAACAAGCTGACGTCGAAGGTGCGCAAGGTGATCTTGGAGGGCTCGGGCAAGACTGAGTTCGATTTCGTGGTGGAACGCAACGGCCGCACGCAATCGTTCACGCGTCCGTTTGAAGGCGTGTTGCCGAACCTGCAACGCCGATTCGAAGACTACATCCGCCGGCAGCGCGAACAAGGCCGCGTGGGCGACGAAGACTTCGAGGCGGTGTTCGATGAGTTTCACCGCTATATGCGCGAGGTTCCGTGCACGGAATGCGGCGGCACACGGTTGCGCAAGGAAGCGCGGCACGTGCGCATCGGCGACAAACGCGTCACAGACGTCACACGGATGACCGTGGGCGAATGTGTGGCCTTTTTTGATGGCATTGAACTAAGCCGCAAAGATCGCTTGATCGCGGATCGCGTGCTGCGCGAGATCGGCAACCGGCTTAAGTTCTTGGCCTCGGTGGGCGTTGATTACCTGTCGCTTGATCGCAGCGCGGCCACGTTATCGGGCGGCGAGGCGCAGCGGATCCGTTTGGCCACGCAGATTGGCAGCGGCCTGGTGGGCGTTCTCTATATTCTGGATGAGCCTTCGATTGGGTTGCACCAACGCGACAATGAACGCTTGTTGCAAACGCTGCTGCGTCTGCGCGATCTGGGCAACACGGTTTTGGTGGTGGAGCACGATGAAGACACGATTCGTGCTTCGGACTGGGTGGTGGATATGGGACCGAAGGCGGGTGAACACGGCGGCCGCGTGGTGGCCGCGGGTACGCCTGAGGCGATCAGTAAAAACGAAGCTTCATTGACGGGCGATTACCTTTCGGGTCGCCGGTTCATCGCGATTCCAAAGCGGCGGCGCATCTCGAAGGCGAAGCACCTAAGCTTGGTGGGCGCGCGGACCCATAACCTGAAGAACATTTCGGTGAAGATTCCGCTAGGATCGTTTACGTGCGTGACGGGTGTTTCTGGGTCGGGCAAAAGCAGCCTGATCATCGACACGCTTCTGCCGGCGCTCAAAGCGGCGCTTTATAAATCGAAGCCACCTGCGGTGCCATACGACGGCCTCGAAGGCCTGGTGCACGTGGATCGCGTGATCGACATTGATCAAAGCCCGATCGGCCGCACGCCGCGTTCGAACCCGGCCACTTACACGGGTTTGTTTGGCTTTATTCGCGAGTTGTTTGCGGAGCTACCAGAATCAAAAGCCCGTGGCTATAAGTCGGGGCGCTATTCCTTCAACATCAAAGGCGGCCGCTGCGAAACGTGCCAAGGCGATGGCATCATCCGCATCGAAATGCACTTTCTGCCCGATGTGTATGTGCAGTGCGATGCGTGCCAAGGCCGCCGCTATAACCGCGAAACGTTGGACATCAAGTACCGCAACGCCTCGATCGCAGACGTGCTTGATATGACTGTGGCGCAAGCGTGCCCCTTCCTTGAGAACATTCCGAAGATCAGGCAAAAGCTTGAGACGTTGCGCGAAGTGGGCCTGGGCTATATCAAGCTTGGCCAGGCGGCCAACACACTCTCGGGCGGCGAGGCCCAGCGCATGAAGCTGGCGAAAGAGCTGGCCAAGAAATCGACGGGCAGCACCGTTTACATCTTGGATGAACCCACCACAGGTTTGCATTTGGCCGACATCGATCAACTGCTAGGCGTACTGCAACGTTTGGTGGACGCGGGCAACACGGTGGTGGTGATCGAACACGATCTGAACGTTATCAAAACGGCGGACTGGGTGATCGACATGGGCCCCGAAGGCGGGCCGAGCGGCGGCCAAGTGGTGGCCGAGGGGACCCCGGAGGATGTGGCGAAAGTGTCAGCGAGTTTGACGGGGCAGTATTTGAAGCGCGTGTTGTGAGTGCCGTGTGGTGGTGAGTTGCAACAACGTGTGATGGCGAAGCACTTGTTGGGCATGCTGCTGTGAGCACGACGAGTTTGCCGCCACGATCCTAATCGCGCCCGCTGTGCATTTGGATTCGGTTGTCACGCCTGCGCGTCTGCACGAATAAATGGCGTTAACTCGAACACCAATATTGGATTCGCCACACTTACGGTTCAGGATTTTAGTTTATCGACACTTCGAACTGAACAAGAACGAGCCGATTCGCGACGGGTTTGGGAATGAGGCCGCTGCCAAAGTCGACGACATGGGATATCCTGAACGGTACAAAACGAGTTGGCCAGACACGTAACAAAGCCTGGAAGTTACGGCCATGAGCGGGCCGCGATCCAAATCGCGCTTTCTTTCTAAGCCGCTCAGGCAGAACCACACATCTACGAAGGCCACCTTGGGCAACGTCTGCTCACTGGCCTAACGGGCGTGTCGCACGCGCGAGCTCGGTACCGGTGAATCGTTGATGGTGTTGTGGCGCCGTCGGGCCAAGCACCTCTCCTTTCGTTGTGGCTCATGCTCGCAACCCGGGATGTACGCGCGGGCTCAGTAGGCGCTGCTCAGTGGTTGGCGACGGGCAACTGCGACTCGATACTCAACGACACGAAGGGGCACGCGCCGACGCAGGGTTGCTGCGAGTTGCGGCGCTGGCATATTGTCACCAGGCCACCAACACGACGATCGGAAAAGTACCGCGGCGTTGTCCCATCAGGGGATTCACCTCCGCTGTCCAACTGATCGTTTCAGCTGACAAAGAGCACAGGCCAACTAAAACCTAGACACGCCCGTGTGGTGCGAGCCAGAATGCGGTCTTGTGCCTCAGGGCCTTTGCAGCTGAACTGGGCACGTTGTGCAGACACGCGGCTCAGTCTGGGAACAGGCTTGCATGAGCTGGCCGCGAAACAAATCGCGCGGTCTGTGTCAGTGGCTCAGGCAGAACCACCAAGCTGCGAAGGCTTTCTTGCGCAAGGCGGGTTCACAGGTCTAACGGGGCGTGCAGGACGCGCGGGCTCGGTACGGGTGCAAGGGCGGTGAAGTGGCAACGCCAGCCGGCCAACAAACGCCCTTGGTGTTGACTCGCCACCGGGCATGCACCAGTGCACGTTCGAGCTCAGTATGCGGGGGTCAGCGGGCCGCATGTGCCGTCGATGCTGCAAGCTCAACAACAAGAAGGGGCGCGCGGCAACAGGGTATTGCTGCGCGCAATGGCAGTGGCGCTGTGTGACCCGGCCACCGAGGTCGTGCTCGGGCATGTATCGGACCTCATCGCGCCCGTGTTTGTAGCCCCGCTGCACAACCGCTCGTTGCATCTGACAAAGCGTGGGCGCCATCTAAAACCTAGACACGTCCGTGGCTTTCCAGCACCATTGGGGTTGTGCACGCTGCTGAGCTTTGCAGCTGAACTTCACACGTTAGCCGGACGAACGAGATGCACGAGATTCAAGTACTGATCGGCGGGAAAGAAACGACGGAGGCGTTTGCGGCAACATGCAGCGAAGCGCTTCGCCGAGAGCTAACGTCCGAGCTATTTATGATTCCTCTCACCGAGGCGCTGGTTCTCCAAATGACTAGCCAAGCTCTGCGGCTGCCAGACCTAGAAGATCCTGATGAAGCGAAAGAGCTGGCTAGCGCCCTGCAACCTGTAGTGACGTCACTACTCGATGCAAATTTGGTTGGGCGTCTCGGGGTCGTTCTGACTCAGTACTTTGGAGGCTCTGGAAATCAAGCGGCTTTGCTAGTCGAGAATGGAACTGTCAGCCATGGCCCCTTTGTAGGCGAAGGATCGATCAACAGGATTCTTGCACGGCTCGGCGTATGCCGCGATGACAAAACCGGGCGCGACGAATTCGCGGTCGTCGGCTTAGACCGATGGCGTTCGAGCGATCAGATCATTGGCGGCGCCGGCTAACAGATCGTTCCAGCTGACAGTGCCGCGAGCGTCACTTTGAACCTAGACATGGCAGCGGTGTGCGAGCGACAATGCGGTCTTGGTGCCTTGTTGGGCACCGCAGCTGAACTTTACACGTTAGCCGGACGGAGAACTATGGACCCAGCTACAGGTCTCACAATTTTAGGAGGAGCCGTTGGATCGGCGAAGGTGCTCGAGAAGCTGCTTGGTCCAACAGCGGACTATCTTGGCTGCGGGTTCAAGGATTGGACAGAACGCGGATTCAAGAATGTTGGGCGAATTTTCGAAATAGCTAAACTTCGCCTCGGCCCGAAGATTGATGACCCCGGAGGAGTTCCGCCGAGAGTGTTGAAGGAAGTTCTCAGCGAGGGGCCCTTCTGCGAGGATGAACTGTGGGCCGAATACTTTGGAGGGGTTCTAGCCTCGTCGCGCTCCGAAGTTGAGCGCGACGATCGCGGTGCCCGCTTCGCGTCGATAATCAGCCGATTGAGCACGTACCAAGTTCGTTGCCACTTTGTGCTCTATCGCCTTTTCAAGACGCTCTTTGACGGCGTCGAGGACACAGTGTCAACCGACGACGGACGTCGATCCCTAGAAATGTTCGTACCGTTTGCGGCATTCGTGTCCGCTATGGAGCTGACAGGAGCAGAGAAGATCGATATCATTCTCAGCCACACAATAGTTGGGCTGGCTGGCGAGTCGCTCCTTGACCCCCAATACAAATTTGGTGGTGCCGAGTTCATCAAGACGAACGGTTTTCCGGGTGCGGCCCAGGATGGGATGCTCGTCCGCCCCTCGACGTTGGGGGCCGAACTCTTCCACTGGGCCCATGGACTCGGCAACGTTCATACCGGTAAATTTCTAGACCCGGCATGTACGTTTCCTTCGACGATCATCGTGACTGTAATGCCCGGCGTATGCGCTTCACAGAGGCCGGACCGCAAATTGGATCAGCTGGTTAAGCCAAGTGGGCCCGCATGACCGGAACGCGCCGGCTAACTCATCGTTCAAGTCTGACAGCGCCACGGACGCCATCTTGATCCTAGACACGTTAGTGGCTCGCGATCGACAATGCGGTCTTGCGGCGTTAGTAGGCGCTGCAGCTTAACTTTACACGTTAGACGCACGGAGAGCTATGGACCCAGCAACAGGCCTAACAATTCTTGGTAGCGCAATCGGATCTGCGAAGGTGCTCGAAAAGTTGCTCGGTCCTACGGCGGATTATCTCGGCGCCGGACTTAAGGATTGGACGGAACGCAGCTTCAAGAATGTCGGCCGTATCGTTGAGAGAGCTAAGTTTCGGCTTGGCCCAAAGATAGATGAGCCTGGGCTTGACCCGTTTTCGCGGACAGTTGGGTTAAGCGGATCGTTTCTTCAAAGAATGTAGCAGCTCAAACTCGACGGGCGTTCGGTAGTTGATGGAAGAGTGACGCCGACGATAATTGTAGTTCGCGATGAATTGTTTCGCTGACAGTGTGCCAATGGCCGGCGTTTCGAGCGTGTCCGCATTGTGCATTTCCCGCTTGAGCGTGGCAAAGAAACTTTCTGCGACGGCATTGTCCCAGCAGTCGCCCTTGCGGCTCATACTGCACTCGATAGCTCCCTCACGTAGTGCCCTGCGGTAAGCATCGGCAGTGTACGTGCTGCCGCGGTCCGAGTGATGTACAAGGCCCGGCCCAGGCCTGCGTGATTGTATAGCCATTTCAAGAGCTGCGAGGGCAAGGTTGCAGTCCACGGTTTGGCTTGTCGCCCAGCCAACAATCCGCCGCGAAAACAGGTCCAAGATGACTGCGAGATAAAGCCATCCCTGGGTTGTGTGTAGATAGGGGTAAGTAGGCCGGGGCATTTCAGCCCCAGCCCCTCTCAGAACCGGACGTGAACCTCTCGGCTCATCCGGCTCCCATCATCGAACCGCCGGGATAGATCCCACGTTCCCAATGTACGAAGGATTTCGGAGCGACTGCGGCAATTCGCCCAAGCTCCTTAATTGCTCGGCGTACGTGCCGAGCGAGGTGCTTGTACTTTCGCCGAAGCCACCGCACAAGGTATTCATTGACGTGCCGCCACAATGGCTTCAACGCCGACGCGTAGAACCGACCGTAGTAGTTAGCCCATCCACGAAGGATGGGATTAAACATGTTTGAGAGATCGTCCAGGGACTTGTCGCACTTCAGTTGAAGATGCCATCCGCGAATTTCTCGCCGCATCGCGCGGAGCGCATCACGGCTCACCCCGGGAGAAAAATTCACGTATAGACGGCCATACCTGTCCCGCGATCTTCGCGGGCGAAATGTATAACCGAGAAACGTGAATTGTATCGTTGGATATGCGCTCTGCCGATTGATGTCTTTGCAGTACGCTATCCGCGTTTTCTCTGGATGCAGTTCGAGTCCGCATTCCTTTAAGCGCTCTCCGATCATCCGCAACGCAAGCCGCGCCTGCTCTTCGCTCTTGCAGTGGACAACGCCGTCGTCTGCGTATCGGCAAAGTTGCACGCTTCGCAGCTCTCGGCGCATCCAAATATCAAGCGCGTAATGCAGAAACAGATTCGCAAGCAACGGGCTGACGACACCCCCTTGTGGGGTCCCTCGTGTGCGCGCCACCTGCGTTCCATCCTCGATCACCATCGGTGCCTTAAGCCATCTCTCGATGTACAAAAGGACCCAAGGTGTCTTGCAATGCTTGCGAACGGCCCGGAGAAGCAGTTCGTGATCAATTGTGTCGAATAGGGCTTTGACGTCAAACTCGACGACCCAGTCATATTTCCAACTTCGCCGCCTAACCATTTTGATCGCATCCAAGGCAGAGCGCCCCGGACGGTACCCAAACGAATTGTCGTCGAAAATCGGCTCGAGCATTGGCTCAAGGACCATCTTGACCGCGGTTTGTGCGATCCGATCTGCAACCGTTGGTATCCCCAACATCCGCGTTCCACCCGTTCGTTTTGGGATCGACACGCTCTTAACCGGCGGCGGAAAGTAGCTGCCGGAGATCATGCGGTTCCAAATCTTATACAGGTTGTCACTTAGGTTTCTCTCAAATACTTCGATCGATTCGCCGTCTACCCCGGCAGATCCTCCTTTGGCCTTCACCGTCTGGAATGCCTTCCAGATCAGTTGTTTGGGAATTTCAAACGGCTTTGTCATGAGCCGACGCTCCTCCTGCTTGCGCAGTTGACGGCGGTGCATGACGCGATGACGCGACCCCTTCGCTCCATCACCATTACAGTGACTTCCTCACTACTACGAGTCGCTCCGTCCCTTGGCTGCACATCAGTACTGTCGGCCTTGCGTTTTGCGCTTGTACCTTTCCCTTTACATTGCAGCCGAAGGTTCCTGCAGTTCAACATAGGAGCCCGAATCGCGCTGGCGCTGTCTCTATGCCGGACGCCGCATGGCCAATAGACAGGCTCCCGCCATGCTGATCCTGGGCAACATCAACTCCCAGTTTCGACGTCATTTGGTTATTTCGACAATTGGACGACAGTTCACTTTTGTTCGCCTTCTTCGATTCACACCTGACGCCTTACGACGCCTTTTCCGCAACGCTCACGACCGGGGCTTTTGACCCAGGCCGCTTGCGGTGGTTTGCGACCTGCTCCTGTAAGCCGGTCGCGAGGGGCCAGTTAGATTTTTTTTTCTTACATCCCTCATCTCCTACGCTGCTTCTGCAGCACACTGATGTCCGTGACCCAGGCCCTGTTGGGACCCGCGGCTGTAAAGTCCCTCTGCAGAAGGTTGGGGGCGATAGGGTGCCCGTGTTTGGAATCTGTGGTCGCCTTGAATCGGCGTCGAGTGAGTGCTTTGAGCCCGGTTTGTCGCATCAATCGTGCGACGCGCTTACGTGCGACCCGTTGTCCGCTCGCCTTAAGGTCCGCGTGAATTCTAGGGCTTCCGTAGTTGTAACCGCTGGCCACATGCAGCGCATGAATGCGTCGCGCGAGTTCGGCATCACCTTTTGAGTGACGTGATTCTTTGCGCTGCACGCTCGCATAAAAGCCACTCGTCGAAACGCCCAGAAGCCTACAAAGCGCCGCCACGGGAAAGGCCACCCTCTGCTCTTGGATGAATGCAAACTTCATGCATTCTCCTTCGCGAAGAAGGTGGCCGCACGTTTTAAAATCTCACGCTCCATGCGCAGTGTCTTGACCTCGCGGCGCAGGTGCGAAAGCTCTTCCTTCTCTGATGCTGTTAAGGCAACTGGTGTGTCCGCGCCCTGAGCGCCGCCGCTTTGCCTAAGCCACTTGCGTATGAGGCTGTCGGCGACATCGAGTTCTCGGGATGCCTCCGGAACCGTTTTGGCCCCGCTCTGTATCAATTGCACCACCTCCGCCTTGAACTGCCGCCCATGCGTGCGCCGCGGTTTTACTGCCTTCGATTTCCTCATATGGATACCTTTCTACGCTCTTTTCTCTGAGCGTGGGTGTCCACGAAAGCGGGTCAACCTCAGCCTGGGGGAATCCCTCCTCGAGTTGTCCACAAACTTCTTACGGAAGGTCCTTTCATCGAGGACGAGGTTGGGGCTGAGTATTTCGGGGGAGTGCTCGCGTCCTCTAGGTCGGAATCATTTCGAGACGACCGCGCCAATTATTACCTAGGGCAGATTAGCCGACTTTCATGCTACCAGTTGCGGGCACACTACGTCTTCTACGCCTGCTTCCAGCGCATTTATCTCGGGATCAAGCGGGACCTTGGAAACTCGGATCACACAAGTCACGCTTACGTTTTCATTTCCATGTCTGCATTCTCAACCGCGATGAAATTCACCGAGAAAGAGGATCCCGCCAAAATCATCGGCCATATCCTGTTTGGTCTCCACCGCGAAGGACTGATTTCGGCGTATGCGTCCGGAAACAAAGAAACAGTGGTTGGCATTGCAAGCACCGCAGCTTCTGATGGTGTCGCCTTTGTGTTAACGCCTGGAGGTGTTGAACTCTTTCTGTGGGCACACGGGCTGCAAGACTCGGATCTGAACGACATCATCACTGCCGATTCCCCTTTCGAACCGTTCGACGACGTACAGCTCCCGCCGCCCACTGAGTACTACGGTCCGAGCGGGCCGAATTCGCGAGGCGGCGCCTAACTATGCGTTCAAGCTGCCAAAGCTGCGGAGGTCACCTTGAACCTAGACACGGCAACGCTATGCCAGCAAAAATGCGGTCTTGCGCGTTTGTGAGCTTTGCAGCTTAACGGCGCCACGTTAGTCAGACACGGAAGCAAATGCACCCAGACACGAGAGAAGTTGCTGAGCATATGCGGGAATTTGGACTCAATGTGATCGCGCGGGCGATTTACGATGTGACCTTTGCGGAGTTCAGTAGGCCATTCGCCCACGCTTTGGCTGTGATACATGCCGCACACGGTGCCGAGATTGTTCTGAAGGCGCGGATTGCTGAGGAGCACCCGCTTCTCATATTCAAGAAACTTCCACAGTCATCTTCAACGGAAGAATCACTGACGATTGCGGAGCTTTTTGAGTTTGGCCGAAGTGTTGACTACGACGACCTTCCGGAACTGCTTTGGGCGACCACAGGCATTCGAATCGAAAGAAGGGACAGGTACCAGGAGTTCGGCCGCTTGCGAAACAAGATCATGCATTTTGCCGTTCCGGAGATGGATCATTCTCACGAGGTACTGTCATTCTGTATTGAGGTCCTTGAGCCATTGGTTTTTGCGTTCTGGCAAGAGTCTGCGGTGCCACTTGCGGCCCACTGGGACGAAGTGATTCTGTCGGATGGCTATCTCGACGACCAGCTAACCGCCCACGTAATTGACGTTCCGCTGCACGTTCGACAAATCCTCGACGAAGCCAAAGAATCGTAGGGCGTCTGCTGGCTAACCGGGCCTTGAAGACAGACAAAGCGCGGAGCACACTTTGAACCTACACATGGCAGCGTGATGCGAGCGACAATGGTGTCTCGGCCATTGATGAGCTTTGCGGGTTAACGCCAAGCACGTTAGCCGTACTGTGGCCTCTGTCAGGAGCTGATTTGTCGGGAGGTAAGAAAAGCACCCGCTTGGATGTCATTGCGGCGATCCTCGCCGTCAATCTGGCCGGGAGTTGTCACCACGTACGGACGTCGTCTGCTTCATGTCACGACCGGCAGCGAAATCATGTTGGTGGGAAGGTCGAAGATATGGAGAGCAATACACGTTCAGCATGCATCGACGTGCGCGAGAACGATGACGTCGGACCCGTCCTCGATGCAATTGACGAACCAAGCCGCGAGCCTCAGACAGAGGTCGAGGTCTGCTGGGAATCACGCTGCGAGTGCATCCTCGCACCCAAACGGATAAAGGAGGACGCAGCACAAAAAGTCTTCAGTGTCGTTCGCAGCAGGACCAAAGATAGAGTTGTAGTGATCCTTGGCCGATTCGGATTGAGAGAAGGACGACCTTGTCCACTTGGTGAACTAGATGTCTTGACGGTGACGCCCGACGGAACCAAGGGGTTCACCTACACCTTGGTAAAGAGCGATGGCGAATGGAAGCTCCATTCCATAGATGCGTTGTTCGCGAAAACAGACGGCTAACCCAGGCTTGAAGCTGCCGAAGCCCACTGCCTCGGTGGAGAACCTGAACGCACGGAGGCTCTTGAGGCGCTGAGGGGGTTGTGAGACTCTTGCGAAGGGCTTCGCAGCTTAAGCCGAGCACGTTATGCGTACAGTGCGTGTTTCGTTCGAAGGTTGCTAGCTGTGTATATTGAGGTAATATACAGCAGTGGCGAGGTTTCCGGATGAGCTTACGGCGTGTACAGGATTTGAATGGGATGAGGGCAATGCGGACAAGAATTGGGAGTTGCACCAGGTCTCGCGCGGCGAGGCCGAGGATGCGTTCTTCAATCGGCCCTTTGTCATCGCTCCCGATTTCCGACACTCCAACAAGGAGCCTCGGTACGCGGCATTGGGGTTCACTTCTGCTGGTCGCAAGCTGACGGTTATCTTCACCGTGCGACGAACGCTGATCCGGATCATTTCGGTGCGAGACATGAGCAGACAAGAAAGGAGGGTCTATGACCAAGCGAGCAGCAAAAAGTAAGAGACCGATCCCAATCTTCGCGAACGAAGATGACGAACGACAGTTTTGGTCAAAAAATGATGCGAGCGCCTTCTTTGATTGGGAACACTCAGTTCAAGTTGCGATGCCGGACCTGAAACCCACCACGGCATCGATTTCCTTACGCCTGCCTGTTTCCATGCTTGAAGAACTCAAGGCATTGGCCAACAAACGCGACGTACCATATCAATCGTTGATGAAGGTGTATCTGTCTCAGCAGATCATGCGCGAGCGGAACAAGAAGGCATCATGACGCATAACAAGGCGTTCAAGGCTGACAGTGCCGCGAGCATCACTTTGAACCTAGGCATGGTAGTGGGATGCGGGCGACAATGCGGTTTTGGTGCCGCACTGGGCTTCGCAAGTTAAGGTTACCGCGCCATTCGGCTCAGTGATGCATACAGGGCCATTTACATCGAGCGAAGCGACGGGGCGGTCGAGGCCGTCTACGTTGAAGAGGTGAACAAGCATGACTACTAAGCGGGCAAAGCGAGCTCAAGGGAACGCGTCAGGATACCTCGTGAAGCTTATGAAAGGGCCGCTGACTCTTGGCGACGCGCTGTCCGCCATCCGCGAGGCCGAAGAAATGAGCCTCTCCGAGTTCGCAGCGGAGCTTGGCGTGTCGCGTTCCCATCTTTGTGACATCGAACAGGGTCGCAGAGCTGTCAGTCCAGAGCGCGCCGCCCGGTTAGCTCAGGCACTCAAACAGCATGAAGCTCAGTTCGTGCGCCTTGCTTTGCAGGACCAAGTGCGTGCGGCGGGCTTGAACTTGAAGGTGGATGTCCACGCCGCATGACCGTCTGAGGAGGTGCGTCCGCCGAACCCGGCGTTGCACCCGCCAAACCCGCGCGAGTCAAGGCAAAACCTAGACACGCCAGCGGCCGGTATGCACCATAGGGGATGTGGACTCCACCGATATGGCTTTGCATGTGAACGCCACACACGTTAGCCAGTCATAACACATGAAACCGGCACCGCTACAGATAGGAGGGGCCAGGGTAGTGGCATACACAGCCATCGACCATCGGCATCGTGCCACTGGACGTACGAAACAGATCGTCGACGGCGTGCAGGTCGGCCCAGCCGCAGGTCTTGCGATCTGCCAATACGAGAACGACGTGGCCTTCTACCTATTCGGGTGCGACGTCAATTGGAAGAGCGTTACCGACACCTGGCATCAAAGTATCGGCGATGCGAGGGACCAAGCTGAGTTCGAGTATGCAGGATCCTCTCAGACATGGGTTGATGTCGGCTAACTCATTGTGGGGTGTCTTGATCGCTGGCGACTGTCCCGTGTGTCCGGTTTGGCGCCGCTGTTGCAGTCGCGTCGGTGCAGACTGGTAAACTGTTCTTCGCTTGTCCTGCTTGTGGGTGCGCCTGGATAAACCGCCGGACGGTTCTATCGATTCGGTGGACCCACCCTTTCGCTTTGCACCTGCAGGCTTTCGGCTTGCAGTGCCCGGAGATTTCGAGCGCGCGAACCTGCTATTGCTGATTGTGCGCACTGAGCCCTTTGGCGGAATCCATGATGATTTTGAAAGAGTTGACGGCTTCGACCGCGGCGGCCGCTGTATGTTGACCTCCTAAGCCGACAAACAAAGCCCGCAGACGCCTCCGCAAACCTAGACAGTCAAGATCTGTACAGGCACCATAGGTGTCGTGGACGTTCGCAATATGCGCTTTGCAGGTTAACGCCAGCACGTTATCCAGACTGAACATGAAGTCACTTTCTGATGGTCTAGAAGACGACGTTCCGAGCCCGATCGACTTGCGGGATCCGTCGGACGCCAACGCTTGGGTTGCCGCGTCTGATCGCACGCGTCCATGGCGGGCTGAGGTTCGGATGGCGATCGCGGAGCTGTTGCGCGGCACCAATCCGGCGCCGCGCCGCGTGCTGGAGCTCGGCTCTGGGCCCGGCCTGCTGGCAGACGCGATTTTGAAAGTCTGCGACTTGGATAACTACACGCTATTCGATTTCTCGCTTCCGATGCTCGACATGAGTCGGAAGAAGCTTGCTAGTCACCCATCGGCCGAGTTCGTTTGTGGTGATTTCAAGCATAAGGATTGGACCGCATCGCTCGTTCCCTCTTTTGACGTTGTTGTTGCGATGCAGGCTGTCCACGAAATCCGCCACAAGCGTCACGTGCCTGAACTGTACCGACAAAGCTGTAGTGTTCTGCGACCAGGTGGTTTGCTGGTGGTGTGCGATCACACGCCGCCGGCGCCGAACAGTCCTTTGGCTAGGCTACACTCTACCGAAGACGAGCAACTTGCCGCGTTTGCCGCCGCTGGTTTCGTGGACGTCAGAACGCATCTCAATTTAAAAGGGTTGTATGTTTGTACGGGGCTAAGGCCATACGACGCTGGCTAACCATACTTTGCCAATGACAAAGTATGGAGGTCTTGAAGCTAGACATGGCAGCATGATGCCGGCACCATCTGGTTATGGCGGTCAGTGAGCTTTGCAGCTGAACGTCACAAGTTAGCCAAACTGGCCACATATGAGGTTTCGAATACCCTTACTCGCCGCCGCCTGTGCTGTTGTTCGGGCTGTATGCCACCGTCATGGGGCGCGGGAGCTCTGGACAGCACGGGCAGGCTGGTATCTCTGCTACGGCGTTGCCCGCCCGTAAAGGCTGGGCAAGAGACGTACGGCCTCGATCTGTCCGTGCAAAAGCGGGTCTTGGAACACGCACCGTGCCTCATCGAGCTGAGGGCACAGGGGTGGCACGATGACGTCTCGCAACTCGCTGATGAGCTCGTTCGTCATTGGCCGGCCTGCGCCTTGCGTATGTCGAGCATGAATAAAACGCGAGAGCAGCAAGGGAGTAATCCAGGACGTGGTGGTCTGAGTGATCGGAAAAATGTCGACCCCGTATTCATCCACTTGGAGCAGTGGGGTGTCGTTGTATGGAAATGGTCTTTGCGCCAGCACGCCGCTGTTTAGATAAACGTCCACGTTTGATCGTGCAGGCCACGCTGAATCGACTGGGAAAGTGCCCCGTCCCGAAGGGTCGAGCCCGGAGGCCAAAGCCGTAAAGTAGCCGGCGCGCATTCGATTTGAGTACTGCGGCGCTGGCCAATCATAGGGAAAGGATTCTCTGTCGCTGGCATTGATCGCAGCATTCGCCGCAAAGACGCCTGGCGTACCGAAGAGGCTTGTCATGATGGGTTCGTACGCTCCCAGCCGTGCGTCCAGGACGTCGGTCCCCGCCAAAGGGACACTGCAGTGCCGCTGCCAATCCGATTGCACGCTCGCCCTCGTCTGCCCCGCGCTGAAGTTTACGAAGTGCACTCCTAGTTCCTTCATCACGCGGCGAAGATCGTCCGCCACCCGCCGGGCAAGCGTGCGCAGGCGAACCGTTGCCTCGGGATCGCCAGAGGCGCAGAAGTCGGTTGGGGCAAGCTTCGCTAGACTGATCTGATCCACCAACACCAGCCCGTGGTGAGGGTTCGCTTCGACCAACATCGAAAGCACCTGGCTGCCATGTCCTGTGGCGTCCGCCCCGTGCCGTCCAAAGGCGTTGACGATCGGCTCGCGTAACGAACCTAGGCTCTTCGCTGAAATAAACTGGGCCGTAGCGAAGCGGGTAAGAACCTCGTGCAAGGCAACGGGAACCCGCCACACCGCCCGCACAGCCTCAAAACGTCCTGACGGCGAGGCACGCAGGAATGCCTTGATCCGATTCTGGTAGCGAATGGCAAACGTCGGCAGAGTGGAAAAGTCGTCGACCACGAGGATGGCCTCGCGGGTGTCTTGAGCAATGGAGAAGCGCGTCGGGGAATACTCGAAGTCGCCCCAGTCACACATCGAAACATCGGCACGGCGAAAGCACGTCTCTGCGCTAAGACGTTCAATGGCTCCAGCAATCGCCGTACCAAGCGAATCGGGCGGGGGCCCTCCGTCTGCGTTCGCGTCGACTCCCGAGCCATCAGGCAGCCACAGCCTTCCGTCGATCTCTTCGCCTCCGTCAGCGCGGTTCAGCGCATCGAGCGCCGCGTCTACGACACCGGGCCCGGTCTGATCGTCGCAAGCACAGACGCCGATTGCCGCCGCAAAGCCGAAGCTCAGAAGCCATTTGGTAGCTGGGACAAGCTTGGCCGTTTGCGAAGGGGCTGTTTTTCGCTGCTGGTAAATGTGGCCCATCGTTTCCCCTGCTTAAGTTTGTTATTCGATGAATATAGTGGCCATCACACGCACCGGGAGTCACTCGCGTCGTTTCCGTAGCCCAAGGGGGTGCGCGCAGATTGCAGCGACGGTTGTCGGTTCACGAGTGCGGGCAGCGAGGCTCTCCAAATTCGGCGATGGCAGTTGCTACAACCGCGGTTGTTCCATGTGCTCGCGAATTTCCGAGGCTGCGAACCCGTTGTGTCCCTTCCGCGATGGCGGCGCTGATCGTTTCTGCATGTTCATGCAAGCCAAGATTTCGGGTATTCTTGCGTAACCCACGCCTCAAGGTTGAGCCGGTCCTTCCATTGTGACTAGCCGGACTGATACGATGACAAATCCTATGGCCCAAAGCTGGTTGGATGCTGCGGAGGACCTCGGTATTCGCGTTGTGCACCCCTTTCGGTTCACCACCGCGTCGGCTGTCGCGGCAGAGACAGTCGGTGTCTTCTTACCTGACTTCGGATCTGAAGATGGCATGCTTCTAACGTGCCGCTTCGATCCCGACGAAATGTCCGAACTCGTTGACGACACCCCCTATCGCACTTCAGGTCTCAGTCCTCGCTACTACGAACCTTACTCGCGCACTCGGTTCATACAGACACTTTCCGATTGGGGGTGGTTCGGGCCCGAAGGCCAACGGCCGCATTGGTACGATCCAGATTGGCGCAACAGATCAGGTTAGAGCGAGATGCCGCTTTGACGCTGACGAACTGATCATTCTGATCATTGCAGCTGACAATGCATGGAGGTCACTTTGAACATAGACACGGGGGTGGTATGCGGGCGACAATCTGACCTTAAGGCTTGCTGGGCTTTGCGGCTGAATTTTTCATGTTGGGCAGACAATCGAGATGCTCGAAACAGTCGATCAGATTGAGTCGTCGCGACTTCAGAAGCCGGTGGACGTATTACACGGTGACATGGCAGTGATGTGCAAGCGACAATGCGGTCTTGGTGCCTTAGGCGTGCACCTCTGGGCACTGTAGCTGAACTTCACACGTTAGCCGGACTCGAGGATCATTGTGGTGACGGAAAACCGCGTCAGTTCGCGATCTCAAGCGGGCTCCGAACCGCCGGAGTGTGCAGCCGCTTTCCTGTTAGCGATCCCTGCTCAGGTGCTGGCGTTGTCGTTGGTGTGGCTTTACATGAGTCATCCACACCGCGCTTCTGTGGTGCTTCCTCGCTGGTGGGGTCTCTGTCCGTACACCCCAGTGTTCGTCCTACCCTTCTGGTCGGCGGTGTACCGGTACAAGCTAAATCGCTGGCCGCTGATCAGTCCCCTCTTACGCCGTATTGGAGTGGTACTTCTCATCATCGTCCCCTACCTGGGCGTGCTGAGTACTCCGCGAGGGCGGCGGCCCGCGCCCGAAGTATGGCTGATCTGCATCCCCGTCGCTGCGAATCTCGCCGCGCTTGCTGTCCTTGACGGCGCTGGCCGAACAAACTTCCGCCGGTCCATGAGATATCTGTTCTATTTTTTGGGAGGTTTTCTGTTCGCAGCGTTGGTGGGGGAATGTGCCGGAGTGGGTGCCGCCCTGGGCTGACGGCTATCTCGAAACGACTGGCCGTGCCGGCTAACTCATCGTTTGGGGGAACCAATGTACTTTCCTGATCTTGGAACAAAGACGCAGATTTACCTATGTGAGCAAGTGGGGGCAATCGGTGTTCGCCTCTGAACCACGAGTGACCTCGGACACAAACGATGACGGCTGAGAAGACACATACCGGGTGGGCAATGCCGCGGCTAGAAGGGGAACGCTGCGTGCTCCGACCACTCACGTTTGATGACGCTTCGTCTGTCATCCAAATCTTGGGTGATGACGACGCTCTTCGTTATTGGGCGGGTGAGCTTGTGACCACGACAGCCGCAGCAACGCAGTTTATCGAGAGTGTTCTCGAAGCGTGCCAACAACATCGTTTCATGCAGTGGGCGGTCGAGACGCCCGCGGCGGCGATGGCCATAGGGCTATGCAAGATCTACGATCTGAAGGCATCGCACAAGGTGGCTGCCATCGGCTTTACTTTGCGACGCGCTGACTGGGGACATGGCATCATGTCAGACGCACTAAACGCCCTCCTTCGCTTCGCCTTCGAGCAGCTGCACCTGCGAAGAGTGGAAGCGTTTACCCATCCTGATAATGACCGCGCTCTGCGTCTTCTCTCCCGCCAGGGGTTTGTGGTTGAGGGACGGTTACGCGAGAAATACATGGGGCGCGGGGGAGCTCAGGACGCATTGGCGCTTGCACTACTGAAGTCGGATTGGGCAGCAAGATAAATCTGCCGCGGCAGTTCACAAGCCATTGGCGCCGCCCATGCAGGCTTGCAGCTGCCAAAGCCGGGAGCGCTTTCGAAAAATCAGATGCACCTGTGGTACTTGAAGCGCCAAAGCGGTTGTGCAACCCTGCCGAAGGGCGTTGCAGATGAGGCCGCACACGTTGGACGGATTAACAGATGCACGAGATTCAGGCGCTGATCGGTCTGAACTTTGCGCGTTGTCCCGACAGGCCACCACATGAGGCTTCAATTACTCTTGCTCGCCGCCGCCTGTGCTGTTGTTACGGGCTGTATGCCACCGTCATGGGGCGCGGGGGCTCTTCTGCACCCTTCTCGCAGTCAGGTTCACAAGCGGCCGATACGAGCTGTGGAAGAAGTCGATATTCAGGGTCAGGGAGTGAAACTGCGGGCTTGGTGGTTCCGCGCGGAGGGAGAGCGCCGGGGGACAGTCATCTACCTGCATGGAGTGGCAGACAACCGCGGGTCGAGCATTTCAATTGCGGATCGGTTCGTTCCCCAAGGCTTCGATGTCCTTGCGTACGATAGCCGCGCGCATGGCGAATCAACCGGCGACGCCTGCACCTACGGTTTCTATGAAAAACGCGACCTCATGCATGTTCTCAACAAGGTGGACGCGAGACCCATCATCGTTATCGGAACGTCCTTAGGTGCAGCGGTTGCGATACAAGCGGCCGCCGATGATGACAGGATTGATCTGGTCGTCGCTGTTGCAACCTTCTCCGATCTTAGGACTGTGGCCAATGAACGGGCTCCCTTTTTTGCGAGTAAGGCAAACATAGATGAAGCCCTCAGAATTGCGGAACAACGCGGATCCTTCAAAGTGAACGAGGTCAGTCCGGTCTTGGCCGCGGGCAAAGTGGGCGTGCCGGTGCTCGTGATTCATGGCGAGAAGGACCACGAAACGCCACCCGTTCACTCACGCCGAGTACACGCCGCACTCCGATCGCCTAAACGCCTGATTGTCGTCCCAAACGCCGGACACAATGATTGCCTCACGTCTGAGGTATGGATCGAGATCGAGAAGTGGCTTGCGGCCGCGCTGCAGGGCAAGCGGGCGGGCTAAACCGTAACCGTCCGAGCTGCGACCGACGCAGCTTTTGTTTATCGGGAAGAAACATGAAAGACCAACACCCCAATTTCATTCAAAGCTATTTCCACGGCACCAAATGCAATCTAAGCATCGGAGATCTTATCGTCCCCGGACACAATGCCAATTACGGTGAACGGAAGGCGAAATTCGTGTATGCATCGTCGAATTTGAATGTGGCGATATGGGGAGCAGAGCTGGCCGTTGGCGATGGGCCCGGTAGGGTTTACGTTGTTGAACCCTTGGATACGATTGAGAACGATCCCAATCTCACCGACAAAAAGTTTCCCGGAAATCCCACGAACTCATTTCGATCAAGGGAAGGCTTCAGGGTGGTTGCTGAAGTAAAGGATTGGCAGGGACACCCTCCTGACGAAATCAAAGCCGCTAGAGAAAAAGTCGACCTGGCTTTGACGAACGGTGCTCCAATCATTGAAGACTAGAAGCGCGTACACTCATCGAGTATTGGTTGGTGCAAGTCGTTTAGCGCCGCCCAAGCGATCGTTTCCGATTTTTGAACTACGACTAGGTGGAGGTGGTCGTTGATGATGCGGCCCAAGCCTCCGTTGGCGGCACACGCGATCTCTCACGTCGTACGTATGAGCTACGCTTTATTCCCTGCGTTTTTATACTTCCGTAAGCCGATAAAATTCGCCGGCTGTCTCACTCTTGTCGCTTGACGATGGCCCTAGCAAAGTGATGTCATGCGCTGGCGCAGATGGTTCATCACGTGCTGCGAAGGTTCTTGTGACGACGGAGGTTCACCATGATTCGTGTTGCAACGTTCAATGTAGAGAACTTGTTTTGTCGGCCTCTAGCCATGGACTTGGATGACTGGAGCGAGGGACAACCGGCCATTGATGCGGCGGCGCAGTTGAACAGCCTGTTCAATCAGCCGATCTACTCGGATGCCGACAAGAAAACCATGTTGGCCCTACTGGAACAATGGGGGCTGCTTTCTTCGAGGCCCAACAACAGGTTCCTCGAGTTTCGTAAGATCCGTGGTGACCTGTTTCGCCTGCCAAGCGATGAACCGCCGGAAATTGTTGCGAACGGGCGCGCGAGCTGGGTCGGTTGGGTCGAGCTCAAGGAAGCGCCCGTCAATGACGAAGCGATCAAGAACACGGCACGCGTGATCTCCGAGGTTAATGCCGACATAATTTGTCTTGTTGAAGTCGACAGCCGCATTGCGCTCCAGCGATTTTACGATGCCTTCATCGTGCCGCTGCAAACGAAGAGTGGCCAGAAGCCGTACCCGTACAACATGGCAATTGATGGCAACGATCAGCGCGGCATCGACGTTGCAATTCTGAGTCGCTACCCGATCACTTCGATGCGGTCACACATTGATGCCGAAATCGACGGCAAAAAGGTCTTCAGCCGTGACTGCCCCGAGTATTACGTTCAGTTGCCATCCGGCGAAGAACTCGTGCTACTCCCCAACCATTTCGCGAGTAAAGGCAGCGATGTTTACGGCGAGCGGCGCCGGGTTCAAAGCAAAGCAGTTGCCGAGATTTATGAGGCTGTCAGAGAGACCCATGAGCAAGTGATCATCGCCGGGGATTTAAACGATCATCCAGCTGGCGAATCGCTCGACGACCTACTCAAACACCCCGAATTGGTGGATGTCATGGCCATGCCTCAGTACAAGCAAACGGATCTTCCGGGCACGTACAAAACAGGCACAGCGGCTCAGAAACTTGACTACCTCTTGCTCTCGCCGCATTTACAAAAGCGGGTCAAAGCCGTCGAGGTCTTCCGCAAAGGCTCTTACGCGCCCCAGAAGTGGGCCTCCTTCGAGAACATCAATAAGGACACCCGCTATCGATACCAGGCCTCCGATCATCAATGCGTGTGGGCCGATCTAGACATCTAGCTCCGTGAAGCGGTTTGGTGTCGGCAGCGAGCGAAATCAAGCAATGCTGCCGCGCCTTCTTCTCAGATACGTGAGAAAATCCCAGTCGTGGATCTGTTCACGATTTACGGACTCGGACCGCTTTTTGTTCTCGTCAGTCTGCCCCTGGCGCTGGGCAAGATTCCCCCAAATGGCCTTTACGGAATCCGGCTGCCTTCGATCATGGAAGACCCGGCGTTATGGTATCCCGTCAACCGGGGCGTTGGCCGTGAGATGGTCTACCTTGGTGTTGCACAAACCGTCGTCATGCTGACCATTGGTTTGGGCGCCTCACGATGGGGAGTGCCACAAAGGACGGTGGTGAACATTGGTGCCGGGCTTGCCCTCGTCTTTACCCTCTGCCTCGTTGTGCGCTCCCTGCAGTGGAGTCGCAAAGTGCGTGCTGCACACCGCGATGATTCTGTTTGATGGTCATCCAGCACGCGGAGCACGGAGTGGTTTCGTTCTGGAGGTATCCACAAGGCGCCGTCGTGACGTCGTGCTTGCTCGTTGCGGCTGAGGCGGTGGTCCTTTGGTTGATCATGTGTAGGTCGCGAACACCGCGGCTTTGGCGGCGGTCTCTGATTTGCGTTATGTTGACAGTGCCAGCCGCCCTGATCGCAATGATGCTGCTCATGCATGCACCGCCACATTTCGGTTACCATGCCATCTGGCTTGCTAACGTCGCGGCCCTGTCGCTCGCAACCTTTCTTCTCACCGGCATCGCCCGTTTGTGTCTTTGGGTCGGCGGCAGGTCGCGTCCTTAGCGGACGGATGCAACGCAGTCGCCCTCCTCGTACCACGCTCGTGCTATCGTGTTCCTCAAGCGAAGCTGTCATGTACGTTTTCATCCGAGCGAACAACCCACGCCCAACTTTCCTTGTAGACATGACAACTGAGGAGCGCGCAGCAATGCAACGGCACGTTGCGTATTGGACTGAAAAGGCTGCGCAGGGCATCGCCATTGTATTCGGTCCGGTCGCTGATCCCAAAGGGGTGTGGGGGATGGGGGTCTATCGAGTAGACGATCTTGCGCATATGCAGCGCATGCTTGATGCGGATCCGGCCCGCCACATTCTGACCTACGATGCCTTCGAAATGCCTCGTGGTGTTCTGGGCCCCGGTGAGCCGGGCGTACACCCCTTTCCCTGACCGCGGTCGTCGCACGCGCGGTTCTTCTTGCTGGCTTCCCTTTGTGCGAGAGCAGCAAGGGAGTAATCCACGACGTGGTGGTCTGAGTAATCGGAAAAATGTCGACCCCGTATTCATCCACTTGGAGCAGTGGGGTGTCGTTGTATGGGAATGGTCTTTGCGCCAGCACGCCGCTGTTTAGATAGACGTCCACGTTTTATCGCGCAGGCCGCGCTGAATCGACCGGGAAAGTGACCCGTCCCCAAGGGTCGAGCCCGGAGGCCAAAGCCACATTCGGCGATGGCAGTTGCTACAACCGCGCAAACGTCGGTATGCAAAAGCGCTTGCGGTATGCCCCCGGCGCCATGCCTGTGATGCGCTTGAACAGACGGCGGAAAAAGGCGGCGTCCTCGTAGCCGACGCGCCAACTGATCTCGTCGATGGGCGCATCGGTGCGTTCAAGACGGCGTTTGGCGTCTTCGATTCGCAGGCGTTGCACATAGTCGGTGGGCGCAGACCCGTGGCGGCCGGGAAGCGACGTTTGAAGGTGCGCTCTGCAAGCTTCGAACGCTTGATCATTTCTTCAACTGGGTGCGCCATGGCGTAGTTCTTACTGAGCCGATGGCCGAATACAGATACAGATACCCATGTCGTATCGGGCCTCCGTGAGGATCTACTGACCTCGGGCGCATCCACAACCTTACTACACAGGATCCAAGCTTATTTGCTGTGCCCACGCAATATCGGAAGGCGGTGAGCTGTTTTTAGGAAGGCAGGTTTTACTCACTTTCGGCGCACAGCCGAAACCCCGTTCAACTTGATCCTCGAAGCCCGGGTTTAAGGGTGGATCAAGGGCGGCACGCCCTTTGACATCGATGCGGCTTGGTCGATCCGGCTCTAAGCATCAGCGTCGAAGCCAAAAATATGTGAGCAGCGATCCCCTCGCCAGGACACTACGGGGAGAGGACGAGGTCATAAGTGGAGTATACGGAGGCGGACCACACCGCAGACTTTCTCGACCGCGGCGCATTCGTCTCTCTCATTTGGCCTTGGGCCGTCGTCGCTTACTACTGTGCCCTCGAGGCACCAAAGGACCCGATCAAATGGGAATCTCCGCAGGCCCGCCAAGCAGTCCTAGACTGGTTAAGGCGCTATGCCGGGGACGGAGGTCGGACCCTACGCTGGATCGAAGGACGGGAAAATGGCGAGCCGTTGTGGGTCCAAGCAACTTTGGATCTCCCATGATGAACCCCTGCTCCTGCTTGGTCATAGGCGCTTTGGGGCACGCTTGGGGTTCGGGGCAAGTGGATACATGGGTTCGATCAAAGTGGTAAGCCCGTCCAGAAAGACACGAACTTTGGCAGGTAAGAACTGACGGCTGGGAAAAACCACATGCACATCGCTGCGTTTCGCGGGCGACGGACCAAAAAGCACCCGCAGCCGGCCACTGGCAACCGCTTTGCGGCAGACGATCGAGGGCACAAGGGCCACACCGATCCCGGCAACGGCGGTTTCGCAGGCCACCTCCAGGTCGTTCACCAACAGCACGGGTTTGATTTTGAATGTCTCTCCCTGAAGTTCCCAGGTCTCAGCGGCTCTGGTGCCGATGCAAGGCGCAGCCCTAAGTCCCGCCGCAGTCTTCACAACATGTTTGGCCAAGAACGCAGGGCTTGCCACATAATAGACGTGCCCGTCGCCCAGTTTTCGGGCGGTAAGCGTGGAGTCATCAAGCGGCCCGATACGAATCGCGAGGTCGACGCTCTCTTCAATCAGGTGAACGCGTCTATCGGCCAACATCAGGTCCACACTCGTCTTCGGGTGCCGTTGAAGAAACCGTGTGACCACAGGAGCAAGATAACGGCGCCCGTATAGAACAGGGGCCGACACCCGCAACAAACCCACAGGTTCAGCTTGGCGTTGCTGCACCTCCAGGTTTGCCTCGTCAACCTGAGTGGCGATCGCGTCGCACCTTTTGAAATACACGGCTCCCGCTTCGGTCACGCGAAGCGTGCGAGTCGTCCGCTCGAGCAAGCGCACCCCCAGGCTTTCTTCAAGCTTGGCGATGCGTTCACTGGTCGACTGTTTGGTGATGCCCACAAGCTTTGCTGCGCGCGTAAAACTGCCTTCGCGCACAACAGCCGCAAACAACAACATATCCGCGGGCGATGTCATCATTGTCCATTTATACTGACAAACTGTCGTATCACACGCCATTGTCTGGGGACGGACTGGGGCACATGATTTGGCTCATGAAGAACGAAACTCGTGACAAGGGCTTCCCCGTTTTGCAAACGCGGACCGGCGCGATCTTAAGGAGGATGTGATGGATAAGGTGCGATCCGTACGCGGTAGAACCAGCGTTTCTCACAGCCGGATGTCACAGGGCTTCGACACCTACGGACTGCGCGGCATCCCAGGCTCTGCCATCGACCCGTTCTTGAACGTGGACGACTTCCGCATGTCCGAGCCAACATTTCCCCCGCACCCGCACGCGGGTTTTTCAGCCGTCACGTACATGTTCGAGGACTCGAAGGGATCGTTCGTCAACCGCGATAGTCTTGGCGACCGTAGCGTCATCGGGCCTGGGGCGTTCCATTGGACCCAAGCGGCCAGGGGCATGATGCACGAGGAGGTTCCACAGCTGCCTGGCATCGAGTGTCACGGTCTGCAGATCTTTGTGAACCTTCGCTCTGATCATAAACACGAACCACCGCGCGCGTTTCATCTGGAAGCCGCTGACATCCCGGTCGTTGCGCTTGGGAATGGCTCGCGTGCGCGCGTCTTAGCTGGCCGCGTGATGGGAACATCGTCGCCAATGACCGGCTTGCTCACACCGGTACTCCTACTTGACGTACGCATCGCTGCTGGCGATCGGATTCGCATCCCCGTGGAACGCGATTGGAACTGCTTCGTGATGTCGATATCCGGCGCAGGTGAAACCGGGCCCGAGGCTGCCCGCCAGTCTCTACAAGCCCATGAGGCCCTCGGCTTTGGCGTTGATGGCGATGCTGTTGAACTTGTGGCCGGGGCCGCGGGGCTTCAGATCTTGCTTGGGGCCGGGCAACCCATCGGCGAGCCCGTCGTTTTTGGTGGGCCGTTCGCCATGACGAACGCGAATGACATCGCGGCTGCCCAGCAACGATACAGAAGGGGAGAGATGGGTCGACTGGTTTGAAGGGGTGGCCCTAAGTCCAAGGGAACGCGCAACATCAACACTCCCTTGCTCAATAACAGTGACTGCCGGCGGGTAGGGGTTAGCGTCAGCGCGGGTTCGTTCTGGAGCGCCTTCGTAATTTGCGAGCGTCTCTAGAGCGTATCTAGGTATCGCTGTCGACTAAAGCGTTTCCGAAAGACTTGGACGCTGGTGTGCACATGCCCTCCGTCAACGCGCGCCAAACCCTGGTGACATTGCTGTCGATGCCCACCGCACCATGAAGTATGCTGACCTCGCAAAGCACCATGTAGATGGCACTAGCACGTCACTGATCGCCTGGCATTTCTGCCTTTGGATCAGTATGGTCGCTTCCACGGCCTCGTGTTTCGACAAAAGAATTCGTAGGATGCCGGCATGCACACTATGAAGCGAGCCGGCCTATGCATGCTGACAGTCTTGCTGTTGGCGAACTGCGGTCGTTCAAAGCAGATCGTTCAGGTCGATGGCATCAGCATTTATTTGGCGGAGTGGGAGAAGACAAAGTCCGAACTTGCAAGTCGAATGAGGTTCGACGCCAATTGTGCAAGCCCAAATTTGCGTTACACCCTGTTTGCAAAATCGTATCGCTATCCCACTGAAGTTGGTGTTGCTGGATGTGGCAAGAAGGTCGTATACATCCGCGAATACATCGGCAGAATGAACCTGTATCTCACACCCTGGTATGCAAACACTGTCACGCAAGGCGTGTCATCGTCCCCGCGTTGACTGGCGTGGTTGACTTGGCGCAACCGTGAAGCGTTCGCGAAGATACAACGCCTGTAAATTCGGAAACGAAAAGGTGGCGCGACGCTGGTGTTTAGCCATTTTGGCTTATTGCCTTTGCGGGTTGTGGGGCCCGCACGTCTTTGCCCAGGCCGCCTCACCTGCAAGCCAGCCACGGCCGCAAACGCGCGCGCTGCGTGTGGCTGAAGGGGCCATCACCGTTGATGGCAGGCTCACGGAACCCGCGTGGGCTCTCGTGCCGGCGGCCAGTGGATTTCGCCAGCGCGAGCCCTTCGATGGGCCGCCAGCCACTGAAGACACGCAGGTGCAGGTGGCCTACGATGACGCCAACCTTTACATCGGCATCCGCGCCCACGATCGCTTCGCCGAACACATTGTGTCGCGCATTCGCGAGCGTGATCAAGTGATGGTGGATCGGGGCGAAGCGTTTGGCTTTGCCAGCGATGATGCGGTGGCCGTGTTGCTTGATCCGTTTTTGGATGGGCGCAACGCCATGTTGTTCGCCACGAACCCCAACGGCGCTGAATTCGATGCACTGATCACAGATGAATCGGGCAGCTTCAACCAGAATTGGCGAACCGTGTTCAGCGTGGCCGCCACACGCGATGACGGCGGTTATAGCGTTGAGTTTGCCATCCCCTTTCGATCGCTTCGCTATCCCGCCAACAGCGGGCCGCAAACGTGGGGATTCAATGTGGCGCGCGTGGTGCGGCGGCTGCATGAAGAAACGCTTTGGTCGGCGTGGTCACGCGTGGATGGGGGCCTGGCGCGTGTGAGCCGTGCCGGCACGCTGCAAGGCCTGGAAGCCCTGCCCCGCTTTCCAATCAATCTTGAAGTGAAGCCTTACGCGCTGCTGGGGCGGGACCAAGCGCGGGCCGACGCAGACGCACAGCTTGTGGGCAACACGCAAACGCAAGTGGGCCTTGATGCCAAATGGGAAGCCAAACCGGGCCTTGTGCTGGATGCCACCGTCAATCCGGATTTTTCGCAAGCCGAGCTCGATCAGCTGCGCGTGAACTTGTCGCGCTTTGCACTGTTCTATCCCGAGAAGCGCGAGTTCTTTCTTGAAAACGCAGGCGTGTTTGATTTTGGAACGTACGGCTACTACGACGAAGCCCCGCCCTATTTGATGTTTTTTTCTCGTCGCATTGGAGCGGCCGATCCAGAAACGGGCCAGGGGCCTACGCCTGTGCGTGGGGGTTTGCGGCTTTCGGGCCGCGTGGGACAGCAAACCGTGGGCGCGATGACCATGGTTACCCAAGGCAGTGTGGCAGGGCAACCATCACAACCATTGACGAATCACGCGGTTCTGCGGTGGAAACGGGATGTGACCACGAAGCGCGGCAATGGCTATGTGGGCTTCATGCTCACGGACACGCGTGCGCCATGGGAGTCTGCTCCCAACGACGCGCAAGCTCTCTCGGCCGCTTCCACATCCTTGGGCATCGATGGTGGCGCATTCTTTGGAGATTCAACGCGCCTCTCGTCGTTTTACGCGCGCAATGTGGTGATCAACGAACAAGGGTTGCAGGGGGCCACGCAAGCCTTGGACGCAGCCAACGATGCCTACCGCGTGGCGGTTGAACACGATGATGGACGCTGGAAACTTTTGGCTGAAGCCACAACGTTGGGCAGCCGTGTGCGTGCCGGATCCGGCTTTGTGCCGCGGCCTGATATGCGGAGGTTCGCCGCTTACGGTGGCCCCACGTTTCGCCCCCGTGTGCTTGGTTTGCGTAAGCTGACGATCGCAGCTGGCCCTTGGGTGCTTACTGGCCACGATTGGCGCAAACAAGATCTGTGGGTGGGTGGCGACTTGACGTTGGAATGGAACTCGAACGACACCTTCACCTTGACCGGCGCTCTGGGCCACAACGTGGCCGACGCCCCTTGGCTTGTTTCAGCGCGCGTCGGCGTGCCAGCCGGCGACTATGATTACAAGCAATCGCAGGTGGTTTTTGCCTCTAACCCTAGCCGCCGGCTTTCGGTGGTGTTGTTGAACAACGTGGAATGGATGTGGGGCGGGCGCTTTTGGCAGGCAAGTGCGGGCGTTAACGTTGTGTGGGGCGGGCGCCTAAGCACCGGCGCTTCGGTCACGCGTGTTGATGTGGACGTCCCTGCAGGCAAGCTGCTTTCCTACGTCAACGAATTGCGCGTAAGCCTGCCCTTGACCACACGCTGGGTGTTTTCCTTTTATGGCCAGCACCGCCAGCTTGACGATCGCATTGCGCTTTACGGTCGCATGGTTTACACGTGGCGACCCGGCAGCGATGTGTTTCTTGTTGTGGCTGATGAACGCGGCTTCGATGGCGTGCCTGGACGGTTGGCACAACAGAATCTGGTGGCGAAGATAAGTTACTTGGCACGCTTGTTTTGATCCCGCTCATACCGCGCCTAAAACGATCGATCTTGCATCGGCGCAACTCGCTCTTCTTTCGTACACAGCATGGTGCTCACCTGGGCGACGCTTGCCCATGGGACACTGCCGTCGTTGTGGTGGGGGCCGTCGTTCGAATATCGAAAGATCAAAAAGGCGTGCGACAAGCCGGCGAGCGCGCGTCATCGGGGGAGTGGGCAGATGGTTCTGCCCGAGACTTCGATAAGGGATACTCAGATGCATAAACTCGTTCGTTCTCACGGCACGAAAAAATTCTCCAGATTGGCGCTCGTTGGTTCCTGTCTTTTCGGTATGTTGGCGGTCGGATGCGGGGAGGGCGGATCGAAAGACGATTCGCTTGAAGACGTCGAAGTTTCGACGTCAGCGCTGACGACGTCGGTCGGAACGGTCGCGATCGACTACCAAATGTATCAGGGCACGCCGGTTGAGAGTATGGTTGGCTTGGACAGTATCCAACGTCCCCCATTCTACAGAATCGTGCTGGATGGCTGTGGCTCCCACATGCCAGGACGTACCATTCAGACCTATATGTGGGAGGCCACTCCCGCTGGGATCACCGGGTTGGACTTGAACGCGAGAAATGTTGTTAACACCGAATTCGTCGCAAAGGCTCAGACCACCACTTGCCGATCCCCGGTTTTCGGATTCACGAGCCTGAACAACGTGACCGTGAAACTCACCTTGGTGGCCACTGATGGGGTGCAACTTTCCGAAACCAAGAGGCTGTATCCCAAGGATATTCTGGTTGTGAGTATGGGGGATTCCTTTGCGTCCGGTGAAGGTAATCCCGATACTCGTGCTCCTTTTTTTGCCCTTCCTGCGAAATGGGCGAACTCTACTTGTCATCGCTCGGCCCTTTCGTCCCACGTGCTCGCTGCGCGAAAATTGGAGGACCAAGATCCGCACTCCGTCGTGACGCTCTTCTCTACCACTTGCTCTGGGGCGAGCATCACGAATGGGTTGTTGGGCTCGCAGTCAAGAGGCGCATCTGTACTGTGGCCACAGGTCGATCAGATAAGGACCGCCATGAGTAATGTGGGGCGCCAAGTCGACGTTTTACTCTTGAGCATCGGCGGAAATGATTTGGGATTCTCATCCATCATTGTGGAGTTAGCGAAGGGGAACACACCCAACGTAACCTCCAAGCTCGCCGAGTTGCCGTCGCGCTACGATCAGCTGGCAGTAGCGCTGCGCGAGAAAATTGGTGTTACTCCGAATCGGGTTTTTGTTTCTGAATATCCCGACATGCTCCGCCGCACCGATGGTTACATCTGTAACGAAGTTGTCTTCAAGGATGGGGTGTCAGATCACGAATATGTACCGGACGTTCTCGGGATAGACGCCAGCATCCCATCTTCACGGCTACTGTGGGCTCATGAACAAGTTGTCGTGCCGCTGAACAGAACGATCAGAGACAGGAGTTCTCAACATGGATGGTCGCTGGTTGGTGGCATTGTCGAAACTATGAGCCGCAATGGTTACTGCACACCGGCAAGTACCCGCATGGTACGCACGTACGACGAATCAAAAGCTATCCAGCATGATATATCCGGAACGTTCCATCCGAACGAAGCTGGGCATCGAGCCGCGGCGGATCTGATCTTCAACCGAGTTCAGCAGTCACTGAGCGGCAAGGTGCCTCCAGCCGTCTCATTCCAGGCGAACACTGGCGCGCTTTGGGTTGTCGAAAACGGCCTAGGCACCGACACCCGTCTTGGAATGATGCCGGGAACGGTACCAAGTTCGGCGACGTTGCCAAACGGTGTGGCGGTCGTCGCATTTCAGGCAAACACCAGCTCGCTCTACATCAAGAAGGGCAACGTCATCACCAACACGGGTCTTGGCATGTTGCCGGGAACCAGCCCAAGCCTTACCTTGCTCCCGAACGGGCAGGTCGCCGTCGCATTCCAGGCCAACACAAACCAACTTTGGACGTGGACAGAAGCCGCCGGTGCACGGAACCTCGGCTATGGCATGCGACCCGGTACCAGTCCGAGCATTGCAAGCAACCTCAACGGCAACCTGTCGATCGCATTCCAGGCAAATACGGGGACGTTGTGGAAATGGACCGAGGGCCTTGGTGGGAACAACGTGGGCGCCGGCATGAAAGCCGATACCAGTCCCAGCCTCGGCATCTTGCCGGACGGTCAACTTGCCATCGCGTTTCAGGGGTTCACAGGATCTCTCGCCACCTGGATAAACGGAACGCTGACAGACATCCGTCTGGGAATGATGCCGGGCACCAGCCCCAGCCTTCGTATCCTTCCGGGCGGGCAAAACCCGATTGGTATTGCGTTTCAGGCCAACACCTCGAGTCTCTGGCTGTACAAGCCGGCGGGAAGTTCGCCGGCCAGTTCATTCAACTCGGGATTGGGCATGAACCCCAAAGCAAGTCCCGTTCTGGATGTCATGGGTGATGGTTCCACCCAGATTGCGATGCAAGCCAATACCAACAGCCTTTGGTTGGTGACAAACACGACGCCGGTCGATATGCGCTTGGGCATGGCGGCTCTCTGATAGTCAAGAGGATGGTCGCAAACGATGGCCCTGGACAGTCCTCGTCCAGGGCCATTTTTCGCCGTGGTGTCCAGTTGCGCGGAACCAGTAAAATTCTACACATGCAGACGAGCCACCGCCCCGATGCGGGAATTGATCTCGGGGCCGTTGAGCCAAGATAACGCAGTGCACGTCGGGCGTTCCTCGGTGTTCGCTAAAGGTCGGAGGAGGGCGACGCATCGTATTGAAGCTAGACTCGCATAGCATTCGGTCGTTCGGACGATGGCGACTTGCATCTGCCGCGGCGATGACCTTGTATGTCCCTGCGTGTCCTTGGTTGTCAAAGCTGGCGTTCAAATTGCCTCCTACACCGTCATTCGTCGGTTGGGGTCTGGGGGGATGGGTGAGGTATTTCTTGCGCGCCACCGCGTGTTAGGGCGCATGACCGCCATCAAGGTGCTGCGTGAGACTGTTCATCAGTCCGCAGATGCGATCCCGCGCTTCTTGGCGGAGGCAAGGGCGGCGGCCCGAATTCTCCATCCCGGCATTGTCGAGATCCTCGACTGCGACGTACTCGACAACGCAAGGGCGTTTCTTGTTATGGAGTATCTTCGTGGCGAGAGCATGCGGGCGTTCATGGATCGCCAGATGCCAGCTCGCCGCGACGTCCGCTTCATCGCCGCCACA
Organism: Deltaproteobacteria bacterium; assembly: GCA_033763315.1. Classification (GTDB taxonomy): domain Bacteria; phylum Myxococcota_A; class Polyangia; order Fen-1088; family Fen-1088; genus JAGTJU01. Next base: position 126,061 of record JANRKS010000016.1, read on the forward strand.
ATTGGCCTTGTGGCCGATGCGTTGCGCGCGGCGCATGAGCGTAAAATCATTCACCGCGATCTTAAACCGGACAACATATTCTTTTCCCTTCCTTCGCCCGACGCAGAGAAGATTCAGGTCAAGGTCCTGGACTTCGGGGTTGCAAAACTACTCGACAGCGAAGGCCCAGGCTCGCAAACCCAAACGGGCGCGTTGTTGGGAACCCCCATGTACATGTCACCCGAACAATGCCGTGGAGCACGCGACCTTGACGAACGCTCTGACATCTACTCATTGGGTTGCGTGGCATACGAGCTGGTGGCGGGGCACGTACCGTTTTCAGCCGACTCAGTCGTCATGATGTTGATGGCGCACAACGCGAATGCTTTGCCCTCCTTGGCAAAAGCAGCACCTGCCACACCTACGCAGTTGGTGAACTTGATCGAATCCATGCTGGCAAAGAATCCGGATGACCGCCCGCAATCGATGGATGCTGTTGTGCATGCAATCGCCGAGTTTCTCGGCTGCGATGCCACGGAGCTTTCGCAGCGTTTGGTCGTTCCCGACGGATTTCCAGTCACCTCGTTCGAACCAGCGATAGAACCTCCAGGCTCTGAGGATCCGACGGCGCACGGGAGCTTGCAGCCCATGGCTACGGACGCTCAACGAAGCCCACGGACATTCTGGGGCCGGGGAGGCAAGCGATGGGCTGCAACCACTGCACTTTTTCTTGCGGCCATAGTGACGCTTGTCGGCGTTACGCTGTGGCTCGCGCGCCGCCCGGGCAACAACGACTCGGCTTCCAAAACTTACAAATCGATTGCCGTTTTACCGTTTGACGCAGGCGGGGAAGACAAAAGCGCCCAGTATCTGGGTGACGGCATCAGTGAAGAGCTCATCAGCTTACTTACACAGATTCCGCAGTTGCGCGTTGTTGCCCGGGCAACGTCGTTTCGCTTTCGCGGCCGCGAACTTAATCTAAAGGAGGTTGGTGAGCGGTTGAACGCCGAGGTGCTTCTCGAAGGCAGCGTAGCGCGACACGAAGGTAAGTTGAAAGTGAACGTTAGCGCCGTGGAGGCAGCCACTGGATTTAACATTTGGTCGCGAACCTTCGAAAAGCCTTTAGGGGACATCTTCGCGTTACAACGTGCGATTGCCGAAGATGTGGCGCAGCAAACTGGGGCTGGGCAACACGCTGCGCTTACAACGAATTACGAAACGCGAAACACTCAAAGCTACGATGCGTTTTTGAAGGGGCGCTTTCATTTCTACCGCCGCACTGGCGCCGACTTGGCTCTCGCTGTCGACTACTTTAAGCAAGCGTCGCAGGATGATTCCACCGCGGCCGAGCCATTGGCTTGGCTTTCTCAAAGCTACTCTCTGCTGTCGTACTATTCTTCCCTTACGCCCAAGGAAGCGTTCGAGCTTGCGCTAGATGCGGCTGATAGAGCGCTGCGCCTCAATCCGGAATCCCCCAGTGCAATCGCAGCGAAAGCCTTTGCCATCTACTTTTACCTTTGGGATTTTCCACGTGCCGACGCCATGTTTCGCAAAGCGAAGGCCCTCGATCCCTTAAATCCACAAATTCACCATTGGCATGCCCTTGTGCAGTTCGCGCTAGGCGACGGGAAAGCGTACGTTGATTCGATCGCTCGGGCCAGGGATCTGGATCCAATGTCGAGCATCTACAACACCGATGTTGGTGAATCCTTGTTGCTCAACGCTCGCAGTAAGGAAGGCCTCCGAACGATCGAGATGGTGGTCGAAATGGACCCAGGTTTCGCTCGAGGACATTTTGTCCTAGGCCTGTATCGCCTTGAGAGAAAAATGGTTGATAAAGCGCTGTCTGAGTTCCGCCGCGCACTGGAACTAACCCAGGGCAAGAACACGTATTACCGAGCCATGGTGGGGTACACGTTGGCCGTGGCCAATCAAACCACTGAGGCCCGCGAGATCCTCGCCGAATTTCGCCATCCAGCCACAGGCGCTCCCGCTGCCGCGTTCGATCAGGCCCTGGTCGCGTACGGGTTGGGCGAGCTGGATGTTTTTTTTGACTTGCTGGAGCAGGCGTTCATAGAACGGTCCAGGCACTTGCCGTTTTGGCTGGAAAACCTATGGATTTTTGACCCCATTCGCACCGACCAACGTTACCGTGACTTGATCGAGCGCATGAAGACCTTGCATACGAAGACCACCAGTGACTAACACCTGTTGCAGCCGCCTTATTGCACCGTCATTTCGGATAGAGCATGTGAAACACTTCGTCTGCGGTGCGCGGACGCGCTGAGGCATCACGTTCCAGACATTGGGCAATAACCCGTTCCCAGTTCTGGTCGACTTCGGGCGCGAATTGCCGAGGAGACGGTGCGGCTTCATTTAGCCTCTGAGCTGCGATTTCGTAGGGACTGCGTCCGTTGGTGGGCAAGGCCCCTGAGGTCGCCAGTTCAAACAACACTACGCCCAACGCGTAGATGTCCGTGGCCAGTGTAACAGCGCCGCCGCGTAACTGTTCCGGTGACGCGTGGGTTATCGTTCCGGCGAAACGCGCACCCAAGGTTGAGACTGGTGTTCCAGGCCCTACCCACGCCGCAAGCCCGAAATCCGTGATGACCGCGCGGGTCGGCGCCGCAGAACCTGGGACGAGGATTACATTCTCCGTTTTGAAATCTCGGTGCACGACTCCAGCGTCGTGAGCGGCCTTTAAGCCATCAGTCAACTGCTGCACAACAGACCGCACGATGTGAGGAGCCATGGGAGTGCCGGCACAAATGTGCTGGCGCAGCGTCGTTCCTGGCAGAAACTCCATGGTAAGGAAACACATGTCCGGCGTGACGCCGAAATCGAAGATGCGGCATACGTTGCGATGTGTAACTTGGCGGGCCACCAACACTTCGCGCCGCAGGCGCTTTTGGCTTTCGTCTTGCTGGAGCTCAGCAACCGTTAAGCTCTTGAAGCCAATGGTCGTTCGCAGGATCTCGTCAGTGGCTTCGTAAACCTCGCCCATTCCCCCCCGACCGACCAACCGATCAATTCGGTAGCGACCCGCCAGAACCGTTCCCGGGGCGATCGTGCCTAAAACGGGAGCTTGCAACCAGGTTTGTGCGCCGGACCGTCGTTCGCCTTTGAGCGCCGACAACAACATTCGACACTCGGGGCAAACGTCCAGGTGGGTCTCAAGTTGATGCAGCGCCAACGGTGGCAGCGTGCCGCTGGCGAATTGCGTCAGGATTTCATCGGGAGGGCAACTTTGGCTACTTGACATTGAAAACCGGGCAGTTGAACTTGCCGCCACCGGGGATCAGCATGGGGGAGCAGAAAAGCAGTATCGCATTGGCCCAGCGGCTTTGCAGCGCGGTCAACGAGCGGTGGCCAACTTTGTCGTGTCAGTCCGAAACCATCGCCCGCTATTTGGAAACCCGGGACCTTGACGCTATTACCCACCCGGACGAATTGGCGTTGGCCTTTCTGTGCGCGCAGGGCAATCAGGCGGCCTTGGGTATTTTGGAAAACGAATTCTTACGCGCTATTCCGTTGTACATCTCGCGGATTGATTCCAGCGATGATTTCGCTGATGAACTGACACAAACCTTGAGAGAGCGACTGCTGGTCGGGTCGGCTGAGGAGCCTCCAAAGATACTGACGTATTTAGGATCGGGCCCACTGGGCGGGTGGCTTCGGGTGACGGCGGTTCGCAAAGCCATTTCCATCAAACGATTGCGCGAACCCGCGAGCCTAAATACTGCCGATCTGGCCGAATTGGCGATCCCCATCGACGATGTCGTAACCCGGGCGGCCTCGGTTGAGCCGTTTCAGAAAGCCTTGCGCTCGGCGCTTACCCGCATTTCTCCTCGCGAACGCAACGTGCTTCGACTGCGGTTTGTGGATAACTGGAGCCCTGAAGATATTGGTAAAAGCTACGGCGTTCACAGAGCAACGATAGCGCGATGGATCGAGGGCGCTCGAAGCGCTATGCGTGCGGCCATGGCCGAAGAGCTGATGGCGACCATGGGATTTAATCAATCCGAATTTGATTCGTTGGTTCGACTCGTGGAAAGCCGTCTTCACATCAGCTTGTCCCAGCTCAATATCATCGACGAATAGACGAGTTGCGCGACCGCGTGGCCCGCACCGGTTTGTTGGCACTCACCAAATACAAATCGTCGGCGACAAAGCGGCTTCGCAACCATTTGCAGCGTTTGCGTGTGACCGCACGCTCGCCTGTGGTTCGCGCCACACGGCCGTGATTGAAGGCACGATGCTGTAGTGCTGCCGCTACATGCAAAATGCAATCGCGCTTTGCACCCTCAAACGGTTTCGCCTCTACGACTGCGATGTGTCCGTTCTTCCCGTCAGCACGGCGGCAAATCCTGTGAGGGCATTGGCCGGCTTGGCGCTGCGGCTTTCGCAGCATCTCGCTTAGTGTTCGGGAGCACCCATGGCATCACCTGATCGGTGCGCGGCATGATCGTTTGCCTTACGCCGCGATACTAACGGGTTTGCGATAGCTCTTCGCAAACGCAATCGTCGGCGTCTAGCGCCTTCAGAAGGAACACATCCATGATTCGAAGCTCTGTTCTACTCTCCATACTCTTTGCGGCCATCTGGGCTGTGGCCTGTTCGTCCGATGGCGAAAACAAGAATGAAGGTTCAGGTGGAAAAGCAGCCGGGGGCAAGGGGGGCAGCGTTGGCTTGGATGCCGGCACATCTTTTGGCGGCGGTGGGGGCGGATCGTCAACACTGGCTGGTGGCTCCGGTGGAAGCTTGATCGGCTCGGGTGGCGCGGCCCAATCAGGCGGGTCGGGTGGTGGCGAGCCACTTGACGCAGGTGCGGGTGGCGAAGGCGGCGGAGCGGCCGCGGATCCAGATGATGAGGATAACCAGCCGACGGTGGATGGTTCCGCTCCAAACAACGACGATGACGATGACCAGCAGGGCATGGGCGGCTCCTCCGGCACGCCCGCAGACGACGATGACGACAATCAAGGTGGCACAACAGGCCAAGTCGACGCAGGGACAGCAGATGACGACGAGCCCTAAGCGGCCTGGCGCGCTGTGAGTGAAACGGCCGAGACCTCACCGATGATCGTTTCGCCTCTGCCAAAGCACTAGAGAGGGTGGCAATACAAACACGGGTATCCGGGCAAACGGTGGGTGTATTCCAATTTCGCAGGGGTGCCGCCCTAAGCCTCGTTGCCGCCTTGGTGGCAGCGGGCGCAAGTGGGTGCACAGCAAAGGTCGAAGGCAACGCCAAAGGGCCGGATCCAGGAGCAGATGATGACCCTGGAACAAATGAACCCGCCCCAACGGGCGCCGAAAAGATACCGGCCGGCGCGCCTGGCCCCACGGCGTTGCGAAAACTGACAAACGAGGAATACCGCAACAGCTTGCAGGACTTACTGGGGTTGCCTGCGCCGCCCACCGATGCTCTGCAACCCGAAACGTGGACACTCGGCTACGACAACTTCGCATCGGCGGGCACGGTGTCGGCAACCATCGGCGGCCAATACGCCGAGATTGCGGCCCGCCTCGCTACCGAGGCGCCCCTTGCCACATTGGCGCCCTGTGCTTCGCCCGCCAAGGAGAGCGACTGCGCCAACAGCTTCATCACGAGCTTCGGCAAGCGGGCTCATCGCCGGCCACTGAACGCCGAAGAGACGCAGGCTTACCGTCGCATCTACGATCTTGTGCGAAAGACGGGAACGTTCGCCGAGGGCATCAAGCTGGTTGCCGAAGTGATGCTGCAATCGCCGTATTTTCTCTATCGATCCGAATACGGCACCAGCGGTGCCAAGCGAACGCTGACGCCTTACGAGGTGGCTTCGGAGCTTTCATACACATTCCTTGGAACGATGCCTGACGCCGAACTGATGGCAGCGGCGGACAACAACGCGCTTGCCACACCAGCCCAGCTCGAAACGCAGGCGCGCCGCTTGCTTAAGTCGCCACGCGCAAGAGCCACGCTGCGACGGTTCGTCAACCAATGGTTGACCGTCAACAGCATCACGGGTGTGCAAAAGAATCTTTCCAAGTTCCCGATGTTCGACGACAAGCTGAAGAGCGCCATGCTTGCCGAAAGCGCGGGTGTGGTCGATTCGGTGCTGTGGGAACAAGACGGCTCTGTAAAGACCTTGTTGACGACGCCGTTTAGCTTCATCAACAGCGCGCTGGCCGAACTTTATGGTGTTCCGGATCCGGGCAAAGGTGATGTGCTGGTGAAGACCACGCTTAACGCGGCAGAGCGAAGCGGGATCTTAACCCATCCAGCGGTACTCGCGGTTCATTCAAAGCAGGACGATTCATTTCCTATCGCGCGCGGCACATTCCTTCGCGTGCGCATGTTGTGCCAGGCCTTACCGCCGCCGCCAAAGAACGTGAACTTGTCCCCGCCGGCGCCCGATCCCAACCTCACCACGCGCGAGCGCTTTGCGCGACACTCAGCGGATCCCGCTTGCGCCGGCTGCCACGCGCTCATCGATCCCGTGGGGTTTGGACTTGAGGGGTACGATGCCATTGGCCGCTTCCGAACCACAGAAAATGGCCGTCCGATCGATGCCAGTGGCGTGCTGACCGACACCGACGTTGACGGGCCCTACACGGGCGGCGTTGAGTTGGCACGCAAGCTGGCGTCAAGCGCGCTGGTTCGGCAGTGCGCCGCCGTGCAGGCCGCGCGGTGGGTTTATGGCCGGGCCGAGATCGAAACCGACAAGCAACTCGCCGCGACGATCGACACCCAACTCGGCGCTGAGGGGATGAACATTCGCGAGATGCTGATCGCCCTCGTCAAGAGTGAGAGCTTTCTCACGCGGACGTTTGTGCAATGAACCTCCCTCCTTTTCATTCCCACTCGCCTCTGCCAAGGAGTGTTCCGATGTCTAAGGCCCTGATGCGTCGACGCACGCTGATCAAACAACTGGGTGCCGCCAGCTTTTTAGCAACGCCCGTGTTTCGTGCCGCGCTCGCCGAGGCTCAGATGGCGCCCCTTCGGTTCATTGTGGTCACGTTTCCCGGTGGTTGTAGGGAGCAATCAAACTTTTCGTTCGGCAGATATCTGTCGCCGCTCACACCTTACAAGTCAGACATCATCCTGTTTGAGAATCTGCATAACCCCTGTGTGCCTGAGGGCTGGGGCCATGGGGGCGAACAAACGATCTTGACGGGCAACGGCGTGGGTGTGAGTGAGGACGTTCCCGCGACGCAGTTTCCATCTAACTTCGTTTCAGTTGATCAACTCATCGCTCAAGCCATCGGCACGAAAACGCGCTTTGGCTCTTTGCAGTTTGCGGTGCAAACCGATCGGCCGCCCAAGGGCGACGATCCGGCCGCACGAAGCCGCATCGCCTTTTCCGGTGGTGTGCCCATCGCACCGCTTCAGGATCCAAACGCCATGTTCACGCGGCTGTTCGGCGGTACAAAGCCGGTGGCGCCAGCGCCCACACCAGGATCGCCGCCCGCACCCGTGGACATGCAGGCGTTGGCCAAGGCACAAGCGGCCGCTGAACAGCGCAAAAGCGTAATCGATTTGCTCAAGGCTCAAGTGACAACCATTAAAGGTGTGGTTGGCACGCAGGAGAAGCAACGATTAGACGAGCACCTCAATTCCCTTCGGGAGTTGGAGAAGTCGATTCCCGCAATCCCCGGTGGCAGCACCTTGCCAGCGGGCGACGGGGGACCGGCGCCTATGGCGGGAAGCGGATGCAAGACGCCCAGCGCTTTCGATAAAGCCATCACCGATGTGCCGGCGGTGGGCGCCGCGATGAACGAGCTTGTGTATCAAGCCATCGCGTGTGATCTCACCCGGGTCGCCACGCTGCAATGGCTTAGCACGGGCACCGACATTCCGTTCTCGTGGGTTGGCGTTTCCAAGAGCCATCACGATTGCCAGCACGCGCCTGACGCAAACCTCGACAAGTCCCAAACGTGGTTGATGTCGCAGGTCGCCGCGCTCATCAAGCGCCTCAAAGATACGCCTGAAGGCAATGGCTCGATGCTCGACAACAGCTTGGTCCTGGTGACGTCAGAGATGGGTGATGCCGCGGCCCACAGCACGAAGTTCCTGCCCGCCTTGCTTGCTGGCAAAGCCGGGGGCGCCGTTCGCCCGGGGCGCACCATCAACGCGGCCAACGGATTCCACAACAATCTGTTGTTGAGCGTCGCCAACGCGATGGGCCTCAAGCTGAGCACGATCGGCGAAGCCAGGTATTGCACTGGCGCATACAACATCGGATAAGCACGCGACGTGTGATTGGCAAAACCAATCTCTTCGTTCCCAAGTGATCGATGCTTCCCGCTCGCGATACAAGAGATTATGGACGTGGACCACTTCTGCCGGCGGGTGCTCCGATCTTCTAGTGGACTGTGTCTGGGGGCCCTCGCGGCGTGCGTCTTCGCGGGCGCATGCACAGGGTCCACAGAGCCCTCTGGAGGCGATTCGGGAGGTGCGTCTGGCTCGGCTGGCAACAACGCCAATCCCAACGGAGCGGCGCCAAGCGAATGCAACGCCAAACTTTCGCTGGCCCCGGCGCGCATTTGGCGTCTCACAGACGATCAGGTTGCAAACGCCGTGCGTGATCTCTTCGGCGTCACGATTTCAAGGGAGGTCAGCGGCGCGCGCGCCTTGGGCGGGTCGTTGAACTTAGCCGAAACGGGCGTGATCACTGGCACCACGGCGTCGAACTACGCAACGGCGGCGCAGGCGGCCGCAAAAGAGATCACTCGCGTCATGCCTTCATCGCTTGGTTGCGGCGCAAAGCTAGACGACGCCTGCATCACGGGATTTCTTCGCAACAAGGTTGCGCGGGCCTTTCGCCGGCCTTTGCAAGATACGGAAGTGGCGGAGCTGCTCGCTGTCTATCGACTGGGCGCCCCTGATGGTGCCGCTGCGGGCCTTGAATTGATGCTTGAGGCGGTGTTGCAGTCCGGTTCGTTTTTGTGGCGCACGGAGATCGGAGCCGACGCGGCACCAGCGCCCGGAAGGAAAGTCACGCTGACGCCGTTCGAGGTCGCCGCCGCCTTGGGCTTCTTCTTTCTCGACTCCGTGCCAGACGATGAACTGTGGGCCGCCGCTCAGGACGGCAGCCTCGCCAAGCGACAAGTCTTATCAGCACAGGTTGATCGCTTGCTGGCGGTGCCTCGCGTGCGCGAAACGTTGGTTAAAAACGCGGGGCAATGGGTGGGGCTTGGTCGGCTTGCGCGCATCGAAAAGGACAAGCAACTTTTTCCGAAGTTTACCGCCGAGATACGTGATGCCTTGATCCAAGGTGAGGAACGATTTCTGTCTGACGTGATGTGGAGTGGAAGCTTGCGCGACCTGTTCACGTCGAGCCGCGTTTACGTGAACGATCAAATCGCCAGCCTCTACGGCTTGCCAAGTGTGGGCGGCCAAGCGGGGCTCACGAAGGTCGAGCCCACATCGCGCGAGCGGGGCGCGGGGATCTTGACTCATCCCGCGATCTTGGCGGCGCACAGCAGCCCCAGCCGAGGGGACGTGGTTCACCGCGGTTTGTTCGTCTACAACAAACTGTTTTGTGGCTCCACCGTGCCGCCACCGCCTGCCTCGCTCGCGGCTGTGATCGCAGCGCAGCCCAAAGACGCAAGTGAACGAGAGCTTTCAGGATTGCGCGCCACCAATCCCTCGTGCAAAGGATGCCACGCCTTCTTCGATCCGTTAGGGCTCGCGCACGATCGCTACGATGCCATTGGCGTGTACCGCGAGAAGGATCCTGGGGGTCGAACCATCGATCAATCATCCGTCATCGTGAACCTGGGAGAGGGCATTGATGGCCCCATCGATGGTCTTGGCGATGTGGCCCAACGGCTGGCCGGCAGCCGGCGCGCGGCCGATTGCGCTGTTGCCGAACTTGCGACGATGGCGCTTGGCCGACAGGCAAAAGACGACGTCACGTGTGCGCTTGCCACCGTCAAAAACGAATTTGCAAAGTCAGGCTCATTCATAGATCTTTACCGCGCGTTGGCCACATCTGAGGGGTTCACAACGCGAGACGTAGGCGAAGGGAAATGATGATGCGGCCATTTGAAAGACGTTCATTTTTGGGCCTGGCCGGAGTCTCTGCATTTGAAGCGGCGATGCTAAGACCCCTTATGGCGCGTGCGCAGAACGGGGCGCCGAAGCGGCTGTGCGTGCTTTATTATCCGTGCGGAACGGTGCAATCGCAGTTCTGGCCCAAGGCTGGCAGCACCGACTTCGCAAGCGGCCCCATTCTTGGCAACTTTGCGAAGGTCAAGAACGACATGGTGTTACTGGGTGGCGTGTGGAACTCTTTGGATGAGAATTGGGAAGGCGACGCGCACAGCCGCGGGCTCATTTCGTTCATGACCGGCTCGCGTTTCGCCAAGCTGCCCGGATTCGGTGTCGCGGACGGCGCTGCGGACAGCCAACACATCGTGGCAAACGCCCGCTCGATTGACCAAATCCTTCTGGAGAAAGCGGCGGCACTCAAAGGCACGGCGCGGCCTTCCATTCAACTGGGTGGGGCTCGATCTTTGGCGGCGGACGCGGGGCTGCCAGGCTCGCGAATTATGAGCTACAAGGGGCCCGGTGCCACAGGAGGGCTTTTCGCGGAAACCCGACCTGGCGTTGCGCTGACGAACGTGTTCGGTGATCTGATGCCAGGCAACACGGATTCCGCGGCGCTTGAACGCATGCGTCTGCGACGACAAGGTGTGCTCGACTTCGTTGCCAAAGATCTTGGACGTCTTAAGGCAAAGGTGCCCGCCTCCGAGCGATCGCGGCTTGAAGAGCACCTTGGCGCTGTGACCGATCTCGGGCGTCAGGTCGTCACAGCTGGCACCGCTGCTGGATGTGCTCGGCCCACACTCGCACCCTTGCCGTCCGCAACAGAGGGCGCCGAATCCAAGCAGCACGAGGCTGTGTCTCGACAGATGTTGCAGATCATCAAGACGGCGTTCCAATGCGACCTTACGCGCGTCGCAACGTTCGCGTTCGACAACGCATTAACGGAATTGCCTTTCGACGGGGTCATCCCGGGGTTCGGCAACTCCGATGGCCACCACAGCGTGACTCATTTTTCGGATCCCCGCTTTCACATCGGCATCGACGCGTTCTATTGCAAGCTGGTGGCCGACTTTGTCATGGATTTGAAGAATACGCCCGATGGCGCAGGCGCGAGCCTTCTTGACAACACGCTTGTTGTCCTATTTACCGACGTCAATGACGGCAACGGCCACGGCAACGAAGATCTGCCCGTCATGCTCTTCGGCGCGAAATCCATGGGTCTTGCAGGTGGGCGCTATGCGAAGTTCCCTGGCCGGTTCACCACCGATGTGTGGCTTTCCATCGCCCGTGCCTTTGGCGCAGAACTGCCCGCGTTCGGCGATCCAGCGTTCGCCAAGGGACCAGTGACAGGGTTGTTTGCTTAAACGCACTACGTGGTCATTGAGGTGGCCTATGGACGAGGCCATCCGCGCGGGCGCTACTTCTTCATATCGGTAAGGATGTTGAGGCTTTCGTCCACCCAGGGGTCGCGCGCCAGGTTGTCACTCCACTTGGCCACGCGTGAATCTTTTTTGCCGTTGGCGGCCGCAGCCACCGGCGCGCGTTGATCGATCGGCATCACCGAGAACCGCTTGGGAGACTCATCGAGCTTGGGGCTGGCGGCGGCGATCTCAGCGCGCTGTTGCTCCCGCTGCTTCATGAAGTCGGCCTCGGCAAGGGGCACGCGCGTGTCCGCCTCGCGCGCCTTCATCAGCTGCGTGAGCTTGGTGACTTTTGCGAACACGGGATCTTTGCTAACTCGAGCCACGCTTGCGGCCGACAGAGCGGCCGCGTTCCAACTTGACTTCCAGTCGTCGTGCTCGGCAGGCGTGATCTGCGACCATGGCAGCGCATGCTCCAGCTCGCGCTCGCCCGATTCGATGTAGCCCGCGGGATCCGGCAGCGTCACGTCGGGGCTGACGCCCCTGCTCTGGGTTGAACTGCCGTTGACGCGAAAGAACTGCTGGATGGTCAGCTTGAAGACGCCGAGACCCAGCTGGCCGCCAGTGGCACGATCAAGGTCGATCAGCGTTTGCACCGTGCCTTTGCCGTGCGTGGCGCTTGTGCCCACGATGACGGCCCTGCGGTAATCCTGCAAAGAGCCCGCCAAGATCTCTGAAGCAGAGGCGCTGAAACGATCCACCAAAATGATCACGGGACCGGTGAAGTCCGCTCCCGCATCGTCGTCGGTCAAAACCTGCCGCCGGCCCTTACTGTCGCGCACCTGCACAATAGGACCCTTTTCAATGAACGCCCCGCTCATCTCGATGGCAGAGCCAAGCAAACCGCCACCATTGCCGCGAACGTCTAGAATGACGCCGGCAACTTTTTTGGCGTTGAGTTCACGCAGCAAGTGGCGCACGTCGCTTGCCGAATCGCGCGCGCTGCCCTCGCCGCCATAAAAGCTGGGCAAGTGAATGTAGCCATAGGCAGGCTGCCCCTTCTTCGTGATCAGCGCGGCTTTGGCATATGCCTCTTCAACCACAACCACGTCGCGCGTGATCGCCACCGTTTCCTCTAAACCCGTTGCTTTGCGCACACGCAACGTCACCACAGTGCCCTTCGGTCCGCGGATCATGTTGACGACTTCATCAATCCGCATGTTGACGGCGTCGACCGCGTCCTGCGTTCCCGAAGCGATGGCCAAAATGAGATCGCCCGGATCCAGCTGGCCTTGGCGCCACGCTGCACCGCCGGGGACGAGCTCGACGATTTCGATGTAGTCGTCCTTTTCGCGCAACACAGCGCCGATGCCCTCGAGCGAGCCGCGCATCTGAATATCAAAGTTGGCCCTGTCCGCAGGTGGCAGGTAGTTGGTGTGAGGATCCACCGACGCGGCCACGGCATTCACCAGATCCGCCGCCGCATCCACCGGGGCCGGGTGTGCGAGCCGAACGAACCGCGCAGCGTACGATTTTGCCAGGTCGGCGCGCGCTTTGGTTTCGCGCCCTTGTGGCGTCTTTGGAATCTCGGCAAGGCGAAGCGCGCCAGCCTTCTCATCATCATCACCGTTGGACTTCTCTTTGGGGCGCCCCGGGGCGCTGGCAACGGCGGGCGTCTTTACGGTTTTGCTTGGCGCAAGACGGGCTTGCATCTGAGCCACGCGCTCAAGCACTTCCAGCTCCAACCGTCGGCGCCACCTATCTTTGAGTTCCGCCTCGTTTGCTGCGGGCGTCACCTTTTTAGGATCAAGCTCAACATCCTCTTTGTTGGTGTGATCCAGAGGAGAGGCGAGGAGCGCGGCCACCCAAGCTTCGACCATCGACACCCGCTTGATCAGAATCCGCTGGCCCTCGTGCCCCAGTTCAAGCGAGCCGGCGCGCAGCTGATCGTCGATCTTATCGGCATATTTACCAAGCGCGTCGCGATCCGCTTTCAGCAAAAACATCTTGCCGCTGTCAAGCCGATCGAGATATGTGGCGAACGCAACCCGCGAAAGCTCATCGTCAACGCGTTTATGGAGCAGGTGTTCCTTCTCCAGCAACTCAAGCGTCGCGCGCGCCAAGGTCGCTTCTCGAAGATCTTGCGGAACGCCGCTCTTGCGCGAATGACCGGTGTCGGGGGCGGCTCCGTACGCGCGTGGCAGCCCGCGAAAGGCCGGTGGCAACATTGCGAGCAAGGTGCAGACAAACAGGGCTGTAAAACGCATCTTCTAGGAATCTAATGCGCCGCCGATCTTGGCGACAGGCTAGGGCTGCTTTTTCTGACCGTTTGTTGAGGCATTCCTCTCGCCACGTCGAACATGGGCCTGCGGCGGGCCTTGAAAAGAAGTGCGCCGGCCGCGGAAACAATCCCACGGCCAGCGCACTGTTCAAAGCGCGGCCCTACTTCACCCAGCCCACAGCCGCATCAAACAACGCCCAGCCGTTGGTGTTGAGTTGGCTGGGCACGCCACCCGTGGGGAACAGGCCCACGCGGCGGGCGGGCGCCGTGCCCGAAACCATAGCCGCACCGGCGGTGTAGCCGTAAACCGTGGCCCGTGTGGGGGCCCCCACCAATGTGGCCACGATTTGGGCCGAGGCACTCGGTTGGCCCCACAAGAAATTGGCGCCACTTGTAACGACGCTCGGCTGCCCCGAAAGGCCCCCGGCCAAAGGATGGGTTGGCAAAGCGATGGTCACGGCCGTTTGTGAAGCGGCGCTGCCCATGCTGGTGTCCCACGTGGTGCTGGTCATTCCCAGATCATCCTGAAGCGCGGGCTCAAGGTTGATCACTGGAACTGTCACGGCTGTGAACTTCGTGTTCACCGCTCCCGACGCCACCGTTTCTGAGATGAGGACCAGCGCCTTGCCCGTGGCATCTGCCGTAACGCTCGCGTCCGCCGTCTTTGTGACCACCGTCAACGCGTGCTGGGTTTGCAGGCGCTGAACCAAAGCCGCGTCACCCGCGGAAAGCGGCACGGCGCCCACAACAACCAAAGCGGTCCCCGGCACGGGAGGGCTGGCCACCACAACCTGCACGTCGTCGAAAGCCAAGAGCGCACCGTCATTCGCCGTCAAGCGCAGCACATAACTTCCGGGTACATCGAAGCGCACATGCGTTGTGGCCAACGTGCTGTCGTTCTGCGGCCATTGCGGCGATTGCGGTCCGCTCACCATCGTCCACTGCAAAGCAAGCGTGCCCGGCGGGTTCGGCAACCCATCATCCGTGGCCTGCCCCACAAGCGTAAGCGTTGTGCCTGCAGTTGTGTTGTGATCAGTGCCAGCATTCACCGTGGGCGCGGCGTTCGCCGGCGGCGGGCTGGCCGTACCCAAAGCCCAATTGATCGCGGCATCGAACAAACTCCAGCCCGCGGTGTTGAGCAGACCAGGTGTCGTGCTGTTGGCGAAAAACGCAACCCGGCGCGCAGGCGCAGTTCCGGCGGCCATAGGCACGCCAGCTTCATATGCGAAGATCGCTGCCCGCGTGGCAGAGCCCACGACGCGCGCCACAACCTTCGCATTCCCGTTAGGGACGCCCCACACCACGGTGGTTGCCGCCGAAGCGACCGAAGGTGTGCCCGTGAGCCCAGCGGCCAGGGGCGACGATGCATCCACGATTTGCACGGCCGTTTGCGAAGCCGTCGCCCCCATCACCACGTCCCAGGCGCCTGCAACAAGGCCAAGATCATCAAACAATGCAGGCTCTGTGGTAACCACCGGCACTGCCACCGAGGTGAACTTGGTGCCTACCGAGCCGGATGACACCGATTCCGAAATGAACACCAACTGCTTTCCATTGGCATCGGATGCGGCGCTGGCGGCTCCTTGTTTCACCGTCACGGCGAAACCCAGTTGAGTTTCGAGGCGGCTGCGAAGCGCATTGTCATGGCTATCGAGCGGCTCGGCCCCCACGACCAACAAAGCGCTTTTGGCTGCGGGCGGCTTGGTGACCGTGACCGATGCTTGTGCGTCGCCTTGGTTGTTTGCGGCGTCCTTGGCACGAGCCACAATGGTATGCGATCCCGCAGGCACGCCGATTGTATCCCAAGAGTGCGTAAATGGCGGTGTCGTAATCGTGGCCACCACGGCGTCGTCGATCAGGATCTGCATCTGCGTGACGCCAACGTTGTCTGTGGCTGTGGCTTCGATGTTCACAACCCCCGTGACGGACGCGCCGTTGGACGGGCTTAACAAGGTTGTGACAGGCGCTTGCGTATCGCCACTTTGCACCTGGAAAACAAGGTCATCCCGATCGTTGTATCCGCCTGCGGCGCAGGCTGTGGCAGCGCCCAAATAGCGAAACTGTGTGCGGATGGCTTGCGTGGCGCCGGCGCCCAGGATCACAGGAACCGTCATCGTTCGCAGCCCCGAGCCGGAAGGCGAAACAGTGCCAGCCAAAACCCACGTGGGCGCTGACGCGTCCGTTGCATAGAACACATCCATGAAATTCGAACTCGCGCTAAAGACCCATACGGTCGCGGTGACGTTCACAACTTCGCCTGGAGCGAAAGGTTTGCCACTGGCGGTTTCGATGCGGACGCGATCCAGAGATTCGTCGCTGTGAAAGCTTCCTGAAGTGCCATCAGCACAGCTCGAAGACAACGTGTTCGGTTGATTCAGCTCAGGACCAACATTGGCGCCGCGGCCCACCACCAAAGCGTTGGTGTCACAAAAGCTGCCGACCGTTGCGCAGCGAGGCGCCTTGAAAGTGGCGTCATACACGGCAACGCCTGGGTTATTGACCGTGACCGTAATTGCGGCGGAGGTGCCCACGTTGCCCGCTTTGTCCCTCGCGCTGGCCGTCAACGTATGAGACCCGTTCGCCACCGGCGCCGTATTCCAATCGAACACATAAGGCGCGGCAACCAACGTTTTGGCGACCACGCCATCAACGGTGAATTTCACCTCTTCAACGGAAACGTTGTCTGTGGCGGTGATTGCAACCTGTGTGTTGCCCGCCACCGTGGCGCCATCCACCGGCGCGGTGATTTGCACCACGGGTGGCACAAGTTCATTGTTCACCACAACGTTGACGGCCGCGCTGGTGCCCACGTTGTTCTTGGCATCGTACGCTTTCACGGTCAGAACGTGAGGGCCGTTGCCGCTTGTGCCCGTGAGCCAGCTGAGCGAAAAAGGCGCAGCCGTTGACGATGCCTTTACGGCGCCGTCCACCAACAGATCCACTTGCTTCACAGCCACGTTGTCGCTGGCCTGCACCGTAACGGTTGCCATCTCAGACAAGGTGGCACCAGCCGCGGGCGCTGTGATCGCCACGCTCGGCGCTTCAGTGTCTGCCGTAACGCCCACAAGCGACCAGGCCTTGAGAACCGTTTGAGCCTCCACGCTGCTGTCGCCGTAAAGCTCCTGAGCGGCGTGATAGAAGGCCACAGACGCTTGCTCAAAGGTGGCACTGGGCGTGAGGTACGAAGTCAATGCCTTGAACCAAATCGCGGCCGCGGTGTCAGCGCCGATGCCCACAACCGATCCACCCAGGTGATGCGTGCCACCCACAGCCGTTAGATAGAAGGCATGGTTCGCAATCCCCGAATTGATGTGCACGCCGCCGTTGTCAAAAGATCCCGTATACCGTTCAGAATAATGATCGGGATCATCGTCGGCTGTAAAGCCATCGTCGGTTGCCAAGTGCGTGTTCGCGAAATATCTGAGCGCATCGTTGTTGCCGTTGCCAGGCGTGTAACATTCTTCGCCCAACAGCCACGTGGCCGCGCTTTCGCCTTTAACGGAACGTTCGACCATCGCGCCGAACACATCCGACATTGATTCATTCAAGGCGCCGCTTTCGCCTGAATAGATGAGGCCTGCGGTGTGTTCCGTCACTCCGTGGGTCATCTCATGCCCAACGATGTCAAGGCTGACAAGCGGCGTGAACGTGCTTCCATCGCCATCGCCGTAAGTCATCTGTGTGCCATCCCAAAAGGCGTTGTTGTAGCCACTGCTATAGTGGACGCCTGACGTCATAAGCGGCGTCACACCATCGGCACTGGTCATCGGCGCAGGGCCGCCGTTGTCGTCGATGCCGTTGCGGCCGTGCACGTCTTTGTAGTACCGCAAGGTCGAGACAGCGCCATACTGAGCGTCGACGCCCGCCCTCTGCACGGCGCTTTCCCACACGTCATCCGAGTCCGTGAAACGCGCTTTGCTAGAGGTGCCGTTGTTGTAATTGAAGGTTCCGGCTTTCGTGGCCACGTCTTCAAGAAAGAAGCTTGAACCGCCAGGCGCCGCATAGGTGTTCAAGGTCACATTGCCGCTGTAGAGCGAGTTACCGGTGCCGGTTTGCAAATTGTTATAGGACCACACCACGCGGCCTGCGTTTGCGTCGACAAAAACCACGGGCAAGGCGGTGTTGGCCGAGCCATCAAGGACCTTCAGCTCAATCTTCCACGTAAGATAATCGCGACCCTCATGTCGCAGGACAAACAGTTCAGCCTTAGGCGCGGCCGTCACGCAGCGAGGGCAAGGCAACGATTCCCGCGCAATGGCAACGGCGTCATCTGCCGTGAGCGAAGGCTGCGTATCCACATGAATGTCTCTCGCGGCGCCATCCGAGAGCCCCACCACTTCGCCCGACACACTTTCCATGTGAACGATGGTTTCGGCGCCGAACACCGGCACGCCGCGATGAAATTGCTTCATGCGCACATGCGTGCGTCGCTTGCCCTTATGCGTGGCACCCGGAACAAAATCCTGCGGCCGCGGCAAATTCAGCCGCGCCCCGGCCGTTTTCAGGTAGTGCGCCGCAATCAACTGCGGCGAACGCCCGCCCAAAGGGGTCGCGCTCTTGGATGGCGCAGGCTCCTCTACCCTTTGATCTGCGCATCCGTATAGCCCAACCGAAGCTATAAGCGCCACACTCAGCAAACCACGACCCGAAACACCACGCTGACTTAATCCACGCATAACACCAAACCTCCGTGTAATTGACGAAGTGTTTTCGGCAACCAACCACAAAATGTTGCGGATTGTTTGCGCCCAACTGGTAGATGAGGGCGCGGCAAAGCCCGCGTCGCAGATAAATCACTGTCGGCCCACCTGAGCGCCTGGGTCGAAGAGTGGAGACTCTTGCCCTGCCTACGTGTTGTTCCAGCGCGCCAGGGGCAACGTGAGCCGCACCTGTGTGCCCACGGGGCCTGCGGGCGTGACGCTGAGGGCGGCGCCGATGCGGGTCGCTCGTTCACGCATGCCCACCAGCCCGAAGTGCCCTGCCGATGCCAAAGCGGCGAGGTCGGCGGTGAACCCTCGACCATCGTCGCAGACCACAAGTTCCACGACACCTTCGGCCACTGTCAGTTCCACTCGGATCTCGTTGGCGTTTGCATGTTTGAGGGCATTCCAAACCGCTTCGCTTGCAATTTGCGAAACCTCGTACTCGACATGCGCCGAGCGCGGAAGTGGATCGCCCCATTGACTAAAAACGATCTTGGCTTTGCGTTCCGCCTTCGCGCGCAGGTTTGCAAACGTTTGCTCAAGCAGGGCCGTGAACGGCAAGCGTTCGATGACATCTTCGCGCAAGTTCCAAATGGCGTGTCGAAGGTTCGTCTTGGCTTGTGACACCGTCGCGCGCGCTTCGTCTAATGTGTGCAGTGCGGCCGAGGCATCCTGCGTTACGAGACGTCGTGCTGATTCGACTTGCAGAGCCACCGCTGTGAAACTTTGCCCCAGCAGATCGTGAAGTTCGCGCGCCACGCGCGCTCTGTCTGCCGCGATCAACGAGAACCGCTTTCTTGTGCGCGTCAGCCGCAGACCGAGGATCGCTGCCGTCAAGGCCACCAACGAGAGGGCCAAAGCCACCAGCACGCCCGTGCGTTGCTGCCAAGGCCGCGCCACGCGAACTTTTAGCGACGCTTGATCTGCAAGCCATCCTCCCACCCCATCCGACGCACGAATCACGATGGTGTGTTCACCTTCCATCAAATCGGCGATCTGCAGCGGCGCTTGCGGAACCATCACATTCACCCAGGGCGACTGGTCGCGCCGGTAAACCACGTGGACGCGTGAGGCAGAGACAAGACTGGGCACTTGTAAAAGGATCTGCAGCTGGCTCGGAACCGTTGCCGCCGAAAGCACCGCAGTTGCCGGTTGCAACTTGCCATTGAGGGTTGCCGACAACACGCGCGGCCCGCGTGCAATGGCCGACTTCGGCAAGGGCGTCACCGCGCGCACAAGCGCGGCCCCCGAGGACGTGGCCGCCAATAGGCCACCATCCGCCGTTAAAGCCGCACTGGGAGTTCCTTCGTTGATTCCAGACGCACTGCGAAGATCGTCGAGCTCAGAAAAGCCCACCGCAGCCACGACTGGAAATGCCCCATGGGCTGCATCGATGACGGATTGTTTGCGCATCCACTGCAGTCCGTGACCGCACGTGGTCCAAAGACCTCCATGATGATCGTCAACGAGAGTGAGCAAAGAATCGCAATAGAGGCCGCGATCGGAATTCACATTGAAGAATGGTCCCTCCTTCTCGCGCACGAACAACCCTTGATCGTTCGTGGCACCAACCCACATTCGTGTGTCATCCATGACGACGGCGCGAATGCCTTTGGTTGGCAAACCGTGGCCTCTCAAACATGTCACCTGGCCACCCGCACCGAGGCGCCCGATCCCCGTTTCCATCGCCAAGACCACCCTGCCATCCGCTGCCTCATGCCCGCTCCAAACCGCTCCTTCGCAAAGTCCATTCGATCCATTGACGACGCTTTGCACACGAAAGTCACCCGCAGCGTCTCCCTTACCGACCGGGGCTATGTGTGTCACGCGGCCGTCGCTCGTTCCCACAAGCAGGGAGTGGTCACGCAAGCGGAGCAACATCCGCACGTTCGCGGGCAGCGGTTCATTGACATTCACCTTCGCAACGGATTGCTCTGAGACATGAAAAAGAGCACCTGCGGTTGTGGCCACAAAGACGCTCTGGTCAGACGCCGCCGCAATCGCCACAGCTTGATCCTTTCTGTCTGTGAGCGGCAGTGAATGACAATCGTTGGTTTGATTTTGACGTCGACAAACACGGGCGCCGCCTGCAAACCAAAGTGCACCATCGTTGGTTGCATAAACGGCAACGCTAAGTGCGGGCAAGCCCTCGGGCTTTCCCAGATTTTCAACCAAAGGTGTGCGTACACGAGCGATCCCTCCCACCCGGGTCCCCACCCATATAGCACCCGCCTCGTCCTGCAAAAGGCTGAGCACGTGTTCGTTGGGCAAGCCTTGGGCGACACCATAGGTGGCCACGCGCGCACCTTGTGGATCGAAGACATAAACGCCATTTGAAGTGCCAAGCCAGAGATGTTTGTCGCGGGTTGCCAGCATGGCTCCGAGCTCGGGCCGGTCCTCGGTTTGTTGAAGATAGGCCTCACGAACTTCGCCGCTCGGTCGCACGATGTGCAGGGCACGCGTGGATGCTGCCCAAACGCCGCCATCGCTATGGGCCGCCATCCAGCGAACGTGCGGAACAGCGGCGATTCTTTCAAACTGCGTTGGTCCTTGTCGCCACACCGCTGCCGTCGTAGCCACCCATAGGCGGCCATCTGCATTCGTCAAGGCGGTCACCGCTTCACCCTTCGGTAGCCCCTCTGCAATCCAACGCATCGCTTGGGTCTTCGTATTCAAGTGCAGCAAGCCCTGCGCGGTCGCAACGAATAAGGCGTCTCCGGCGGCAGCAAGCAGTGAGAACACCCGCACCGAGGGCGGCAGCTCGGGCGTTATGTGTTGCCATTGATCTTGTTGCTTTGGCATCCGCCACACCCCGGCGCCGTAGCGAGTTCCCAGCTGCTGCACAGGCGCTTCCTTCGTGTCGGGAGACGGATCCCAATAGCCTGGGCTCGCAAATAGCTCTCCTTGCCCGTTGCCTACAAGCAAGTGTATCCACGCCGCGCCGAACGCAGAATGAAGCGATAGATTCTGTGTTGACTTGCCATCGAACCTCGCAAGTTCGAAAACGCCCCCGACATAGAGGAAGCCGTCACCCGGGCTGGCCAGCGACGCGCCCACGATGGGTGGACGAAAGACGTCGATCTTGGGCGTCGGATAGGCAATAGCCCTTGAGGGAAGGCACAGCCAAGCCACAGCCACAAGCCATGTGCCTAAACGCATGGGCTAAATAAGGTGTCTCTTCAAAGCCGTCGAGGCGGCTTCAGCGCGGTTTTTCACGCCTAATTTGAAAAGAATGCTGGCGACGTGTGTTGCCACCGTGCGTTCCGAAACGCGCATCAGCGATGCAATGCTGCGGTTCGAGTGCCCGTCGGCCAACGCCCGAAGCACCTGTGTCTCTCGCAAAGTCAGGGACTCTCCCATGACGTGCTCCGCAAGTTTAGCGCCCACGGATGTGGGTAGGAACTTTCGACCTTGGGCAGCGGCTGCAATGGCCTCTAGAATCTGATCACCGGCTGCATCTTTTGTGACGTAGCCTAAAGCACCTGCGCGAAGCGCGCGCAGGATGTCGTCGCTTCCCTCAAGCTGGGTTAAGGCCACGCAGCGTCCCGGGGGCGATTCAAGAACGAGGGCCTGGATCACCTGAACGCCATCGACGCGAGGCATGTTCAGATCAAGCAACACGACGTCGGGGCGCGCTTCCTTGTAAAGGCTCAGCGCCTCCACGCCGTCGCGCGCCTCTGCACAAACTTCGATGCCCGAAGCGGTCTTGAGCAGGCTAACAATTCCGAGGCGCGCCAATAGGTTGTCGTCCACAACCAGAACTCGGATCACCGCGTCCGTCATGACGACGCCCTATATGAAGCGGCAATGAACCCCATCGACCAAAGATTGTGAGGCCTTTTGCCGCTTTAGGCTAGGGCCCGCGCGTGTGAGACAGACTAAGCCTTCAAACCCGGCATGGGCCCTTTGCATACCGATGCCTTGCCAAAGGTTGTGATGGGGATACCCATGGCGTTTGCTATCGAGACAAACAGATCGTTGTGAGCGATGGTCTTTCCTGGGCGGATGTAGCGCCCTGTCTTGAAATATCCGCCTGCACTGCCAGCCAATAACCACGGCAACCGGTCAAGCCCATGGTTGCCCGTGGCAATCTCGCCAGCCCACAGCACCACCGTGTGGTCTAAAACAGATTTGCCATCCGCTTCTGGAATTTCATCCAGCGCTTTGAGCAACTTGGCGAACGCGCGCGCGTAAACCAAGTGGTATTGGCGGTTCATTTCCATCGCTTCGGGATTGAGAAATAGCCCACCCGAGCGCTCGTCAGTGCCGTGAGCAAGCTCGTGAAGGTCGGGAGCGCCAAACTTGCCCGGCGTCCACCCCACCCCACTGAGCACAGATTCGGGAAGCTCGTCGAAGTTGAGCGTGGCCACGCGGGTCAGATCACAGGCCAACGCCGCGGCCGTGAGGCGGGCCCAGACCTCGAAGTTGGCCTCTGTCTTGTCGCCAGCGGCTGTGAGAATCTCAGAGCCGGGCCGGGCACAGGCGGCACCCGTCGCGGGAAGCAGCAACGACTTCTCAAGATCGCGAAGCGCCTGCGCGTGGGCATCGAGCTTGGTTTTGTCGGCGGCGGAAAGGCTGGATTTGATCGCGTTAAATTCGTCGGGAAGTCCCGCCAAGACGCTACGCCTGAACTTCAACGCAGTCTGTTCCGGGCCATCACCACTTGCGGACGGAGCACTGCCAAAAAGTCGTGTGTATGCCGTTTTGGCTTGGCATTCGCCCGTATAAGTTTGCCCGGGGCCCACAGAATTGATGTCGTGGTACTTGGTCTCACAACTGCCACCGAAAAAATCCAATGACTTGTACTTGGTGACGGGACCGTTCTTGTTCAGCTCCTGTGCGATGAACTGATCGATAGAAATGCCCCCCGGTTTTGCGCCGCTTGCGCGGTTGACCGGTGCAAGCGAGTGGGTTTGGCCGGCATAATGCGAGTTGGCAGGGGGCGTGGGATCGTCGACGGTCGACAACATATTCAAGTTGTCGAGAATCAGCAGATCGTTTTTCCACTGCGCGAACGGCTGCATGATCGAGGCAAGCTCGAAATCATTCTCGGTTCCGATGCCACCCGCGGCATTCCTGGGGAACCACGAGCGCGGTTGCGTGCCGTGGTAGGTGTAATACACCACAAAGCGCGTGGGGATGCCCTGCGCTTGCGCCTGCTTCTCGCGCAAGTGAAACGGCAACAGGCCGCCCAAGGCCCCGAGGCCGCGCAGCAAAGTTCTTCGGTTTGGGTTTAGCCCTGTGGCGATAGACGGAAATGAGGAAAAGCGTTTCATTGTGTCTCCGTAACGGCAAGAGCTAGGGGGCGGTGCCGCGGTAGCGGAAGGCGTCGCTTTTCACAAGCGCCACAATCATCGACTTCATGTCGCCTTCGGATTGCATGAGGCTTTGGGTCAGTTGATCGCGAGCACATTCGTCCGCATCAGTTTCGGCGCGGTTGAGCGAGAACCGGAAGAAGTTGGTGGCCAAGCACGCGGCGAAAGCCTCGCTTTGCGCCACGCGAGACGACAACTCGACGGCGCCTTCAAAGCGACCGTCGAGGTCGGCGCTGACGTCGACCAATTCGCCCCCCGCGTCGACGAGCAAATCGTTTTCACGATCACGGTAGCGGCCAAGGGAATCATAGTGGCTGAACCCAAAGCCGATGCCGTCAATGTAACGGTGGCAGCTCGCGCACTCGGGGCGCCCGTGGCTTACTTCAAAGAGCTGCCGCGTGGTACGCGGTGCCTCGCCAGGCTTGGGCTCAGGCAAAGTGGTGTCGATGCCCACGGGTGGCGGGATGGGCGAACACAGCAAGTTCTCACGAACATAGATGCCTCGCAGCACGGGCGAATCGATTTGTGGCTTCGCCAACGCCGCCAAGAGAGCGGCCTGGGTCAGCAAGCCCGAACGTTGCGCCTTGTCGAGCTCAACCTCGCGAAGGTTGGCCCCCGTGATCCCAGACAAGCCATACAGAGGTGCAAGATTGCCATTCACGAACGCTCGTCTGTCGGTGAGCAACCGCCGCATGTTGCCCGTTTTAGGGTTGAGCACGGCCTCCACATACGCCTCAAGTGACGCGCGCAAATCGGCCTTGAGCTGGTCGTTGAAGTTGGGAAACAATTTTGTGTCCTTGGACGTCTTTTCAAGACGTGAAAATCCCAACCATTGTTGCGTGAAGCTGGCCATCGCTTTGCTGCTGCGGGGACTTTGCAGCAAACGCTCCACTTGCGCCTCCAACGTATCCGTATCCTGCAGTTTGCCGTCGTCAGCTAACGCCGTAAGTTCGGCGTCGGGCAAGCTCTCCCACAGCAACAGGGAAAGCCGTGCCGCCATCTCTTTGGAGTTCAGCTTACGCAGATCTTCGTGGCCCTCTACCGCTTCGCCCACTTCAACCCGGTAGAGGAACTGCGGAGATTGAAGAACCCGCGACAGAGTCGCACGCAGCGCCGTCGTTGCGTCGGCGCCCTGTTGGGAGGTGGCAAAGAATGTCTTGAGCCGCGATAGCTCTGCACTCTCAGGTTTGCGGCGGAAGGCTCGCGCCGCCAAAGCTTCCACGAGCGCGGGCCCACAAGTGGAGGGGGCCGCCGTGAGGCTGCAATTGACGCCAAGTGCGGTTGTGAGCTGGCCGGGCGACTTCAGAACGGCATCGGCGATGTTGTTCGCTGCCTTCTCGTAAGCCTCGATGAACTGCGGTGTTGGTGCCTGCGTGTTGGCGTCATTGTCTAAGCCGTGAAACACCGGTTCCGAAGGTAAGGCCACCTCAGGAAGACTGAGGCCTGGGAAGAGATCTTTGACGGCGTTGCGGTACTGGCGGTTGGTTAACCGAACAATGGGCGCCCAACCGCCCCCCTGGATGCCGTTACATGCCGAAGGACGATTGCCTTCGCCACCTTCCCCTCCCTCGCCTCCGCTGCCACCTTTGCCATCATCGACAGAGCCATCGTTTGACCCCGCCGAACCGGAACAGCCTGCCGCTGTGCCAATGCCCAATAGAGCTACGAGCGCCAATCCGAACTGCTTGGTCTTCGACATGCGTAAGTTCTCCTAACGGCCGCACGAGTTGCACGGGCGGCAGCAGTCGTAGGCTACGAGAACGCACTACAGGGGCCCATGGCCTGTCAACGCTTCATGAGCTGCGTGAACTGCTTAGCGCAACACGACTTTCGCACCTCGCCCAGCATTTCATGCAGTGGATCGAGAGCGAAAGGCTGAGTGCTGCTTGCCGCTCGGTGGCTATGTTTACGTTCGCTGCAAGGGCTACGCCCTTGCGCTTTGTGCCTTACTGACTGGAGTAGTTGCATGCAGTACGGGTCTTTCGGGAGGAGCTTCGGGTCGCTGGCGTCTCGCAAGCGTTGTGGTCGCTCATCCGCGCTCTTGGCGATAACCGTCGTCGTCGCGTGCGGTGGCACGTCAACCCGCGATGACACAGGCAACAAGCCAGGACCGGGCGGGAACGGCCCGGGTGGTGAAGATTCAACGTACAACGTTTGCGACACCGTGGGACCCGCTCCCGTGCGCCGTCTCACCAGATCGGAGTATACAAACACGCTCAAAGATCTCCTGGGATCGTTGCCGCTCAACTCCGACAGCCTTGTGGCGGATGGCTCTGCGGGAATCTTTCGCAGCAACGTCAGCGTTCCAGTCACACCTTCGGTTGCGAATGAATACCGTGACCTTGCCGAGAAGGTGGCGGGCGAAGCCGCGAAACAATTAGGAGCTGTCACTGGTTGCAAATCTGCCAGTGACGAGTGCGCCAAGTCGTTTATCAGTGATTTCGGCCAACGCGCTTTCCGCCGCCCCCTGAGTGAAGACGAACGCCTGCGCTACGTGGGCCTTTATACAAGCCTGCGCGACGAGGCGAAGCAAAGCTACGAAGCGTCCTTGCAAACCGTGATCGCGGCCTTCTTGCAATCGCCGTATTTCTTGAACCGCATTGAACGGCAGGGCGCCGAGGGCAAGTTGACATCGTGGGATATGGCGTCTCGGCTGTCCTACTTCCTGTGGGGAACCATGCCGGATACGGCGCTTTTCGATGCGGCGGCTTCAAATGAGCTTCTGACAGACGAAGGGATCCAGGCGCAGACGGATCGCCTCTTACGGGATCCACGTGCGCAGCCGATGGTACGAAGCTTTTACGCGCAGTGGCTTGAGCTTGAAAAGCTTGACCGTGTCACGCGCAGCTCGGAGAGGTTTCCTGAAATGTCGCATGACTTGCTCGTCGACATGCGAACGGAGGTCGAAAAGTTTAGCGAGAGCCTTCACGCGCGCGAGGGTGGGTCTTTAACCGATCTTCTCACACAACCCTTTGGCTATGTGACGCCCAGGTTGGCTGCAATTTACGGATTAAAGAACGCGAAAGACGGAGAAGTTGACCTAAACCGAGAAGAGCGCGCCGGCATTCTCACAAGCGCGGCCTTCTTAACTCTGAACGCACACTTTGAAGACACTTCGCCCGTACATCGGGGCAAGTTCGTAAGAGAGCGGCTGCTATGCCAGCTGATGCCCTCGCCCCCAGGTGATGTGCAAGTGGTATTGCCGCCGCCAGACCCCAACCTTAGCACCAGAGAGCGGTATCAAAAGCATCTGGACGACCCGTACTGCCGCGGTTGTCACATCCTCATGAACCCCATCGGCCTTGCGTTCGAGGGCTATGATCCTGTGGGCCGCCACCGCACGAACGAAAACGGGTTGACCATCGACACATCGGGTGAACTGGGCAGCACCGCCGACATTAATGGAGCGTTCAAAGATCCGATCGAGTTGGCCAACAGGCTGGCGACAAGCCAAGAAGTGGCAGGGTGTATGGCGAAGCATTGGTTCACCTTCGCCATGGGTCGGCCTGTGGAGGATGAAGACGAGTGCACCTTGCAGGCCGTCACGCAGGCGTTTGTGTCAGCGCGGCTTGATTTGCGATCGTTAATTTATTCCATCGTGACAAGCGACGGGTTCCGCAAGATTGCGCCCCCGACGAAGGAGCAGTGCGAATGAGCTTCGGACGAAGAACTTTGGTACGTCGCTTTGGGGCGTCGCTGCTGGCATCACCGGCATTCACCTTGATGGGATTAGGAGCACAAGCGGCCGAGAAGCCGCCCCGTCGGCTGGTCGTCTTTGCCACACCGAACGGAACGGTAATGAATTCGTTCTGGGGTCCGAACGCCGACACGTTGGGGCCGATCCTATCGCCGCTTAAGGCCTACCAAAAGCGGCTCTTGGTGATGCGTGGCATCGACATGCTATCGGCGTACGAGGAGCCGATTCCCGCCGATCATCGTCCCGACTTTGCCAACGCACTCATTGCGAAGCAGCCATTCCTGACGACCGCAGGGTTTCCGATTGCGGCGGACATCTCAATCGATCAGCACATCGCCAACACGGTGGGCAAATCCACCCGCGTCGCCTCCTTGCAAATGGGCGTGGACTCGGAGATTGGGTTCGGTCCGATCAACGGCGTGGGACCCAGGCGCGGCATCCAACCTCAAAACGTCACGTCCGCGATATACGAAAGAACATTTGGTGAGCTGGCCAAGAGCGCCGGCGAAGCAAGCGCGATGGTGGGCAACCGAACGCGCAAGAGCGTGCTGGACGTCATCAACAAGGACTTGCTGGCAGCGCGCTGTGTGGTCTCGAAAGAGGAACGACTGAAGCTGGATTCGCACGCCGAGGCGCTCCGCGAACTTGAGCGCGAACTCTCCTTGGACGCCGCGCCGGTGGGCGCGTGTGCGGCACCTCCTGCGCCTTCGGCAAACAAGGTGGATTTTCCGACGCGGGGAAAGATGCAGATGGATCTCATTGCCAGTCTGCTTGCATGCGATTTAACGCGTGTGATCACACTGCAATGGAGCACGGGGCAATCACAGATCGCGTATCCGTGGGCGGGCGTGATGGGCTCCCACCACGCAATCTCCCACGGCACGGACGGAAGCAGCCGCGACCCCGTTGAGCGCGACAAGTTGATTGTGAAGATTGAAACTTGGTACGCCGAACAGTTTGCTTACCTTTGCGGAAAGCTGGATGCCATCAAAGAGGCGGACGGAACGAGCGTCTTAGACAACACAGCTTTGCTTTGGATCCATGAACAAAGCGATGGGTTTAGTCACAGCCGCAAGGATATGCCGTACGTGTTGGCCGGTGGGTGCCAAGGGCAGTTTCGTGTGGGCCGCCAATTGAACCTCAACGGGGTTCCCCACAACGGTCTTCTCATCTCGCTGGCCGAAGCCATGGGCGTGCCAACGCCCAGCTTTGGTCTCGCCAAGCACTCACAAGGAAAGATTGGGTCGCTTCATGCTTAAACGCGGCTGGCTCTTGTTCATGTGTTTGAGCGTGGGCTGTGCTTCAGGCGCTGGGGATTCAGGCAGTAAAGAAGACGAAGCCGATGCCGAAGCCGGCGGCAATGGTGGGGCTGGTGGAGGTGAACAGAATCAGTCCAGTGCCGACGCGATGGATGAACAGGTGAAGGCGGATGCGGCGGCGCCCGTTGTTCCCGATGCCGCGAGCGCAGGTGGCCGCGGCGGAGCGGGCGGCGGGACGACTACACCACGACCGGCGCCTCCCGATGGCACTTATTACGAGGCGCCCCCTTATGCCCTTGGTCCCGATTCACTCGGTTCGTCTTCGCTCAAGCGGGGAAAGTTGCAGCCAATCTTAACGGCAAAAAGCGCGATCTATGGTGATCGAACTTTCACATATCGATTTTATATGCCACCCGGCTACGACCCCGCCAAGCCGGTGGCGTTGCTCATTGCTCTTGATGGCGACGTCTATTTGTCGAACCCGCAGTGGCGGACCACGGTGGTGCTCGACGCTTTGACGGCACGCCAAGAGATCCCCATGACGCTCACGATGTTCGTAAACCCGATCGAAAACGCCCGCGGAGAGCAGTACAACGGCAGCGATGACAAATTCGCCCGCCATACGATTGATGAGCTTTTACCTTTGGCGGCTGCACAAGCCAACTTGGTTGATTCACCCAAAGCCCGCGCCATCATGGGCCACAGCTCTGGCGGCTTGGCGGCGTTTCGCGTGGGATGGCATCGGCCCGACAAATTCATGCGCATCATCACCCACAGTGGCAGCTTTGCGGCTCCCACCCAAGGCGATGTTTTCGTCAACATGATTGCCTCAACCTCCCCAGCCAAAGCCATCCGCGTCTTCTTGCAAAGCGGAACGATGGACATCAATGGATGGCTAGACAAAAACAAGGCCATGGCCACAGCCTTGGCCGCCAAGGGGTACGCACACCGTTTGGTGTGGGGCGATTCCGGTCACGGGTTCGAGCACAACGGCGCCGTGTTGCCCGAGACGATGCGATGGGCTTGGAAGGACTTTGATCCCGCTTGGAACCAAGCGCAGTAGGCGGTTGGTGAGCGGAGGAGGCCCGCAGTGGGTCCCCCCGCTCGATCTACAACTGTCTAGGCCTTCAGCAGCGGCAGAGGCTGGCTGGCAGATGAAAAGGCGCCAGGGTTAAGCTTGAAGCTCTTGAGGTTTGGATCCTGCAGATTCAGCCCATATCCCGGTACGTTGTTGCGCTCAAACTCGGCGGGGGCCAGCCCCATGGCCTGCAGCGCCGTCGCGAGCCACTGGTTCCACGTGAGTCCGTAGTACAAGACCGAAGGAGACGTTGCGCTGCCAAACCGCTGCGCCGGCGTCTTGCAACGATAGTCGAGAAATTGCCCCGTTTTGAAATAGCCACCCGCGGAGCCGGCGAGGATGAGAGGCATGTTGGCATTGTCATGCGTTGACATTCCCGACTCTTGCGACCACGCCATCAGCGTGTTGTCCAAATAGGTTCGCCCCGCGAAGTCTTCAACGGCATCTAGCTTGCGCGCGAGATCAGCGTAGATCCATTCGAACACGTTGCGGTTGTGCTGCACGAGCCTCGTTTGCGCGTCGGCTTGTTGCCACATGTGCGCGGTGTCTTGATGCCAAGATCCAGAGAAGTCAACAAGCGGGGCCGCCGCTCCGATGGTGGCAATGCCACTCGTTCCACAAAGGAAGGCGGCAACAATGACGTCGTTGTAGGCCTGGAAGCGCAGCTTGAGATCTGCGGGCCGCGAAGAGTTGGTGTTGACGCTGCCAGGTCGTTTGGCTGTTCCGCACGACTTTGCAGAGGACGCCATCGCCGCCAATTTGCGCTCGAGTTCATTGAGGCGAGCGATGTGGTCATCGAGTCTTTGTTTGTCTTCAACGGACAACCGCCGGTTGCTTTCGCGCAGCGATCGGTAGTTGGCGCGCACTTTATCGACGATGCTTTTGCGCGTAGGCACCGGCGAGGACGGCTGTTGCACCTGCCCAACCGTGGAATCAAACAAGGCCTGCGGATCGTACTCGGACCGGATGCCCTGAATGTTTCCCGACTTGGTCGTGGTGTTCGACCAATAGAACGAAAAGCCTCCGCGCGATCCTGTCGCGATGGTTCGTTCCCGCACACTTGAGAGTTGGGTATAAAAGCCCGGGGCGTAAGCCATCAACTGATCGATGGTGGGCATGGGGAACTGTTGGGCGTAGGACCCTTCGCCACCGTTGCCGTCATTGCGCGCGTAATTGCCTAGGTGCCCGCCCGTGTTGTGGGCGATGTAAAATGGGATGCACAGGCCCTGCACCACATTCATTTTGGCCACGAGCGACGTGGGAAAGACGGTTGTGGGCGCGCGAAGTACGGGCGACAAAACCGTGTCCGCACCTTCGATTTTGGCTTCGAGGTTTCCGTAGTGCATGTCGAACCCGGGAAACAGGTTCTTGACGTTCGGCGCCATTGCGTCGGGCGGAAACATGTTCGACTGATAAACGCCGCCATGGTCCGTCATGACGGCGACAAACCGCTTTTGAAGCGGGGGTGTCACCTCAGCGGCGTAGGCCGCTATCGGCACCAACGATCGCAAAAAGGGAACACCCAGCGTAAACCCACCTGCTCCACTTATGAACTGCCTGCGGCGCATCAAGAGTTTTTTCATTTTTGAACTGCCTGTACGCAAAAGGTTGTACTCACTTTACGCGCGCCACCATGTCAACCCCTGCGCGTCGTCGTGCGCGAAATGACGAAGGGTGTACTGAAGCTACGGTGCTGCGCATTCACCTTTGAAACGGTGCTGGCCTGATCCTACGTCTTGGGTCTTTGACGCCGTTGCTGTAGACGATGATGACGAGGGCAACGTCACCTTGGCGCGGGCGTTGGGAGGAATCGTAATTTGAAGCTGGAATTTCCCTTGGTCGCAGCGCCATTCGCTCTTCACCAATCCGTAGGGTGTCTCCACCGCGCCCGTGGCGCGCGTCAACCCGCCCCCCGGCTGAGGAGCGATTTGCACCAAGCGGTAGCCGGGCTCAAGAGGCGAGATGCCCGCCACGGTGTCGTACAGCCATTCGCCCACCGCACCTAAAGAGTAGTGGTTGAAGCTGTTCATCGTGGGCGAGGCAAACCCCTTCTCTTTCGTCCACCCATCCCAGCGTTCCCAAATGGTGGTGGCGCCGGCCTTGATGCTGTAGCCCCATGACGGAAACGTTTCTTTCGTAAGCAGCTTGTAGGCCACATCAAGCCGACCAAACCGAGACAACGTCGGCAATAGGTGGCCCACGCCTATGAATCCCGTGGTTAGGTGCCCCGCGTGAGACTCGATGTCTTGCACCAAGTGCTGCAGTGCCTTTTCACGAAGCGGCTCAGGCAAAAGGTTAAAACGAAGCGCCAATACGTAAGCCGTTTGCGTATCGCTCTTGATACG
This sequence comes from Deltaproteobacteria bacterium, assembly GCA_033763315.1. Taxonomy (GTDB): domain Bacteria; phylum Myxococcota_A; class Polyangia; order Fen-1088; family Fen-1088; genus JAGTJU01. The sequence goes on from JANRKS010000016.1 coordinate 158,112, forward strand.
CGCGTCCGACGAAACAAACGCCTTTACAAACGCGTCCCGAATTTGTTTTGCCAGTGATTGATAGGCATGGGCGTCGTCAAGGTAGCCAAGGGCGTGCGCCGTTTGCGCGACGAGCGACGTTGTTTGCGCAAAGAACGCCGTCGCCAAAACCGTCTTGTCTGTGTTTGCGTTAAGGGATAGCCAATCACCAAAGTTGCCGCCCTGCTTTTTCTCCCACAGCAGATTCGGGTTGTTGCTGCGAATCCACGCCACCCAACTTTTCATGGCCGCATAGTTGTCACGCAGCAGCTGCAGGTCGCCGAATTCCTCGTAGAGGGCCCAAGGTATGATGACGCCTGCGTCACCCCACCCCGGGGTTGAATCTCCCGTCGCCGGGGCGCGCGGCGCAACATCCGAAAACGCGCCGGCCGGGCTTTGCGCATCCCGCACATCGGCCAGCCATTTTGCCAAAAATGGCAACACGTTACGGTTGCGCGCAGCCGTGCGTACAAACACTTGAGCGTCACCCAACCAGCCAAGGCGTTCATCACGTTGCGGGCAATCCGTGGGCACGCTGATGAAATTTCCTCTTTGACCCCACTCAATGTTGGAGACAAGTTGGTTCACGAGTGCATTTGAGGTTTGGAGCCGGCCCGTGACGGGCATCTCTGAATGCACCACCGCGGCTGTTAGAACATCGCGCGAAGGTCGGCCCGGAAAACCAACAAGCTCAACGAACCGAAATCCATGGATCGAAAAGCGCGGCTGCCAAACCTCCTTTCGATCCAAGCCCGCGAACGTATACCGATCCGTAGCCTGGGCCGTTCGGAGGTTCTCAGTGTAAAGCGATCCATCCTGATTCAGCATCTCGCCAAAGCGCAGGGTGATCTGTGTTCCGCGCGGCGCCTGAGCACGCAGTTTCGCAAACCCTGGCATGTTTTGGCCGAAGTCAAAGATATAGACGCCGGGCGACGGCTGTGTCACAGCAACCGCCTTGCGCTCCTCGAACACACGTACAGGCAAGCTGGCTTCTGCAACCAATCGAGGATCTTGCGGTGTTCGCGCTATCACGTGTGCAGGCGCCCACTCGTGATCGTCATAAGTTGGGGTTGACCAACGTGCGTCGAGCGCGGTGGCGTCGAACGTTTCACCGTCTTGTAAGTCCGCTGCTTTGATGGGGCCCGGCGTTGCCTTCCAGCCTGGACCGGAATGAATCACCTGGCGTTTGCCATCTTGTGTTTCGATGACCAGGTTCAACAGCAAACGCGCATGGTCTCCGTAAGCGCTTCTACCCGCATACCCCACCTTCCCCGCATACCAACCATCTGCCACGTAGGCGCCAATCGCGTTTCGCCCTGAGATAACCTGAGACGTAACGTCGTGCGTTTGGTATTGCAGCCGCTTGCCATAGTCTGTCCACCCAGGCGCAAGCTGTTCACTGCCAACCTTGTGGCCATTGAGCTCCACTTCGTAAAGTCCCAACGCCGTGACGTAAAGCCGCGCGGATCGAACTTTTCCACTGATGTCGAAGACCCTCCGCAGCTGCGGCGCAGGGCGCGCTCGAAAGTAGTCGATGACGTTTAAGTTGGCCACACCTCGCCAAAATTTTCCCTGCCCGGCAGGTGCGGCTTCTTTGGCTGCCACCCACACGTGATTGCCGTTGTGCGCTTGCCAGCGTCTGTCCGTTGAAAGGATGATTGTGGAACCGCCTTCAAGTTGCACGCGCAGTTGAGCGGCCACGCCAGCGGCATCGCTCCCGTTGGAGGCGGCAAAAACGATCTCATTTTCGCCAGCGTGAAGCGCTTGTCGCACATCGAAGGGATAAAGGCGATACAGCCCGGGCGCCCTGCCGATGTGTTGGTTGTTCACAGTGATGTTGGCTTCACCATCCGCGGCCACACCCAAGTACGCACTGAGAATGCGCGCGTCATTGGGCAAGGTAAAGGACCGACGCAACCACCGCTTCGCGGCCGGCGCCGCCACGGCGGGATCGCCTTCGGGGTACCAAATCCAAAACAAACCTTCCTTCTGCACGGGCAGGGGACCGTCGGTCGGCGGCGGGCCAGACACAAAGTCGCCCTGCCAATCCTTGGCGTCCAAAAGCCCCATCTCCCACCACGCCGTGTGGCTCACGGCCGACCGGCCTTGGTTGTCCCACACCTGAACGCTCCAGTGAACGCGCTCGGCGGATCGCAGTTCTTTGCCTGCGTAATCAACAAACACCGAATTGCTTTGAGATACCTTTCCTGAGTCCCAAAGGTTTCCGCGGGCACTCCACGCGCGCAGCCGGTATGCCACCTGCGTTACATCGGGGGTTGCCGATCGCAACTGCCACGACAGGCGCGGCTTCGTGTTGTCGATGCCGAGTGGGTTGTTCTTGTAGTCGCAAGTTAACCGTACGACTTCAAGTCGTCCGCGTGCGTGAGACTGGGGTGCGCGCACGAACGAAGACAAGATTACAGCGAGGAAGGTGAAGTGGAATGCTTTCATGTGGCGCTCCAACGCTAGCTGGTGCAACCAACATCGCCCCTCGTCAATTTATGCAAATCGGTTCCGTCCGTGCGAGAGGCGTGACCTAGATTCCAGAAAATCGCGGCCGCAGGTTTTGCAAAGCGTCTCGGTATTTCAGGCAAGTTCTTTGGTTCTTCTAGAGGACGGCGAAGGCAAGCAGGCAAGCTAAACTAGCAACTGCTTTGGCCCACGGCAGTTTTGTGGGCTACCTGCCCTTTCGCCACGAGGTTGTTTGCATGCAGTACGGCTCACACCAGGTGACGGTGGTTCCATTCCTTTGTTCGATGCTGATGGCATGCCAAGCCCAATTGGCCACAACGGACGACGTCGAACCAAACGAAGACGACCCAGCGGGCGACGAAGAAAGGGAGGAGGATGCGTGGGAAGGCCAGGCGGTCGCCCCAAACGCCGCGGGAGGCGGGACGCCTATCGTCACACACGATGCCGGTTCGCCAACACCAAGGGAAGAGATACCTGCCTTGGATGCGGCGGCTCCGGATGCGTTTTTGGCACCTGCCGGGTACGTAAGAACAGCGGTGGGCGTTGGCTACGGTGGCATTCGGATCACATCATTTGATGGCGGTCGCACGTGGTCTAAAACGGGTGAAGTGGAGGCCAACGGGGGCGATGACACGAACCTCATCCGTGCCGTCACGTGGGGAAAGAACCTGTGGATTGCCGGCGGCTGGGGCAAGTGGTGGGTTTCGGCTACAGGACGCGATTGGCAAATGAAGCCGCATAAGTTCGGCATCATTCAAGGGATGGCATTCGGCAACGACATCTTCATGGCAACCGAGATGGACGGCCGTGTCCATACATCACGTGACGGGGAAACATGGACAACCCTAGGTAACGTGGGCGTGGGCAACCACGCACGGCTTGTGTTCGGCAATGGGCTGTTCGCGGCCTCGGGTGATTCGGGGGCCACGATGACATCGAAGGACGGCGTGAGTTGGCAACGCCTTTCCGTACCGAACGTTGTCGCGTTCTGTGACGGCCAGTTCAAGAGCAACCGCGATTGTTATGGCGAAACGTACAACGCCGGGATCTGGACAGAAGGTCTGTGGCTGAAGATCGGCGGTGGCGGCGTGTTGTTTTCAGAAACGGGACAAAAGTGGGTTTTGGCGCACCGTCTCGTCGGAAACGCAATTGATGACCTAGCCGTGGGATGGTCTAGACAGCCGTAAAAACGCGCGGGCGGAACACGTCGGGGCTCACAAACACCATCGAGCTCGCCCCCGCAAAGTAGGCGTGCGCGCACGCATCTGTGGGTGAGATACGTCTGCCTCCGCAATTCGCGCAGTAGATTGCGCGTGTAAGAAGCATTATCGCAACGGGGGAGGCGTGTTAGCTGCAAAGGATGGCGAAGTGCAGTTCAGTAAGCGCAAATCCGATCGCAGTTTCCTTTAGCGTCCTCTTGGCAATGGCTTTGGCAACGGCCTGCCAATCGAGCTCCGATGAGGGCTCGTCCAAAGGGGGAGAAGGGGGTGAGTCCACGGGCGGCGGTGGCAAAGGAGGTGCTGGTGGAAAGCAAGGCTCGGGGGGAACGGGTGGCAAGGGTGGTGTCGGCGGCACCCCCGCGCAAGGTGGCTCGTCCGCGGGCGCCGCTGGTAGTTCTTCAGGAGGAAGCGGAGGGGGAGGAGGAAGCGCATCTGGCGGTTCTGGGGGCGTTGCGGGTACGGGCGGTGCCGCGGGCGCGCCTGCACAAGGGGGATCGGCAGGCACGCCGCCCGCCATCTCTGGGCCAGGTGTGTTCTTCTCCGGGCGCGACATGACAGTGACCAAACTGCAAGCCAGCGATGCAGGGCCTGGCTACTTTTACGCCGTCCCGAACGTGCCGCTTGGTCCTCAGATCGTTGAGGTCAGCAGCCCCGAGTTGCCGATGGGCACCAAATATGCGGCGTCGTTTGCATTGATGGATCAAAGCGAAGGCAACTTCATTGTTGGGTGGAACTGGCGCCAGAACGACGGGCAAAAGTGGTCATGGTTTGACATGAGCGCTTACGCGGGCATCTCCATGTGGGTCAAGGCGGATAAGCTCATGGCGTTCAACTCGTTCTTGCTCTACGACCCATCGAACATTCTCACCACCGACGGCGGGGGCGGCACTTGCGCACAAGCGCCCTGTGCACCAATCCCCAACGGCACGCCGGTCGTTGTGCGGACGACGTGGACGCGCGTTGTACAGCGGTTCTCCGAGTTTGTGTCGGGCACGCCTGACCTAACAAAGCAAGGACGCGTTGACTTGCTTCAGTTGCGCTTGGGTGCAGGCCCAGGTGCAACCGTCTGGATCACCGGCATTCAGCTTCTCAAGGAAAACGAACTGCCTCCTCTATAAGCGTGCGGCTTTCATCTCTTGGGCGTATTGAAGCGCCAACCAGGAGTTCACCATGCGTCGTTCTTTGGTCCTGTGGTTGGCAGCCGGCGTCGCCATCTTCGCCTGCACCTCTTCTCCCCGCACAGATAGCGAAGCTACGGGCGAAGAAGAGGCGGCGGGCGATGGCGGCGAGATGGCGGGTGGCAGGGTGGATGATCCAGATTTCGCGAGCGGCGGCGGCACGAACGCGGCCGGCTCGGGTGGAATCAGGACCGAGCCCCCTTCGGCAGGGGCTTCAGGCGGTGTGGCCGCAGGCGGCGGAACATCCACAACATCCACAGGCGGACGAATGGCCGCGGGTGGCGCGGGAGGGTCTGGTTTGAGCTGCGCGGAGCTGTCGAATTGCGACAGCTTCGAGGCCTACGCCTCAGGCAGCCGGCCAGCGGGACCATGGACAGCGTTTGAGGTGAGCGGTGGCAGCTTGTCTGTGGACGAAACGCGCTCGTTCGGCACTGGCAAGAAGTCGCTGAAAATCTCGGTGTCGCCGGGGGGCGAAATGCTCGCGCGCATGCAACACAAAGGCACGGGCGTTCTGCCTGCCGAAAGCCTCTACATGCGGATGATGGTTTACATGGACGAAGCGCCTAAGGGCAGCGGCCATTGGAACTGGATGGGCGCCGAGGGCACGGTGGCTGCGAAGAGCGGCGGACGCCTCAGCAACGCATATGTCGGCAACGGGGGTAACCTCACAGGTGGCTCAACGTGGATGATCTACGCCGCAGGCGCCAACGGTGGCTTTCAAGATTGTTTTAGCGCGGCCTCCACCAAGCTCCCCACCAAACAATGGGCGTGCTTCGAGCTTTACCTAGACGCGAAGACCGACCGCGCTTTGGCGTGGGTCAATGGCAAACCAGATGATCTACTATCAGTGGACGCTGCTGTTCCCCTTGCGGGCAACTGTGTGCCGGGCTTCGACTACACAAACGGGAAGTGGTTCATTCCTCGCCTGGAGAAGCTCTATTTCGGCTGGCGCATGTACCACACTCTGGCGGCGCCGGCTGCCGCATGGCTGGACGACATCGCCATCGGCACGACGCGCATCGGTTGCCCTGCGGCCCCCCGCTAGGCGATTCGCGCATTCGCTTTTGGGCACGTGACGCGAGCCGTACGTCGATCCTCAAGGTGTGCCTTGATCCAAGAGCGATCTGGTGTCTCGCATCAGCTGCTCCAGTCCTTCTTCAATCTTTCGCACCCGCAGAACAAGTGAAGATGTTGGTGCAGTGGGTTCAACGACATCCTCTTTGCTGGCCGGCAAATCAAGTTCGCGGCGCCAGCGGTAAAGCAAACTTACGGGAATGTCGTAAGCACGCCCCACCGCTGAAACCGAACCGTGCTGCTTAACAGCATCCGTTAACAAGAAGCGCTTCTGCTCGTTTGAAAGACGCCGGCGGCGCCCCGGCTGCAGCTTCAAGATTTTCATTTTGGTCTATCTCCCACACAAGAGATACCTTACCCGCGCGCGCCACGGGCTACGTCATTCGTTCGCAAACAATTGCGTGAAGTGCGCAGAGTCAGGTCGAACGAGCGTCGGGCTAGACGACGATGTCAGGCAGCACCCGCTTAGGAAGCCCCGCATCGCCGAAGTCATCAACCGGCGCACCACCTGGCTTGGTGACATCCGCAGCGGCCAAAAGCGCATTCATCAATTGGTTGTGCGAGACGCCACCGGCATCCATGAAGCGTCCTGTTTTCAGGCGCCCGTTCGCCGCCCCCAGGATGACGTATGGCAAGCTGCGTCCGTCGTGTGCACCGTTGGCAATTTGGTTGGTCCACACGGCAAAGCCACGATCCAAGAGTGAACCGTCGGGCGATGTGCTCGCAGCCAACTTGTCGCCCAGGTATCCAAACTGATCCATCAACAAGCGGTCAATGCGTGCATGAGTTTCCACGGCGTTGGGGATGGGATCACCATCTGAGCCGTCGCTCATCACGCGATGGGAAATCATGTGAAAGCTTGGCAAAGTGACGCCGTCCAGAACGAAACTTATGCCATCGTTGTTGTCGCCGACTTTAAGCGACGCTGATCGCGTGATGTCGCCCGCAAACGCGAACGCAATCAGATCCATATGCAGCCGCACCAGCGCGTCTCGATGGGCGTCCACGTGCACCTTAAGCCGCATGTTGGCGTCTTTACCATCCATCGCTTCCATTTCCTTTAAGGTCGTGGAAGGCAGGCCGGCCGTCATTCCCAATTCGATGTCACGAATCGCAGTAAAGTGCGCGTCAAGGCGTCGCTTGTCTTCTGCGCTAAGGTCGGCGCGGCTCTGCAGGCGTTTGATCTGGGAACGAACGAAATCGTTCACGCTCTTACGACGCGTGGCCACCAACTTGAGCGCATCGGCGTTGCCGCCGGCCAAACCCACGATGCGCGTGTAAGCGGCCCATGGGCTTGAGTCCGGGCTATGCGGCTGCATGGGACCCTTGTATGAAACGTAGCCCGGGTTGCCATAACCCTTGCCGCCTGTGGAATTGCGGCCGGCGTGCAACACCAGCGGCCCACGACCGTTGGCATTCTTCTCGCGCGCGATGCGATGATCGATCGATTCACCTTGCGCCAAGCTGCTGGCCGGGCCGTCCTTGTCTTCAGAGCCCGGGGTTGCCGTCAGACATTGGTTGTCGCCCCACGTGTGCGAACACGCGCGTGGGCTCAGAAATGATTGGTTCACACCGCGGACCAACAACAGCTTGCTGGCGAAACGCGATAACCGCCCCGTGGCGCGGCTCTTGGCATCAGCCTCCAACTTGGCGGTGGTCAAAGCGCCGGTGGTCGACGGCCAAAACATCTCGGGCTCTTCACCTAAGTTTTGAACCACGCCGTTGCAGCCCACAACGAAAACCGCATACGTGGGCTTCGTGGCAGCCTTGGCTTTACCCTCGAAAATGTCTAGCGCGGGCAATGCCAACGTTGCGCCGGCCCATCCCCGCAAGACTTTACGACGGCTCACGGCTTTCATGGAAGGTACCTCCGAAATGCGGGGTTGGTGACCAGGCTTGTCAATGACTCCTGCACACTCGTGCCAGCCAACGAATCATCAACCAACCGCTCCAAGGCAAGGCCATCGTCATCGCGTGCGCCACGCGCAAAGAGGTATTGCAACCAATTGCTCAGGTAACAAGCGTGATAGTCGCTGCTGCCCGCGAGCGCTTCAACAAGGTCGAGCCCGTTATCAAACGACACCTTGCCGCTTGCCAATTCTTCATACGCGCCCGAGGCATCCACAGGCGTGCCGCTGTCCGTGGTTCGCCAGCGCCCAATGGCGTCGTAGGACTCAAAGGCGTACCCCAAAGGGTTGATCAAGGTGGCGTGACAAGTGGCACCGCAGGTGCCTTTGCCGGTGTGTGCCTCAACGCGAGCTCGGTTGGTGCCACCGCCCATCGTGGGCACGGGCTTCACGTTGGCGGCAGGAGGCGGCAACGTCTTGCACAAAATCACCTCGCTTACGAACACACCTCGGTGAATTGGATCGGGATCTTTGGCGCCGGCGTTCTTCGCCAAAAAACCTAACTGTGTAAGCAGCCCCCGCCGTTGTTGTGGGTCTAGCGGTGCTTTTTGGAATGTGTTCGTAAACGTACCCGAAAGCCCGTAGATGGCCGCAAGCTTGGCGTTCACGAACGTCTCCGACGAGGTGAGCAAATCCCGCGGCGTGCCTTGATTTGCGACGATGTGATCCAAGAACAGGCGCGCTTCCTCTTTCAGCAATGCAGGTGTTGCTGAGTCAAACGCGGGGAAGGCCTTCACGTCCTTCTCGATTTGATCGAGGCCGGCGAGCCGGAAAAGCTGTTCGTGAAAGTGTGCCGCACTGGCCCTCGCCGCAGGGGTTTTCAAAAGTCGTTGGGCCTGCGTGCGGATGTGCTCGGCGTCCGTCAACTCTCCCGCACGCGCGGCGGCCAACAACTCATCGTCGGGCATCGTATCGGTCAGCGCAAAGGAAAGACGCGATGCCACTTCAAAGTTTGTGAGCGCGAAGCTGCCCGTGTTCTGGCCCTCTCCCAATTCCATTTTGTAAAGGAAAGCGGGCGACTGCAGCACGGCACTGATCACAACCTCAAGGCCCGCATCAAATGCGTCGCGCCCTGTAATGAGGTTGGGTCCCTGCTTGAACAGGTTCCATAATTCGTCCACCTCAGCGGCATCGACGGGCCGCCGGTAAGCCCGCTCTGCCAAGCTTCGAATCACCAAGCGCGCTTTCGCTTCGAGCGCTGTGGGTGAGTCTCGGGGCATCAGCCGCATCTTTGCCACCGGATCGCCCACCACAAACGCAGCAATTGTTTCTGCGGCCCGTTCGTAGTCGCCTCTTAGGTCGAACGACACATCAAGCGCGCTGCCTGCGTTGTTATTGTCGAAACCCAAGACGGCGTCACGCTGCAAGGTCAAGCCTGCTGGTAACGCTTTCAACAGCAAAAGATCCTTCACAGCGTTTTGCCATTGAAAGTGCGTCAACCGCGCAAACCGCGCGCCAGACACAATCGCATCCGTTGAGCCCTCACTAGGCTCGAAGCTGGGGCTGCCCTTGCCAGCAGAACCACCGCCACCGCCACCGCCACCATCGACCTGTTCGCCTCCACCGTGAGTGGTTATTTTTCCGGTGCACGCGGCTGCCGCCACGGCGATGGCAAACGAACAAACAATCAATCGGAACTTTGGTGCTCGCATCGCCTGAACTCCCTTGGCGGTAAGAACAAGGATTAACCATAGGTGCAATCACATGGCAAAGCACCGTCCTTACGAGCAAGTGTGCTTGCGTGAAATGCCTATCTCGAAGCGCACAAACATCCAAGGCTGCGCTCTTGCGATTAAGCAAAACCTGCAGCGGATGGCGCACGAACAGACTAGCCGACCTTGTCGCACCGATGTGTGACGGTCGCTACAGTCAAGGTCGTGACTTACTTCCTAGGTAAAAATGTGCGGTCGATTTTAGGTTCTTTCATTGTTGCAATCCTTTTGTTGGTTGCCGTGACCTGTGGCGGCCCGGACGAGCAACGCCCTGATGGCACAGAGGCGCCAGGCGCAGAGGCAGGCGCCCGAGGGGGCTCGTCGTCAACTGGGGGAACCACGCAGAACAGCGGCGGCAAAGGCGGCGCTTCGCAGACGGGCACGGGCGGAACCTCGATCGCAGGCAATGCGGGTGCTTCCCAAGCTGGAGCTGGCGGCACGGGCACAGGTGGTACCTCCACGGCACCGGACGCAGGCGCATTGATCGACGCGCCTGCGCCGATGGACGCGGGCGCCCAGGCAGGAATAGGCGGCAGCACGAAGGTTGACGCGAGCGTGGTCGTGGATGCAGGCCTGCCACCACCCGATGCTGAGATCGTTCAAGATCCTCAGTTGGTGGCTTACTACCGCCTTGACGACGCCGTAGGTGCGGCCGGGCGCCCCGCGCAAGACTCATCGCTCACCGGCTCAGCTGGCTTATATACCGGCATGACGTCCGGCCCCGTGCTCGTGCCAGGCCCCGCCAAGATCAAGTTTCCCAACGCCGGGGCGGCTCGGTTCACAAGCGCGCAACATCAGGCGGTCTTAGTGGCGCCCGCTCCCCTCGCCCTCCGTCCTGCCAAAAACATCACGGTATCTGCTTGGTACCGGACACTGTCATCGACCGAGGCCGAACTGTTTAGCATGGGCGACAGTTACGCTGTGAGGATCCAAGGCCAAGACGTTGTGTTCATCAAACGTGTTCCCGAGACCTGGGAGATCTGCACGGCCACAGCGGCAACGAACGACGGCAACTGGCACCACGTGGCTGTGGCACAAAACGATTCAGCCATGTTTATTTTCATTGATGGCGCGCTTGCAGCGACTTGCGGGCAAGCGGCGCCCATCACGTACGACTTAGGCATGGAATTTGTGATCGGTCGCCACGGAACAAGTGTGGGTCGCGCGCAATTCGAAGGCGATATTGATGACGTCCGGATCTACAACGCGGTCTTGTCGCCAGAGCGCATCGCCTCGCTCGCTTCGGGAAACGCCGAGTGAACGAGCGCCGCTAACGGTTGTTGCCACGATGACGGCCGCGGCCCGGGTGCCCATCACGACCACGGCCGGCGTCGCGGCGGGCGTCCAGGCCCCACAGCTCCAGCTGCGCGCGGGCGTTGGCCGCCAAGCTGCCATAGCGGAACGTGACACGGCGAACGAATCGAGCGCCGCCTGGCAAATCGATCACATAGTTGGTTGCCCCTGGGCGAAACGCGTAGCGCAGGTTGGGCGCGAATGACGTGCCATCCGTAAACTCAACCACCATATCGAAGATTTCGATGGGCGCGTGCTCGGCAACCATCGATAGCGCCACGTAAGCGCCGTCGTCACGTCCCACCGCGATGACGTCGCGATCAACCGAGCCGTCCACCCATCGTTCGCCAAGCTTGTCCCAATCGCTGTGTCGATCAAATTTGCGATCACGGCGGCTGTCTAGCCGGTCATCCGGATAAGGCGCGGGTGCTGGTGCTGCCACCACAGGCGCAGGTGCGGGAGCAGGTGCCGCAGCCGCTGTGGCGGGAGAAGCCCGCCAAACGGTCGGAGCGGGGGCCGCAGGCTCAGAGGGCGTGCGGTGAACCAAAGGGGGCGGGGGCGGCGTATACGGCGCGGCCGGCGGCGCGGGCTGCGCCACCACCGGTTGCGGTTGACCTGTGGCGGACGGAGTCGCGACCGCATGAAACGTACAACCTGCCACCACCCCACAACCCAACATCAGCAAAATCGGTTTCATGGCCCAGCCGCAACGCACACGGCATGCCAACGACATCAGCGGCGGGTTGGCAACCTAGTCATTGTTGCCGTTACCAAAGTCGGGGCGCAGCCCAGATTGTCGTTACATGCTGGTACCCCCGAGGGCGATGATCACCCTCGTGCCTCCGGGTCAAAACCGGGTAAAGCTAGCCGACGCGCCGCCGTCCACACGAAGGAAGAAAGCGGCAGCAGCGGGCCTTTGTATGTAATCTTGCAGAAGCCGCTATGACCCGAGCCGCAAACTTACACCCATCCACATTGCGCCTGGCTTTGACCTTAGTTCTGCTGGGTTGGGCCGCCGCCAGCGGTCAAGCGCACGCGAAGCCGCCGCTGAACAAGCACGCCCAAGTGGAACTGGTCACCAACAGCACGCACGTGGCGGCGGGTGGCAGCGTGCAGTTGGGCGTCAAATTCAAGCTTGAACCCGAGTGGCACATCTACTGGAAGAACCCCGGTGATTCCGGGCAAGCGCCCAAGGTGATTTGGACGCTGCCTGCCGGGTTCCAAGTGAGCGACCTTGTGTGGCCCACGCCCAAACGCATCGCCTCGGGCCCCTTGATGAATTACGGGTACGAGAACAGCGCGCTTTTGCGGGCCACGCTCACCGCACCCAACCCGCTTCCGCCTGAACTCAAAGACGCCAAGTCGATCGATGTTAAAGGCGACGTACGCTTTCTAACGTGTCGTGAAGACTGCATTCCTGGGGAAGCGGAGTTAACCCTGTCGCTGCCGCTACAACCGGGCGGCAGCGTGCCTGCGGAAACGGTGACGTTGTTCCAAGACGCAACCGTGGTTGCGCCTAAGGCTATCTCAAACGTGCGCGTGCTTGATCAAGGCACGCACGTGGCTGTGGAGTTCGCGCGCCCCGAGGGAGTGCCGATGGGCACCAAGGTGGCGCTGGTGCCTGAAACAACCTTGGTGGTGGCGAACGCCGTGCCACAAGTTTTTGAGGAGACTGAAGGCACGCTGCGTGTGCTGGCCGAAAAGAACGACCCTGCCACAGCCGTCTCTGACTTGGCGGGCCTTGTGATCACCGAAACGTCTCCGGCACAAGCTTTCGCCTTTGTATCAAGCGTGCAAGCCGCACCCGCAGCGGCCACGGCACCGCCAGTTGTGACCAAAGACGCGGCCCCCACAGAGCCACCGACCACGCTATGGTTGGCGCTCGGTTTGGCATTTTTAGGCGGCATTTTGCTGAACTTGATGCCGTGCGTGTTTCCCGTGCTGTCGCTTAAAATCTTGGGCTTCGTGTCACATGCACACGAGCCGCGTATGGCGCGTCTGCACGGCTGGGCATACACCGCGGGTGTCTTTGCGTCGTTTTGGGCGCTGGCTTTGGTGCTTGTGATCGTGCGCGCCGGCAGCAGCCGATTGGGTTGGGGCTTTCAGCTGCAATCACCCGTGTTCGTGGCGCTGCTGTGCGGGCTGATGGTTTTGGTTGGTTTGAATTTGTTGGGCGTGTTTGAAGTGGGGCTGTCACTCACGCAGGTGGGTGGTTCCACGCGCGGCGGTTATATGGGATCGTTTAACACCGGCATCTTGGCCACCGTGGTGGCCACGCCGTGCACAGCGCCGTTTATGGGCACCGCGCTTGGTTTTGCCCTCACCCGCCCCGCCTTCGAATCGCTGGCTGTGTTCACAGCCCTTGCTGCCGGGATGTCCTTTCCCTACGTCTGGTTAAGCCATGCACCTTCGGTGTTAAAGCGCTTGCCCCGGCCCGGCAAGTGGATGGAGATCTTGCGCCAGTTCTTAGCGTTTCCGATCTTGGCCACCGTGGTGTGGTTGTTGGCCGTGTTCAATCAATTGACCGGCCCATTGGCCGTGTTTGAATTGTTGGGCGCGTTGTTGGTCGTGTCGATGGCCGCGTGGATCTATGGCGCCTTTCAGCGCAGCAGCGGCAGGCCTGGCCTCGCGGTGCTGCTGGCCTTGGCCAGCGCCGGCGCCGCCGTTTGGTTGGCCGTGGGCGCGGCACAAACGCCCGTGGCCGCTTCATCCAACCGCGAAGCTTCCATGGAAAAGTTTTGGCAGCCGTGGAGCCCTGCGCGCGTCGAAGAGCTTCAAGCCAAAGGCCAAGCTGTTTTCGTGAATTTTACGGCCGCATGGTGCATTTCATGCAAAGCCAATGAGGTGTTGGTGTTCTCCACGCCCGAGATTCAAGACGCTTTCGCCAAGCACAAAGTGGTGCCGCTGAAAGCCGATTGGACGAACCGCGATGAAGTGATCGCGCAAGCCCTTGAGGCACACGGCCGCGCGGGCGTGCCGCTTTACCTGTTTTACCCCGGGGGGGCCGGGCGCCAACCAGCCACACTGCCGTCGGTTCTCACGAAGGGCATTGTGCTCGACGCGCTTGCCGACGTTACACGCTAGGAGCCGCGATGAAATACACGTTTACTTCGATCTTTTCTGCATTGGCCGTGGGCGCGCTCATGCTCGGCAGCGCACAGGTATTCGCCGCGGGTGCGCGCGTGGGCACAACCGCACCGGCGTTCAGCGCCACAGACATCACGGGCAAAACGCACAAGCTGGCGGACTTCAAAGGCAAGTACGTGGTGCTTGAATGGTTCAACCACGGTTGCCCGTTTGTGCAGAAGCACTACGGCTCCAAGAACATGCAGACCTTGCAAAAGAAGTGGACCGGCAAGGGCGTGGTGTGGCTGTCGATCAATTCGGGTGCCAAAGGCAAAGAAGGCTTTGAAGATGCTGCCGCCACCAGCAAAACAGCGCAGGCCAAGGGCACCGCTTCAACCGCGATCTTCGTGGACGAAGCCGGCACCTTGGGCAGGCTTTACGGCGCGTCGGCCACACCGCACATGTTCGTGATCGATCCTGCGGGCAAGGTCATTTATGCCGGCGCGATCGACAGTGTCGCCTCTACGGAGCAAGAGGATTTGGCCAAAGCCGAAAACTACGTGGAAGCGGCGTTGAGCGCGGCCCTGGCGGGCAAACCCGTGAAAGTAAAGGAAGCGCCGCCCTATGGCTGCGGCGTGAAATACAAGTAACTGCCGCCGCCGGCTTGGAGCCGCGCACGCTTTCGGCCATGATGACACCATGCCAAGGATATCGGCGTGGCTGTTGTTGTTTGCGCTGGCCGCCTGTGACGGCGACGGCACCATGTTGGGGATGAGCGGCCCCGATGCGGGTGCCGACTCGAATGGCGCACCCACATTAACTGGACCACCCGCGCCCACGCTTTCAGCATCGCCTGGTTACGCGGCGCCACCCAAGCTCGGGATCCGTGTGTTGGCAGGCCGGGGCGACGGCGCCGCGGTGTCGCCCGAAGCCATGTTGGCGGCGCTGCGCGCGGCTGACGCCGTTTGTTTGGGTGAGACCCACGATAGCTACGCTGTGCATTCGCTGCAGTTGTTGCTGATCGATCGCCTCCGCGCCGCGGGCAGCACACAAGATCCGGCGTTGGGCGTGGGGTTCGAGATGTTCGAGCGACCTTATCAGTTCGCCTTCGATGACCTGCAAAGCGGTCGCATTGCTGAGGGCACGTTCCGCACCAACAGCCAATACGATGCCCGGTGGGGCTTTCCCTGGGATCTATACCAACCGCTGGTGGCGCACGGACTTGCCCACGCCCATCCCATGCGCGCAATGAATTTGGAGCGTGAGCTGGTCAAGCGCATCGCGGCCGTTGGATTGCCAATGCTCACGCCGCAAGAGCAAGCACTGCTGCCTGACCTGGTATTGACGAGTGAGGCCCACCGGGCCTGGTTCAGACCGCAGATCGAAGAGGGCCACGGCATCCTCAATGACGAGATGCTCGAACGCTTTTATGCAGCACAGGTGGCTCGGGACGAAACCATGGCCGACACGGCCACCACCTGGCAAAAGGCGACACCCGGCCGCCGCATCGCCATTGTTGCCGGCCGCGGTCACTGCGTGGATTGGGCAATCCCTGATCGCATGCGTCGGCGTGGCGTTGCCAAAGTGGTGGGATTGCAGATGATGGACGACGCCCCGGGCGCGGTCGAGGCCGCTGTGTTGGCCGATCCCGCCGATTTTATCGTCGGCGTCACGATCTCGCCCTAACGCCGCGCTGGCCGGACTTCAAAGGTCCCTTTGCTCGCTTATCAAGCCGCTCGAAGCTTGGTATGGTGCGGGCGCGATATGGGTAACCTTCTAGAGCGAATTTCAGGCAAACAAGCGTCTGTGGTGGTGGTGGGTGCAGGGTACGTTGGACTGCCCTTGGCCGTCGAAGTGGCCAAATCTGGTCTTCGAACCATTGCGTACGATAAGTCGCAAGGCAAAGTCGACGCCATCAACCGTGGCGAATCGTATATCGGTGACGTGCCCAGCGCGGCGCTCGCGCCTTTGGTCAAAGAAGGAAAGCTGCGGGCCAGCAGTGACGCCGATGTGCTCAGCCAGGCCGACGCGATCATTATTTGCGTGCCCACGCCGCTCAACAAGACAAAAGATCCCGACAACTCATTCATCCTGGACGCGGCCGACATGATCGCGGCACGCATGCGGCCGCAACAGCTGATCGTGCTCGAAAGCACCACGTTTCCTGGCTTCACGCGCGAATTGCTGTTGCCCAAACTTTCAGCCAACGGGTTGCAAGCAGGCAAAGATTTCTTCTTGGCGTTTTCGCCCGAACGCGTGGATCCGGGCAACGCGAAATACCACACCAAGAACACACCCAAGGTCATCGGCGCTGACAGCGAGGAAGGGCTCAAGATGGCGGTGGCGCTTTACAGCCACTTCATCGACACGTTGGTGCCCGTATCCAACACCGACACGGCCGAGATGGTGAAGCTGCTGGAAAACACCTTCCGCGCCGTCAACATTGGCCTCGTCAATGAAGTGGCCATCATGTGCCAACACCTGGGCCTCAACACCTGGGAGGTCATCGAAGCCGCCTCCACCAAGCCATTTGGGTTTATGCCGTTTTTCCCGGGCCCGGGCCTGGGCGGGCACTGCATCCCGATCGATCCGCTGTATTTGTCGTGGAAGCTCAAAACACTCAAATACCAGGCCCGTTTTATCGAGCTGGCTGACAACATCAATTCGGGCATGCCAGCGTTTGTGGTCACGCGGGTGGCCGACGCGCTCAACGATCGCGGCAAAGCCATGCGTGGCGCGAAGGTGCTTGTGGCAGGTGTCACCTACAAGCGCGACATCGACGACGTGCGAGAGTCACCGGCGATCGACATCATCGAACTTTTGCGCCGCCGCGGTGCCGAGGTGTCTTACCTTGATCCGCACGTGCCCGCCCTGACGCCTCACGCGACCCACGGCGCTTTGGCCGCCGACGTGCCGAAGGCCGAGGTGGAGGACGCCGGCAAATTCGATTGCGTGTTGATCACCACCGATCACCGCGCCGTGGATTACGTCAAGCTGGTGCAGAACGCACAGTTGGTGGTGGACACACGCAACGCCACACGCGCCTCACGCAAAGAACACGCCGCCAAGATTGTGTCGCTGTAAGAAGGAGACGCCGTGAAGATCGAAGTTGCACCATACAAGGGTTGGTCGCGCGCGCTGCACATTAGCAATGGCGAAGTGGAACTGGTGATCACCTTGGAAGTGGGTCCACGCATTCTCCGTTACGCCTTTGTAGGTGGTCCCAACCTGCTTAAGGAAATCCCCGCGCAAATGGGCACCTCGGGGGAACCTGGGTGGGCGATGCGCGGGGGGCACCGGTTGTGGGCATCGCCCGAAGATCCTGCGTACACGTATTTTGCCGACAACCACGCCGCGGTTTTTGGCACCGATGACGGCGGCGCCTGGGTCCGCAGCGCTGTGGATCCGAAATCGGGTTTGTCGTACGCGATGCGCGTCTCGCTTGATGCCTCGGGCAGCGGCGTTCGGATCGAGCACACGATCGCCAATGCTGGAAGCCACACGTTCAAGCTGGCCCCCTGGGCGCTCACGGTGTTTACCACGGGCGGAACGGGGATCATTCCCTTGCCACCCTACGCGCCTCACCCCGGCGACGATGGCCGCAGCCCCGCTGATTTCGCGCCGCAAATGTCACTCATTTTGTGGCCGTACTTCCGGTTTAACGACAAGCGCTTCACGTTCGGCGAAAACACGATCCGCATTGCCCAAGATCCACACGCCGCGGGTCCCGCAAAAATCGGCGCCCGATTGCCTGTGACATGGGCGGCCTATCACTTGAACGGCACGCTGTTTTGCAAGCGGTTCACGTTCGATGCAGACGCGACCTATCCCGATGGTGGTTGCAACTTTGAGTCGTACACAGACGCAGGTATTCTGGAGCTTGAGACGTTGTCGCCCCTACAAACGTTGGCACCCGGCCAAGTGGCGCAGCACACGGAAACATGGTCGTTGCACAAAGATGTGACGCTGCCTGCGAACGACGCTGACCTTGTGACAACCCTTGCCGCAATCGTGAGCGCCACCCCCGAACCTTGAATAAATACGGCAAAAACTGGCCATGAGCTGACCCTTTGCAAAGCGAATCTCACTCATGAAGGGAAAAGGCTTACCCGGTTTTGTCGAGAATTTGCGGTAAATAGCGCCGAAACACCGTGTTTTTTTGCTTCCGTGGCGTGGGAATCAAGTAAAGTGGCCTCGATTTTTCCGTCTTTTCCCGCTGCAAAGGAGCCACGATGGCCGCTACGACAAAAGGTCCGCTTTCTAAGTCCGCTTTGATTCAATCGATCGCCGACAAAACTGAACTCGCCCGCAAAGATGTCAAAGGCATTCTTGAGACGCTCGGGAGCGTGGGCCTGCAAGAGCTCAAGAAGAACGGTTTGTTTGTTGTTCCTGGCCTGGTTCGCATGCTGGTGCAAAAGAAGCCCGCCACCAAAGCTCGCAAAGGCGTGAACCCTTTCACCGGCGAACCTGCCGTGTTCAAGGCGAAGCCCGCACGCAAGGTGATCAAGGCTCGCCCCGTCAAGGCTGCCAAAGACGCCATCGGCTAATCACCACACACATCGCGAAGCGGCCGCGCTTGCTTCGCCAAAGGGGCCACGGGAACACAAATCCGCGTGGCCCTTTGTGTTTGCAGCACCTTTAGGCCAAGATCCAACAGTGGTGTCTCCTGCCATTTTGTGCGACGACTTGCAGAAGCGATTCGGTGACGTGATCGCTGTGGCAGGGTTGTCGTTCACCGTGGCCGCTGGCGAAATCTATGGCCTGCTCGGCCCCAACGGCGCCGGCAAAACCACCACCATGCGGGTGCTGGCGGGTTTGTTGTTGCCCACGGCGGGCGTGGTGACGGTTGATGGCGTCAATGTGAGCGCGGATCCCGATCGCGCCAAGCAGAAGCTGGGCTTCTTAAGCGGTGGCGCCGGGCTTTATGCGCGCCTGCGCCCACGCGAGATCTTGACCTACACCGGCCGCGTGTATGGCATGAGCCACGATGCGATTTCCGCACGAACCACGGCTTTGACTGAACAGTTAGACATGGCTTCGTTTCTTGATCGCCGGGCCGAAACGTTATCCACGGGGCAAAAGCAGCGCGTGTCTTTGGCGCGCGCCGTGTTTCACGATCCGCCCGTGTTGATTCTGGATGAACCCACCTCGGGCCTTGATGTATTCGCAAGCCTGGGGCTGCGCGCGTTCGTCATGGCCGAGCGCCAACGTGGCAAAGGCATCGTGATCTCAACGCACTACTTGGCCGAAGCCGAACTTATCTGCGATCGCGTGGGGTTTGTGCACCAAGGCCGCATCGTCGAAGAAGGCACGCCCACGCAGCTCAGGGCGGCCACGGGTGCCAGCAGCTTGGAGCAAGCGTTCTTGGCGGTGGTCACCCGAAAGCCGGCGGCCCCGGAGACCGTGTGAAGCGACGCCTGCAACACATCCTGTTGGTCTACGCCAAGGAACTCAAAGAGACCTTGCGCGATCGCCGCACCTTGGCGGTGATGGTGCTGTTTCCGGTGGTGGTATATCCCTTGCTCTCGCTGGTGGTGGGGCAAGTGATTGTCGATCGCGAGAGCCGCTACGAAGAGCGGCCGATCAATGTGGGCGCCACACCCGGCTCAGCCGCCAGCACTGAACTGCAATCGCCCACAGCCAAGGCCGCGCTGAAACTGAACTACCGTGCGGACGCCAACCACACCGATGTGGCCACGCGCAAAATTGATCTGTTCGTTGAGCAGCACACGGGACGTACAGCACCACCGCAACCGCTGCGGTTGGTGTTCGACGGCAGCCGCGAAGAGTCGCTGCGCGCGCAAACCCGCGTGGGCGAATACTTGCGAGAGCGGCTGGTGCCTGGCAGCGAACATCAATACAAGGTCAGCGAGCAAGACATCGGCACGGCCGTATCACGCGGCGGGTACTTGCTTTCAAAGGTGGTGCCGTTGCTCGTGGTGTTGATGGTGATCTTGGGCGCGTTTTATCCGGCGATCGATTGCACAGCGGGCGAGCGTGAGCGTGGCACCTTGGAAACCACGTTGGTCATGCCAATCAAACGTGTGGATCTGCTGGCCGGCAAAGTGCTTTCTGTGGCCACGTTGGCTTTGCTCACGGGCCTGCTTAATTTGGCATCGCTGTCGCTTACGTTCGTGCAATTGGCCCGCAGCGCGGATGTGTCTTCGCTGCCTTTGCCGTGGGCGCGTCTCGGGGCCGCTGCCTTGGTGTTGGTACCAGGCGCTATCATGTTCGGTGCTGTCATGTTGATGGCGGCCACCGCGGCGAAAAGTTTCAAGGAGGCACAAAATTTCCTCACGCCGATCTACTTTGCGTTCTTCGGGCCAGCCGTGGCCGCCAGCTTGGGCGAGTTCCCGCTGACCATCGGCTGGGCCTTCGTTCCTGGTTTGAACATCACGCTGCTCACACGCGATTTGATCTTGGGCGAAGCTCGTCTTTTGCCAGCCGTGTGTTTTTTCATTTCCACTGCGGCTGTCACCGCGTTGGCCCTGGCCATCGCCGCGCGCTTGTTTGATTCCGAACGTCTGCTGGCCATCGCCACCCGCGAGGGCACAAAACGCAGCTGGCTACTCAAAGGCCCGGCCGGCGAGGCGTTGGGCGCGGGTGACGCCGCGGTTGCCTTCTCTTTGGCCGTGGTTGTGTTTTGGATCTTCGCACCGCTTGCACAAAAGCACCTGCTGCTCGGCACGTTGGTTTCGCAGTGGGGCGGCATGTTCGCGTTCGCTGGCCTTTACGTGTGGCTGCGACGCTTGCCCCCTGCCCAAACGTTGGGCTACGAACGGCCTTTGAAACGATATTGGCTTGCGGCGGTTCTGCTTGGTGCCGGAGGCTGGCTAATCGTGGGACTGCTCACGCAATGGGTGGCGCCACCAGGCCCCGAAGTGACGACGTCCCTGCGAACAATGCTGAATTCACTGTCGCCGCCGCTGGCGCTGTTCTTGTTCGCTTTGACTCCCGCCGTGTGCGAGGAGGCGCTGTTTCGGGGTCTGCTTCTGCGCGCGCTTTTGAACCGATTTCCACCAGCGCTCGCCATCGTCACGGTGAGCTTGCTGTTCGGCATCTTTCATTTCAGTGCGGATCGCCTGCTGCCCACCGCCACGCTGGGCATCCTGTTGGCGCTTTTGGCGTGGCGCTCAGGCTCCCTGTGGCCGTCGATGCTTGTTCATGCCTTAAACAACGGCATCCTCACGCTGTTGGCGGCGACAGGCCAAGATGAAGCCTTTGAACGGCTTTCGGGGCCAGGGCAAACGGCGGCGGTGGCCGGGGCGTGCGTGTGTGTGCTCGCAGGGTTAGCCCTGCTCTGGCGCCCCCGCCCTTTTGTATGACACCTCACAAAGCCATTGTGTCCGGGTCAGCGTCGGTGTATGGAAATGTCATGCTGAGCGCGGATCAGAAAAAGGTATTGGGATTGTTGCGGAAAGCGACTCTGCTCAGCGGCCTCACCACCGAGTCCTTCGAACGCCTCGCCACCACCAGCCGCGGCGAAACCTATCGGGCCCGGCAGGTGGTTTATCTGCCCGGTGATCGATCGTTCGGCGTTCACTTTTTGCTGTCAGGCCGCGTGAAAGTCTCGAAGGTAACCCGCGATGGGAAGGAGCTCACGCTGGCGTACCGCACCGCTGGCGACTTCTTTGGCGAGGCCTGTGTGTTGGACGGCAGCCCGCGCGAGGAGATGGTGGAAGCCATGGAAGCCACCCAAACGGTCGAGGTTGTGCGCGAAGAATTCGAGCGTTTGATGCAAGAAGCGCCTGATTTCACCCGCCGCCTGACCATGGCTTTGATGAACCGCCAGCGCGAACTGGAAGCCAAAGTCGAACAGCTCATTTTCAAAGATGTGGGCGCCAAGCTGGCCGAACTGCTCCTGCGCTTGGGCGAAGAGCACGGCGTGCCAGGCAAGCGGGGTCTATCGTTGACGGTAAAGATCACGCATCAGGAGATGGCAAACCTCATCGGTTCCACGCGCGAAACCGTGTCGCTCACGTTGTCTCAGTTCAAGCGCAAGGGCCTAATCGAGACGGAGGGGCGCCGCGTGATCTTGGCGGATTCCGAAGCGCTCAAAGCCATGGCCTAGCGCCACGGCACCTCGATGCGCCTGGGCCGCCAAGCAATTGACGCCCACAGCCCTAAAAAACTCAAGCGAAGCTTGCATTCCTCCGATCCCCAAGCCGGAGCAGCGCTTGAGCACCCAAATACAAAAAAGAACGCGCATCATCAGCGTTGGCGGTGGAAAGGGCGGCGTCGGCAAAAGCATCGTGTCGTGCAACATGGCCGTGGCCATGGCGCAGCTGGGACACAAAACCGTGCTTGCCGATTTGGATTTGGGGGCGGCCAACCAACATCTATTGCTGGGCATTGATCGCCCACTGCCGGGCATCGAAGCGTTGCTGTCGCGCACCGTGGACGACGCACGCACAGGCCTCACCCCCACAAAGATTCCGGGCCTAAGTTTGCTGGCTGGCACAGGCGCCGTGGTCGGCGCGGCGAACATCACGCACGGCCAAAAAGGCAAGATCATTCGGAAGCTGCGCGGCCTGGACGCCGACGTGGTGATCATCGATTGCGGCGCGGGCGTGGGATACAACACGCTCGATTTCTTTGAGCTTGGCGCGCAGCGCCTGGTGGTCACCACGCCGCAAGTGACCGCCATCCACGACGCGTATTCATTCTTGAAGGGCGCTGTGGTGCGCACGCTGCAACACCACGCCCAAAACGATCGCGAACGCAAACTGCTGCAAGAGGTGGAAGGCAGCGCCGAGGGCGAAAAGGTCATCGATTTGTTGACGCGCATTCGCCACACGAATCCTGGTTACGCAGAACGCATCGGCAAGGTGCTGGAAAATTTCGGTGCCCAGTTGGTGGGCAACCAAGTGACGAGCCCCAACCAAAACGGCATCTTCCACGCTGTATCGAAGATGATTCGCGACTACTTGGGCATCTCCGTGCCCATTGTTGGGTGGCTCAAAGATTCGAAAGAGATTGCCGACTCCGTAAACGATCGCTCTCCGTTGATTCTCAGCCGTGATGCCGAATACGGAAAAGCCCTGCGCACGATGGCGGAAACCCTACTGGTCGAAGAGGTGCCCCTCGAAGAAGAGCTTCTGGAGCTCGATGAAGATCTCGATGAGGGAGCCGCCGGGGTAGAAGCTTCGATGAGCCCCGACGCCTTACGCATCGACGGCAGCGACGACAGCGACGAATTCGATGACGGCCCCTTGCCGCCGAAAGCCGTGGGGCCCGCCGCAACAGAAGGTTACATGGGCAACGGCAAGGTGCGCGTGTACTTGCCCCCGCGCCGCAAAAAGCGCCCGCCCAAAAAAGCGCGCAACGACGACACCGGGGGCCGACGCCGCAGGCGCGTCACCTTGCCTGGCATGCCGCCTGAGCTTGTGCAGAAGGGGCCGCCACCTTTGCGCAAAGTGCAGTCGTCTTGAAGTAAGCCACACCACGCGTCACGGTGAAGCCACGTCGCTACGGCCTACAGTCGTCGCACAGCCCCTGCACCTGCACGACCACGTTATTGGTGGCCAGCGCTTTGGGCGAGCCGCGCACTTTGCGCAGCGAGACGGCCCCCTCAGCCAAACACGTGACCGACCCGCAATCGGTACAAAGAAAGTGCGGGTGCTGTTCACGGTGTGATTTCACGCCATCGCCCCGCAACTCGAACCGCCACATGTGATCGCCTAGATCCGTTCGAGCCACAACGCCCACGTTGGCCAAGTCGTTCAGGTTTCGGAAAATCGTGGCGTGGTCAAAGCCGGACTCCTGCAGCTGCGCTGAAACCTCGGCGTGCGTCAGCGGTCGTTCAGCCTGGGCCAACGTGCGGTACACGGCGATGCGTGCGCCGGTGCTGCGCAGACCCAACGAGTGGAACAACGACTTGAGCGCCAGGGCGTCTTTGACAACCATCACACGATGGTAGGCGCCGCGGCCGCAATTGCAACTGCAATGCGATAGCGATTCGTGGTCCCCTGGCCCGGAAGGCCCCCCAGCCAACTCCGTTACATGCCAGCCGCCTGAGGTTTTCAAATAAGAAACATGGTCTTCCGCGACCAGCATCCAAACACGACCGCAAGGTTGTCCTTGCCCCGTGTGGCTGGTAAAGGGTTAACGGGCCCGATAACAGCAGCGGCAATGTTTCCAGGGCAGGCCCCGTGGCAACGGGCTGCTCCTTCCAACATCCAACCATTGTTGATGAACCACTGCACCATCATCCCGCGCCATTTCACGGCTTTGTTACCAATGCTCGTCATTGGTGGCAAACTTGCCGTCGCCGCGCCGCTGCCGCCACAGCCCGCGCCCCAGGAGTTTCCTCCTTTGTCGTGGGTGCTCGAAACAGCACGTAAACGCGCGCCCGACGTTGTTAGCCAGCAAGGCGCCCTGCGCGTCGCCGAGGCCACCATGGTAGGGGCGCGGTTGATTCAGCTCGGCAACCCTTACCTTGAAGTCTTTGCTGACCGGCGGTCTTCGGGAGGCGCGGGTCTCAATTTGCAAGCGAACTTGTGGCTGCCTCTGGATCTGTCGGGGCAACGCGGCCGGCGCGTGTCTGAGTCTGAAGCGCTCACGTCTTGGCAGCGCACCGGCTTGCAAGCCAGCGTCGCCATTGCCGAAGGAAAGGCCCTTGCCACCTATGGGGCGATCATGGTCGCGATGGAGCGGGCGCGTTTCCTCTCCGCGCTCGTGCGGGCGGCCAAAGATGAAGCCTCTTATTACGAGGGCCGATTCGAGCACGGTGACGCCACTGTGCGGGAGGCCAAGTTGGCCGCGGTGGAAGTGGTGCGCAACACGGTGGCGCTTGAGGAAGTGCGGGCCGACCTCACCCGGGCGTTGACGGAACTGGCAACGCTTCTAGGCGTTCCGCGTTTGCCTGATCCGACCGGCGCCCTACAAAGCCCTCCCTCCCAAGTGTGGGCCGATGTTGAAGCCACCGCCGCCGAGCTGGCGGCAAAGTCACCGGCGGTGCTCGCGGCCGCGCAAGAGGCTGATTACTTTCACGCAGTCAGGCGCCGCCAAGCCGTGGAGGCACACGCGCCCGTGAACTTTATCTTGTCGGCAGGCCGGGGCGAGATGGGCGACGCCCTCATCGGTGGCGGTCTATCGTGGACGTTCCCAGCGTTGCGACGCAACCAAGGTGAACAAGCACAAGCGACGGCCCAACAGAACCGCGCCCTGGCCGAACGGCAAGTCAACGAAGTGCGCACGTACGCCACTTTGCGCGGCATTGCTGAAGAGCACACCGAGGTGCAAAAGGCGCTGCACGACATCCAACAAAACGGTGAACCCGCAGCCCAAGCGGCGCTCGACGCCTCAATCGCCCTTCATCGCGCAGGCAAAGGTGATCTTTTGTTCATCCTGTCTGCGCGCCGCGACCTTGCCCTTATGAACGCCAGCGCGTTGCTGCTCGTCCTGCGCGAGTGGAACTTGCTTGCAGATTTTGTTGCTTTGACGGGAAAGACACCACAGCCATGATCACAGGCGAACAAGTAAGCAACGGCAACGCCGGAGCACACAGCGGCGCATTAACCACAGGCCTCGACCACAAAACCGGTGGTGTCACCATGAAGTCACGTTCGCGAAAGGTATGGGCCATCGTCGGGGGCGCGAGCGTGCTGACACTCGTTTGCTTATGGGGGTTCGCGCGGCCATCGGGCTCCCCCACTAGCGAAGGGCCCGTGGCCGACACTGGCCGCGACGTGCCGCGCATCGAAGGCAAAGCCGTCGTGTTTTCCGAGGCCTTCGCTCAACGCGCGGGCATCAAGCTGGCACCCGTGAAGCAGGCCCCACTGACGCCCGTGGTGAAGGTGGTGGGGGCCGTGGACTTTAACCCCCGCCAGGTGGCCGCCGTGGGCGCGCGCATTCAAGGGTTCGTGCGACGTGTGCTGCGGTTGCCAGGCGATGTGGTT
Organism: Deltaproteobacteria bacterium; assembly: GCA_033763315.1. GTDB lineage: Bacteria > Myxococcota_A > Polyangia > Fen-1088 > Fen-1088 > JAGTJU01. The sequence continues at coordinate 183,952 of JANRKS010000016.1, forward strand.
AAAGCCGGCGAGGCGTTGGCAGAGATTGAAAGCGCCACGTTAGGGCAAGCTCAAGCCGATTTATCGGCCACGGTGGCGCACAAACAAGCGGCGCACGCCAATGCCGAACGCGAAAACGCGCTGTTGAAGCAGGGCCTCACAACCGCACGCGAGGCAGAGGTGGCCAACGCCACATTGGCTTCCCATGAAGCGTCGCTCGAAGCGGCACGGCAACGGGTGGTGGCGCTGGGCGGCGCCAGTGCCGGGGGCTTTGGCACATACACATTACGTTCGCCTCTCAACGGCACCGTGGTTGAAAGCCACATCTCCGTCGGGCAATCAGTGGAGGCAAACCTCGTCGCGTTCCGTGTGGCGAACCTCGACGACCTGTGGATCGACCTGTCGGTGTTCGAACGATCGATCGGGGCGGTACGGGTGGGTGATTACGTTGAAGTCACGCCGATGGCGGATGTGAAAAAGATCATCAAAGGCAAAGTGGCGCATGTCAGCGAGATCTTGGATATGACCACCCGCAGCGGCACAGTGCGCGTGCAAGTGGACAACCGCAACCGCCTGTTGCGGCCGGGCCAATCGGTGGCGGCTTTGATCCACACCGCCACACCCACCCGGAAGTCGCTCTTGGTGCCCTTCGATGCCATCACATATGTGGATGGCGCGCCCACTGTGTTCGTGGCTCACACCACCACCAAGGTAATGCCCACAGTCGTGCAGCTGGGAATGTCAGACGGCGAACAGCAAGAGGTTGTGTCGGGCCTCACCGAAGGCCAGCAGGTTGTGGTCGAAGGCGTGTTCGCGCTTAAGAGCGAATTGTTTCGCTGAGCCCCTCATGCTTGCTTCTTTGGTTCAATTTTCAATACGCGCCCGCGGTGCGGTGCTGGCGCTGTTCCTGATTTTGTTGATCGCTGGCGGTTGGGCCGCAGCCACGCTGCCGATTGATGCTTTGCCCGACGTTTCCACGGTGCAGGTCTCGGTGCTAACGAAAGCGCCAGGCCTATCGCCCGTGGAAGTGGAACGCACCGTCACAGTGCCGATCGAAAACGGCCTCAATGGCGTGCCCAGAAACGTTGAGATCCGCAGCGTGTCGCGCTCGGGCCTGTCCGCGGTCACTGTGATCTTCGAGGACAGCGTGGATGTATGGTTCGCGCGCCAATTGGTTCTTGAACGGCTGCGTGGTTTGGCCGGCGATCTGCCTCCCACCGCGGAAACCCCCGAGCTAGCGCCTGTGAGCACGGGATTAGGCGAAATCTATCAGTTCGTCGTTCGGTCTGATTACCACTCGCCCATGCAGTTGCGCACGCTGCTCGATTGGGAAATCGTTCCGAAGTTGCGGGGCGTGCCAGGCGTGATCGAAGTGAACACGCAAGGCGGCGAACTCAAAGAATACCAAGTGGTCATCGACCCCGCGCGCCTCAAGTCCTATCAGCTGACCCTGGAGAAAGTGGTTGAAGCCCTCTCCGGTGCCAACCTGAACGTAGGCGGTGGTTACATCGAACGCAAAAGCGAGTCCTACACCATCCGTGGACAGGGCCTGCTTTCCAACGAACAGGAAATTGGCGACGTGGTGGTGCGCGCCGAAGCGGATGGCCCGCCGATTCTGGTTCGACATTTAGGGCACGTGAAAGTGGGCGCGGCCCTGCGCTATGGCGTGATCACTTACAACGGCCAAGGGGAAGCGGTCACGGGCACGGTGCTGATGTTGCTGGGCTCAAACAGCCGCGACGTGGTGCGCGCGGTGGCTGAAAAGGTCGAAGAGGTGCGCAAAGAGCTTCCCGCGGGCGTGAAGATCGAAGTGGTTTACGACCGCGCCGATTTCGTGGGCCGCACCATCTCAACCGTTTTGCACAACCTCACCGAAGGCGTTTTGATCGTGGCTTTGGTGCTCACGTTGTTCTTGGGCACAGTGCGCGGCGCCTTGGCCGTGGTGTTGGGCATTCCGGCTTCGATGTCGGTGGCGATCTTGGGCATGCACGTGTTCAATGTCACAGGCGATCTGATGTCGTTGGGGGCGATCGATTTCGGGTTTCTTGTGGACGGGCCCATCGTCATGCTCGAAGCCGTGGTGGCGGGCGCGGCGGGTCGCACCCTGCTCGGTGAAGCGCGCAATGGCGAATACGCCAGTATCGCCGGCCGCGTGGCACGGCCCGTGGCGTTCGCCGTGGCGATCATCATGCTGGTTTACATCCCGCTGCTGGGTTTGCAGGGCGTCGAAGGCAAGATGTTTAGGCCAATGGCGCTGACGATGGCGTCAGCCTTGTTGGGGGCGCTGATCTATTCAGTGTTCTTCTTCCCTGCAATCTTGGCGTTGATGGTGCCGGTGCCGAAAGGCCACGGGCCACGCTGGGTTGGATATTTGTCGCGCCAATACCGCAACATTGTGGCCCCCGTGGTGCATTGGCGCTGGCCTTTGCTCGCCGCCGTTTCGCTGGCCTTGATCTTGGCAGGATGGCGGTTCTCGAAATCAGGGGCCGATTTCGTGCCGCGCATCTTTGAAGGCGACGCCGTGGTCACCATTCGCCGGGCGCCCAGCATTTCATTGGACGAAGCCCGCGATCTGGATCTGCGCGTGGAAAAGGTGCTGCACACCTTCCCTGAAGTGGTGAGTTCGTTGGCCATGACGGGTCGCGCGGAGGTGGCCACCGATCCGGTGGGCAACGACAACACCGATATCTTGATTCGCCTCACGCCCCAAGATGAGTGGAAAAGCGCCCACGATTTTGACGATCTTTCGGTGCTCTTCAAAGACCGCATCGAGTCTCAGGTGCCGGGAACGTTCGTATCGGTGTCGCAGCCCATCGAGGACAAAACCAATGAACTTATCAGTGGCTCGCGCGCGGATGTGCAGATCAACATCAGTGGCAACGACCTTGAGGAGCTCTCGGCGCTCGCCAACGTCGTGGGCAAACGCGTGGCAAAGATCACGGGCTCCGGCGACGTGCGCATCGAGCGCATCGTAGGCGCGCCGACGATCACGGCCAAAGCCGAGCGCGCGCAGATGGCCCGCTATGGCGTTAAAGTGGCGGATGCTTTCGCCGTCATTCAAGGCGCACGTGAAGGCGTGGAAGTGGGCACGATCTACGAAGGGGAACGGCGCTTCGATTTGCGCGTGCACATGCCCTTGGCAGAGCCCACTGCGGCGGCTTTGGGTGAGCTGTTCGTCGAAGGCAGCAATGGCGTCACGATCCCTTTACGCGAAGTTGTGGCGTTGTCAGAAGAAGACGGCGTGGCGGCCGTGCGGCGCGGTGACCGCAAACGAACGGTGCGCGTGGATGTGAACCTGCGCGGCCGCGACTTGGTGTCTTGGGTGGCAGAGGCACAAGCCGCGGTGGCGGCTGACGTGCCGTTAAAGAGCGGGTACGCGATCGGCTGGGGCGGGCAATTCGAAAACTTTGAACGCGCGAAGAAACGCCTGGCGATCGTGGTCCCAGCCGCGGTCATGGTGATCTTCGGCATGCTGCTGATGATGTTTCAGAACCTTCGCTTCGCCTTGGCGGTGTTCATCACCGTGCCGTTCGCTTTCACGGGTGGCCTTATCGGCTTGATGTTGCGCGACTTTCCGTTCAGCTTGCCGGCCGCGGTGGGCTTCATCGCGTTGGGCGGCATCGCGGTTCTCAACGGCGTTGTGATCGCCACCGAAGTGCGGCAAGGCCTGGAAAAAGGCTTGAGCCTGGACGACGCCATCATCCGGGGCACGTCGGAAGTGATTCGCGCCGTGCTGACCACGGCAGCGGTGGCGGCCTTGGGCTTTTTACCGATGGCTTATTCGAGCACCGCTGGCTCTGAAGTTCAAAAGCCGCTGGCCACCGTGGTCATCGTGGGGATCTTGTTCGGCACGGTGATCACGCTCACCGTGTTTCCGGGCTTGCTCAAAGTCATGCTGCGCGGGTATGTGCCTGCGGGCCGCATACCGGTGGAATGAGAGCGGCGAACCGCACGCTAAGCCGGTTGCGTCTCTTCAAACTCCACAAGCTGCCCCACGGGCGCGCCCAGAAGTTGTTGCTCACGCATCACTTCATGGCCGCGCACGATTGTGCTCACCGGCCACCCCACCACCCGCATGCCGTCGTAAGGAGTCCAGCCGCACGTTGACTTCATCATCGCGTGGGTCAACGTCACCTCGCGTTTGAGATCCACCAAAGTGAAGTCGGCGTCGTTGCCCAACACCAAACGCCCCTTGCGTGCCATGCCATAAACACGCGCAGGACCTGCGCACACAAGATCCACCAAGCGTTGCAGGGACAAGCGCCCGGCGTGAACGTGGTTCAACATGACCGGCAACAGCGTTTGCACACCCGGCATGCCCGAGGGTGACTGCGGGTAAGGTTTGGCTTTTTCTTCGCGCGTGTGAGGCGCGTGATCGGAAGCCACCACATCCACCAGGCCCTCTTGCACAGCTTTCCACAAGGCGTCTTGGTGGCGTTGCTCGCGGATGGGCGGGTTCATTTGTGCAAACGTGCCGAGGCGCTCGTAACAATCAGGCGCGGCCAACGTCAGGTGCTGGGGTGTGACTTCAACCGTGGCAAGCGCGCGGTGCTGTGCGAGCTCTTGCATCTCCTCGGCGGTGGTGATGTGCAACACGTGAACGCGCCGCCCTGTTTCTTTGGCCACGCGCAAACAACGCTGCGTGGCCAACAAAGCCGTCATTTCGTCTCGCCACACGGGGTGGGCCAACGCGGTGTCCTTCGCAAACGCGTCCTTGCGTTCACGCAGGCGCGCTTCGTCTTCGGCGTGAATGGCCACACGCCGCGAGCCGTTGCGAAACACCAAACGCAAGAGCTCTTCGTCTTCCACCAGCAGGGTGCCGGTGGAGCTGCCCATAAACACTTTGACGCCGGCGCAGCCCGCGGCCCGTTCAAGCTCCCGCAACAACGGCGCGCTCTCAGGCGCGGCGCCTACGAAAAAACCGATGTCCACATGCACGCGTCCGCGCGTGCGCGCCACCTTGTCCGCCAACGCCGCGGCGGTGGTGGTTGAGGGATTGGTGTTTGGCATTTCCAACACGCAGGTGACGCCACCAAATGCCGCCGCCAATGTGCCTGAAGCCAGATCTTCTTTGTGTGGAAACCCGGGCTCTCGAAAGTGCACCTGCGAATCAATCACGCCGGGCAACACGGTGAGGCCGGCCGCTTCAATCACGCGTTCGGCTTTGACGCTTGTCAACGTGCCCACGGCGGCGATGCGCCCGCCCTTGACGGCCACATCGGCGCGCTGCACGCCCCAGGGGAACGCGCAATCACCCCCGCGAATCAGCAGATCGAACGACTCAGAAGGCATGGGCCGTACTTTAGGCGAAAGTTCGGCCCGTGCACTATGGGCGTTCGGTATAACTTGGATGCTGCGGGTCGCCGCCCGCCACCAGGAAGGCCAGCAGATCGCGCAGTTCATCCCAGTTCAGGCTGTTGATGAGCCCGCCTGGCATCTGTGATTGCGTTGAAGGTTCAACCTTGGCAACATCCGCGCGCGGCACCGGCACCAGCGCTTGCGGGTTGAACATATTCGGCATCAAGACGATCTCCGTGTCGTCCTCGCGGATCAAGCGCCCGCCCAGGGTTTCGCCATTCTTCTTGGTGACGATCGCCGCTTGGTATTGATCTGAGATCACGGCACTGGGGTTGATGATCGAATCCAGCAGATCGCGCACCGAGAAGCGCGCCCCGAGGCCCGTCAGATCAGGCCCCACCGCCCCGCCCTCGTTGCCCACGCGGTGGCACAACACGCACGTGGCGGCCGAGAACATGCGGCGGCCGTTTTCAAAGTTGCGGCCCTTGAGCGCCTTCGGATCTGACTCCAGCCGCTCCCACACAGAAAACACAGTCCACAAAGATCCTGGGCCCACGGGCGACGGCAACTCGGCCGTCATGGCGTCATTGGATGGCGTTTCCACCAAGGCCGCCAACTTCTTTTTGTCTGCAGGCGATAGGTGCGAAACAAATTCTTCACGAATCATTTGCCAAGCGCCGTAGTACATATTGCCGCCACGCGAACTGGTCATCGCCGCATCGATCAGTTTGAGGTACTGTCGCTGCAGCTCCGTGGTCCAGCCGGCCTGCACGTTGCGCAAAGTGGAGGCCAACAGCATGCGCTGCGTTTGCGGGCCCATCGCCACCATGTCTTTGACGGTGGCTCCATAGAATTGATTACGCTCGGCAAGCTCCGCCAAACCAGCCGTATTCGTCACCGCCGCGCTGGCCATCAACGCAACCGTTTTGGGCACCACGGTGGGTGCGTTCAGATACGCCAACACACGCGCCAGCTCCACGTTGGCGTGATCATCTTGGCTGGGCAAAAGCGGCTCAAGCTGTGCCACCACTTGTTTGGCTTGCGCAGGCGTTGGTTTGCCCAAACGCACAAATATAAGCGCGTAGGCGCGCAGCAGCTCAACCAACACATCCGGTGTGGCCTTCGCGGGCTTGACCCGCAACAACGCGTTCACGGCCACAGCTTGATCGCCAAACACACCGTGACGTGCGAGCGCCAGCATACCCGTGGCAACGGCCTGCGGCTCGGTCAACTGCAACACGCGCTTGCGCCACTTTACCACGGGCTGCGCTTCAACGGCCAAGCGCGCGGCAGAGCGAAGGAAACGATCGCGGCTGCCAAAGTGAGGCAACGCGGCCTCAACGGCTTTCGGATCCACTTTGCCATGAAAGCCTTCAAGCGTACGGCGCAGCGTTTGCGCTGCGGTTAACGTATCTTGCGGCTTCACAGCGTCGGTTGCATCGGTGCCAACGTAAGTGATGCGGTAAAGGCCCGACTGCACCTTGCGACCACCCGTGATGAAATAAAACGCGCCATCAGGGTGAACCACCGCATCCGTCACAGGCAAAGGCGATCCCACAACGAAGGGCTCGGCTTTGGCCGCATACGCGCTGCCTTGAGGCTCCATAAACACCGCGTGAATCGTGCCGTACGTCCAATCGAGCGCGAACATCGCGTTTTGGTATCGTGCGGGAAAGCGCGCGCCATAACCAAACACCACACCAGTCGGAGAGGCGGGCCCGGTGTCTAAGATCGAACTTAAGCTGTCGGCGTTCCAGTCGGGCCAATTGGCCGTGCCAATGCGCCAACCAAAATCAGCGCCACTGGTCACCAAGCACACGCGTGGCGGGCGGTACCACGACGTGCCGAGATCCCATTCCATGTCCGAGTCATAGGTCAGCAGATCGCCTTGGCTGTTAAACGCGATGTCGTAGGCATTGCGAAGGCCGTTGGCAAACAACTCCCACGTTTTGCCGTCGCGATCTGTGCGCAGCACCCAGCCGCCCGGTGAAGGCTTGGGCGTGCCGCCGCTTGGATCTTTGATCTGCGGCAACAACTGATCATCACCCCACACGGCAGGGCTGCGAAACGTGCTGATATCGGCGGGCAGTTTGGTGAAGTTGCCGCCCACGATGAACAACGATTCTTTATCGGGTCCCAACACCACGGCATGCGGGCCGTGTTCGCCCTGGCCGCGCAAAGGCTTTAGAAATTCAACCTTATCGAACTGGTCGTCGTTGTTGGTGTCGCGCAGCCGGTATAAGCCGTTGCGATCTTTGTCGTCGTCGGCGGAAACAACATAGAGGCTGTCAAACGCGTATAGCAAGCCATGCGCGTGGCCCACGTCCACCTTCAAGCGCTCCACCTTCACTTGCTGTTGAGGCCCGGCCGGCAAAGTTATGCGAAACAGGCCCCGGTGGTGTTGCGACGAGGTGATCAGGCGGCCCTTGTTGTCGACCGCCAAGCTGATCCATGAGCCATCCTTGTCGGGTTGCGCCGAGTAGAGCCGCTCGACCTTAAAACCCGGCGGCACCTTGATGTCTGCGGGCGACGTGGCGGCACCAGACATGCCCAGGCCAGCGCTCACCCGGGACGTCACGGGGGCCAGCGCGGTGCCGCCCCTGGGAGGCACGACGGCAGCCACGGAAGGGCTGGCCTCGGCGGCTGGCCGGGGCGGTGGTGAAGAGGCCTGGCACCCTCCAAAACACCCGGCAAGACACAGGGCGACACAGGCCCCAGAAACCCTACGATGAAAACGCAATTGCACCGGCATCTACTGGCACAGTCTGGGGCCACCCGCCGCCCAAACCAAAAACCACGCTTTTCCCTTTCCAGGGATTCCCCTGTACCCCGAAACACAGCCTGTGACATCGCACACGGCTTGACCCAACCCGCCCGAGAGCTGAAGCTACCCGGATGTCCCTTTTAGCCCTTGTAGGTGGCGCACATGGTTTGTTGGGGGCGACGGCCCTTCGCCTCGGCGGCTTGTGCCTGCTCGTCCTGCCTTGGCTCGGCATGGTCGCCTGTTCGGACGCCCGCCAAGAAGGCCCGGAGGGCTACGTGGCCAACAAGTCCAAGTTCTGGGCCGAGAACAAATTGCCCGAAGGGCAGTTGGTCGCCTTCGCCGGCAGCAACGTGCGCGCAAGCGCCGCCAGCGCCGCCGCGCCCACAGGGTCAAGCGTGCCGTTGGGAACCATCTCCCCGAGCGGGGCCATCAAGCTCATGTTGCCCAAGGAGTTGCCCTTCTCGAACGACGCCGGTGGGCGGCGCAGCTACTGCTCGTCAGGCTTGGATTTCGAGTTTCACGCCGGTTATGCGTGTTCAAGCACGGGGCAAGACGACACGCACCGCATGCGCAACGCCTGCACAAACGCACCAGAGGCCTCCCTGCAAAACATTCGTTTGGCGGCCGTGCCCAACGGCGGCGAAGCCAAGGCTGTGACCACCGTGGCTGCGTTGACCGATTCAACCAGCTTCCCCTACGCGCTGTTGGTTGCGAATCGTCCCACAAAGATCAACGGCTGCACTTATTGCTTCTACATTGACGAGAAGGCTGGCCTCACAACCGATCGCTACACATTCGTTTGCTACCAAAGCGATGTGCTGCCGGCCAACACGCTGCTTGGCGTGTTTCGCGCCAACACGCACGAAGCGGCTGATACGTTGGCCGTGCGCGTGCGCCCGGTTGAAGCCGCCGACTTGAAGTTCCTTTCGATCGAAGGCGCCCCCTAAACGCGGTGGCCTTCGCACACACAAACGCAGCAAAGCCATGCGTTTGGCGGTAATCTCGTGATTACCTGTGCGCCGCTACCTGCGAAAAAACCGCAACGCGCTTGAATCAAACGTCCTTGCGCACGTTTTGCCATTCGTGGCGGGGACGGTAAACGCCAGCGGCTTCTTCATCGTGGGCACTTACACGTCACACGTTACGGGCAGTGTTGCGCGTGTGGGGGATGATCTGGCCCAAGGAGACCGCGCCGGGGCCACGCGTGCTGTGGTGTTGGTCATCAGCTTCTTTGCGGGCGCGTTGCTGGCCGCAGCGTTGGCGGAGCGCGCACGTAAGCACGACCGCAGCCCTTACTCGGGCACGTTGGAATGTGAAACGCTGACCTTGGCGGTGATCGCTGCGTTGGGCATCGCTGAACCCAAAGGCATCCCCTGGCTCAACGCGCTTACAACAGCACTCTTGTGCATGGCGATGGGCATGCAGAACGCGCTCGTCACCAACCTATCGGGCGCCGTGGTGCGCACAACGCACCTCACAGGCATCGTTACAGATATGGGCATCGAAACCGTGCGCGCCACGCAATGGTTGCTGCACGTGCGCCGCCAACCGAACGCACACGGCCTGCTGCGAACGTTGTTCCGCTACCGCACGTTTCCCGAACTCAGGATGTTGCGCCTGCACACGGCCATCTTCTTGTCGTTTCTGGCAGGCGCCGTGGTGGGCCCCTTCTTATACGTCCGCCACGGCTATGTTTCGATGGCGCTGCCCATTGCGATCCTGGTGACGTTGATTCTGTTCGATCGCTTCATTGGCTTTCGCACACAGGCCAAGCCCGCGAACCAACACGCATCCTCATCACCCCAGTCGCCTGTTTAGGCAGCCAACCCCACTTACTCGTCGTTGATCTGTTGCGCCAAGTAGTTCGCCAGGCCCAGCTGGTTGATCAAGTTCTCTTGCGCTTCGATCCAGTCGAGGTGTTCCTCCTCGCTCACCAAAATGCTTTCAAGCAATGCGCGCGTGCCGTTGTCGCCTTTTTGCGTCGCCAGCAAGATGCCTCGGTTCAAACGCTCGATGGCGTCGATCTCCAAAGCTTTGTCAGAAGCGATCTGCTCGGGAACGGTTTCACCGATGTTGATCTTGCCCAGGCGCTGCACGTTGGGCAGGCCTTCGAGATAAAGGATGCGCGTGATGATCTGATCGGCGTGCTTCATCTCGTCGATCGATTCGTGGCGCAAGAACTTCCACAATTTCTTGTAGCCCCAGCTCTCGCACATACGTCCGTGAAGGAAGTACTGGTTGATGCCGGTGAGCTCAGCAGTCAACACATCGTTCAGAACGTCGATAACCTCTTGCGTACCCTTCATCGTGGCGGGAACGGTAGCGCGCTCGCCACATTGTGGCAACGACCGGCCGACGATGAGGCGTTATTGCCAGACGAAGCTTCGTTCGCCATTTGCTCGATCATCTCGTGGCACGCGCCACAGCCTGTGCCCGCTCCACAAGCGGCGCTTACGTCAGGCAACGAACGCGCGCCCTGCATGACAGCAAGCCGAACACTTCGGTCAGAGACACCACGGCAGATACAAACGATCATGGCTGATATTGAGAGTGACTCTCAATACGGAGAACGTCAAGAACAAGTTTTTGACGGTGCCGCTGCACCCCATCGGGCTTTCCCGGCCCCGGTGCTAACCCGCCAAAATGCCTGGCAAAACTGACAAAAGGCGGCCCCCGCCCGCGAGCCTGCCGCGCTGACGGTTCAGCCTATCCCTGCAAGTCGTCGGGCAAAAGCGGCGACGGGCGGCCCGTCATCGTGATCCACAGTTGGTGGGCGGCGCGGGTCATGGCCACGTGAAGCAGGCGGCGCGAAAGGTCGTTGTTGGGGTAAGACTCGTCGCTGACCTCAAGCAACACCACCACGTCGAACTCGAGGCCCTTGGTTTGCCGCACGTCGGTCACATCGATGCCGGGCGTGAACGGAAAATCTTGATTCGCCACCAAGCGCAAACGCGGCACTTCGGCGCGCTTGAGCACTTCGTAGTAAACGCGCGCTTGTTCTGGGTGGCGCGCCACCAAGGCCACAGACACCGAAGGATCCTCGCGCAAGAGGCCTTTGAGCGCGTGGCTTAAAAACTCGCTCGCTTCACCGGGTGAGCCGAAGCCAAACGATTCCACGGGCGCGCCCGAGCGTGGGGCCACGGGCCGCTTATCACCCGCCAGGTGGCCCAGCACATGTTCAGCCACTTCCACGATTTGCCGCGTGGAACGGTAACTCACGCGCAAAGGCTCGAGCTTGTCGTGCATGATACCGAGATCGTCCAACATCTCGGACCAGTTCGAGAATCCATGATCCGCTGAGATCGCCTGGGCCGTGTCACCCGCCAACGTGATCGAACGATCGGGCGTGGTGCTATCCAGCAGCACCGCCAATTCGATCGGCGCAAAGTCTTGCACTTCATCGACCATCAAATGCTCATAAACCACGGGGCCTTGTTGGTTGGTCAATTGGCCTTTTTGACGCTGAAAAATCCGCAACAGCAAGGCGTCGTCTTCGGGATCCAGCGCGTATTCGATCCGCTCCTCAGGCTCGTCTCCGCCATCGTTCGGATCGTGGGTGTCGCGCATCTGTTTGCGCTCTTGCGCTTGTTCGTGCGCCTCGTGGCGCAAGCGTTCGCGATCCACGCACCATTTGTGGATGCTGTCGAGCTGCGCTTCGGTAAACACGCCTGGCGCGTGCTTGCCGAAGCCTTCGCCCAAAGCTTGGCGATCCGTTAACAGATTGGCCCATTCGCCGATCACGTCGCGAGTGCGTCGACGGATGGCTTTGCCCGCGGCTTCCATCGCCATGCGATCGTTAGGCGCGATCTGAGCTTGCTGTACCCAACGCCCAAGCGCGCTCACACGCATGTCCACCGGCCCCGTGGATTTGTCCCACGCCGCCAAAACGTTCGCCAACAATGTATGCCGGCCTTCGAGCATCGCTTGCAGTTGCTCGCGACACCACGCCGCCATTTGCGTTTGGCGATCTTCAATCACCTTCAAGATGGCGCCGTGGCTCTTGAGCCGAATGACATTCGAAGGCGTGCTATCCGTCAGCGGCGCCTTGAGGTTCGGAAACACTTGATGGCGGATCTTTTCGGCCCAGTCCGCGAACGTCATCACGGGCACGCCTGGCACTTCGAGCGCCGGCAGAACACGGGAGACGTACGTCGCAAGCGCCCGCTGGTAAACGAGAACCAACGTGGTTTCGGGGCGAAAACGGCGTGGATCTGAGAACGCCAAATAAGCAATGCGGTGCAGACCGATCGTGGTTTTGCCGCTGCCCGCCGAGCCTTGCACAACGATCAAACCCGAGCTTGGCCGGCTGATGAGCTCGAACTGGCGTGGGTCGATCAAGGCCGCGATCGCTGGCAATAATTTTTCAAGACGGCCATCACTGCCGTCGCCTGTGAGCCGGCCGCGCTCGGTGGGCACGTGGCCCGTCGTTGGCCCCACCACCGTGGCTGTGCCATCACGTTCAACTTGCAGCTTTGCGTGACGAACGGGCACCTGCCGCCATTGGCCCGTTTTGTAGTCGCGCGCAAACGTGCCATCAGGCGAGACCACACGCCGCAATTCCGCATCCACGATCGTGACGGTGCGGCGGGCCAGCACTTCACCTTCGACCACACGGTTGCCAAGGCGCTCTTCGTAAGAATCGCCCTCTTCGTAACGGTAGAACAAGCGCGACACAGGCGCGTTTCGCCAATCGACGATTTGCACGCCGCCGCCTGGTTCTACGTAACCGCGTTGACCGATCAAGACGTCGCGGCGTTTGCCGCCTTCTTCCAAACGCAGGTGCCCGAAGTAAGGCGACTTGCGATCGATGGGAATGTTCTCGCCCTTGCCGCGTTGACGTGACAGCGCCTCGATCCGATGCATTTGTTCGAGAAGCGAGGCCTGATCTTCAGGCTTGGCCTCCGCCATGGCGTCGCGCAGCTCGATGAGCGCGCCCAGGTCATCCACCTGTTGTTTGGGCTTGCGACGGTCCTCGTTGGCTTTGTCGATCTTCGACAGCACCACCTTGAGCAGCTTGTCCTCTTCGGACACGACGGTTGGCAAGGCCCGCGCTTCTGTGGGCTCGGGCAGCGTGTCTGGTTGGGGCCTGGTTTCGGAGGTCTGCACGCAGTCTTTGGTCCGGCTAAAATTTAAGAATTGGCCAATTTACCACCCAAGACCCTGGGTGGGGCAAGCCTGTTAACACAAGCCCTTGCCTTCTGCACCACGGCACAAAACCCGCGATGCACAAGGCTAGGCACGGCTTGGGGCCGGCCCGGGGAAGTTGGCAAAAACCTGATAGATATTGCGGGGTGGATCCCCTTGCACACACTTTGGTGGGCGCCAGCCTGGCTGAGACAGGCCTGCGGCAAAAGACGGCCTGGGCCACGTTAACCCTGGTGATTGGCGCCAACCTGCCCGACATCGACGGGGTGTGTTTGCTGGGCGGTGCCGACGCCTCGATGGCCGGGCGCCGGGGCTGGACGCATGGCGTGGTGGCCTGGGTGGTCTTGCCTTTGGTGTTGGCGGGTGTGATGTACGCGCTTGCGCGGCGGGCCCAGCGGCGACAGCCAGCGAAGGAGCCTTTTGCTGGAACGGAGGCGCCACCACCTGTGTCGTGGTGGTGGTTGTTGGGGCTGGCGGCGCTGGGCGTGTGGACGCATCCCCTATTGGACTGGATGAACGCTTACGGCGTGCGTTTGCTGATGCCATTTTCGTCAACGTGGTTCTATGGCGATGCGCTGTTCATCATCGAACCCGTGCTGTGGCTGCTGTGTGGCGCGGCGGTGGTGTTTGCGCATGGCAAAACAAAAAAAGCAGCGGCGCTGTGGCTGCTCCTGCTGTTGACGACCACGTCAATCATCATCGTGCCCAAAACCGCACCGCCTGTGGGCAAGATGTTCTGGTGCATCGGCGCGGGGCTGTTGGTGTATCTGCGCATTCGCGGAAAACCTCCCTCGCCACGCATCACGGCGCGCGTCGGATTAGGCTTGGTGACGGTTTATATCGTTGCGATGTTGATCGGCACGGCGCACGCGAAGACGCAGGCCGAGGGGTGGTTGCGCAGCCAAAACATGGTGGCGACGAAACTCGTTGTCGTGCCGTTGCCCGCCACGCCATTGCAGCGTGAGGTAATCGCGTTGGTGGGCGACACCTATCATTTCTTCACCGTTGCCGCCTTCGGAGATGCCCCGCTGCGCCCCAGCGACGCGCCCATCAAGGTGGGCGAAATCACGCCCGCGGTGCATGCGGCGTTGGCCGCGTCGCAAGTGCAAGGCCTGGTGCGTTGGCTGCGGCTGCCAGCCTACGAGGTGCAAAGCACATCCGATGGTGTGGTGGTGACGATCGCGGACGTGCGTTATTCGCGCACGCAGGGCAGCCGCGTGGGGCGCGCGAAGGTGTGGCTTGATCGCCAACTGCGGGTGTTGCAGGTGCAACACTAAAGCGATGGCAGTCACGTTGCCTTCCGCCGCGTGCCGCGATCGCAGCGCGCGCTTCGCGGCCCGCACCGCGGCTTTGCCCGGTGCTGTGCCGCAAGACAACCGTCGCCCGATGCACGTGCCCTTGCGACACGACGGCGTCTCGTTGCACGCGTTCTTGGCAGCGGCGCACCCGCACCTTTCCCAAGAGATGTGGCAGCAACGCGCCGGCGAAGGGCTGTTGTGGCTGAACAACAAAGTGGTGACCGATCTCGGTGTCACGGTGCGGGCCGGCAACACAGTGGTGCACGTGATCCGCAACGACGTTGAGCCGTGGGTGAACACTGGCGTGGCGTTCCTTTACGAGGATGACGCGCTTGCTGTGGTGAGCAAGCCCGCACCTTTGGCCGTGCACCCGTGTGGCCGTTACAACCGCAATTCACTGTTGCCATTGCTGGTGCATGCGTTTGGCGAGACCTTTTGGCGCCCGGTTCATCGCTTGGACGTGGACACCACCGGCCTGATGGTGTTGGCAAAAACCGCGACGGCCGCGCGTCACTTGGGCCAGCAATTCGAGCGGCGTGACGTGCGCAAGCTTTACCTCGCGCGCGTGCATGGCGTGCCGGCCGTGCCGCGCTTTACGTGCGAACTGCCGCTCGGTGATCGGCCCGGGCAGGCGGGAAAACGTCATACCGAAAGCGAAGCTCTGGGGCTGCCCGCACACACGCAGTTCGAGTGGATACACACCGATGGTTCGCAAAGTGTTGTAACGGCGAACCCACATTCGGGCCGCACGAATCAAATCCGTGTTCATTTGGCGGCGCTTGGCCTACCAATCGTTGGCGACCACGCTTATAGCGGCGACGAAGAATTCACAACGGGGCAACAACCCCTGTGTTTGCACGCATGGACGCTGGCCTTCGCTCACCCCGATGACGGGCGCGCGATGGCATTCGAGGATGAAGCGCCTGCGTGGGCGCGTGAGCCACAGGCTCAGCGTTGATTCCACGCGACGATCATCATCGGTTTTAGCTTCGCAAGCCGCTGTAGCTTTGCATGAACCAAAACACCCACCGACTTGTACTGCAGCTCTGATTCCCAAGCTTGGTAGCCTGGCGCTTCGACCCGTACGTGCACCATCCCGCCCGCGCTTGCGTAACCTTGCGCGAAAGGTGTGCGGCCCACGAGGTGGCCGTTGATGTAAACGCGCGCGGCAGGCGGATCAGAGCGCACGAACAACATAAGCGGTATCGCCCCTTCCACCGCCACCTCATCGGCGGCCGGTACCACCTGATGAAAGACGCCGCGCAAGCGCTCTAGATTGCTCACAACCGCAATCGCGAGCAGGCCGGTGATGACAAGGGCTGAAAAGCCACCGCTCCTCCACCGTCTGCGCGCTGGCTCTGCCATCGTGCCATGCCGTGGCGGAAGTGGGGCGGGCAGTACGACGGCCGGCAAAGCACGCTCGGCCGGCGGCCGAAATCGATCATGGTCAGCCGCCGCCAACATCGGACCAGGCGCCACGGGCACGGGAGGGACCGCGGCGATCAAAGTCTCGTGTGGGCGCGACGCACCGTACACGCGGGTGACTGCGTTACGTGCACGTTTGCGTTGATCGTCATCCATGCTCAACAACAATGCAGCCGGCGTGCCACTGCATGCAGTGAACGTAGCGCCGCCCACGAGGCCCAAAGGTGCGCGCGAAGGCCACGGGCCACCTTCAGCGAGTGACCATTTTCAGCACCGCCACGCGCGTCGAACTGACGTTCTCGCGCCTGCCCTCAGGGCCGCCTGGGCAGCGGCAGCGCACCGTCACCGATGTGACGCTGGCCGCGCGCCTTCGCCAATTCCACTTGGCGTGCGCGTTCGCGGCGGCTCTGCATCACGTCCTCGGAGAGGCCATCCCTACAAAAACCACAACATACGCCTTGTTCAAACCGTGGATCCTGCTTGTCGGCCGCCGACAGCGGTTGTTGGCAGCCATAACACAACGTGAAATGCCCCGGCGCCAGCGTGTGATCCACCGACACGCGGTGATCAAAGACGAAGCATTCACCCTGCCACTTGGAATAATCCTCAGGCACGTCTTCGAGGTACTTCAAGATGCCGCCTTGAAGGTGAAACACCTGCGCAAAGCCTTCTTGCAACATGAACGCCGATGCCTTTTCGCAACGAATGCCGCCCGTGCAAAACATGGCCACCTTCTTGTGGCGTGCGGGATCAAGGTTGCGGCGCACCCACGCAGGGAAATCCGTGAAGTTCTCGATGTGCGGATCAATCGCGTTCTCGAACGTGCCAAGCCGAGTCTCGTAGTCGTTGCGCGTATCAACCAACAGCACTTCAGGATCGGCCAGCAATTCGTTCCACTGTGAAGGCGGCACATAGGTGCCCACGCCTTTGGTGGGTGAGATGGCTTTATCACCAATGGTGACGATCTCTTTTTTGAGCCGCACTTTGAGGCGATGAAACGGCTTGCGCTCACACAGCGACTCTTTGTGCTCCAGATCTGCAAACGGCGGCAGCGACCGCAAAAAGGCGAGAAGGGCATCGATGCCCTCGCGTGAGCCAGCCACGGTGGCGTTAATCCCTTCGTCCGCCAACAAGATGTTGCCTTCCACCTTGTGGCTGCGGCACACGTTTTCGATCGGCAACTGCAGCGCTGCAAAATCAGGAAGTTCAACGAACTTATAAAAAGCGGCAACAACCACGCTGGCCATGATCGCACTCACTGTAGCAGCACCGCTGCCAGGGGCCCGCCGAAAGCGGGCGCCACCCTCGACACCACCCCCCTTGGCCCCGTAGCCTCTTACAATGTCTAACGTGCTTCGGGGTGTTGCGTGCGCGGGGCTTGGCTGGTTCATGGCTTGTGCCACGGCGCCCAAGGCGCCGCCACCCACCGCGCCACCGCCGGCCAAAACGCAAGCGCCCGCCACGCCGATGCAAGAAGAGGGCGCGCCGAATTTGCGTGCCGCTTTGGCGGCGCTTGAAAAGGCGGAAGCTGATGCGTTGGTGGCGCCGAACGACGTGGCCGCGTGGAGCCACCTCACGGTGCTGCTGCGCCAGGCTTACCGCACGCAAGAAGCCGCGCGCGCCGCGTGGCACGCGGTGGAGCTTGAATCGTCGTTTGCCACATGGACGAACCTGGGCAACGTGTTGGCCCAGGGCGATGTTTTCATGTCGATGGGCGGCGCCATGGGTGCCTTCCAAGCGTTCAAGATGGCGGCGCGCGAGGCGAAGGCAAAGGAGCCCGCACGCGTCGACGCCGCGAGCCGCAACTTCTTGAACCTGTCATACCGCGATCTGCAAATGGGGCACGACGACCAGGCGCTTGAACTCATCGCCTTGGCAGAGGCGCTCACGCCGCAGATGCCGCTGGTTCATTACGATAAGGCACGCGTGTTGGCTGCCAGCGATCGGCAGGTTGACGCGAAGACAGCGGCGCAGAAGTCACTCGATCTGATTGCGGCGTTGACACCCAACCAAACGCCAACCGACGCCTCGTTGGCGCAGGTTCAAAAGGCTGCAAGCGAGTTGGTGCAGGGCAAGCCAGCCAGCCGGCCACCGCTTGACGACGCAGGCGAGACGTTGCCCGAGCGGTTTTGGGAGAAACCTCCTGAGCGCGGCCAGGCTTTGAATCTGCAAATTGATCGTGCGTCCGCGCGTTTCATTCCTTTGGTGCCGGGCATCGCCATGCGATTGCAAACACCCACGAATTGGGCCCACAGCTTCAGGGCCACAGACAAGGCGGTTCATCTGAGGATGGCATCACCGGCCGGCGAAGGGCGCTTCTTGGTGCAAATCACCTTGTTTCCCGTGGCGCGAGAGAATTTCAACCTCAAAGAAGCCGCCGTGGCGGGGCGTCACGGCGCCCAGGCGCCTGACACAGAGGTGGGACCCCTGCTCCCTCTCGAACGCAAAGACGGCTTGGCGTTCTATTTCGAAGCCGTGGACAACGGGCATGCCACACGAACAGCGACGGCCTCGCCATACAAACACTTGGTGCAGTTGTTCGCTTACGCGCGGCCGTTCGTGTTCTCGGCAACTTTGTTATCGAAGCGGCCAGATGACGAGGTTAAGGACGCGATGTTGGAGATGATTCGCTCGTTCGAAATCTTCCGCGTGGAGCCCTAAGGGCGACAGTAACCGATGGTGGCGTAGCCTTGCAGTGGCACGCACGCGTTCACGCCGCCACACAAGAAGCCTTGCTGGCAGATGCTCACGCACACGGGAACCTCTTTGCCGCAGATGGAGCCGGCCGTGCAATCTGAATCGTTGTTGCAAAGCACGCCAGGCACAGCGTCTCCTTCGATCGCACACTTGGAGCCGCCCTTGCCAAACGGATAACACCCTTGCGCCTTGGCTTGGTTGTTGGGGCAGTTCTGCGTAAGCAGGCTGCATAATTCCGGATCGCCTGTGCCGGCTTCGCCGAGCGCGTCGGTGGCGCTGCCGGTATCAACCTTGCCATCCAACTTCACGGCGGCGTCAAGGCTCGCATTGGTGTCCTTCCGCACCGGCGCGTCGTAGCCCGCACCCAGCCCGCCATCGCTGCTAACGATCGGCCGATCGCTGCCACCCGCGGCACCTGTACCGCCAATCCCTGGCTCCACGGGCGCTTGGCTCGATGAGCAAGCCACCACGAACGTCACTGCCACCACGAGAAGATTCAGATGCCACCGCACGATGGTTCCAGTTTATGCCAAACCCACGCGGCTGGCCTGCACTAGTTCTAGTTCAAGGCGGCGCCGGGCCGCATTCGCGCCAGCAAGCTGGCCACCTCGCGGGACAGCCGATCCATGCGCAGCCACGGATTCAAGGTCTCAAGCAGCGCTTGGCGCGCGAAGCCATCTGTGACCAAAACCGAAGCCAACCGGTCAGTGAGTCGCGCCACCGACACGGGCTCTCGCACCGCTTTGCGCAAAGCCAAGGCGTCGTCATCCTCCAGCCGCAAAGCGACTTCTTCGATCAACGCGCGCAAGGCGGCTTCCGAGGATTCTTTGCGCGCCGGTGACGCGTCATCGCCAGGGTCATCGACCAGCTGTTCAACGCTGACGCTGCGGTAAGGCTTGCCCGTGTGTAACTCGCGCCCGACGCGGCCGCGCGCGCGACCTTCAAGCAAGATGTTGAACCGCCCTTCAGCCAGCGCTTCGGACGCCACGATCTCGCCAATGCCCACGATTTGTGCGATCGCCGGTGGCGGCCCACCAGGCACTTCATCTTCTTTTCGATACGCCATGGCAAGCAAACGATCGCCAGCCATCACGTCGCGGATCATCTCCTTGTAGCGCGGCTCGAAGATGTGGAGCGGCAACATGGCGCCAGGAAACAAGACCATGTTGGGCAGCGGAAACACCGGCAAAGACGCCAAGGCGTCAGGTGCGAGTTTCGTTTGGCTATCGTCATCCGAAGACATCGACGCACGACCCTGACAAAGCCGCCGGCGCCGACGAGGCGAGGTAGAGCACAACGTTCGCGATGTCAGCGGGCGACATATTTGGCGTGCCACCCGGCATGCCGATTTGAAGCATCTCCGTGTCTACGGATCCCGGGCACACCGCGTTCACTTTGATGTCTGTGCCACGCAGCTCTTCGGCAAGCGCGCGCGTGAAGCCCACAACCGCGTGCTTAGCCGTGCAATAGGAAACCAATTGTGCCGTGCCTTGCCGCCCCGCGATCGAAGAAAGGTTGATGATGCGCCCTGTGCCGCGCATTTTCATCGCGCGCAAAAACGCGCGGGTCATATAAAACACGCCCGACACATTCACATCCAGCATGCGCTGCCAGGTGGCGTCGTCCAGATCTTCAAGCGCGCCGCGCACCACGATGCCTGCGTTGTTCACCAACACGTCAGGCACACCGAACGATGTCACCAGTTGCCTCGCGAATCTTTCCACGTCTTCGCTGTCGGCCACATCGCAACGGACAAAACGGCATCGCACACGCAGCGCTTCCGGCAAATCATCTAAGAAGGTGTGCGTGGACGCTTGCAGGCCACAGCCCACAACACGAGCGCCGTGTGTGGCAAGCAACGCCGCCGTGGCGCGACCGATGCCACGCGAAGCGCCCGTGACCACCACAACCTTGTCTTGCAGCACAGGTGCGGTCATCGTCACCGGCTCCCCAAGTTGGCTGCCGCCAGCAAACGTGCTTTGAGATCGGGGCGTTGTTGCATCTGCCCCACAAACGCGCTGGTCACCACGCCTGATTGATCATGCCGCTCGCCAGGCAAGGCCAAACACATCTGTTCCGCTTCGATCACGCAACCCGCGCCCGCGGCACCCAGGCCTTCCATCAATGACTGAGCGATCTGGTGCGTGGCGCGCTCTTGCAACGTCAGCCGCTTCGTAAAGCACTCGACCAGATCGGCAAGACGTCCAAAACCAATCAGCTTGCCGTTGGGAATGTAAGCCACGTGTGCCACGCCTCGGTAAGGCACCAAGTGATGCGGGCACATCGAGTGAAAGCGCAAACCGCCCACCACCACCACGTCGGGATCGGCTTCACCCAATACGGGGGAGCCCAAGATCTCCTGCGGGTTCATCGCATAACCAGCAAGGAATTCCTTCATCCACAAGCTGGTCACACGCGCGGCCGTTCCGGTGAGATCGCCGTCGCGATCGGGATCTAAGCCACACGCGCGGAGCCAAGCCGCCACCGCCACCGCCATATCCGCTTCATTCGCTGCCACGTGCTGCGTGCCTTCCTTCGAAGGGCTGATGCCCAAACTAATCGAGCGCCGGCGTGTCCAGCGGCACCAAGCTATCAAGCGGGCGGCGACCGCCATAGCCCGTGTCCACGGGGTGCCAATGGCCGAGCTGCTTTTCGCCTAAACGCCAACACAAGTAGATGTCGTCCGTCCCGCGGCGGGCAGGAAAATCAACCAAGCCCGTTTCGAGATCTTTCACTTCGCCGCCGAGATCAGCAACTTGCCCTAAGGATTCGATGAGCATTTCATAGAACGCGCGAAACATGGCTTTGGCGCTCTTAATGGCAGGCGAGCCCGTTTCATCTTCACCGGCCAAGATCTCTTTGCTTGGCTTGACGCCCAGGCGCGTGAGGTTCTCTTCTTCTCGGCGCAAAGACGCGTGGATTTGCAACACATCTGTGAAGATGCGTTCCAACTTAGGGATAAGGCGATTCACCTCACCTATGGTGAAAACCCGACGGGGCATGGGGTAGGCTTATACCAAAGAAAGGCGCCATGCCATCTGAACCCAACAAACGTGACAAAACGAAAGCGCAGCCCAAAAGGGCCTTGACTGGCAAAACAGTTTTGGTCACAGGCGCAGCCGTGCGCGTAGGTCAGGCGATCGCTTTGTGCCTGGGCGAAGCGGGCGCGCGCGTGGCGGTGCACCACCACCAGTCGCACAAACCGGCCGCAAAATTCGTTGAAAAGCTGCAGTCTAAAGGCATCGAGTCAGCCGCATTCGCTGCGGATCTAAGCGATGCCAAAGCCCCTGCAAACCTGGTGTCGCGCGTGCGGGCTTGGTCGGGGCAATTGGATGTTCTGGTTAACAGCGCAGCAATTTTTGGTAAGCAAGCGTTCGAGAAAGTTGAGCGATCCACGCTTGATCAGTTGTGGGCACTGAACTTCCGCGCACCCTATCTGTTAGCGCAGGCGGCCTTGCCTATGCTTAAACGCAGCGGCGGTTCGATCATCAACATCCTTGATGTTGCAGCCTTTTCCGCGTGGAACGGCTACAGCGCCTACTGCCCCACCAAGGCAGCGCTGGCGATGTTGACCCGCAACTTGGCCGTGGAACTGGCCCCCGAAGTCCGGGTCAATGCTGTGGCCCCCGGCGCGGTGATGTTTCCGAAGGATTACGATGAAAGCGCTCGCCAGCGGGTGGTTGAAAAGATACCGCTCGCACGTGAGGGCTCGCCGTTGGATGTGGCCAAGGCGGTGCTTTATTTGGCCACCGCCAGATATGTCACAGGTGCCGTGATTCCGGTTGATGGGGGGCGTTTGGCCGGCCAGCGCGGCCTGCTCTAGCCCGGGCGTCGTGGTCGGCGCGGCCGCACGCGTGTGCTACTTTGCAGCGCTATGTCCGTTGATATCTCGTCGCTGACGTCTGTGGTTTTGCGGTTCGCCCACATTTCGTTCGGCATTTTGTGGCTGGGGACGCTCTATTTCTTCGCACTCGTAAACGCTCCGTTTCAAAAGGAGCTGGACGATGTGACAAAAGCCAAGGTCAACCCGGCCTTGCTTCTGCGCGGCTTGTATTGGGCCAAGCGGGCATCGCTTTACACGATGATCTTCGGGTGGGCGCTGTTTGGGCACAAGTACGGCAGCCAGGGTTTGCTGCGCGAAGGCGCCGGCCTTTCAAACCGCGCCGTGTGGATCTTGGCAGGGGGCATCTTGGCCACAGTGATGTGGTTCAACGTTTGGTTCTTGCTGTACCCACGTTATCGAGCTGTGCTCATGGGTTTGGCGAAAGGACAACCGCCTGCCGACGCCGTTGCGTTGTTGGCTTCAGCCAGCCAAGTGTCGAGCTTCAATTTTTACGCGTCTGGTCCCTTGTTGTTCGCCATGATTGTGCCCAACAATTTCCCAGGTCTATCGCCTGTGGCCATGGTGGCGGCGGTGGTCATCGGCTGCGGCTTCTGGTTCGGCCTCGGCAAGCGCGCGTTTAAGTTCAAACCATTGGCGTAACGTTCGTGTCAGAGACTTTTTTCAAACCAGCCAACCGCACCGTTGGCATCGGCACGTCGATCTTTACGGAGATCTCCGCGTTGGCGGTGCAACACGATGCCGTCAATTTAGGACAGGGCTTCCCGGATTTTCCTGCGCCCGAGTTCGTGAAGGCCGCGGCGCGCGCGGCGATCAGCGAGAACCACAATCAATATGCACCGGCCGCGGGCTTGCCACGCTTACGCCAAGCGGTGTCAGCGCATTGGGAGCGCCGTCACGGTATGCGCTGGGACGCAGCCGATGAAATCACGGTCACCCAAGGCGCGACCGAAGGCCTGTTCGCTGCCGCGATGGCCACGCTCAACCCCGGTGATGAAGCCATCGTGTTCGAGCCGTTTTACGACGCTTATGTGCCTGACATTCAAATGGCGGGAGCGCTGCCACGCTTTGTGCGCCTGCAGCCTCCCACGTGGTCGTTTCGCACCGAAGATCTTGTGGCGGCGTTCTCGCCACGCACAAAGGTGATTTTCCTTAACACGCCCCACAACCCCACGGGCAAGGTGTTCACGGAACAAGAGCTGGATGTGATCGCAGAGCTGGCGCGCAAACACAACGTTATCGTGATCGCGGACGAAGTGTATAGCGAACTCACGTTCGATGCCCCGCACACACCCATCGCCACGCGCCCTGGCATGCGAGAGCGCACAATCACGCTCGACAGCATAGGCAAAACGTTCAGCGTCACAGGCTGGAAAATCGGTTGGGCGCTCGCGGCCCCAGCGCTGACCAAGGCACTGCGTGCCGCGCATCAGTTCATCACCTTTTGCAACGCCACACCGTTTCAGGTGGCGGCAGCATACGCGTTAGAGCAAGCGCCAGCCTTTGGGTATTACGAAGAGCTGCGCAAAGCCTACGATGTGCGACGGCAAGCGCTGACGGCGATCTTGAACCAAGCCAACTTGGCGCCGCTGCCAATCGCGGGCGCATACTTTCTCTTATGCGACATCGCAAAACAGCCGTTCGCCACAGACACGGACTTTTGCAAACACCTGATCGAACATGTGGGCGTGGCAGCCATTCCCACGTCATCGTTCTATGCGAACCCGCGCACAGCTCCCAAGCTGGCGCGGTTTTGTTTCGCGAAATCGCAAGCCGCCTTCGATGAAGCAGCCAAGCGGTTGGCGGCCCTGCCCCAGCAGCCCTAGGCGCGGTGCTGGTCGATCAGCTCGCGCGCGCGCTTTGGGTTTTGTTTGCATTCCAGCAGCGCGCTCAACAGCAACGGCGCCACGATTGTGGCATCGGATTCGATCACGAACATCGGCGTATCCTCGGTCAATTTGTCCCACGTGATCTTCTCGTTCGGCGTGGCGCCCGAATAAGATCCGTATGACGTTGTTGAATCCGAGATCTGGCAGAAGTAAGCCCACGGCTTGACCGGCTGATCCAAGTCGTACTTGATCGAAGGCACCACGCAGATGGGGAAATCGCCCGCTATGCCGCCGCCGATTTGGAAAAAGCCCACGCCGGGTCCGGACGAAAGCTCACGGTACTGGTCGTAAAACGCAGCCATGTATTCAATGCCAGATTTTGCGATGCTGGCGCTGCATTCGTCGAACTTCACGTGTGAAGCGAAGATGTTGCCAAAGGTTGAGTCCTCATAGCCGGGCACCACCACGGGCAACTTGGCGCGCGCGGCCGCCAGCAACCAACATTCTTCGGGATTGCCTTCATAGAGCTCGCTGCCGATCGTTTGAATCAACTCGTAAAAGTATTCGTGCCAAAACCGGCGCTGGTTGTTCTTCGTGGCGTCTTTCCACATCGGCACGATGAACTTTTCCACCGCACGAAAGGCCTCGTCCTCAGGAATGCTGGTGTCGGTCACGCGGCGCATGCGATCGTTTAAGATCTGCGTGTCGTGTTGCTTGGTGAAATAGCGGTACTCAGGAAAGTCCTTGTAGCCGTGGTGTGCCACCAAACGAAATAGCGATTCTTCCAAATTGGCGCCCGTGACAGAGAGGCCATGAATCAAACCCGCGCGGATGGCGGGAGCCAACGTGACGCCCAACTGAGCGGACGACATCGCGCCTGCCACAGCCCAAAACATCTTGCCGCCCTTTTCGATGTGGTCCCAATAGGCAAGCAAGGCATCGCGCGTGGCGCGTGCATTGAAGTTCTTGTAGTTCTTCAATACGAACTCAAGCATCGGAAGCGGCGTGTTGGCAGTGCTCATAATTCGCCCTTTTACCAGGGCCTGGCCACGCGTGGGAGTGATTGTGCCGCGAAAAAAGCAAAGTCACGCAAAAGTGTCGAGATGGCCATCACCCGGTCCCAACCAGTTGGCCGTCGCGCATCACCAATTGCCTCTGGCGAGGACCGCTTGATGAGTGCGCGCGCCACGGCCACTTGAAAGCCGACGCCCATCGCGATGGCTACGACCAAAAGCGACGTCGAGAAGACGCTTTCAGTCAGGCTTCGGCGCGCCAGAAACAGCGTGATTCTCAATCTTGTCAACAAAGCACCCTCACCCGACCGCGACACCCAATAGACGCCCTATGGCCGCCGTCGCCGCCATGGCAAACGCGCCGCCCAAGGTCACGCGCCAAGCACCACGATACATCGGCGCTCCGCCCAAGTAGCTGCCAAACGCGCCTAAGCTTGCCAAAGCCACCAAGCTGACAGCCGCAATCGTTGTGCCTCGCCACGCCGTGGGTGCGATCAGCAAAGCAACGATGGGCACGAGCGCAAACGAAGCGAAGCTCGCCGCCGAGATCCACGCGGCCTGCCAGGGGCGCGCCAGCGAATCGCGATCAATGCCCAATTCGTCGCGCATGTGGGCGCCCAATTGATCGTGCGCCGATAATTGCGCGGCCACCTTAAGCGCCAATTCATGCTCAACGCCACGCTTGACGTAGATCATGGCCAGCTCGTTTAACTCCGCTTGCGGTTGGCTGGCTAGCTCTTGCGTCTCACGCGCGATGTCCGCCTGTTCGGCGTCGCGCTGGCTGCTGACAGACACATATTCACCCGCCGCCATCGACATCGCGCCGGCCACCAAACCGGCCGCGCCGGCCACCAAGATGGCCTCCCGCCCCGCGGAAGACGCCGCCACGCCAATCATGAGACTGGCGGTCGACACCACGGCATCGTCGGCGCCCAGCACCGCCGCACGCAACCACGCCGCGCGGCCGCTCAGGTGGGTTTCGCCATGCCGCGTGCTTCGCGATGTTTTGGTTGACGGGCGCTGTGCCGCACCCGCTTTGGCGTCTTTCATGTCGACCGTACTTTACGCGATGACCGCTGGCGCAGGGACGCGGCCACACAGAAACACAGGCTGCCGGTGAGCAGGCATGGCAAAATGCCGATCATGGCTGTCCTACGCTACGTGCCGGTGTCGCCCGAATGGATGTCGCTCAAAGAGCGCGCTTCGGCATTGGTGGCGGCGCTGCCCGATCAAGGCCACGATCAACTCATTGACACGCTCGCGGTGGCCGAGTCATTCAAGGCGGTGGCGATGCAGTTGCTGCAAGCCACGTACAGCACCGGTCAAACCAGCAAGCGTTTCATGGCTGTGGTCAAAGCCCTTGACTTGGCAACGCCCAAGTCGGCGTTGCAGGCGTTTTTGCAGGACGAGACCTCGCTCGGCTGATCGTTAGGTGCGGCGACGCCGGAACAGCAAGAGTCCCAAAGCGCTTAACAGACCAAAACCCGCCCCCGTACCGGGGCCACCGAACGCACAACCACCACTTTTTTTATCGCTGTCGTCGTTGCCGCTGCCGGCGGCGCCGCCCTCGCCGTCCCCGCCAGTGCCGCCTTCGTTGCTATTTGATCCGCCAGCTGACCCTGCGGATCCAGCCGCACCACCGCCCGTGCCACCACTTGGGGCCTTGCCACCACTGCCGCCGCCACCACCTGCGCCACCTTGCCCTGAAGGCGCGCCCGCATCAGGCGTTTGCATGCCACCCGCGTCTGGATTGCTAGCGCCGTCGCCTTTGAGGATCAGATCGGCGCAGTGATAGTAGTAGGCGCTATCGTAGGTGCGTCCATTCTCGAACATGCTTTGCACAACCTGTAAAGTGCAGTTGTTGCAGGTCACGTTCGGCAACGTCACCTTGATTGAGTAAGACTTCATCGCGCCCGATGGATGCTGATTCCAGTAATCAGCGAGGGTCCATGTATCGCCTTCTTTCACGGTGCCCGTCATCGCCTTGGGCAGCTTATCAACCGTCGTGTTGTTCCTTTGGCCGTTGTAGTAGTCGTGGAACAATTTGAATGATGCCGGCGTTGGCTTCGCGAAGTTTTGTCCGTCGTCGTCGAACAGGATGCGAAAATATCCGGGGTGAGGGACGGTTTCGTCCCACTCAACCGTCACCATTTCGCCTGGCTTAAACGTGCTCACGCGCGCCGCGCTGCGGGCGGCTGGACCGCAAGGGCTCGTTTTGATCGAATCCGTGTTGGCCACTCGCGGCGTGGGCGCCGTTAGTTTGATGTGCGCCTGCACTGTCTGTGCGGCGAACAGACTGCCAACTCCAACCATCGATGCCGGGACGAGCGCGTGGAACTTCATAGCGGACTCCTCTTGCGAACGGGCGATGCGTTCTTATAGCACCTCGGCCTTAGCTATTCCTCAAACCTTGGGACGGGCTTTAGCTAAGCGCCAACTCTGTCGCTTCTTGCACTTAACGTGACGAAATCCGAACCAGCCGTGCACATACCTGGGCGGTTCATCCTCCAGGAGTACTCATGCCCACACGTTTGCCGTATCGAGTGATGTTGGCGCTGTGCGCCTGTGCCACCAACGTTGGCCTCGGTTGTGGTTCAAATGATGAGAATGACCAGGCGGACACCGCGACGGGCCAAGGGGGCGCCGGTTCGGGCGCAGGCGGCGCGTCTTCCACAGGCGCGGGGGGCGCCCCACAGGCAGGGGGAAGCAACGCCGGTGGATCCCCTTCGATGGGAGGCGCGATGGCGGGTGGCAATGGCGGCAAGAACGCCGGCGGCAGCGGCCCCGGCAGTGGAGGCACGCCGGGCACGGGTGGCGCTGCGAGCACTGGCGGCACAGTGGGCACGTCAAGCGGCGAGCCAAACGCGCTCAAGGGCATCACTGAATTGCACAACCAAGCGCGACGCAAGGTGGGTGTGCCCGATCTCGTTTGGGATCCCGCGCTTGCCACCATTGCGCAGGCTTGGGCCAGCAAATGCATCGATAAAGAAGCGCCCACAGGCTTAATCGATCACAACGCCAGTCGAGGCGTGGGCTATCCCGCAAGCGTGGGCGAAAACATCTTTGGCTCAAGCGGCGCACCCACGCCTGAGCAAGCCGTGTCGTCCTGGGTCAGCGAAGCGAAGAACTACAATTACGCAGCCAACACTTGTGCTGGCGTGTGCGGCCACTACACGCAGGTGGTTTGGAAGACCACGCAAAAGGTGGGCTGTGCCATCTACCAATGCCCTGGTCTTAAATTCGGCGGCACCTTGGTGTGCGATTACAGCCCCGCGGGCAATGTGAACGGCCAACGTCCCTACTGACTCAACCGCAGTCTCAAGAAGCGTGCAGCCGCTTCGCCAAACGTCCTCGGTGCGCGACCAGCGCTGCGTTCTCCTTGGCCAACGCGCGAAAGCCCGCGGATACGAGAGGATGTTGGGCAACGCCATTCCAAAAGTTTTCGGCGGCCTCACACACCTCGGCCCAGATAGGCACGTCGTAAGGTTCTGGCAACGGCGGATGCAGAGGTGGCAACGCCAACACCTCGCCTTGTCGAGGCGCATACCGCGCCGGTGTCATGTCATAAGCGGGTGCCAACGCCACGGGCTTCAGCGCTTGCGTGAAGAACGATAGATTGCCGCCGTGCATGTCGGTGTTGCCGATGAGCTCGCCAAACCTTTGCCGCCAGCGAACCGCACCGGTCACTGTGGCAGGCAAGACCTTGGCGGCCACCAGAGCTTCGCTCGAGGCAATCCACGAGCTCAATTGCCCGAGAAAATGAGCGTCGAGCGCAAACAGCGAGATCACGCCGCGGCGACCGAACGCAGGCAGCCTGTCAAAACGTTCGCTTTCAAGAAATGTGCGGCCGCCGGCGACCACAAGTTCGGTGCGGGCCGCGTCCTGACCGTGGGCGCGCATCGTTTGCAAAGCCACATGCTCCGCCACCAGCAGATCTGCGATGCGTTCTGCCACTGGATCCGTAGAGGCGGGCGAGAACTTGACCAACGCAGCCCGCCCATCGGCTGATCGAGGAACGAGAAACTTGGGCTGCTCCCCCGCCGCCGAGGAGCCGGGATCCCCCGCCGACAAAACATCTTGCGCACGCCGCGGATAAACGAGTTCCCGCTCGTCGTCAGCCACGAAGTGTGGTGGTTGCTGCGTTCGTAGCAGGTACGTTTGAAACGCCGGCGTGCCAAGGATCAGATTTCCCGGCAGATCCCACCCAAGCTGACTCGCGTAGGCCACAACGTTGTCTGCGGTCCACAGGCTGATGTCTGTTGGGAAATGCAATTCAGGATGCTGGCGTGGAATCAACCGCCCCAAAAAACCCGCCGGACGAAAGTCATGCAAAAAATACGGCAAGTCCTCGAAGTGAGCATCGCCATGCGGGCCTTGACCGTCGAACAAAAACGCCCTCGGCAACACGCCTCGCATAAAGCCCAGGGGACGCGTGCTGCCATCGGGCTCCACCTCCGTCACCGGCACGCTCTTGCCGCTTCCGAGTATGTCCCGCGCTGCAAAGTACAGCGTGGAGCGACCGCGGCCGGTGACAACAACGTCATCGCCGCCCTCCTTCACGAGCCTAGAAAAGGTGGGCTGGCTAACTCCCAGCGCACGCGCCGCCTCAGCCGCGCCCACACGGCCGCGGGCCAACACGGCCCGCAAAGCCGCCAGACGGGTGTCGAAGACAGCACTCATGAATAGATGAGTATCTGGCAAAAACCGTTTTAAAGCAATGTATTAGGCATAAAACAAATCGATACGTGAATAGAAAATGAATAGATTCTTGACGCCCGATGGACCCTAGCTGCCCCAGGTGTCGTACTTGTGGAACAGCATGCTGTAGGTGGCGCGGCCCTGCGTGGCTGACCGCAGATCGGTGGCGTAGCCGAACATACGACGCAACGGCACCAGCGCCACGATCATGCGTTGGTCGGCGCGGAAGCCCACGTCTTCGATCTGCGCGCGGCGGGCATTTAGATCGCCCAACACATCGCCCACGTTGCTTTCCGGCGCGCTGATTTCCACGCGCATGATCGGCTCAAGCAGCGAGGTGCCCGCGGTGCGGAGCGCTTTGCGAACCGCTTCGCCCATCGCTGCCTTTTGGCCGTTCGGCGTGGAGGCATCAGGGCGGTATTCGATGCCCGTGATCACCACCTCAACGTCTTCAAGTGGGTAGCCCTCAAGCCCCGAGCCCATCGAGGCGCGCGCGCCCTCCATGGCCGCATCCAAGATCGATTGTGGGATCTCCATACCGCGCACACCCGGTTGTGCCTGTTGCGCCGGCAAGGCCAAACGCAAGTTGTTGCCCGCCCCACGCGCGCGCGGCTCCACATGCACGCTCGCTTGGCCGAACAACTTCTCGTCGTCGAGTTCGCGCTCGAACTGCGCGTCCACATCGGCCACACCGGAAACGGTTTCGCGATAAACAACCTGCGGACGGCCCACCGTGGCCTCCACGTTGTATTCGCGTTTGAGGCGGTCAACGATGATGTCCAAATGCAGCTCGCCCATGCCGCGAATGATGCTTTGGCCCGTGTCTGAATCTTCTTGATAGCGGAAGGTGGGATCTTCGTCGGCAAACTTTTGCAGCGCGAATTCCATCTTCTCTTTTTCCGCGGTTGTCTTCGGCTCGATGGCACGCGTGATCACCGGCTCTTGCGCGACAATCTGATCCAACATGATCGGCGCCGCCGGCGCACACACCGTGTCGCCGGTGCCGGCGTGGCGCAACCCCATCGCCAACACGATCTCGCCCGTGCCAGCTTTATCCAAACGATCGCGGCGGTTCGCATGCACGCTAAACAAGCGCGCGATCTTTTCCTTTTGGCCCAAACGCGGGTTCAACACCTCGTCGCCTGGTTTCACGGTGCCCGAATAGATGCGCAGATAAACGCCTTTGCGGCCTTCTTCCATTTGCACCTTGAACGCCAACGCACAAAACGGCGCCGCATCCGTGGGCTCGCGCGAAGCAGGCTCATTGGAGCCCGGCACCACGCCCGCGATGGGAGGCACTTCAAGCGGCGAAGGCAGATACGCCACAACGGCGTCCAACAACGCCTGCACACCTTTGTTGCGCAACGCCGCGCCCGCCAGCACCGGCACAAGCTTGCAGTCCACGGTGCCTTTGCGCAAAGCCGCCTGCAATTGTTCAGCAGCAATGGGTTGGCCCTCAAGGTATGCGGTGGCCAAGCTGTCGTCGATGTCGGCCAAAGCTTCGATCATCGCTTCACGCGCCAACGTGGCTTCGTCTTGCAACTCAGCGGGAATGCTGTCTTCGCGCGGCAGCTCACCTTCAACCGGCGAAAAGTAAAGTGCCTTCTCGCGGATCAAATCAACCACGCCCACGAATCGATCTTCGGCGCCGATCGGCAATTGCACCGGCACCACGTTGGCCAGCAGGCGCGTGCGGATGTCTTCCACGGCGCGCGCGAAATCAGCGCCGGCGCGATCCATCTTGTTGATGAACGCGATGCGGGGCACGTGGAAGCGGTTGGCTTGGCGCCACACCGTTTCTGACTGAGGCTCAACGCCCGAAACGCCACAGAAAACAACCACAGCGCCATCCAAGACGCGCAGTGAGCGTTCCACTTCGATCGTAAAATCGACGTGGCCCGGCGTATCGATGAGGTGCAGCTCGTGGTTCGCCCACTCAAGCGTGGTGGCCGCCGCGGTGATCGTGATGCCGCGCTCGCGCTCTTGTGGCATCCAATCCATCTGCGCTTGGCCATCGTGAACTTCGCCGATCTTGTGAATGCGTCCCGAGAAAAACAGGAAACGCTCAGACACCGTGGTTTTGCCCGCATCAATGTGGGCCACGATGCCAATGTTGCGCGTGCGCAGAAGCTTCGCTGTTTTGGACGATTTACCGCCGGCGGGGGCTGACATGGGGGCCCATTATAGGGAACCAAGGCGCATTGGTCCGCCCCCCGACGTGAAAAACCTGCCTGGCGTGGCCGGTGCTATCGCCCGAGGGCTTTTTTCACTTGGCTCTTAGTGGCGCGCAATGCGTCTTCCACACGGCGCTTGAGCTTTTCGGCGGGCATCAACAGCATGCCGCGCAGCTTTTCATCAGGGCGCGCCTTGAAGATGGTGCTGTGCGATTCACCCTTCCATTCGGGGGGCGCCTCTTTGGTGTAGTAGTAAGCGGCAAACGACTTGCGACAGATGTCACCCGGCGCCGTCACGGGGCGCACGCCGTGGTAACTGATGTCCGTCGTTTGGAAAACCAAACAGCGGTTGAGCACCGGGGACATGCTGCGCAGACGGTTCTTTACGTCTTTGTCCCAGATCTCGATTTCGCCACCCCACTCGCTTTGCCAGTCGGGGTTAAGGTAAAGCAGGATGTTGAGCCTGCGGTGCAGCTTTTGCTGCTCTTGGTAGTTGAAGTCCACGTGGACATCCAAGCGGCCACCCGGCCCCGTGATGTGCATGCCGCCGCCGGCAAAGTGCGCGTCCGCCAACAAGCGGGGGATCCCGGTGATGTATTCGAGATCCTTGAGGAAGGGTTCGGACGAGATGGCTTCGCTTAGCCGCAACACGGCCGGTGGAAATTTCGCCTGATCGCAAACCTGCACCTTCTTCTGTTCATTGACGGCCTTAAATTCTAAGCCCATGGCGGCGGCGGATTTGAAATCGGGATACGCGGCTGCCACTTCTTTGGCCACTTCGGGTTCAAGAAAGTTCTCGATCACGAAGTGCGGGTACGGCCGCGTGGAGTCGAACTGTTGTTTGAGGGCTTCGCGATCAAGCGGTCGAATCATTGACATGGAGGTGGACATGGAAAGCGTTTCCTTCGCTGCCAGAGGATATCCCATTTAGCCGTCGGATGTGCATTTGCCAGGCCAGCTGAAAAGCGGGTGGAATTAACACATGACTCAACGTCCCCAGAAGGGACCTCCGTCAGCTAAAATCTTCGCCATGTCGTCCTCCATTGCCGAAATTCTTGCGTCCCACGGTCAAAGCCATCTGGTGGCCCACTTGCAAAGCTTGCCCGCGGGCGACCAAGCCGCGTTTTCGTCACGCCTTTCCCATGTGGACTGGGAAGAGTTGCAGCACCCTTCGTCTCCCCCGGCGGTGGGCGAGATTGGCCCAAGCCGCGTGGTTGACTTTGCTGAACGCGCCCGGCGCCACAATGAGCTCACCGCCGCCGGCGAAGCCTGCTTGCGCGCGGGGCAGGCGGCTGTGCTGATGGTGGCGGGCGGGCAAGGCACGCGTCTTGGTTCCAGCGCGCCCAAGGGTTGCTTTGCCATCACCCCCCACACACAAAAAAGCATCTATCAGATACAGGCCGAAAAAGTGCTTTCCCTGTCGCGGCGGTGCGGCCGGGACGTTCCGTTTTTGGTCATGACCTCGCCGATGACGGATGCCGAAACGCGCGCGTTCTTTGCTGAACACCAGCTGTTTGGTCTGGCGCCCGAGCAAGTGCGTTTTTTCAGCCAAGGCACCGTGCCCAGCCTCGATAAGGAAAACCACGCGCTGCTCGCGGGGCCGGGCCGGTTG
The DNA here is from genome assembly GCA_033763315.1 of Deltaproteobacteria bacterium. Lineage (GTDB taxonomy): Bacteria > Myxococcota_A > Polyangia > Fen-1088 > Fen-1088 > JAGTJU01. Next base: position 217,725 of record JANRKS010000016.1, read on the forward strand.
CTTGAGAACCCCGATGGCCATGGAGGCTGCTTCACGGCGCTGGTTAAGTCGGGCAACCTTGAGCGGTTGGCCAAAGAAGGTGTCACGCAGATCGTTTACATCCAGGTCGATAACATCCTGGCGCCGGTGGATGATCCCCTGTTGCTTGGCCTGGCGACCGTTGAGCGATCGGACGTGATCACCAAAGTTTTGGAGAAGGCGCACCCCGATGAGAAGGTGGGGCATCTGGTACGCGTGGGAAACGCCGATCAGATCATTGAGTACACAGAAGTGACGCCTGAGCAGACCCGCACGCGCAACACGCAGGGGGAACTGATCTACCGCTGGGGCTCACCCGCCATGCACTGTTGGAGCGTCAGCTTCTTGCACCAATTGGCGGGCCGCGGATTCAAGCTGCCTTTGCACCGCAGCGCAAAGCCCTTGAACGCCTGGCAAGATGGGCAAACCGTTTCGGTGCCAGGGTGGAAAAGTGAACGATTCATTTTCGATTTGATCCCGCAGGCAAAAACGAGCCTTGGCCTGCAAATCAACCGCGATGACGAATTCGCGCCCGTCAAGAATGCATCGGGAGATGACAGCCCCCAAAGCGCCCAGCGGATCGCCCACAATCAATACGTGCGTTGGTTCGAAGCCGCGGGTGTGAAGCTGTCTTTGCCGCCCACAGCGTTAATTGAAGTGAGCCCGCTGTTCGCGGCCACGCAAGAACAATTTCTGGCCCGATGGGATAACCGTGTGTCCGAAATCAGCGGCGACTATAGCCTGCAAGCTTGATCCAAATTGCTTATGAGCCTGCCACGCGTTCTCATCGTTGCCGAACACGCTTCTGCTGCGTTCGGTGGCGAAGCCGTTTTGCCATTGCACTACTTTCGTTGGTTGCGCCAACGCGGCGCGGACGTGCATCTGGTCGTGCACGCACGCACGCAACAAGAGCTGACGCAGCTGTTGGGGGGCGATATTGAGCGCGTGCATTTCATCGCTGATGAGCCGCTGCACATTGCGATGCATAAGGCGGGTCAAGCTTTGCCCGCACGGCTGGCTTACTTCAGCACGGGCCTCGTCTCGCGCGTGTCCACACAGTGGGCCGCGCGCACGTTGGCGTTGGATTTGATCAAGCGGCACAAATTGGAGGTGGTGCATCAGCCCATCCCGGTGTCGCCCAAAGAGCCATCGCTGCTTGCCAACATGGGCGTGCCCGTGGTGATCGGGCCGCTCAATGGCGGCATGACGTATCCGCCTGCCTTTGCGAAGGTGCAAAGCGGGGCCGCACGCGCGCTTGTGAACGTGGCGCGGCCCGCGTCTCATGTGGTGCATCGGGCGTTGCGGGGAAAACTCACCGCGACAACCATCCTGGTGGCCAACGAACGCACGCGCGCGGCGTTGCCTCACGGTATGAAAGGCCACGTGGCCACGTTGGTGGAAAACGGCGTGGATCTCGATCTTTTCGCGGTGCCAGAGCCGCGGCAGCGCAAAGCAGGTGAACTTAAAGCGTTGTTCGTCGGCCGCTTGGTGGATTGGAAAGCGCTCGACATCGTGCTCGACGCCTTGGCGCAAACGTCGCACGACATTACGTTGGATGTGCTTGGAGATGGACCGATGCGTGCGGCTTGGGAAAGCCACGCGCGGGCGCTGGGTGCCCGCGTGCGTTTCTTAGGCTTCGTGCCACAACCGCAGGTGGCGCAACATTTGGCCAACGCGGACGCCTTGGTGCTGCCCAGCCTTTACGAATGCGGTGGTGCCGTGGTGTTGGAAGCGATGGCCGTGGCGCGGCCAGTGATCGCCACAGCGTGGGGCGGGCCGGCCGATTACCTCACAAGCGACACGGGTATCTTGGTGCCACCGCACAGCCGCCCAGCGTTGGTGGCAGGTTTCGCCGCAGGTTTGCAACGTTTGGCAAACGATGCAGCCCTGGCGCAAACGATGGGGACAAAAGCGCGTGAGCGGGTGGCGGCGCACTTTGGTTGGCCACAGAAGATCGATCAGATCTTGGATGTCTACCGCGAGGCGATCGCGCGGCACACAAGCGCCACGCGCTGACAATCAATCTGCGTCGGGCTTAAGACGGTTCACGACTTTTGCAGGAATGCCCACGACGGTGGCGCCTGAGGGAACGTCGTGCAGCACAACCGCGTTGGCGCCCACTTGCACGTGCGATCCAACAACGACCTTGCCCAAGATCTTGGCGCCTGCACCCACATCAACGTGGTTGCCCAGCGTTGGCACGCCGCCTGCCTGTTGACCGATCGTGACTTGCTGAAACAACAAGCAGTTGTTGCCCACCACGGCGTCGGGGTGAATGACCACGCCATTGGGATGTGGGATCAAAAGGCCACCGCCCAAGCGGCAGTTCAGCGGCACGTCGGCGCCGGTGATCGCCGACCAAAAGCGATGCGAAAGCGCCCAACGACGCCTAAACAACGCGCCCCACAGGCCTCCTTTGGCGTGCCAATGCTGGTAGCGGCGCACGCAAAGCAGCAGACGTCGGCTTGGATCCCAAAAGCGCGAAGGCACCTCGCGAGTCCAATCAGGTGGGTCTTCTGTAACGGTGGTGTCGGGCGGCATGCGGTGATCAAACGCGAAGCGCAGCTTAACTGCGTATGCGGGGATTAGAAAGCTTCGGATAAAAGTGCGTGGCCCATGGGTTGCGGCTCACGCCAGCGCACACAGATGATATGGTTCACTTGTTCATCAGTTGTAACCGGTTGGCTATCAATGTTTGGCAACTTGTTTTTTCTCCCAAGCAACCCTTGGGAACGGGGCGTGGTGGTGTTGGCCTGCGTGGCAGCGCTTGCTGTCTTGGTGCCTGTCACGGTTTTGTTCATCGAATGCGTAGCCGCGCTGTGGCCGAATAAACCTGCCGCAGCGGCGCCCCGCCCCCGGCTGGCCGTGTTGGTGCCGGCGCACAACGAATCGGCCGGCATCGAGCCCGTGTTGCGTGCCCTGGTGGCGCAGATGGGCGCGCACGATCGCGTGGTTGTGATTGCTGACAACTGCAGCGATGACACAGCCGCCTGCGCGCGCGCCACTGGCGTGACCGTGATCGAACGGCAAGACAACGAACGCCGCGGCAAAGGCTACGCGCTTGATCACGGCATGCGTTTCTTGGCGAACGATCCTCCTGAAGTTGTTGTGGTGGTGGATGCGGATTGTTTGGTGGAACCAGGCGCGCTCGAACGCCTGGCATGCACGGCCATCGCCAACCAACGCCCGGTGCAAGCGGTCTATCTGATGGAGCCGCCGGCGCAGCCTCAACCCAAAGACGCTGTGTCTGCCTTGGCGTTTTTGGTGAAGAATTGGGTACGGCCAAGCGGGTTATACACGTTGGGCTTTCCGGGAATTCTCACGGGCACCGGCATGGCGTTTCCCTGGAAGGTGTTGCAGCAAGTGTCGTTGGCCAGCGGCAACATCGTGGAAGACATGCAGCTTTCGATGGACTTGGCCATCTTGGGGGCACCCACGTTGTTTGTCCCCACGGCAAAGGTTTTAGGTTTGTTGCCGCAACAACAAAGCGCCGCCAAATCACAGCGCACGCGTTGGGAGCACGGTCACCTGCGAACGATGCGCACGCAGGTGCCACGGCTGCTGGGGCAGGCGATCAAACAACGACGTCTGGATCTGGCTGTGATTGCCTTAGATCTGCTGGTGCCGCCGTTGTCGCTGCTGGTGATGTTGTGGGGCGCTGTGACGGTGGGGTCCGTGGCCCTCGCCTTGGTAACACACGCATGGCTGCCAAGTTTTTTGTGCGCCATGGCGGGCGCGATGATTGCCGTGGCCATCTTGTCAGCATGGATGAAGTACGGCCGCACGATGCTGCCAGCCAAAGCGTTGTTGGCGGTGCCCTTTTATGTGCTGTGGAAGATCCCGCTCTACGTGTCGTACGTGGTGCGGCCACAAACAAAGTGGGTGCGCACCGAACGAGACGCGCCCACGAAGCGTTAGGGAGCTGTTAGGTTGTGGGCGCCTGCGCTTGCGCGGCTGCGTCGCCGGGCACGCCGGAATTTAGGAACGACGCCACAGAGAAGCGCACGAAGTTCTTGAGCAAGCTTGGTCGCAAGGTGGCGCGCTGGCCTTGGGCGCGCCGCTTCGCCAGATACGTCACATGCCCTAGGAGAAAGGCCAGATCCGAAAACGCGGCGTAGGCCTTGCCGTGGTGTTTGCGAAAATACCGGTAACGCGAGTCGAACCAATACTGTGGCATCTCGCGGCTCTCATCATCGAGCCCCGTTGAAACCGAGCCAATGTGGGTAACCGGGGCGTTCGCCACGTAGGCTACTTTCCACCCCGCATCGCGCATGCGGTGGCAATAATCAACCTCTTCGAAATACAAGAAGAAGCCTTCGTCAAACGCACCCACGCGGCGCCACGCCGCTGCGCGAATCAACATGCTGGTGCCGGGCACCCAGTCCACTTCACGATCTTGCGAAGATTGGCCCAAGGCCACCACACGATCGCCGAACATCTTGGATAGAATTTTGAGCTGCGCGTACGACTCAAGCTCGCTCCACGCGGTGGGAAAGCGAAACGCGGAAACCTGCACCTGCCCTTCGGTGCCGCAAATGTCATTGCCTGCCAAGCCCACATCGGGGTGCGCGTCCATGTACGCCACCATCTTGCGCAGCGATGCAGCCACGGCAAAAGCGTCTGAATTGAGCACGTAGATGTAATCAGGAGGCGACGGCTGCGCAAAACCCCAAGCAGCACCCACGTTGATGCCATAGCCATAGCCCCCATTGCGTGGGGAGGCGATTACGGTGGCGCGTGTGCCCCAATCGCGCGCGGCTGATTCCTGCACCAGCTTTTCGTAAGAGCCATCTTTTGAATCGTTGTCGATCACCAGCAGATGTGAATCACCGATGGCGTCGAGCTCGGCCAACAAGCAGTCAGCCGCCTTCGCCGTGAGATCGGCGGTGCGGTAATTGATCATAATGCCAAGGACGCGCATGTGTATGTGCTTTTCGTAGAGGTTACTTATATTCGATGAGGCCGGAGCGACGGCCAAACAAACGGCCCGCGTAGAATTTCAGCGCCCCTTGCGCTTCGGCGAATTTGCCAAGCGTTAAGAATCCAGCCGCAGGCACCGCCGCCGCCAGCGGTTGGCCACGATCGCGCAGGTATTTGTAAGAACGAAACGCGGTCACGGGATAGCCGGCGAACAAAGCAAGACTTGCGCCCAACGTTGGCAGCGCGGCTGTCACAGCCACCGCGGGCAGCACCGCGCCCCAGAAGCACGCACGCCGCGTTTCGCGCACAAAGTGGCCACTGTTGCCATGCAAAGCGGCACCTTCGGCAAAAGCGTGCCCGGCGCGCACCGTGCGTTTCCACCATTGCGCAAATTCCGTCATGGCGGCGTCGTGCAAAGTCATCTCCGCGTCCAAGCGAACCACTTTGTGGCCCAACTGACGGATGCGCACACACAACTCGGGCTCTTCGCCGGCGATCAAATCATCGCGGTAGCCGCCCACTTGCTCCAAGACGTTGCGACGAAACAAAGCGTCGCCCCCACACGCCAGGGCCTCGCCCACGGGGGTGTCCCATTCTTGATCGCATAGACGGTTGTAAACCGAGCGCTCGGGATAACGTTCGCGGCGCCGCCCGCACACCACGGCCACTTCCGGATGCTCATCAAGATACGCCTTGGCGTGGGCCAGCCAACCGTCCACCATCTCGCAATCGCCGTCCAAAAATTGGATGTACTGGGTTTGCGGGTGTTGCTGCAAAAGCGCGCGCCAGCCTTCGTTGCGCGCGCGCGCCGCCGTGAACGGCCGGCTCAAATCTAAGTTCACCACCCGTGCGCCTTGCGCTTGCGCAAACGCAACGCTGTTGTCGCGCGAGCCAGAATCCACATACACAACCGCATCACAATCACGCGCCAACGATCGCAAGCAGCGCTCAAGTCGTTCGCCTTCATTGCGTCCGATGGCCACGCAACCTGTTGCCGCTATCATGAAGAGACCGCTCCGCGACGGCGTCGCGTGCGCAACGCATGCACAAACAACGATCCCACAAACGGCAAGTCATCGATCAGATATCGTTTGGCCAACCGCCCCGGCTCCTGCGCCATGCGATGCATCCATTCAAGCCCCAGCTTTTGCATCCATGCAGGTGCCCGCTGCAACTCGCCGGCGATGAAACTGAAGGACACGCCAACGCCGATCATGAATGTGCTTGGAAAGTGCGCGCGCAAACGTTCGATCAGGTGTTCTTGTTTGGGCGAGCCCAGCCCCACCATAAGGATGCGTGGCTGCAGCGGTTGCAACGTGGCCACAAGCGCGTTGATCTCATCGTCCGTGGGCGGGCTGTGCACCATGGGGCTGGACGTGCCGGCTACGATCAAGCCGGGATAACGGCTTTGCAACACCAGGGCGGCACGAGCGGCGGATTCGCCTTGCCCGCCCAGCAAATAGATCGAATGACCCGTGGAGGCAGCGCGTTCCGCCAATAGCAACGCCAACGAGGATCCGGCCACGCGCTCAGGCACATCATCGCCTTGCAACCGCGCCGCCCACACCAGTGGCATGCCATCAGCGACTCGCAGATCCGCCGCAGAATAAAGCGCGCGCATTTCGGGCTCTTTGGCCCACCGGCGCAGAAAATCCAGGTTCGCCGTGATCAACCAACCGCCAGCGCCTGCGCGAAGGCGCGCGAAAATGGCGTCGACGAGACGAGCGGAGGTGACGCTGGCAACCTCCAACCCCATCAACTCACACCGCGGTATCCCCTGCCCCAACGACTCCGTCATGGTTTGCTCATAGCAGACGTAACATGCGCTTGGAAAATCTGTGCCACCTGCGCAGGCGTGGCATTGGCCGCATTAAACAGCGCCGCCAACAAACGCGCTGATGTTTGAATGTTGTGCCTTTGCAACACGCGTGCGCGCCCTTCGGTTCCCATTTTCAACAAAGTCTGAGATTCGGTCTGCAAGGCGGCCTTCATCGCGGCAGCCAAGGCACCGGTGTCGCTGGCAGCCACGAGCCAACCGTTCTTGCCATGCTCCACAAGTTCAGGAATGCCTGCAACATAAGTGGTGATCACGGGCCGCCCCATGGCCAGCGCTTCCATGATCACCACCGGTAAACCCTCGGCAAAGCTGGGCAACACCAGCGCGCGCGCACCTTGTAAGGCCGCCTTTACGCCTGCTGTGTCTTTCCACCCGGCCAATGTGACTTGGCCTTGCAGGTTGTGTTCAGCGATCGTGGCTTCCACCAACCCACGCAGTTCACCGTCGCCGATAAACGTAACCGACAGGGGCGTGCCTTCGTTCGCCAAGGCGGCGATGCTTTTGCACAGGCTCACGTGCCCTTTTTGTTCAGATAGCCGCCCCACACACACGAGGCCGCCTTGAGGCGGAACAGGAACGGGTGATTCGTCGAGGAAACTCGCGTCCAGGCCGCAAGGCACAATCACCACCTTGTCCCAGTCTTCGCTGCGGCACAGGCGATAAAGTTGGCTGCGCCCAAAGTGGCTGATGACGGCCACAAACCGCGCCCGCGCCACTTTTTCGGCGAGCGACAGCAATGGGGCCTTATCAAACTCTTCGGGACCGTGGATCGTAAAGCTATACGTCACGCCGCCCAGCGCCGCGGCCAGCATGGCCACGGTGGCAGAGTTGGTCCCGAAATGGGCATGCACATGACCAACCCCGCCCCGCCGAAGCCAGCGCCGCAGCAAACACGCTTCGGCCAGATAAACCAGGTGATACAAACGACCTTTTTCGGATCGGCGCCCCACCCGTATGGCCAGCGCCACGGCTTTGCAAAACAGCAGAGGCACCGCAAGGGCCGTGAGCAAGACCCCCATGAGCAGGGCCCCCGCACCGGCTTCAAGGATGACCCGGGTTTGGGCCGCTTCCTCCGCGTCCGCCGCATCAGTCATCGGCTCGCCGCTGCGTCGCACGCTCACCCGGGTGACCCTGAAACCCAGCGCTTCTAGGGCGCGAATCTCGCGACGCACAAAGGTGTGGCTGCCTTTCGGGTATTGATTTACAAGGTAACCCACCAATTGGGAGCGCGAGGGGTATGTCATTTGCACAGTCCTTAACGGGTGGGAATACGAACGTACTTGCACGTCCCTTCTTTCACCCACACCTTACTTCCGCGGGGGGACGTGCGCATATCAGGGTAGGTTAGCGGCCCCTAGGCGGTGTGGACATACATCTTCCTTGTTTTTAGGGGCAAAAAAGTGTACTTTTCGTCGCGAAAAATAACGGGTCTGCATAAGGTCGACAGGAGCATCACATGAAGGGCGTTAGGGGCGGGGTTCTGAGGGGGCATGAGGACGCGGTGGGCGCGTTTCAGCGTGTGACCGACAGCGTCATCATCATTGCGACGCACTGGGCCGCATGCAAACTTTACGGCGAACTGTGGCGCCCGGCGATGACCAGCGCCACGGCCATCGCTTTGGTGTTGTTCTTCTTCATCTCTGAGTTTCGCGGCCTTTACAAGCCATGGCGTGCAGAACGGTTGGGCAAAGAGGTGCAGGCGGCCACCGTGGCGTGGATCCTGGTTGTGCCATTGCTGGTGTTCGCCGCGTTCGCCACGAAGACCTCCACTCACTTTTCACGTGTCATCTCGGTGAGCTGGTTCTTATCCACCGTGGTTGGCTTGGCCTTGGTGCGCGGGATCATTCGCTTGGTGCTGCGCGAGCTGCGGCGCATGGGCCACAACACCCGCACTTACGCGGTGCTGGGCGCCACCGAATGCGGCGAGCGCATCATCGAGGCATTTAACGACCGGCCCTGGATGGGATACCGCTTGGTCGGCACCTATGACGACCGTTCGCTTGATCGTCATCATCAGTTCACAAAAGTGGACGCAAAGCCCGGTGGGGGTGTGAACGAGCTGCTCAAGGCCGCCCATGACGGCAAGGTCGATGCCATCTACATCGCGCTGCCTTTGCGCGCCGAGGCGCGGGTGGGGGAGATCCTACGTGCGTTGGCTGACACCACGGTGACGGTTCACTTGATCGCCGACTTCTTCACCTTCGACTTGCTTCACGGACGTTGGGGCCAGGTCGGTTCGTTGCCGGTGGTCAGCATTTATGATTCGCCGTTTAGCGGCAACAACGGCTGGGTCAAACGCCTTGAAGACATCGTGTTGGGGTCCATCATCCTGGCCATCATCGCGGTGCCCATGCTGCTCGTGGCCATCGCCATCAAGCTTGAATCAAAGGGCCCGGTGTTCTTCCGCCAGCGGCGCTACGGGCTTAACGGCAAGAGCATCCGCGTGTTGAAGTTTCGCAGCATGACGGTTTGCGAAGACGGCCCGAACGTTGTGCAAGCCAAAGCCAATGACGCGCGCGTCACAACCGTGGGGCGATTCATCCGCCGCACGTCGATCGATGAGCTTCCGCAATTCATCCAGGTGCTCACAGGCGAGATGTCAATCGTGGGTCCGCGCCCGCACGCCGTGGCTCACAACGAACAATACCGATCCTTGATCCATGGCTACATGCTGCGCCACAAGGTGAAGCCAGGCATCACGGGTTGGGCCCAGGTCAATGGCTTCCGCGGCGAAACCGATAAGATCGAAAAGATGGAAAACCGGGTGCGTCACGACCTGGATTACATCCATAACTGGGACCTGCTTTTGGACCTTAAGATCATTTTTCTCACAATCTTTGGGTCCAAAACGCGCAGCAACGCGCACTAGCGGGTTAATAAGGACGTCCTTATTTCGCAAGCGGGAACGCCATGTCCAAGAAAGCTTCACCATCTGGAAGTCACGCGCTCACCACAGTGCGCGCGGGCGCGTTGGACGCTCAGCTGGACCGTGCCGTTCCTTCTGAATCGCCCACGGCCTTCTTGATGGCCACCAAAGGCGAGATGGTGGGGCGGGTGTTCCCGCTTAAGCACAACACCATCGTGGTGGGCCGCGGGGCCGAGTGCGACATTCAGCTTACAGACGCGTCCGTGTCCACACGTCACACCCGCTTGCTCAGCCGCCCGCACGGCTTCGACGTTGAAGATCTAGGCTCCACCAATGGCACCTTCGTGGACGATCATGCCGTCACTCGCGGCACGCTCACCTCAGGGCAACGGCTGCGCCTGGGTGCCGTTGAGTTCAAGCTGCTGTTGGATCAGCGATCGCAGCCCACGATGTTGCTTGTGCCAACGCTCGTGCAGCCAACCACGACATCGGGTGGCGCTGTGCCGCCGCGGCGCCGCTTGGAGCAAGACGTCGAGGCCGATGAAGGCGTGTCGCTGCAGGAGATGCTGGGCAAAGGCATCCGCATTTACCGCGTGGTCCGCAAACACTTCATGGCAGCCGGGATCATCTTGGGCCTCAGCTTGCTGGCAGCGGCCATCAGTGTGATTTGGCTTCCCCCAGGCTCCAGCGCCATGTGCGAAGTGAAGCTGCACCCTGAGGAGCGCACGAACCCGGTGGATCCCACCACGTCAACAGCGCCCAAAAACAAGTCTTTGTTCGAGTCGCCTGAGCGGGCATTCATCAACCCCACATTGATCGAAACGACGCTTAAAACGTTAGGCAAGCCCGCGTACGTGGAAGAAGTTAACGCTGTGCAAGCGCGGCTCAAGCTTGAGCCTGTAAGCGAAAACGGCTACATCGCCTCCTTCAGTGAAGGGATGTTGACGCGCGGCCGGTATGATCTGGTGGCCCTGTTGACCACGCACGTGAAGACGTATGTGCAGAACGAAACGGACAAGGCCTTGAGCGTGTCGGTGGCGGAGACGGAGTTCTTGCGCGCGCAAACGGCACAAGCCGAGAAGGAACTGTCGAAGATCGATGCTGAATTGCGCACCTTCAAAGAAGAAAACCTCAGCTCGTTGCCCGAATCGGCCACACTGGCCTTGGGCTCGCGGGCGCAGATGGAAGCGCGCAAGCCAGAGCTGGTGGCGCAGCTAACGAGGCTTAAGGGCGAAATCGCCAGCGTGAAAAGCCAAATCGCCAGCGAGGGCCCCCTTTCCCAAGGCCGCACGCAATCGTCCACCGCCCACCGCACCCGGCTGGCCGCCATTAACGAAAAGCTGGCCGAATTGCGCGCCCGAAGTCTGACCGATGAACATCCCGAAGTTCGCGCGCTCGTGGAAGAGAAGAAGTTAACCGAAGGTTTGATCAACCAAGAGCTGAGCGCGGGCCAAAACGACCTTGAACGCAAGACGAGCCCGGAACTTCACGCCTTGGAAGTGAGGCTACAGAGCTTGGAGAGCCAAGAAGCAGCCTCGCGAACCGAATTGTCTGAACTTTCGGATCGCATCCATGTGGCAAAGAAGCTGCTCACCGAGATGCCGAGGGTCGACGCTCGTCTGCAAGAACTTCTTCTCAAACAAGAAGATCAGCGCAAGCTGTATTCGCAGATGTTCGAGCAACTCAAGCGCGCCGAGGTGCGGCTGCAGCTTGAACGCGTATCGGTTTCCTCGCGTCATGAAATCACCAGTCCGCCACGACTGTGGAAGGCACGCAAAAGCAAAGTGGCTTTGCAGCGTTTCGGATTGGCCGCCGGTTTGGCTTTCGTTGTCATTGGAATAATGATTTTGGCTAAAGAGCTGCGTCCGATGGTGCAAGCGGCCTGGAACGCCGCCGAGGCCAACGAGCGCGGCGCCACGAGGAGTTGAACTTGTTCGCAAAGCTTAGGTTCGCGGTGGTGGCGGTGGGGTCCGTGGTGGTGGGGTTGTGTTCTAGCTGTGCCGGATCGGGGCCGTACACGTGGGTAAGCGACGTGCGGCCCGAGGCGCCGGCGACGACACAAACGATTCAACCCCGCGATGTGTTGGCCATCAGTGTTGTGGGGCAGCCAACGCTCAGTGGTGAGTTCGCCGTGCGAGACGATGGCGCTTTGACGGCGCCGCTCGTGGGCAGCGTGCCAGTGGCGAACTTGACGCCCACGTTGGCTGCCAACGCGCTGGCGCAAGCGTGGAAAAAGATGGTGGTGGATCCATCGGTTACCGTCACCGTGGCCAAAGCCGCCAACCCGCGCGTGAATGTGGTGGGTGAAGTGAAAACACCGGGCGTGTTCGAGCTTGTGCGCGATCACACGGTGCTAGGTGCGTTGGCGGCCGCGGGCTGGGTCACCGATTTTGCCAGCAAAGATGGCATCTACGTGGTTCGCCGCGATCGACGCACGCCCAGGGTGCGGTTCCGCATCAGCGATCTCACCACCGCCGAGCCTCGCTCTGCCGCTTTCCTGCTGGCCGACGGCGACACCGTGGTTGTTGAATAGCGAAGGGGCCTCCCGTGCCCGCAATGATTTGGACCGCGCTCTTTTTAGCTCTCGAAACGCGGGGCGCCGCCGGGATCACAAGTGAAGTGCGCGCCGGACGCGCGCCTGTGTCGTGGGGCCAACCCGCTGAGACCACGGTGGCCTGGACCACGATTCCGTCGTTGAGCCTGTTCGCGTTTGATTCTGTGAAAAGCCTCAGCCTAAGCTACACGCCGCGGATTCTGTTGCGTGAGCCGAACATCGAACGCCGCTTGCGGCCGATCGTGTTGCATCAAGCCACGTTGCTGGGCTCTGCGCGGCTGACGCCCCGGATGCAAGGATCACTTTCCGCAATGGGCGCGGTGGGCGAGCTCGATTATTCAGCGTGGCAACAGGTGCTGGGCAACACGGGGCCGAACGTGCCGCGCACCAACCGCTTGGCGCAAGCGGGGGCGCAGGGGCACCTGGACTTTAAGGCCTCGCCGTCGCTGACACTCGAAACCGACGCGCGCGCCTCCGTGTGGGCGCCCTTGTCGAAACAAACGCAAGCGACAGAGCAGCCTATCCCCGGACAAACAAGCTTCGTGTTGGCGCGGCAGACCAACCTCGGCTTGCAACAATCGTTGGTGGAGCAACTGTCGCGTCGAACGCGCGTCAACGCCGCAGTCGATGGTGCGTATTATCGATCGTCGGCAGGATTGCGCATATACACCATCACGCCCAGCGCAGGCTTTTCGCACTTGTTTTCGGCGCATGGAACCGTGAGCGCATCCTTGGGCATCACGATGGCTCATGAGAGCACGCCGTCCCAGCTTGGCCGCCCGGACAACTGGCGTGTGGTGCCGGCGTCAAACTTCCGCGTCGCGAATCTTTTGGTGGGTGGCAGCGGCGGGCGTCGCCTTGAAGGAGAATTCGGCGGCTCGACGGCTTATTTCGTGGATCCTGTTTTGGGGCGCGGGCGGTTGCGCGGCCTGGTGCTGGCGCGCTTGCGGGCGGTGTTTTCGCACGCGTGGAACGCGGCTTTGGAAGTGAATTTCTCCACGTCGCTGATGAAACATCCGTTGTTGCTGTCGAACGTGCCCACGGTGGATCCAATCACGCAGCAAGCGTTGGTCAACCAATATCCTTACGAGACACAACTCATCGCCGTGCTGCCCGTGCGGTGGCAACCGTCGCCCGCGTATACGGTGGAGATGGGCCTGCGATTCACAGAGCGCGGTCCCCATTGGCGCGCACCCGGGTTTTCATTGCGTGAGCGAGAAACCTGGGGCTATGTGTTGGGCACGGCTTTGTTCGACTTTGGCGGCCACACGCCGGCCACCATACCCACACCCGCCACAACGGCGCGATAGATCCACATTATGAACATGAACGACAGCGCCGGCTGGGTGGGAGGCTGGACCCCGGGCATTGGGGATCCCAGCGTCGCGGGATGGGTGACTGTGTTTGCTTACGCCGCAGCCGCTTATCTATGCGGCCGCGCCTATCGACGTTCGAAGCATGCGCGCACGCCGCCCGCACAGCACCACGTGCATCGAGCGTGGGCAGCGCTGACGTTTGGCATGCTGGCCTTGGGCATCAATAAACAACTGGATCTGCAAACGGCGCTGACCGAGGCCGGGCGCGCCTTGGCGTTGCAGCAAGGTTGGTTCGAAGGGCGTCGCGTGGTGCAAGCGGCGTTCGTCCTGATCGTGGCCATCGTGGCTTTGGTGATGGCGGCTTGGCTGTGGCTGCAAACGAGGCACGGAACACCGCCTTTACGGCGGGCGTTTGTGGGCGCCGTGGCGCTGGGGGCATTCGTGGTGATTCGCGCGGCTTCATTTCACCACGTGGACCTGCTGCTGGGCCACGCCTTTGTGGGGCTGCGGCTCAACGTGCTTCTTGAGCTGGCGGGCATCGCCTGGGTGGCGTTTGGGGCCGCGAGCGAACGTGCTTTACGGCGCGTTTGAGAGAGCGTCGGGCAAGGTGGCAGCAGCAGGCGCGGGATCCGGGGCTGCGGCGCGGCGCGAGGGAGACGTTGCGTTCATCGGCGCGGCGGCTGGCGCGGCAGCCGGCGTGGGTGCAGCGACAGGAGCCACATTGGCGACCGGCGCGGCGGGCGCAGCGGCCACGGGCGCCGATGGCGCAGGGGCTGCCGGCGATGGCGACGCCGCCGATGGCGCCGCGGGCACAGCGGCCACGGGCGCGGCGGCGGCGGGCGCGGACGTTTCAGTGTGTGGGGTGCGGCTGAGCACAATGGCCACCGCCACGGATCCCAGCGCCGCGCCGAGCAGCCCGGCCACAAACCACCCCAAGGCGAACGCCGGGCGGCCCTCCGCCTTCGAACGCCGCAATTCGGGGTCGGCGCCGTCGTTGATCTGGGGCACACCCATGCGCGGTGTGAATTGGCGCGGCAAAATCATCGTGCGTGTGGGCCCACCCGGCGGCCCCAACGGTAATTCTGCCGTGTCTTTCGGTTGCGCTTGCACCAGCGGCGCCGCGCCCTCGGTGTCGATGTCGGCGGCATCAAGCAGGATCAAGCGACGCCGCTCCGCGAACTGTTCGCTGCCGCTGTCACGAACCCAGGTGGACACTTGCCCCGACGTCGCAAACAGGCCATTGCCGGCCGCCGCCGTCTGCAGGGCCACACGCATTTCGTCGGCACTGCGAAAGCGCGTCTCCGGGTTGCGCGAAAGGGCTCGCAAACAAACATCGTCTAAGCACGCTGGCGCGCCAAATGAACTGGGGCGATCGATCGGGCGCCGCAAAGTGTTCATCACGGTGGCCTCGAACGTTTCTTCGGCAAACAACGTTTTGCCGGTCAAAGCTGTCCACAGGACGATGCCCAGCGAGAACAGATCGGTGCGGCCGTCAATGCGCTGGCCCTGCATCTGCTCCGGCGCCATGAAGCCTGGCTTGCCCACCATGCCGCGTGCATCCAAAGACTGCACGGCGCCGGCCGGCCTGACGCGGCCAAAGTCGGTGAGGCGCGCGCTGCCATCAACGCCAACCAAGATGTTGTCGGGCGATAAATCGCCGTGCACCAAGCGCAACGGGCGGCCGTCGTCGTCGATGAGATCGTGCAAATACTGAAGCCCCGAAAGCACATCGCACATGACCGAGACGATTGCGGCCGCCGGGGCCGGTCGGCCCGTGCCAAGCAGCTCCTGCAGGTTCAGACCCTCAACGTAGGGCATGATTAGATACGGCTGCTGTTCATAAAGCCCGGCATCAAGCACCCCGTTGAGTTGCGGGTGGGAAAGCTTGCCGCCAATGCGCGCCTCAGTCGCAAACGCGTGCTCGGCGTCGACGGTCTTATCCAGATGTTGACGTATCACCTTGAGCGCAAACAAGCGCCGAAAACCGAAAGCGCCGGAGCGCGAACACAAATAGACAGAACCAACGCCACCTTTGGCCAAGCGCCCCACCACACGGTAAGGGCCCACGTGAATGCGTTTCTCAAGCCCCGAGGGCGGTTCGGGCGGCGGAGCGTCCTCCACAGGAGGCTGGTTTTCCGGGTACACAAAGGAAACGTAGGGCGAGGCGCGGCGTGCCCGTGCAGCCGAAACCACTTCCATCTCGCCCGAGACGGAGCGCGGCCCGGGGGACGAGGGCGTCTCGGCGATGGGCGCCTCTGAAGGCGGGGGCGATGCAACCTCCTCGGGCGGCACCGGCGCAGGCGCAGCGACAGCCGCCTCTGCGGCCGGCGCCTCAACCATCGGGCTCGGTGTCACCGCACGGGGGCGCGCTTCGGACGGGCCAGATCCCGCCACCTGGATGGGCGCGGGCATCGGCGAGGTGCTGCGCCCTTGGGCGCCCAAGCGGGCGCGGCGCTGCTCCAGCAGCTCGGTTAAATCCATGGTGGTGCTGCCCGCGGGCGCGCCGACGTTGCTGGGCAAAGGCTCTGCAATGCCACGATCCACCAAAGCCCGTAGGATGCGTGTGGTGGCAAAACCAGGCAAGCCGCTGGAGCTGAGGATTTCGTTCACGGTTCGCCTCCCATTGACCAGCGCGCAAACCCGCGATTCATCGGCATTCAGTGTGGAGCGCTCGGCAACATCGGCCCCGCGCAGTCGTAAAACGACGCTGCCGGGAAGGCGGTTCGATGTTGATTCGTTGGTGAGCTTCATTGCGACACTGCGAGGGCCGGCGTCAAAATACCACGGCCTGAGGCACGTGGAATTATGTCGACTGACGCGCCGGGGCGCCGAAAGGGCCACCCACTATACAACACGTGAACCACGCGCGACCCGACCCGCAGGCTAAGGCCTTGACCGCTCTATGGTGAGGTAATGGCCGCGCGGGAATATGAAGCAGCTGCGATCGGCCTGCGCGCTCAGAGGGACCACACCTTCCACCGCCCCGCTCGGACCGAGCGACTTAACAACAGCGCCAGCACCCGCATTGACACAAGCTTGGCCACGCACAGGTTCAGCCAGGTAAGGTAGCGCATCGTTTTTCCCAGGCACAGCCTGCGCAACGTAGGAGACCAGCCAGCGGCGCGACTGTGCGAGCGGCAACCCATCCAAGCTGCTGAAGGCCACGGCCGCCTTCGCGGTGGTCAGCCGCAGTTCCACATCCCGCAGCGCGATCGTGCGGCCGCCAAGCCAGCCCGCGGCGGCTTGCGACAGCGGTGTGTCAACGGTGTGAAAGCCAGCCGCGAAGTCGCGCTTGAGCTCGCCCGTGTCGGACGTAATCTCGGACGCCCCGGGCGGGAGAAAATCTTTGTTGGGATCGTGGATGCGCTCGGGGCCCACCGCTTGGGCGCCGCGCTTGTCTTTGCCGGCAGGCTTGGGGCCCCCAGGCAATTCAATCGAGATGCGGCTTTGTTCGGTCAGTGTGCGCACAGCTGGGCACGCGGCATTGGTGCCGCCGTAAAGCTGATCCTTGGTCAGCGTCAGCGCGTAGCTGCGACGCGCTGGTTGCACGTGCCCTGCCCTAAACAGCAAAGCCGCCGCGGGCATCATGACCAGCAACGCAGGGTCCACGGCGCTGGCCCAGCGATCGCGGCGGTCGGGCGGATCGGCTGAGGTTTGTTGATAAGCGAAGTGCATGGCGGCGTTCCACCCCTGCAGCGAAGCCACAGCCGCAAAACGCAGGGGTACGGTGAAGCGATCGCGAATGAGCGGCCCATCGGCACCCCATTCGGAAACGGCGAGGGGCAAGCCGCGCACGCGTGCGCCAGCGATCCAATCCAATAGGCCCGCGGCAAAGCGCGGGTTGCGAGATAACTCTTCTTCGTCGCCGTAGGCATGCACGTCGATGAGGTCACCGTGCAGGAGCGGCGGCAAAAACCAGAAGGCCGCTTGCCCCCAGGTGGGGCTGACAGCGATGAGCGACTTGCAGCCAAAACCGCGCAAGTTCGCCACAGCACGGGAGAAGAAGCGGCCTTCAATGTCGGCCAACACTTGCTTGCCGTCGCCCGCCGCCCACGTGTCTTTGGCCCGCACATGCGGCAGCGCCAAGCGCGTGCCAGCTTCGTTCACAACCTCTTCAAACAAACCCTCATGCAACGGATGGCCGCCGCCAGGATAGAGCATGGGGCCGAAGTGGCTGCCCAGATCCGCCTCATTGAGCACCTGCACAGCAAAGATGCCTGGATTGTCGGCGTAGCGCTTGCCCGTAAGCGTGCTCTTGCGATCTAGATATTGTTTTGCGAACTCGTGCATCAGCCGTTCAAGCGAGGGGTTCACAAACGCGAACGCGCGCGCTTGGTTCGCGTCCGTGATCTCAGCCACGCCGGCGGCTTTGTCGGCCCCCTTGAACAGGCGCCCCACGTGCAAATCGAGCCACACATAGATGCCTTCGTCGTTGAGGCATTTGACCCAGCGGTCGATCTTCGCCAAAGCCTCCGGCCGCAAGGAACGCGTAGAAGCGGGCGGCGCCGGAAACACATTGGGTTGCACCCAATCCGAATCGTGGTGATGCAAGCGCGCCAAGTTAAAACCGAGCGCGGCCAACCGCTTGGCCTGCGCACAGATGTTTTCATCCGACCCGCTGAACAACATGTAGCCCGTGAGATTGGTGCCCCACAACCGCAGCGGCTTTCCCGCACCATCAAGCAAGGCTTCACCGGCGGCCAAAATGCGCCCATGCACGCCGGCGGGGCGATCGTTGGCGTTGAGGAAGGAAACATCCACCGGAGCTTTTTCCCAAACGATCGTGTCGGCTTGCCACGCGCTTGAGTCGGTGGCGTAAGCAGCGTCGCGGGCGGGCACGGCTTTGCCGCCCTCGGGCAATTGCACAGTCATGGTGAAACGGCTGCGCCCCACCGGCGTTTTGGGCCCCACAAAGAGGCAGCGAATGTGATCCTTGCCGCCGCCTTCAAAATACAAATCGGCCAGCGCGCGGCTGAATACCACTTGCAGGTTTTGGCCCTTGGCCGTTTGCCAGCGAAAACCTTTATTGCCGGGCAACAGCGTGGGTTCAGCATCGCCCAAGCTGCGTGTGAGAAAGAATTCGATGCCGCCACCCACGGCCTCGGCCACAGAACGCGCGGTGGTGACATCGTAATCAATTACGAGCCCCGTCTTTGTTGCGCTGGTGGTGCCCAAGATGGTGACGCCCAGGTCCGCCACGCCGATCGAAAACTTGGCCGCCGCTGGACCTGGAGGCAAAGCAGTGATCTTCACATCTTGCCAGCCCCAAGCAGGACCCCAAAACGCATAAGTGCTGCGCATGGCATCCGTGTATTGCGCCCGCGCCAACACGCCCCCGTCTTGCGCGGGTTGCACCGTCCACCCAGCGAAGGGCGCGACCGCTCCTGTAACTTCGCCGCCCCACAGTGGCGCGGCCGCAAGCAGCGCGGCCCCCACAACCAACCAAACCGTCCGTGTGCGCATGTTCAAGCTCCCGTGGGCTTCTTAGCGCGCCGCCGGTTTGGCGGCAGCCTGGCTGCTATGATAAAGACCGTGCGCCGCGTACGCCGGCACCAGGACATGAACGTGGCAACGAACAACAACAGGGGCAGTGGGGGGCAGGGGATGGCACAAAGGGCGTTGCGATGACGGCGGGCTATTACACAAGTTGCGCCCCAGGGGGATTGCACCGGGGTCTGCGCGCGCGGCTCACACGGCTGCAGGTGCAATGGGTGTTAAACAAACACGGCGTGCGCTTCCGGTTTGGCATCTTCGCCGATGCGGTGCCCCAGCTGCACTTTACGGATCTGCGGCGGCCCAACGTCGAGGTCAGCGATTTCGCCGGTAAGATCGTGCTCGGCGATGATTGCTGCTTGCTTTCTGCGGGCGTGTCGCCGTTTCCGGCGGGCCCCGTGCGGCTCACGGTTATCAAGTGGGGCGATGCCCCGGATGATTGTGGGCAAATCATTTGCAACTCGGGCTTGATTGGCACTTCGATCGTTTCAATGGCCAAAGTCACCATCGGCAGCCGCGTGCGGTTCGCGCCCCAGGTGGTCATCATGGATACGGACGGGCATGTGATCGATCCGGCCGATCGGCACAATGACGCTGGTGTGCCACAAGCGCTGCCGATTGTGATCGAGGACGACGTGTGGGTGGGTTATGGCGCCACCATTTTAAAGGGCGTCACCTTGGGCCAGGGCGCCGTGGTGGGCGCGGGCTCCATCGTCACGAAGTCCGTCCCTCCCCACACCATCGTCGTGGGCAATCCCGCCAGGCCCGTGGGCTCGCGACCCGTCAGCTTGACCAACATTGCGAGCTGAGCCGTGCGAAACGCAGCCGTTGCATGCACCGCGTGCGCGTATGCAAACATTCCACGGTTTTTCTGGCGGCATCGGCGGCCGCTCGGATAAAAATGCCCAGGATGGAGTTTCCGAGCGTTTCCTTTTCTACTGACGAGGCGAACGCCGCTCAAGCGGACGCAGATAAGACCGACGCGGCGGTGCGCTTCTTTCGCGAGTGCGGTGCCGTGCGTTTGCTGAACGTGTTCACCGAGGGCTTTCGAGAGCGGCTTCGGCAACACTACATGGCCCAATACCGGCTGGAGATGGAGGCCACGCGCCAGGCGGACAAACGGCCGCTGTTCACCGTGCACGTGGAAGGCCCTGTGGCCGAAGAATCGTATCTGGCAAACCCTTTGGTGGCGCCGATTGTTGAACGTCTGTTGGGCAAAGATTTCGTGCTGGGGGCGGTGAGCACGGTGATCTCTTTTCCCGGATCACCTCAACAATTTGTTCACCGCGATTCGCCGTCTTTGTGTGGCGACTACAGCGTCGACGCCACGCTGCCCCCTTACGCCCTCACAACGCTGATCCCGATGGTGGACGCGAACACCGAAACGGGATCCACGCGGGTGTGGTTGGGCTCACACCGGCTGGCAAACGCGGACCAGCGCGAGACGTTGCCTTCGGATTCGCCCGACGTCCCATTCGGCTCCATGCTGATGACCGATTCACGCGTCTTGCATTGCGGCTCGCCCAACCAATCCCAGCGGGTGCGGCCTTTGCTTTACAACACGTACCATCGCAACTGGTTCCGTGATTTTTCTGGGTATGAGCGCCGGCAAGCGGTGAGCGTGAGCCGCAAAGTGCGGGCCCAGATGCCTCCGCATGTGGCGCAGCGGTTCCGCATTGCCGACGAGGCCAATGGCCAGCCCGAAGGGCCGCTGCCCTTGCCGGGGTTGCTCGCCAACGCTTTGCCGCCAGGCTTGCAAAAGCTTGTGGTCGGGAGGCGCAACGTATGAGGGCCGTCGATTCTATTCGTGTGGCGCGAACCCTTGGCGAACACGGCGTGGCCGTGGCGGCGAACCTTTTTGCAGGCAAGATGGCGAGGCTCGCAAAACACGCTCAAACACAGGCGCCGGCGCTGTTGACGCCCGATCTCCTGGGCGACGACTTGTTGTCGAACGTGCCATTGATGGCGGTGGTCGACGGGGTGTTGGGGGTGGGAGCGATGGTCGCACGTGTGAACGTGGGTGCGGAGGCCGCGGCCTGCCTTGCCACCACGGCGGAACGGGCGCGCTTGTTTGAAGATGACGCCGCCACGGCGGCGGTGCCCGTGTTCAGCGTGAGCGGCTTTGCGCCCCTGCAGGCGTGCACTGTGGTTGTCACCGCCCAGGGGCTGCAACAAGAGATTGGCCTATCACCGGGCGACGCCTTGTTGATCGATTCCCGCTGTCACGCGCGCGTGACCGACGTGGCGGCCGCGGCGCTCTTCGTAACGTTCACGCGGCCGTGGTTCCGCGAGCCACAGGCCTCGCCACTGAATCCGCCGGTCCTGGTCTCATCGTTCGATTACCTGCGCCTGCCCCCCGCGCTGCAAGCCCGGCTGCAATGGCGGTTCGATAGGTACCTCAAGCAACGTCCCCGCCTCATCGCGTATCGCGTGGCCGACAAGGTGCCGGCTGGGTTGGGCGCACCCGTAAAGCGTGCGCTGCGGGGCTGGGCCAGCAGCTATTGAGCCGGCTCCGCGGGAATGTTTGACCCCTGCGGCGTCCCGTACCTCGGTGAGCCATGTCGATTCTAGCTTTCATAAAACGCGCTCCAGCCCTTTGGTTGTTTGGCCTCGCATTGCCAGCGCAAGCGCTGTTGGTCTGGGCCGAGGCCACACAGCGTGCCCCGGCTTTGGCCGTGAAGGCGCGCATCTATATGCCGGCGGTGATTGCGTTGGCACTGACCGCGCTCGTTAAGGGCCGCAAGGGTTTACAAAAAACGTTCCGCTCCCTCGTAAATTTGCGCGTGAGGTGGCCGTGGTTTGTGGTGGCCTTGCTCTACGCCCCCGTGGTGGGGGTATTGCCGCTGCTCGCGTTTCGTGCGGCCGGCGCCATCGACCACATCGAATACGACACCAACCTGGTAGGCAGCACCGGCTGGTTGTTCTTCAAGTTCATCTTCACAATCTCGATTGTCGAGGAAATATCGTGGGTTGGTTTCGGCATTGAGCACTTAAAGCCGCGGTTTTCAGCGTTCGTCGCGGCGTTGCTGGGCGGCGCCGCGTGGGGGCTGTGGTACGTGCCACTGAACCTGGCGGGACTTCAGATGGCCGGCACGTTTCCGAACGTACCGCTCGTCATCAACTTCATGGCCATCGGCGCGTGTTGCAGCTGGGTCTACATTCACACGCAGAGCGCCCTGCTGGTGGCGCTGATGCAGGTGGTGACCAATTACACCAGCCTTGCCTTTCCCGTTTTGCCTAAGCCCGGCCACATGGGTGTTTACTATGGCTTCATTGCCACCAAATTCGCCTTCGCGCTGGCGGTGTTCCTGTGGCGCGGTCCTTTGCCGCTTTGGAAACCACAAAGGCAGGCTCCCGAGGCCCGTCGGCAAGCGGCTTAAACATCCGTTAACAACGTGCCCGGTTTTTGCAGGAAAAGGTAAACAAATAAACATGCGCAGCCCCGCCCAGGGCTGGTAGTTTCGTGCGGCTCCCACGAATGGATTATCTTGGCTTCGCAAGTTTCTGAACTTCTCGAAAAATGGCGTCGCGTCGGCGTGCAACTGCGCGCCGAGAACGGCAACATTGTGGTGGCGGGCAAAAAGGGCGCCCTGACCGCCGAGATTGCGTCGGAAATCAAACTCAACAAGGCCGAGCTGCTCACGTTCTTGGGCCAAGCCGACGCGGCGGCGCTCGACAACGCGGGGCAGATCGAGCCCGCGCCGCGCAACCGCAGCCTGCCTTTGTCGTCCGCGCAGCACCGGCTTTGGTACATCGACCTGCTGGTGCCGGGCTCCTCGGCCTACAACATCCCGCTGATCGTGGATCTGCCGGGTGAGTTGGATGTGCCCGCCTTGGCCACCGCCATCAACGCCGTGATCGCGCGGCATGAGTCGCTGCGCACCACCTTCGCTTTGGACACCGACGGCGAGCCACGGCAGGTGATTGCGCCCGCCATCACGCGCGCGCTGCCGCTTGAGGACTTGTCTGGGTTGCCGGTCGAGGAACGCGACGCGGCCGCCGACCGCTGGCTGCAAGCGTGGTCGCGCGAGCCGTTCGACTTAGCCACGGGTCCGCTGTTGCGGCTGGGGCTCGTGCGGCTGGGCCCCACATCGCACGTATTGGCGGTGGTGGCCCACCACATCATCTACGACGGCCTTTCGCACGAGATCTTCATGCGCGAGTTGGCGATGTATTACCGCCACGCTGTCACGGGCAACGGGCCACTGCCTGAACCGCTGCCGATTCAATACGCCGACTATGCCGTGTGGCAGCGCCGCGCCCACGCCGACATTCATTTGGCCTTCTGGAAGGATTACCTGCGTGGGCCCCTGCCAGTGCTGGATCTGCCAACGATAGGGCCACGCCCCGCGGTGCAAACGTCCACCGGCGCCGTGGTGGATTTTATGTTACCCAACGCCATCGCTGAGGCATTGGCAGCCGAAGCACGAAAGAACGGCGCCACGTTCTTCATGTTGATCTTGGCTGCATGGAAAGCGGCGCTGGCACGCTTTAGTGGCCAAGACGATCTGATCGTGGGAACACCAATCGCCAACCGCCCCCGCCGCGAGACGGAAGCCATCATCGGCTTTTTCGCCAACACGTTGGTGGTGCGCACCTCGCTGGCCGATGATCCCACGTTCACAGACGTCCTGGATCGCGTGCGCAAAGCCTGTTTGGCGGCGTTCTCGCATCAAGAAACGCCGTTCGATAGTTTGGTCAAAGCCGTAAACCCCGTACGCGACACGAGCCGCACGCCGATTTATCAAACGATGTTTGCGATGGACGACGCCGCACCCGTGCCGTCTGCCGCAGAGCCTGGCGCGCTGAACATTGGTGGCCAACGCATCGGCAGCACAGGTTCCGCGCAAACGGACATCAGCTTGTCGTCACGCCGCATGGGTGCGGGCCTGCGTTTTGCGATCGATTACAACGTCGATTTATACGAACGTGCGTTGGTTGAACAACTGGCGGGCGCGCTGCGCTTGATTCTGGAGCACGTGGCGGCAGGCCACAACGCCAAGCTGTCTGAGTTGCCCGTGCTTACCCCACAGGCGCGTGACGAGCTGTTGCGCACGTTGTTCCCGGCGCCGTCGCCTTACCCTGACAAAGCGCTGCACCAGTGGTTCGAAGAACAAGCCGCACAAAAGCCGCAAAAGGTGGCATTGCGCTGTGGTGATGAAACGCTGACGTTCGCCCAGCTTGAAGAACGCGCCAACCAAGTGGCGCATCAACTGCAAAGTTTGGGCGTGGGCCCGGAAAGCCGCGTGGCGGTGGCGGTGCCGCGATCGCTCAATCTCGTGGTGGCCTTGTTCGGCGTGTTGAAGGCCGGTGGCGCTTATGTGCCGCTTGATCCAGGATACCCAAGCGATCGCTTGGCGCATATGCTCGAGGATTCGCAGGCCACCGTGCTGGTGGTGGCGGATGGCACGAGCGGCTTGTTGCCTGACACCAGCGTGACACGTCTGTGCTTGGATAACGATGCCGGTGCGATTGCCGCGCGGCCAAACACGCGCCCTGCAGTTGCGTTTGCCCCTGCGCAATTGGCTTACGTGATCTACACGTCGGGATCCACGGGCAAGCCCAAGGGCGTGATGCTTGAGCATCGCAACACGGCGAACTTGTTTGTGGCGTTGGCCGAACAGCTGCAAGGCGGTGGCGTATGGTTTGCCGACACCAGCGTGTCGTTCGATATTTCAGTGCTTGAGTTGTTCGGCGCCTTGGGCCACGGCTTCGAGGTGGTGCTGCGCAAAGATCGATTGGCCGCGGGCGAAGATCTGCCCACACTATTTGCGCGTTTTGGTGTGACGCACTTTCAATGCACGCCTTCGCAGGTCAGCTTGCTGCTGGCCGATGCAGCTGGTTGCCAGGCGCTGGCGCAGCTTAAACAATTGATCGTGGGCGGTGAAGCGTTGCCACCGGCCTTGCTGGGCGGCCTGCGCGAACACCTTACCGGCCGTCTGTT
The DNA here is from genome assembly GCA_033763315.1 of Deltaproteobacteria bacterium. Classification (GTDB taxonomy): domain Bacteria; phylum Myxococcota_A; class Polyangia; order Fen-1088; family Fen-1088; genus JAGTJU01. Next base: position 242,673 of record JANRKS010000016.1, read on the forward strand.
TAATGATTATGGCCCCACGGAAACCACGGTGTGGTCAACCGCGATCGAACTGCCGCACGTGATGAACCCCGTTCCGATCGGTCGCCCCATCGCCAATACGCGCGCCTACGTGTTGGACGCCAAGGGCGCTTTGCTGCCGCGTGGGGTGATCGGTGAGCTGTGGCTTGCGGGCGCGGGTGTGGCGCGGGGATACCACAACCGCCCTGACTTGAACGAAGAACGGTTCGTGCCCGATGTGTTCGCACATGAGCTTGGCATCGCACCACCCGGCCGCATGTATGCCACTGGCGATAAGGTGCGTTGGCGCGCCGATGGCACGCTTGAATACCGCGGGCGCGGCGATGCACAAGTGAAGATTCGCGGTCACCGCATTGAGCTTGGTGAAATCGAAAATGCATTGCGCGCGTGCGCCGGCGTGGAAGAAGCCGCCGTGATCGTGCGCGAAGATTCGCCTGGTCTGCCTCGCATCGTCGCTTTTGTGACCACCGACAAGAAGCACGCCGATAACGTCACCGATTTGCGCGGCGCACTCAAAGCGCACTTGCCTGACGTGATGATTCCCGAAGCAATCGCACGCGTCGAGCGAATGCCCAAAACGCCCAACGGCAAAGTGGATCGCCGCGCTTTGTTGAACATGGACGTGCCGCTTGCTCGCAGTGGCACGCCCACGGAGCGACCACGCAACGCGGTTGAAGCGGCGCTGGCTTCGGCGTTCGCCAGCGTGTTGCAACTGCCTGCGGTTGGCATCAACCAAAACTTCTTTGAATTGGGGGGCCACTCGTTGTTGGTGGTGAGCCTCGTGCGGCTGCTGCGCGATCAAAATGGCATCGAGATGTCGTTGGGCGCCTTGTTCGCGGCGCCCACCGTGGCCGACCTTGCCAAGCACGTGATGGCGGGCGACGTGAGTGCCCTTGATGGTTCTGTGGTGCCATTGCGCCGAACCGGAACGAACCTGCCCTTCTTTTGTATTTGCGGCATTCAGCTTTACCAGCCTTTGGTCAACGCGTTGGGTGAAGGGCAACCGGCATTCGGCGTGTTCGTGCCGGCTGAAGTCCGCGTGCTCACGGACGCCAAAGCACCGAAGACCTTGCAGGTGCGAAAACTGGCCGCCGATTACGTGCGTGTGATCCGGCGTCAGCAGGCACACGGGCCCTACTGCTTGGGCGGCATTTCGTTTGGCGGCGTGTTGGCGTTCGAGATCGCGCATCAGTTGGTGGCCGCCGGGGAAGAAGTGCGCGTATTGGCGTTATTCGATACGGTGTTACCGCGCGGCCTCACCTTCGCCGCCACGTCGTGGCTTACCGGGCATCTGAAACGTTTCGCCAAAGAAAGCCCGTGGCAGCGCATTGAACAACGACTGCGCCGCAGCGAGATCTCCACCGCCGAGAAGGACGAAGGGTTTTTCGGCAACGTCGAAGAGTTGGCAGAACTGCGCGAGAAGCTTTACTTAAAGGCGATGCAGGACTACGACCCCACGATCAAGCCGTTCCCAGGCAAGGGATTGCTGTTTCGAGCGCAAAACCAAGACGCATTCATCGGTTACGAGATCGACAAAGCGTGTGGGTGGGGCGGCCTGTTTGAGCGCGGCCTCGACGTGCACACGGTGCCTGGCGATCACATCGGCATTATCAGCGAGGAGAACGTGGGGGCGCTGGCCTCAACTTTGCGTCGCCAGCTGGACGTCGCAAGTTCCAATACCCCTCGATACGAGCCCGGACAACAAAAATGACGAACAACGTTTCTGGTGGGACCACGATGATCAACGAACAAGGACCCTTGGCGCCTTACCCGAAGGCTCAAAGTCTGGCCGCGCTGTTCACCCAGGCCGCGATTTCCGCGCCTAATGCCGTGGCCTTGGTGTTGCCCACGTCAGCGGGCGTCACGCGGGTCACATACGCCGAACTAGAATCGCGATCGAACAAGTTGGCGGCTGAACTGCTCAACCGTGGCGTCAAACCGGGGGCGTGTGTGGCGTTGTGCTTAAGCCGCAGCATCGAGACGATTGTGGGGATCTTGGGGGCGATCAAGGCGCGCGCGGCGTATCTACCGCTTGATCCGGCGTACCCTGCCGAACGTTTGCGTTTCATGCTGGATGACGCTGGCGCGAAAATCGTGCTGACCGATCCCGCGGGCCTCGCGCGCGTGCCCAGCCACGGCGGCGAAACGCTGACGCTTGAACCCGGTTGGGGTGCGGGTGCGCCCGTCAATGTGGTTCTGCCACAAGGCTCGGGCGATGACGTGGCTTACGTCATGTACACCTCGGGCACCACCGGCACGCCCAAGGGTGTGGTGGTGCCACATCACGCCGTGAGCCGGCTGGTGCTGAACAATTGGTTCACGCCGATCGACAACCGCAGTGTGTTTTTGCAGCTGGCGCCCATATCGTTTGATGCGGCGACGTTGGAGATCTGGGGGCCGTTGCTCAACGGCGGCACTTGTGTGCTTTACCCCGGCAGCGGTGTGCCTGACTTTGATGACTTGGGTCGCATCTTGCGTAAACACGACGTCACGCACTTGTGGCTCACGGCATCGCTGTTTAACTTGATCATCGATGAGCGGCCGGCGGCGCTCGGTTCCGTGCGCGAATTGTTAACGGGTGGCGAGGCGTTGAGCGTGCCACACATTCGCCGGGCGTTGACGTTACTCCCCAACACCCAATTGGTGAACGGGTATGGCCCCACCGAGAGCACCACATTTGCCTGCTGCTATCGCATTCCGCGCACCTTGCCCGATAATTTGTCGTCGATTCCCATTGGCACGCCCATCGCGAACACCGCCGTTTATGTGCTGGATGAACAAGGAAAGCCTGTGGGCGTGGGCGTTCCTGGCGAGCTGTGCATCGGCGGCGACGGGTTGGCGCAAGGGTATTGGAAACGCGAACAATTGACGACCGAGCGCTTCATTATGGGCCCCGTGAGTGCTTCGAAGCCGCAGCGGCTTTACCGTACGGGTGATCGCGTGCAGTGGAAGCCCGATGGCACAATTGAATTTCTGGGACGCTTCGACGATCAGGTGAAGATCCGCGGGCATCGTATTGAGTTGGGCGAAGTGGCGGCCGTGCTGTTGCAGCACCCGCAAGTGGAAAACGCGGTGGCGATCATTCGTGAGGATAAGCCTGGTGATCGGCGGCTCACGGCCTATATCACGGCCAAAGACGGGGGCGCACCCACGGCGGGCGCGCTGCGATCATTTATGGAAACGCGGGTGCCCGATCACTTGATCCCGGGGGCGTTCGTGGTACTGCCGCGACTGCCACTGACCGCAAACGGCAAGGTCGATAGGGCCGCGTTGCCAGCGCCAAGTGGGCAACGCCCTGAACTCGGCGCGCCCTTCGTGGCGCCGCGCACACCGCTTGAACAGCGGCTGGCGTCGTTGTGGTCCGAGCTGCTGGGCGTAGACGCTGTGGGCGTGCACGATCGCTTCTTTGAGCTCGGTGGCACGTCGATTTTGGCCGCGCGGTTCATTGAGATCTTGTCACGCCAGTTGGGCCATTCGATTCCGTTGGTGGCGCTGTTCGACGCGCCCACCGTCGCGCAAATTGTCCAGGTGCTGGTCAATGATTTCCCACAGGTTGTTGCGGCGCACTTTGATTTGGACGCCGAACGTGCGGTGGCCAATGACAGCGCCCGCGCCAAGCGACGGCAGCGTACCAACGATGGCGGTCGTGTGGAAATCGCCGTCGTGGGCCTCGGTGGCCGCTTCCCGAAGGCACCTGATCTGCAAACTTTCTGGCGCAACCTGGTGGAAGGCAAAGAGGGCGTGGTGGCAATCACGGCCGAGGATTTGATCGCACTTGGAAAAGATCCCGCGCTGCTTTCGAACCCTGACTATGTTCCGGCCACTTTCGCCCTTGAAGACGTGGAGAACTTCGACGCGAGCTTTTTTGGGTTTTCGCCACGCGAAGCCGAGGTGATGGATCCGCAGCTGCGTTTGTTTGTGGAAACCGCGTGGACCACGCTTGAGCACGCTGGTTACGATCCCGCGCAATACAAAGGCCGCATTGGCGTGTTCGGTGGCGTGGGGCGCAATTCGTATTTGATGAATCACTTGGCGCCACACCCGCATTACCGCGAGATGTTGCACGAGTATCACATGCTGGTGGGCAACGAACGTGACTTCCCCACAACGCATGCGTCTTACCGCTTGAACCTCACGGGACCATCGGTGGATGTGCAAACGGCGTGTTCCACGTCGGGTGTGGCCATTCACCTCGCTTGCCAAAGTCTGCGCGCAGGCGACAGCGATATGGCGTTGGTGGGCGGCTGCAAAGTCATCTGCCCCAACCGCGAAGGCTATCATTACGTCGAAGGTGGCCCGTTGGCGCCCGAAGGCCACATCCGCGCGTTCAGCGATGACGCCAACGGCATGGTGCGTGGCAGTGGTTCGGCAATGCTGTTGCTAAAGCGTTTGGACGACGCGCTGGCCGACGGTGACACCATCTATGGTCTCATCAAAGGCAGCGCCCTCAACAACGACGGCTCGGATAAGATTGGCTTCACCGCGCCCAGCGTGCGTGGCCAAGCCGAAGTCATCCGTGAAGCGTTGGAAGACGCGGGTGTCACGGCTGAAGAGATCAGTTATGTGGAAGCGCACGGCACAGGCACGAAGATGGGCGATCCGATCGAGATCGCCGGCCTCACGCGCGCTTACCGAGAAACCACGCAAGCCAAAGGCTACTGCGCGATTGGTTCGGTGAAAACCAACATCGGACACTTGGACGCGGGCGCAACGGCGGCGGGCGTCGTGAAAACGTTGCTGGCAATGACACATGAGCAGCTGCCGGCCAGCCTCAACTTCCGGGCGCCGAACCCTGAGATCGATTTTCCAAACTCGCCGTTCTATGTGAATGCGAAGCTAACGCCCTGGAAACGCGGAGCGAAGCCGCGCCGTGCAGGCGTGAGTTCGTTCGGTTTGGGCGGCACCAACGCGCACATCATCTTGGAAGAGGCGCCGCCTTTGGCACCCACAAGCCCAGGGCGCGCGGATGAGCTGCTGGTGCTGTCGGCGCGCAGTGAAGCGGCGCTTGAAGCCGCCACCGATCGGCTGGCCGCTTTCTTAAGCGAATCGCCGCACACGCCGTTGGCGGACGTTGCGCACACCTTGCAGCAAGGGCGCCGTGCGTTCACCTTTCGGCGGGCGCTTGCGGTGCAAACAACGGAAGACGCCGTGGTTTGCTTGCGCGGACGCGACAGAGCACGCTTGATCAGCGGCCCTCCCGTCACGGTGGCGCCCGAGGTGGCGTTCATGTTCCCGGGTGGCGGCGCGCAATACGCGAACATGGCGCGCGGCCTTTATGAAGCTGAAGCCGTGTTCCGTGCCGAGGTGGACGCGTGCGCCGCGATCTTGCAGCCGATCTTGGGTTTGGACATCCGCACGTTGATGTTCCCGCAGGGTGATGTGCAGGCCGCTTCGCAAAAGCTTGAAACGCCGTCGTTGGCGTTGCCAGCCTTGTTCACCACAGAGTATGCGCTGGCGCGGTTGTGGATGTCGTTCGGCGTTCGTCCCACGGCGCTCATCGGTCACAGCATGGGCGAATACACGGCCGCATGTTTGGCGGGCGTGATGACGTTGGAAGATGGTTTGGCGTTGGTAAGCTGCCGCGGCCGGCTGTTCGAGAAGCTGCCCGCCGGTGGCATGTTGAGCGTGCCGCTCGGCGAAGCGGAAGCGCGCAAACACTTAGGCGATGGCATCGACATCGCGGCCGTGAACCGCCCCAACCAATGTGTGGCTTCGGGCTCTGTCGAAGCGATCGACGCCGCCAAGAAACAACTGGACGCGGCAGGCATCGAATCGACGCGCATTCACATCAACGTGGCGGCGCACTCGCGGGTGGTGGAACCCATCTTGGAAGAGTTCCGCGCGTTCTTGCGCACGATCAAGCTTGCAGCGCCGCGCTTGCCAATCATCTCGAACACCACCGGCGCCGTGCTTACGGATGCCGAGGCGATCGACACAGAATACTGGGCGCGGCACTTGCGCCACACGGTGCAGTTTTCGCAAGGGCTGCAAACGTTATTGACGCGCGGGCAATTTGCTTTGGTGGAAGTGGGCCCGGGCCAAACGCTGAGCACGTTTGCGCGCCAGCATCCCGCACGCACGCCGACCACCGCCGTGGTCTCGTCGCTGCGGCACCCGCAAGAGTCGCTGCCCGATGGCCGCTTCTTGGCCAGCGCGTTGGGCAAGTTGTGGGTGGCCGGCGTGCAGATCGATTGGACCGGTTACCGTAAAGGCCAAAAACGTCGACGGGTGGGCCTGCCCACGTATCCGTTCGAGCGCAAGCGGCACTGGGTGGACGCGAAGCCGTTTGTGAGCAACGCGGTGCCGGCTCAAGTGGCCGCGCCAGCGCTCCCAGCACCTGCGCTTGCGGCGCCCGCACCCGTCGCTGCGGCACCGGCGCCCGCGCCCTCGGGCTTGCCGCGCAAAGATCGCATCATCGCGGAACTGCAGCGCATCGTCTCTGATCTCAGCGGTTTGCCCGCAGCGTCCATCGATCCCAATGCAACGTTCTTGGAATTGGGCTTCGATTCGTTGTTCCTCACGCAAGCCAATGGCCAATTCCGCAGCGTGTTCGGTGTGCCGATGACTGTGCGGCAACTGCTTGAGAAAACACCCTCGCTGGGCGCCTTGGCCGCGCGGCTCGACGCCGAGTTGCCCGCCACCGCCTTTCCCGAAGAAGCGCCTGCGCCCGCCGCTGCGCCCGTGGCGTTGGCCCCAGGGGGCGCCGCGCCCGCAGGACTTGAAGGCATAATGCAAGCGTTGATGGCGCTGCAGTCACAGGTGCTGGCGCTGGCTGGCGGCGCGCCCGCCGCTGCGCCTGCGCCCGCGGCGGCGAAACCCGCAGCTACCACGGCTCCGGCGGCAGCGGCTCCCGACAAGACCAGCCCGTGGCAGCCCGTGCAAAAGGCCGCCGCTGGTTCCAGCGATGGCCTCACAGATCGGCAACGCGCCCACCTAAAAGACTTGATGGCGCGCGTGCAGGCACGCACACCTGAATCAAAGCGCCTCACCGCGCTTAACCGCCCGCATCTGAGCGATCCGCGCACCGTGCAAGGCTTCCGCAAGATGTGGAAGGACATGGTGTACCCCATCTTCTCTGATCGCGCGCAAGGCTCGCGCATATGGGATCTGGACGGCAACGAGTACATCGATCTTGTGAGCGGTTACGGTGTGACGTTCTTCGGCCACACGCCCGACTTCATTATCCGCGAAGTGGAAGCGCAGCTGCGCAAGACGGTGGCGATTGGTCCACAAACGCCGCTGGCGGGCGAAGTCACCAAGATGGTGTGTGAAATGGTGGGCATGGATCGCGCCGCGCTTTGCAACACGGGATCTGAAGCCGTTCTTGCGGCCATTCGCATGGCACGCACGGTGACCGGCAAGCGTCGCTTGGCAACGTTCTCCGGCCACTACCACGGCATCTTTGACGAAGTGCTCGTCAAAGGCGTGAACGTGCGCGGTGAACGCAAAGCCTTGCCGATCTCGCCAGGCATCCGCGCCGACGTTGTGGCCGACGTGTTGGTTTTGGATTACGGCGACTTCAAGTGCCTGGATCAAATCCGCGCCAAAGCGTCTGAATTGGCGTTGGTCATGGTTGAGCCCGTTCGCAGCCGCAACCCCAACAATCAACCCGTTGAATTCATGCGCGCCTTGCGCAAGCTCACCGAAGAGTTGGGCATTCCGCTGTTGATGGACGAGATGGTCACAGGCTTCCGCACACACCCCGGTGGCGTGCAGGCTTTGTGGGGCATCAAAGCGGATCTGGCCACCTACGGCAAAGTTGTGGGCGGCGGTTTCCCGATCGGCATCGTGGCCGGCAGCCGCAAATACATGGACGCGCTTGACGGCGGCCAATGGGAGTATGGCGACGATTCGCAGCCCGAAGCTGATATGACCTGGTTTGCAGGCACGTTCGTGCGCCATCCGCCGGCGTTGGCCGCCGCCAAAGCCGTGTTGCAACGGCTCAAGGATGAAGGTCCGGCGTTGCAGGAAGCGATGGCCGCGCGTGTGAAAACCTTCGCTGACGGCTTGAACGCGCACTTCCGCGCCACCTCCACGCCGATGATCATCGAGTACTTCAGCTCGTTCTTCGTGGTGAAGTTCGAGACTTACATCGAGCACTCGAATCTGCTCTTTTATCATCTGCACAACCGCGGCGTTTACACCTACGAAGGCCGCCCCGCGTTCATCACCACCGAACACACCGACGCCGACCTGCAATTGGTGGCCGATGCTTTCAAAGAATCCATCGCCGAATTGCAACGGGCGGGCTTTATGCCCGGACGGCCTCTGCAAGGCCCCGACGAGATCATCACCATCCCGCTGTCTGAAGGGCAGCAAGAGATCTGGCTGGCCACGCGCTTTGGTGACGAAGCCTCAATGGCGTTCAACCTGGCCAGCACCCTTCACTTCCGCGGCAACTTGAACACGCCAGCGTTACGCCAAGCGCTTGATGAGCTAGGCGCGCGCCACGAAGCCCTGCGTGCGGTTCCCAACAACGACGGCCAAACCCAGCGCATTCTCTCGCCCGTCAAAGCGCGCATACCGCTTGTTGAAGTGGATCTGTCCGCGCTCGACGGCGCCCAGCAAAGCGAGCTCGCGAAGCAGCGCGCCGCCGAAGTGAACACGCCCTTTGATCTGGATAAGGGCCCGCTTGTGCGTGCGCGTTTGTGCAAACTTGCGGCAAACGAGCACCTGTTCATTCTGACCGCGCACCACGTGGTGGCGGACGGCTGGTCGTGCGGCGTAATGCTGCGCGATTTGGGCGCGCTTTACGCCGCCGCGTGTGCAGGCGAAGTGGCCAAGCTGCCTTCGCCGCTGCAGCTCCCAGAGTGGGTGCAGCAACAAGCCGACGCGCGCGACGGGCAAGAGCGGCGTACCGCCATGGATTATTGGCTGGGGCAATACGAGGACACAGTGCCCGTGCTCGAGTTGCCCACCGATCACCCTCGCCCCCCATTGAAAACTTATGGCGCGGCCCGCGTGAATTTGGATCTCGACGCCGACTTCACCAAGCAGATACGCGGCTTGGCGACCAAGCTTGGCGCCACCACGTTTGCCACGTTGCTGGGCGCGTTTCAAACAATGTTGCACCGGCTGTCGGGTCAAACCGACATCGTTGTCGGCTTCTCGCTGGCGGGGCAATCCAACTTGGGCGGCCGCGATCTGGTGGGCCACTGCGTGAACTTCTTGCCGTTGCGCATGAAGGTTGAGCCGCAAAGCACGTTCGCGGAGCAGGTGATGCAAGCGCGCGGCAAGGTGTTCGACGCGGTTGAACACCAACAGGTGGCGTTCGGAGAACTCATCAAGCGCCTCAACGTGCGGCGCGATCCAAGCCGCCTGCCGTTGATGAGCGTGGCGTTTAATTTGGATCCTTCGTCCAAAGGCATTGCGTTTGGCAACTTGGAAGTCACGCCGGGCTCGGTGCCGCGGCGCTATGAGAACTTCGACATCTTCTTCAACGTGGTTGAGCTGACGGATCGGTTGCAGATCCAATGCACCTACAACGAAGCGATGTGGGACGCCGACACGATGGCGCACCGGCTGCGCGAGTATCAAACGCTGTTGCAAAGCGCACTGGCGGATGCCTCGCGCAGCGTGGGCGCGTTGCCAATGTTGCCCGACGACGAACGGCACACGCTGCTCGAAACGTGGAACCCACCCTACACGGCCACGCAACCTCTTGCGGGTGGCCTGCATGCGCGCGTGTCGGCGGCCGCGCAACGCACACCCAACGCCATCGCCGTTGTGTGCGAGGGCGAGAGCCTGACCTATACTGAGCTTGAGTCGCGGTCGAACCAACTCGCGCACCAGCTGTGCGCGATGGGCGTACGTCCTGACGATCTCGTGGGCATCTGCCTTGAACGCTCCACGGCGCTGATCGTGGGCCTGTTGGGCATCTTGAAGGCCGGCGGCGCCTACGTACCCGTGGATCCCGTGAACCCCGATGAACGCTTGTCGTTCATCATGCAAGACGCCCGCGTGCGCGTGCTATTGACACAAGAAAGCTTGCGCGGCCGCATCGATGCCAGTGGCGCCGCGGTGTTGTGCCTAGACAGCGGCTGGGATCGCGTGGCGGCCCAGCCAACCACACCCGTGCAGGTAAGCGTTAAACCCGAAAACCTGGCTTACGTGATCTACACGTCAGGCTCGACGGGCACACCCAAGGGCGTGATGGTGGAGCACGCACAGGTGATGCGTTTGTTCGATGCCACACGCGCCTGGTTCAACTTCGGCCCGCACGATGTGTGGACGATGTTCCATTCGTTCGCCTTTGATTTTTCCGTTTGGGAAATCTGGGGCGCTTTGTGCGAAGGCGGCAAGTTGGTGGTCGTGCCCTATCTCACCAGCCGCGCGCCTGATCAAATGCTGCGCCTGCTGCAAGACGAAGGCGTGACGGTGTTAAACCAAACGCCATCCGCCTTCCGCCAGTTGATCGCCGTTGACGTGGCCGAGCCGCAAGTGCGGCCGTTGTCATTGCGCTTCGTGATCTTTGGTGGCGAGGCGCTTGAACTTGGGTCGCTGCGTCCGTGGGTGGCGCGCCGGGGCGACAAAGCGCCCGAGCTCATCAACATGTACGGCATCACGGAAACCACCGTGCACGTCACTTACCGTCCGATCCGCGCCGCCGACATTGAAGCCAACACGGGCAGCATGATTGGTGTGCCCATTCCTGATCTGCCGCTTTACATCGTGGACGCCGCGCTCAACCCGGTGCCGATCGGCGTGCCAGGCGAGATCGTCGTGGGCGGCGCGGGTGTGGCGCGCGGCTACTTGAACCGGCCCGAACTGACAAGCGAGCGTTTCGTGCCGAGTCCGTTTAGGCAAGGCGATCGGCTCTACCGCAGCGGTGACATCGGCCGCTTCGTGGCCAACCGAGACATCGAGTACCTAGGCCGGGCCGATCGCCAAATTAAGATCCGCGGCTTCCGTATCGAGACGGGCGAAATCGAAAACGCCTTGTGCCGCCACGCGGGCGTGGCCAACGCGGCGGTCGTGGCCCAAACCGCGCCCGATGGGCAAAAATCGCTGGTGGCGTATCTTGTGCCCAAAACCGAAGGCGACGGTGATACGGCCCCGGCGGGCCGCCAAGAGCACAAGCAAGATTGGCAGGGCAAATGGGCGCTGCTTTACCAATCGGGCAAAGAAGCCTTGAAGTCCGCGGGCAAAGACGAGACGGCGCACTTGAACGACGAAGCCATTCTCGTTGGCTTGGCCGAACAACAAGATTTCCATGAAGAGTGGATCGAGTTCCAAGGTCAAACGCTTGAGCGCATCAACAAGCTGAACCTTGGCGATGTGATGGAGATTGGCTGCGGCACGGGGCAAGTGCTGCTGCGTGTGGCCCCCAAAGCCAAGTCTTACTACGGCACCGACTTCGCCGAGCTGGGCATCGCCGAGATTGAAAAGCAGATCGCGCTGGCAGGCGATGAACTATCGCGGACCCGCGTGGCGGTGCGTGAAGGCGTGGACTTTACCGATGTAAAGCCAAAGTCACTCGACACCGTGATCATCAATTCGGTGATTCAATACTTCCCCGACGCCGGCTACTTGCTGCGCGTGATGGACAACGCCGTGGAAGCGCTGCGCCCAGGTGGCTGCATGTATGTGGGCGACGTGCAAAGCCTCGCCTACTTATACGCGCACCACGTTCACGATCAGCTGCAACGTTCACCCGATGATATGCCCGTGGACCAAGTCAAACGCTTGGTGGATACGCGCGTATTGAACGAAGACGAGCTGGTGGTGGATCCTGAGTTGTTCTTGGCGTGGAAGGCCCGCAACCCGCGTGTCTCGCGCGTTGAGTTCCACCAGCGCCGCGGAAAGATCCTTAATGAGACCACGCGCTTTCACTATGACGTTTTCGTGTTTGTCGACGCGGAAGCGGCGCCCAAAAATGTCGCGTTTGCGCCCTGGACTACGGGCCTTGATGCCGAGGCCATCGCGCACCAGCTGGAAAGCCAATCACCCAAAGTGTTTGCCTTGCAAAACGTGCCGAACGCGCGCGTGTTGCCCGAGCTGCGGGTGGCCACGCTGCTCAAGCGCGAAGGGGCCGACAACGCCCGCGGCCTGAAATCGGCCGGCGCCGTGGGCCCTGTGGGGATCGATCCCGAAGCGCTGTGGGCGCTTGAAAAGCGTCTGCCCTACCAGGTGGATGTGTTGTGGCCTGTGGGCAGCACGGGCACATTCGATGTGGTGTTCAGAAGGCTGGCGGATGGCGTTGCCGACCCTCTGCCGGCCAACCATCCGGATTTGCCGGCCAACACGTCGCCCACAGGATTTGCGAACAGCCCGCATCTCAAAGGCCTTTCGCGCTCCTTGATCAGCGACGTCAAAGACTTCGTCAAGGACAAGCTGCCCGATTACATGGTGCCCGCGCAGTGGGTGCTGTTAAGCCGGCTGCCTCTGACGGCGAACGGCAAACTTGATACAAAGGCGTTGCCCGCACCTGAAAGCCAAGCCTCACGCGCCACGAACGATTTTGTGGCTCCGTCGAACGACATCGAGACCACCATAGCCAGTGTGTGGGCTGAAGTGTTGCGACTTGATCGCATCGGCGTGCACGACAACTTCTTCGAGGCCGGCGGTCACTCGTTGCTGGCGGTGCAGGCCATCATGAAGTTGCGAGACGTGCTTCAGGTGGACTTAAACCTGGGCTCCTTGTTCGTGGCGCCCACCATCGCACAGCTGGCGCAAACGGTGGCCGCCACGCGGTACTTGCGCGAGAGTGCCCCCGTCGGCGGCGACGACGTTGAAGAGGTTGTGATCTAAAGCGTCCACGGATTGACGGCGATGTGCACCGGCTGGTCCGGTTGCACATGCGCCGCCACCGCCAGTACGTGTGCTGGCGAAGGGCACTGCTGGAGAAACTGCCAACGAGCAGGGTCGTCGTCGATCGATTGTGAGAACGAAAGCCCAATGTCTCCGTCCGCCGACGGCGCAAATGAGAAGCCATCCAGCGGCAGCGCCAGGCCCACGCCGCGCGCCTTGAGATACGCTTCCTTCAACGTCCACAACTGCAAGAAGCTGTGCGGTTGCTGCGGGGCCGGCTGCGCGCGCAGCCACGCCACCTCGGCGCGCGAGAAAAATTGTTCAGCGATGCCAAGGCCATCGGTGGCCCGCGCTTGCCACTCCACATCCACGCCCACCTGCCGATCGTAGGCCACGGCGCACGCCACCAGCCCCTTCGTGTGTGAAAGGCTAAACGTAAGCGGAGGCGCCCCCGCGGGCCCCGCCACAACTGGCCGCCCGAACTCTTGTGGCCGAAACATCCATGCAAGAGGCTCCACCGCGGCAAAACGGGACAGCGCCAAACGCAAGAGCGCATGCGCCACGAGGTATTCGTGCGCGTTCGCCGCTGCAAAGAACCGACGCATGCGCGCGGTTTCATCGGCCGACAAGAGCGCCTGCAGAGCATCCGCATTGCGCACTTGATCTGTGCACGCAAAGAACACGTGCACCTCGTTTGGCGGCAGCGCAGTCACGTCAGCAACGGCAACAGCCAACGCAAGGGCCGCTTGCGGCTGTGGTAACGAGCCCACACGGACTCGAAATAATCCCAGGTCAGCGAGGCCACGCGTGCCGGCCCTAAACGCACAGCCATATCGTTCGCCGCGGCCTCACCGAAGGCAGCCGCGCGTGCAGGATCGTTGTAAAGCGCAACCACGGCCGCCGCCAAGGCCGCAGGATCTTCGGGCGTGAACAGCAGGCCTGTGTTTTGATCCAGCAGGATCTCCGGGTTGCCACCCGTGCGTGAGGCCACCGTCGGGCACCCAAACGACAACGCCTCCACCAACGCTAAACCGAAGTTCTCGTAGCGCGAAGCCACCACGGTCACGCAGGCCGATCGGCGCAAGGGCTCGATCGCATCGCCTGCCAGCGGCCCCCGCACATCCACGCGCGCTTGCACCGCAGGCGGCAACTTTGTGCGCACATACGTGGGCAGATCGAACTGCGTGCCAGAATCGTCTCGCAACCCACGATCGGGCCCCACAAACACCAACCGCGCTTGCGGACAAGCCGCAGCGATGTGCACAAAGGCATCCAGCATGATGTCGCCGCCCTTGTGGCGGTCGAAACGGCCCACGAACAAGATGGTTTGTTTGTCGCTCGTGGCGGGCGTCCAACGCCGCGCGGGTTCAATCGTGGGTCCGGGATTCGGAATCACGGCCGCGTTTGGCAAGGCAAGTCCATGCTTGCGTCTCACGGCCTCGAGCACATCACGCGATGGCGCCGTCAAACCATCGGCGTCCCGCATGCAGCGCCGCTCGGTGGCGTCACGTAACGCAAACGCCGCGTCCTGCTCAAGGCCCAACGCGTTGCCGTTCAAGAACCACGGGCCATGCAACCGCACCACCAGCGGCAGATCGATCATCTGCTGCAAATACCAAGCGGCCCCAAATGATTCTTCCACTTCCAACAAGCCGGGTTGCAGCCCTTTTGCTTGCAGGCCGCGCAAGCCGCTGGCGAGCTGTAACGCCAGCGCTGCGCCCGTTGGTTCCACGAACGGCACCTTGCCAAGCGCCCGCAGCAGCAAACGAATCCGCTTACGGTTCGGCAGAGCCGCCATGTCGAACGTGGGTGCATTGTCCGCTGCGTCGGCCACGCTGGCCGACATCACGTGAACCTGTTTGCCTTGCGCCACAAGCGCGTCTTTGAGGGCGCCCACATAGGTGACGATGCCATTCGCCACACGCCCTGGCGGCCATCCCGGGCTGAAGAACGTCGCTGAGTTGTTACTAGTGTCGGACATGAATCCTCGGCAGCCACGGCAAGATTGCCAAACCCACACCCATGGCTGCAAGGAAGATGCCCACAGACAGCAGTTCACGCCGCAATCTCAAAATCTTCAACGAACGCAACTTCGGCCACACAATGAAAAACGCGGGAACCTCCGCCAACACCGAGGCCCAAATCACGCCCACCACACCGCCAAAATGCCAACCAAGGGGAATGCCCACCAGCGTGCTCACCAAGCGGCTCACGCTGCGCCAAAAGCCATAGCGGGTGTGGCCAAGCGAAAACAAGCACGTCTCACCGGGCCCCACGATGCAACTGACCGCCACACGCACACACAAGATACGCAATATCCACGCGGCGTCGGTGTAGCGATCGTCCCACAACGTTGTGATCACCCAACCGCCCATGCCCACCAACAAGCCGGTGCCTGTCATCGACAAAGCGTCGAGGCGTAAACGCACGCGGTAATACATCGCCGACATGTCACTGCCGGGTTCGCGCGCCGCTTGGCTTAACACCGGATAAACGATGCCGCCGATCAAGCGGCCAATCACCGCCGATACCGCTTCGCTGAGATTTAGCGCCACTGAGTAGATGCCCAGCCATCCGGCGCCGAGGAAGCGACCCAACAAGATGCGATCGCTTTGGCCACCGAGAAAACCAACCGCGGTGCTACCAAAGATCCAGCGGCCAAAATGGCTGATCTCTTGATAAGCGGCTTTGTCCCACGCAAAGCGGTTGCGGTACGGGACGGGGAGAAAATGCGTGGCGATCGCATATGCCAGCGAAGCCGCGACGCCTCCGCCCACCAATGGCCACACGCCAGGGCGCGCCCAGGCCCACGGGATCATGATCACCAAGCTCAACACGCTTTGCCCCAACTCAAGCGCCGTGATCCACCCCAGCGCCAAGCGACGCCGCAAAGTGTAGACCGACGTTGAGTGCAAACCACCAAACACCAGCTGCAGCGATCCAAAGCAAATGAGCGGCGCCAATTGCGGCTCTTTGTAAAACCACGCCGCCGGGTAAGCGAGCACGACCATAATGAACGCCAGCACGCAACCACGCACCGCCTGAAACGTGAACGCGGTGTTGACGAACGTGGGCTCTTCGCCGCGCGGGCTTTGAATCAAGAACTGCTGCACGCCCACATCGGACAGCAGCACCAGGCCCATGATCAAAATGCTGACGAGCGTGGACAGGCCAAACGCTTCAGGAAACAGCAAACGCGTGAGAATGAGGTTGCTGCCCAACCGCATGACTTGTTGGGCGCCGTAACCGCCCAACTCAAAGGCCGACCCGCGCAGCACGCGCTTGCGCAAACTGCCGGGCGCCGCCGTTGTCATGCAAGCCCCTTGAAACAAGCGTGTTTCTGGCGAGCGAACAAACGAGCCGCGGCTTGGATGAGCATTTGCAAAGCGAGGGGCCCGACCATACCATTGCCACGTGACAACGGCACCCCCACAGCACAAGCGCAGGCCACACCTCGCGGTCGTCACGATGGCCCTGTGGCTGGTGTCGTGTGGCGGTGACGTTGCTTCGGGGGAAACAGACGGCTCAGGTGGTGGTGGTGGCGGCGGCGCGGCAACCAAGGGCGGCGGCGGTCAGCCAGCCGCAGGCGGCGTTGCAGGGAACGCCGCGGGAAACGAGGGTGGCGGCGGCGCTGCGTCCACGGGCGGCAGCGCAGGCGATCCGCTGCCTTCAGGCAAACCGATCTTCGTGGCTGTGGGCTATGGCGGTCACCGCACCCGGTCGCTTGATGGCAAACACTGGCAAGATCACGTCATCGACGATCCGAACGGCGGTGACGACAAAACCCTGTTACGAGGCGTAAGCTTCGCCGATGGGGTGTTCGTTGCCGTGGGCGAGCGGGTCTTGACGTCAACGGATGGCGCTCAGTGGAAAAAGGCCGCCTACACACCCGCATCGTTTTTGAACCAAGCCTGCGCGCTCAATGGCTTGTGGGTGGCGGCGGGGGGCAATGGCTTGCGCGTGCGTTCGAGCGATAAAGCTGTGACGTGGGAGGTATCGGTCTCATACATGGACGGCCACTTTCGCGGCTTGGCGTGTGGCAAGGGCCGCTTTGTGGCGGTGGGCCAGCGCAACAGCACGGGCATGATGTCGTTCAGCACCGACGGCATGCAATGGAGCGAGCCCAGCCTTGGCGGCGCCAAGTTGGGCCGCGTTGCGTTCGGCAATGGCGTGTTCGTCGCGGTGGGCGATGCAGGCCGCGTGGCCACATCAAGTGATGGGCAAGCCTGGAGCAACAGCACGCTAGGCACGGCCAACCGCGACATGATCATGTTCAGCAACGGCTTGTTTGTGACCACCGAAGACGGCGGCTTTCAAACATCACCGGATGGTAAGACCTGGACCCGCGTGAAAAGCACCGGCAGCTTCACGGCCTTTGCAGGCGCACCTGGTGTATGGGTGGGCGTGCTTTATCCCGGCAAAATGCACCATGGCGCTGACTTGGCGAAGCTGACGCTGGGCGAATCAACCGCCCCGGACTTCATTCAAATTGCCGTAGGCTTCTTGCCCTAACGGTTGCGGCACTTGGGGATGCATGCCCGCCAAACAACCCAACATCATCGTGAGATAGGGGCCCACGCCCGCATTCGGGATCAGATCCACGACGTAGATCACGCTCAAGATCAACACGCCTGCCGCCGCGTACCGCTCCTCTCCGGACATCGTCCGCAACACACGGCCGAACCGGATGATGGGCAACAACAGCAAACCAAAGATGCTCACAAAGCCCACGATGCCCGTGGCGCCCAGCACCGCAATCCAAAAGCCATCCACCACGGTGGCTTGTTTGCCTGTAAATCGATCAAACACAAAGCTGCGCGCGTAGCCACCCCAGCCAAACCACGGACGCTCCACCGCGTGACGCAGCAAGGTTTGCTCGTTTACAAGCCGAAACTGCAACGATTGCGCGCGCTCGTCGCCCACGGCCGATTTGAAAAAGCTGATGACGCCATCCACGGGCACCCAATCCCACGTCCGCAGCATCGGATACGCAAAAACAACAATTGCCACCACCATGGCAACGCGCGCTTGCAACCGCGGCCGCGCCCACATCAGCAACGGCAGAAACGCCAAGGCATAGATCACCGCGCCCGTCGATCGACACAGCAACAACACCACTGCCAAGTAGATCGTCCAAGCCGTGGCCCCCACACGAAACACCTTCACCCTCGCCCGCCGCAGCGCCGCAGAAGCCATCAAGGCCATCAATATAAACAGCGCCACGTTGAGCCCGTGACGCATGAACACCTTCGGGCGGTACGCACCAAAACGGACGGTCTGCGCAAACTCGGATTGGTGATAGCCATAGATCCACATATTGAACTGAGGGCTCAGGCGGATCTCAATGAAGATGAAAAACGTATAGATGAGACCGCCCACCACCAACGCGTGCAACAACACGCGCAGATCCTCGCTGTGGCAGAACAGCTTGCGCCCCAGGTAAAACGGCGTCCACCAGGCGAGCAGCAGCAAGATCGCGTCTGAGATGAAATCGTGAATCGTCTGGCCCGGCAGGTGTACAGGCCCGTATTGCAACGGATCACCGTTGGTCAGCGTCGTAAACAGGGCGCCCACCGCCAACAGCAGAAACAGCCAATTGTACCGGCCGCCGGGCGCCTTTTGTCGAAGCGCCCGCGGCTTGAACATCAGGCACCCAAGCAGGGCGGAAAGCGAAGCCACCAGATCTTTGTTCAGTGGTGGGATAAGTGGCAGATCAATCGAAAAATTGGGGGGCAGAAACATCTCGCCGCCCACCAGGCACACCACCAACGCCACACGCGCAGGCAAAGCGGCAAACAGCACCAACGAGGCCAAGGGCCAGGCGATCAGCGCGGCGTAAGCAATAAAGTTCGGCACTAAGACAGAGTCCCCAGAGGGAAGATAGAATGGGGGGCACAGCCTGTGCACACAAATTTCGCGCCAACACCGCGCCGCCGTCCGCCCCTACAAAACCCGCGCTTTGCACTTAAGACGGCGTCCAATGCGGGAAGATGACGTATCCTCGCCGTAACCAACCTGACACGAAGATCCAGCAATGACTCATCCGCTACCTAGGGCCTTGATCAACCCTTGTCGAACCATCGCGCCATGAGCTCCAGCGTCATCATCGGCCGAGGCCCCCAGGCCGTTGCGTGCGGCGAGCTCTGGCTTGAGCGTGGGCACACCATCCGCTGCGTGGTGACGGCCTGCCCTGAACTCCGTGCCTGGTGCCAAAAGAGGGGCTTGCAACACGTAGAGCCGCAGGCCGATCTTCTTGCGGTCCTTGCAAACCAGCCCTTCGACTACTTGTTCAGCATCGTCAACCACGCCATCACACAGCCCGCGGTTCTGGCTCTGCCCACGAAGGCGGCCATCAATTACCACGATTCACTGTTGCCCGCGTATGGCGGCTTTAACGCCACCGCGTGGGCGATTTTGGATGGCCAAGCCAACCACGGCATCACATGGCACCGCATGAGTGCAGATGTTGATGCGGGCGCTCCTCTGCTGCAAAAGGCGCTGCCGATCGCCGACGACGACACAGCCTTTGGCCTCGCGGCACGCGCGGGCGAATTGGCCGTGCGCGCCTTTGCGGAGCTTGTGGCTGCCCTTGAACAAGGTGACCTCGAAGAAGCGCCCGCGCGCCCGGTGCACGATTTTCATTTTCGCTCGCAACGTCCCGGCTTTGCGGTGCTCGACTTTACTGAGGGCAGCCCATCGTTGCTGCGGCTCGTGCGGGGCCTTGATTTTGGCAACGAAGACAATTGGATGACACGCGCGAAGGCACAGACGCCCACAGGGGAGTTTCTGTGCGTCGCCAGCGCCGCGCCGGCGTCCACGCCATCAGCATCGCCAGGCACCGTGATCGGCGTGGATGACGAAGGCTTTGTGGTGGCCACCCGCGATGGCGCGCTTCGCCTTGAACTCACTTCATTGTCCGGACAGGGAATGTCGCTTGCGCAGCTGCGCGCGCTGGGCGTTGTGGTTGGCGCGCACATGCCCACGCCCACATTGCGCGCGGTGGCTGAATCCTTCGACGCCGCGGTGACGAACAAAGAGCGTTACTGGGTCAAGCGCTTGCAACAGTTGGCGCCCGCTTGCTTTGGTGAATGCAAAACCACCGCAACCCCTGGGCCGCACCAACAAGTGACGGCCGTCCTGCCTGCAACGTTCACAGCGCTTCCCGTCGCGCAGCAAGAAGCAACGCTAGCGGCCGCCGTCGCCGCTTATCTGGCACGTGTAGGCGATGAGCTAACGCGGGTGGATCTAGGGCAGTTGGTGGCAGAGCTGCCGCAATCGCTTCAGCCGCTTTATGCCGACGTCGTTCCGTTGTGCATACCAGTGGCGCCTGAAACGTCATGGGCCTCGCTCGTGCAACAAACCCAGCAACAACTGCACGCGAACGCCGAACGCAAAACGTACGCGCGCGATGTGTTCACGCGCTACGGTGCGTTGCGGGGGCGATCGGGTGAACTGCCCGTGGCCATCACTTCCACGCTGCCGCAAAGCCTGCCCCGAGGCATCAAGGTACTTGTGGGTTGCACGGCAGATCGCGGCCATCTTGGCTTGTTGTTTGATTCGGCCGCGCTCTCGCGTGTGCACGCGGAACGATTGGCCGCGCGATTGACGCACGTGATTGCCGAGGCAACGCCGGACGCGCCCGTGTCTGCTTTGCCCATCGTGACGGCCGAGGAGCGCGAGCGCTTGCTTCATACGCTGCAAGACACCGAACGCGCCTTTACACCTGCCTGCATCCACCATCTTTTTGCCGCCCAAGCCGCGCGCACGCCGCAGGCCACGGCGCTTGTGTTCCGCAGTGAACGGCTGAGCTACGCTGAGCTTGACGAACGGTCAAACGCGTTGGCGCATCAGCTGGTGGCGATGGGTGTGGGACCTGATCAGCTGGTGGCCATATACATCGAACGCTCGCTGGAGATGGTGGTGGGTCTGCTCGCCATATTGAAGGCCGGCGGCGCGTATGTGCCGCTTGATCCCGCGTACCCGCAAGAGCGCCTGGCAATGATGTTGGAAGATTCGGGCGCGCGTTGGCTGCTGACGCAAAGCCATTTGGCCGCGCAGCTGCCGCATCACAAAGCCGCGGTTGTGTTGGTGGGCGGGCTTGCGAACGAGACCGTGGCCACCACACGCGCGGCGCCGCAGGTTGATGTGCAGCCGCACCACTTGGCTTATGTGATCTTCACATCGGGCTCCACAGGGCGCCCTAAGGGCGTGATGATCGAACACCGCAACGTGGCCAACTTCTTCGTTGGCATGGATGAACGTGTGGGCCAAACCGCGGGCACGTGGCTGGCGGTGACGAGCGTCTCGTTTGACATTTCCGTCCTTGAGTTGTTCTGGACGCTGTCGCGGGGCTTCAAAGTGGTGATTCAGGAGGAAGGCGATCGCGCCTCCCTTCTCAAGGCACAAACCACCACGCGCGCCACCAGCCGCCCGATGGGTTTTGGGTTGTTCTACTTCGCCGCCGACAGTGCGGTGGCAGGCAGCACCAACGCTTACCAGCTGATGCTTGAAGGCGCGCGGTTTGCCGACACACACGATTTTGTCGCCGTGTGGACACCTGAACGCCACTTCCATGCGTTCGGTGGCCTTTATCCAAACGCGGCGGTCACCTCGGCCGCCATCGCCGCCATCACCAAGCACGTGCAGGTGCGCGCCGGCAGCGTTGTGATCCCTTTGCACGATCCCATCCGCGTCGCGGAGGACTGGGCCGTGGTGGATAACCTTTCGGGCGGGCGCGTGGGTTTATCGTTCGCCTCAGGCTGGCACGCCAACGATTTCGCACTGAAACCAGAAAACTTCGCCAAGCGCCACGAAGTGATGCGGTCGTCGATCGAGACGGTGCTCAAGTTGTGGCGCGGCGAGAAGATCGCCGCCACCAACGGCAACGGTGAAGCGATCGAGATCAGCGTCTTGCCACGCCCCGTGCGCGCCCGTCCGCCGATGTGGATCGCGTCCGCAGGGAACATCGAAACGTTTCGCATGGCAGGCCGCCAGGGCTATAACGTGCTCACCAACATGCTGGGCCAAGATCTCAAAGATCTGGCGCAAAAATTCGCCGCCTACCGCGAAGCGCGTGCTGAAAATGGCCACACCGGTGAAGGCACCATCTCGGTGATGTTGCACACATTCGTCACGGACAGCGACGACAAGGCACGCGCGCTTTCGCGACAGCCCTTTGGCAATTACCTCAAGAGCTCCTATGACCTTGTCAAGGTGGCGCCGTGGATGTTCCCCGCCTTCAAAAAGCCCTCAAACGGTTCAGCGTCGCTTGCAGACAACGCGCTTGACGAAGGCGATCTGGAAGCGCTGCTCGATCATGCCTTCGATCGCTATTTCGATACCGCGGGGTTGTTCGGCACACCCGCGCGCGCGTTGCGATTGGTTGAACAGCTCAAAGACATCGGCGCCACGGAAGTGGCATGCCTGATTGATTTTGGCATCGATCCACAAGTGGTGCTCGCGAACCTGCAGCACCTGGATGAACTGCGCCGGATGGCCAACCCTGCGCCTGCCGATGATCTTCAAACGCAAGCGCCCGTATCCATACGTGAGCAGTTCGAGGCGCACAAGATCACGCATTTTCAATGTACGCCTTCGATGGCCCGCATTTTGGTGGCTGACGGCACGATCGGTGTGATGGGCTCGTTGCAGAAGTGGCTCATTGGCGGGGAAGCCTTGCCCGCTGATTTGGCAGCCACCATCACCCGCGCCTTGCCTCACACAGAAGTCGTGAACATGTATGGCCCCACTGAAACCACAGTGTGGTCAACCACCGCGGTTGTTCGCGCCGACGCGCCCATCACCATCGGCACGCCAATCGCAAACACACAAATTCGCCTGCTGGATAAGAACCTGGCACTGGCGCCGCTTGGCACCGCGGCAGAGTTGTGCATCGGTGGCGCCAGCGTTGTGCGCGGCTACCTTCACCAACCGGAGCTCACGGCGTCGCGCTTCATCGCCGATCCCTTTGCACCAGGCAACCGCCTTTATCGCACGGGTGATCTCGCGCGTTACCGCGACGATGGGAACATCGAATACATCGGCCGCATGGATGGCCAGGTGAAGGTCAATGGGTACCGCATTGAGCTTGGCGAGATCGAAACGATTCTGGGCAAGCATCCGGCTGTCAAAGAAGGCGTGGTGGCCGTAAAACAGAATGCCAGTGGCCCTATGCTCGTGGCCTATGTGGTTCCGTCTGGGCAGGCCACCCAGAGCGCGGCCACCGAAGTGCAGCAGTGGCAAAAGCGCTGGGAAGAAGCGTACGCCACCAAAGCGGGCGCGGCCCAAGCCACACCTCGTTTCGATACGTCGGGTTGGCTCAGCAGCTACACGGGCGAGCCCATTGCCGCGTCCCACATGCGAGCGTGGCTCGATGAAACCGTGACGCGGATCTTGGCATTGCAGCCAAAGCGCGTGTTGGAGATTGGCTGTGGAACGGGCATGTTGCTCTACGCGTGCTTGCCGCATGTAGAACACTACACGGCGCTCGATCTTTCGTCGTTCGCGTTGGAATCCATCCGCGCCGAACTTACGCCCGCGGAACAACGGAAGGTGACTCTATTGAACCGCCCCGCGCACGAAATCGATGTTGTGCCCCAAGGCAGCTTTGATCTCGTGATCATCAATTCGGTGGCACAATACTTTCCGAACGCCGCCTACCTTGAAAAGGTGCTGCAACAGGCAGGGCAGGCGTTGGTGGACGGAGGCAAAGTGTTTTTGGGCGACGTGCGCAGCTTGGAAGAAGCGCAAACATTCGCCACCGTGGTGCAGCTGCACAAGGCTCCCGGGCAAATGGACGCTCAGACGCTCGCCGCACGCATCGCCGAACGGGTGCAATTGGATCCTGAGCTGTTGTTGGCGGGTGGGTTCTTTGCGCAGCTGCCAACGCGCGTGCCGCGCCTCACGTGCATCTCAATTGAGCTTAAGCGCGGGCAACACGCAAACGAGATGCGTGACTTTCGCAGCGACGTTGTCTTGCAGGCTGGTTCACCGCCGCCAACCTTGCCTCGCGCCGTCACAATAGGCGCGCCCGATTCTTTGGCCGCCCTGCAGGCCGCTGTGGGCACCCAACCGCTTGTGCTGTGTGAAGGCATCACCAACGCGCGGTTGGCCGCCGTGCATGAAGTGTTGCGCACCCTTGATGCCAAGGCTGACACCACAGTGGACGCTTTGCGCGCGGCGCTGGAACGGCCTCGCGGCGCTGGCCTCGATCCAACCGCCTTGCCGCCGGCGTTTGGGGCCTATGAGGTGCACTTACGCTTCGGCGCGCAGCCAGGCACATTCGACGCCTTGTTCCGCCACAAACAATCGGCGCCAGCAGGGGTGTGGCCACCCAAGGCCAGTGGCAACGCACCCGTGTGCAGCACACCTCACAGCGCGGACGACACGGCAACTTTGGCGCCCAAACTTAAAGCGCACATTCGAGATTTCCTGCCGGAATACATGGTGCCAGCGGCCTTTGTCTTCATGCCCGTCTTTCCGCTGACACCCAATGGCAAGATCGATCGAAAGGCGTTGCCGTTGCCCGCAGAGACTTCAGCGCCGCAGGCAGCCGTTGATTACGTGGTGCCTGCGAACGAGCTTGAACGGCAGATCGCGCAGATGTGGAGCGAAATGCTTGGCGTGCCGCGCGTGGGCCGCAAAGACAACATCTTCGACCTTGGCGCCAGTTCACTGCTCACCGTGGAAGCCAATGGCCGGTTGCAAAAGACGTTGGGCCGCAAAATCCCGCTCGTCACGATGTTCCGTTATCCAACCATCGAATCGCTTGCGTCTCATCTCGCCAAAGCCATCGCTGCAGAAGCGCCGGCCGGCGCCCCGACGGCACCGTCCGCCGAAGATGCCGCCGAGCTAGAACGCAAAAGCCGTCTGCAAGCCGCGGCCGATCGGCGCCGGCAAGCCCGCACGCGAAGCACGTAACCCATGGATCCCACCAACACCACCATATCTGCCTCGGACGATGACGGCGCCATCGCCATCATAGGTATGGCCTGTCGTTTTCCCGGCGCCCGCAACCTTGACGAATACTGGGCCAACCTTGTGGCCGGCAAAGAATCCATTCGTACGCTCAGCGGCGATGAGCTGATCAAAGCAGGCGTTCCGCGCCGCTTCTTAGACGATCCCACATACGTCAAAGCCTGCCCCGTGTTGGACGACATCGATAAGTTCGACGCCGCGTTTTTCGGCATCAGCCCCCGCGATGCCGCCGTGATGGATCCCGCGCACCGCTTCTTTTTGGAAGTGGCATGGCAAGCGTTGGAAAACGCCGGCAACACAGGGCTTGCCGATGAATCAACCGTGGGCGTGTTCGCATCCTCAGGCGCTCCGCTTTATTGGATGAACAACGTGCGCAGCCACCATCAATTGGTGGAAGCGATGGGCGAGTTCTTGGTGCGCCACACCGGCAACGACATGAACTTTCTGGCCACGCGCGCCTCATATGATTTGGATTTGCGCGGCCCCAGCCTGAACGTGCAAACCGCCTGTTCCTCCGCGCTGGCGGCGGCACACCTGGCGCGCCAAAGCCTGCTCGCACGCGAATGCGATATGGCCTTGATTGGCGGATCCACAATCTTGGTGCCCATGGCACACGGCTATCATTGGAAAGAAGGCGAAATCCTTTCCCCCGATGGCCACTGCCGCCCCTTCGATCATCGCAGCGCCGGCACAGTATTTGGAAGCGGCACGGGCTGCTTGGTGTTAAAGCGCCTCACCGACGCCTTGGACAATGGCGACACGATCTATGCCGTCATCAAAGGATCCGCGATCAACAACGACGGCTCCGTGAAAGTGGGCTTCTTGGCCCCCGGGGTGGAAGGCCAAGCCGACGTGATCAAAAAAGCATTGGCGTCGGCCAACGTCAGTGCACGCAGCATAAGTTACGTGGAAGCTCACGGCACGGGCACCAGCGTGGGTGATCCGATCGAACTTACGGCCCTTGAACAAGCCTTTGCCGAGCAAACCACTGACAAGCAGTTCTGTGGCATCGGATCGGTGAAATCCAACATCGGCCACCTGGGTGAAGCGGCCGCCGCCGCCGCTCTGATCAAGCTTGCCTTGTCATTGAAGCACCGCACATTGCCCCCTTCGCTTGGTTTCGAGGCACCGAACCCGCGCTTCGATATGGCGAATAGCCCCTTCTATGTGAACGCATCGTGCCGGCCTTGGCAAAGCAGCGAGCCGTTGCGCGCAGGCATCACGGCCTTGGGCGCGGGTGGCACCAACGTGCACTTGGTGCTTGAAGAGCCACCTGCATTTTTGGAAGGCGAAGGCGGCCGCACGCGCAATTTGCTGGTTTTGTCGGCGAAATCGAAGCCCGCGCTTGAGCGCATGAGCGCGAACCTGGCCGCGCACATCGAGAGCCACGCCTCAGACCATCTCGCTGACGTGGCCTTTACGTTGGCCATGGGACGCCGATCGCTTTGCTACCGCCGCGTGTTGGTGGCGCGAGATCGGGCCGATGCCGTTGCCCTTCTCAAAGGCCTTCACCCCACGCGCCTCGCCACGCTCGCGGCTGATCAAAGTGATCCAAGTGTGGTCTATACGTTCCCAGGCGGCGGCGCACAGTACGCGCGCATGTGCTTGGATCTGTACGAGGCCGAGCCGGCGTTCAGATCCGCTCTCGACGATTGTTTTGCCATCATCGATGCCGAGATCGATCCCAACATACGCTCGCTGCTTTTTGCGCCCGCGGCGCAAGTCGACGTGGCAACCAAAGCATTGCAGCGCCCCGCGGCCTCGTTGCCCACGCTGTTCTCGGTGGAGTACGCGTTGGCGCGTTTGTTTGATGCCTTCGGCCTGCGCCCCGCCGCCTACGTGGGCCACAGCATGGGCGAGTATGTGGCCGCGTGTTTGGCGGGCGTGTTCTCGCTGCGCGATGGCTTGCGGCTTGTGGCGCTGCGTGGCCGCCTGTTTGAAACCACGCAAAAAGGTAAAATGGTGGGCGTGTCGCTGTCGGAAGCGCAAACGCGGGCGATCATGCCCGCGGGGCTCAGCATCGCCGCCGTCAACGCCCCCACCTTATGCGTGGCCTCTGGGCCCAGCGAGCTCATCGACGAACTTACGCGCACGCTCACAGCGCAACAGGTGGATTGGACGCCGATCCACATCGACGTCGCCGCGCATTCGTCGCTGCTTGAGCCCATCCTTGATGAGTTCAGGCGCTTTTGCCGCACGATCAGCTTTCGTGCGCCACAAAAGCCCGTGGCATCGAATCTCACAGGCCGTTGGCTCACGCCCGCCGAAGCCACGGATCCCGAATATTGGGTCCGCCATCTGCGCGGCACGGTACGCTTTTCAGATTGTGTGGAAACCGTTTTGGCCGATGGCAACCGTGTTTTCCTTGAAATTGGTCCAGGCCGCACACTCACCACGCTGGTGGCCGCACAAGCCACCTCCGTGCGCCATGCGTTCAATTCCGTTCGTCATCCCAAGGAGGAGGCGAACGACGTTGACTATGCGCTGCAAACGTTAGGAAAAGTGTGGGCCGCTGGCGCGAAAGTGGACTGGACGGCGCTTTACGATGGCCAGCTTCGCAACCGCATCCCCCTGCCCGTTTATCCCTTTGAAGGTCAATCTTATTGGGTGGACGGCCAAGCGGTGCACACCACATCAAGCACCGAACTTGTAAAGCGCGAGAACATCGACGAATGGTTCTATGCAGCGACATGGCAGCCTGCGCCGATCTTGCATGCGCACCCCACACAAGCCGCGCACTGGTTGATCTTTGCCAACGACGCGGTGGCCTCGCAACTTCTTGCGGAACAGCTGCAACAGCATGGCGCCAGTGACGTGGTGATCGTTTCGCCGGGCGCAGCATTCAATCAAAGAGATCTCGCCCGCTTTGAGCTTGTCGAAGGCAACACAGAGCACTACCGCCAACTTCTGGAACAACTTAAGTCTGAAGGCCGTGCGCCACAACACATCGTGATGCTGCTCGACGGCCATAACGCTGCCGCGCTTGTTCCGGTGCCCCGCACGGTGCGGGATCGCCTGTTTCCCAAACGCCTGCAGGCCAACGCCGCCCCCAGCGTTGAGCAACAGTTAACACGTCAATTCTTCGCGCCCGTGCATTTGGCGCAAGCCATCGCCGGAACGCTTGAGGCCTGTGCGTTGACGCTGGTGACCCACAGCGCATTCGCCTTGCCTGGCACAGCCCCCAACCCGTGGGCGCGCTTGACCGCCGGCCCCGCCCAAGTGATCCCGCGCGAGTTGCCCGAGCTGGCCACACGCTTGATCGATCTGGATGCCGCATTCTCAGCCACAACGGCCGCCGAACGCCTCGCGCATGAACTGCTCAATGGTGATGCCACGTCGCCGCTGCTCTTGCGTGGCAACACGCGGCTTACCCAACAGCTGTGTGCCACGCGCCTGCCGCCGCCAAATTTATCGTGGCTGTCCGACGGCGACTTGGTGCTGATCACCGGTGGCCTCGGTGGCTTGGGTTTGGCCATCGCGCAACACCTTGTGGGCCTTCGCAAAGGCCTCAAGCTTGTGTTGCTATCCCGTGAAGGGTTACCGCCATCATCGCGGTGGCAAGCGCAGCTCGCATCTGCGCACACCTCGGCGCAAACCAAGCGCCGCTTGGCCGCTGTGTCAGCGTTGCAAGCGCACGGCGCGCAGGTGATGGCCGTGGCCGCCGACGTCACCGACGCGGCCAGCCTTCGCATTGCGCTTGCACAGGTGCGCGCGCAGCTTGGCCCCTTGCACGTGGTGATTCACGCCGCCGGCATCATGGATGATGAGCCGCTGCAAACCAAACCAGACGAAAAAATGCGGCGCGTGTTGGATGCCAAGGTCAAGGGCACCGTCAACTTGGATGACCTCATTCACGAGCCGCTCAAAGCGTTCGTCTTAATGTCCTCGGTGGCA
This sequence comes from Deltaproteobacteria bacterium, assembly GCA_033763315.1. Lineage (GTDB taxonomy): Bacteria > Myxococcota_A > Polyangia > Fen-1088 > Fen-1088 > JAGTJU01. The sequence continues at coordinate 271,311 of JANRKS010000016.1, forward strand.
TCGTTTTTGGGCCTACCAGGCCAAGTGGATTACACCGCGGCCAACGCCTTTCAAGACGCGTTCGCAGCCCAACGCCAAGCCCACAAGCCGGGACGATCGCTCTCCATCAACTGGAACGCGTGGCGCGAGGTGGGCATGGTGGTCAACGTCGAGCAACACACGCCCTTATCCGCCCTGCCCACAGGCACCACAAACCATCCCTGGTTGCAAGCCAGCGAGGAGACGCCGCAAGGTCGCCGCTATTTCACTGATTTTTCCACGCACACCCACTGGCTGCTGCGCGAACATCACATCAAGGGCGCGCAGTCGCTCATACCGGGCACAGGGTTTATCGAGCTGGCGCGTGCCGCGTTCACAGATGCAGCTTCTCATCACATGCCAGCGGCCCCAGCCAACGCCGCCATCGAGTTTCGTCAAGTAACGTTCTTGCACCCGTTTCAGGTCGCGGGCGATCAGACGCGGAGGCTGCAGATCGACGTGCAGTGGGAGAACGATGTGGCCTCGGTTGAACTGCGCACCACAGGCACCAACGAGACGCACATGACCGCTGAAATACGGCTTGTGTCTGCCAAACCACAAACACACGACCTTGCAAAGATCCGCGCGGCGTGCGTTCACGCCGGCCCCACGCGCGATGGCTTTTTGGATCAAGACTTCGTGCAGTTTGGGCCGCGCTGGCAAAACATCGCGGAGCTGCACTTTGGGACAACTGACGCGCTCATTAACCTGCAGTTGCCCCAGCCATTTTCTTCCGACCTGCCCACGTTTGCCTTTCACCCCGCGCTGGCCGATATGGCCACCGGTGCCGCGCAAAAGCTGATCCCAGGCTTCCGCCCCCACGAAGACTTCTATGTGCCGTTCGGCTACGATCGGATCACCTTGTTGGCACCGCTTGAGCCACAAATGATCAGCCACGTCACCTTGCGCCCTGAAACCACGGGCGACGTCGCCGCGTTCGACGTGCACATTTGCACCCCGGCAGGCACGCCATTGGTGACGATCCAAGGCTTCACCATGAAGCGCGTCCACGCCCAGGCCACCATCACACAAAGCGCCCCCACCAGCGAGGCAGCCAAGCCCACGGCAGCCATGGCCGCCATTTTGCGCGAAGCGATCACTCCCGCCGAAGGCGTCGTGGCCTTCGAGCGGGCGCTTTCCCAGTCGGCGTTGGCCAACGTTGTGATCTCATCTGTCGACGTGAACCTGTGGCTGCGCAAACTTGCCGCCGATTCGCAACGCCTCAAGGGTGATGACGCGGCCGATGCCACGCCCAGTTTTTCACGCCCCGATCTTAACAGCGAATATGTGGCCCCCGCGGGCGCGCTGCAAACAAGTTTGGCGGCGATTTGGTCCCGCCTTTTGGGCGTGGGTAACGTGGGCGCCATGGACGATTTTTTCGAACTCGGCGGCAATTCACTCACAGCCGTACGTTTGTTTGCCCGCATCAAGAAAGACTTCGGCATTTCACTACCGCTTTCCACACTGTTTGCTGCACCCAGCATAACCCTGTTGGCTGAAGTCTTGCGCAGCCACGGCTTTGTGGCCGAGGCTGAATCCCAGGGCGCAACGCCTCCCGCGCCAACCATCGAAGTGCAAACCATGCCCGCCCCGCCGCACATCGCGCCGCCGCTGTTGATCCGGCCGGGCAAAACTCCGTTGTTCTTCGTGCACGACGGCCTGGGCGAAGTGTTGCTTTACCGAAACCTGGCCATGCTCATCTCACCAGAGTACGCGGTCTATGGCTTGGCACCCGAGACCGCTGGCGGCCAATTTATACACACGCGCATCACGGATATGGCGGCCGCCAAGGTGCAACGCGTCCGCAGCGTGCAACCACACGGCCCGTATCTTTTGGCAGGTCTGTGCGCCGGCGGCATCATTGCCTTCGAGATGGCGCGCCAACTAGAAGACGCAGGCGAAGAGACGCACTTCGTGGGCATCATCGACGCAGCCGACGTGCACGCGGAAGAGCGCAAGCTGCGCAGCACCCGCGCCCGCCTGAACCGCGCACTGCACACGCTTCGCCGCCCCACAGATCAAACGTTGCTCACACACGTCAGTGGCACCACAACCACCATGCTGCGCAAAACGCTCAACGTGATGAACTATGAGGTATCCAAGCGTTTGGAACGCATCGCCAACCAAAAGCGCGTTGACCAATTGCAAACGCACGCGGCGCAGGGCGTGGCCGAGCCCGTCATCGAGTTTTTGAAACTATATGAACTCGCACACAAACAGCACACACCACAGGGCGTTTTTCGCAGTGGAAATGTGGTGCTGTTCCGCGCCACCCAAGGCACGGGTGATGTGGCCGACGTCCCTTTTCGAGAAGTCTATAGCGATCCATTGCTGGGCTGGTCGCCTCGCGTGCAGGGGCCAGTGACCGTCGTGGATATCCCTGGCGGCCATTCAAGCGCGCTACAAATGCCACACGTTGAGCAACTCGCCAAAGTGTTTCAAGATCAACTCGACCGCGCCGTTTTGCAGCACATGACGTTGGCCCCATTTACGCCCACCACATCCCTAGGGTTTCTGCAATGACTAAGAACGATGGATCGAAACAAACCTATCTGATGGTGTTGCCTGTGCCCGCGCGCCGGCTCAACGATCACCAGTTCGCGATCGAAAGCGCCTTTGCCGACCACCTGCGTTTGCTGCGGCGCAAACTGGGCGATTTGGCCTCAACGCTCGTGGTGGCGCTTCCTCAAATGAGCGACGCCAGGTATCAGGCGTTAAAAGCGAGCCTGGCCACCGTCGATGAGACCACCGACAACATCCACTTCGCGGCGATGTACTCTGAAGACCTGGGCCGGCTCGGTTATTTCAAAGCCTTTCCCGGCATCATGCGGGCCCTGTACAAAGAGGTGCGCCAAGCCTCGGTTGTCCACGCGGGCTGTTCAGAGCTGTTCCGCCCCTATGAATTTGCGTCGTTGTTGATGGGTCGAGCGCTTGGACGCAAGACCATCAGCGTGACCGACATCGACAACCGCAAAAGCCCTGAAATGAACCTGAAATCGGGGCGTTGGTCGAAACGCGAATACCTCAGCACCATCTTGCTTCACCGCCCCACCAAGCGTTTGCAGCAGACCGTGGCCGCGCGTACGTGTTCACTCGTTCTGCTCAAAGGCGCAAAGATGGCCCATGACTACGGCAAAGGTCGCCCCAACGTCAAAAACTTCCTCGACTCAGCTTTCTCGGCTGAGCACATCATCCCTTTCGCCCAGCTTGAACAAAAGTGCGCCGCTCTTTCCGATCCCGCAACGCCCCTTGATCTCACCTACTTCGGCCGCTTGGTTGGCTACAAAGGCGTCGACCACATGCTGCGCGCCCTCGCACACGCAAAAACACTGGGCCTGCAAAACTTCCGCTTTCACATCATCGGCGGCGGCGAAGAAGAGTCCGCGCTAAAGGCGCTGACGGACACATTGGGGCTGCAACACGAAGTCATCTTTCACGGGTCTGTCCCCTTCGGCAAGACGCTGTTCGAGCGCCTGCACAATTGCCACGTGCTCCTCGCTGCACCGCTGAGCGAAGACACCCCTCGCAGCGCGCTGGACGCCCTAGCCAGTGGCCAAGCGATCGTTGCCTACAACACGTACTACTACGAAGAGCTCAAGTCCGCCGGCGCGCCCGTCACCACCGTTGCGTGGCCAGACGAAAAGGCACTTGGACAAGCCATCGCAAAACTCGCCCGCGATCGTAACCAGCTGGCGATGCGATTGCGCGACGCCGTGACCTTCGCGCAAGAGAACACCCAGGAGATCTGGCTTGACCGGCGCGTCGAGTGGACACGCGCGTTGTTTGGCTAAGTGAACCGACACCACGCCGCTCCGCGCCAATCGATGGGCCGACGAGCCAGCGGGCACAATCAACGCGTTGTTTATGCTCAGTAACGACATTATAAACGCGTTGTTTATCACCGCAAGGCTGTCAATCAACGCGTTTATATTGTGAGAACGCTGTTCCTGGGTCACACTCGTGCCGTGGAAAGAGAAGTAGAAGGCTGGCTCCGTCAGTGGCTCGACGAAAAGGGCAAACCCCTCGTCCTCAGAGGGGCTCGGCAGGTGGGCAAAACCTGGGCGGTCAGGCGGCTCGCGGAACAGACGGGACGAGATCTGATCGAGCTCAACTTCGAACGCACCCCCCAGCATCAGTCATTGTTTCACCAGAACGATGCCCACCGCACCCTCGACCTGCTTGAGATCCACCTGGGCCGCGAAGTTGTGCCGGAGAAGTCACTTCTGTTCCTCGATGAGATTCAGGCCGCGCCGTCTTTGCTTGGGAAGCTGCGGTGGTTTGCAGAGGATCTGCCCCACCTGCCAGTCGTAGCGGCCGGTTCGCTACTGGAGTTCGCGCTTAGGGATCACTCCTACTCGATGCCTGTGGGACGCATTTCGTTTCGACATGTGCGGCCAATGACTTTTCCTGAATACTTGTCCGCCCACGACCAACGCCGTCTGCTCTCTTTGTTGTCACTTCACAATGTTCGCGACGCTATGCCCACAGTCGTGCACGAAGCCGCAAGCAAGTGGTTTCATCGGTTCTCCATGGTGGGTGGCATGCCTGCTGTTGTGAATCTCGATGTCAGCCACGGGCTCGCCCGGCAGTGCAGAGACGCGCAACGCGACTTAATGGCGGGGTATAGGGCAGACTTCCCAAAGTATAAAGGCCGAATCGAGCAAGCTGCGCTCGAGCGCGTTTTGGCCCGTGTGGCCGCGTCTGTGGGCAAGAAGTTCACTTACGCTGAGCAAGAGCTTGCAGGGACAACCTCCAAACGAGCACTTGAACTCTTGCAAGCCGCGGGGCTGTGCAACGTCGTTAAACATTCGGCGGCGAACGGCTTACCTCTAGCTGCCGAGGAAAAGGATCGCTCCAGAAAAGTTCTCCTTCTCGACGTTGGGTTGTGGCATGCCATCATCGGAACGCCCGCGGCACGCATCTTCCCTGACCCTGAAAATCTTTCGCCGGAGGCGAGAAGCTCAATCTCAGAGCAGATGCTCGGCCAGCAGTTGCTTGCAGCGGGCGAGCAAACTGGCGATGGGCCAACCCTTCATTACTGGCACCGCGAAGGAGGGCGTCCGGGCGAGATAGATTACGTTTTGTCCATCCAAGGCAAAGTGGTGCCGATTGAACTTAAGTCTGGTGCCACCGGCGCAATGAAAAGCCTGCACCAATTCATGTTCGACAAGCAGTTAAAAATCGCCGTGCGCGTGGACAACAATCCGCCCAGCACGCAGACCATCGATTTGAAGACGGCGCAAGGCAATCCAGTGAAGTATCAGTTGCTTTCGGTGCCTCACTATTTGGCTTGGAACATCGGTTCCTTGGTTGCCAAAGAACTATCCTAGAGGACGCGGCGATCACGACTGAAGGGATGTGCACCAAGTCTAAGGGCACGCGCCCCGCATCAGCACCAAGTCGTCGACGAAAGCGCGCGCTTCGTTGGGCTTGCGCACAGAATTGTCCGCGCCGACTACAAGTTGCAAGGCCCGTGTGCCGGGGGGTGCGACGAAGGCTTTCTTATAACGTCGCCACGCCGATGTATCTGCAAGGGCCACCAAAGGCGCCAACTTTTGATCATCAGCCGAAGCTTGTGTGGCGGCCGGGCCGATGGCGCGGCTGGTGGATAGCAAAGCACCGGCATCGTCATAACGATCAACGGCAACGAAGGGGGCTGGACCGCCCAACCAACGAATGCTCGCCGCGAGGCAATAGCTTTGGCCCGGCTCCACGGAGGCTAGATCAAACCAAGACGATTGCACCGAAGCCGCGGCGGATGCGGCGGTGGAAGCAAGCGACAACACCCGTGCACCGGCGCTGGATGAACAGGCCGCCCAGCTCGCATCACTCGCGTAGGTGGCCTCCACGCCGTTGGCGCTTTGCCACGCGGGTCCGCACGATTCAAAGGTTTGCTGGGAAACAACATCCGCAGGACGTGGCTCTTCATGCACAAAGCCTGCGCACGTTTCATCGGTGCTTGTGCATGGCACGCCCACAATAAGCCCTGCGCATGCATATCCCTGCAAGGGCGTTTCGTTGTCACCGATGTTCTTGCTGTGACCCGTGGCCAGTTGGCCTTGATCATTGGCGCCCCAGCAACGAATGTTGCCATCGCGAAGCAGCGCACATGTGAAGTCACCACCCGCATCGATCTGCACAGCGTCGGCACCCACATCCACAAGCGCGCCGGCCCCTGCGGGCTCGTCGTCGCCGATGTTGCTGGTGCTCGCGATGCCAAGTTGCCCCGACTCATTCCAACCCCAGCAGCGAACCCGCCCGCCAGCAAGCAAGGCACACGTGTGGTCTCGTCCCGTGGTCACTTGCACCGCCGCTTCACCAATGGGAACCACCGCAGAGGCACCGGGCGTGCCCTGCGTACCAATGTTGGCGGTGTTTCCGTACCCCAGCTGATGCACCGACTCGGTGCTGTTTGCGAGGCTCACTCGTCAAATTGCCCACCGCTCTTCTGTGCACGTCAATTCTGCGCTTTTTGTTACGCGCCGTTAATCGCTGGCTTTGTATCATGCACGAATGTCACCGTTGCCCACGGTCCTCAATGTTAGTCCCAAGCCTTTCTCTAAGCGATTGTCGCGCTGCTTACGTGGCCTGCAGGCCATCGCCATCGCTTTTGCGGTGAACTGCGGCGGCAGCGATGACAACCGCATCGACAACACGGACGCCTCCACCGCTTTGGGCGACGCAGCTACATTCGGGGGCGAAGATTCCTTCGCTCAGGATGCGCCCCCATCGCTTGATACGGGCAGCCCCCTACCCGACATGGGCCTCCCAGCCTCCGATGACACAGGCCCTGACGTGCAGATCGAGACCTCCGACGCTCGGGCAGATGCACCCGTGGCCCGCAGCCTGTTGCTGGTTCCAGGGGCGCTTAACCTCGGAGCCGTGTCTGTGGGCAGCAACAGCGGCCTTGTTAGCTTGAGCGTTACAAACAATGGGATGGCTCTCGTGGGGCCTTTCGCCCTTACAATAGCGGGCGAACACAAATCCGATTTTGCCATCGCGGCGAACGGCTGCATCATCGCACTGGCCGCGGGAAAAACCTGCGATATCTCAGCGGTGTTCAAGCCAAGCGGCGCGGGCGAACGCTCAGCTGTTCTTAAGCTGGTTGATGCATACGGCACCGAAGAACTAGTGACGCTCACCGGGCGAGGCAATTCACCCAGTGCTTTGGCTTGGTCGAGCGGAACAGGCATGGCATTCGGAAACGTCATCACCGATACGAACGGCCCCACCATCAACTTTGTGGTCACGAACACAGGGGGCGACGTGACCGGCGTGCCAACGGTTGCGAAAGATGGTGATCACCCCAGCGACTTCAACATCGTCAACAGCTCGTGCGTGGCGGCGTTACGACCAAACGCAACTTGCACGATTAGCGTGCAACTTAAGCCCTTGGGCCTCGGAGAAAGGAAGGCCCGATTGTTGGTGTCAACTTTGCCCGGCGGCATGCTTACCGCCGAACTTACAGGTACAGGTACTGTTGCGCCCATCCTCACATTGTCGCCCACCACACATAACTTCGGCACGTTCGCGCCGGGTCAAAGCTCTGATAAGAAGGCATTCACTGTCACGGCTAGCGGCGCACCCGCGGACATATCGACCGGGGCCATCGTCATCAATGTGCCTGCGCCGTTCACGCTCTCATCTAACGAATGCGCTGCCGGTTTGCAGGGCAATGGGGCTTCATGCACTTTCCAGGTGCAGCTTTTAAATGCGGAGCTCGGCGACAAGATGGCCAACCTTAGCGCCTCAGCAAACACCGGCAGTAGCACCATGGCCACTGTCACCGCAAAAGTAACGCCGTCAGGTGGCGCCGGGCTCGTCGGTTATTGGCCGCTTGATCGCGACGCTCAAGATATGTCAGGCAACGGCAACCATGGCGTCGTTGTTCGAGGCGCAACAAATCCCCAAACTGTGGCTGGGACCTTTTCATACGGCAAGAAAGATAAAGCGCTGCGCCTTGAGAACCCTGCCCCCGCTGCCAGCCCAACCTGGGTGACGATTCCTTCGACTTCGTCCATCAACGAGATTGGAGCAAACAACAAATTTACCGCGATGGCTTGGGTTGCTGCCGCAAGCGTCGACAGTCAAAAGTTCAATTTCGCCATAAATCGTAGGGAGACTGACGGCTTCGACCTTTTCGGCTTAGGCCTTTATGGGGGCAAGCCGTCCGCGGTCGTGCATTTCTTTTTTGCGACCGCCCAAACCGTATCCCAAGGCTCCTGGACCCACCTGGCCACCACTTACGACGGACTCACGCTCACACTATACGTAAACGGAGTGAAGGCATCGTCCATGGACATCGGCTGGACGCTCACCGCACACACCACTGAAACGACGATTGGTGCTAGAAATTCCGATCTGGGCGCTAGGGAAGTCTGGGATGGATCAATCGACGAAGTGAAGCTGTTTTCATCTGTGCTCACGCCGGCCCAAATCGCAGCCGAAGCGAAGTAGACACTGCACCGATTGAATTTACGCGCCATCTTGCCGATGGATACATAATTGGGTCAATGCAATACGTCCGCAAGGCCGATCCGACTGCAGTCGACATCCCAAAATCGCTGCAACGACGCTAGCGGTCGACATGCACATGCATGCATGTCATCCTGTGACCATGCGAACCACAATCGAACTACCCGACGAGCAGCGGGCTCGTCTGCTGGAAATCGCAGCGCGTCGCGGAGAAAAGGGCTTCTCTGGGATCATCCAAGAGGCGCTTGAGCTTTACCTGCGAAGCCAGCAGCAGTCGTCGGCGCTGGAACAGGCGCTGAAATCTCGTGGCAAGTTTAGTGAGGACGAGGCTGACGCCTTGGAACAGTCGGCCCGAGCGTTGCGGTCGAGGTGGCGATGATCATCGCCGACACTGATGTGCTCATCGACTTCTTGAAGGGAGCCCAGCCCCACGCAGACAGAGTTGAGCTTGAGTTAAAAACAGGGGGCTTTGCCACCACGGCCGTCACGGTCTTCGAGTTGCTCTCCGGCGCCCGCACAGAGCGGCAGCGAAAAGCTATCGAATCGCTGCTCGCCGCAATGACCGTACTTCCCTTTGGCGTTCAAGAAGCCCAAACGGCCACAAAGCTACGGTTGCAACTGGAGGCAGAAGGCCAAACGATCGGCATGGCTGACTTCATGATAGCCAGCGTCTGCCTCGAACGTTCTTCAACCTTACTGACGAGGAACGTCAAACATTTCTCTCGCATACCCGGACTAAAAATCAGCGGGAGGTATTAGCACCATGCTTATTCTCCCCTGCACGCCTTCTCACAGCGTTCCTTCTGGCCAAGTCACACTGCTTGGCGCCATCACCAGCGTTACGGGCGCGATGACGTTGGTTGAAATGGGCGGAGCCCGGCTGCTCGTGGATTGTGGCGTCGCGCAGGGCCGCGAAGCCGAGACGTGGCGCTTTCCGAAAACTTCGTTGCAAAAGCTCGACGCCGTCATCCTCACGCACGGCCACAACGACCATGTGGGCTCGCTGCCCGCGTTGATCGAAAGCGGCTTTTCGGGCCGCATTTATGGCACGCGCGCCACTTTAGATCTCGCGCGCCTTGTGATCGAAGATGGTCTGCGCTTGCAACGTGCCTCCTCACGCGACACGCAAGCGTTCCTCACCGCCTTCGATAAGCAACGAACGCAAGTGCCTTACAACGAGGCGTTCGTGCCCGATGGTTTCAAGGGCAGCGTCAACATGCAGGAGGCAGGACACATCCTTGGCTCTTGCAGCGTGGAGCTGCACACGAGCGATGGCCGCGTGATCTGCTCAGGCGATCTGGGCCGACCGAACTCGCCCATTCTGCGCGACTTCAACAAACAGTGGAACACGTCCCGTCCCGTGGATCTCGTTGTCATGGAAAGCACCTACGGCGACGACGAACACAATATGACCCACGAAGACGTTGAAGCCCGGCTCGAAACCATCGTGAACCGCGCTGTGGCCGACGGTGGACACATCTTGGTGCCCGCGTTCGCGATCGGCCGCACGCAAACGCTAATTTATCATCTCAATACACTGATCGAGGCCAAACGCATTCCAGACATTGGCGTCGCCATCGATTCGCCGCTTGGCCTGCGTGTCACCGAACTTTATCAACGAGGCCGCTCCTTGTTCGATAAAGAAGCCTTAGACAAATTCCAACAAGGCGACAACCCACTTGATTTCAACACCCTTTACGCCGTGAACCGCGCCGCTGATTCAGCGCGCTTGCGTGACGTCAAAGAGCCGCTGCTGATCATCGCGGGCAGTGGCATGTGCACGGGCGGCCGCATCGTGGGACACCTGAAAGATCTATTGCCACTGCCACAGACGTGCGTTGTCTTCGTCGGATTCCAAGCGCCCGGCACCCCCGGCGCCGCCATCCAAGCGGCCAAACGCACCCGTGACACCGTGTGGCTGGATCACGAAGCTGTGCCCGTCAACGCGCACATCGAATCCCTAAGCGGCCTTTCGGCCCACGCCGATCGCAAAGAATTGTGGCAATGGCTCAGCGCCATTCCGCACGTCAAACGCGTGGCCTTGCATCACGGAGAAATCAAAGCGCAAGAGTCTTTCGCCGCATGGGCGGCGCGGCGCCTATAACCTACCAAGCACCACTCGGTGGTATTCGCCCAAAGAACGCAACGTTCTTCGCCTGTTTGCGTTTACTTTTACTGCTCGACGTGTTAGCAGCAGTACTTATGCGTCATCGCGCTGCGCAGCAAAAAACACCCATGGAGATTTGGCTCCTATCAATCGCGCTGTCCGGCCTCGCACTCGCGGCCTGCGGAACCACGGCGCCCGCTGTGGTGTTAAGACCTGGCGCCAATGCCGTCAAGGTAGCCAAAGCCGAGCCGCCCGACGGTTGTGTTGAGGTAGGCCCCATCGAAGCCATACATGGCAGCGGGTGCGGCGGGTTCGGCCGCGAGGGCACTTATGAGGGCGCCTATATGACCCTTAAGAACAAAGCCGACGAAAGGCAGGCCAACTTCGTCCGTGCTGATCAGCAAATTCCTCCCCACTCTGAGAACGGGTGCTTCGATCAGCGCTTCGTAATCAGGGGTGTGGCCTTTGCGTGCCGTTAGGTAGACGTTTCGGCACACCCCGAACCCACCGCGCTCATGCTTTGCAAACATCAACGCAATAGGTGAGCCTTCACGATCTTCACGAATTGTTCATCTGAGCGCACGCTGCCACCTTGGGCATGCGCCAGCGTCTTCGGATGCGTCAGGATCGTATACGTTTGAAGATCCGCCGTGATCAAGCCGTAACACTTCGTGTAAGGCGTGTCGCCAATGAAATCACTTGGTCTGAACTCAAACACGTTCTTGCAGTTTGCCTTCAGTTGGTCCCAAGCTGGCTTGCAATCGCCATAATCAGCGCCCGTTGAAATGTGTGCCACTTTCGTCACACCGCCCTCGCTGTAAGCCGCCATGATGCAGCCGGTGAAGTTGGCACTGATCACGTCCTGCCCTTGTGAAGCCACCCAGTTGATCCCATTGGCCACGAACGGCAAGAACTTATGTTGGCCCTTCAAGAACCCGTGGATCACCCCCTGCGAGCACGGCCCGCCCCCTCCACCCCCAATAAGCGGGCTGTACGGAAAGAAGCTTGGGGTTCCGACACGCACGAGATCTTCCAACATGGGGCCTCCTGTTTTTGCGACGAAAGTTCCCTTCCATGGGACGGCCAGATGACCGCCGTGTCAAGGCCCCGGCAAGCAGCGGCGGAAAGTCGCCAACGCCCCACTGAAAAATCGATTTCACATGTTCAACATCGAAAGACCCTGCAGGGTTTGACTGCAAGTGTCGTTGTCCCAAATTCCGGCATCAGCGAACGTCTCAACCACACCGCCATCAGCAGCGGGGGCCGTATCCAGCACAGTGATGGTGAGGGTCATACGCAAATGCGTTGCCTTGCCCGTAGCGGCAATAATCAACGGTTTGTCGGTCACAGCGGGCGCATTGTGAGGGGTCGCCAAAATGATCGTTCCAACGGAAGCCCCAGCTTCGATGTGGGACGACGCAAAGCCCACTCTGAAGGGACCTTCTCCAGAGCCCAATGTGATCGCCCCTGTGAAATCAGGACGACGATTTGCGACCACGCGTAGTTCACGGCACGTGCCGCGTCGCAATTGCACAGACATGGGCTCAACGCTCCAGCTGAACTCTGGCAAGGCGACGTCGGGCCCCAGGGATGCCCCATCAAACGCGGACGCCAAAGCATCGGATCCTGCGTCTGAACGAGGCCATTCGGCGGCGGACGCAGCGTCGACGATCGCATCGACCGCGGCATCCTTCGCTTGGCCGATCTCGTTCGCGTCTTCGCATCCCGCAAGACTGCCGAGAGCTGCAAGCGCAGGTATTAAAGAACGCAGAATTGAGCAACGTTTGTCCATTTCGGCGGCACACTACCAAAACCATTCACGCCGTGACACCGTCGAGGAAAAGATCGCGGGCTGCGAGAATTGAGGAGCTTTTCAGTTAGGAAACCCAAGGCCAAACTCAAGCTCGTTTATGCCCTGTCGCAGTTAGGCGCTGCGCTTGTGCTGCAGCCACCGCGCAACGTCTGCGGCGAAGGCCTTTAAGTCAGCGATGCCCACGGTGGCGGCTTGGTAAACCATGTTCGGATCAATGCGTTCGTAGCCGTGCGCCACGACGTTTCTTAAACCAACGGCCCGTTGTATTGGGCCCACAACTGCGTCGCCAATCACCCCGTGTTCATGCAGGCGGGCGAAACTTTGCGCCAGGTTCGGAGCCGGCGGCAGTCCTTCGTCCGAAATGAGATGCGCGGCAACATCCGCACAAACCTGCACCGCCAAGAGCAGGTTGAACGACAGCAGATCCAATGCATCCCTGTTGGCCGCAAGAGCTGCCAACGATGCGGGGCGATGCTGTTCAATCCGGTCTATGCGATCGGCAAGCTGCGCAAGCTTGGCTGCAACCAATTCGGCCTTCACCATCACAGCCCCCTTTGTGCCACACGCGCGAGCCAAGATCGCTCCTGCCGCTGGTACCAAGGAAGGTCATCTTCCAATTGCCACATCGTCCTCGACAGCCATTGCGCGTAGGCGCCCGGCACACGCTCGTAAAGCGGCACAGCCTCACGCACAAGCTCGGCCAGCAGAACCACAGAAGGATCGTCAAGATGCACCACTTGCACCTGTGCGGGCAGGCGGCCCTCTAACGCCGCCGTGATTGCTAAAGTATCAAGACCGCGGCCTACGACGGCCACGTCAATGTCAGACGCCGCTGTGGCCTCGCCCCGGGCCACCGATCCAAACACCATTGCCAGCTCAAGCCCCGTCGCCTGCGGCCACAAGTCGGCAACCTGATTCTTCAAATGATCGAGGCTCGGGCGCACCCATTGACGGTACCACAACCAGCTACGCCGTCGTACCGGCGTTGCCAACCACCTGAAAAACGACTCGCTGCATTGCGATTTGTGCGGATTTACTTTTTGGCGACGTGGTGTTACTGCTGCTCCTCATGGGTCTTAAGCACGCGCAAACTAGACTAGGTATCACCGGCCTGCTGTTGGCGATCACGCTCGCCGGCTGCAACAGCGAGACGCCTTCGGGCGACGACCATAAGGTGTTCTTCGCCGGCTACGTCTACGACGGAGCCTCGGGCGCTCGCCTCACAAAGGCTCAGCTCACCGGCGTTAGCATCAAGTATCGCGAGAAGGTCATCGTGGCCGACATTGAAGCTGATGGTCGCTTCCTCACGAAGACCCCGTTGCCCACCTGGCAAGACTATTCCGTATACATCGCTGCGGCAGGCTTTCGTCCGTTCGTCTCACAAAACCCCGGCATTGATGTGCCCGCGTCTGTGGCAATGACAGATGGGTTGGTGGCCGGCAGCACGACGCAAACATTTGTGATGGAGGCGCGGCTGTTTCCCGTGGCGCTCAAAGCGCCGAAGGTCACTTTGACGATCGACCAAGCTGACTTTGCCTCGCTACCGCCCGGAACGCCGCGCGTGGCCGGCCAAGTTCGCTTCGCGCCGCGCTCACTTTCGTTCCTGGAAGCATCGCCTTCCACTTCAAGCTCATCCGTGCGCACACGCCGTTGGTTGAACGACGAAGATCTCAACAACCAATCGATCACCAAGCCCTTCGTCGATGGCCTGCTCGAAGTGGCCGAGGGTGAACTGGTTTATGGCGTGTCCTATGAGGTGACTGTGTTCAATGTGCCTGGGTATCAAGCCAAGGCGTTCCCTGATTTGCTGATCGCTGGCCAAGTTGCCAGTCGAACGTTCGTGTTGTCCAAAGAGCAAAAAGATCCGCTGCGCATCTTGGCCACCAACGTGGACACGTGCCTGCCGCCCGCCGGCAACAGCACTGAGTTTGGCGCCGCCATCTTCCTTGATTTTAACGAGCCCATCGAATTCGTCAGCGCCACGGCCGCCGAAGACATCGACAACGGCATCACCGTGGGCCCCACAGGTCCCTTAACGTATCCGCAAACAGGTTCGTACTGCAGCCTCCGCCCCTCGGCCAGTTCCACCGTTCAAGAGCGCGGCAGCAAAGCGACGATCGCCGCCAGCCGTCTCACGCTTTCATTCAACCCCTCGATCGGTTTGGCCACGGGCACCATCAGTTTCCCCTGCATGCCGCCGGCAAACCTATCCTTCGTCGCGTACGGCAACCTTCAGAACGTGTCCGTACGTCCCATCGGCGACAACACCCGCAAAAGAACCTTATCGGAATTGTTCGCCGCCTTCGCAAGCGCTTCGGGTTTCTCCACACAGCAGATCGTGTGCGGGTCGAAGCTCAACCAATTTTGAAGGCGCGTTGATCACAGGCACGCAGTCCTTCGCGCAGTGGTCGGCGCGGAAGGTTTAGCTCTGCATCAAATGGTCACCACTTCGCAGCCGGGGATACGAACGAAATCTCTAGGCTTGCGGGTCACCACCTTGAGGCCGTGCGCGACCGCTGTGCTCCCGATTTGCAGGTCGTGTGCACCGATGGGTGTGCCGCTCCGAGCCAGTGCGGCAGATAGATGCGCGTGCACACGGGCAACGCGGGTGTCAAAGGCAAGCGTGATCGCGTCTTCAAGAATCATTTCAACAAAGGCTGCACGCCTCATCCGGTGTTTCGCATCGGCGCGGTGAACGCCATGGAGTAGTTCCGACACGCTGATCGCTGACAACACGAGCGGGGCGTCAGCTATCGAACCTAGCTCCGACAAGGACAGCTGCCCCCGCTCCATCGCGATGATGACGCTGGAATCAGTCAGGGCTTCCATGGGTCCTCAGGCACCCGAGGCACGTTGCCAAGCCTGATGGCCTCCTCGACATCGTCAGCGAAGCGCGCCTCGCCCCCACGGGCGGCAACCCGTCGCGCGAGTTCGCCAAGGGTCAAACGCCGCTTACCCTCCACCGGCACGATCCGGCAAAAGGGGACACCACCCCGTTCCACCAGAAATTGCCGCCTGACTTTGAAAGTTCAGTTGGACAGCTCCGGCGTTCGCGTTGATCTTGCCCGAGATCATCTGGCCCTTGGGGCTGATCACAACCTCATCTGTCGCGGAAGTGAAGGCCCCCTACGGTATCCTCTTAGCGACAACAGTCTTCGTCAGGAGAACAACCCGCTGCATTCTCCACGCAACACTTGGAGCAGGGGCGCCGATAGGGGAATCCAGGCCCCTTCCATGGCTGATGCAAAATCCCCTCACGATTCGCTATTTAAGAAGGTGTTCTCCAACGCCTCCCACTCGGCGGCAGCCTTGCGAACCGCCTTGCCGCTTGCGGTGTCCAACCACGTTGATTGGCAGTCCCTCTCGCTTGAGCCCGGCTCCTTTGTTGACGAGCACCTCGTCAGCTCACATTCCGATCTGTTGTTCAGCGCCAACATCAAGCAAACCCGCGGTCTCATTTACTGCCTTTTCGAGCACCAAAGCTCCGTGGATCGATGGATGCCGCTGCGTCTCCTCAAATACGTTCTGCGCATCCTCGATCGTCACATCGAAACCACCCATGACGAGTTTTTGCCCATCGTTCTGCCCGTTGTCTTGCACCACAGCGACACGGGCTGGACAGCCTCCACCACAATTCAAGCGCTCTTCGGTCCACACGCGCAGGAGGCCGCTTTCTCACCCTTC
>JANRKS010000017.1:0-161596 GCA_033763315.1 Deltaproteobacteria bacterium
AACGTGAGCCTATGAAGCTTATCGGCCCGTTGGCTCTCTTGTCGCTGCTCTTGGCGGGCGGCTGCTGCTGGAACGCAGACAGTTGCACCGAAGTGTGGGGCGACGGCGGCGTCGACGCGCCCGTTGAGGTGGGGCCGAGCGCCGACGGGTCAGGGGACGGGCAGGGCAGCGATGGCTTGGGTGACGGAGGCGGCGACGCACGGGAGGATGCGATGGCGGACGCGATGCCGGAGTGCACGTCTAGTCTCATGTGTGCCCCCACCCAGCCGATTTGCGACAACGGGGGCATGTGCCGCGCCTGCGGAGCGGATAAGGAATGTAGTGACCGCGCTGATGGGAAGGCGGTGTGCGAGAACGGAGTATGTGTTCAGTGCAAGACCAATGCGCAGTGTGGTGAGGCTACGCCGGTGTGTGGCGCGGGCAACAAGTGTCGAGTGTGCTGGCAGGATGCTGAGTGCACAACGGGCCCAGGGCTCTGTTTGGAAAGCGAAGGTCGTTGCGCCAAGGACAGCGAAGTTCAGTATGTGGAATCGAAAATGAGCTGCGCAGCCACCGTGGGGACGGCAAACGGCGGTTCTGCTGACAAGCCGTTCTGCGCACCGCAGCTAGCCGTCGATGTGGCCATAAGTCGAGGCAAGCCGATCATCATCCTCAGGGACAACGACGTCCTCGAGCCTGTCAGAGTGGCACTTGGTGCCAACGACAAGATCTACCTCGTCGGCAAAGGCAAAAAGGAGCCTTCCACGACCATTAAAGGCGGCGCGTCCGCGCCGGGCATACAAGTCAACAGCGGCATCGTGTATGTCCGCGGCGTGGTGGTCAAAGGCGGCTTCATCGAGGGCGTGCGCGCGACAGGCACGACCGCAGAACTCAACATGAACCGCTGTATTGTGCAGGACAATCGCGGTGGTGGGATCCTCCTTCAAGATGGTGCGGCGTTCGAGATCACAAATACAATGATTACGGGCAACGGCAGCGAGGACGTCGTGTGGGGAGGGATCAACATCATCTCCGGTGCTGCACAAAGTAGGAAGGCGATCCTTCGTCATGTGACGATCGCAGGAAACGCAGACCTTCAAGGATTGGCTTGCGATTCACCCATCATGGCCAGCGGCTTACTGTCGCTCAAAGGCGCTGCGCGTTCCATTCTTACAAAGTGCGCTGCGGACAATTGCTGCAGCAATCCTCCACTAACGAACGCCTACAAGATGCAGTCGTCTGTGCCTGAGTGCTTGAACAAGCATCCCGTAGATCCGGCGAGGGACCTGATCGACGTCTTCGGCCAAGTGCGAATAGATTCCGGCGACTGCGGCGCTGATGAGTTGGACGGCAACTAAGATGACACTTCACATGGCCAAAATGGTTTTAACGGCGGCCCTCGTAGCTGTGTTCGCAGTCAATCAAGCGCACGCCCAAGAAGCCGAGGCGCCCGCCGCTCCCTTCACGCAGGCCCCCGTCTACGTTGGCATCGCCGCCGCGGCGGGGGGAGTGGCTGCCGTGATCAAAGGCATCAGCTTGGTCAGCAAGAACGGCGATGCAAGATACGACGGACGCAACACCTTCTACACCACAGGCCCATCCGGGTATCTATGGGTGGGCTTCGGCGCCGCCACAGCCGTCGCAGGCGCGGCGCTGATCGATTGGTCGACCCTCACAGAATCACAACGGGCCAGCCGCCGTGCGAAAATGCGAGGATGGTCCTACGCCGCGATTGGCGGTGGCGCACTCTTGGCGTCGTTGGGTGGCGCGCTGGTGTTGAAAGAGAGCAACAACGAGCAAGGCTCTCCGTCATTCGGCGCCGGCCGCGCATTCGGATGGTCCGCGGCCGTGTTGGGCACAGCCGCGGCGCTCGTGGGCATCGAGGGGCTTACTTTGCAGGTGCTGAACGTGACGTCGAAGGATGGCGAGGCCCGCGCCGTGATGGGCTTGGGGTACCGCGGGGCCTTTTAGGTGTTGGCTTGCATAAACCGTGGCGATTGAAACGACGGGCGCCCCTTTGATGCTCGCCTCCACGACCATGGGCACGGGCCCGCTCGGCACCATTTTGCTGCACGGCTTTTTGGGCTCCGGCAAGAATCTGCGCACGCTGGCGCAGAAGTGGCTGCAACGCGACGAACGCCAATGCTTCTTGCTGCCCGATTTGTTGGGCCACGGCGAATCGCCCGCGTTACCCGCCAATGCCACGTTAAACACGATGGCGGCAGCCGTGCTGCAAACAGCCGCCGATGCGGGCATTCCCTTTCCCGTCCAGATCGTTGGTCACTCATTGGGCGGGCGCATTGCTTTGGCTTGCGCGCGGGTGGCGCCCGAGCGTGTGGCCGATGTGGTGCTGCTCGACATAGGGCCTGGCCCCATCGATCCGCAGAAGTCGGAGAGCCGGCATGTGTTGGATGTGATGTTGCGTGCGCCCGCCGAATCCACCGACCGCCGCGAGATGCGCGCCTTCTTTCTGTCGCAAGGCATTTCGCCCGCGCTTTCCGATTGGATCTTAATGAACCTGCGTCAAGACGATGGCCTTTACCGCTGGCGCATCGATCGGCGCGCGCTCGATGCGCTCCACAGCACCTTCACCGCGGAAGATCTGTGGCCCGTGATCGAAGCGCAAGAGGTGCCCGTGCATTGTGCCGTGGGTGAACGTTCATCTTATGTACCGCATGCCGAAGCACAGCGGCTCCGTGAACTTGGCTGCGATGTGCACGTGCTGGCAAACGCGGGGCACTACATTCACGTTGACGCTCTGGAACCCTTGCTGGCCTGGCTGGTCAGTTTATGAAGCCGTCGAAACTCCCGCACGTGTTGCTCGCGCTGCTCGCCTTGGTGTGTGTGGCCACATTGTGGGATCCACCCGCAGGGCGCACGTCGTGGTTGTTGGAGGTGGGGCCTGGTTTGCTGGGCGTGGCCGTGATGGTGGCCATTCGCAAGCGCTTCGTTTTTTCCAACTGGGTTTATGTGTGCTGCTTTTTGCACGTTCTCATTTTGACCTACGGCGGCTACTACACGTATGCGCTCACGCCGCTCGGCAATTGGGCGCGAGATGCGTTTTCCTTGTCACGCAACCACTATGATCGTGTGGGCCACGTGGCGTTGGGTGTGTTTCCCGTCTTCGTGGTGCGCGAAGTGTTCATGCGCGTGACTCCCCTGCGGCAGGGCGGATGGTTGACGTTTGTGTTGCTCAGCGTGGTGCTGGCTGTGGCGGCGTTTTGGGAACTGCTTGAATGGTGGGTGACGTTGCTCGTGGCTTCCGATGTGGGCGTTGCCTTCTTGGGCAGCCAAGGCGATCCCTGGGACGCGCAGTGGGACATGCTGCTGGCGCTCATGGGTGCAGCTGTGGCCTTGCCGTTGTTCTCGCGCCTTCACGATCGGTCTATGGCGCGCGCACAGGCAACTGCACGACCGTAACGAACTACCAGCTCGCCGCCAACACCCGATCGCCGTCCGCCTGCATCAGCCGCTCCAAAGCGGCCGCAAGACGCGCTTTGTATGTGTGATGCGACAGCGCGCGCACTTGCCCCTTTTCGGCGATCGCGCGTCGCTCGCTGTCGTTCGCCATGAAATACCGCAGTTTTTCCGCCGCCTCTTCGGGCCCTAGGAATGTGGCCACCTCGCGCTCTGGCACGAAGAAGCCTTCCAGGGGCAAAAGCCGCTCAACCAGCTGAAAGCCACCCGCCGCGCAGATCTCGAAGGCGCGCGGGTTTAGAAAATCTTTGCGCTCTGTGAACAGCTCCGGGTTCGCCGTTGAACTCAAATTTAAGTTGATGCGGCTTTGCGCGAAGATCGGTGCCAGCTGTTCATGCGGCAACACGCCATCCACAGCCACCAAGGGCGATAACTTCGCGTGGCGGGCGAAGCCAGGCCCGAACAAGCGGAGTCGTGGCTCCTCGATTTCATTCAACAGCTTCACACGGTTGGGGTAAGCGCTGCCAACGAACGTGATGTCGCCAGCTGCGAAGCCCTCGGGGTTCGCGAATGTGGGCGACTCGCATGCCAGCGGCACGAAATCCACGTAGCGCACGCCCTTTTTGCGCAGCAACGACAAAAACGGATCTTGCTGAATGGCCCACACGTGGTCGTACCGTTCGGCGGCGCGCTGCCAATATGTAAAAACGCGGAAGTCTTCGACGAACCAGAATACAGAAGGAACATCCCGTTCACGCAGCGGCTCGGTGTGGCGGCTCAGCAATACAGGCGCCTGGGCCAGATAGAGCACGAGCTGCGGTTTGGATTCGCACACGGCGCGCTGGGTTTCGTCAGCGGCTCGCAAAAACAAATCAACCTCGCGCTTTTGCCGCTCATCATCGGGCACGGGTGCCGAACGCAACGCTGTCAAGGCGGGTGCGTGCACAGTGTTGTCGATGAAAGTGGTTGTGTGGCCAAGGGCCATGAAAGCGCGCGTTGACGCCGCCGCCACCGACAACGATCCGCCGGAGATCGGGCCCACCACAGTGATGCGCAGGCTGGGCGTCACGCGGCTGCCACCCGTTGTGCCAGCTGTGCAAGATCAGGATGGGCAGGCCAGTTTGTTTGAATGCGCGCGAGCCAATCGGAGGCGCGGCTTTGTTGTTTGAGGGCGGACTGCAGCAGGGCACACGCAATGAAGGATCCGATCTTTTGCGGATCCAGTTCCACAGCGCGGGTTGACCATGCCAACGCCTGGGGCAGCTGACCGAGTTTCGCGTGTGCATTCGCCAGATCCACGCACAGCAGGTGGCGTGGTCCCAACACTTTCGCGGCGTTTTCAAGCACCGGTATGGCCACCGATTGCCGAATCACGCCGAAGCGCAGCCCCAGCCACATCAACACCGCCTGCTGGCGCGAGCTAAGCAGGCCTGCGTGGATCGAGGGCGGCGTCTTGCGCTCCATGAGCGCGTCGAGTGCCGCCGCGAACACAACCGTGTCGCCGTCGGTGACGTCTTTGCTCACGAAGTTGCGCGGCGGCGCCGCGATGTCTTGGCACTGGCGATACGTCTCGCGCGTGCGCGCGATCATCAGTTCTGTGCCGTGGTGTTGTTTCACAAAGGCGTGGTTTCTGGCGCGGTGACTGCTCGCCATCGTTTCGTCGTGCAGGTCCGCAAACGCCAGCAAAAGATCACGGGCCGCTGCCTGAGGCTCAGGGGTAGATATGAAGCGCAGGCTGGCACCGCTGCGGCTGGCCGCCACGAACGGCGGCAGTGGGGTGGCCAACACATGCGCGCCAAATGCCAAGGCCTCGAACACGGCGCGGCCGAATGTCTCGGTGGCTGAGGCGTGCACCAGCACATCAGCGTCGCGCAAAAACGGCGAAAC
The DNA here is from genome assembly GCA_033763315.1 of Deltaproteobacteria bacterium. Lineage (GTDB taxonomy): Bacteria > Myxococcota_A > Polyangia > Fen-1088 > Fen-1088 > JAGTJU01. The sequence continues at coordinate 5,284 of JANRKS010000017.1, forward strand.
GTCGGACACGGCGCCCGCGTAGGTGATGCGCGGATCGTGTTGCGGTGGGGCGTCTATCCCCACCACGGTGGCTGTCCACGCCACGTGATCGAGCAAGCCCGTGCGTACGATCTGCTCAAGCGTGAGCGCCATCGGCTTGTCCGGCCGCCGCACCTCGAGCAGACGCACGGGGCGGCCCGTCAAAGGCGTGCGCGGTGGCACCTCAGGAGGCACAGCGATGCCGCTTGAGATGGTGGTGCACCGGTTCGGCGCTGCCAACCGCCATTTGGTTTGCTCTGCCACCACGATGCTGTGATCGGCGAAGTGGCTGGCCTCGCTGTCGAAATCGTTGTGCACCGTTTGGATGATGGCCTTGGCGTCGGCGAACTGTGCGGCCAAGGGTGCCAGCGGGTGATCGTTGATTGTGTGCAGATGCACGACGGGGCTGCATTGCAACGCCGTCCACAAGTTGAAAAAGCGCGGCGCTTGCAAATGCACGTAGCCGCGGGCGCGTTCTTTGGCCACCGCCGCCGCGGCCCCTTCGATTTCCGTCACGATCATCTGCGTGTCGCCGATGCCTTCAAGCAGCGTCAAGATGTCCGCTTCAGCCCCGCCCACAGTGAGTCGCGGGTAAACGCGGCTAAGCGCATACAACTTGCGGCGAGGCAGGGCGCCCATTTTTGCGGCGAAGCGCGGGGCGCTCATGTTTGCTCCTGTTCGCGTCCCGCCACGCACCTCGAAACGAAATCGCGCATCGCCTCAGCTGAAGGCAGAACGCGTGTGAGACCCACAGCGGCCGCTTCCCGCGCCACAAACGGCGCGAGCGGACCGGGCGTCTCCAACCACCCGTTCATCGCACGATACAAATTGGGCCGCAGCATGGGTGGAAGGTTGGTGACCTCAAGCAACACCACGGGCAGGGGTTTCGCGGTGGCCAATTGATTGAGCAGCGCAGAGGCTTCTTGTAACGCTTGCTGCGCTCGTTCATTCGTGGCCGGCTCAGGGCGCAGCACCAACGCCACAGGATCATCGGGGCCGAAAGTGCCCAAGAAGGTGCGTAGGGGCCCCCACCAGCCAGACTCAAGCACATCCGGCGTGAACAAAAGCTTCACCGGTTTGTCCGTGTCGAGGCTGAGCTTCGTGCCTGCGGCGGCGAAATGTTCAGCGAAGGCCGGCGGCACATAGTCGCGGGTTCGGTCAAAGGGGCCCAGCTTTGCGCCATCGGCCAATGCGGCAATCGCGGCGAAGCTTGTGTTCATCGGATCGTGCCGCCACTTCAAACAGAAGATCTCCCAGTTTTGCCGGGCCAATGCCTGCGCGTCGAAGCTTTCGCCGGTGAACGTTGCGCTGCCTTCGTGATGAACGAACACGTCTTCGGCCACCGCCAATTTCCAGCCCGCGCGGCGCACACGCAGGCCCAGATCGTCGTCTTCCAAATTGCCGTAGCCGAACGCGGGATCGAAGCCCCCCACTTCACGGATGACTTGCATGGGCAAAAGCAAGCACAGCCCCACCAGGCGGCTCGTGTTTGCCGCATTGCCAGCATGGGTTGTGGCGCGTGCGGCGGCGGCACGGGGAAAGTCATGCACATCGCTATAGGGTGCGGGGAAGATCTGTTGCACGCCCACGCACCGGTTCGTCACGGGCCCCACCATACCCACTTGTGGATCTTCTTGCATCACCGCTAAGAGGCGTGACAACCATCCCTGGGGCACCACCACGTCGTTGTTGATGATCACCACGGCGTCACCGCGGGCCACGGCGAGCCCTTGATTGCACGCATAACCAAAGCCCTGGTTGATTTCGTTGCGCACGTAAACGAAGTTGGTGTGCTGCGCTGCCAACGTGCGTGCCAGCGCGGCGATGTCAGGGACTGAACCGTTGTCCACCAGCACAAGCTCGAAGGGAAGCTTCGTGTTCTCGTATAGCGAGGCCACGAAACGCTCCGTGAGCGCCGCTTGATTTAACACCGGCACCACCACGGTTACGAGGCCACGGTAAGGGGCCACGCCCAGCGCTTGTTCAATCGAAGCCATCGCCGCTTGCCGTTCAAGCTGCAGGTTTGCTGCTGCATAGGCCTTGCGACGTAGCAAGCGCTCAAGCTCACTCGCTGGTTGCGCGGCAAGGTGAAGTTGCGTTGACCAAACGTCAAGGGCCGTGCGAACCGCTTGCGCCGCCTGCCACGGATCGGGCAGGCCCTGGGCGGTGGCGTCGGCAAGCCATCGCTCAAATGCTGCCTTTTCTCCGACAAAACACGCTGATTCCGCGACCGGGGTCTTGTGGCTTTGACCCGCCAAAGTTGATGCCAGCGCTCGCTGCACAACGTTTAGGTCGATCGTCTTCTCGGCGGGGGCCGTGCACGCCAAAGGTGGCAAACTTGCCGCAACCAGCGTTAGCTGATCCGTTGTCGTTTGCAGCAGGTGGGCGGCTCCGCGTTCCAACCAGTGCCATGACGGCAGGGCGTTTGGTGCCGGCGCGGCGACGAAGTTGGTGGGGCATTGCTTTAGGGCCGCCGCCCAGGCGTCCACCAAAGATTCGTTGCCAGCATCGATGAACACCGCGTGCTCAGTGTGTTCTGCCAACCAGCGCGCGTATTGCGTGGAGGTGGCGCAGCAGGTGGCAATCACGATCAGCCACGTGTCGCTCGGACCAAGCATCGCCTTCGTCAGTTCCAACCAGGCGCCCAGCGTCGGCAAGGCCCCGGGAACCACAACGCTTACCACCGTCATGACAGGCCGCGCGCTCGACAGTGCCTTGGGGGCGCTGCCTTTGCACAAATGGCGAATGTCTTCGTCAAAGACGTCGAAGCGATCCAACCAACGCTTTTGCAGCAAGGCTTCGTCGGCGGGGAAGTGCGGCAACGGGTATCCAATCGCACGCACCGTGGTGCCTTCTGCCGCGGGCACCAAATCAACACGACACCCCGTGTGAATGGCGCGTAAGCCAAAATCGATGTCGTCGCCCGCACCGATGAAGACCTCATCGAACCCCCCAAGCTGCCTAAAGGTGGCCGTGCGTACAGCCATCGCGTCGGCCCCGAACACACGCTTGTGCTTTGAAGGTTCGTCGGTGTTCAATTCACAGTGCACATTCAAGGGCCGGGCGGTGCCATAGTGCAAAGTCATTCCGGCGTTGTGGAGGCCGCCATTGGGCAGATTGGTTCGGCCGCCCACAATGTGCGTCTCAGGTGCCTTTTCCAAGTGCTGCAGCAAGTGCTCGAGCCATTTGGCAGAAGGCACAAACGAATCGCTCACAAACACCAAAACAGGCGCTTCGCTCAGACGGGCGGCTTCGTTACGCGCGCTCGCGGCCGCACGCGTGCAAGGGTGAAGCGAAATGCGCGGGCCTGTGCCGCCACCAAAAGCTTCGATAATGGCTGGCGCGCCCGTGAGCACCACGTCCACATGGGCCGCCACCGCCTGCGCGCACACCTGCTCCCAACAAAGTCTGCGGGCCTGCAATGGCGTGTCCGCCTGCATGTGCATGATGATCGTTGCGCTTGATCGCATTACCGCCGCACAACCCCAAGCAATATAAGGACCACGCCCTCACCCCCGCCCACACGCCCGTGTTTCATCGTAGCCTCAGGATCGCCTTGGTTGACGCGTAACTTTAGCGCCAAGTTTCTGACGCGCTGGCGGCGGCGCCAGGACGCGCCGCCGGATGCGTGACACCGGTTTCGTAAGGGCCGTTGTCAAGCCCCGCTGTGGATGCCTGCGGACGATCTTCGACGCTTTTTTCGCCGTCGCGAAATGGAAACGCAGCATTCGCCCACAACCTCTTGACGGCGATGGCGGTGCAACGCTACCCATACTCCTTCTGTTCGCACGATGCGAACCCGGTGAACTCCCAGCCCAACGAATTTGGCTCGTTTCTGCTGTCGTTTTTGCCGCTGTCGCCGCCACTTCTATGTTGCAAGGAAAGTTGCCACACTCTTTCATCGTTCTTCTGACCGATCCCACGGAGGCCGCTTGATTCAGACGCCTCCAGGATCGACCCACATCCCGCCCCCCCGGCGCCCCGTCGCCGAAAAGGGTGTGCGCCTTCGTGCGTGGCAACGCCAGGCACTCGAAGCCTTCGATCAAAGCCCCGATCCCAGCTTCTTGGCGGTGGCCACACCCGGCGCCGGCAAAACCACCTTCGCGCTCACGGTCGCACGCCGCGCGCTGGTGGCGCGCACAATTAAGCGTGTTGTCATTGTGGTGCCAACACAGCACTTGAAGGTGCAGTGGGCGCAGGCCGCGGAGCGCTTTGGCATTCATCTCGATCCCGATTGGGCCTCTGCCTACGGTGTGTTGCCGTCTGACGTTCACGGCGTGGTTGTGACCTACCAGCAAGTGGCGGCCAACCCGCAGGCTCTGCGACAGCTTGTGCGCGAATCGCTGGCGGTGCTCGATGAGGTTCACCATGCCGCCGACAGCCGGTCGTGGGGCGATGGTGTGCGTGTGGCTTTCGAGCTGGCCTGGCGCCGCTTGTGCCTCTCGGGCACGCCGTTTCGTTCTGACCAAAGCAGCATTCCCTTCGTTCGTTACGAAGGCGATCTCGCGTGCTCTGATTATGAGTATGGGTACGCCGAGGCGCTCAAAGATCGCTCCGTGGTTCGTCCGGTTTACTTTCCGCGCATCAATGGCCGCATGGAATGGACCGCGCCCGATGGCAACGTTTACAGCGCCACCTTTGAAGACAAACTGACGCGCGAATTGGCCAGCCAGCGCCTGCGCACCGCTTTGGATGTGGAAGGCGAATGGTTGCCCGCAGTGCTGACGCAGGCGCACGCGCAGCTGATTCATCTGCGCGGCAAAGATCCGCGCGCGGCGGGGCTTGTGATCGCGATGGATCAAGATCACGCGCGTGGCATCGCCGAGATCCTGCGCGAGCGCACGGGCGTTATCGCCACGGTGGCCACCTCTGATGATCCTGTGGCGTCCCACAAGATCGAGCAGTTTTCAGAAGGCAACGAGCCTTGGATCGTGGCTGTGCGGATGGTGTCCGAAGGCGTCGACATTCCAAGGTTGCGCGTGGGTGTTTACGCCACCAACACCGTGACGGACCTTTTCTTCCGTCAAGCGGTGGGCCGCCTGGTGCGTTGGCACGGCCCAACGACGAAGCAAACGGCGTATATGTTCATCCCCGACGACCCTCGGGTGCGGGCCTCGGCGTTCACGATTGCCGAGCAACGCCGGCACAGCCTTCGCAAAAAGGAAGACCCGGATGATGCCTTTGGTGGCCAGGCACCGCCTCGTGAAGATCGCAGCGACGAAGAGCTGCCGCAGGATGAACAGCTTTCGTTGTTCACGGCGCTTTCCGCTGTGCCTTTAGATGAGCAGGGGCGGCCGCTTGACGAGAGCCGCGTGTTCGAAGACGCGGGCGAAGAGATCCCAGACTTCGTTGGCGGCAGCGCGGACCCCCCCACCGCACCGCTTGAGACAGCTTGGGAAGCCGAAGCGCCCCTGCCGCTGCCGGAACCCGAACCGGAGCCCGTGGCGCTGCCGTTGCCGGCTGGAAGCCCCTTGGCCAAGCGACGCGAATTGCGTGAGAAAAACAGCGCCGCCGTGCGCGAGCTTGTTCACCTCACTGGCAAGCGGCACGCCGACGTCAACGCCGAGCTCAACAAAAAGTCAGGCGTCAAAAGCATCAGTGAAGCGTCCATCCGCCAGCTTGAGAAGCGGCTTGTTGTGGCGCAAGAGTGGCTGCGCAAGCTTTAAGGCAAGCGCGGGGCCAACACCGGCGACAACAAATCGGGAACGCCTTCGATGCGCTCAAGCACGGGGTATTGATGCCCCTTTTTCCATATGATCTTCTTCGTTAAGAAGAAGTCGTCATTCGCAAGCAGAAGTTCGATGGCGCCAACCTTGGGTGTGTCGGCGATGGCGCTACGCAAGCGGGCCACGGTGAAGCGGCGTCCGTTGACGCCCAGAACACGCATCGCTGGCGAGACGCCGGCGTTCGCCGCGGCGCTGCCCAGGAGCACGTCGTTGATTGTGCCGTCTTCGGTGATGGCCAATCCGATAGAGAACAAAAGGTTCGTCTCTTTGCTTGCGGCTTCTACGGCTCGGTACGCCTTGCTTGACTCATCCTTGAACGTCAACTTCCAACCCAGCGGTGGCAGTGTTCGTTCGGAAACTTTCGGCACAACGCCATCAACCGTGCGCGCAAAGAAACCTTCCCAGTCGTAGGGTGCAACCGCCGCAAGCGCCGCCACCACATCGGCTCGATCATAGGGCACAACGGCGGGCTTGCCGTCGCTTGTGCCGTGAAAGGCTTTGCAAAAGTCGTCAAGCGATCGCGCGTTGTTGGTGGCTTTACGAATCACGGCGTCCGCCTGCAGCCACACGAGGTACATCTCGGGGTAGTAGTCGAGCCCACGGCGTGCGTTTCGCCAGTTGCGGCCGCCCGTGCCCACCAATTGCGCGGATGTGGCCACATCAGTCACAGGCCGCCAGTGCCGGCCTGCGCTGGCGTCCATACCCGCCGCCGTGATCGCGAGCAGATCGCGCGCTTCGGCGGCTGTGCGCAAGCCCGCGCGTGCGGCCAACACTTCTCCTAGATACGTGGTGAGGCCTTCGTACACCCACAACAAGCTTGTGTCGTAAGGTTGTTGGTAGTCGCTTGTGGCCAGGCCCCGCGGGCGCCGCAGTTTCCCATTCCAGGTGTGTGCCATCTCGTGCGCCAGCAGCGACGAACGAAACAACAATTTTCCTTCATCCACCCAAGTGTCCTCAAACATGCGGTTGTCGCTGCTCTCGTGGTGTTCGAGCCCGCCGTGCGGCACTTCATCGGAAAGTGCCACCAAGAATGTGTATTGGCGGTAAGGGCGCGTGCCAAACAGCGCGTATGTTTCCGTTATCAATTTGCGGTACCCCGCCAACGTTTGCGCTTTCAACGCCAGCGCTTCGGCGCTGTCAGCCGCCGCAAACAACGTGTGTGTGGGACCACCTGCGGGCGTCAGATCCCAGCGCTTCGTGAACGCCCCTGCCAGCATCGGCGAATCGATGAACGTCTCTAAACTCGTCGCCAAAAACGTGGTGGTTTCGCCCTGGGTCGCCTTCGCCTTTAAGGCTGTGCCGAACGACCAGCCGGGGGGCCACTTGATGGAGGCAACCACCGTTACCTCGGCGGCTTTTGTGCCTTGTGGGTAGAACACAACCTGATTGCCGCGCACGATCGCCAATTGGGCAGAGGAAGACGACGGCGACAGCGAGCCACGACCGCCTGTGCCCGTGGCGTAGTCGAAGGCCACACTCACTTCGTGGGGCCCGGGCGTCAGCTCCAACCGCACCGTAAACATGTCGAAAGGATCGCGGGTCCATGGGATGGTTTTGCCACGCTCCGAAAAGCGCAGGTTCACCACGTCGTTCAGCGGCCCCGAAGGGGCGTGTTCCCCCGGCAGCCATTTCGGGTACACCAAGGCGCGTTGGCCGTCGGTCAAGCGCACCGTCTCTTGCACGTGAACGATACGGCGATCGGCGTCCTTGGCATCAATGTCCACTTGTATCTGCGGGGACGCGGCAAGGGCGACGTTAATGGGCCCGCACACGCTCGCCCCGACCAAAACAAGCCTGCACGCTTGAAAGATCAACTTCATGAATTCAGTTTCGCTTGGAACGGCCAGGACACAAAGACCCGTGCCTCCAAAAAGGTGAGGCAACCCCAGGGCGGCGCGCTTGCTATGCTGAGCGATGTGGCAAAACCCACGGCATTGGCGACGCGGCCCGCTTTGGCTCAAGAGGCCGCGGAGAAACTCGAACGCGCGCTGCGTGGCTTTCGAGGCGAGCTCACCATCGCCGATGCGTCGGAAAAATCGGGCCTTGCTTTGCAAGACGCGGCGGGTGGCTTGCACGAATTGGTGGCGCGCTACAACGGCCACTTAGGCGCCACCGACAAGGGCGAGCTGCTGTTTCGCTTTCCTGACGGGCTCGTCAAGCCGAACGAAGGCGCGCCTCGCTGGCTCAAGAAGGTGGGGCGCGCGTTGGCCGGTGTTGGCCGCTTCATCGTGCGTGCTTGGGTTTCGGTTGTTGTGGTGGTGTATGCGCTCGCGTTCGGCGCCATCTTGATCGCCTTGGCCGCGCGCAATGATCGCGACGACGACGGCGTGGGTGACGCAGTGGCCGTGGTGTTGCGGGTGGTGTTTGAGGCGCTGTATTGGACGTTTCATCCATTCTCACCGTTCTATCGTCCGTATGGTTTTGGTGATCGACGGGCGCGTCGCGAGAAGAAGCCGCCGTTTTACGAACGTGTGAATCGGTTCGTATTTGGTCCGCCGCCCAAGCCCGAACCCACCTTCCATGAAAAGCAGGCGCAACTTGCGGGCGAGATCCGTCGCTTGCAGGGCCGCATCGGTGTCAGCGATGTGATGCGTGTGACGGGCCTTGCGCGGGGTGAGGCGGACGCGTTGCTGTCGCGTTTGATGTTGGACTTCGATGGCGACGTGGAAGTGACCGAGGACGGCGCCATCGTGTACGTGTTCAAACAATTGCGGCAGACAGCCTTGGCGAAAGAGTCGGCGCCGGCACGCCCATTTTGGCTTGAACGACTGGTGGCCTCGCCGATCACGGGCAACCCAATCGAGAGCAACATGCTGATCGCGGGGTTGAACGCGTTTAACCTTCTGGCGAGCGGCTACATGTTGTCGAACGGGTTCACGCTTGAACGCTTGATGTGGGTCTTAAGCCACACCGGGCGCCACTCACCGGGCTACGTGCTGGATCCGCCGCCGCCCGACGGTGTGCCGTTGGTGTTGGGGCTCGTGCCTTTCGCGTTCTCGTCCGCCTTGTTTGCTCTGCCGGTGGTGCGCGCGTTTAGGCACCGTTCGCAAGTGCGCAAGGTGCAAGCGGAGAATGGCCGTCGCGCTGTGGCGGCCCACATCATGAAGGCTGCCGCGGAGATTTTTCCCGAGCGTGACGTGGTGGCCGTGTTCGAGCAGGGGGCGGGCCGGCCCGGAACGCCCCAGGAAATCTTGGCGGCCGTGCGATCGTTGGGTGGCGATTTTGACATTGAACAAGATCTGCCCGTGTATCGCTTCGCTGAACTCGCGCGTGAACAACGAGCGCTCGTCGCTTTGCGGGCGCAGGCCACCAAGGACGAACAAAGCGCGGGCCGTGTGATTTTCTCGTCCGATTCCTGATAAATCGCGGTACCGTCAGCGCGGTTTCGTGATGCATTTGCACAGGGCTGTTCATCCTTACCTTCTGCTTTGCGTGCTGTTGGGTTTTGCTTGCAAAGATCAAAACGACGAGCCTGCCATAGCGCCCCACATCTTCGCGCCGCTGGGGCAAGCTTTGCCAGCGGCGTCCGCTGCCCAGCAACAGGCCTTTATGCGTGGCGCGCAGGTGGCTCGCCGGACGTTCACCCCAGAATTGGGCTTGGGCCCCCACTTCAACGTGGCTTCGTGTGGCGCGTGCCACGAACGACCGGTGTTGGGAGGCAGCGCGGCCCGCTACCGCAATTTCTTGTTGGTGGCGCAAAAATCGGGTGATGGCACTTATCTGCCCTTGGGCAAGGGCGGCGTGCAGGATCATTACACTTTGGCGCCTGGTGGTCGCTTGCCCAGCGAAGCCGCGGCCAACGTCGTGGCCACGCGCAACCCCATTCCCATGTTCGGCGTTGGCTTGATCGCAGAGCTGGAAGAAGGCGAGATACTGAGAAACGCCGATGAAAATGATCGCGATCGCGATGGCATCAGCGGCCGGCCCAACTTTGATCGCGGCTTCATCGGTCGCTTCGGCCGCAAGGCGCAGACGGTTTCAATCGAGGGCTTTATCCGAGGACCTTTGATGAACCACCTCGGCATCACCAGCGCTCCCCTGTCAGAGGCGTCACGCGCGCAGTTGCCCGTGGCAAGCCCAAGGTTTGCCCGCGGGGCGCTGCAAGTGCAAAGCAACGACCAACGCGGGCCGCTTCTGCAAGCTCAAGCGGCCGCCCCCGACTTGCCCAACGCTGATTCAGACCTCGTGCCCGATCCAGAATTATCGGAACAAGATCTATTCGATGTGGTTTCCTTCTCAATGCTGTTGGCCGCACCGCAGCCCGACGCACCGACGCCGGAAAGCGAAGCCGGAAGATCCGTGTTCGACCGGATTGGTTGTGCCGCGTGCCACGTACCCACCCTCAAAGGGCCGCGCGGGTCGCTGCCGCTTTATTCCGATTTATTGTTGCACGATATGGGTGCGGCATTGGCTGATGGCGTGCAAATGGGTCTGGCATCAGGCTCAGAGTTCCGCACGCAGCCCTTGTGGGGCGTTGCCGCTGTGGCGCCTTATCTACATGACGGTCGCGCCGATTCGCTGGATGAAGCCATCCGTTCGCACGGGGGAGAAGCGCAGACTTCGCGTGAGAAATACGAAGCGTTGTCCACGGCGGAACAAGATCAAATCGCAACGTTTTTGTTGTCGCTGGGTGGCCGATCACAACTGACGCCCGGGCTGTTGGCGCCCGCCACACCGTTACCCTCACCGGGCCAAAGTGGTGCACCCGATCCAACGTTGGGGGCGGACGCGTTGGCCCAATTTGCGCGCGGCCGGGCGGTGTTCGATCGTGACGTGGCCGCCAAGCAAGGGCTGGGGCCCAACTTCAATGGCGATTCGTGCCGCGCGTGCCATTTTCATCCCACGGTGGGTGGCGCCGGCCCCCTGGACGTGGACGTAATTCGCCAAGGCATTCGTGATGCTAACGGTGTGGTTGCCGTGCCCGTGAATGGTTCGATGGCTCACCGTCACGCCATCACTCCGATGCGGCCCGCACCCGATCCCGCCGCGAACGTGTTCGAAAACCGCCAGACGCCATCGCTGTTTGGCGCGGGGTTGATCGACCGCATTCCCGCCGCAGCCATCATGGGCAACGCGGATCCTTTGGACGTCAACGGAGATGGCATCGTGGGCCGGCCCCACATGCTGGCTGACGGTCGTCTGGGACGCTTCGGTTGGAAAGCGGACGTTCCCTCTCTGCCGGAGTTTGTGCGTGACGCGCTGTCGAACGAGATGGGCCTCACCTTGCCAGCGGAGGGCGGCTTAACCTTTGGCGCTGCCGCAGATCTCGACGCCGTGGCCGACCCCGAGATGCAGGCGCCTGACATCCAGGATCTGCTGACGTTTGTATCGCGGTTGGCCCCACCGGCGCGACACAGCCGGGATCCGGCCAATGAAGCCGCAGGGGCCATGGTTTTCGCGCACGTGGCATGCAGCGGGTGCCATGTGCCGTCACTTCCAGACGACACGGGCCAGCCGGTGGCGCTGTTCAGCGATTTGCTGCTTCATGACGTGGCCGCCGCGGGGGCCTCGGGGATACCCTCGGGCAACGCGCGCGCCCGCGACTTTCGGACCCCGCCGTTATGGGGGCTGGCCGATACAGCTCCGTATATGCACGATGGCCGCGCCGCCACCGTTGAGGCGGCCATCGCGGCGCACGCGGGCGAGGCTGCGGCCTCGGTCACAGCGTTTAGCCAGCTGGACGCCACAGCACGCGCACAACTGCTGGCTTTCTTGTCGTCCCTTTAGGGGGCACCCCCCAAGAGGCATGTGTTCGTTTGTTAACTTAAGGCCCGTTGCCGTGTGCAACGCGACCGCCACCAACGTCCTTGTCCTTGACGTCGGGGCCGCTTCGGATTGATAAACCTTGCCTTACACCTATCTCAAGGGGGACCCCGTGGCTGCCGATCTCGCGCAAAGCGCACCTAAACACGACGAAAACGCTTCACGGAACGCAAAGTACGGCCTGTGCCTGTTTGCTGTGTATCTGGCGTTCTATGGCAGCTTTATGGGTCTTAACATCGCTGCACCTCAGTTGATGGCCTCGCCATCGGTGGGCGGCGTGAACTTCGCCATCGTCTACGGGTTTTGTTTAATCCTGGCGGCGTTCGGCTTGGCGCTTGTTTATATGTGGCTTTGCTCGAAGCGCGGCATTCCGGAGGTGAGCCGATGATCTATGAAGCCTCAAAGATCGCGGTCGCGATCTTCTTGTTGTTCGTGGGCATCGTGCTCGGCGTGAGTTTCTTCTTGGGGCGAAAGGCCCAGTCGGCGCAAGGGTATTACGCGGCCCACGGCCAAGTGCACTGGTTCGTCAATGGCGTGGCGTTCGCTGGCGATTACCTTTCCGCTGCATCATTCCTTGGGATCTGCGGCATGATTGCGTTTTACGGCTACGATGGCTTCTTGTATTCCATCGGTTATCTGGCCGGTTGGATCGTGGCGCTGTTTGTGGTGGCCGAGCCGCTCAAGCGCTTGGGGCGCTTCACCTTTGCCGATGCGTTGGACAGCAAGTTCAATTCACGCGGCATCAAGATCGCGGCGGCCATCAGCACGTTGGTGGTTTCGATCTTCTATTTGATCCCTCAGATGGTCGGCGCGGGCGCGCTCGTTAAGCCTTTGCTTGGCTTTTCGCACGTGCAAGGCGTGGTGCTGGTGGGCGTGGTCGTGATGATGATCGTGGTGATGGCCGGCATGGTGTCCACCACGTGGGTGCAATTCATCAAGGGTTCTTTGCTGGTGTTTTTCTGCGCGATCTTGACCGTGATGATCCTCGCGCGCGGGTTTTCCACGAAGGCGCCCTCTGGCCACGAGTTTCAAACCTTGCCGGCCACAGCGTTTGATAACCGAAGCGATGTCACCATATTGCCTGCCACCGGCGCGTGGGCCACCAAGCCTTACGTGCGCGTGCAGGACAAGGCCACGAACGTGATTTCGGTGTGGCGCAAAGAGGGCGGCTCGCTTACTGAAACACAAACCGTGGCGGCCGTGGCGAACGCCCACACCGGCAAGACCAGCAAGCTGGTCAATGGTTTGCCGCAAGGCCGCGGCAAGGGCCAAACCGATCTTTATCCTGTGGGCACCGTGCGCAAGCTGCCAGGCGGCGCGAACGAAACGGGCGGGCTCGGCTTTGCCAGCTTCTTCTCCACGCTGCAGAACAGCGAAGTTTTGCTGTGGGGCAACGAAAAGATTGTGGAGAAGCAGGGCGACGAGACGATCGAAACCACTGTTTATTTTCAAAAGCCTACGGCAGGCAGCAAAGTGTTGGTGCCGGGCGCCAGCCCCACGTTTGCGGGTCTACAAAACGATAAGTTCTGGCCCAAAGTTGATTTCCTTTCGTTGATGTTGGCCCTGTTCTGCGGAACCGCCTCCTTGCCGCACATTCTGATTCGCTACTACACCGTTAAGGATCAGTCGGCCGTTCGTAAGAGCACCGTGGTGGGTATCGGCAGCATCGGCTTCTTCTATGTTTTGACGCTGTTCTTGGGGTTGGGTGCCATGACAGGCGGCACGCTGGACGTCACCAATTCAAACATGGCGGCACCATTGTTGGCGCGCTCGTTCGGCGAACTGCCGTTCGCGGTGATCTCGGCGATTGCGTTCACCACAGTGTTGGGCACCGTCAGCGGGCTCATCATGGCGGCAAGCGGCGCGGTGGCTCACGACTTGCTCACAAATGTATTCAAGATGGACTTGAACGACTCGTCCAAAGTGCGCGCCGGCAAGATCGTGGCCGGCGGCGTAGGCTTGGTGGCGATGTTGTTGGGCGTCCTATTCGAGAAGATGAACGTCAACTTCCTCGTGGGTTGGGCCTTCAGCGTGGCCGCCTCTGCAAATCTGCCGTCGTTGGTGATGTTGCTGTTCTGGAAGCGCACCACCAAGCAAGGCATCACCGCCGCCATCGTGGTGGGCATGGTTTCGTCGCTGAGCTGGATCTTGCTTTCGGCGCAGGCCTACAAAGACGTGTATGGGTGGGACCCGGCCCTAGCCATCACCAAGTTTAGCCAACCGGCCATCGTGACAATCCCGCTTGGCTTCCTCACGTTGATCGTGGCTTCGTTGCTCACGCAAAAGGCGCCGGTGCGCCAAACGCAGCCTCAGCCTCTGGCGTCGGCTTAAGGCGCGCACAACGTGTCCTTGAATCCGTTCACATCGTCACCCCTGCAGCAAATGTCGCAGGGGCGTCGATGTTGAAGGTTCGCCGGGCCCCTTGGCCGCCAGCGGCCTGACTACAGCGTTTCCAGGTACGTAACCAAATCAGCCAACTGCGCTGGGGAAAGCTGATCGACTTTGCCATGGCTTGTGCCACCGCAGGTTTTGTCGAAGCGTGCCGACAATGTGCTGGCACAACCGTCGTGCATGAAGGGCGCACGGAACGCCACGCCCCTCAACGACGGCACTTGGAAGGCCTTTTTTGTGCCGACGTTCATGCTCTTGTTGTTGGTCAGTTGAGGTCCGCTGTGGCACGTCGCGCACGCCACTTCGTCGTCATTGAACAGCGCCTTTCCTCGCGCGACCGCAGCAAGGTCGGACGACGGACTCGGCTTCAGGTTGGCGATGCTGTTGACGAAATTGACGACTGATAGCTTTTGGTCAGACGACAAAGCAGGGCCTCCCATGCGGCTCGAGAACACATCCGTCATGATCTGGCTGATGTCTTTCATGTCGCCATCCCAGTGAAATGGGCCGGTATCGCCCCAACCACCGCGCAAGCTTTGGGTGCGGCGTGCGCCAAGTGTGTCGAATATCCACGCGCGCCCGTCTTCACCACCTTCGGGATGGCATGAGGCGCAAGCCAGTGCTGAAACACCAACGGGCATATGAAAGAATGAATGTCCGGTGTCCGCCACCGAGGTTGTGTCGAGCGCGATCTTCACCGGTTCGGTGCCGCTGAGGATCTCCAGCGCGGCAGGTTCGCGCGTTTGTGCAATGAGCCGGCCGTTGCCATCGAAGGCCAGCGCTGTGGTTTGGCCGCTTGGTTGGCGGTAGGAAATGATGTCCGGTGGAACATCGTCGGGAGGCGTTGACCCGCCGCTGCCGCCGCCGCCCTGCGAGTCGGCGCCGATGACCGGATCCATGGTTCCGTCACTCGCTGGAGGAAACATGCAGTCGCCCGTGGTGTCAACAGCGCTGCGTGCGATCACGGTGACACGTCGTGTGCGAAAGGGACTCTGCTTTGCGTTTGGATCAACGTCTGACGCGGCGGAGGCAATCGCGATTGTTTTGCCGCTCGCGCTGACCGCGACGTCAACTGGCAGCGGCAGATTCTGAAAGTGCCCGGAGGACCTGAGGGTCACTTGGCTGTCGATTGTGGTCACCGCAGCACCCACGGTACTGCCCTTGCACAGATTGCTGGTGTAACCGCCTTCGCGCGTGGATAGCGGTGAATTGGAAGCCTCTTGGTGCAGCATGACGGCCCCGCCGCCACGCACCGGAACCATGCGGTAAGCGACGCCGGCGGCGCCCGTGTTGGCCTCGTAAAGGCCCTCGAAGGTCTTGAACGACTGCTTTGTCTTCGCCATCGGTGACAGTGGCGCATCAACGCGGCTCTTCACCGATTTCGAGATGGGATCAAAGGTCAAGAGCGAAGCCGTTTTGAAGCGGCTGATCAAGTAGCGATCGCCCATCACCACAACGTCTCGCAGATCTTTGTCGAGCATCACGTGGCTGCTGGTGCCGCCGCTGGGCGCCATTTGCGCCAGTTCGCCGCCCAAGCAGGCCACAACGAGTTGATCGCGCGCCTTGTCGTATGCGATGCCGCGAGGCGCCCCGCACACAGTTCGGCGTTGTGAAAGCGTGTGGCTCGAAGAGGAAAGCGTCGCAATCGCGCCCGCGCCACGCAACACCACATGCACGCGTCCTGCGGCGTCTTCCACAACGCGGCCTGGCTCGTCGCCAACGGACAGGGAGATAGTGTTCATCACTTTCTTCTGTGTAAGGTCAACCACGTAGACCTTGTCGCGATCGGGATCCGAAGCCACGGCCGTTCGGCCGTCCGCAAGCACCGTCAAAGTGCCGCCGCTGATGGGCGTGGCCGCGTTGGTTTTGACGGGCGGGGCAGGGGTTGGGGCGGGGGCGTTGGGCGTGACGTCGTCGCTTGGGGGATCGTCCGGGCCGGGTGTGAAGGGCTCATCGTCACGTGAGCCGTTCGAGTCGTCACGCACCTCGTATGACCCGTGACCAGAGCACGCTGCCACCGCTGGCAAGAGCATCAAGGCCAAACAAACTTGGGATTTGTATCGTAATCGCATCGGGATCGCCTTTCGCCAAAACGTCGCAAGATCGCATAGTGACGCTGAACCCAGACCCCCGACCAGAGTCAGCATGACTACTCTAAGGCATTACTGATTTTGTTTCCAGGCGAAGTTGGTCACGTGGAGACGCCGGGCATGGGACGCGCTGGCGTGAAAAGACAAAGGCGAACGGCGGAGTCCCTATCTGCCTATCTCCAGGTAAGCCGTAACGATGTAAAACCCCATCATGGAACAAACGCTTGCGAACCTTCATTTGATCGTGACTGGGGCAGGTGGCGGGCTGGGGCCGGCGGTGGTGGATGCGTTGCGCGCGATGGGAGCCACGTGTCACACGCCCACACGTGCAGAGCTTGACCTCACGAACGAAGAGGCCGTGGCAACGTTCTATGCCAGCGTGCCCGCGCTGTGGGCTTCTGTACACGTGGCTGGTGGCTTCAGCATGGCGGGCATCGAAGACACTTCGCTTGCGGCCTTTACTGAACAATGGACCACGAACACAGTCACAGCGTTCCTGGCCTCGCGCGAAGCTGTTCGAAACATCAAGCGTACGGGCCAAGGAGGCCGCATCGTAAACGTCGCTTCGCGTGTGGTGCTTGACCCACCCGGTGGCAAGACCGCGTACGTGACGTCAAAGGCGGCCGTGGGTGCGTTCACGCGCGCGATGGCCAACGAGGTTCGTGGGACGGGCATTCTCATCAACGCCGTGCTGCCCGACACCATCGACACGCCCCGCAACCGCGCGGCCATGCCGCATGCCGATACGTCGCTTTGGACGCCTCCCGAAAGCATTGCCCGCACGGTCGCGTGGCTTGCCTCGCCCGAGAACCGAAGCGTCAGCGGCGCGCTGGTGCCGGTGTAAGGGACACAATTTGCATCCTCACCCGGCTCCGCCTCGCGACCCGCCGCCTTGCAGAGAAGGCGGTTAGGGTAAAGGTCGTGGAGCTAAGCGGGATCGAACCGCTGACCCCCTCAATGCCATTGAGGTGCTCTCCCAGCTGAGCTATAGCCCCGAAAAATGGGTGTGCCACCGAAGCGACGGGCGCATGTCTACCAGCGGCCTTCCCGGCGGTCAACGGGCAAGATGGGGAAATGTTTCGCAAACGCATCAAGCGTGTGCGTTGGCTGCAACCACTTGGCTTTGTTGATGGATTTGCCGGCGGTTTGTGCGGCCGCAGAGCCCCAGCCTTTGGTAATCTGCGCGACCCGTGGATCCGAAACACCTGCGCGACTTACTTGAACGAGTGGGAGCGGGCCAAACGCCCGTCGACGCCGCTTTATCTGAATTGCGCGATCTGCCGTTCCGCGAATTGGGTTTCGCGCACGCAGACACGCACCGGCACCTGCGTACGGGCTTTCCGGAAGTCATTTACGGCCCCGGCAAAACGCCGTCGCAAATCGGCACGTTGCTAAAGGAGCTCGGATCGCGCGGCGTCACCGTGATGGCCTCGCGAATCACGCCCGATGTGGCCGTGGCCGTGCAGGCCTTGGTTCCCGAGGCGCGGTATTTGGCGGTGCCGCGTTTGCTCGTGTTCGGCGACGATCCCCCACGCGACAAAGGCCGAGGCAAAGTTGCCGTTCTGACCGCCGGCACATCCGACATTCCTGTGGCCGAAGAGGCCGCCGTCACGTGCGAGCTTGATGGCAACGAAGTGCTGCGCGTGTTTGACGTAGGTGTGGCCGGCTTGCATCGCCTGCTCGCTCACCGCGCCGACGTTGAAGCCTGCGAAGTCGTGGTGGTCGCCGCTGGCATGGACGGTGTTTTGCCCACCGTCACCGCAGGGCTGTTCAACCGCCCCGTGATCGCTGTGCCCACAAGCGTGGGTTACGGCGCGAGCTTCTCTGGCGTGGCCGCGCTGCTCACGATGCTCAACGCCTGCGCCACGGGCGTCGCCGTTGTGAACATTGACAATGGCTTTGGCGCCGGCCGCATGGCCTCGCTGCTCAACAGGAAGCGCTAACAGGCATGGCTGATTCGCCCGACCTTCGTCATTTGCATCTGCACTTCGATCCGCACGCGGGCATCGCGGGCGATATGGCCGTGGCGGCCCTTGTTGACTTGGGTGTGCCGATCGAGGTGGTCACGCAGGCCATTGCGTGTCTAGGCCTCAAGGGGTTGTCCGTCAGTTTTGAAACGCGACGGCGTGGCGCCTTCATGGCGACGGGCTTTGTTGTCAGTTGGCCCGAATTGCTGCCTCCCGTGGGATCGCTTATGCATCCCGATCCGCATGCTCACGAACACCGCGCCTACGCTGAAATTCGCACCTTGATCGATAAGGCGCCGCTGAACGAGGCCACGCGGGCGTTGGCACAAAAGATCTTCGTGCACATCGCCACCGTCGAGGCCGCGCGCCATGGCGTGCCCGTGGAAAAGGTGGGCTTTCATGAAGTGGGCGCCTGGGATTCCATTGCGGATATTGTTGGCTTTGCAGCGGCCTTCGCCTATCTGCAACCGCGCTCTGTGTCGTCCACGCCTGTTGTGATTGGCACGGGCCAAGTGAAGACGGCGCATGGGCTGCTGCCCGTGCCTGCACCTGCCACGGCGGCCTTACTGCAAGGTATTCCCGTGGTGAGCGAAGGCAAAGGCGAACTCACCACGCCTACGGGCGCCGCAATCTTGGCCGCCATCGTTCAAACGTTTGGAGCGCCACCGCCGCTCACCCTTGTGGCCAGTGGTTACGGTGCCGGCACCAAGGAGTTTGCGGATCGTCCGAATGTGCTGCGCGTGTTGGCGGGCCAACCATTGGGCGCGCACAGCGCCGGCCCGGACGATGCGGTGCTGATGCTTGAAGCCAACATCGACGACATGTCGGGCCAGCTGGTGGCTCCGTTGGTGGACGCTCTGTTTGCGGCCGGGGCCCTCGACGCATGGAGCACGCCAATTTTCATGAAGAAGGGCCGCCCCGCCGTGCAGGTGTCTGCACTCGCCCCGCCTGCCGCACGCGCTGCGGTTGAACAGGCTTTCTTCACCAATTCGCCAACCCTCGGCGTGCGCTCCACTCCGTTTGCACGTACGACGCTCGCGCGTTCCCACGCCAGCGTGTCAACGCCTTGGGGGGATGTGCGAATCAAGCTCTCTCACCAGCGGGGGCGTTTGTTTGGCGCTGCCCCCGAGTTCGAGGATTGCAAAGCCGTGGCGCAAAAAGCAGGCGTCCCTGTGCGCGACGTTCATGCGGCAGCCACGGCGGCCGCCCACCACTATCTTGCATCACAACAGGAGCGCGCTTAGTGGCACGTTCCCCAAGCGCCCCGCCACCAGCTGAGCCAATTTCGGCTGGCAGACGCGCCGCCCTTGAACGTTTTCCTTTGTTGCCCCCCGCCGAGGTGCTGAGCAACATCGTCGATTTTTCGCGCATGGTGACGGCCGATCTTGGCGACGGCGATCTCACGCGCATCCTTTTCGATGGTTTGCGCGCGCTGTTGCCGGGCCGCTTGGTGGCCGTGCGCGTGCTCGATCCAAAGACGCACGCCGCCAGTGAGGTGTTGGCCGATGCGCCCTTGGTTGACGACGCTTATCAAATGCCCGCCACCATTCAGCGGGGCGCCCTCGATCACCAAAACGTGCGCGACAATTTGCCCAAGGATGCCAGTGGCAGCGGCGAATTTGGCCTGCCGTCATACATCCGCCTCACCGATGAACACCCGCTGATCTTCGTGGGTGCGGGTGCTGGCTTCACTGTGCCTTTGCTTGCCGGTGGACACATGATGGGCGAGGTGCACATCAACTATCCTGCGCTGCCGTCGCAGGCCGAACGTTCTTGGTATCCCATCAAGCCTGACCAAGGCTTGGTGATCCCGGTGGCCAACCACATCGCCGTGGTCGCCCACACCCGCCGCTTGCTGCGCGAAACCTCTTATTTGCAAGAGTATCTAGAGCAGATCGTTGATCAAGCCAACGCGCTCATTGTTGCCACCGACATGAATGGCCGCGTGACCGTTTGGAACCGCGCTTTGCATCGCTTGACGGGTTTTTCGCGCTGGGATGCCACGGGCCAAGATTTGAGCGCGTGGTTCAAGTCGTTGGGCACACCGCAGTTGCCGCTTGTCATGCGGCAAGCCGCCGCTTCCGGCGACACCGTGACGCGCGAGATGCGTTTGCCATCCGCCGGTGGTGCCGTTCTGCGTGCGGCCTTCAATGTTGTGACCGTGAAATCTGGCGATCTGCCTGCGGCTATCTTGGCGGTGGGTCAAGACGTCACGGCGATGCGCGCTTTGCAAGGCCAGATCATTCACGCCGAGAAACTCGCAACGTTGGGTCAGATCGCGGCTGGGGTGGCGCATGAGATCAACAACCCGCTCACGTCGATCCAAGTGTGCGCCGAGGCGGTGGCCCGCAAGGCCAAGCTCGCGCTTGAAGGCCGCGTGCCAAACGCCTTTGAGGCTTCCGACATCGAACGCCTCAAAAAGATCACCGAAGGTTCGGAGCGCATCCGTCGCTTCGCCAAGGATCTCGTGACGTACGCGCGTCCCAGTGGCGCCGACAACCAGTCATTCAACCTTAACGACGTTGTCAAACACGCTCTGTCGTTTTGCGAGCACGTGCTTGACGAGGCCAAAGCCCACGTTGAAACGGATCTTCACCCTGAGCTTCCGATGCTCACCGCCATCCGCGATCAGATTCTGCAGGTGGCGATAAACCTCATCACCAATGCTGCTCAGGCTTTGCCGGCCGGAGGCGGTCAGGTGCGGGTGCGTACCTGGCGCCGTGGCAACGCCGCGGTGGGTGTGGCCGTTTCCGACACAGGCCGCGGCATCAAAGACGCCGATCGCCCTCACTTGTTCGAGCCCTTCTTTACCACCAAGCCTGCCGGACGCGGCACGGGCCTTGGCCTGTCCATCGTGCGTAACATTGTGTTCTCTCACGGTGGTCAAATCACTTTTCAAAGCCGCCAGGGTGGGGGTACAACGTTCGTTGTGACCTTGCCTTTGGCGAGGGGCGACTCGGAAGCAGACTCACTGCAAGAAGACGAGCCCAAGCCGTCCACCTAGACAAGCCACGAAGAAAACGAGACAGGCCGAATGAAACCCGATCAGATAGTCCAAGCGTTGGAAAGTGCCGCCGCCCAGCTCAACATCACAGTCCGGTACGACACATTGGCGCCTGGTGGTGTGTTAAACGGCGGCGGACTGTGCCGCCTTCGCGGGCAGTGGACGGTGATTGTGGACAAGAAGGCCGCGCCCGCCGACAAAGCCTCGGTATTGATTGAGGCCTTGGCGGCCTTCGACATTGAACCGTTGGACCTGCCCAAGCCGGTGAAGCAAAACCTCATGCTGCGCCGCCAAGCCCTGCTGTCACAATCGGCCTCTGCGGTGCCGGCTGCTTAAGGCCGCCGGGCTGGCTAACCTTGTTTTCGCTGCAGGGCGCTGACCTGCGCGCCCACGAACGGATCGTTCGCGAGCGTTTGCCGCAAGGCGGATTCAACCTGGGCACGCAACGCCGGTGACGCGCTGGCGCCCACTTGGCGATCCAGCACCCTTTGCACGATTTTGTCGACCGCGGCTTCGGCCGTAATTCTGCCGGCCTGAAAATCGGCGTTGACGTCTGCCACCAGCGTTGCCATCTCAGGGGCGCGCGTCTGCGTGTTTGGGCTCACCGGCGAGGCCTGTAAGTTGGTCTCAGCCGCTGATGCGCCCTGGGTTTCCGACGCGTTTTGCGAGGGTTCCGCTTTGGTTGCCGCATCGGCGGCCTCGGCGTCAACGGGGGGGAGTCCAGAGCCAGTTCCGTTCACCTTCATGTGTCACCATCGAAGTTAGCAAGTTTAGGCACCCAACGGAGCCGACCTTCTATGGGTTTTCGGACAAGTGCGTTGTGAAGTTGCGTGTTTTGTTGGCGATGTTTCACATTTTCCCCGCGAACCCAAGGCGCTGGGCTATTTTCCATAGGTGGGTCTGTACCGCGGTCTTCTCGCGCCCTTCCGTGGGGCCGCCTTCGTCGCCAAGCACGGCCTATGGGGGTATGTGGCGGTGCCCATCGTGGTGAACGTTCTCATCGCCCTGGTTTCGGGCTTTGCGGCTTACCGTTTGGCCACCCGTTGGGCGCCGCTGCAGGGCAACGCCTGGTGGCAGGTGGGGACGGCCGTTCTGGCGGTCGTGCTCGTGGTGCCCGTGTTTCTGATCCTATATCCACTTGTTTCTTCGCCCTTCATCGACCTGCTCACCGAGAAGACGGAGTCGATCGTCACCGGCTCGCACCCCAGCGCTGGCTTGTGGATGGGTGCCGCGCAAGCTTTGCTTCATGGTGTCGCCAAATCAGGCCTCTACCTGTTCGCGCTTGGGTTCACCGCCGCCCTGTCGTTGTTCCTGGGGCCTGCCGCCGTGCTGGGGCTCGTCCTCGGCGCGTTATTCTTGGGGTACGACGGCTTCGACTACCCGTTGGCCCGGCGCAGGGTCAGTTTTCTCGGCAAGTGGCGCTACCTATTTTCGAATTTTGCCCAAACAGCTGGCTATTGCGCTTCGGCCTCCGCGCTTTACGCGTTGCCCTTGGCTTTTATCGTGGCTCCGCCCTTCGTTTGTGTGGGAGCAACGTTGGCCTACCTCGACCAGCAAAGGTAGCTATGCGCTTGACACTATTGTGCTTTCTCGTTAAGAGGTCATGTCTATGTCCAAGGCCGGGCATCCGCCTAGACAGCTGTTTTGCGCCATCCACAGGGTACGCATTTGAATAAGCCCATCCCGTTCGGAAAGTACTATCTCCTTGAGCGGATCAATGTCGGGGGGATGGCAGAAGTCTTCAAAGCCAAAGCCTTCGGTGTTGAAGGTTTTGAACGCTTGATCGCGGTCAAACGCATTCTTCCGAACATCGCCGAGGACGAAGAGTTCATCACGATGTTCATCGACGAGGCCAAGATCGCCGGCCAGCTGCAACACGCCAACGTCGCGCAGATTTTTGATCTAGGCAAAGTCGACGACAGCTACTTCATCGCGATGGAGTACGTGCACGGCAAGGACCTGCGCGCCATCTTCGATCATCTGCGGAAGCTGGACATGACCATGCCCATTCCGCACCTGTGTTACACGCTGATGCAGGTATGCGAAGGTCTCGACTTTGCGCACAACAAGAAAGACGTCAGCGGTCGCGCGCTTAACCTGGTTCACCGCGACGTTTCGCCACAGAACATTCTGATTGGCTACGAAGGCGAAGTGAAGCTGGTTGACTTCGGCATCGCCAAGGCGGCCGGGAAGGCTTCCAAAACACAAGCGGGCATTCTGAAGGGCAAGTTCGGGTATATGTCGCCTGAACAGGTCCGGGGCCTGCCTGTGGACCGCCGCAGCGACATCTTCTCGGCCGGCATCTGCCTTTACGAGATGTTGACGGGCGAGCGTCTGTTCATCGGTGAGAGCGATTTTTCAACGTTGGAGAAAGTGCGGAACGTGGAGATCACGCCGCCCACGCGCTTTAACAAGAAGATCCCCGCCGAGCTTGAACGCATCGTGCTCAAAGCCCTGGCGAAAGAGCCCGAAGATCGCTACCAGAACGCGATCGACCTTCACGACGATTTACAGGCGTTCCTTTACTCAGTGGGGGAGCTGTGTTCTCGCAAAGATCTCGCTGGCTGGATGAAACGTTCCTACGCCGCCGAGATCGAGGAGGACATCGCCAACCTCGAACAATACCGACAACTGTCTTCACCCATGACCAACGACCAAGAAGTACAAGGTAGTAGGGGATCCTCAGGCGCCAAGAGCAAAGGCCGCGGCGGTGGCCTTGAGTGGGATGACGAAGAGTTGGAAACCCAAATCTTCGACAAAGCGCCGGGGATGGATGAACTGCAGCTTGAATCCGACGAAGAGCTGACGTCCGCCGACATCTTTGTTGGGGAAGGGGCAGGGCAACAGCGCTCCGAAGCGCCGACGCACGAATCATTCCCCAAGGGCGCACCCAAGGCGGCGCCGGGCTTCTTTGAAGCTGACGATCAAACGGTGGCACAATCACCGTCTGAATTGCTCTTGGCCGAGCTTGAAAACGGTGGCGGTGCAACCACCGAGGTTCAGCCGGCCTATCAACAAGCCGCGCTGGTGAACGGCCTGCCTTCGCCCAATGGCAGCTATGGATCCAATGGCCGTGGCTTGCCGCCGCCCTCGGGCAGCCTGGGGGCCGATATCTTCTCTTCGGTAGGTCCTTTGCCCAACACAGGCAACGCGCCGCTCGCGCAAAACGTGTGGGGGCCCTCCGCAGCACAACCCCGCGCCTCCACCACTTTGCCGTTCGGAATGCCGGCGCCCGCACAGGGGCAAGCCCCGACCGGATATCAGGCGCCTGCCTCGTACCAAGCGCCCCCGCCTCGCGCGGCGCTTTCCCATCTTGGTCCGCAACCCAAGAAGGGCGGTCTGCCGATCACGTGGATCGTCGTGGCGTTGTTGGTCGTGGGTGCGGGCGTCTTCGCGGTGTCGCAGATGAACCGAGCGGGCCAGCTGGCTTTGCAAATCTCTCCCGAAGACGCCGAGGTTTTGATCGACGATCAGCCGATCAAAGGCACGTTCCCGCAAACGATCGAACGCAATCCAGGCGACTACATCGTTTCAGTCAGCGCCCCCGGCTATGACAAAGTTGTAAAGAACATCGAAGTCAAAGCGGGTACGAAAGAAGTTGTAGAGTTGAAGCTGCGTGCATCGCCTGACACTGGCTTTGAGCTCACCAGCGAACCGCCTGATCGTCCTGTGTGGCTTGACGGCAAGCCGTTGACCGCCGGTGAAGATGGTTCGGGGCCGCAGATTCGCACCAACTTCAAAGCGGATCGTGTGGCGCCTGGCAAACACGTGTTGGAGATCAAAGACAACCCCGACTTCAAAGACTGGCGTTACGAGTTTGTGCAGGAGCCTGGCCGCATCCTGAAGGTGCAAGCCACGCTTGAGCCGAAAGAGGGTGGCAAACCCGCGGAAGGCAACCGACCCAAGCCCGCCGCGGCTCCCGCGCCTGCACCTGTGGCGGCGGCACCGAAGCCAGCGCCAGCGCCCGTCGCCGCGCCCGAACCTGCCGCAGAACCTGAGGCAAAGCCAGAACCCGTGAAGCCCAAGCCGGCGCCCGTGGCCGCGGCGCCTAGGCCGGTCGCAGCGCCCAAGCCCGCCCCTGCACCTGCCCCGGCACCCGTGGCCGCCAAGCCAAAACCAGCGGCGGGTGGTGAAACCTGTTTGATCACCGTGGGCGCAAAGCCTTGGGCCAAGGTCTTTATCGACGGCGAAGACACCGGCAAGATCACGCCGCTTGTCGGGCATCAAGTGCCCTGCGGCAAACACAAGCTCAAGTTCGTGAACCCGGATCTACAGATCGAGAAGACCGAAGTTATCACCGTAAAGGCTGACCAGCCCTTCAAGAAGGTGTTCGCGCTCGTCGATGCACAAGAGTGATTGCCGTACTGGAATGTGGCGTTCGCACGTGTGACCCACGCCGGTGTGGCTTGTTGTTAGGAGACACGTGTGACCCTTCCTGGATCGTTTGAAGCCCAAGGCGCCGCTGGCGCCACCCCTCCCGCTCCCAGTCGCTCGGATGTTTTGCAGGCGGCGTGGGCGGAGTACTTTCGTCAGTTGGCCGTGCAGGACCCCAAGCACCCGGGCGCACGGGACATGATGAACGACGATCTGAGGGACGCGCTCACCCGTTTGATCCCGCCCGATGCCTCGGTGCTTGAGGTGGGCTGTGGCCGGGGCGATTTGTTGGCCTCGCTGCCGCACGCTGAAAAGGCCGGCATTGATTTTGTGCCTGAGCTGATCGAACAAGCGCAAGCCCGGCACAGCAATATCGCGTTCTCTGTGGGCGACGTGTTGAGCGCGCCCGCCGATCGAAGGTTCGATGCGGTGGTGTGCGATCGCTTGTGCCACAGCGTCCTCGACATTAGGTCGTTGCTTTCGGGCTTGCGGGAGCGACTGAACCCAGGTGGTCGCATTTACCTCACAACGTTCAACGTGTTGTGGGAGCTGCCTTCGCGCTTGGCAGAGCGTGCCGGCTGGAAAGTGCCTTCGCCCACGGCGAATTGGTTGTCAGAGAGTGATTTCTCTACACTGTTCGATCTCACCGACTTAGAGGTGGTTCGGTTTGAGGATCGGCTCATGATGCCGTTCGCGGTGCCGGGCCTCAGTGCACTTGTTAACAAATACCTGGTGAAGGCGCCTGGCCTCACGCGCACGGCGTTGTACCGCGTGTACGTGCTGCGTGCGCGGGCGGCGGTGCCCCAGCGGGTGCGCGTGGCGGAAACGAACCGAGGTCCGTCGGTCACTGTGGTGGTGCCGGCGCGCAACGAAGCGGGCAACATCGCGGGCGCGGTTTACCGAACGCCGCTGATGGGGGCGGCCACCGAGATCATCTTCGTTGAGGGCGGTTCAAAAGACGCCACCTGGGAAACGATTCAAAAGACGATCGCCGAATACAAAGGCCCGCTGCAGTTGTCAGCCTATAAGCAAACAGGCAAAGGCAAGGGCGACGCCGTGCGGTTGGGTTTCAGCCACGCCAAGGGCGACATCTTGATGATCCTGGACGCTGACCTCACGGTGCCCCCTGAGGATCTACCTGTGTTCTATGAAGCCGCCGCGCTTCGCCGCGCCGACTTTGTGCAAGGCACGCGGCTTGTGTATCCCATGGATCCGGGCGCCATGCGCTTTTTCAATAAGCTGGGGAACATCGGCTTCTCGCTGCTGTTCTCTTATCTTTTGCAGCAGCCTATCAAAGACACGTTGTGCGGAACGAAGGTGTTGTGGCGCAAAGACTATGAACGCATCGCCGCGGGCCGCGCTTACTTTGGCGATTTCGATCCGTTCGGCGATTTCGATCTCATCTTCGGTGCGGCGCGCTTGAACATGAAGATCAGCGAAGTGCCCGTGCGCTACCGCGATCGTGTGTATGGTGAGACGAACATCGAGCGTTGGAAGCACGGCTGGCTGTTGCTGAAGATGTCGGCGGTGGCCGCGCGCAAGTTGAAGTTCGTGTGATGTCTGCCTTGCCTGCGGCTAACGAACGCGCGCGCGCTCGGTTTACGGAACATAGGCTTGCTTTCGAGCGCAACGAGCCGCTGCGTTCGCTTTACGAAGAATGGTATGGGCGCGTGGGCAGTCATTTGCCCTCGCACGCGTTGGGGCCCGTGGTCGAGCTTGGCTCAGGCCCGGGGCTCGCGTCGGGCTTTCTGCCGCAGATGCTGCTCACCGATGTTGTGCGCGCGCCTTGGCACCATCTGCTGGTGGCGGCCGAGGATCTGCCGTTTGCCAGTGGCACTGTGGGCGCGCTGGTGTTGTTCGATGTGCTGCACCATTTGCCGTCGCCCGAGCGCTTCTTTCGCGAAGCGATGCGCGCGTTGGCCCCCGGGGGCCGCATCGTCGTGTGTGATCCCTACATCAGCCCGGTTTCGTATCCCGTGTTTGGCTGGCTGCATGAAGAGGGTTTCGACTTCTCGGTGGATCCGTTCTCGCCCACGTGGCCCGCCGGAAAGGATCCATTTGCGGGCAACCAAGCGGTGGCCACACAATTGTTCTTCCGAAAGTGGGGCGCGTTCGAGGAGAAGTTCCCCGCGCTTCGCTTGGTAACACGTGAACGCTTCGCGGGCCTGTCTTACCCGCTGGCGGGAGGTTTTGGTCGCAAGCCGTTCGTGCCCACACGCGCGTGGAACCTGCTCAAACGTGCAGAATCTTGGCTGCCTTCGGCCGCCTTCGCGTGGACCGGCTTTCGTACGCTCGTTGTTTTAGAACGCCGCTAAGGTCACGAGCGTTTGCGCCAAGACGCGCACTGGTAAAGCGCCGTTGTGACGGTAGCAAAAGGTGGAAAGGCCACGCGGGCCTGCGGCTGCAAGACCTTGCTCAAGGCGGCGGCAATTTGTGCTGGCGGCGCCACGTGATCGTCATCGATGTTCTTATAACCGATCACGTCGAAGGCTTTGGTCATCAGGGCGCTGACCATAGGGTAGCCCGTGACGAGCGTGCCACCCGGTGCCAAGGCATGCGCCAAACTGCGCGCGGCGCCTTCACTGTCTGCAATGTGCTCGAGCACGGAAAAACACACGATGGCGTCGAAGGCATTGGCAGGCAGGGTGCTGGGATCCAGCAGATCGGCCGAAACAAACGAAGCGTCGCATCCTGCACTCACCAGCCTTTGGAGGTTGGCCGCCAAGACCAAGTCGGTGCCCGTATAACGTCGGTAGTGTGACGTCAGTGTGGGCACCAAGATGCCGCTGCCCACGCCCACCTCCAGAATGCTTTGGCCACCAGCGGGCAACAGATCCAGCCCCATTTGCAGGCGATGGCGGTAAAGCCAACCTGTGCTGCGCTTGTAATAAAACGGCAGCGGGTCCTTTTCATTGTTGGGCGTGATCTGATCGCGTGGGGGCAGGGCGAAGCGAATCATCATGAGCGAGCCGATTATAAGGCGAAGTCAGGGCGGTAGCCCACACACTTCCGGTCGCGGCACCGCGTTGTCGATGAAGTCATCGACGGCAGCTTTGACTTCGGGGCGCACCCATGCGGCGTCGCCGTGGCGTCCCCGCGGCACCAAAGTTAACTCCACGGGCACGTTTACCTTGAGCAACGCCTCGGCCAACCGTTGCGACTGTGGCCACGGCACCGTGCAGTCGCTGTCGCCATGCTGAATCAAGAACGGAGGCGCGCTTGATGTGACGTAGGTGATGGGGCTCGCTGCGCGTGCACGCGCGCCGCACTTGCGCACCTCGCAGCCGATCAGTTTCGACTCGGGCGATTGCGCGCACGTGTGACATTTACGCTGTGGGCACGTGCTGCCGAAATCGGCATCAAATGGCACAAAGCTTGAAGGGCCCCACCAATCGATCACGCCGCGCACGGCCGTGCTCACCTTCACGAACGGATCGTCAGAACGATCAAAATTCGGGAGGCGTCTTTGATCGTGCGTCAGCCCCACCAGCGCGGCCAAGTGCCCGCCTGCAGAAGAGCCCCACAACACCACGTTTGAAGGCGAGAGGTTGAAATCGTCGGCCTTCGCTTTGAGAAACCGCAGCGCTGCGCGGACATCTGCAACCTGCGCGGGGAACACGGCCTCCCGCGAGAGCCGGTAGTCAACGGTGGCAACGGCGTAGCCGCGGCAGGCTTGCCGAAGCGCAAATAGCGCCACCGACTCTCGCGAGCCGCCTGACCACCCGCCCCCGTGGATCCACATCACCCACGGCATCGGCTGTTCCCGTGGCGTCTGCGGCAGATACAGGTCTAACTGGTTGTGCTTGCCCCGTGCATAAGCGACGTTCGCGATCTTTTGGCCCACACAGGCATCGATCGCGCGCGAGACCAACGCGGGCGCCTCAACCGTGCTCGCCGAGGTCGAAATGGCGTGGCCTCCCCGCGGCTTGCACCCTCCGAGCATGGCAAGGCAGATCAGCCGAACGCCGAACCCGCTCCAAATGAACACTCTGCACCGAACACGCAAGCGTTGGAAGTCTGTACACGCGCACGGCGTCGCGCAAGCTCCTGCATCGCGTAACGCGCTCAGTGTGGTTCTGCCGGAGACAGGTCTGCCGTGTCATCGGCAGGATCTACCAAAGTGTTCCGCAGGCGTGCGTAAGGCGCGAACCGGCGGCCCGTAAGTAACGAAAACGCCTCGGGCGCGTAAGGGAAGCGTGTACTGGTAATTATCTTCAGCTTGGCGGCCTGTAAGGCAAAGCTGCTCACGAACTGTTCCCCTATCAGTCGCTTAAGCTGCGCTGAAATGTTGGCGCGCGTTTCTTCGTCAGACGTGGCAGCGTATGTCTGTTCAAGATGCTTGATCGCCATCTCGCGCTCCCCCTGTTTGCTCAGCATTCCCGCCACCAACGTTGGGTACCAGGGCGGAACCTCGTCGAACAACGTCGCGTGCCGCAGGGCCTCGATGCCTTCCTTCTTCCAGCCTGGAATCCGCTTATCGTCGGCGGGCACGACGCCGGGCATTTCGTAGTAAAGGTTAAAACCCAGCTGAAAGTACAACTCCCACGAACCGGGAAAAATCTTGAGGCCTCGTCGCAGCAGCGTGGTGGCGGCTTCAACGTTCTCGAACGTCACTTTGCTGGTGCTGTACATCAGCATCACCGCGCCTCTGCGGTAAAGTGGCTCGAAATAGGGATCTAACTCGACAACCGCGTTGAGGTACCATGCCAACCAGCGGTGTTGGCCCTTCTTCTCAACTTGGTCGCCAAAGTAGATGTTCGCCCGCGCCGCGAGTAGATCAGCCAGCAACTCGTGGTGGCCAAGGCTTGCCACCTTCAATGCCTTGGCTGGGGGCAGATACAGGATGTCCGCTTCCGCCGGCCATGCAGATCGTGCGCGTGTGGCCCGTTGTCGTGCCCATTCTGCCGTGCCTGCCATGATCGCCACGGCGACGAGGGCGATGAGGGCCCACAGCCATGGGACTTGCCTTGTTCGTGCAGGCTGTTGCGTCTGGTTCACAGCGTGGCCTCAGGAAGAGGGCTCCTCTGGCCCTGCATTGTCGTTGCTGGCTTCCGAGCCCGATATGCCTAGTTTCGATAGGCGGTATCGCAAAGAACGAAACGTCACGCCCAATACACGCGCCGCTTCTGTGCGGTTGCCATCGGTGCGTTCTAACGCCTTCATGATCAGGGCTCGTTCGAAATCAGCCACAACACGCTCAAGGTCGATGCCTTCGCTCGGCAGATTCATCGACGGCACGCCGTCATCCGCTTGCGCGGTGTTGGCCAACGGCGGAAGGCTTTCCTTGGTGATGCGATCACCCGACGACAAGGTGACCGCGCGTTCGATAAGGTTTTCAAGCTCACGCACGTTGCCCGGAAAGTTGTGACCCACAAGCGCGGACAAAGCGTCAGGTTCGATGCCAGTGATCGTGCGCGCGTGTTCGGCGCCGAACTTTCGAATGAAATGCTCTGCCAAAATCGGCACGTCTTCGCGGCGCTCGCGCAGCGGCGGCACGCGGATCTGAATCACGTTCAACCGGTAATAGAGATCCTGCCGAAAGGTGCCGTTCTCAACTTCAGCTTCCAAATCACGGTTTGTCGCTGCCACAACGCGCACGTCGATTTCGGTTTCGGTGAGACTGCCCACGCGCTTGACTTTGCGCTCTTGCAACGCGCGCAGCAGCTTCACTTGCATGGCCAAGGGAAGTTCGCCCACTTCGTCGAGCAACAGCGTGCCACCGGTGGCCGCTTCAAAAAGGCCCGGCTTGTCAACGGTGGCGCCGGTGAACGCACCCTTGATGTGCCCGAACAATTCGCTCTCCAACAAAGCCTCGGGAATGGCACCGCAGTTGACCGCCACGAACGGACGATCGTTGCGTGGCGAAAGCTCGTGCAGCGCGCGCGCCAGCAATTCCTTGCCGGTGCCGGATTCGCCGATCAGCAACACACTTGTGCGCGCCGGAGCGATCTTCTGGATCATATCGAACAGGCGCTGCATGGGTGGCGATTTGCCGATGAGGCGCGCCAGCTTGTAGCGGCCCTTGATCTCATCGCGCAATACCACGTTCTGGCGATGCAGCATCCGGCGTTCGAGCGCCGCTCCACCACCAAACCCACCTCTTCAACCTTGAACGGCTTCGTCAGGTAATCGTAGGCTCCGGCTTTCATGGCGGCGATGGCCGTTTCCGCCGTGGCAAATGCCGTCACAACGATCACTTGTGTATCGGGTCGCAAGCTCTTCGCGGCGGCCAACACCTGCAATCCACTGACGTCGGCCGTCATCCGCAGGTCAGTGATAACAACATCGTATTCTTTGGCACGCAGAGCGGTCTGCGCTTCCTCGCTTCCAGGCACGGCCTCCACCCGGTGGCCCGCGCGGCGAAGATAGATTGCCAAGAACTCGCGCATGGAGCGCTCGTCGTCAACAATCAGAATGTCGCCGGTGAGGTTCGGGGTTTGGGTCATCAGGCCTTCTTGCGTGCGATGAGAATGACGAAGCCGCCCAGGTTGCGCAGCAGTGGCAGGTCGCACGCCTTGTGCTCTGCCCATGAAAACAATTTGCCCAAGGGTGCCAATTTGAACACCGACGAAGTGGGGGTGAAGATGCGTACGCCGCGCGTGCCCACGAGCTCAACATTGGCAGGCAGATAACTCGCCGCTTGCTCAACCGTGTCGTAGCGGGTGAACACATCGTGATCGGTGGTGCTCTGGTTGATCGTCTGGGGGCCGCCGTATTTCTTTGTGAGGTAGCGCAACGAATACGGGTTGTAGAACTCGAGCAGCAGGTGTCCACCTGGGCGCACCAGACGAGCTAGTTCGGCGAGCGCTTCTTTGATGGGTGGTACGTGGGCCAGCACCTTCATGCTGTACACCAGATCCATGCACGCGTCGGGCAGCGGGACCGCGGTGACCGAGCCTTGCACCACGTTGAGCCCACGCTGTGTGGCTGTGCTCAACATGCCTCGAGACAGATCTAAGCCTGTGGTGGACTTGGCCACGCGGCTCGCCTCACGCAGCAGCAGGCCCGTGCCGCAGCCCGCCTCGAACACATCGCGGTCACGGCCATAGCGTTCGATGAGCTGGCCTTCCAACTCGTCGAGCATGCGGTGGTAACCATGGTGTCGCTCGCGCTCGTACGTTTGCGAGAACTGGTCGTAGTAAGCCTGGGTCGATGTGGGGGAAGAGGTCATAAGTTCGCGTAACCTGACGCGATTATGAGGTTAAAAGGCAAGATTTGCGAGCTTGTTGATGGGGGCGCCTTGCCCCACACATCGGCCGTTAGAACACATCTTTAAAGCGGCACAAGACGATTTGCCGCTGCTGCAGCCACACCCGCACCTGCGGGTCGCACAACGTTTCGAGTTCTAGGCGGCGCTCAAACACGCGCCGCTGGCCCGACAGCGTGAGCGTCTCGGTGGGCGCAAGGCCGGGATGACAGATCAATTCGTGCACGCCGGGCCCCATGCGCCCCAACACCTCAAGCAGACGCAATCGACCGAGGTTCCCACTCTCGGCCAGCCCCCAGCTTTGGGCGCCGTGTCGGATCGCGCCCAGTCGGCGGCGCGAAAGGTAAGCCAGAGCGCCCATCACGGCCAACGGCACACCCTTTTGCGCGTCAGTGAACCACGACAAAGACGGGCCCTCCATAGCGGAACGAATGGTCCGAATTCGCAGCTGTTGCGCCACCCGCTCCATCGCTTCACTGATGGCTGGCAAAAAGCCCAACTGCAGATACGTATTCATATGATCGAGGACAACGCCGGCATCGAGCAAACGCCGCGTCTGGGCTCGGACCTCCGTCTCAATGTGTGCGGGATGAATTTTGCCGCGCACCCAACGCGTGAACAGTTCAGCTGGCGAATCGAAGAATCGGCCCGCTTCATTGACGAGGCTTGGTATCTCGCCCGGCGCGCTGATAGGCGTGGCGCCCACCAAGACGATGTGGACACCCAAGCCAAGTTCGGGCGCCTCTGTCAGCTGTTGCTTGCACGTGGCAACATCGCAGGTCCCCCAAATCGACGCGCTCGTGACGATGCCCTCACGATGCGCGCGCAAGATGCCTCGCGTGATGTCGTCCTGGGCACCCAGGCCGTCCGCGTTCACAATCAATCGTATGGCCGCTGCGCTCATCACAGAGCCGCCTTATCGCACACTTTGGCGCTGGGGGCTTGCGCTCGCCCCGTCCAGCGTCCAACCTAACGGTTCGCCGTCACTCGGCGCTTGATGCCAAAGTCTTCTTCATCGCCTCGTCGTAGCCCTTCTGTCGCGAGCAAGCCTGTCGCTCCTCCGCTGCCTTACACCGTCAACAGGACGCGCTTACGCAATGGGCTGCGGCTGTGCACAGTTGAAGTGCCCTATTTACACACGGCCACTGTGGCGCTGTATGTACGAACCGGGTCGCGCTACGAGACCGCAAAGAACAATGGCCTATCGCATTTCCTCGAGCACATGCTGTTCCGTGGCTCGGGCAAGTATCCAAACTCGTTGGCGCTGAACACGGCCATCGAGGAGTTGGGTGGAACGCTCTACGCTGAAACGGGCCGCGATTACGCCGTTTACTCCATTTCACTTGGCCCCCGTGGCGTCACCGAAGCCTTAGAGATTTTGGGCGATTTGTTCAGCGGCCCCGCGTTTAAGGACATCGATCTTGAACGCCAGATGGTGCTTGAGGAAATCCTCGAAGACATGGACCACCGCGGTCGCATGGTGAACGTGCACGATCTGACCCGACTGGCGGCGTGGGGCGAGCACCCTCTCGGCTATTCGATCTTGGGCTCGCCTAAGAACGTGCGGGCCTTCAACTTGCGCGACGTCCGTGGGCATTTTCGGCGCCACTATGGCGCGTCCAACATGGTTCTGTGCGTCGCGGGTCGTGTGCATCTGAACAACATCGAACCCGCCGCTCGCCAAGCCTTCTCGCGCATCGCCCGCGGCAAGCCGATCAAGGCCAAACCTGCGCGTCCTCTGCTCTCAGGCCCGCGCTGGCAAACCGTGGCCACGGACGCCGCGCAGTCACAGATCCAAATGCTGTTTTATGGTTTGCCGATGGACGACGCTGATCACGCCGCCCAAGCCGCTTTGATGCGGCTCATCGACGATGGCATGGCCACGCCTTTGCACTACCGCGTCTGTGATCAAAAGGGCCTGGCCTATAGCGTTGGCGCCGACCTTGATCACTATTACGACACATCGCTGGTTGAGATCGATGCCGCCTGCGCGCCCGGAAAACTCAGCGCGCTCGTGCAAGAGATCTTGAACATCTTAAGCGAATTCAAAACCAAGCTGGTGGAACCGGCGGCTTTGGCGCGCGTCAAGCGGAGATACCGCGAGGACTTGGAAGCCAGCTACGACGACGTTGGCAGTTTGTGCAACTGGTACGGTGGCGCCGAATTGTTCACCCGCCCACGCACGCACGGCGATCGACTCAAGCAAATGGACAAAGTGACGGCCGAACAGGTGCGTCGCGTCGCCCAGCGTATCTTCCAAGCTGAGCGACTGACAACCGTGGTGGCCGGTCAATTCTCGGCCGTGCAAACGCGCAAGACACGCCAGTTGTTGCGCGATCTGCTTTAAAGCTGCGCCGTCACCAGCTCGAATTTGTTGTTGGTGTCATTGAGCACCTTCAACGATTGACGTGGCCCATCGGCAAGCAACGTCTTGAGCTTTTCGAAGCGCGCTTTCTCAACCACGAAGAACACGCGTTTGCCGGAATTGCGCGCCAAATACGCTTGCAGATCTTCGGCGTTGCGGGTGCCAAGAAACACTGTGCGCTTGTCGCTTGGGCCCTCGTAGATTTCGTTTTGCGAATAAAACGTTTCTCCACGCCAATACATTTGCCAAGCGATGAGCGGCTCTTCGGGACCTCTGCGCTCTTTGTAATACGTGGCCAACAGGCCTTTTTGCGACCAAATGTCGGAGACCTGTTTCATGTACACGTCGAGCAAGAAATAGGTGAAGACAACAGCGCAGCCACACAACGCCACGGTGCCTAAGCGGCGCAGGCGCGGCCCGATCAACAACAAAGTTGCAACGGCAAATGCCACGCCTGCGCCGAGCAGCCACGAACGGTAATCCAGCGCGGCCGGCCACGCCCGCCCCTTGGGATCGTTCACGTAGTCATAAGAAAACAGCCAGATGAACCGCTGCGCGGCGTTCTGGGTGCGAACCAAATCCCAAGTCACGAGCGCCAGCAACGGTATGCCCACCAATGCCACCAGCCGCACGGCCAAGACCCGGCCACGCTCCAAAATGTCGTCGAGGAAGCAGGCAATTGCTAGCGCCAACCCGGGTAGAGCGGGGAGGATGTAGTGGTGGAACTTCGTCATCGACAATGAAACCACACCATAGGCAGCCACGAACCAAATGGCGCCAAACCAGAAGATCTCTTGGCGATACGCACCCGGCTGCGGTGCCTGATCACCCGGGGCCTTGAACGGACGCATGATGACCCAAGCCAACGCCGCCGGCGCCAGCGTGAGCCACGGCAGCACGGCGAAGCCCAGCTCGCGCAAGAAGTACTCGAACGTGCCGCGATCTCCGTGTCGGCCCAGCACCAGACGCCTCCAGTGGTTGTCGCCGTAAAGCTCGTTCCAGAACCCTTTGCCAAAGCGAACCAACATCGCGTGGTGCCACGGCACCGCCACCACCAAACACGCGAGCAGGGCCACGCTCAAACCAAACACAATTTGTGGCCGCGCGAGGCGCCGCCAATTCCACGTGAACGCCAAGTACGCGAACAACACGATCACGGGGAGGCCCAACCCGGCCAGGCCCTTCGCCAAAGTGGCCAACGCCGCTAGGACGCCGGCTATCACGAGGTACAGCGGGGCGCGGTACCTCGCTTTGACGACGTAATACAGAAAGGCAATGACGCCCGCGATGTAGGGCACCATCACGCTCACGCCGGGCATGACGAAGTGCAAGCTGCCCAAGCGCACACGCCACCTGATGTTCACGGCGTCGACGATGATTTGTGGCACGGCCGTGGCCAGCAGCAAGCCAACGGCGATGTAGAAACTCGCATGATGAGGCCAGGAAATTCCGTGCCATTGCTTGCGCGGCAGCTCCTCCTTTGATTCGTCAAACAAAGCCAGGGCGCACAACGCCAAAGCTAGCGTCATCGGGCCCACGAATGGCATGTCGGTCATCGCCTGCCGCGCGACCAACGAGAACATGGGCATGGTTCCCAACACCACGGCGGCCAGCACGCCCGCGCGCCGGCTCACGAAGCGCGACGCCACCAGATAGACGCCGTAAAGCGCGGTGAGCGCCAGCAAGCAAAACGGCGTGCGCAGCGCCCATTCCGTGGTCGACGACAGCGCCAGCTGCCCGGGCGGGCTGTGGGCGCCCCCGATGCCGGCGATGCTCATCGCAAAGCTCATGATCCAAAAGGTGAGTACGGGCTTCGACCAAAACACGTCGCGATCAAGCGGTGAGCCGGGCCAGAACAAACCCACGTAGTCGTGGCGTGATGTCATCTGCCGTGCCACTTCGCCGTAATGTGTTTCCCAGGGGTCCCACAGGCCGTATGAGCCCGCGAACGGCACGTACAGCAGCACGCCGAACAGCAAGATCAACAGCACGGTTTGTCGCTCACTGAGGCGATCCAGCCAACGCGCGGGCGTCGTTGTAGGGGAGGGCGGTGAAGACATAAGCGGGGCGGACTCTAGTCTCTGCGGCCGCGCCGGCCAAGGGGCCGAGGGTCGTTTATACGTCGTCGTTGGGGCGGACGAAGCGCTGACGGCGTTTGACCCAAGCCGCCGCCGCGGCCAGCCCCGCAGCGCCCCCCAACCCCGGTGCCAGGATCTGCATGGCCTGGGGACGTAAATACGCATCGGGGTTGACGCCTGGCCGGTGCCTCCGCACGAAGTCAGCTTCCACGGCCACAAAGGTGGCCACGCAGGTCACCAGGCTGGCGCTGGCGAGCCACCGCCCAAGGCGCGGGTGCTGTGGGAAAGACAGGGCGGCGTTCATCGCCCGCGTTATAGACGGTTTGCGCGGGCGCTGCCACCGCAACGAAACGCTTTAATGCAGCGCGCGTGAGTTTTGTTTCAGAAAGCGACTGTAATCGATATCTCGGCCGGCTAAGCCTTTAGCTGGTGGTTGACGGCGGGCGTCCCGTTCGATACTCCTAAGCTGTCTTTGAAAACGATTACGGAAAGGTTCTCCCATGTCCCATCTTCTCGGCCGACGTCACTTTTTGCAGAGTTCCGCCCTGGCCACCTCCGCGGGCGCGACCCTTTTGTCCTCAGCGAAAAGTTATGCGCGCGTCCTGGGCGCAAACGACCGGGTGCGGGTGGGTGTGGTGGGATTCGCGGACCGGGCCAAGCAAAGCCTTATCCCTGCGTTCTCGGAACACGCCAAATCTTTGAACATGGAGTTTGCGGCCGTCTCCGACATTTGGTCCGTGCGCCGTGACGAGGCGAAGGCGCACTTTCAGGGCAAGTACAACCAGGCGATCGAAACCACCCGCAACAACGACGAGCTTTATGAGCGCAAGGACATCGACGCGGTCATCATCGCCACGGCGGACTTTCAACACGCCATGCACTGTGTGGAAGCCGTCAAAGCTGGCCGCGATGTGTACGTTGAAAAGCCCTTGGCCAACAAGCTCAAGGACGCAAAGGCCGTTTTAACCACGGTCGAAAAATCGAAGCAGATTGTGCAAGTGGGCACGCAACGCCGCAGCGGCACCAATTACCAAGCGGCCAACGAATACATTCGTTCCGGAAAATTTGGCGACATCGTTGCCGTCGAAATGACCTGGAATGTGAACCAACCCGGGCGCTGGCGACGCCCCGAACTGGTGGCGAAGCTCAAAGAAAGTGACACCGACTGGAAGCGCTTCTTGATGCACATGCCGCACGAGAAATTCGATGCGCGCAAGCACTTGGAATATCGGTTGTTCTGGCCCTATTCCAGCGGCATTCCTTGCCAGTGGATGGTTCACCAGATCGACACCGTTCACTGGTTCAGCGGTCTGTCTCATCCGCGCAGCGTGGTTGCCAACGGTGGCATCTATATGTGGCACGATGGCCGCAAGAACTTCGACACCGTGACGGCTGTGTTCGATTACGGCCCCGCTGATGATATGAGCAAGGGCTTCCAAGTCACCTATTCGTCTCGTCAAACCAACGAGGCGGGTGGGACGAAAGAGGTCTATTACTCGAACGGTGGCACGCTGGATCTCGATAAAAATACGGTGTCCTCCGAAGGTGGGCTCACCGAGCAAAACGCGAGGCCCATGGGAATGAAACCCTTTGCGGTGCCGGCGATGAAGTTGCCCGACATGAAGGTTGCCGCAGGTGCAAATACAGGCGCCGATCCGCTAACCAGCGCGCATATGCGCAACTGGATGGAATGTGTACGTTCTCGTCAGCAACCGAACGCCCCGGTGCGCGCCGGATACAACCACGCGCTTGCCGTGATCATGGTTAAGGCCGCTTTGGACACAGGCAAACGAATAACTTTTGACGATCGCGGTCAAGAGCTACGCGTTGGTTGAACAGCAAAACGCACAAGCGCTGCGCTAGGTGGCGCTTGTGCTCTGGCCCGCTAAGTTAACAAAGCCGCGCAACCAAATCATGTTCACGGCGTGGCACGCGGGTAGGGGCGCCATGGTGCTGGTTTCCAACGTGGCCACGAACGGCGTGCCGCGGCGCCAGAACAAATCAGTGATCGAGCCGTCGTGAAGTTCGATGAGGCCTTCGTGATCACTCCACAAGCCATCATCCACTTCTTCGTTGGTTGCCACGGGCAGAACCTCGTGGGCGGTCGCAAGCAACGGTCGATAGGCCTGGCGATCACCAAATACGTACGCGTAACAAGCTTGCCGCGCGAGCCAGGGATCCTGGTGAATGTCCAACATCGCCTGTGGCGTGGGCTCAATCGCCAAGTGTTTCGCCATCAGCCGCGTCTCATTCGGGCCTTCAGCAAACGGGCGCCACGTCTCGAACGTTTGCCCCGGCTTGAGGCTGTCCACCCACGGCGCGTCAGCGCCCTGATTGCCACTGCCCTCCTGCGTGCGATAGCGAACAAAATCGTTGTTGGGGCTGGCGCCGCTGACGTTGTAG
Source organism: Deltaproteobacteria bacterium (assembly GCA_033763315.1). Lineage (GTDB taxonomy): Bacteria > Myxococcota_A > Polyangia > Fen-1088 > Fen-1088 > JAGTJU01. The sequence continues at coordinate 44,670 of JANRKS010000017.1, forward strand.
CGCGTGCGAATGTCGAACCCTGACGGATTGATACAGGGGTAAACCGAAAGCCCCACGTTTCGTTCGCGCGCGTACGCCACAAGCTCGGGCAGGTGATGCAGCAACGTCAGGGGCCCTGCCACTTCGTCACCATGAAAACCCGCGGTCACCAGCAACCGTCGTTCACCGGGCGTTGAAGCTTTGAGCAGCGCGAACGTACGCCCCCCTTCTTGGAGCTCATCCACTGTCTCCACCCGGGCGAGCTTGGCGTGTTTGCGGAACGCCTTATCGAAGTGATCCCAGGTCATCTGTTAAGGATGGCCCAGCCGCCTCGCGCTGTCGAAACAATGCAGCCATAACCCAGGCTGTCGTGGCGATTCGCTGCTGGCTATTCGATTAGGTGTTCGCTAAATTGACCCGGTGAAGCCGTTTTTGGACCAGGATTTTCTGCTCGAATCACCCAGTGCGCAGTGGCTTTACCACGAGGTGGCAAGCAAGGCGCCGATCATCGATTACCACTGCCACTTGTCGCCTGAACAGGTGGCCAGCAACCACCAGTTCCGCAATCTCTACGAGATTTGGCTTGCGGGCGACCACTACAAATGGCGAGCCATGCGCTCGGCGGGAATGCCCGAAAGGTTCTGCACCGGCGACGCCACCGATTGGGAAAAGTTCATGGCTTGGGCGCAAACGGTGCCGCAGACTTTGCGCAACCCGCTTTATCACTGGACGCACTTAGAACTTCGAGATCCATTCGGCATCGAAGGCAAATTGCTTTCGCCCGCCACGGCAAATGAAATCTGGACCGCCTGCAATGAGAAGTTGGCCACGCCAGCCTTTCGTGCGCACGGCCTGATGGCACACTTCGATGTTCAAGTCGTATGCACCACCGACGATCCCACGGACTCGTTGCAGTGGCACCTCGAACACGCGAAGAACCCCAACGCAGCCACGCGGCTCTATCCCACGTGGCGTCCTGATCGCGTTTTGTTGATCGATCAGCCGCAGGTGTGGAACGACTGGGTCGACAAACTTTCGGCGGTCGTTGAGGTTGCCATCGAAACGCTTGATGACCTACGGCAAGCGCTCAAGCGGCGGCACGACTTTTTCCACGCCACGGGTTGCCGTCTTTCGGATCATGGCTTGGAAACCGCCTACGCTGAACCTTACACCGAAGAAGACCTGGAATTGATCTTCACGAACGCGCGTCAGGGGCGGACCGTGTCCAGCGCTGATGTGGCGCAGTTCCGCTCGGCTCTGCTTTACGAGATGGCGGTGTGGGATCACGAACGCGGTTGGGTGCAGCAGTTCCACTTCGGGGCCATGAGGAACAACAACAGCCGCGCGTTTGCGGCGTTGGGCCCCGACACCGGTTTTGATTCGATGGGGGATTGGCCCATCGCGCGGCCTTTGTCATTGTTTTTGGACCGCTTGGACGCAACCAACCAACTTGCGAAAACCATCCTTTACAACCACAACCCGCGCGACAACGATCTGTTCGCCACGCTGATCGGCAACTTCCAAGATGGCTCCGTTGCAGGGAAGATTCAGTTCGGGGCGGCGTGGTGGTTTTTGGATCAACGCCTGGGCATCGAAGCGCAGCTTGATTCGCTCTCAAGCATGGGCTTGTTGTCGCGCTTTGTGGGCATGCTGACGGACTCGCGCAGCTTCCTCTCGTATTCTCGTCACGAATACTTCCGTCGCCTTCTGTGCAACAGGATTGGCGACGAAGTGGAACGTGGGTTGTTGCCCAACGATCGCGGTTTGCTGACGGAGCTCATTCGCGGCGTTTGCTTCACGAACGCTCGCGATTATTTCGGGCTTGCGCTAGGACAAGGGCGTGGCGCCACGTAAAGCACTGCCTGCAAAGAAGCCGTCCCGCAAACTCACGCACGCCGACGCCGCGGGAAAGGCGAAAATGGTCAGCGTTGGTGAAAAGCCCGAAACGCTTCGTGTGGCGATTGCCGTTGCGGTTGTGCGGATGTCGGCCGCAACCTTGGCGTTGATTCAAAGCAACACAGCGGCCAAGGGTGATGTGCTGGCCGTGGCGCGCGTGGCGGCGTTGGCCGGGCTTAAGCGCACCTCCGAGTTGATTCCCCTATGCCACCCTGTTCGAGTGGTGGGCAGCGACGTGGATCTCGTGGCCGATGCCGCTGTGCCGGGCGTGCGCATTAGATGCCGCGTCGAAGCTTTCGATCGCACGGGCGTCGAAATGGAAGCCATGATGGGCGCGAGCGTGGCTGCCCTCACGGTTTACGACATGGTCAAGGGTGTTGAACGCGGCGTCACCATCGAAGCGCTGGGCCTGCAAGCCAAGTCGGGCGGACGCAGCGGCGAATGGCGTCGCCCCGCCGCCCGCTAATCTCACGCCGCCTAGCCCGCAGTGCTGGCGTCGGCCCGGCAAATGGGGAATATTACGCCCACCTTCCCCATGTCTTCCGAACACGCAAAAGTTGTTATCATCGGCTCTGGACCAGCGGGCTTCACCGCCGCGATCTACGCCTCTCGTTCAAACCTCGCCCCCGTCATGTTTGAGGGCGGTGGTGGCTATGTTGAACCGCTTACGGTGCCAGGTGGTCAGTTGATGATCACGACCGAGGTCGAGAATTTCCCAGGCTTTCCCGAAGGCGTGGAAGGCCCGCACCTCATGGAGCTGCTCCGCAAACAGGCGATCCGCTTTGGCACGGACGTGCGCACCGCGGATGTCACCGCTGTGGATTTCTCGCAGCGTCCGTTCAAGGTCACCTCCGGCGAAGACACGGTGTTGGCCGAATCCGTCATCATCGCCACGGGGGCATCGGCTAAGTGGCTCAACATTCCCTCCGAGAAGAAGTTCCAGAACCACGGTGTCAGCGCTTGCGCCACCTGCGACGGCGCCTTCTTCAAGGAAAAAGAGCTGATCGTGGTGGGCGGTGGCGACACGGCCATGGAAGAAGCCACGTTCTTAACCCGCTACGCATCGAAGGTGATGTTGGTTCATCGCCGAGGTGATTTCCGCGCGTCGAAGATCATGGTGGAACGCGCCCGCAAACATCCGAAGATTGAATTCCTCACTCCATATGTGGTGGAAGACATTCTGGGCGAGTTGCCACGCCCAGGCGTGACCGGCGTGCGTTTGAAGAATGTTGAAGATGGCACCACACGTGATGTTGCGTGCGGCGGCCTCTTCGTGGCGATTGGCCACCGGCCCAATTCGGATCTGTTCGCCAACGTGCTGGATATGGACGAAGCTGGTTACCTTAAGGTCACCCCAGGCACAACCCGCACGAAGATCCCAGGGGTGTTTGCATGCGGTGACGTGGCGGACAAAGTCTATCGCCAAGCGATCACAGCCGCGGGCACGGGCTGCATGGCGGCGATCGACGCCGAGCGTTTCCTGGCTGAACATGAATAAGGACGCCGGTGCCTAAACGCAGCAAGGATGATGCGAAAGAGACCCCGCCCGTCGTTCCCACGGCGGGTGCGGAAGCATTGCTGGGTGAAGACGACTTTGACGACTTGAACGACGCTCTGTCGGAAGCGCCTGAGCCGGCCGCGGCCACGCCGCCACCCCCGCCGAAAGCGCCTGCGGTGCCGCCCGCACCTCGGCTTGGCAACCCGGAAGATCGTGTGGGGCACCTTTCCCGGGTCAACATGTTTGCGGGTCTGACGCCGCTTTACCTCAAGCGCATCGCCGCGCTTTGCGACGAGGAAGTTCACGCCCAGGGCGCCTTCCTGTTCAAAGAGGGCGAAGCCGGCGACAAGCTCTACATCATCATCGAAGGGGCGGTTCGCATCAGCCGCCACATTTCCGGCATGGGCGAAGAAGCCTTGGCCGTGTTGCGGGCCGGGGACTATTTCGGTGAGATGGCACTCATCGATACCTTTCCGCGATCGGCGGATGCCTGTGCCCACGAGCCGTGCCGCGTGCTGGTGATCGACAAGCAGAAGTTGGAAGACCTTTTGTTTGTTGATCGCGATTTGGCGTACGACCTGCTTTGGAACTTCGTTCGCACCCTTTCTGGCCGTTTGCGTCAGACTAACGACAAAATGACGTTCCTCGCGGTCACGAATAAGTTCTAGGCGACCAAACTCCTCAGCTTCTCGTTTCTGGGGCGGGCGGAGGCCCTCCGGCCATCCACATCCCCTTGATTTGCCCGCTCCCGCGTGTTACCTGGCTGCCGGCCATCGACACTGATTCAAAACTTCTGTGGCGACAGGCCGGCCAAACCGGCGCTGTCGGTTTGGAAATAGCGATCGCCATCGCGATCGGCTACTTCGGAGGCCGCTACCTAGACGGAAAACTGCACACCACCCCTTGGCTCACATGGATCGGATTCGGCGCGGGTATTGGCGCCGCCATCAAAGCTTTGGTGCGGGTCACCCGCCAGTACATGCGGCAACAAGCGCAAGATGACAACGCAGCCCCTTTAAACCAGAACGAAACGCATGACCCCCCAACTGATCAACCGCATTGAACGCACCAACGTGGTGCTGGGCATCGCCATTACGGCGGTGTGCGGGATCGTGTGGAAGGTGCCCGGCATGACCGCCGCCGGCTTGGGCGCTTTGCTGGGGGGCTTGAACTTTTGGGCGTTGCATCGCCTTGGTGCTGGCGTGTTTCGGCGGGCCATGGCGGGCGAGGGTGCGGCGCAGGCTGGCTTTCTCGTGATGCTTCTCATGGCGAAGATGGGCGTCTTGTTTGGTTGCGTTTACCTCGCCATTTTCGTGTTTGGTTTGCTTGCGGTGCCATTTTCGCTAGGCATCTCAGCGTTCGTTCTATCTATTTTGGGCGCGGCGTTGTTTGCTGCGCCGTCGCTTATGGCCGAGGAGGCCGAGTCGCATGGGTAACCACAGCACCTGGTTCGATTTCTTTCCAGGCTATGAAACGCTGAAGCACAACCTTCAGATTTTCATGGGCCGCGAATGGACATGGCAAATCTTTCAAGCCACCCATTTCGAGATCACCCACGTGTTGGGCGGTCTGCTGGTGGTGGTGCTGGCGTGCTTCTTTGGTCTGCGTTATTTGGCATCTGTTAAAAGCGCCACCGACGGTGGCTTGGTGCCGCCTGCGAAGTTCGGCATCCGCGCGCTCATGGAGGGCCTGGCCGATGTGGTTTACGGCTTGATGGAAAGCGCGATGGGGCCCAAAGAGGCGCCCAAGTTTCTGCCGCTCATCGGAACGCTGTTTGTCTTCATTCTGTTCTGCAACCTGCTCGCCCTCATTCCCGGCTTTTTGCCACCCACGGACACGCTGAAGACGAACTTGGCCATCGCCGGCCTGGTGTTCGTGATGACACACATCTACGGCCTCAAGGCCCACGGCATTGCTTACTTGAAGCACTTCATGGGCCCCGTTTGGTGGCTGGCCTGGTTGATGCTGCCGATTGAAATTGTGAGCCACGTGGCCCGCCCTGTGTCGCTGTCGATGCGCCTTTTGGGCAACATCACCGCCGACCACAAAGTGGGCGCGGTCTTCTTTGGCCTGATTCCACTTTTGGTTCCCGTACCGTTCTTGGTCATGGGCGTATTCGTGTCGTTCGTGCAGGCCGTGGTTTTTTCACTGCTTTCCACGATCTACATCTCCACGGCCGTCGCCCACGAAGAGCACTAAGAGTCGCAAATTCGCGCCTTGCCTGTTGCCTTTTTCCCTTTCTCCCATTAAACAGCCCCCCGAAATCACAAGTTTTGTCGCATAGCTCGCAAATCCCTCAGGAGGAGTCGCCGATGTCCCGCATGAATAAGCTTTTGGTCCCTGTTGCCACCTTCGTGGTCGCGCTGCTTTCCAGCACCGCTGCTTTCGCTCAAGACGGCTCGGGTGACAGCTCCCGCGGCTGGTTGGGCATCGCCGCCGCATTGGCCATCGGCCTCGCCGCTTTCGGTGGCGCTCTTGGTCAGGGCCGCGCCGCTGCGTCGGCTCTCGACGGCATTGCCCGCAACCCACAAGCGTCGGGCAAGATCTTCGTTCCGATGATCGTTGGTTTGGCTTTGATCGAGTCGTTGGTTATCTACGGCTTGCTGATCGCCTTCAACCTCGCCGGCAAGATCTAACACCGTCGCGAACGCGAAAGAATCGGGCGCTTCCCATCCGGGTGGCGCCCTTTTTTTATCGTGCGAGCCGCACAGGGCGGCTGGCGAATACCAGCGCGCAGCCAATGAACGCCAGCAGGATCGAAGCGCCGATGCCGCTGGCCGCGGCTGACACCGACCCTCGCGTGGCGGCCAATACGTCCGCCCAGTGCGTGGCCACCAAAGCGCCGCCCACAACGCCTATCAAGGTGAGTCCCGCGCCGCCCACGAAGAGACCTGCGTGTGCTTGCGTGCGCAGGCCGTTGTCTAAATTGGCAGGCGTCATCGCCTTTCCTGAAAGCAAGCGAATGGCTGCCCACGCCAGGGGGTGCATCACCCCCGCGGCAATGAACAGCGGCACATAGCTGCCCAGCCACTGCAGCATGCCCCCCGCGACCAACGTCATGATGAGGCCCCCAATCGCTCCGCTCATGCTGGCGAAGCCAACCACCGAGCCCACAGCGCGCTCAGGGAACATATCGGTGGCGATCGTGAATAGGTTGGCTGACCAAGCCTGGTGGCAACACGTGGCCAAGCTGATAAACGCCAACGACAAGTACACGTTGCCTGCCTTCACCGAGAAGATCGACAGCGGCAACGCCATCGCCACCAAACCCATCGTGAGCAAGCGTGCTTTGCCCACAGGCATGCCGCTTTTGATGAGGCGGCTTGAAAACCATCCGCCCGCGATGCTGCCGACGTCGGCCATGATGTAAGGCCACGTGATGAGCAGCGCGAATTTGTCAGCCGTCAAAGCGTGTTGGCTGCTTAGATAGGGCGGCAACCAATAAAGATAAAACCACCACACGGGATCGGTGAACAGCTTGCCCACAAACACCGCCCAAGCTTGGCGGTAGCGAAGCAGCACCGGCCACGGGATGTGTTGCTTTGGAACCGCGGCAGGGCGGTCGAGCGCGATGTATTCGCGTTCGGCGTCGGACAGCCGGTTGTGTTCCCCTGGCGCGCGGTAAAATGCGAGCCACAGCCCCAACCACAGCAAGCCGCACGCGCCGATCAGCAAAAACGCGGCCCGCCATCCAGCAAAGGCGGCCAACAGCGCCACGGGACCGATCATCATCGCGCCCACGTTCGTGCCCGTGTTGAAGATGCCGGTGGCAAAGGCGCGCTCCTTTTTCGGAAACCATTCGGCCACGGCTTTCACGCATGCGGGGAAGTTCGCCGCCTCGCCGATGCCCAGCACGAAGCGCGCGATCGCGAAACCTAAGGCGGTGGTGGCGAGCGAATGACCCATGGCCGCGAAGCTCCACACCACCACAGCCCAGATCATCACTGTGCGCACGCCGAAGCGATCCAGCAGGCGTCCGGCGATGGGAAACATGATGGCGTAGGCCAACTGAAAGGCGAAGTTCAACCAGCCGTAACCCGCTTCATCCCAGCCAATCTCACGCTGTAGGATCGGCTTCAGCGACGCCACCGTGATGCGGTCCACGTAGTTCACCGTCGTGGCCAGGAACAGGATCGCCACGATGTACCAGCGCAGCCCCCGAATGGTTTTGCGCGCAGAAGGGGGCCGATCGGAAGGCATGGTTTGCAACCTAGGTGAAGGGAAGGCGGTGCTCACAAGCGAGCCACATCTACAGGGTGGCCAAGGCGGGCCGAAGAATACGCCGCTTCCACAAGTGCCAGCGCCGCGAAACCTTGGCTACCCTCAATCGGCGGTGGCCGTTGTGCGAGTGTGGCATCCACCACATCTTGCAATTGTGCGCGGTGGTACTCATGGCTGGCGAGAATGTTGGTTGCCACGCCCACCGAAGCAGGGGATGCCGGTGCCGGGGCCGGCACGCCTGGCACAGACCAATGAACCACCTCGGCGCCCGACAACCGCACGCTGCCGTGTTGGCCATAAATCGCCAAGGTGGCGGGAAAACCGGGCAGGATATTCGTGGAGGCCATCAACGTGGCTTTGGCGCCGCCTTGCAGTTGCGCCACCACCACGGCGAGATCCTCCGCCTCCATCGCATGCATTTGCGTGGCGCATTCGGCGTAGACCTTGGTGGCGGGGCCACACAGCCACAACAAGAGATCCACCGAATGGATCGCCTGGTTCATCAGTGCGCCCCCGTCTTCGGCCTCCGTGCCTCGCCACGGCGCCGAATCGTAATAGGCTTGCGGCCTGTGAAAGGGGCAGGACACCTCCGCGAACAGAAGGCGTCCAAGCGCTGGCATGGCTTGCTTGAGCGCCTGGTGCACGGGCTCATAACGCCGCTGAAAAATAACGGAGAGCGCGCGGCCCGTTTGGTGTGCGCAAGCGATCATGGCGCGTGCGTCGTCGGTGTGCAAAGCCATGGGTTTCTCGACGATCACGTTCTTGCCAGCCGCCATTGCTTCCATGGCGATGTTTGCATGTGAGCCGCTGCTGGTGGTGATGATCACTGTGTTGACGCGAGGATCAGTGAGGTGCTCCCGCCAGTTCGTTGTGGCTTCGCAGCCAAAATCGGCGGCAAAGCTTTGCGCACGTGCCACATCACGTGACGAGCCGGCGATGAGGCGCGCCTCGGCCACCTCACCCAGCGCCGCGGCATGAACGCGCGCGATCGTGCCCGTGCCGATGATGGCAAAACCAATGGTCGCAGGCGTCATAAGGCGGGTCCCACGGCTGGCAATCTACGGGCAGATGTAAACGATTGCAACAGCATGAAACGCCTATGTAAAGATGGCCGTAACGCTCAGATGGAAGCGGTCCGTTCGTGTGCCACCTGCCGCAGTGGCACGAAACGGGCGCCCACCGCTGCGCACTCGGCAAGTGAACGTTCCAGCGCCGCGCATTTGCGCGCCAAGCTGACCCGCAGGTCGGGCTGTTTTGCGACCAGTTTTGGATCAACCCCGTCTTGGTCAGCGTCGCACAGATCAATGCCGTGCATTTCCAGGTTAAACACATCGCCGCCGAGCGCCGCCTTCACAAGCCTGCGACGCACAAACTCCGGCAGCGTGATCAATGCGGTGCCAATGACAGGCAAGCGCAACCAAGGGGTCACGCTCACCGGCAGCTCAAGCAGGGGCGCGTGCCCGCGCGCATAAGGATTCGCCACGCTCGGCCGGTATATCTGCGTGGGAGCGGCCAGCACCCGTGGGCTGCCGAGAATGCTGCCCGACGTGCGACCCAACACCTTCATTGCGCCCATCACCGCGGCCTTCGCGGCGTAATAAGGAATCGACGGGAACACCGACGAATCGTAAGCGTATCCGCGTTCAGCCAACAGCTCTATCACCGCGGCGTTCACTTCGTAGCCAGGCGCCCGAAAACCAAGCGGGCTGCTGCCCGTGGCCGTGCCAAGCGCGTCGTGCGCGCGATCCAGCTCGTTCGCGATTTGTTCACGCGGCAGTCTCACCAAATTGTAAGGGTGGGTGTGGCTGTGGCTGGCCACCTCGTGGCCTTGATTCACCAACGCAGCCAAGATGGCGGCGCCTTCCGCGTCGGTTCGCACATCTTGGCCCACGGTGAAGAACGTGGCCTTTACACCGAACTTCGCGAACAGCTCGCCGAATCGAGGCAGGGCTTGCCGCAAGATCGCCACCCGTGCGGCGTCTGAAACGCCCACATTCAGCGCATGAATGCGGTGGTAACACTCAAGCGCGTCCAAATCGACCGAAGCACAAACAGTGACAGGCACGCGGGCATGGTAGCAAACGTTGGCGCGGGTTAATCTGGGGGCCATGCCAAAATCCGCTGTCGCCCCGGTGGCCTATACGGTGGCGCTGTCCGCGCCGAACCGCCACGAGTTGACCGTCACTATGGATGTGCCCGCGCTGGATCAATCGGTGGCCGAGCTTGTGTTTCCCGTGTGGACGCCGGGCAGCTACATGATTCGCGACTTTTCTCGCAACGTTTTCGACATTGAGGTGACCAACGCCAAGGGCCAAGCGTTGCCCCTGCAGCGGCTTGCCAAACACCGGTGGCAAGTGGCCATGCAAGGCCAGCCCTTCCGCGTGAAGCACACCGTGTTTGCCTATGACCCGGGGGTCCGCGCGGCGTACCTTGACGTCGATCGCGCTGTGCTCAACGGCACAAGCTTGTTCTTCTTCGTGCAAGGGCATGTTGAACGTGCTTGCACTTTGCAAATTGAGGCGCCCAAAGGCTGGAACACATCGGTGGCTTTGCCTGGTCGTGGGGGCCGCTACCTCGCAACCTCTTACGACGAGTTGGTGGATTCACCGTGCGCCGTGGGCACCCACCAACGCATTCGCTTCAAGGAAGGTGGAGTGCCTTTTGAGGTGGCTTGGCTTGGCCCCAGCAACGCCGACATGACCAGGGTGATGGCAGGGATCAAGAAGATCGTGCGCACCACAGGAGCCATGTTTGGTGGCTTTCCCTTCGAGCGCTACGTGTTTTTGGTGCAGACGCAGCCTCGCCGTGGTGGCGGCCTTGAACACGCCGCTTCGTGTACGCTCAACGTCGACGCTATGGGGTTTGCCTCGGAGGCGGGCTACCAAAGCTTCTTCGAGTTGGTGGCGCACGAATTCTTCCATGCGTGGAACGTAAAGCGGATTCGTGACGTGGTGCTGGGCCCCTTCGATTACGGCCAAGAGAACTACACACGCTTGTTGTGGTTCCACGAAGGGTTCACTGATTACATGGAAACGCAGGTGATTCTGCGTGCCGGTTTGTTGTCGGTGGATAAGTTCCTTGAAGACACGGCCAAGCAGTGGCGCACCTATGTCAACAAGCCAGGTCGCAACCGAACCCCACTTTCAGAATTATCGTTTGAGGCTTGGATCAAGCAATACAAGCCCAACGAAGTTTTCACGAACCGCGCCATCAGTTACTACGAAAAGGGGCGATGGGCAGCTTTCGTACTGGATTTGATGATGCGTGAACGCACGAATGGCCGTCGCGGCATGCCCGATTTGTTTGCGTGGCTGTGGCACGAGAAAGCAAAACACGGCGTTTCGATCACCGACGCTGACATTCGCAAAGCCGCAGACGTGGCAGGGCAGGGGAATTACGCCGGCTTCTTTGACAAGTACATTGAAGGCAACGAAGAGCTGCCCTTCCTTACGCTTGTCCAAAAGGTTGGCGTGGCCGTTGAAGCGAAAGACGCTGCCAAAGCTGAATCCTCAGACACGCTGGCGCAAACGCGCAAGCTTGCTTGGATGGGCGTGACGATGCGCAACCAAGCGGCTGACGCCCCCGCGATCATCAGCAACATCGTGCCCGATTCGCCTGCAGAAGTGGCGGGACTCAGCTTCGGCGATCAAATCGTGGCGGTGCAAAACCACAAGGTCGACGCCTCCACGTTCTTCGAGCGCGTGGCCGATCACCAGCCGGGTGAGACGGTGATGGTCACGTACTTTCGCGACGAATGGCTGCGACAGGCGCAGGTGCGTTTGGGCCGCAACCCTGATCGCACCTTCAAGCTTACGGTTGATGCGAAATCGCCCCTGAAAGTGCGCCGTGTGTTGGAGGCATGGGTGGGCGCGAAGGTGGAAGCTAAAGCCGCCCGGGCCGCAGCTCCACGTCGAAGGTCAACTGGTTCACGCCTTCGTCGTAAATGATGCGACGGAAGCTAGCGCCCGCTTTAAAAACGCCAAAGTCATATCGCCCGTCAAAATGGAACTGGCCGGCGTTTGACGTTAAGTCAGGCCAGGAGCCGGCAGGCGTGCCGTCTTCTTGACCCATGATGCGGTAAAACCCAAGGCCCCCACCAAGGGTCAAGTGATCGCTTGTGGACCACACACCGGAAAGATCGAGCGTGGCCATCGATGGATGAAAGCCACAGTTGTTGCTGGCCAGGTTCTGCCGCAAATGCCCGTAAGCGAGCACCGTGATCGTCTGTGTCACCGGCACTGTCGTGAGCAATTCTGGCGACACGTAAGAAGCGCTGCCACTCGAAGCGTTGCACAGACTTGGATCGCCGATGCGTTCGAGCCGCACGCCCATCTTCACAAAGTTCCAGTCTTTGCCGGCGCCGCCAAAAAATTCGCCATGGCTGCCCAAAGCACCACCTTCGATCAACCAGCGGCTCTTCGTTGTCACCTTGGCGTAAAACGCGCTCCAGCGAAACGCAGGGTTCACAGCGAACAGCGGCAAGTTGAAATACCCGACTTCGTAATCTGTACCGTTGTGGGTCGCCTTCCCGAAGAAATGATAATTCAAAACGGTCTTGCCGCTCACGCCTCGCTGCGTGCCGAGCATGAACACGCTGCCCACAACCGGATCAACCGTGCGTACCCAGCTTGTTTGAGAAGGTTCTTTTTCGCTGTCGCCTGGCTCGCTGTCGGGCGCAAGAGGGCGAAAGGTGTTGTCGTCCGCGGCTTTGTTCGTCGCAGGTGGCGTGGGCGCCGGCTCTGGCGTTGGCGTTGGGATTGGCGTTGTGGGAGCGGGTGGCTGCGCTCGTTGGCGTTCAAGATCGCGGATGTGCTCTTGGGCAACGCGACGGTTCGGCGCCGCGGCGTCCACCGTGCGCAAGTAGCCTTTGTATGCGGCCAACGCCTTGTCCGGTTGATTCGCCAACCGCCATGACTGCGCCACGTTGAACAGCAACGCGGGATCTTGCACCCAGCGGTATGCGCGCTCGTAACACGCGGCGGCTTCCTCGAAGTGGCCCAGGTTGTAGGCCACGTGGCCCTTTTGCACCTGGTGCTTGGCCTTTTCTTTGGGGCCCGCGGCGGCCACGCCCACCCACGCGGTGAACACAACAGCTGCAAGCAAGGCCACACCGTTTGCACGTCGCACGCTTTCGATTGTAGGCCTGGCGCGAAATCGCCGCAAACCGCGCGACGTTTTGCGGCGGTGCTAAACTAAGTCTCATGGCGGCGGTTCAACCAGTGACGCTGAAGCGGGCGATCATTCTCGTGGCGGATGGCGTGGGATGTGGTGAAGCTCCCGACGCTTCCGCCTATGGCGATCAGGGCGCCAACACGCTTGGCAATTTGGCGAAGGCCTTGGGCGGCCTGCACTTGCCCACGCTTGAACGCTTGGGTTTGGGCAACACCACCAACATCCTTGGCGTGGCACCCGTGGCTGACGCGCAGGCCCTGCATGGTCAACTCATCGAAGCGTCCCAGGGGAAAGACACAATCACGGGCCATTGGGAAATGGCTGGCATCATCACGCGCAAGGCGATGCCCACATACCCCAAGGGTTTCCCGCGCGAGATCCTCGACCCGTTGATCGCCGCCAGCGGGCGCGGGGTGCTTGGCAACAAAACAGCCTCGGGCACAGCGATCTTGGACGAGCTCGGCGTAGAGCACATGCGCGCAGGCGCGCTGATTGTCTACACCTCCGCGGATTCTGTTCTGCAGATCGCTGCGCATGAATCGGTGGTGCCGCTGCCAGAGCTTTACCGCATTTGCGAAGCGGCCCGAAAGATCGCCGACGAACATGGCATTGGTCGCGTGATTGCGCGGCCGTTTGTTGGCCAGCCGGGCGCTTGGCAGCGCACCTACAACCGCAAGGACTGGCCGCTGCTGCCACCGTCCACCACGCTGCTCGATCACGTAAAGGCCGCGGGCCTGCCCGTGGTGGGCGTGGGCAAGATCCACGACATCTTCGCGGGCCAAGGGCTCACAGAATCAATTCACACCGAAGGCAACGTTGATGGGATGGAGCAGACGCTCACGGTGATGAAGCAAGTCAAGCAGGGGCTCGTGTTTGTAAACCTTGTGGACTTCGATATGTTGTATGGGCACCGTAACGACTGCACAGGCTTTCAGAGCGCTCTGGAAACTTTCGATCGTTGGCTGGCAAGGTTTCTCGCGCTGCTGCAGCCTGGCGATTTGGCGTTCATCACTGCGGATCATGGCAACGATCCCACGTTTCCGGGCACCGATCACACCCGCGAGCGCGTGCCACTTTTGGCATTCGGACCCCAATGGCGCACGGGCGATTTGGGCAACCGCTCCTCCTTTGCAGATCTAGGCCAAACCATCGTTTCTGGTTTGGGCGCGGAACCTCTTGCGAATGGCCGGTCATTTCTGGATATGATGGTGAGGTGAAATCACCTCGGCCCGTGCCGCGCTGGATCGCCACCAAACGTGACGGTTTACCGCTTGACCCTGCTGTCATAGATGACTTTATCGCGGGGGCGGCCGATGGCTCCATCCCCGATTATCAAGTGGCCGCTATGTTGATGGCGGTCGTGTTCCGCGGCCTTGACGAAGCGGAACTCGTGCGGTGGACGCGCGCGATGATCGCCTCGGGCGACACCATGTCACTCAAAGCTGTGCCTGGTGTGAAAGTTGATAAGCACTCAACCGGTGGTGTGGGCGATAAGCTTTCGTTGTGCTTGGCTCCCGCGGTGGCCGCGTGCGGTGTAAAGGTACCGATGCTCGCCGGCCGGGCGCTTGGCCACACAGGTGGCACGCTGGATAAGTTGGAAGCCATCACTGGTTTTCGCGTTTCCTTGTCCTCGCGTGAATTCGTCAAGGTGTTGGGCAAAGCAGGCTGGGTGATCGCAGGGCAAACGCCAAAGCTGGTGCCGGCCGATCGCGTTCTCTATGCGCTTCGTGACGCCACTGCCACCGTCGAATCGATCCCGCTGATTGCGTCTTCAATCCTGTCGAAGAAAATCGCAGGTGGAGCCGATGCGCTGTTGATGGATGTGAAAGTGGGGCGCGGCGCTTTCTTGCCTTCGCTCAAGCAAGGCAAGGAGCTGGCGCAAACCATTGTGCGCTTGGGCAAGGCCGCGGGCCTCAAAACGATCGCCACGCTTACGAACATGGACGAGCCCCTGGGCCGCAAGATCGGCAACGCCACGGAAGTGGTGGAATCAATCGAAGTTCTGCAAGGCGGGGGGCCACCCGATGTGCGTTCGTTGACCGTTAGATTGGGCGCGGAGATGTTGGTCTTGGCCGGCGCCCACAAGAGTGCCAAAGAGGCCGGCGCCGCCATCGAGACGGTGTTGAACAACGGTGATGCGTTCAAGCTGTTTCGCCAAGCGGTGCAGCTACAAGGCGGCGATGTGCGTCTGGTGGATGAACCGAAGCGGCTGGCGCGTGCCAAAAAATCGTGGATCTTCGAGGCACCGCGTGCAGGCGTCCTCGATACGGTGGATGCCAAGCATATGGGCATCGCCGCCACTGTTTTGGGTGCCGGGCGTTCACGCAAGGAAGACAAAGTGGATCCCGGCGTTGGCATCACTTTGCACGAACGAGGCGGCGTTCACGTGGAACGAGGACAACCTTTGTGCACTGTCTGGTACAATGAGCCTCGCCGTCTGCAAGCGGCGCAGGCCGAGTTGGCGCAGGCCTTCGTGGTTGGCACCAAACGGCCCCCTGTTCGTCCCCTAGTGCGAGGAACCATCTCTTGAAGCCTACGTCCACGTATTACGATCGCGTTCGCGGCGCCGCCGAATCCATCTCGGAACGACTCGATGCCGCACATGCCAGCGTGGCGGTGATTTTGGGTTCGGGCCTTGCCGGAGCCGCATCCATTTTGGAGCAAGCGCGCTCTGTGCCCTATGTTTCGATCCCAGGGTTTCCCGAACCCACTGTGGCAGGGCATCCGGGGCGTTTGGCGTGTGGCATGGTGGCGGGGCGCAAAACCTTGTTCTTCTGCGGGCGCGTTCACGGCTATGAAGGTTATGCGCCTTCTGAGGTAGGCTTCGGCATCCGTTTGGCAGCGACGTTGGGTGTGGGCACCGTGATTGTCACCAACGTCTCTGGAGGCGTGGATCCTGCGCTGAAGGTCGGCGAGATTGTGGCCATCACCGATCACCTCAACCTCACCGGTCAATCGCCGTTGACGGGAACCAATGACGAACGCTTTGGGCCGCGCTTTGTTGACATGACAGACACGTACGCGCCGGAGCTGCGGCAGCTCGCCATTGAAGCGGCCCGTGCCACAGGGCTTGGACCGCTGCGCGAATCGGTCTACGCAGGCATGGCGGGGCCACAATACGAAACGCCCGCCGAGGTGAGGATGCTGCGCATGTTGGGTGCGGGCTTGGTTGGCATGTCCACCGTTTTAGAAGTGATCGCCGCGCGCCACGCAGGCATGAAGATCTTGGGCCTATCGTTGGTGGCGAACCCTGCCGCTGGCGTTGAGCCTGCGCCTTTGCGCCACGAAGACGTCACCGATGCTGCGGCTGCCGGAACGAAAAAGATGGCGTCGCTGTTGGCCGCGATCATCGCGAAGATCGAGCCGTAGGTGTGTCATCGCGCCAGGTCTCGATCTCAAGCAAGCGTTGTCGCACGGCCGCCAGTCGGTCGTTCTTCTCTTGATCATCGAACGCATACGTCAGGCGCATGTCGGGCGAGAGTTTGTATCGGCTGCCTTTGGCCTGCACCATGCGCAGCACTTTCGTGGGCGATAGCACAGCATCCGGACCCAGGTTCAACACAAACCGCGCGGGGCCAAGCTCAAAGCCCAGCGCCCCAATGCGACGAACCACCAGTTTGTCCGCCATCACCGCGGCCAACAATTCGGCTTCTTCGGGCGGCGTGCCATACCGATCCTGCAACTCCTCAAGCAAGGCCTGCAGCGTGGATTCGTCCTCGGCCATCGCGAAGCGCCGATAAAAGTCCAGCCGCTGCCCCGTCTCGGGGACGTAGTCGTCGGGCAAGAACGCCGGCACATCCACTGACATTTCCGGATCCAACGGCGGCTTAAGCGGCTGGCCGCGCAGCTCCGCCACGGCTTCTTCCAAGATGCGGATCCACGTTTCAAAACCCACCGCCGCCACGGCGCCGGATTGCTTTTGCCCCAGCAGCTCACCCGCGCCGCGGATCTCCAGATCAAACGTAGACACCTGAAAGCCCGCCCCCAGTTCAGTGAACCGCTGCAGCACCGCCAAACGTTGCTTCGCTTCCGCCGTCACACCTTCACCGGGGGGGATCACCAGATAGCAGTAAGCGCGTTCACGCGAGCGACCAATGCGCCCACGCAATTGGTAAAGCTGGGCGAGGCCGAACGTATCAGCGCGGTTCACAATCATCGTATTGGCGCGCGGTATATCGAGGCCCGATTCAATGATTGTGGTGGAGCACAGGATGTCGAACTTGCCATCGACGAAATCCAACATCACCCGTTCAAGCTCGGCCTCGTTCATTTGGCCGTGGCCCATCGCCACCTTGGCGGTCGGTGCCAGGCGTCGAATCTCGTCCACCCACTTTTGCAGATCTTGCACGCGGTTGTGAACGAAGAACACTTGACCGCCACGCGCCAACTCGCGCGTGATGGCGTCGGCCAACAGCGCCTGATCGAAGTGGCACACGAAGGTTCGGATCGCCAAACGATCCGCGGGGGGCGTGGCGATGATCGAGATCTCTCGCAACCCGCCCATCGCCATTTGCATCGTCCGGGGGATGGGCGTGGCGGTCAGCGTGAGCACATCCACCTGGGTGCGAATTTTCCGCAAACGTTCTTTATGAACAACGCCAAAGCGCTGCTCCTCATCGATCACCAGCAAACCCAGATCACGAAAGCGCACGTCTTGCGAAAGCAAACGATGCGTGCCGATGGCCACGTCCAGTTGGCCTGCGGCGAGCGCCGCCAGCGTGTTGCTTTGCTCCGCTTTGGTACGAAAGCGCGACAGCGAGCCGACGCGCACAGGGAAATCTTTCATGCGCTCTGAGAACGTAAGAAAGTGCTGCTCGGCCAACACCGTTGTGGGCGCCAACACCGCCACCTGCTTACCGCCAAGCACGGCCAAAAGAGTGGCTCGCAACGCCACTTCAGTTTTTCCATAGCCGACGTCGCCGCACACCAATCTATCCATCGGTGAGGGGGCTTGCATGTCTTGCAAGACCGCTTCGATCGCCTTCGCTTGATCCACCGTTTCCTCGAACGGGAACGATTCTTCAAACTCCTGAAAAACGGCGTCAGGCGCCGGGAACGCCAACCCAGGAAGCGCCTTGCGCTGGGCATAAAGCTGCAACAGCTCTTCGGCCACCTTGCGCGCTTCGGCCGAAACGCGGCGGCGTTTGTCCTGCCAGGTTTTGCCGCCCAGCTTATCAAGTTTTACGGTCTCGTTTGTGGGCCCGCCGGAGCCGACATACCTGCGCACCGAGGCCAGGCGGTAGACCGGCAGGTAGATTGTGCCGCCATCGTACTCAAGCTGCAGGAAGTCTTGTTTGACCCCGCGCAGCTCCAGCGTTTTGAGCCCAAGGTATCGGCCTACGCCGTGTTCGTCGTGAACGATCGCGTCGCCCACAACCAGCGCTCCTAGATCACCGAAGCCGTCGGATCGCCGTTGTTCAGGCCTGCGGTGTGATTTCGGCCCGAAAACATCCTCTTCGGTGACGACCACAACGTGATCGTTGGGCAACCTGAACCCGCGTGTCAGTGGCCCCCACACCATGTGCACGTGGTTGCCCCCGGGTGTTTGCAACCAGGCCTGTATGCTGTGCTCAACCGTGTGCCCGCGCTTCGGCATTGCCACGTTGATGTCCAACGCCCGCAGCACAGCACTCAATCGTTCGGCGTGGCCCCGGCCGGGCGCCACCATGAATACGCGTTGATCGTCTTGCAGCCATTGCTGCAAACGAGCCCGCAGCGCCGTGCCGATCTCCGCATCGCCGTGCGCGGACCGGCTTTGCTGCAGCTCCGCGCGCAAAGCGGTTTGTGATTCACTGTGAACGCGAATCAGGAGCGACGTTGGCGCTTCGCTGCTGACGATGTCCAGCGCCAACAAATCCACGCGCGGGTGCGTGTGAAATACGGCGTGGATTTCGTCTTCGTTCAAAAAGAAGGCTTCTGGATCCAGTGCCAGACGGTGTTCGGCGCGACGGTGTTCCGCGCTTGTGCGCAACCGCGTGAGGTTGCGGCGCGCTTCGTTGTCCACAGCGTCTGGATCTTCCACCACAATCAACGTGTGGGCGGGCAGATAACTGAAAAACGATTCGAGACGCTTGTGAAACGCAGGCATCAGCGCTTCCACGCCGAAAAAATCCACGCCCTGTTCCACTTGTTCGATCAGCAGCCGCGTCTTGGATGAGGGGTGGTTCACGGCGTCCGCCGCCGCCAAAATCACGGCCTTCGGGTCGGCCCCCTCTGTCAGTAGGGTTTCTTTGACGGGATGAATGTGGAGCTCATCCAACGATCGCAGCGTGCGTTGTGTGCCTGGGTCGTAGCTGCGGATGGATTCGATGTCGTCGCCGAAGAACTCGATTCGAATGGGATGGCGGTACACCGGCGGAAACACGTCCATCACCGCGCCGCGCACGGTGAATGTGCCGGGATCTTCCACCAAGGGCGCGCGGCTGTAACCTGCTCGTGTAAGGGCGGCCACAAGCGCCTCGCGGTCACATGAGGTGCCGGTGCGGCAAATAACCGCGAGCGGCGCCAACGCGTCCTTGGCCATCACACGACGGAACAAGGCTGCAGGGGAGGCCACGATGGCCGCGGGCGCCATTCCTGTCATCAAGCGGTATTTCAGGGCGAGGCGACGCATGATCGTGCGCCGATCGGGTTGCATCTCTGCGTAAGGCGAAGCTTCGAGCGCTGGCAGCTCCGCCACCTGCGCCGTCCACAGATCCTCGGGCGCCGCGGGTTCGGCGGCCTCGGTCTTCGCGTCACTGCCCTCCAAAAAGAACCGTAGTTCGGCGGCGCGCGTCTCCGCGGTCTCGTCGTTGGCGGTGACATAAACGAAGGGCGCATCGGGTGCCCATCTCCGCCACGCCTCGATGGCCAGCGCAACGCCTAACGCGCCCTCGGCTCCCACCACCCGGGCGACAGAGGTTTGACCCTTTGCCCTCGATTCCGTGGCGATGGCCGCAAGTTGCGCGATGGCCTCGCGCAAAGGCGCGTGTGCAGTGGGATCGGTCGCCATTCGTCCTTGTGGTGACTGCCACGCGGGCAACCCGTGTCAAGGATGGCGGCCGGCGCTGCAGGCTGAAGCGGCCTTTTTTGCTTCAGATCACGGTGCCCGTTGACCTGGTAGCGGGAAGGCGTCTATCGTGGTCCTCCCGTCAGCTCTTGGAGGAGTACATGACCCGCGCCTTTCGTTGTTTCTCGTTGGCTGCTCTCGCCTTCGTGTCCTTGTCAACCGTGGCTTGCGAGAGAAAAGGTGGCCCTGTCACCGTGGTTCGCATCGAGCCCGACAATGGAACCACCTCGGGTGGTGACCAGGTCACGATCATTGGCTCTGGCTTCGAACCCGGTCAAACCACCGCCGAGGTTCGCTTTGGTCGCAAACGTGCCGAAGGCGTCGTCATTGCTTCGACGTCGGCGATCAACGTAACCACACCTCCAAGCGATCGCGGTCCCACGGAAGTCACCGTGATTCTCAATGACGGCAAGGCCTTCACAATCCCGAACGGCTTTCGCTTCATCGAGCCGCAAGACGCCTCGAAAGTGCGCGAAGCGTACCTGAAGACGCAGCAAGTGAAGTAACGCGGCCTAAAACGGCAGAAGCGGCCTCCTCTCAAACAGAGGTGAGCCGCTTTTGTTGTGCGTGTGCGGTTTAGATCTTGAACGTGACGCGGAACAACTGTTGCCCCATCAGCAACAAGCTGCCCGAAGGAATTTCTCGGCTGGCCTCCAAGCGCACGAACGTGCCGTTGGACGATCCGAGGTCTTGCAAATAAACCATGCCGTCGCGCACCGAGATGCGCGCGTGGGTGGCTGAAACGTAGCCGTCTTCGGGGAACAAGATGTCGCCGCGCTCGCGGCCAAGCACGATGGCCTCCTCGAAGATAGGGAAAGCGGGCCCATCAACGTCGCGCCCGACGATCACGGAGATACGGCCCCAATAACCGGGGTTGGGCGTGCCGATGATTTCAGTTCCGTCCTCAAGCGGCTCAGGCGGTGCGATCACATCGAAACGCAGCAGCTCTTGGCCAATGCGGAAGATGCTGCCCGAGCCCAAAGATTCCTCTTCGGTTAGCTTCACGAAAACACCGTTGAGGCTCTTGAGATCACGAACCGTGAGCCCCGTGGGACCGAGCAGGAACTCAGCGTGACGAGGCGATAGATAAGGGTCGGCATCGAACAGCGAGCCCTGACCACGGCCAACCAGGTTCTCCCCGGCGGCGATGGGGTGTTGCCCGCCTTCGGAGCCATCGGGACGGATCAACGTAAGGTGACCCTGTGGCACCGTTTTGACAGGTACTGCCATGAACATCGTTCGAGGTACCGCAGCCGCGGCCGGCTTCGCAGCCACAGGTGCCGCGGGTAGAGATGCCGGGGCCGGGCCAGGGCTTGACGGGGGCCTCAATCGGTAGCCGCAGCGCCCACAGAACGCCTTGCCGGCCTGAATGGGCGCACCGCAACTGGGACAATCGGTGGTGCCGCCTGTGGGGCCGGGAACCGAGGGGGCGCCGCCTGGGCCGGAAGGCGCACTGCCTGGGGAGGGCATAGGTGCGGCCACAGGAGGCGAGGGCAAGATCGTGGGGCTGTAAGCCACGGGCGCCGGCGTGGGACCGCTTGGAGGCGCCATGGGGGGCGGCGTGTATCCGCGCGCCGCTGCCAGTGCTCCGGTGCCGGCACGCTGAGGTGCGATGCCCGCCACAGGTGCCCGCGGCAAGCTGGTGTTGGAAGCGGGCGCAGGCGCTGCCGTGGGCGATTGTGTGCCGGTGGCCGCACGCGCTGGCATTTTGGCGCCACAGCCAAGGCAGAACTTGTAGTGGTCCTGATTTTCTTTGCCGCAGCTTGGACAGACGATCACTTGAGCCCCCCAGACGTGCGCCGATTCGCGAACAGATATGCCATGGCCATACTACGAGATCTCCACGCGAAGCAGTTGTTGCCCTATGAAGACGTAGTCCCCATGTTGCAGTTGCACTTCATCGGTGATGCGCGTGAAGGTGCCGTTCTTTGATCCCATGTCTTTAAGCAGGAACGAGCCATCTGATCCCGTGGTCAGCTCTGCGTGGTGGCCCGAGATAAAAGGGTCGTCGGGAAAATTCACGTCGCAGTGTTCGCGCCCGATCGTCAACTTGTCTTCGCGGGCGCGATAAATCAAACCGATGTCGCCACCGCGCAGGCGCTGAATCAATTTGATCTTCGAGGCGCGGCGGGGGCTGGCGTAAAAGTATGTGCCTTCGGCGTCTGGTTGCGGCCCCATGTCAGGCGCCACGGCTTCAACTTCCAGCAGCTGCTCGCCCACCAGGAAGACCGACCCTGAATCAAGCGGCACCGGCTGCTTGATGCGCATGAACACGCCGTTGACCGACTCTTCGTCTCGCACAAACAGACGGTTTTCTTTGTAGAAAAAATTCGCGTGCCGTGGCGACAGCAGCGAATCCTCGGGAAACAAAATCGCGCCTTCTTCGCGTCCGGCAATGTGCTCTGTGCCGTTGAGCTGATACGAAACACCGTCGGGAATATCGCCACGCACCAATATCAGCTTCGCGCGACCCGGCGCCTGCACGCCCGAGAAGAACATGGTCTTCCCACCTGAAGCCAGATGCGGAACGGGTGCCACCGGCACGTCGTCCATGCGGTTTCCACACTGACCGCAAAAGCGATCGGTGACAGGCACTTCGTGTCCACAGCTCGGGCAAATCTTGACTGACATGGGCGAGGTTTCCGCTATTCCACGGGCGTTGGTACTAGCAACAGGCACGCCAAAGTGGCCCGCTCCCGTTCCGATGGATGCCCCGCAATGAAAACACGAAGTGACGCCAAGGGCTAGTAGTGCGTCACAGGAAGGGCAGACCAGGCCAATGGACATTCTTAACGCTGGATTTTCCATCGGATTTGGCCCCTGTCAATAGCGGCCCGCCGCGCTGCGTTCCGTTTGCTTCGCCGGCTCTAAGGGCAAGCGCCAACGACATCCGCCCGCAAAGCGTCCCTGATGGCGCCGTTCTTTGCGGCGGGTGTCAGGAGGCACTGGCAGACATCGTTACGGTGTTTTCCTCCCGTTGAGGTGACTCGACGCACGGCCGGCCGCAACCACCGAACCAAGGTGGAGGATCCGCACGCGGCCGCTTCGTCCGTCTCCAACGCGCGTTCTAACTCCAGGGGCGAAACAGGCGCACCCCAGGCGTCCTTCAAATAGATCGTTGGTGCACGGGCACAGGCAGGCCCCCAAAGGGCGGTCTTTTCGAGGGCGGCCAAGTCAGCGGCGTCAGTCGCAACCCGGTCCTGTTGTCTCCACGCCGCCGCCATCCGGATGGCGGCCCGGGTGACCGACAGGGAATCAACGTCTTTCGCAAAGGCCGCCGGGCGGCACGCCGTCCAAAACGCATCCCTTGCCATGGCGGCTTGCACGGCCTCGCCATCCCACGCGCGTGCGGCGGGGCCTTCTGCACCGACCTGGCGCGCCGGCCACGCCTCGAGTTGCCGAAGCGTTGGGGCGGTCTTCTCTGTCGCGCCCAACAACACTCCCAAGGCGGCCTCGCTGGTGGGCGTTGCGGATCGCAGGGCCAGGTGCCACAGCGTGCACCTGCCGGTCGCGAATTCGGCAGCCGAAGCTTGGGCCGTGACAAATAGGTACGGCAGCTGGGCGTCGCGGCCGAACCCAAGATCGGCCGCTGCACCGGCCCCGCGAAGCGACAACCAAGAATCGAGCGCCATCGCCGCCGTCACTTGCGGTTGGCTGGGATCCTTGAAGGTGTGCTGCAAACGCTCGATGACCGCTTGATCAGCAAACGCACGCAGCGCCCAAAGGACGAAGGGCTTAAGCTCTCCCTCGGCGCTGTCGGCGAGCCGCACCAGCGCTGACGGGAGCTCGGCCGCACGGGCTTTCCGGTCTGCTCCTGGGTTGTGAACCGCGCCGATCGCCCACAGCATGGCACGCGTTACCCGCCGGTCAGCGCCACTTTGCAAAGCCGGTTCCCAGATGGACTTGTCGAACACCTGCAACGCCTTCAGTGATCCCAAAGAGAGTAGCGCGAATGCGGCCTGCTCATACTGCTTCGCGATGAGCGCTCGGGGAACGTAATGAACAAGCGGCTCGATTAGTTCTTTGCGCTGCAGTTGCCCCGCAAGTTGAAGAGCCAGCGCACCTGGTGCAGAGGCGCGCGCGAATGTGCGTTGCAAGGGTGCCACTGTCGCGTCGGCCACGGCATCCCACGCAGGCGCGCCTTCAATGGTGTGCGACGCTTTCAGCCGGTGCCAGCGTGCGACCACCGCGATGTGCAAGTCGTCGGCCTCTTCTGTGGGGGGCGCTTCGGCCGCGCACCACTGCTCAAGAGGGAGCAAACAATCGTTCACCGAACAGAGCTCCAAAAGATTTGGCACCGCACTGAGATCCGCCCCCGAAGCCCATAAGTTCGTAAGATGGCCGTGGCGCAATAAAAACTCCGCCCATGAACGCTGGCTTTGCGGATCGTTGGCCAATGCCTGTTCCGCGCGCGTGAGCGCATGGGCATCTTCGGCAACTCGCAGTTCCGCGATCGCCGCGTATTCGCGCACGATGCGAGGTTCGCTGACGAGCCCAAGCGCTTGCTCGGCCCTGGCTTCGGCGCTTTGCAAGTCTCCGCGCTTGCGTTCAAGTCGGCTCATTTCCAGCAGCAGGGTGGCTCGTTGGGCCGCGGACACCGTGACCGCTTCACGTTCGAATCGGGCAAGCCACCTCAAGGCCTCCGCCACACGGTTGCCCGCCGCGAACACCTCAAGCGCTGCGCGCAACACACGCATATCCGAGGGCGCTTGTATTGCTTCAAGCAGGGCCAACGCTTTGTCAGGCGCGTTCAAAGCGGCCTGCACACGTGCCAGCATTACACTTCGCGCCACCACATCCGCGCTTGTGTCGCTTCCAATGATGTCTAGCGCTTGCTTCTGCTGCGCGGGTTTGGCCGCTTGCACCAACGCAAGCAACTGCAGGCGTGCGTATTCAGCCGGTGCTTCCGTGGGAGCAGCTGCGATCACTTGAGTCCACCATTTTACCGCCGCAGGAACGTCGTCTCGCTTGGCCGCCACCTTGGCACGCAGCTGCCAAAGCTCAGGCGCTGCGTGTTGCGGTATCGCGGTGACAGCGTTGAGCGTCGTTTGCGCTTCGGTGATCATGTCGTGTGAGAACAAGACGTCGGCCAGTGTCAGCTGACCTCGCCACCGCGGTGAAATACGTGACGTCAACTCTATCCACGCTTTTTCAGCCAAGCCACGGCGACCTTGGCGGTGATGCATTTCTCCTATTCCCAAACGCGCGGGTGCGAACGAAGCATCAATGGCCAGCGCCTTGCTGAAAAGCTGTTGTGCTTGCAGATCGTCTCCGCTGGCCAATCGCTCTTCGGCCAAGCGCGTGAAATCGGCAGCCGTGCGCGGCGGTGGTTTGGGTGGCGTTTGCGACGAGCCTGGGGAGAACGCTTCCTGCACGTCAGGCAAACCTGCCAGCGACGTGAGTTGTGCCTTGTGCATGGATGCGCGTGCTTCCTCAAAACTTCCGCGCAACGCCTGCACGCGCGCCAGGGAGCCCCATGCGACCCGGTCTTCCGGCGCTAACTTCACTCGCTTCTCAAGCAGCTGTTGCAGCTCCGTAAGACTGCGTCGCCGGCGGGCTTGTTGCTCCAGCCCCGCCATGTCACTTGGTGACGCGCGTGACCCGCTCGTCAACTTGGCGAACGCTGCTGACATCCATGCCTTGGCGTCCAAGTCATCGCTCGCGGCGTGACCGCTGCTTGGCCGAGCCAATAGCATCGACACCATCACGGCCAGCGCGGCTGACCGATTCACCGCCTAGCTCCCGCAGCGGCTTCGTAGAAACGACATAACCGCGGCTTTCACTCGCTCCGGCATCTTCACTGCGAAACACTCGCGCGACACTTCGGGGGTGCGCCGGTAAGTCTCGAAGAACGCCACACATTCGGGGCAGGCGTCCAAATGCTCCCGGAAGTGGCTGCTCTCCGCCGTCGGCAGCGCGCCATCGAGATAGTCAAGCGCGTAGTCTACGACTTGCCTACAGCCTAAATTCGTGGCGTTTGGAGACTTACAGTTAGACACGTTTACTCAAATATAGCCGAATTGTTCGCGAGGAAACCACCAATACCACGCGCTATGCCTCGCCACAGCTGGTGTGCCCGTATGATTCCACGTGTTGACGGTGGTTTCATATATCATCCCATTCGGTTGCGTCACCGCTTGACATTCGTGGCCCCCGGCCAGCAAATGCGGCCCTTGTTACGTGCGCGCGGCGCTTCTTCATGACTCTGCTTACCGAAATCACGCCGTCTGACGTTGAAACCGACTTTACCGGCCGCCCGTGGGCCAGCCGGCAAATGGCACGGGCTCGGGCGGCTTGGCCACACGGTCCCATGACCGTGCCGTGCGCTGGTCTGGGCGAGCTGCGGCTATCTGTGTCAGCCCTGGCCCCCGTTGAAAGCCAGACCACGGCGGGTGTTGGCACGTGTGAGTCGTTCGCTCTGTGGCGCGGTGGCCGCCACGGTCGCCTCGACGTTGATGCACGATTTGCAGTGGCGGTGGCGGGGCATTTGCTGGGAACGCCTTCGAATCTGCCCATGTCGCGCATGCTGTCGCCCGGTGAGCGCGGGGCGATCGGCGCGTTGGTGGCGGTCGTCTTGGATCATGCAGGTGCCCCTTTGGCCGTGGCGGTCGATCCACCAGACGCGGTACCCCTGAGGCTTGATTTGCAAGTGGAGCTCGATCTCATTTACTCACCGCAGGGCCCAACGCCGGGTTCGCCTCACGCCGGCTGGGCGCGTCTGTTTTTGCCATGGTCCTGGTTCGATACGGGGGCAACGTTGTGGTCGAACCTGTCGCGCGTCCCTTTCCCGGTGGCGGTTGAGCTAGCCCGGACGCAAATCGATCGCGCAAGCTTCGCGACTTTGGAACCGGGCGACGCGCTTGTGTTCGACGGCATCGCCATGCCAACTGCGTGGCCGCGCGAGGCGCGCCTCGTCGTGGGCGCTTTCGCGGCACCGGCTTCGCTAGAGCCATCAGTTTTACGTCTCACGGGGCCGTTCGCTCCGGTCGATGTCACCATTGAACCGCACACCACTTTGACAACCGCGGTCCCGGCGTGGAAGGCTGGCTCTTCCATGAGCAGCACAGTTGAGATGAGCTCCGTTGGCAGCGCCCCCGCGCAAGATGCGCCTTCTGCCTCGCTCGCGCAGGCGCTGGCCACCACCCCCGTCGAAGTGGTGGCCGAAATCGGGCGTCTTGTCTTAACCGGCGCTGAACTGGCCGGCCTCGAGCAGGGAGAAGTTTTCACGTTGGGCACGGCCGCGAAAGGCACGATTACCTTGAGCGTCGCAGGCCGTCCCGTGGCCAAGGGCGCGCTCGTGAACGTTGACGGCACCTTTGGCGTGCGCGTCACCGAACGCTATTGATGGCTGTGTCCCAACTTCGCCAAACGCCATAGCAAAACGAAGCCACGTCAGCTGGTGGCGGCCTGCAAATCGGCCTCTTGCGCTGCCGCCGTTTTTAAATGGTCAAGCAGGCTGGCCGCCTTTTTCCACGAGGGCGCCGTTGCCAGCAATCGTCCAACGAGCGCCGCCCACACTGAGGGATCCGCTCTTAGAGCCGCCACGCGCGCGACCGTGGCAGACAGCTCATCGGCGGTGAGCTCTTTGTAGAACAACGCATTTCCCGTTAGCGACAAGCTGTCCCATTCCACCAAGAAGTCATGCGCGGCGGAATGCACCGGAATCAAGGGGAGGGCCCCATAGCGTAATGGCCGGCCCGCCGACCTGCCGATGAGGTCTGTGTCGTCAAGCAACCACCACGCGTCTGATGCGGCCATCATAAGACGAATGTCTTCGTCTTGGGCGTCCGCCACCATGGCGATCTTGGTGGGGTGCTCGATCGCGAATACCGAGGCCCGCTCAACCAACGCCTTTTCGCCGAGCGCGGGCAAAATCACGAAGCAGTCGCGTTTTGTGATCAACGGCAAGGCGTCAACCAAGGCTTTGCCGCCTGGGCCTTCCAAGCGCGGCCCTGTCGAGAGCACCGGCCAACGTGCGTCCACGCTCACAGACAACCGCTTCAGCAACGCCTTGCGAGCGTCGTTTTTGCCCTGCGGTTTCGCGGCGTCAAACGGTGTGGGCAACGCGGGATCGGCGGCTGGGTCGAACGGGGGCTCATCGCAGCCGAATTGCAAGGCGATGATGGGTTCGTCCGAGGGCCGCGTTGCCAGTTCGGGCGCAGCCTCAAGCTTGCGGGCCGCCGCGCGGCTGGGCGCGAGCACGGCCTGAGCGGCAGAGACGCCAAACGACGCGAGCGCCGGCGAATCGGCCGCTGACAAACCCACGGTTTTGGCCTCTGCCGGCGAGAAACGGCCCGTGGTTTCGCCCGTGGGCAGAACGAATAGCTTTGCGGCGGCGGTGAGGCGTGCCATCGCCACAACGGAAGCTTCACCCCAACCGATCACAACTTCTGGCTTAAGCAGCCCGTCCTGAAACAGCGAAACCGCGGCGCCACCCAGCTGCAAAGCGCGTTCGCCAGGGCTGGTGCTGTCGCTTTCTAAAACCAGGAGCTGGGGATCCGAGGCAGAAAAGTTGCCTTCGTACAGCGCCAATTCCACGGGGCCCTCGGCGGTTTCCACGCGCGCTTTGCGTAAGCGCTTGGCCAAACCGGGCAGGGCCGAGGCCTCGACACCCGTGGCGATGGTTAAAATGGTGACTCGGTGTTTTAACTCGAGCAGCCCACGCGCCAAACCCCACGCGCTTTTCGCGGCTTCGGTTCGGCCCAAGGGGGCAACTTTTTCGGTAACGAAGAGGTATTCGGACATGCGTGGTTTTTAAGGGAACTCTGCACGCATCATTCCCAGACCCGGCGCACAAAAGCAACGGGCGGTTCGACTTTTGGTCAGAACCGCCCCGAGCTTTCTTTCGGTGTGTTTACGATCGAACCACCAACGTCACTCGTTGGCGCCGCGTTCGTCGTCTTCCCCTGGGAACTCGTTAACCGATGGATACTTCATGATTTCCTTGCGGGAAATCTTCCATGCTTTCTGAACGATCCAGGACAGCGACCTATCTTGGCGCGCTGCTTCTTCCTGTATCTCCTTCAGCATTTCTTCAGGGAAGTAGAGACTTTGTTTCCTCTTATCGGACCCGGCCATTGAGCTCCCCTCAGTAAGGAATCAGCACTGTGTAATACGGTCGCGCACATTTAGTCACCGATTTAATTTTCTGTCAAGCAAGTGTCGTTTTCTGTTCGGGTTTTCTGTCTTGGTTTTGTCTTGGTTCTGTTGAGGCTTTGGGGGCAGGCGATGAAGAAAATGGTTCCACACAGGGCCACTCGCGATAAAATTGGCGCCCCAAGGAACCAAATCGAGGCCAAGGGAGTTCTGGCTTGAGGCGGGTTTGATTTGTGCTGCAACCACATAGGGCCCATGCCGGGCACGTCCCGGAATGTGACCTTGCCAGGGGGAATCTCACGATGGAAGGCACCCAGCTGAAGAAGAAGGATCTCAAGAAATGGCGAGACATTCTTGAGAGCCGACGCAAAGAGATCTTGAAGACGGCGCAACGGACGCTGAACGAAGACATGACGCTCGACTCCGACGATTTGGCCGACGAAATGGATTTGGCCTCGTCCGAATACCTGCACGCGTTCAACTTTCGCTTACGCGGGCGCGAGAAGCATTACCTGACGAAGATCGACGAAGCCATCGAACGCATCGACAACGGGACGTTTGGAATTTGTGAGGAGTGCGATGAACCGATCTCGCCAAAGCGCCTGGAGGCCCGGTTGGAAACCACCCTCTGCATTCGCTGCAAGGAGGACCAGGAACGTTTGGAAAAGGCGTACGGATAAGTTCGCCGCCTAAATTCAGGTCTAGAACGCCGCGCTCTCTGTGCGGCGTTTTGCGTTCTGGCCCGCCGCGCGGGATTCTTAAGGGGTGAGGTTGTTGATCGCCGCTTTCGCCGTGTGCTGCACCGCTGGATGTACCGGCGTTTTTGCGCGCTTGCCAGGCGAGCCCTTGTCGTATGGCGATCACGGCACGGGCCTGCTGTTCAGCCGAGGCAGCCTGCCACCAGACGGCGACGGATACGCCGTGCCCAGCGCTTGGCGCGTTCGCAACGCGCTTTACACCACACCGCAGATACAGGAGGCGCTCGTCCGTTCGTTTGCTTTGGTGAATCGCCTTTACCCCGGCAGTGTTGCGCCGTTGGGCGACATTGCCCGCAAGGGTGGGGGCGCGGCGGCGGGACATGGCTCGCATCGCAGCGGGCGTGACGTGGATGTTTTCTTTTACGCCCTTGATGGCGAAGGGCGGCCGTTGCCAGCGGGCGAAGCGATGTTGAAGTTCAACAGCCGAGGGCAAGCGGTGGCGTGGTCTCCCCCGTTTGGGCAGAAGCCCCCTAAGCGACCCATCCCCAAGGCTACGTTCGATGTGAAGCGCTCGTGGGCCCTCGTTCGGGCGTGGTTGACTGACCCTGCCGTGCAGGTGCAGTGGGTTTTCATTCAAAAAGACCTGGCTGCCATGGTGGTGGCCCAGGCCGTCCGCGAGGGCGAGCCGCCCGACCTCGTCGCAAAGGCCCTGGAACTGTTGCGACAACCCGGCGATTCAGCGCCGCACGACGATCACATGCACGTGCGTTTTTATTGTGACCCCGGGCAACGCGCGGCTGGGTGCGTGGACCGAGGGCCGCAACGTTGGCTAAAGAAGTACTGGAAGTATCTGCCCGCGCACCCTGCGCCCATGGACGAGCCAACCCTGCTTACCATCGACGTCCGCTGATTCACGCCCGTCTGTGCGCCACGATGTGGTGTCCGCGGGTTTTGCGCTCTGACGTGAAGGCTGGGGCCGGTCCGACGGTGCGAGCGCTGTTGCCGGATTGTTGCAGAAGCGCGTTCTGAAGGCCCACGTCGGCGCTTTGTCCACAGGCGCCTTTGTCGCGGTTTTTGTGCGTTTTTGCGCTTCTTCAGCGTGTGTGCGCACACCGCTTCACCTGAACAAATTGCCTCGTATTTTCTCCGCGCTTTTCGATTGAGTGAAATCTATTCAGTAGAGTACATTGAGTGCCGTCCAATGAAGAGAACTCAGGCACTCGAGCTGCAAGAAACGCTGCCGAAGCCCGCCGTCGCGCGGGTGTCGGCCGTTTTGGAAGAGCCCGAGTTGCAGGAGATCGAACGCATGTGGCCGGGCGGATTGACGTCGCGCCAAATCGTCGATGTGTTTGAGTCGCGTGGCGTTCGGTTCTCCGAGGCCACACTTCGCAAGTACGTTCAACTGGGCCTCTTGCCTCGTTCCGTGCGCGTGGGGCGTAAAGGCAAACACATGGGTTCGATGGGGATTTATCCGTCGAACGTCGTTCGCCGCGTGAACGTGGTGAAAAAGATGATGGCGGACAACCACACCATCGAAGACATCCAGCGAGCGTTCGTTCGCTTTAAGGACGACATCGATGCGGTGGAAGTGAGCTTGCGCGAACTTATTTCGGGCTTCGAGCGTGAAGCCCGCGACGCGAACTTGCCGACCGCACGTCGGCAATCGCTGGAGAAAGAAATTTCAGAGGCCCGGAAAGCGGCGTCCGACTTGGTACGCCGGATCGCGGACCTCGAGCACAGGTTGTCAATGCCAGACGAGGACTCTGGCACTGCCGTCGGGGGCGGGGCGGATTTGTTCTAGGTGGTGCCTGACTGCCACCAGAAAAAGGCGAAAAGCGACATGGATATGGACGAGGTCACAGCAAACGCAAAATCACAGGACTCCAAGGTTAGGCTTAAGGTTTACACCGAGCCCGACGATGCCACACCGCAACCGGAGGTGGCTCGCTTGCGAAGGAAAGTACGTCCAGATGATGATGGCAGGGTTCGTTCACGGACCATTGCGCGTCGTTACCTGACGAAAGAAGAAAAGGTTCTCTCAGAAACGCTGCCCTACCCAGAAGAGGTGGAGCGGCCCCACACGCGCGAACAATGCTTGACCATGCCCCGGCCTTGCCCGTTCGTAAGCTGTGGTCATCACTTATACCTGGACGTGAATCCGGAAAGTGGCGCCATCAAGCTGAACTTCCCTCATCTAGAGGTGTGGGAAATGCCTGAGACGTGCGCCCTTGACGTGGCGGATCGTGGCGGCACCACTTTGGAAGAGGTGGGCGCCATCATGAATCTGACCCGCGAGCGCATTCGTCAGGTCGAGGTGCGTGGGCTCCAGAAGCTGCGCACCAACAAGGACGTGGAGCTCGACCTGCCGCCTGAGCGCCCGTAGTCTGTTCGCTTGACGCCTTTTTGTAACGCCGTTCGCGTGTGCCCACTAGATGACCTCGGGCCGCGGACGGCGTTCTTATTTCCCGCGGGCGGGCCGGCGCACGTTTGGGAAGAACCATCCCGGCGCTTGGAGCATCATAAGCACAATGGCTGCCATCGCGACTTCTCCCCTCGATCAGATCGATGCCAAACTCGCGGAACGTTTGTTGGCTGCAGCCCTCGAAGGCGGCGCTGATTACGCGGACCTTTATTTTGAATACGCGGCGGGAGCCCATTTCGGCTTCGAAGACGGCCAGGTCAAAAGCGTTGGCAAGGGCGTGACGTTGGGGTTGGGCGTTCGCGTACTGAAAGGCGACTCCACAGGTTACGCTTACACCGAAGAGCTGGCTGAAGATCGCATGCTGGAAGCCGCTCGCACCGCGGGGCGGATCGCGGCGGCGGGCGGCGGTGCTGGGCCCGTGGCTTTGACGCGCGTGTCGGGGCTCGATCTGTACAAGATCAACGAGGCACCTTGGGATCGACCGGGCGCCGAGAAGGTCGAGATGTTGCGGCAGGCCGATCGCGCGGCTCGTGCTTATGACCCGAGGATTGTGCGCGTGGAGGTTGGATGGGGCGAGAGCCTTAAGGACGTTCTTGTGGTCACCTCAGATGGAAAGATCGCGCGCGATTTTCAACCGATGATCCGCTTCACAGTGGGTGCGGTGGCTGAAGAAGGGGGACAACGGCAAACGGGGCGTTCGGCGGGAGCCGCGCGCCGCGGGATGGAGCTGTTTCGCATTGAGGGCCAAAGTCCGAGCGAACACGGCACCGAAGCGGCGCGCTTGGCCATCGCGATGCTCAAGGCCGAGGACGCGCCGGCGGGGCCGATGGAAGTGGTGCTGGGCCCGGGCGAATCAGGAATTTTGTTGCACGAGGCGGTGGGTCATGGCCTGGAGGCAGACTTCAACCGCAAGAAGACATCGAACTATACCGACATGATCGGCCAGTCCGTGGCTTCTCCTTTGGTGACCGTGGTGGACGACGGCACCTTGATGAACGCGCGTGGTTCAATCAACGTGGATGACGAAGGCAACCCCGGTAGGCGCAATGTGCTCATCGAAAACGGCAAGCTGGTGGCGTACATGCAGGATCGCATTTCGTCGAAGCACTTCGGCACCCAAGCCTCGGGCAACGGCCGGCGCGAAAGCTTCCGACATGAACCGCTGCCCCGCATGACGAACACATTGATGATGGCGGGCCAAGATGAACCGGGTGACATCATCCGTTCGGTTAAGAAGGGCATCTACGCGAAACACTTTTCGGGTGGCCAAGTGAACATTTCAAACGGCGACTTCGTGTTTTCGTTGACGGAGAGTTATCTCATTGAAGATGGCAAACTCACGGCGCCGCTCAAAGGCGTGAACTTGATTGGCAACGGGCCGGACGTGCTGCGCAAGGTGGTGATGGTGGGCAACGATTTCCAGTTGTCGCCCGGCACTTGGACGTGCGGCAAAGATGGGCAGAGCGTGCCTGTGGGCATTGGCAATCCCACGATGAAGATTTCGGAGATCACTGTGGGAGGCACAAAAGCGCAATGAGCACGAACAAACGATTGCCCGAAGCGGCGGCCTGTCAGCGGGCCGCTGAGCAGATGCTCTCCTATGCGCTTGAGGCCGGCGCCGATGGCGTTGAAGTGATGGTGCGCGATGGTGCCGAGCTTGAAGTGCGGTTGCGCTTGGGCGAGCCAGAGCTCATCAAAGAGGCAGGTAGCCGTGCTTTGGGTTTGCGGGTCATCAAAGATCAGCGGCCTGCCGTGACGTATACGTCGGACTTCACCGAAGAAGGCCTGCGCCGCTTGGCGCGCGAGAGCGTTGAGCTGGCTTCGCTGGCCGAGCCCGATCCGTTCGCGCTGTTGCCCGCTCGAGAAGTGATGGCGCGCACCGTGCCCGACTTGGATCTGTGGGACGACGAAGTTCCGAATCTAACTGTGGAACTGGCGCTGGAATGGACCAAGCGCGGTGAAGCCGCCGCACAAGCCCGCGACAAACGCATCACCAATTCAGATGGAGCGTCGTTCTCACGCGTGGTGGGCGCCACCGCGTTTGCGACGTCCGCAGGTTTTTCGGGCGGCTACCGCGGCACGTATGTTTCGTTGGTGGTGCAGCCCTTGGCTGACGACGAAGGCGGCAAAAAGCGCAACGGCAGCTGGTGGACAGGGGGGCGGTTCGTTTCGGCCTTGGAGACGCCTGAATCGGTGGGCCAGACGGCCGCCGATCGCACGCTTGCTCAATTGGGTTCGCAAAAAGTGGCCACCTGCGAGGTGCCGGTGATCTTCGCTCCTGAAGCGGGCCGGTCATTGATGGGGAAATTGGCGGGCGTGACATCTGGCGGGGCAGTGTGGCGTAAGAGCACGTACTTGGCAGACCGAGAGGGAACCGAGGTGGCTTCGCCTTTGATTCACATCGTTGACGATCCCTTGATCCCGCGGGCTCCCGGCTCACGGCCCTTTGATGGTGAGGGTCTGGCGAGCCGTCCGAATGTGATCGTTGACGGGGGAATTCTGCGCACCTTCTTGTGCGATACCTACGCCGCTCGCAAACTCAACCGTGTGTCGACGGGGTCAGCGGGGCGAGGCATTGGTGGCAGCGCGCACGTGACGACATCCAACTTGATCTTACGCGCGGGCAGCACGCCGAAGGCGAAGCTTGAGCAGTTGCCTGAAGCGTTTTATGTCACGCATTTGATGGGCTTTGGATTCAATGCGGTGACGGGAGATTTTTCTCAGGGCGCTTCGGGGTTTTGGATCAAGAACGGCGAACGCGCCTTTCCCGTCAGCGAAGTCACGATCTCTTCAAGCTTTGACAACCTTTGGAAAAACGTTGATGCCTTGGGCGACGATCTAGACGCACGTTCCTCCGTGCAGGTCCCGACCATTCGCGTGTCGCATATGATGATCGCTGGCCGCTGAGGTGTGAGGCGCAGCGATGTTCGAGGTCAGCATCGTCGGCGGCCTGATTGTGTTTGGCGCGATCGTTGCGTTGCTGTCAGGCGAGGGCTTGATCTTCGGTGGCGCTCTGTTGACGGCGTTGGGCTTTGTGGTGGGAGTCCCGGCCGCGTTTGTGTATCACGCGAAGCTTTACGCGGCGCTCAAGCGCGCGGGTGTGGTGCCTGCAAGGTGGTGGATTTCGCCCATGAAGCACCACGAGACGGCCGGTGAGCGTGCCGAAGAGGGCTTCGCCTGGGCGTTTCGCTTGGGAGCGGCCGGTTTCGTTGTGATTGTCTTGGGCTGCCTTTTGGCCGCAATCGGCCTGTGGAAGCTGCGGGTGCAGGGCGACGCGTAAATGGTCCCCCCCCTTGCGAAATTTCAGCTTGCGCTTTCGTTAACCTAGGTTAAATATTGAGCTGTGGCAAAGACTGCGCATGACGAAATCCATACGGCGATCGCTGGTCTGCAGCGGTTGGCGGATGCGTTTGGCGTGCGGCGCAGCCAGTTGGCGGGGGTGGTTGGCTTAACGGATCACCAGTGGGGTGTGCTGGAGGAGATCGCCACGGAGCACTTCATGCCCAGCATGTTTGCGCGCCGGCGCCAAAGTTCGGCCGCGGCTGTTTCGAAGACGTTGCGACAACTGTTGGATAAAGGGCTGATTGCTGCAGAAGTGTCGAAGGGGGATGGCCGGCAACGCGACTATGTGTTGACAGCCAAGGGAGAGAAGATCATGAGCCGCCTGCGCGAAAGCCGCCAAGGCGCGATTGATGAGATTTGGGCTGATCTGGATAGGCAAGACTTGAAGGCGTTTGCGCGGTTCTCTGCGCAGTTGGCCGACCGCTTGGAACGATATGCAGAGCGAATTGGGAGCAAGGAAGACAATGGGAAAGACGCTGTACGAAAAGGTGTTTGAGCGCCACACGGTGGCACGTTTGCCTTCGGGGCAATACCAACTGTTGATGGGCCTGCACCTGATTCACGAGGTCACCTCGCCCCAGGCGTTCAGCATGATCGACGAGCGCGGGCTCAAGGTGATGTACCCACAGCGCACGTTCGCGACTGTGGATCACATCGTGCCCACCACCAGCCAATTGCGGCCGTTCGCGGATTCGTTGGCGGAACAAATGATGGTGCACTTGGAACGCAACGTGAAGAAGCACAACATCCGCTTCTTTGCGCCGGAGCGCCATGAGCAAGGCATCGTGCACGTGGTTGGCCCTGAGCAAGGCTTAACCCAACCAGGCATGACGATTTGCTGCGGCGATTCTCACACGTCCACGCACGGCGCGTTTGGCGCGATCGCGTTCGGCATCGGCACATCGCAAGTGCGCGACGTTTTGGCCACGCAAACCTTGGCGATGGGCAAACTCAAAGTGCGTCGCATCGAGGTCAACGGCAAGTTGCGTCCCGGCGTGTATGCGAAAGATGTGGTGCTCTACATCACCAACAAGCTGGGCGTGAACGGCGGCGTGGGTTATGCGTATGAATACGCGGGCGATGTGTTCGACAACTTCACGATGGATGAGCGCATGACTGTGTGCAACATGTCCATCGAAGGCGGCGCACGTTGTGGCTACGTCAATCCAGACAACACCACGTACGAATACCTCAAGGGCCGGCCTTACGCGCCCAAAGGTGCTGCGTGGGATAAGGCCGTGGCTGATTGGAACAGCTTGCGCAGCGATGCGGACGCCGCTTACGACGACGTCGTGAAATACAACGCCGCCGACATCGAGCCGATGGTTACCTGGGGCATCACGCCGGGGCAATCTGTGGGCGTCAAAGACGCAATCCCTGCGAAGTCTGCGTTCCCCGCGGATGAGCAAGAGTCGGCCGACGAGGCGTACAAGTATATGTCTTTCGACGCGGGGCAACCCATCGCCGGCACGAAGATCAACGTTGCCTTTATCGGGTCGTGCACCAATGGACGCCTAAGTGACTTCGAAGAAGTGGTGCGTTTGCTCAAGCGCGGTTCATTCAAGGTGGCCGAAGGCGTGCGTGCGCTAGTGGTACCTGGCTCACAAACGGTGCAAGCCGAAATGGTGAAGCGTGGATATGACAAGCTGTTCACGGAGGCAGGCTTTGAGTTCCGCGAAGCGGGCTGCTCGATGTGCTTGGCGATGAATCCCGACAAGCTCAAAGGGCGCGAGGTGTGCGCTTCGTCCTCGAACCGAAATTTCAAGGGCCGTCAGGGCTCGCCCACAGGACGTACCTTGTTGATGAGCCCTGCGATGGTGGCGGCGGCCGCGATCAAGGGCGAAGTCACCGACGCGCGGGAACTGTTTTCGATCTCGTAGTGGTTGCCAGCCAGAAGGATAAGACAATGGAAGACGTGAAACGAACAGTGTTAAGCGGGCACGCGTTGCCCTTGCGTGGCAACGACATCGACACGGATCGCATCATCCCCGCGCGCTTCTTACGCACGGTCACCTTCGAAGGCCTGGGCGACCACGCCTTTGAGGACGATCGTTTGCAGCTCAAAGCCGCGGGCAAGACGCACGCCTACGATGAACCGCGGTTTGCGGGCGCGCAGGTGTTGTTGGTGAACAAGAACTTCGGCTGCGGCTCTTCGCGTGAACACGCCCCACAAGCGATCATGCGGTGGGGCAAGGGCGTCAAGGTCATCATCGGCGAAAGCTTCGCTGAGATTTTCTACGGCAACTGCATCGCGCTTGGCATCCCGTGCCCGACAGTTTCGGAAGCCACGATTGAGGCGCTGCAATCGGCGGTTGAAGCCGCTGCCTCGCTGCAGGTCACTGTTGATCTCAACAGCAAGACGATCACGTGTGGCGACAAGACGTTCCCCTTCGATATGCCGGAGGGGCCGCGCCAACAATTCCTCGAAGGCCGCTGGGATTCCTCCGCTGAACTGTTGGCCAACGCGAGCAAGATCGCGCAAACAGCGAGCAAGCTCCCCTACTTCAACGACTTTCAATAGTCGGCGGCAAGAACGTGGTGCGGAGACGCTGCAACGAGGTCTCTGCACCGTTTAGAAGGGATTGTCTCGAATCAGACGCGGGTCTTCTTTGGCAGGTCTTTCGGGCGTGCCTTTCGCCCCGCGCTCACCTTGGCGCTCGCGGACCGGCCGTTCGGGGAATTTTTCGACGACAGGTGGCTGCGGCGCCTTGGTTGGTGGCGGCACACCTTGCCCGCGAGGCTCGACAATCGGTGCCGCGGTTGGCTGGACCGGGGCCGATTCGATTGAAGGTTGGGGCAAGCTGACCCTGGGAGCGTGTGCTTTGGTAGCCATGGTCCTGATGATCAAGGCAACCGCGACCGCCAAAGTGGCGATGACACCTATCGCCCTCCAAGCGGAGCCCGAACGAGGGCGGGCGAGCTTGCGTCTGACCTCGTCGCCATTTTCTTGAAAACCCACTTTGGTGGCAACGTTTGGCAAGTGCGCCGTGGAGCTGGCGAACGGCTGGGCCGAGTTGGGGCTGTACCAGCTCGAGAGGTTGCTGGCCAAAGACGCGAACTTTTGCCCGACATCCGCTACCGACGCGGGCCTGCGGCTCACATCTTTTTCGAGACACGACATGACCAGGTGGCGTAGCGGCTCTGAAGCCACCTCACTTG
This sequence comes from Deltaproteobacteria bacterium, assembly GCA_033763315.1. Classification (GTDB taxonomy): domain Bacteria; phylum Myxococcota_A; class Polyangia; order Fen-1088; family Fen-1088; genus JAGTJU01. The sequence goes on from JANRKS010000017.1 coordinate 83,201, forward strand.
CCAGGATCGGTGGTGCGTCTTGGGTTAGTAGCTTCGAAACGATTTCGGCATACGTGTTGCCGTCAAATGGCATTCGTCGTGTGAGCGCTTGGTAAAGAACGACCCCCATCGCATAGATGTCGGCGCGGTGATCAATTTTTTGCCCCAACGCCTGCTCCGGCGACATGAAATGCGGGGTTCCCATAACAGTGCCCGTCTGGGTGGCAGAAAGCGGATCGGCTCTGTCAGCTAGCTTTGCGATGCCGAAGTCCAACACCTTCAAGTAGGGCTCGGCGTGCTTTGGGCGCGCCAGCCATAAGTTTTCAGGCTTGAGGTCGCGATGAACGATGTGCTCCCGGTGAGCGGCCTCCAAGGCGCTACAAGCTTGGGCCGCGATCCACGAGAGTTCACCTGGAGGAATGGGACCGGCTTCAAGACGGGCTGCCAACGTCTGGCCCTCCAAGTACTCCATAATGAAGTACTGGCGTCCGTCCTGCAGCTGACCGAATGAGAAGATGTCGATGATGTTGCGGTGACCGATCTTGTTTACCGCGCGAGCCTCATCTACAAAGCGGCGCACGAGTTCCGGGTCGAATGACAACGCAGCGGAGAGCACTTTGATCGCAACCCGTTTGCCAATCACGGGATGTGACGCCAGATACACGGCGCCCATGCCACCACGGCCGAGGACGCCTTCGACGACGTATTCGGCAACGACAAACCCATTGGTCAAATCGGCTCCGGGCGCCAAGACCGGATTTGATTTCGGGTCAGCCGCGGCGGGCATGGGCGTGTGTCCACCGGCGTGGCCCTGCCGCGTGCTGGACTGCTTGGCGGGAGTGGCTGAACCGCTCCCGTCAAACAGAAGAGTCTCTTCAATACCGGTTTGTTTTGTCAATCGTTTGGTTCGCCCACGTTAGTAGACGATGATCTTATTGTTGGCGGCCTGTATGTACCAACGCTTCGGCGTGTTCAATGTGCCCGTGTACGTACCCGTCGGGAAGGGGCTGTCTGATAGGGTTGTTTCGCTCACCGTGATGTTGTTCGGGCTCATCGGGCGCGCGTCATAGATGGCGTAGCTGTTTGAGTAAGCGGGATCAGGGTTGAAGGCATTGGCACCGGGCTGGGCCGCCGTGCCGAGGTCGATGGTCTTCGTTTCAGTGAGGGCGCGCAGGCCATAGTAATAGTAACCCTGAAACTTTGTGTTGCGGAACGTGGCGTCGCCCGATCGGACATCCACGCTGGTTCCGCCGCCTACAAACGAGCTATCCGTTACGGTGAGCTTCAAACCATTAAAGTCCAGCCCCGTGTAGGATCCGGTGTTGGGGCGATTGACCGTTGATTTGGTGAAGGTGGCAAGGGTCTTTTCCTTGCCGTCGATGTTCACACCACCGGTGAAAATGACTTTGTTGAAGATCACGCTGTAGTCGGAGCTGGCACCCGTTGCCGTGAAGGCGATTCCCGTTGCGTCCTTGGCGGCCACCGTGGCGTCCTCAATGTTCACTGCGCCCTTGTCCGCTGAAAGATAAAACCCCGTGGTCGTTGACGATCCGATCGTGCCTTTGCCCTTCCACGTGAACACCAGGTTCTTTCCGTAAAGGTAAGCGGAGTACGAGCCGGTTTCGGTGATCGCGCTGTCGTCGCCCGAGAACGAGATTTCAACGTTCTCCCCGTTTTGAACGTAGATACCGTAGTACTGCGCGTTCGAGATCTTGACGTTCTCAAACGTCAATTTCGCCGGTTTCGTCAGGGAAACACCGTAGCGGAAATAGCTGACGGTGAGGTTCTTGACGGTTAACAAGGCGTTCGGTTGGTTCAGGACCAAACCGTCTACCGTGCTTAACCCTACAAGCTTCGTACCAGCTGCACTTTGACCGACGATTGTGACCCCCGACGGAATGGGATCTTTGAAATCCTCACCGCCATCTTTGTCGTAGGTTCCATCAAGTAACGAAATAGTGTCACCTGCATCCGCGACTGACAGAGCCTTCTTGAAAGTGCGGTAAGGCTCCGCGGTGGTTCCGCGGTTTGTATCTAGGCCGGTGGGGGATGCCGTGATGGCTGTGACTGAGAGCACCGCTGCTTTGGTTACGACTCCAGACGATGTCTTGAACGACAGGTCTTTCGGACCGATGGCTGAGCCATGCAGACATGACACCCGAATCGTCACGGAGGTGGCCGTATTGCCGTCCTGAATCGTGGCTCGGCAGTCACCAACCGTCGGTTCCGTCGCCCCTGCCAAACCGGCGGGCGCTGTAACCGTGATTAGGACACCCAACTCGCCTTGTCGTACCAGAGGCTTGTCGACGATAACGGCATCGACGGGGACGGGCGTGTTGATCGCGGCGTCGGCGCCTGTACCAGCGTCAATCCCCTGGCCGCCATCTGCTCCCGGCGCCAAGGCGTCTGTGCCACCGCCGTCAACCGGAGTCATGACAGGTGGTGTACCGGGCTTCAGCTTGCCCGTGACCGGATCGATTTCGCTTGGATCGGCACAAACGCTTTCCACGCAGCTTTGACCCTTGGTGCAGTCCACCGACGTCACGCACTGGTTGCGGCACTGAAAGTCCGTGGCGCAGACCAGCGGCTGTTTGCAGTCCGAATTGTATGTGCAGCGTTGTTCGGCAGGGAGCTGGCACACATTGAAATTCGACGCGTCCTTCACACACCGTTGGCCCAGGGGGCAGTCGCGCGTCTCCTTGCACGCTTCGTGGCAGGTGCCAAACGAGCATGACAAGGGATTGTTACACTCGCTATTTTGCACGCAGGGTGTACCCGTGGGCGGCGTTGAACTCGAACTGCCACATGAGAAAACCGCCCAGGCGCCAACGACGGCACCCACAGCAATCGCAATTCGGAGCGTTAGGTTAGCGTTCAAGTTCTGTTTCACGAGAAATTCTCCCCTGGAGGACGTGCTCCATCCTCACTGTAAGTTAGGCGGTTTGGGCGGTGTGCCGGCGCATTGTACCCATCGCAAGAACGCAGCGGGCGCAAAAAGTTCCGCCCCCGTTGTAACGTTTTAAAAGCGCCCCTCGGCTCGTAGTCCGGCGAAGCTAGGGGTGACCTCGATGCGGGGCGCCCACGAGAAGCTGGGACCCGTGTCCCGTGCCAACGGGTTACGCCACAGCAGGATCGCCCCCGCCACCGCGCCGGCCACGCCGACCCCCGCGGCCGCCAAGCCCACCGTTCGTCGCGTGGCTTGGGTGTCAACCTCTTGAGATTGTTTGTTGAACTCAGAGATGCACAGGGTGTGGTTGCCGGCGCCCTTGGGATCGCACACAGCTCCTGGCAAGAAGGTCAACTGCGTTGCCTTCAAGGTGTCTTGCGCATCACCATGACGGGCGTGGGCCACCACCGCCAAGGTGCCCCCCGCAAGAGCTACCACGCCACCCGCAACCAAGGTCGACCATCCCAAGGTCCGCACCGCGCGCACACGTTCGGCCCTGGCGCTGCGTGTCTGGGCGGTGGGGGCCAAGGATACCTTCACGACGGTGAGCGATTTCACCTCCACCACGCGGTTCGTAACCTCAAAGCCGCCGCGTTCAACCAACAAGGTGTGCGGACCGAGAGGAAGCTTTATTGGCGCGCGGTAGACGCCCAAATCAACGCCATCCACGCGAATGGACGCATCGGGCTCACTGATGTCTAGTGACAACGTCCCTTGTTCTGCGCCGGCTTCGCGATCAAGCAAAAGGGGCATTGCCAGTTCCGCGCTGGCGCCATCACCTAACGTGATCTCACGCCTCGCAGTCGCGTAGCCAGGGCGACGCAACTCAACCACCCGTTTGCCCGGCTTCACCGTAAGCGACGAAAGCAAGGGCGTCACGCCCACACGCTGGTCATCCACAAATACCTCGGCGCCAGGCACAGGCGACCGAACAAAAACGTGTGCCAACGTGACCTCGCTAGGTTCAAGCTCAAACGAAACCGACTCTCGCGAACCGCCCGCCAACGTGACTTCTTTGCGCAAAGGCATGTGACCAGCCGCCAAGGCACCCACGAGGTGCGTACCGCTCGAAACGCGCACTGTCGTTAAGAGGCCGGGTGAGGTGCTTCGGCCCGCCTCGACGCCGTTGATTTCGATAATCGCGGGGACGTTCGTGGCCACGACCAGTTGGGCAACCCGTTTGCTCTGTTCGTCGCGCGTGCGTTTAGCGATCTCGATATTGTTCGCTGAGAGAGGGCCAGGATCGGACAGAACTTTTTCCAATGTGTCTGTGGCTTCGACCGGGCGGTTCATGGCCGCGTACACGATCCCTATGTTGTAGAGCACCAAGCGGTTCGGAACGAGTAGATAGGTCTTTTTGAACTCGGCCAGGGCGCCCGCATTGTCGCCTTCATCGAACAACGCGAGGCCACGGTTGAAACGCTCACGTGCCTCCGTTCTCACGTCGGGCGTCTCTTCGGCACCAGCTTGGCTGGAAGCTAGGCAAGAGGCTGCAAAGGCCAAGAGCTGAAGGCCCAAAAGGAACACGCTGCGAGTTACCAAACGTCTACGTTGGCGCATAGGTGCAAAGTAGCACAACTGCCACGACGCCTCTTCGTCACAGAAGCCTTCCGTCGCGTGGGCGTGGCTTCAATCGAAGTGCAGCGCATTTGGTTCCGAAGCCGCCCTTTGCTCGCTAAGCTGCTCACGTGAGCTTCATCGTGGGGTTGGGTGTGGTGGGGGCGCTGTTGCTGTTCATGGCGCTCAGCTCCTCGTTTCTGCAGAAGATATTTGTCTCCAGCGCGCTGGTGTATCTGACCGTCGGCGTGGCCGTGGGGCCAGTGGGCCTGGGATGGTTGCGCATCGATCTCGAAGTCGCTGCGCCTTGGCTTGAACGGCTGACAGAGGTGGCCGTCACGATTTCCTTGTTTATTAGCGGGTTGAAGCTGCGGGCTCCTATTCGCTCCGCACATTGGCGGGCGGCGTTGATGTTGGCTGGGCCAGTGATGTTGATGTGCATTTGCGGCGTCGCCGTCTTTGCGCATTTGACCTTGGGCCTTGGGGTGGCGTCCGCCTTGTTGTTGGGGGCGATGTTGGCGCCCACGGATCCTGTGCTGGCGAGCGCCATCGCCGTGAACAGCGCGTCTGATCTGGATCGCATGCGCTACGGTCTTTCCGGTGAGGCAGGACTTAACGACGGCGCGGCATTTCCGTTCGTTGTCCTTGCGCTAATGTGGATGCAGCACGATGGCCCCGGTGCGTGGCTTGGCGTTTGGGCCTTGCACCGTTTGCTGTGGGCGATACCAGCGGCCTTGGCGCTTGGCTACTTTGCGGGGCGAGGCATCGGGTTGGTGGCGATTGCCACGCGCAAATTTGAGCGATCAAACACGGGCCCCAATGACTTCCTTGCCTTGGCGCTAATCGCGCTGTCGTATGCGGCCGCCGATCTTATCGGCGCGTGGGGCTTTTTGGCAGCGTTTGCGGCAGGTCTGGGGTTGCGGCGCGCAGAGCTCCAAGTTGTGAAGGCCTCGCCGCATCCTGAAGCCCACAAAGCTCCGGTGGTGAGCGCGGGCTCTGAGGATTCGGACGCCGGTCTACTGGACGTCGCTCACCCACCCGCGGAGCGGCTTGTACATCCGGCCGTCGATGCGGATAGATTGGACCAGCCTGCTGTGGCGGCGGGCGCGTTGGTGGCTGATGTGTTGTCGTTTGGCGATACGGCCGAGCGATTGCTTGAAGTGACTTTGATGGTGATGATCGGTGCTTGCCTTGTGACCCATTGGGACGCGCGCGCTGTTCCTTTGGCCCTGATGCTGTTTGTGGCGTTACGGCCGATGGCGGCGAACCTATTCTTGCTGGGTTCACCCACAAGCTCGGCGCAACGGACGTTGATGGCGTGGTTCGGCATCCGCGGGATCGGCAGCCTCTATTACCTGGCCTATGCGCTCAACCACGGCATCGATCGCGGCGACGCGCGCGTGGTGGTGAACCTCACCGTGAGCGTGGTGGCCTTGAGCGTCTTGTTGCACGGCGCTTCGTCGCAGCCGCTTTTGCAGTGGTATTCACGCCTTTTGGAAGCCAAGCAACGCAAGCGCGCGCCGGCCTGAACACCGGCCCCGTTTTTCAATCCAAAGCCAAACCCGCGAGCGCGGCGCGCACTTCCACGAGCACGTGGCTGTGCAACGCACCATTGGACGCCACCAACCCTCGAAGGTTGTGAAGCTCGGGCAGGTCGTAACGCAAAGGGTTTCCATCTAAGTCGGTGAGGAGGCCGCCTGCGGCTTCTAGGATGGCTTGTGGGCCGCAGGTATCCCAAAGCTTTGTGTGGATGCCCGGGTAAACGAACAAATCGCGCGCGTCTTCGGCGATCAATCCCAGTTTAAGGCCCACGCCTCCGGTGTTTGTTTCGTCCTTGATATGCAAACGCTCGCGAATCGCATTGATCTTGGGCGATCGGTGCTGCTTCGACGCAACCAAGCGGATGCGCGAAGGATCCGCCTGCGAGGACACGCGCAGTGGCCGGCGTTGCCCGTCCGATTCAACCCAATGTTCACCGCCCACCACGGCGGCATAAGTTCTGTGCGTGGAAGGCTGGGCCACCACACCCAGCACAGGACTGCCTTCAATCGCCAGCCCGATCATCACGGCAAAACCGTTTTCGCCGCGGATGAAATCTTTCGTGCCATCGATCGGATCCACCATCCAGACCCGGCTGTGGTTGTGTCGGCTGCCGTCGTCTGGCAATTCTTCGGACAAGATGGCGTCGCCGGGAAACGCCGCACGCAGGTGAGCGACGATCAGCGCATTGGCGCGGCGGTCGGCCTCCGTGACCGGCTCATCACCGTCTTTCCATTCGACGTTGATCTGGTTGCCGCGGTACGCGCGCACGAGATCAGCTGCGGCGATCGCGATGTTGTAGGCGGTCTGCAATTCGTGGGCAAGGCGACTCACACAACAAAACTAGCACGCTAAGCGGGCGCGTTCGCCATGTGGTCGAGATCCGCCACCAAAGCTTTGCGGCCCCACAAAAGCACGAAGCCGGCGCACGCAAGCAGCAGGACCGTTATCAGCACGGGAATGCGCAGGCCGACGCGATCGGACGCGATGCCGATGAGGATAGGGGACAACACATCGCCCAGGGCATGGATGCAAAACGTGTTAACGCCGAACGCCCGTTCACGAACGTGCGGGGGCAGGCCATTGGCGATGGCTGCGTTTAACGGGCCCGTGTTCAAGAACAGCAAAAACAACGTCAAAAACAATCCGGGCCAATAGATGTACGGCGAATTGCCCAACACGGCCGCAACGGAAAACGGCGCCGACAATAGCAAGGCGCGCCCTGAGAATTGAAAGTGGCCATGTTTGTGCCGGGATGCCGCCGCGTCACCCCAACGGCCGCCGAGCAACGTTCCAGCGAAGCCCGCCACCACAACGCACACACCAAACCCCATCGTGGCCGCGGCGAGGCTTAGGTGGTGCTGGCGCTGGTAATAGGTGGGCATCCACACGGCCAGGCCACCCATCGCGAATGTGTAGATGGTTTGAGCCGCGGTGTTGAACACAAAACTTCGCTTGGAGCGCAACAGGCGCAAAGTGGCGCCCAGCGCCAGCGGGGGCGTGGCAGCTTGCTTGTGGGGGCCGCGCTCAACATCGCGGAAAAACAAAAACATCACGGCCAAGAGCAGTCCGGGCACGCTGGCGATGAAAAACGCCACGCGGTAGCCGTAGGCCGCACCCACCGCGCCCCCGATCTGGTAGCCAAGCGCGGTGCCCACGGGGATGGCGGCGTAAAAGAATGACATCGCCCGGCCACGCCGCAGCGCTGGGTAGGCATCGGAAATCAATGTGGGCGTGACCACTGCGTATGTGGCTTCGCCTAACCCGACGAGGGCTCGCGCGATCAACAGGACGCCATACGATGGGGCGAGGCCGGAGCCCGCGGTGGCGAGGCTGAAGCCCATCGCCCCGAAGGCGGCCAACCGAAAGCGATTCTGTGTTGTGGCCAGCCAGCCGGCCAACGGGCAGATCACTGTGTACACGATCATCAAGCTGCTTTGCAGGGCGCCCCCCTGCGCGTCCGAAAGGGACATATCGGCCAGAATCAAGGGCAGCACGGCGGCGGCCAAGAACCGGTCGAAGTAATTAAGGACGTTGAGCGAGGTCAGCGCCGCCAGCGTGGCTTTCGGGGACAGGGCGTAACGCACGGCAAGGGCCTACCACGAGTGCCGTGCGCAGGGTAGAGTCCGCCCATGCCAACGCTGAATGAGATCCTGACCCGGCCGGGGATTCGTCCCCAGGTTGTCAAAGACGCCGAACGGGTCGTTGAAGAAGAAGTCGATTCTAAGGGCCTGACGGGGTTGCCGATCAAAGCGGCCTATAAGATCGTCAAGACGGTCAAGCCTGGCTTCGTGCCTGAGGTGCTCGATCACTTGGTGGAAGACTTTGCTAAGGCGCTCGATCCCTTGTACCAAGAAGCCGTGGTGGCAAAGATGCCGCTCGACGCCTACTTGGCCAGCCGTTCGAGTCAAGCGGCGGAAGCCCTGCTCGCGATCACGGATGGCCGCGCGGGCAACGCGAAGAACCAAATGGTGAAATCAACCTACGAGAAGCTGCGCCCGACCGCGAAGAAACACGTGGAAGCCGCAATTCCCCGCGTCAGTCGCATGGTTGCCAAGCACGCCAACAACGGCTGATTTTTGCTTGTGTGCCGAAACGCCCCGCGGCTTCGCAGTGAAGCGCGCGGGGTTTCGGTCTTTAGACCCCCGGGGCCACCGCCGGTGTCACGCCGCTTTCGATCAAATGATACTCAAAGGCGTCGATCAGAGCCTCCCACGAGGCATCCACCACGTTCTCGTTTACGCCCACCGTTGAGAACGTGCGCGTTGTGTGGCCCTGCGGATCCAGCACAACAAACTCGCTGACCACGCGCACCTTGGCCGCCGTTTCTTGCACGCCGCTGACCACGCGCACTTTGTAGTCGCGCAAATGCAGCGAATCCACTTGGGGGTAATAACCTCGCAGGCCTTTGCGAAGCGCGCTGTCGAGCGCGTGGATGGGGCCGCCGCCTTCGGCCACGTGTTGTTCAAGCACGCCGCCCACGACGGTTTTCACGGTGGCTTCGGTTGCGGCCGTTTCACCCGCTTGTTTGCGCACCACGCAGCGGTAATAGCGGTGCTCCCAGTAGGGGTGGCGCTGACCGAGTTCCGTGCGGACGAGCAATTCCAACGAAGCGTCGGCGGCCTCGAACACATAGCCCATGTTTTCAAGATCTTGCACCCGCCCCAACACGCGCCGAAGCAAGGCCTTGTCGTCGGCCAAGCCGAATTTGCGTCCCACCAGCGCGGCGATGTTGGATTGCCCGGAAAGTTCACTCACCAGCACTTTGCGACGGTTGCCCACCGACGCGGGATCGATGTGCTCGTAGCTGCGCGCCAAACGCGCGATGGCGTGCACATGCATGCCGCCCTTGTGCGCGAAGGCCGAAGCGCCCACGAACGGTTGGTTTGCGATAGGGGCCAGGTTCGCCACTTCGTAAACGAAGCGGGATACGTCCGTGAGTTTTGCGATGTTGGCGCCTTCGCCGAGGCAGGAAAGCCCCATCTTGAGTTGCAGGTTGGCGGCCACCGCCAGCAAATCTACGTTGCCACAGCGTTCGCCGATGCCGTTGATGGTGCCTTGCACTTGAAACGCACCGCCTTTAACGGCGGCCAAGGTGTTGGCCACGGCCAGGCCACCGTCGTTGTGGCAGTGGATGCCGAACAGCGCTTGTGGGCCCAACATCGCGCGTGCCGCCCACAGAGCCTCGGTGATGTGCTCGGGTAAGGATCCACCGTTCGTATCGCACAGGATGAAACGCGTCGCGCCTGCGTTTTTTGCAGCCAGCAAGGTCTTGAGCGCGTAGTCGGCATTGGCGCGAAAGCCATCGAAGAAGTGTTCGGCGTCGTAAAACACCTCGCGTCCGGCCTGGGCGCAGAAGGCCACGGACTCGGCGATCATGTCGATGTTCTCGTCACGCGACACGCGCAGCACTTCATCGACGTGCAGATCCCAGGTTTTGCCGACGATCGTCACCACGGGCGTCTCGGCGGCCACCAAGGCGCGCATGCCCTCGTCGTCAGCGGCGTTGACACCGCGGCGGCGGGTCATGCCGAACGCGGCCACGCGGCTGTGTTTCAGCTTTAACGTGCGAACCGCTGCGAAGTACGCTTCATCCTTGGGGTTCGACAAAGGGTAACCACCCTCGATCACGTCGATGCCCAGATCATCGAGGATCTGCGTGATCTTGATCTTGTCCGCCAAGGAGAAACTGACGCCCTCGCTTTGGGCGCCATCACGCAAGGTCGTGTCATACATTTCGACCTTAGAGGCGGTGTCGGGGTGGCTCATGACGATCTTTCCTTTCCAGACTCAAACAGTGGCAAACGGAGATAATGGTTTGCGGGGCCAAAACAAAAAAGCCCCGCCGGGTGGGCAGGGCTTTTAAGCGTTGGGCAACGATTCCCCTACCAGCGTGCAATGGCCATCCGGCGCCCAATGGCGCCAATAATGATCCGAATGCTGGTGCGGGGAGAATTCATCGAGTGAACTTTTATAGCCTGGGCATGTGAGCAATGCAATTGCGGCTTTGCACGGTCTTAAACCTTGGCTTCGCGGGCGCGCGCCAACAGCAGCCGCAAAACCTCGGGGGATTGTGCGCCTTCGACGGCCAGCAAGCCTTTGGCACTGGGCGCCAAGAACAGCGGCACACCACCCACCCCTAGGGCCGCCGCGCGGGCCACATCTTGCTCAACCGCGTCGTCGCCAGCGCCGCTTTGCAACGCGGCTTTCACTTCGCCAAGATCCACAGAGACCTTGTGGCGTTCAAGCGCGGCCATGACATCTGCGAGCATACCTACGTTTGCGCCCTCTTCGAAATGCGCGCGGAACAGCGCTTCTGTGGCGGCGTTGCCTTCGCCTAAGGCGGCACACACCTTGATCGCCCGGTGCGCCAGCTTTGTATTCGCGGCCACCTTCATGGCTTCAAAATCAAAGCGAATACCCACCGATTTCCCCGCCTGCGTGACGCGATCAAACGCGGCCTGAACGGCCCCCTCGCTGCCGAACTTCTGCCTGTAAAATTCGTGGGCGGGCAGACCTTCGGCGGGCAGACCTGGCTGCAGCATGAAGGCTCGCCAGGTGATGCTGACCTCGTCGGCGTTCGCGTCGCTGCCCAACGTCTCGAACAGACGTCGCTTGCCAATAAAGCACCAAGGGCACGCGATGTCAGAGAAGACTTCAAGGTTGACGGCCATGATGAAGCTTGGATGCCCGCGGCCGGTCGAGGTTCCAAGCCTTTACGCCGATAGACCAAACGCTTTGAGTGTAGGGTGTTAAGAAACAGCATGACAATGTTCGACGCAACTGCGACGTCTTGGCTTTTGCGCCTGGGTTTTTTGTCGCTGGGCCTTGCCCTGGCGGTGTTCTGGCTGGTGGTCCCCCCGGGGGGCAAACCGCGCCTGTTTCGGGGCGTTGTTGTGGCGGGGTGGCTCGGTGCCGCCCTGGCACTTTCGCGCTTGGAGGGCCTGCGCGATTTCAGCGGCTTTCCGCCACCGCTGCTCCGCGTGCTGCTTGTGATGCTGCTCTGTTTGGTTGCGTTGGCGTTTTCACCTTGGGGGCGCCGTCTGGCGCGCGCTTTGCCGTTGTGGCTTCTCGTTGGCTTCCAGAGCTTTCGCGTTGTGGTCGAGTTGCTGTTGCACAGCGCTTATTCGCACGGCTTGATCGGAGCGCAGATGACATACCTGGGGCGCAACTTGGACATCGTGTCGGGTATCAGCGCCTTGGCCATGGCCGTGGTGCTATACAAGCGTGCGTTGCCCAAAGCGTGGTTGTGGGCCTGGAACTTTGTGGGCCTGGCCCTGTTGGTGAACATATTGGTGGTGGCGGCATTATCGATGCCCACACCGGCACGCGTGTTCATGCAAGGGCCGCCGAATGTGTTTGTGGCGTATTGGCCGTTCATTCTATTGCCAACGGCCATGGTTGCCTCGGCTTGGTTCGGCCACATGTTGCTGACGTCTCGGCTTTTGCAGCGCGATTCAGGGTAAAACCTGCTGCACCTGCAGGCCATTTAGGGCGCGCAGTTGCATCGCCAGGCCATGCCTGAGCTCGTGTTGGGTGACCCTGAATAAAACAACGTTGCGCCCTTTCCTGAGGCTTGCCACCACGCTGTCGTCGCCAAGTTTAAGGCCGCGCGAAACGTTGCGGGCCAACACGCGGGTGCCGTTGACGAACACGCTGAGGCCGTCGTTGCTGCCAAGCTGCATATCCACTTGTCCATCGCTTGCGGCGTCCAAGATAAGGCGTGCGTACACAACCGTTTTCTTAGGGTGATCGAGCGCGGTTTCAAGATCCAACGCCCGACTCACCACGGGCTCCTTCCGCCACGAAACGCTCTGGGGATCCGTCTCGGGAGGGTGGGCCTGGTCGAACGACGCCGGCGAAAGATCGAAAAGATAAACTGGCGATAACTCAAGCGCTTCGATGAACACTTCGTCTGTTTCTTCGATGCTCACGTTATAGGTTTTGGGCTGCACAAGCGTGCGCATCGCCAATCCGGCTTCTTTGGCCCACAGATGCAGGCTCTGTTGTGCAAGCGGCGTGGTGTCCAAGGTCTTTGATAGGTCGCTTACGTCGATGCCCAGCGTGCGCCACGATGTGGATTGCAGATCGGATCGACGTTGCGCTTCTCGCCACAAGTCGGCGCTGGCTTTGTTCCATGGTGCCTCGGGCAGGTTTGCCAGATCAACGTCCCCGCGTTTGTTTGGCGGCAGCACGGCCAGCTCATGACCATCGACCAGCAAGCGCAGGTTCTTGCGCGATGGCCAACTCTTGACCTGCATGCGCAAGCGGTTCCATGCTTGTGCCACTTTAACAGCCTCGCCTTTGCGGCCTACGGGCGGTAGGAACAGCGGCACATAAGCAAGTTGTGCGGCAAAGGACAGCTGGCCTGGTTTGCGCGTGGTGTTGGCCACGGAGACACCCTTCGAACCGGTCACGTTGTGGCCGTCAACCACAATGGTGCCGAGCTCCTTGGGCGCGTCGAAGGCTTGCAACGCAGGGGCGGCCAACACAAGGTGGCCTGCCTCGTTGGGGTGCACGCCATCAGGAATCAGCACGGGTGATGGTGAGGCTTGTTCGGCAAAAGGCCGAAACGCCGAAAAGAGATCGATGACGGGCAGCTTCTGCTCGCGCGCCACCTCCTTTACAGCCTCGGCTAGGCCGGCCAAAGTTTCGTTGTAATGCTCAAGGTATAGCGCGAAGAATGAATTCGCAGCGGGCGGCGTGCACAGCAGCGGGCGCGCACCGACGTTCCTTATCTTCGCCACCAAAGCTTGCAAGCCTTGTTTGTAGTGCAAGCGAATCGCGGCGTCGGGCGGCACGTATTTGCCGTCGTTCATACCGAAATTTACAACCACGATCGTTGGCTTAAGCGGTGCCACGTCGCGGTCAAACCGCGTAAGAGCTTCGTCCACTTTATTGCCGCCGATGCCGGCGTTCCAAAACAGCAAGCGCTTGCGCGGAAAGCGAGCGATGAGGAACGTCTCAATGTAAGCCGTGTAAAGGTTCTGCTGCGTGATGCTATCGCCGAAGAACACGATCGTTTCTTCGTCGCCGAGTGGAATCTTTATTTGGGCAGGAGCGGCCGCCCGCACGGGCGTTGCCATCAAAGTGGCAAGGCATACGGTGGCAAACCAATGGCAAGCGCGTGGGGTAGGCACGCGCATGATGTGCCCGCGCGTGGATGCGCCTGTCAAGCGGCTTGAGCTTGCACCTGTGTTCGCAGCCACTTATCGGCAATGAACGTGCCGAACGGAACCACCGCCGCCACAAACAACAGGAACACCCGAACCAGCGGCCACATCCGGCTTGCAGTGGCTTGCCCCAAGGAAACCACATACCAGATGAACAAGATGCCATGCACCCAGCCCACGTATTTGACGGCGTAAGGCCAATGCGCCACGTACTTCAACGGCATCGCTATGCCCATCAAGGTTAAAAATGAGATGCCTTCAAGCAGCCCCACGAGGCGAAGGCGTTCCACGCTGCGGTCGGTGTTCTGCATGGGCGAACGCATAGCACGCGCCAGATGAAGCCTGCGGTACAAACGCGGTTGGCGTGGGCCCCGCTAGATGGCAAAGTCACAGCCATGGCTACTGAACTGCAGATACAAGATCTTGTGCAAGGCACCGGCGACGAGGCGACAGCGGGGCAAACCGTCAGCGTTCACTACACGGGCTGGTTGACGGACGGCACCAAGTTCGATAGCTCTTTGGACCGCGGCAAGCCCTTCGCGTTCCGGTTGGGCGCCGGCATGGTCATCAAAGGATGGGACCAGGGCGTGGCGGGCATGAAAGTGGGTGGCAAACGCAAGCTCACGATTCCGGCGGAGCTTGGCTACGGCCAAAGGGGCGCTGGCGGTGTGATCCCACCAGGCGCCACGTTGGTTTTTGATGTTGAGCTGCTCGGCGTGTCGTAGACGGCCGGGCGCCCTCTCATTCCTCTAGCAACGCTCGCAACATCCACGCGGTTTTCTCGTGGATGTCCAGGCGTTGGGTCAGCAGATCCGCTGTGGGCTGATCGTTGGCTTCGTCCGCCAGCGGAAAGATGCGACGTGCCGTGCGTGCCACAGCCTCGTGACCATCGGCCAAAAGGCTCACCATCTCCATGGCCTTAGGCGGCGACGATGGTGCGTCTTTTAGCGAACTCAGCTTGCTAAATTGCGCGTAGGATCCGGGCGCCACGTGCCCCAAAGAGCGAATGCGTTCAGCGATCGGATCCACGGCGTTCCATAGCTCCGTGTATTGGGTCATGAACATGGCGTGAAGCGTGTTGAACATGGGCCCGGTCACGTTCCAGTGGAAATTGTGAGTGGTGAGATAGAGCGTGTAGGTATCGGCCAACAGTTCGGAAAGGCCTTTGGTGATCGCTTCGCGATCGCCGTCCGTGATGCCAATGTTAGGACCCGCGGCGGATTTGGATTTCTTCTTGGACATTCGATCTCCTTGAGTGATGGCAAACTTTACGCGCGATCGCGGGCTGACGAAAGCGTCCGTCGCGTGTGTGCTGAGCGTAAAGACGTGCTTCTCGGGCACAAAAGCAGAAGCAATCGAGCGCGGCTCGGGTAATGTTTCGACCATGTATTCGGCCCCCGGCTCAAGGCGCAGCACGCTCATCAACGCAGCAGCCGCCGTTGTTGGGTTGTCAGCTTCACGCCTCGCATTTGCCAGAGCCACCCAGGGAACGGTGCACTTTGGACTGATACTGAAGATGAAGGAGGATCTGCAGACGAATTGGCAAGCGGCGCTGGCGCGTGTGGCAGGCTTGGGGATCAAAGAGGTAGAGTTCCCGGGCACGCTTGGAAACTCGGCCGCCGCGTGTCGCAAAGTGCTTGATGAGTTAGGGATAAGGGCGCTGGGCGGAGGCAGTGTTTACAAGGATTTGGTCGCAACGATGGATGAGGTCCTAGAGACTTCGGCGGTGCTCGGCAAACGATACGTGTACTGTTACTGGCCTTGGCTTGACGGGGGCAAGGACAAGACGGCGGATGACTGGAAGCGTTTGGCAGGGACGATGAACCATCTGGGAGCGCGTGTGAAACGCGGTGGTCTTACGCTGGCCTACCACAACCACGACATGGAATTTCTGCCCATCGCCAACGACGCGCGTGTGCCCTTCGATTTGCTGCTGGAGCACACCGATCCATCGCTCGTGACGATGCAGCTGGATCTTTGGTGGGTGAACAAAGCGAAAGCGTCGCCAGTTCCGTTTATGAAACGGCACCCGGGACGGTTTGCGAGCTTTCACATCAAAGAGCCAAACAACACGCCCGAGGCGGGCATGGCCTGTGACGGAGGCAGTTTTACAAACATCGCGACCATCCTCCGTGCGGGAAAAGCGGCAGGGGTGAAACACTTTGTGATTGAAAACGAAGATCCCAAAGATCACTACAAGTGTGCGGCGCGCACGTTGGGTTACCTAAAGTCCCTTCACATCTGATCGCATTTCGATGCAACGATACGAGGAGGTTGTATGAGTTCATCAAAACCACGAGTTTCCTTGTCGGAGTTGATTGATGTGCTTGACGACGCGGAATCGTGGACGCGGTTTCACTATGTGGATCGCGACAGCGGGGCGGTGGAGACAGCGCTGACTGAAGAAGTGGATGGCGACGGCAACTTCGCCGACGTACGCCAAGATGTATCGCGGTTTGTACCGGTCAAGCCTTTGCCCAAATGGGTGCGTCTGCAGGTCCGCGAACAGTTTGTGGAACGCATCGTGGACGATCCGACCTTGCGTCTTCAACTTTTGGAGGCCTTGCGTGGGCCGCAGCCCTTGCTCGAGTTTCAAAAATATTTGCGTCGAGACGGGCGTTTGATGGACCAATTCTTGGCGTTCCGTCTGCAAGCGTTCAACGACGCGGCCAACGCTTGGCTGGATGAAAATAAGGTGCGCGCGTCTTTGGGTGATGCTGCAAAGACGGCCGACGCGCCCCAAAACTAACGCTGTGTGCCTGCGACACGCACGCGCAAAGCCGCAAAAAACGCACTTTTCCCAACTCTTGTCATAAAGACCGGCGTACACTTACCGTCGGTTTAGGTCGACCTGGCCACGGGCTGGGTGTTTGCAGGCGCTCGAACAGGGGAGTCGCGATGTATCCGCAGTCGAAGTTCTCGGGGTACGAACGAGGCAGCAACACACAGGCTTGGCAGCCTGCGCAGCCTTGGCCACAGCACCACCTTACACCGCCGCCTCCCGCCGCGCACCCTGCATGGCCTCAACCGCAAGGCGAAGTACAGTGGCCTCCGCCCTTGCGTGTGGTGCCGCAACATGAGCCGTTCTTGGCGTGCCAGTCGCCGTCGAAAGCACGCGCTTGGAAGGCCAAACTCTTTGTTTTGGCGGCTGTTTTTGGCGCCGGTGCATACGCGAGGCCGTTCCTTGAGACGCACTTTGTTGGCCTGCCCGGCGACAGCTGGGTGGTGGCCTCTTACGCCCAAGCCCAGCTTCCGTCGTGGGTGCCTTTCTTCGGCGCGCCGGTTGAGACGACGCATTTGTTCCATCCCGAGGCGCCTCACGCCGGCATTGTCACGTCGCCGCTGCCGACGCCGCGGGTGGCTCCGGTGCCAACCGCTGCTGCGCCCGCCGACCCTACAATGCCCGCTGTAAAGGCCGCGGTCCCTGAGGCCACAGCGCCGGTGGTGGCCAAGGTGGAGGAAACGGTGGCCGAGACGCCCCCCGCCCGTCACGCCTCCAGGAAAACGCACATCGCCAAGCCTGGCCACACCCGCGTGGCAATGCGCGCGCCCGTGGTCCCTGCGCATGAGCGCCAACCTGTGAGCGAGGCAGAACCCGCTGCGCCTGAACACGCCGCCCCGCAAGCCGCTGCCCCGGCGGCGCCCGCGCCCAGCAAGCCGGAACCTGCGCCGGCACCCGATCCTTTGGAGGGGCTCCTTCGCCGCGCCATTTCGTCGTCGGCCCCGCTGGCGGCCAAAACGAGCAACACCACCAACCGCATGCGTTTTCCCGACGAAAAACCCGCTGCGACGCGCGTGGCCCCGGCCCCCGTACCCGCGCCCAAGCCCGACAGCATCACGGGTGATGTCACTTCGGCGGCAGAAGCCGCGGCGAAAGCCAATGCGGCCGCGGCGACGTCAACACCCAAGGCCAGCGCTGTAGCTTTGCCAAAAATTCCCGGGAAGGTCCGGGTCAGCGGCGATCCCTTGGAGGGGCTGAACGGCAAAGAGATTGAAGGCAAGCGTCAAGGCAAGGGCGCCAAGCGCGCCCGGCGTTAAGCGGCAGCCAGCCAACCTAAGCCGGCACGACCAATTCGTCAGAGCCGGCGACGCTAAGCTGGTAATCGAAGGGCAATTTTTGAATGCCCGCGTGCTCGATGAGCAACGCCAACAGATCCGAGGTGGTGACAAGGCCGATGAGGTTGCCGTTGTCACTCAAGACCGGCAGGGCATCGATTTTATGCTCAAGCATTTGCTCGGCGACGCGGCTAACCATGGTGGAGGCGGTGCACGTGACCGGCGCCGGCGTCATCGCCTCACCGCACGTCACCGTCAGCTCTTCGGGGCTGCCCGTAAACCGCAGCACATCGCGGTTTGACAGGATGCCAACCAGACGGCCCGAGGAGATGACTGGCAGGTGCCGGATCCGCTTTTCCTCCATGATGCGGCCCGCGACGGCAAGCTTTAGCTCCATCGGTACCACGATCACGTTTCGAGTCATTGCCGCGGCGGTTCTCACAAAGCTCCTCCATTACACAGGCAAAACCCGCGAAAAGGATTGGCCTTTCCCCAAGCTCGCGCCGTAAGGCTGCCGCATTTGAGGGGCAAAGTCCACTTTGCTGGCGAATATCGCGGGCTTTGTTAGGCCGGGATGAGGCCGCGGAGGTACTTCACACTCTGCACGGTCCAATCATCCTCAAGCGCGACCGTGGCGTCGATGTTCTCCTGAGGTGGCGTCCACAGCTCGATGATGGCGTTCGGATCGCGGCCCATCTTGTGGAGCTGCTCAAGCAGCCACGGCACGTTCAACATGCCTTGCCCAGCGGGGCGTCCTTCAACGGTAAAACCCATCGAATGGCTGGCTCGCACGACTGTGAATTCTTTCACATGCAGGTTCACGCACAATGGCCCCAGCGTGGCCACGACGTGGGCTGGGCCTTCAAGCGCGCCGAAGGAGTTGACCGTGTCGAGACAAACACCACAGTGCTTGCTGCCGATCTTTTCGATCATGCGGGCAATGCTCACGGCGCTGAAACGATCATGGTTTTCTATGGCCAAGGTGACGTTGGCCTTCTCGAAAGCCGGAATCACGCCACGCACAATACCCACGACCTCGTCCGGACTCGGGTGATGGGTTGCCGTGTCAACCACGACGCGCAGAACTTTGGAGCCAAAGCGTTGTGCGAGCGCGAGGTACGAGAGGAGGTGCGAGGGCCCGATACCCCGCGTGCCCACTTCGACGGCCACTTCAAGCGCGTTGGCGCGTGCTTCAAGTTGCGCCAGTTCGGCCGCCGGCAGTTCATCCAGAGGGATGTTGTCTGCGATTTGCACGCGGCGCAGACCCAATTCGTGGGCGCGCTCAACCAAGCCTTGGCCTGTCATGGGTTTCGCAGGCAGACTGCCAGGAACGCCGATGGACCAAGTGTATGTATACGAGCCAATCCCGAGTTGCATTTACTTGTGTAACAGAAAAGCACAAAATGTATCGCCCGACAATGTGCATGTGATAGCCTTTTAAGATGCTTCTCGAAAAGTTGCGCGCGGAAGTGCTCGACGCCAACCTCGAACTGCAACGTCGCGGTTTGGTGGTGTACACGTTCGGTAACGTGAGCGGCATTTCGCGTCAAGACGGGCTCGTGGTCATTAAACCGAGCGGCGTTCCCTACGACGCGATGAAGGCAGAGGATTTGGTGATCACGGATCTGGACGGAAAGGTTGTGGAGGGGAAGCTGCGTCCCTCGTCAGATCTCGCCACGCATCTGGTGCTCTACCGCGCGTTCCCTGAATTGGGAGGCGTGGTTCACACGCATTCCACCTACGCCACCGCGTGGGCACAAAGCGGCCGTGAGATCCCTTGCTTCGGCACCACGCACGCCGATTATTTTCACGGCAGCATTCCATTGACCCAACCGCTTCGCGACGACGAGATCAAGGGCGAGTACGAAGCAAACACCGGTAAGGGCATTGTCCGTCGCTTCGAAGCTTTGGATCCGATGAAGTTCCCTGGCGTGCTGGTGGTGGGGCACGGACCGTTTTGTTGGGGCCGCACGGCCGATGATGCCGCGCACATGGCTGTGATCATGGAAGAGCTCGCGCGCATGGCGTTTTTATCAGTGTCACTGACGCCCTCGCTACCGCCCTTGCCGCAGGCTTTAACGGACAAGCACTTTTTGCGTAAGCACGGCCCTGGCGCCTATTACGGGCAAAGCAAATAAAGCGCACCAAAGTCGGCCGCTTTATACGCGCGCCGACAGCTTGCGCAAGGTGGGCAGAACATCACCGAACGACGCGGGCTCCGCGTTGGGTTTGCCGAAACCGAAATAGAGCTTCTCGTAAAGAGCGAAGAGCGCTGCATACGTTGCCTGCGCTTCAGGGTTCGGCTCGAATGTGCGGTATTTAGGGCACAAGGCCTCTTGTGCCTCTTGCACGGTGCGGAACGTGCCTGCCGCTAGGAAAGCGAATATGGCAGAGCCCAAACTTGTGACCTCGGTCTCGGGCACCAGCACTGGTTTGCCGATCACGTTGGCGTAGACCTGGTTTAGCACCGCGTTTTTCTGGGGGATGCCGCCGCCGTTGATCACGCGATCGATGCGCACGCCGTGTTGACTCATGCGTTCAAGGATCACGCGTGTGTGCATGGCGGTGCCCTCGATCGCGGCAAACAGTTCGTCTTGCGCGGTGTGGGTCAAATTCCATCCGAACGTCACGCCGCCGAGCTCTGGGTTCACGAGCACCGTGCGATCACCATTGTCCCACGCGAGGCGTAGCAAACCTGTTTGCGCCGGCTTGTAGTGTTCCAGACCTTGCGAGAGGGCTGCCACCGTTGTGCTGGCACGCTTGGCGATGGCCTCAAAGATATCGCCCGTGGCTGAAAGGCCCGCTTCAATGCCGAAATGGTCGGGATCTACAGAGCCTTTGACCACGCCACACAGGCCCGGAATCAAATCAACAGACTTCGCCATCGCTATGATGCAGGTTGAAGTGCCCACCACATTGACGACGTCGCCTTCGCGACAACCTGCGCCCAAGGCGTCCCAGTGAGCGTCGAACGCGCCCGTGGGGATAGGGATGCCGGCCGCAAGGCCCAACCGATCGGCCCACACGGGGCTAAGGCGCCCGGCGATGCGGTTCGATGTGGCATAGCGCCCATTGAGGCGATCGCGCACTTGCCCCAAGAAGGGATCGACCTTGTTCAAGAACGCCTCGGAGGGCAGTCCGCCCAAAGCTTCGTTCCACAGCCATTTATGCCCCATGGCGCACACACTGCGGGGAACATCAGCGGCGTTGGTGATGCCGCACAAGACGGCGGCCACCATATCGCAGTGCTCAAGCGCGGTGACGAAGCGGCTGCGCTTGTCGGGGTTGTTGCGAAGCCAATGCAGCAGCTTTGCGAATCCCCATTCGGACGAATACACGCCACCGCACCACTTGATCGCTTCCAGATTCTCCGCGTGCGCGATGGCTGTGATTTCTGCGGCCTCAGCGTGGGCCCTGTGATCACACCACAAGTAGTAATCATCGAGTGGCTCCAGGTTTTCTCCCACGGGGATGACCGTTGAGCCCGTTGTGTCGAGCGCGAGCGCGGCCACCGCTTGACCCTCAACGCCCGCGGTGGCCAACGCCGCCCGTGTGGCTTTGGCAAGCGCCGCTAGGTGATCTTCATGTCGCTGGGTTGCGAAGTCGACGTTGTCGCGGCTGCGTTGAACGGGGTATTCGCTGCTCGCCGAACCGAGCCGCCCACGGACGCTGTCGACGATGGAAACGCGAACGCTCTGGGTGCCAAAATCAACCCCTGCAACGATGGCCATGTTGCGAACGAGTTTAGCAGCGCTATCTCACTAGGTACCATAATATTTCATGCTGTATCAGTTCTGGCGACCGGTTGGCAGGCCCTGGTCCGCGGCGCTATGCACGATGGTGCATCAAAACGTCCGTCTATGTGCACACGCATCGTTGCATTGGTGTTTGTTTGCTTTGCGTCGCCTCTTCGTCGTTGCCTTGGGAAGAAAACTTAGCGCTGCGCACTCTATCTTTGCGTGCAGAACAACGCTCGTCACGCAAGGTGCGCTTTGGCTTTCGCTTTCTTGATTGGTGCGTGCTCATCGCCGCCTCCGGAGCCCGGTTCGGGCGCGGGGGGCGCGGCGGCGGGCGGGGGTGCTGGTTCAGGAAACGGTTCGGCAGGATCCGGTGGTGCAAATTCTGGTTCAGGGGGGATGCCGCCGAGCGGCGGTAGCGGGGCCGCAGGCTCCTCGAACACAACGGGGGGCAGCGGAGGAGTTGCCTCTGCAGGCGTTCTTGGTCATCCAAAAGCGGGAACGACCTATCCGGCGCGTAACGGCTTCACGCTGGCGCTGGTGGAGGAGTTCGATGCACCTCTTGATCTCGATAAGGATCCTATCTGGACGTGGTCTGACGGCGGGCTCTCCGAAGGCGCCGTGCGCTTTGTAAAAGACGCCATATCCTTTGAAGGCGGCATGATGAAGTTGACGGCGTCGAAGTCGCAGGTGCCGGGATCCGATTCTTATGCTGAACCTGTGTCGAATGCCCCCAAGGGCTTCGTTCCCCTTAAGCCCCTAAAAAGTGGTGAGGTGCGCTCGCGGTTCAACAACTTCCGCTATGGGCGATATGAGGTTCGCCTCAAACCTCCCACATCTGATGGCAACTTTATTTCCACGTTGTTCACGTTCCGCACGCCGAAATTCGAGGACTGGCGCGAAATCGACATTGAGATCACGGCCGACAAACCCAACACCGTGGGCACCAATGTGATCTATGCCAACAACGTGGGGGCGTGGAACGCTTCCATTCAAGAATTCGTCACCGATTTTCCTGAGGGACCTGACGCAAAAGCGCTCCCTGCGGGTTTCTCACATCAAAACGAATTTCACGAATATGCGTTTGAGTGGTTGCCAGATTCCATCACATGGTTCGTTGATGGCGTTCCCGTGCGCGTGAAGAAGGCGGGTGCGGGTCTGAAAATCCCCGAAAAATCGGCCAAGGTCATGATGAACTTGTGGATTTTTGCGACCTCGGGCGGCTTTGGCGGTGATCCCACAAAGAATGTTTACCCGATGACCGCCCAGTACGATTGGTTTCGGTATTACCGCTGGAACAACGACAAGGATTACCCTTGCGCCAATCCACCCGGTTGCTTGCCCGCTGACGATCTGAACAAGAGCAAGAATAACCCCGACGACGGCCTCACTCCCTAGGCGTGGCTATGCGCTGCTTTGTGCCGCTGCTTGCGGCCGGTGTTTGTGCGTGCGGCGCCGATGAAGCGCTCACACGCGTGAACCATCCGGGGCCGCTCGATGAAACGTTTGCTGTGTCGTCGTTCTTCACGCCCAGTGGCTACATGGGCGATGGCGAAAACCTGGGCTTGCTCAACGGGAAAGTGAACGAAGGTTGCAAAGCCCGGCCCACGGGCGCCCAAGGCGATTGCTACGTATTCGAGTACCGCGTCGGCGCCCTTGGGTGGGCGGGCGTTTACTGGGTTTACCCTGCAAACAACTGGGGTTCGCGTCCTGGGCGCAAAGTGCAGGGGGCAGGGTTTAAGAACGTTCGGTTGAAGGCGGCTGTCGATCCGCCGGGAACCACAGTGAACTTCGTTGTGGGTGGCATTGCCGATCCGCTGTTGCCCCACCGCGACCGCGTGTCGGCGACGACGAGCGTGAAGCTGAGCAAGGACTGGACGGATGTGGAACTTGACATTGCGGGCCAAGACTTCTCAGAAGTGATAGGCGCCTTGGCGTGGTCAATGGCCTATCCCACGGCGTTAGGAGATCGCGGTGTGGCGCGCGTTTACCTCGACGACGTGGTGTGGGACATCAACGCCAGCAAAGTTGCGGCACCATGAGACATAGACTGGCGCTGCTGGTCGCTATCGGAGCCTGCGCCTGGGCGATTCCTGCGACGGCGCAAGACGCAGAACACACGATGCAGAATCCTTACGCCTGTCTCGGCGCTTACGAGGCGGCGGCCAAGGACCACACCATCGCGCAAATGCGTGGTGAGTTAAAAGCGCTGTTGGCGCGCCAACTGGATGCAGATCTTGGGCGCGACACCTTGGCGGTGGACGCGTGCGTGATTGGTCGTTTGAAAGCCCGCCTCGGTGACGGTGACGCGTGGGAGTTCTTCGAGCATGCGATTGCCTTGGCACCTCACGAGCCGGGGTTCGAGATGTTTGCTGGCGATTATTGGAGCGGTGTGCGTGGGGCGCATGGGCCTCTCGCCGCTCGCGCCGAAGATCGCTACCAAGCCGCGCTCACAAAACTGGCGACTTTGCGCGCGGAGGGTAGAGCGCGGCCGTTTCATGATTTGGTCGAAGAGTGGGTGACCAAACGCTTGATGGTGTTGCATCAGCAAGATGGCGTTGTATTGCTGCCGTGGGCCGATCCGGGGCCTGCCCGCTGGCGGCTGGCACTTGGTAGCCAGTGGCGCGGCAGCGTTGACACGCGCGATTTCTTCTACAACAACGAGATGAGGCGCTTTGCGGCCGAGGTGATGTTTGCGAATTCCGACGTGCGCGCAAACGGAAAACTGAACGCGCGCGACGCATGGGACCTGGCGCGGGCGCCGTTGCGTTTGCAGATGGATAACAACTTGCGTCTGCGGCACGTGTGGGCCGGGCAATTCGATCTTGTGCATTCACAGCACGACGCGCGGCAAACGCAGGTTACAAACTTTTACGATCCCAACCAGATCTTCTCCGATGTGCAGGTACAAGAGCTGGGCGGGGCTTACACGCAAGCGGTTGCGTTGCCCTGGGCGTTGGACGCGCGCTTGACGCTGGGCTACCGGCGCGTGGACCGCGTGGGCGTGATCGAGTTTTGGCCCACCAAGCATGAGGCCTTCAATCTGTTCGAGGCACGGCCAAGCCTCGCGAAGTTTGTGGGTTCAAGCAAGGTGTCTTTGGACGGCGTCTACGTGCGCATGGATCTACCTGATACGACGGGGGTTCAGGATCAGCGCATGCGGCAAAAGGTGATTCGCGCGCTGGTGCTCGATTGGGCGATCTATGCGCCCGTGCCGTTGCCGAACGGCGATGCAGGCGTGCTTGGGTTGCGGCCGACGCCGATCCGAGGTTGGCACTTTTACGCCGGCGCGGCGCAAGACCAAGAGGTGTATGGCTTGCGCATGGTCACTTTTACCGACCTCTATGCGGGCACCAGGTTTGAAGGCAACGGCGTGTGGGATATCGGGTTGCAGGGCACGTACTTGTTAAGCCGCAGCACTTTGGTGGATGCCAACGATGTGCAATCGAAGCTTTATAGTGATCCGACGCAAGATTTCGACGGCGTGCAGCTGTCGCTGTTGCCACAACTGCGCGTCGTGGATCCCGATGCCAAGCCTGGCACTTCAGTCGGGTTTTGGGCGCTTGATTCGCTGATGGTCGTGTTTCCGCTGCAGGCCAGCCTCACCAGCAAGGGCAACGATCAATTTCGCAACGTCCGCGGCGGCGCGCAGGCCTGGATGAAGCTGTTTGCCGGCCAGCAGGGCACGGCATTTTTGGTGACTGCGGGTGTGGACGTGCAACATTTCCCCGCGCTTGGCAAAACCATGGCGCTGGGGCAGGTGGCATTGCGAATGGGCTGGGGCGAGCTGTGAGCCCTGCCGCGATTTGAAGGGGCGCT
Source organism: Deltaproteobacteria bacterium (assembly GCA_033763315.1). GTDB lineage: Bacteria > Myxococcota_A > Polyangia > Fen-1088 > Fen-1088 > JAGTJU01. Next base: position 108,508 of record JANRKS010000017.1, read on the forward strand.
ACTCGATCGGCAGGTAACAGCGGCGCGCATCGGCGTCGCATACTTCACCCGCGCCACAGCGTTCAACCGAGCCCGCAGGGGCGTCGGGACGACAGCGCAATTGTTCCGTCCAAAAGCCTAGGTGGTTGTGTTGTTGCGGGGCCTGAAAAGGCAGCCATACCGGAGGCGATGACGGATCTTGCCCGGGCGCTAAGTTTCCCACGTTGATGGCGGCCATCCACAGCTGCGGCCAGCCGCTATTGGGTAAAATGCTATTGGGCACAACAAAGCCATAATCCGCGCGGGAATTGAAGGTGATGAACATGAGCTTGTTGTTGTCCTGTTGAAACGGCGCGAATTTCGGCCACGTGCTGGTCAGGTCGGTTCCAATGCTTGCGTTACGCATATCGAACACCTCGCCCGTGGCCACCTTGACCAGTCGCAAACGGCTATCGACGTTGTCGTAACTGCTACGACCCTCTTGCTTCTTTGCAGAGACGAAGGCTATCCACTCACCGTCCGGAGACCACGTGGGGTAGTAGTGAAACAAATCCGTCGTCTCAGGAACCACGATTCTCCCTTTCCCAAAGGCGCTGTCCTTGAAGGGAATCACGGCAATTGAGCCATTGAGCACAGACCAAGGCGTGACGTCGTTCGTGCTGACGGTAACCGACACAGAGTCCCCGCGCGGCGACCATTCGGGGAAAAATACCTTTCCTGTGAGTCCCGCGGCTTGCGGGTTAAGTTTCGTCACAAGGGCTCCGTCGGCGGTACGTAGAACTGAAAGTTGCCCGTTCGATAGCGTGGCGCGATCGTCGTAGCTCACGAGCACGAGATCCCCAAGCGGGCTAATGCTGCTCATGCTTGCCGGAACGGCCGCTTGGCTGCCAACAATAGGTGCGCCTGGATTATCGGTAGGCCCTAAGTAAAGGCTGCCCCTTGACGTGCCAGTTGTGAGTGAGATCAGCATGCCGTTGCGGCTGACGGAATGGCATCCGCCGCACTCTGTTGGGTTCGCGGTGCTGGCAGGCGTGATGAATGGCGTTGCCTTCTTGCCACCGAACACCATCCGCGAGACGACCCCTGTTCGGGTGCCATCTTGCGACGACCAATAATAGAAACCTCCCATCACACTCTTGGGCGAAAAACGCAACTTCACCGGCTGTGAACGTGCGACGGCGCCACCCGCAATCTGGGCGCCCTCAATGGAGAGAAACAATGTGTGCCCTTTGTTGGCCGCGGACACGTTCTTCCAAAGCCATTCGGGCAAAGTGTAAGTGCACTGTTCTTGCGGCGGGGGTGGGCTTACAGGCTCCTGGGGCCCCCATTCCGGCCGCCTGCAAGGCAGGTAGAAGTCGTACGTCTGAGTGCCGGCGAGGTGGGCGTGAAAAAGCGTCTGTTGATCGCCCCTGGCACGCCACCACTGCAGTGTGATCTCTGGCAGGTTCGCCGGGTGCAACGCGCCCTCAAGGGGGTACACGATGCGTGGCGCCTGCGAAGCATCGGGGTCCGTGGGGCCGCCGAACGCATCAACCAATGAGCTTGAAACTTCGGGCGTGGCCACAAAGCAGCGCTCGCCACAATTCCACGCAGGCGTGGGTGGCACCGGTTCGTCGTCACAGCCAGGCGTGTTGGGCAGGCATGTGCGGGCGGCATCGAGAAAGTCAGGCAATGAGAACGCATCGCCTTCGGCGTCGGCCCTTGCCATCATCCCGGCGTCTGCAACGGGCTCACCCACGACTTCCGTAATCCTTTGGCATTGCAGCTGCGTCAGGAGTGACGCAAGCGTTGTGGCACGCACAAGAAAAGAAGCGGTGGTTCCCACGAGGTTGCCGGCTGTTACGGCCTCGTTAGAGCTTGCAACGATTCTTTGGCGTCTGCAACGTGTCGGCCCCGTGGATACTCCCTTAAATACTTGAGCCAGGCCACGCGTGCGTCTGGGCTCTTGAGCAGGCTCAAACAGGTGGCACGGTGAAAAGCCGCGTCGTCCTTGCTGGCCGGGGCGCCGGCCGAGATCAGTGACGTATCGTAATACCCAATGGCCACACCACAATTGCCCGCCGTGCGCGTGAGATCGCCTGCTACGCGTGCGACGTCCGAACGGCGTTCACTGGCCGGAAAGCGACGCAGGAACGCTTGCGCTTCTGCAAGCGCTTCGTCGCGTCTACCTAAGGACGCCAACGTATCGACCAGTGATACGTCGGTTTCCATGCGCAGCGAGCCTGCGGGAAAGCGCGTGCGGTACGTGCGCCACGTGGCCACGGCGCGACTCGGATCGCTTAGGTCTTCGCGGTAGATGGCGGCCATCTCGTAAAGTGCGTTTTGTGCGGCCAATCCTGATCCGCGGGCCAACCGTTGGTAAAGCGCCAGCGCTTCTTGCGGCTTATGGTTCGCACGCGCGGCTCGCGCGGCTACAGCCAAATGCTGCTCTTCGCTTGGTTCGGCTTTCGGCGCCATCATTGTGACTGGCACGCGTGGGGGGGGCGCGATGTCGATGTTGCGTGCGATGCTCCATGATTCGCCTGGTCCTAGACGCACCACGCGGCGCTGCTGCCAGATCTCCACCACCCCGTCTTGCACATCCACAGCCAGCCGGTTGGGTGAAGTATCAACAACGAAGCGCGTGCCTGCCACCTGCACGCGGTATTCGGCAAACTTAACGACGAAGCGGTGCCCGGAGGCTTGCGGAGGCACATCGAACGCCACTTTCCCGCTTTGCACCTCGGGCACGCCTTCGTGATCCAGATGCAACCGCGACGATGGCTGCACATCAGCTTTGGCGTTGCCAGCCACGATCCGCGTGATGCGCTCGTCGTTGGATGTTTGAATCGTCACGTCGGTAAGGGCCGGCGGCTCTTCTAAGCGTTCGATGCGCCGACGCTGTGGCGCTACCACGGGTGCCTGCGCCACCACCGAAGTGTGACGTTGTTGCGAGATGTACATTGCCACGCCCGCCGTGCCACACGCCGCGGCCGCCAGGCTGGCCCACAACAGTGTTCGGCGCGGCGCTTGTGGCGCACGCAGCTGGGGCTCGATGCGAAGCCACAGACGACGCTGCCTGAGATCCGACGGCGGCCCCTGCCGTGCTTCATCCAAAGCTTGCCGCAGCCCTTGCGTCTGCGGGCTTGACTCGCCATCTGTCTCCAACCACCTGCCATCCCGCCTCACGTCTCGTCCTCCTTGCACATCTTCTCCAGATCTTGTCGGGCGCGATGAATGCGCGTCCACACAGTGTTGGGTTTGCAGCCCATAACGTTTGCGATGTCGTTGACCTCCATGCCTTCGATCTCGAACAACGTCAAAGCCATGCGTCTATCGGGCGAAAGCCGCCCCAGTATCTGCTGCAGGTATCTTTGCCGGCTGGGAGCGTTTTCCCACCACGGGCCACCGGTTTGCAGCGCCGTGCGCTCACGCACGAAGACGTCCGTCAACGCCCGCCGCAACCGGCGCCGCTTGGCAAAACGAATCGATTCACGAACGGTAAGCCGGTAGATCCAAGTGCTAAGCCGCGCGTCGCCGCGGAAATGCTTCAGGTACTTGTGCAGGAGCACGAAGATCTCTTGGCACAGATCGTCGGCTTCCGCTTCATGCACCCCGACCGTGCGCGCCAAGCGATCGATCATCGGAAAGTGATAATCGTAAAGCTGCCGCCAAGCCAGAGGATCCCCCGCCAGGCACGACCGAACCAGCGCCTGCTCGGCGTTGACGTCCGTTGATTTTGGACGCGGCGTGTGGGATGTGGCGGTGTTCACTTTGCGCTTAAACCGATTAGAGGTGATGGCCCAAAGCTTCCTTCCCGACCATTCAAAATAAAGCGCGCCCGCTTAATTGATTCGGCCCCAGCCAAGCAAGAGCGCGCCGCCAGCGAGAGCACGCGGGGTGGCAAAAAGCGCATTGCCCTCGGTATCCTTGATGGAACGCGGCTGTATCGATAGGCCACCGTGAATGTCTAAGCCCACGACAACACTGTGAAAGGCCGCCAGCCAGCGAACCCGTGCTGTGGCGAAGGGTTCGGGGCGCCAGGCGCTTCCGGTCGGGATCTGTTGCACCCAATGAAGGCGCGCGCCCGCTTCCAGCGAAGGCGTCAGTGAGGACCAACGTCTGTTCCACGGCAATCCCACCCCAAGCGACAGGCCCGCCGATTGTACCTTGATGGCGGTGCCCGTTGGCGCCGTGTCCGTGTGGGGAACCGCTAGATCCAACTGGCCTAGCCACGCCAGCCCCTGGGATTGCAACTGAAGCAACAAACCAGGTTCAATCGCCAACTTTTGAGCCCCGGCCACTGATGGCGTTGGGACGCGCACTGACCCTACGAACGCGACGGCAAGGGCCCTTACAGCCGGCATTGAGGGACGGATGCCAGGAGGGAGCTCGGCGTCTGTTCGCGGCGTAAGTGTCGTGGGAGCTCGGTAGTCGAAGTCATGTAGATAGCGCGTGACCACCAAAGCCACTGTGTCGGCCAGCACCTCGCACGCGCTGTTGCGAGCGTCGAAGCTGCGTTCAAGCACGGGTTCGTCGAGCTGGTTCCGCAGCGTGATGTTCAGTTGGTCGCCCAGTCGATAGAGCTCAAGGCGAAAGGCGCCACGATCAACTGTTGCTTTGCTTCGCTCGGCCAAAGCTGCCTGCACTTGCTGGGGCTGAGGGCAAGTGACGTCTGTGGCCACCACTTTTACGGCGGTCGCATCCAGCGCCGCCGAGAGGGTGATTGCGCCGCTGGCAAACAGCAACCAGAACATCGGCCCACCAGACTACACGAGCCAACGTGTGTCGCAAAGGCTCGCCGTCCGTCGAAGCGCAATTTCAAGCTGCGTGTTGAAGTTGGCCACAACGTGGCGTGAAAGCGTTTGCCTCGCGCATCTGCGCGGCAGTTGGCCGCGGCTCGATGGCCAGAGCCAATCGCCCTACACGTTAGTTCACCACACGGCCGCATTGGCCATTGTCGCAAACCTCCCCTTCACCACAGCCCGCGCCACCTTCCTTACGGCAAGCGACTTTCTCGGTCCAGTAGCCCAAGTGATTTTGCTGTCCGATGTCCTGGAAGGGCAGCCACACAGGGGGCAAGGATGGGTCGCCTGAGCCGAGGTTGCGCAAGTCAATCGCGGACATCCACAACTGAGGACGAGCGTTGTCTTGCGTGGCGCTATTCTTTAGCATCACGCCGTAGTCGATCTTCGTGTTGTATGTGATGAACATCATCTGACCGCCGGCTTGTTGGAACGGTGCAAATTTCGGCCACGTGGATGTCTTACCTTTGCCCTGGGTCGCGTTGCCCAGTTCATAGATGGTGCCTCCGTCGCGGGACACCAATCGCAAACGGCTTTGCGGGTTGTCATAGCTTTTTACAAGCAGGGGCGCTGATGTGAAAGCGATCCACTTTCCATCAGGTGACCACGTTGGGTAAAAATGAAAGGCGTTTGCTTCCTTCGGCGCCACGATCTGTGCGGCGCCAAACTTGCCGTCGTTGTAGGGGAACACCACGATGTACCCGTTGTTTACGGACCAAGGGCGTTCATCCTGGTTTGCCAGCGTGGCCACAATCTCCTTGCCGTTGGGTGACCATTCAGGGAAGAACACGCGCGTTTCAGGCGTTCCTAACACCGACGGATTTAGCTGCGCCACCTCTTTTCCCGTATCCGTGTTCAACACCGCGATGCGACCGTTGCCCTTGGCATCGTTCTGGCCAAAGCTCACCATCACCAGTCGCCCGTCGGGGCTCAGCGTCGTGATGTGGCCATTGGATTCCGGCTTGGCTGGAGGATCGATCAACTTTGTCTTGGGATCATCGGTGAGGCTCACGGTCAAGTACCCGGCTTGTTCTGCGGCAAAGGCGATCACACGCCCGTCACGGCTCACGGCGTGGCAGCCGCCGCACATAAAGCGATTGGTGTCGCTCTCAGGTGTGATGAAAGGAACGGCTTTGCGTGCACCGAACACCAAACGGTACGTTCCCATCAGGGCTGTTGACCAATAGTAGAGTCCGCCGCGCACGGGATCGGGCGAAAAGCTGAATGGCAATGGCTTGCTTGACCTTGCTTGAGTTCCGAGTTCGGTTACGACCACCTGCACGCGCTGACCACGGTTTGCCTTTGCCAAGGCCAGCCACGCGCCCGTGGGCAAGGTGGCGGCACACTCTGTATCATCTTGAGGGCCCAAGCCCGCTGCGGCCATCTCCTTGTCTTTGCAGGCCACAACGAAATCCCAGCGCGTCGTTTTCGATGCATCACTGAAAATGCGCACACGAAACGCTGTGTTATTCGCGTTTGTGGCCGTACGCCATTGCACGGTGATTTCCGGCAGATTCAGCGGATGCAAAGAATTAGCGAGCGGGTAGACAATCTCAGGACCCATGGCCGATGGTTCGTCATTTGCCGTCTTGGCCGTATTCACCGCACCTTCGCCACCAGGGACATCGATGCCCAAGAAGCAATTGTCCCCGCAATTCCATTCAGCGGGTGGCAAGGGATCGTCCATGTCGCCACCCCCGCCCACCAGCCCCCCATCGCCGAAACCGACGAAGGGCGGAAAGTATCCGCCGTCTTTATCGAGGGGTAAACCGGATCCGCCCGCGCCTGCGTCGATGTCCAGAACCGCTGTTGCTTGCGAACAAGCAACCAGAGCGAATAGCCCAACCAACAACCCGGTGCGCAGCATCGTTTCTCCTTTAGGTGCCAACAAGCAAGCCAAGAACTTGTTATCGACTTGGAGGTGAAGCGCATGCGCAAACTTCCCGCGGCGTGAAGAAGCGTTGCTGATTCGCAAAGCGCAGATGTCGGTGCTTTTTCGGGAAGGTGCGAAGAAAGAGCTCTCTCTAAACAAGCAAACGGTCAGCTTGGAAAGGACACCTCTATGCGCTTTGCTTCTCTGCCTAAGGGCTTTTTTGTTGTTGCTTCATTGATTTGCACGACCGCTGCAGGGCTTTGGGGTTGCGGCGCTGCCGATCCCGCGCCCAGCACTGGTTCGGGAGGTGGAGGTGGTGCCGCTTCTTCTAACGGGGGTTCGTCAAACAATTCAGGAACTGGTGGATCGTCCACCAATACGGGCGGCAGCAATGCCCAAGGTGGAAGTGCCGGCGCGAGCCAGGGCACAGGGGGGACAACAACGTCAGGCACGGCCATCGCGTTGCCGCTTGTGGTTACCACTTTCTATAACAACCAGGGTTGGTTCGGTGACGAAGAGGTCAGCAAAGAGTTCAAACCTGGCACCACCATCATCAAACAAGCGGATTCAACGTCAGGTCCGTGTGCGATGCGCCCGGCGAACGCGAAGGGGCGTTGTGTGAAGGTGGAATACGCGCCACCTGCGGGCCTCAAGGTTCCTACGGGCGGCGGCTACGTTGGCGTGTTCTTTCTTACCACCTTGGCCAAGGCGCATCCTGAGTTAATGCCGCCCGCGAAGGCGGGCGATGCCAACTGGGGCGCTGAGCCCGGTAAAAACATCGCACCCGGTGCCACGAAGATTTCGTTCTCCGCGACATCCGAAACGGCCGGGGCTTCTGTCAGCTTCAAGGCCGGCACGAGCGGCACCGGTGGCGATATGTTCGTGGTGCCTGAGACACCCCAGACCTTAACCACGGCGTGGAAGGAATATGAACTACCGCTTGACGGCCAGCCTTACGGCAACAGCGTGGTTGGCGGCTTTGCTTGGGTCATTAAGGACACGACGAAGCCCGTCACGTTCTACCTCGACAACATCATTTGGCAGTAGTGGTTGCGTGTTCGCGGCGGCGTCTTTGCGACGCCGCCTTTCCCGTTTGCCAGGAGTTACGATGCATCGAAGGCTGTTTGTGATGCCGGTTTTTGTGGCGCTCATATCTTGTGCGCCGAGCGTCGAAGGCACGCCACCCACCGAGCCCAATACCAACGGAGGACAAGGCGGCCAGAATGTGGCCACGGGGCAAGGCGGACAAACACAAACCGTAGGCGGACAAGCTGGTGCTGCAAGCGGTGGAAGCGGAGGATCGACACAGGGAGGAGGCGCCGCAGGCTCAGGTGGCGTAGCGATGCCCAATACGGGAGGCGCTGCGGGAAGTGTTTCCGTCACAGGGCCAAAGGACACGCGCGCCGTCGTGCGTGCATCAGTTTCCGGCTATGTGTTGCAAGTCGAGCGCAAGGGCGCTGATGGCAAAACGGCCACAGCCCCTTTTGATATGCGGGGGATCTGTTGGAGCCCCGCAGTCAAGGGTGGCGGACAACCAAACGACGCCGCGTTTGCCGAGTGGACTGACAAAGACTTCGCGCTGATGGAGGGCGCGAACATCAACACGGTCAAGTCTTACGGCGTCTTGAGTCGTCAGGTGTTGGACAAGATGCTGGCCCACGGAATCGTCGCCGTGGTGACCGTGCTTGTGCGTGCAGGAGACAACTATGCGGCGGCTGTAAACGCGATCAAAGATCACCCCGCCGTTTTGATGTGGTTGGTGGGCAACGAGTGGAACTACAACAACCTCTACGGCAGCTGCAATGGCGATGGTTGTTACGACGTTATCAACAACGCCGCCAAGGAAATAAAGCGGCTGGACCCAAACCATCCGGTGGCGACTTCGTTTGCGCCGCGAGGTGAGATTCCTACGGCCGATGATCTCAAACGGCTCAATGCCATCGATGTGTGGGGACTCAATATCTATTCCCAGCCGGGCTTTTTCGGCCGGTTTAGCGCATGGAAGGCTCTTGGCGAGGAAACGGGCATCAAGAAGCCCTTCTTCATGAGCGAGTACGGTCTCGACGCGTTCGACGAAAAGCAGGGGCGCGAGAATCAACCGGGTCATGCGCAAGGCCTGCGCGTGCAAACGGCCGAGATACGGGCGCAGCTAAGTGCGCGCAACACAAACTTACCGTGCATCGGCGGGACGCCCTTTGAGTGGAGCGACGAATGGTGGAAGTCAGGCGCGCCGGGCAGCCAAGATCGCGGCGGCTTTCCCAACATAGGCGTGGCGATGGACCAGTTCGCAAACGAGGAGTGGTGGGGCGTTGTGGACATTGATCGCAAACCACGCACGGCTTACGGAGTCCTTCGCGACCTTTACGGCCGCTAGCCTTTCACGAAAGACCAAGATGCAAATCGGACGAGCGTCGTGCCCGTGGGGCCTGGCTTTACTCATGAGCGCTGGGTGTGGCGTGGAAGCCATCACCCCTCCCGCCGAACCCATCGCTTTGCCGATGGTGGTCTCGGACTTTTTCTCGCCCGACGGTTTTTGGGGCGACGGTGAAAAGCGTGGCTCGCTTGACCTACAGCGCGATTGCCCTTCGCGCGCCGCTGGCGCGGTGGGGGATTGTTACCGAGTGAGCTATCTGCCGGGGGCCAAGCGCTACGCGGGCATCAACTGGCAATACCCTCACAACAACTGGGGCTTCTGGCCGGGGCGAAAGATCGCTCCCGGAGCCACGAAGATCACGTTCAAAGCACGCGGTGCCAAGGGTGGCGAGGCTGTGGGTTTTGGCGCCGGGCAAGCAGACGACATGAACGGCTATGGCGATAGCTTCTCGATCTCTCCCCAAACCTTGCAGCTGACCAATAGCTGGCAGTCGTTCAAGGTGGACTTCTTGGGTGAGGACTACGGGAGAAGCCCGAGCGGAGTCATTGGTGCGTTCATCGCGTCTCCCGCGCCGGGTGAAGGAGAAGAGCTGGTTGAATTTTTCCTTGATGATCTGAAGTGGGAACGATGAGCAAATTTTCACTGTGTCTGTTGCTGGGAATGCTCGGGTTCTCTTCAACAGCGTTCAGCCAAGAGGCCACCCGAAGCAATCCGTTCGCGTGCTACGGTGCCGCAGAGTCGCTTGTGCAGGGCCTTTCGGCGGCGCAGATCGCCGATCTGGTCAAATCGCGGCTAGAGGCGCCGCCGTCAGCCACCGAAGGCACCTTCGACGCGGCCAACTGGCATTGCACCAATGGTGAATTGATGCGTCGGGTGGGTGACACACGTGCGGCCGCCTCGTACGCCAAGGTCATCGAGATCGATCCGCAAGAGCCTGGTTGGGAACTTTGGTATGGTTTGTACCTGCGCAACACACGCGGCGCGGCCCACCCGCTGCTCGAGCAGGCCGAAGTCCACTACTACGCGGCGCTCGCCAAACTCTCCGCGCTGGCGGAACGTGGTGCGGAAATGCCGTTTGACGCCACCACGAAGGATTGGGTGCAACGTGGTCTCAATATTGTGTATGGCGAGGCGGGTCTGCCGCTGTTTGGGCGTGCATACCCTTACGACGGAGGCAAGCCGTTCTTGTCGGTGGCGTTTACCTCCATGCTGCGAACCTCGGTGGATACAAACGAGGCAGGCACAGTGGACGATGTGCGGCGGTTTGCTTCGGAGGCTTCATTCTCCATCTCGGCGCAGCGCTTGAACCGCGCGCTGACGCCGGCGGAGCTCGAAGGCATCGTTCGCACGCCCTTACGTTTGGATTTCTACAATCGGCTGCGTTTGCGTCTCGGACAGCTGGGTGCGATTGATGTTTCCTATGACGTGTTTCGCGCTTACAAGAGTCAAATCACGCGGTACACCGAACCCAACAACCTTGGCGACGTGTCGGTTGAACAAGCGGGACTATCTTTCCAACGCACGCTTGACCTCTATTCGCTGTTCGACCTGCATATTGAGGGCGGCTATCGACGCGTGAGCCGCGTGGGTGTGGTGGAATGGTTCCCGGATCTGCGCGAGAACATCAACATGTACGAAGCGCATCCCGCGATCTCACGCTTTTTGGGGCCCGACAAGCTGACGGTGGGCATGCACTATGTTTTTATGGACATTCCGTTTGTCCCCGGCGGTTTGCTTGAAGATCGCTTTCGCGAACGTGCGATACGCGCGTTCTATTTCGACTACGCCTTCTACCGCCCCTTGGTGTTGCCTGATCCCGATACCTGGCGCCTGCGTCGGCAATTTACCCGGGGCGTGCATGTGTATGGAGGCTACGCGATGGACGATGAAGTGTGGGGCATCCGCGAAGTTCAGCGCCGGGACACTTACCTCGGCAGCACGTTCAAGGGCTTTGCCGGCTTCGATCTCACTTTGCAACTCACCACTTTGACGTCGCTCACCGACATCACGACATTTACGGGCGAATCCTATGTGGATCCGATTCAAACCAATAAGCACTTTCGGTCCACGGCCATCTTGCTTTACCGCATCGTCGACGAAGACACGATGCCTGGCATGCCAGCTTCGAGTTTGGCGATGATGAACCTGGTTTTTCCAGTGCGGGCCGACTTTACATACAAGGGCTGGAACGCCTATGAGAACGTTCGTGCCGGCGCCGAGTTGTGGAGCAAGTTCGTGTGGAAGGGCCTTCGCGGCACCAACTTCTTGCTGACCGCAGGCTACGACATTCAATACTTTCATCGCGTGGAGCGCCTTGTGCACATGGGCCATCTGGATTTGCGGATGGGATGGAACTACCTGTGAAGGCATTGCTTTGTTGCTCTGTTGTCGTTGCATTTACGGGTTGCACGGGCGCCCAGCGTTCCGACGGCGTGGCGGCCAAACGGGTGGAGCCCCATCTGTTGCAGCCTGTGGGGCGTGCCGCCTATTTGAAGGCGATTCCCGACGGTGAACACCCGCCCTCCAATTTTGCGGGTGTGCCGGTGATGCCCAAGTTCTCTCCCGGCACCACGCAGATGCCGGTGAGCAATGATTGGTGGTCATCCCTGCTGTGGCAGTTCGATTTTCAGGGCAAGCCGAATCCCTATTCGCAACCTCTGTTTGCGCATCCCTTGGCGGCGCAGGCGCAAGCGGATGGGTTAAGCATTGGCTATCCTGATGTAGCCGAGGTGAAAGAGCGCACCTTCCTTTATCCGTTTAAGCCAGACTTATTGGTGGGCGTGAACGGTTTGGCGGCGCCACGGACCACCGTTGAAGCCTACGGCGATTGGACTGTGACGGCGGCGTGGCGTAACGAGGCCAAAGAGGGTGCGTTTGCACAGCTGTTGGCCACACTGGGGCACGGTCTACCCTTCGTGTATTTGACCGCGCAAGGTGGGAACGCCTTGCTGCACGCGACCGCGGAAGTGCAATTATGGTACGACAAGCCGGGCGTCATGGGCCTGACCATAAACGATCACCATTATGGCGTGTTCACTCCGGCTGGCGCCCACTGGAGCCGGCAAGCGCGTGCGTTTACGTCAAACTTGAACGGCAAAGACTTTTTCTCCGTCGCGGTGTTGCCCGACAACACGCCGGCCACTTTGGCGCTTTACCAAAGGCACGCGTTCGCCTTTGTGAAGAATAGCCGTGTGGCCTGGACCTACGATCGCAAAAGCGCGCGCGTCTCAAGTCGCTTTAGTTTCGATATCGAAAACAAACAAGCAGGTCCGGGCTTTTCTTCCGATCCCCTTGTGGCCCTCTATCCTCACCAGTGGAAGCACACGTCCCAAAAACTGGCGCCGTTTACGTATGCGTCTTCGAGGGGAACGATGAAGGTGGCCGAGACGTCGACCTTTAGCACGGACCTTGCGTTCCACGGGGTTTTGCCAGCCCTGGCTGCGCCCCCTGTAGATGATGACTTCTATGTGAAGTCCGATCTGCAAGACGCTGTTCGCGCAGAATTGCGCCGTGCCGATCTGTTTCCCCCCGGCCCCGAGCAAACCAACGGCACCTACTGGAACGGAAAGTCATTGATGCGCGTGGCGCAGCTGGCTTGGATCGCCGACCAAATCGGCGACGGTGAGTCACGTGATCGCGCTGTGGCCGCTGTACGAAAGCAAATGGAAGCGTGGTTCGATGGCCAGCCACCCGAGGCCTTCTTTTACGAGAGCCACTGGCGGACGCTGCTGGGCACGCCGGCCGAATACCGCACGGGATGGGAAATGAATGACCATCATTTTCACTACGGCTATTTCCTTTACGCGGCAGCGACCTTGGCCAAATTCGATCCCTCGTGGGTACAGCCCGAGGCGTATGGGCAGATGGTAGATCTGCTGATGAAGGACGCGGCCAACACGGATCGCGATGACACGCAGTTTCCGTTTCTACGACACTTCGATCCGTACGCCGGCCACTCGTGGGCCAATGGCCCGTCGCTGTTCGCCGAAGGCAACAACGAAGAGTCCTCATCGGAGGATGTGAACTTTGCCGTGGGTGTGCTGCTGTGGGGCGCGCTTACGCAGCGACCTGAGGTTGAGGCGTTGGGCGCGTACCTGTACACGAACGTGGTCGCCGCCATCGAGAACTATTGGTTCAACATGGATCACGACGTGTTTCCAGCCGCGTTCAAGAAGCCTGTGGTGGCGATGGTGTGGGGCAGCGGTGGCAAATACGACACCTGGTGGGATCGCAACCCGATCTACGTCCACGGCATCAATATGTTGCCGTTCTCGGGTGGCTCTTTATACCTTGGCTATCACCCGGGGTTCGTGAAGGAGAATTACCAGTATCTCGTGCAGGCGAACCGCGGCGACGTGCTTTTGTGGCGTGACATTATTTGGATGTATTTGGCGCTTTCGGATCCAGCGGAAGCGGCGCGCCTCTACAAAAAGGACCGCTATTTCGATCCGGAGTTTGGCAATTCACACGCGTTTCTCTACCACTGGATCGCGTCGCTGCGACGGGCCGGCGCCGTGAACACGGACGTGACGGCTGATGCACCCACGTTCGCCGTGTTCCGCCGCAACAACCAGAATACTTACGTGGGATTCAACCCCACTGCCGAAGCACGCACCCTCAGCTTTTCAGATGGCACCACGATGTCATTGCGGCCGCTTGAGTTGCAAAGCCGCACGCAGGGAGCGGGCAAGCGATGAAGGGGGGCGCCATTTTACCCACCCTGATTTTGTTGACCGTCGGCGCTTGCGGCGGCAGTGAACCGATCAACGAGTGGATCCCCACGTTTGCGGATGAGTTCGATGGACCAGCCGGGCCTCCGGACGTATCCAAGTGGACGCCGGAGGTCAATGGTCGTGGCGGGGGCAACCAAGAGCTTCAATTCTACTCCGACCGACCCGACAACCTGCGCGTGAACGGGATGGGTCAACTGTCGATCACCGCGCGACGCGAGGCCTTCGAGGCGCGCGACTTTACCTCGGCGCGGATCAACACGCAGGGCAAGTTCGAGCAACAGAACGGCCGCTTTGAGACGCGCATGAAGCTGCCCAAAGGCAAGGGCTACTGGCCGGCGTTTTGGATGTTGGGAGGCAATTTCGACGACATTGGCTGGCCCAAATGCGGGGAGATCGACGTCATGGAAAACCGCGGTGCCATTCCCTCGACAGTGCTTAGTTCTTTGCACGGACCTGGCTATCAAGGTGGCAACGCAATCACGGAGCTCTTTCGTCTGAACGAGGGGACGTTTGCCGATGAATTTCACGTGTTCAGTGTGGAATGGGAAGCCGAACGGATTCGCTTCTCTGTCGACGGAACCAGCTATCACACTGTTGAACGCGCTGGCATGCGCTCTGGTGCCACTTGGGTGTTCGACCACCCATTTTTCATGATTTTAAACCTTGCGGTGGGGGGAACGTTTGGTGGTGAGCCAAACGCCGACACCGTGTTTCCCCAAGAGTTGCTGGTGGATTGGGTGCGCGCCTACCGTCGCCGGTGACGTGGTGGTGGGCGCGCCAGCTGTGAGGCACGCAACAGGCGGCGCCTGGCGGCTGTTCTCGAAAACGGCACCGAACGCGTTTGGTTGCGGAGGTCTATCCCATTCCGAAACACTCCGGGTTCAACAGAGGCGCGGCCGTTCTCGTTTTGTCATGGGCCACAGGTGGGTGCGTTATGCCAGGGGGCGGCGCCGTGGGAGGTGTGGCCCCGAACGTGAAGGAAACGCAGGCCGACGAAGCGCCAGTGCCTTTGGTGTTCGTGAACCAAACGGGATACTTGCCTGGCCGCCCAAAGCTCGGGGTTGTGCGCACCGACGTGGTCACGCCTTTGCCGTACACTGTCCGCGATGGTGCGCAGCAGGTTGTCTTTCAAGGACAAACAAGGCCGTTTGGCAAAGATCCCGCGTCCGGCCTGACCGTGCATCGCATCGACTTCACTGCGTACCAAAAGGAGGGAAAGAGCTTCACGTTGCAAGTTGAGACAACTCCGCCTGAACGCAGCCATCCTTTTGATCTCGCCAAGGATGTTTACGCCCCGTTGAAATACGACGCGCTCGCGTTTTTCTATCACCAGCGCAGTGGTGTGCCGATTGAGCTGCCGTATGCCGGTCAAAGCCAGTGGGTGAGGCCCGCGGGTCACGTCAACGATGATGCGGTTCCGTGCTTGCCGGGGTCGGGGTGCGATTACGAGCTGAACGTCAAGGGCGGTTGGTACGATGCGGGCGACCACGGCAAGTATGTCGTCAACGGCGGCGTTTCGGTTTGGTTGTTACAGGCCCTGTGGGAACGATCTACGATCGTTGGCGCCGAGGCGGCCAAAGCGTTTGGTGACGGTGCCGTAAACATTCCTGAACGCACGAACGGCTTTCCCGATCTCCTGGACGAGGCCAGGATTGAGCTTGAATTCATGCTGCGCATGCAGGTGCCCAAAGGCGAGCCTCTGGCAGGCATGGTGCACCACAAGATGCACGATCGGGCTTGGACGGCTTTAGGGTTGCCACCGCATCTCGATAAGCAACCGCGCTTTTTGCACAAGCCAACGACCGCGGCCACCTTGAACCTGGCCGCCGTGGCCGCGCAAGCTTCTCGCCTGTGGAAGACGCTGGATCCAAAATTCTCTGGCCGGTGTTTACGAGCCGCCAAACGAGCGTTTGCCGCCGCCCACGCACACCCCGCCATGTTTGCGGCGAA
Source organism: Deltaproteobacteria bacterium (assembly GCA_033763315.1). Taxonomy (GTDB): domain Bacteria; phylum Myxococcota_A; class Polyangia; order Fen-1088; family Fen-1088; genus JAGTJU01. Next base: position 124,201 of record JANRKS010000017.1, read on the forward strand.
GCAAGGGCAGGGCGGGGGCCCGTATGACGACGACGACGTCAGCGACGAACGTTACTGGGCTGCGGCCGAACTGTTCATCACAACCGGCCTAGACGCCTACCTAGAAGTGGTCCGCCAACGGCCCCTTCACGCTAGCCTGTTTGGTGAATCACCGGTACCCGCCAGTGGGGCGTGTTTCTCGTGGCAAAGCACCGCGGCCCTCGGGGCCTTCTCATTGGCAATGACGTCAAGCCCGTTGCCCGAAAGCGATCGAGAAGCGCTTCGTGCACAAGTGCAGAAAACGGCCGACGAAATCTTGCACGTTATCGAGGAACAAGCGTTCGCTTCACCTTTGCGCCCGGGCCCGAAGGGCTATGTGTGGGGCTCGAATGGCGACGCTCTTAGCAACCTTGTGGCCGTGACCTTGGCGTATGACTTCACAAAGGGCAGCCACTACGCGGACGCTGTGTCTACCGCCATAGGCTACCTACTGGGCCGCAACCCACTCGATAAATCATACGTCGCTGGGTACGGGGAGCGTCCTTTGCGCAACCCACACCACCGGTTTTGGGCCCAACAACTGAGCAGCCGCTACCCACCGCCACCGCCGGGCGCCGTGTCGGGTGGCCCCAACTCTGAATTGCAAGATCCCGTGGCACGCAGGGCTGGCCTTCGCGGCTGTGCGCCGCAAGCGTGTTACGTGGACCACAGCGGGGCGTATTCCGTCAACGAGGTGGCCATCAACTGGAACGCCCCGCTTGTGTGGGTGGCGGCGTTCTTGGATGAATTGCGCTGAACGGACTTACACAAGCAATTCGGTGATGGGGCCTTTGCTGTAGGTAGGATCGCCAAACTTTTCTACGGGCGCTCCAAAGGCTTTGGCCAACGTCACCAACAAGTCGTTGTGCTGCCGCATCGCCACAGCCTGCGCCATGTATGAGTTCAGCACCGGAAACTGAACAACCTGCTTCGTTTTTAATTTCCCGCCCGCGCTGCCGATCAACACGAACGGCATGTTGAAGTGATCGTGGTTGGACCCGTTGTCCAGTTCGTTGCCCCAAGCGATCACACATTGATCCAGCAAGGTCTTGCCACCATCGACCGGGAACTGAGATAGGCGTTTGCACAGATAGGCCACTTCTTCGGCGTAAAAGACGTTGATGTCCGTCATTTGCGCGATCGGCACTTTAAACTGGTCCAGCTGCTGCTGCGTGGGACGCTCCGCATCCGTGGCTTGCGGCGCCTGGGGCCCAAGCGTGAAAGGCTGGGGCGCTTCGTGCGAGATGCTGTGGTGGTCTTTGCTGTGGCCGAGCCAATCCGCAACCATCGGGCTGCGCGCTTGCGACATTTGCAAGCTGGCAACGCGCGTGAGATCGCAGGCCAGCGACATCGCGAGCAATTCAATGGCATCACGTGTGGCCTTGGGAAACGCCTTTGTGCCAGTGATGTTGTCTGGATAGGCACAATCCGCGGACGCGGGTGTGTTGTTGTCGTTTAGGCGGCCCTCAAGTGTGCTCCAGCCATCGCGGAGCGCATCAAGGTGACGCTTGTCTTCGGTGCACAACTTGGGCGACAAGCGCTGCAGTTCGCCTGAAAGGTGTTGCAACACGCGCTTGCGCACCAAAAGCTTTCGCGCTTGCACAGGATCCACCGTTGGCATGGAACCGCCGCCGCCTTTGCCGATGCCCAAGAACAACTGGTCACGCGCGGCGATCGGATCTTCACGCGGATCCACGGGCGCACCCGGGCCGCTGTAGATCATGCGGTTTTCGATGGTCTTGCCCTGGAAGTCCTCAGGCGCCCGCGCACGAAACTCAAGACTCGCGTACTTTGTGCCCGCGCCCTGGCTCATGAGATGCTTCGCGACGGTTTGATCAATTGTCTCACCGGCGGGCGACATCGGCGTGGCGCCTTGTCGACCACCGCTCCACAGGGTCGACATGCCGCCTTCATGCGTGCCACCCACGGAAGATGCGACTTTGTTCTGCAAGCCCGTGACGATGTTCATTTTGTCTTTGTAGGCGTTCAACGGCGCAAGCCAGGGGCGCAGCGTGAAATCGTTGCCCGCTACGTCGGCGCCCCACAGGTGGCGCACCACACCGTTGGGCGTGAACAGCAGAATCAAATACCGCTTCTCTTGCGCTGCCCAAGCGGGTAGGGCACGCATGAACGTGGCCGCGGCCGGCAAAGCAAAGGGTGATGCGCCCACGGCACGCAAGAACGCGCGACGTTGTTTCGATACGGATTTCATTGGCATGATTGGCCTCCTTGCGCGGCCGCGCGAAAACGAAACGCTGGTGTGCCCACCACGGCCACCAGGGCCTCCCGCAGGTTCAGGCCACTGGCGTCAAACGCGCGCCACATCTCCTCGAACGAACATGCATCGGCTGTACGCTCTTCGCGCGCCAGGGCCCATCGCATCGTTTGAACGGCGTAACACTGTTGCGCTTGCTTGCTGGTGGCCAGCTTCTGGGCCAAGGCAACGGGTCCATCAAACGTGCCTGAAATGTCATCAGGCAGCTCCGTGAGTTCAGGCTTTTCGATGAAGCCCATGGCCGCCGCCCCCTCTTTATAGGCGCCTATCGCGTCGAAGCGGGCGAAGCCTTTGCCGATCGGATCCATGTATCGATGGCAGTTGGCGCACGAGCCTTTGGAATGTTCATCGAACAGCTCTTCATCGCTCTTTCCGGCCACCGGCGGCACATTGGTGTTGGTGCCAGGCGGCGGCGGCGCCACCGGATCACACAGCAGTTGTTCGCGTACAAGCTTGCCACGCAACACAGGCGAGGTTTGCAGCGCATGCGCGGCGTTCGCCAACACGCTGGCATGAGTCAGAACGCCTCGGCGCGAAGCGGGGAGGGGCGTGCGCACAAAATCATCGCCGCCGCCAGTCGCACCATAAAACGCACCCACTTCTTTGTTCGCGAAGGTGTAGTTGGCAGTCAACAGCTCGGTGAAACTGCCACTGTCGTTGCGTGCCACCTCCAAGAAGAATCGTCGCGTTTCTTCCACCATCGCGTTGCCCAAAGTGGGCGTGAACGTGGGAAAGCTGTTGGCGTCCTTCCCCGCAGGCGGACGTTCCACGTTGAGCCATTGCTGCGCAAAATCCGCCAACGCTGCATCTGCCTTGCGATCTTGCAGGAGGCGCCGCGCTTGCTCTTGCACGCCGGCAGCGTTATCAAGTTTGCCGGCGTCCGCGGCAACCAGCAATGCGTCGTCCGGAACGCTTCGCCACAACGTCAGGGCCAATCGCCCTGCGATCTCCCCTGAGGTCAACGGCACAACGCCACCGGAGCCGGCACCAGACTCAAGCGTATAAAGAAAGTTCGCTGAAGTAAGAATCGCGCCCACACCCAACTGCAAAGCGGCCTTTGCATCGCTGCTGGCCAAAGCGTCATAGTCGGCCAGCAGTTGTTTCTTTTCTTCGTCGGCAAAGGTGCCGCGAAACGCTTTGCGCGCGGTGCTTGTCAGCCACCCTTTGATGCACGTTTTATCGGTTTCAGAGGCGCAGCCCGTGACGGCAGAAACCGTCGATGACACGCGCTCGGCCACATCCAAGGCGGCATTCAAATATTGTTCGGCTGCCAAACCACTGAGCGTGCTTTTCGAATTGCTGTTGAACCCGGCCACCTTCTCTTCGGCCACAAAGCCGTCGCCCGGGTGCGTATCGTCTTTAAACAAGTCTCGCACGGCGTTGTTGTATTCAAGCCGCGACAGGCGCCTTACCGGTTGCCACGCCACCATGGGGGCAGCACACTGGCCGCCGCCACGGTTGCGTTCGCCCAACGCGATGAGAGGCGTTCCGCGCGTGCCATCGTCAGCCACAGGTTTGGGCCCAGTGCCGCCCGCGCCAACGTTGCCTACGTCCACAGCGCCCTTGCCGCAGGCTGAAACGGCGCCGAGCAGCAGGAGGCTGCCGATACTCAGAAAGAAATTTTGGTACCGCACTCTACCAATTCAACGCGTTCGAGGCGTGAACTGGGAACCCCTGCCAAGCGCGCCCTGACGTTTGCGCCGACTCAATTCTTTTTTGTCTTGTTATTCTCTTCGTACCAATCCGCAAACGAAAATACCTGCGCCGTGCCTGAAGGCTTTTTCTTTGTCTTGCCCGACCTTTGCCAGCGCGCCATCGGAACCATCCAAAGGTACCCCAGCCCTTCGGCGATGAAGTGCGGAATGAATGCGGCCACCCCTGAAAACAACGCGTAAAGAACCGTGAGGCCGACCGTGAGCTGTGCCAACCGCAAGCCAGAAAGCGGTAACATCCCAAAGAAGTTCAGCGTGCGGTTGCGGAAGCTCAGCCCCCAAATCACCAACAGACCATCAAGCAAAGGCCACACCCCCGCCGCGCCCACCGGCCACGCCAGTGCCATGGCGGTGGTCAGCACGCCCACGAGCAACGTGAGAACCAGCGTCCGCAGCGCGAACGCCCGCTCGCCCCAGGCATCAACCAGATCACGGCCCACCCAATAGAGGGTGTAGCCGCCAAACAACAACCCAATGGGCTCCCCCTCAATGAGCGGCCACGTGATCAAGCGCCATACCTGACCCCGCAGCACATCCGCGGGCGACAGGTAGATCATTTGGCCCAGCGGGAGGCTGGTGTTGCGGCCTAGCACCGCCGCTGCAATGGAAGTGACCGCCATGGCACCAATGATGACGGCAATCACCCGGGGCATACGCAGGGGCCCAATCACAAAGTCGTTCGACGCACGCGGCATGGCGGAAAGATAGCGCGAATTCTCCCGGGTGGCCGGGGCGCCCACATTGACAAACCCAGCGCTTTGGGCGGCAATGGCGTCATGAAAGATCGCATCGAACTGGTGGCGGACATCCTGATGGGCGCGGCTTACACCGATAGCCAGCTGCACGGGGAGGAAAAGCGAGTCATTAAAGACTTGCTCGAGGGGTTGATCAGCGAGCCGAGCTTGCCCCCCAAATTGATGTCGCGCATCGAGGCGTTTTCGCCCAAGACGTTCGATTTGGAAACCACCGCGGAGGCTTTCGCGGGCGACACAAACGAGCAAAAGCGCGCCTTGCTGCAACTCGTGGCGGCGGTCAACGACGCGGACGAGGAATACGATCTCGAAGAGGATCAGTACCTTCGCAAAGTCGCTTTTGCGATTGGCCTCGATCGTGAGCACTTCGCCGATCTGGTGCTGGACGTCGTGGAAGAGTCCGACTTGGAACAAGATCTCGAGGACATCCGCTTCACTGAATAGAGCGGACAGCTGTCCGGACACATGCCTCGTTTTCTGAGGCCGCCGCCGCCCTTGGCCTTGGTATGGGCGCCTTTTGCCATGGCATGTGCTTTGCTGCCTAGGCGCGCGTGTCCGGGTGTGAAATCGACGTTGAGAACTTGTATCGCCAATTCGGCGCGGTGGTGCTGCGGCGCTGTCGCGCTTTGCTGCGCAACGAGGCGCAGGCGGTCCTGGCGACGCAGTCGACGTTCGTCATGGTGTTGCAAGAGCGGGGATGGCTCGCGCATCCGGCGCCCACGGCCTTGGTGTTGAAGCTGGCGACGCTGGCGTGTTTGCAGCAGATGCCACCAGAGCCACACGGCGCGTTCGCGAGGATTGCACGTTTGCCGCAACCGCGGCGGTGGTCGCGTCTGATGTCGCAACGCCGGTGGGACGACGTACGCGTGGCAGCGGTTTTACACGTGGTTGACGGTCTAAGCCTTGCCGAGGCGGCGCGTGAGGCGGGTGTTTGTGCGAAGCGGCTTCGCCGGCTTGTCGACGTTATCGGGCTTCACGATTGCGACGGGTTCGTCGGCGTCACGGGCGAGCGCGAGGTTTTCATCGCTCAGGCGTCGTAGCTTGTCCTTGTCTGCCGCGCGCCACAGATACCAGGCCGCGACGCTGCGAAACGGGCGCCACGCCTCGCCCCGCGCGAGCAGCGCCTTGGGCGTGGGCAAATCGGGCAGCCCATAGGCCACGCGAAACCCATTGCGTACGCCAAAATCATCCACGGGAAACACGTCCGGACGCCCCAGCTGAAAAATCAGCAGCATTTCCACGGTCCATCGCCCCACACCGCGAATCTGCACCAAGCGCTCAATGATGGCTTCGTCGTCCATCTTGGCGATAGTTTTGGCGGTGGGAACCACGCCTGCTTTCGTCTTCTTGGCGATGTCTTGAATGGCAAGCGCCTTGGCGTTTGAGAACCCGACGGCGCGCAGAGATTCAAGTGGCATGGCCAACACATCTGGCGGTGCCGGGAAATCCTTCTTGGGGGTCAAGGCGATGAAGCGCGCCAGAATGTTCTCTGCGGCCTTGCCGTGCAGCTGTTGATGCGCCACCGCGCGCACGAGGGATTCATACGGCGATCGCTCAACATGTGATTCCCAAAGGCACACCCCCACGTCACGAATGAGACCCCGCATGACGGGATCAACCCGGCGCAGGTGTTTGCAGGCATGGGCGGTATCGACTTTGGCCACGCCGCAACCTAACACGCGGCCCGGGGTGCTGTGGTCATGCTATGGCTGCCGGCGCATGGATGTGCCTTCCCTGTGCGTAACCCCCATCGGCGTTGTGCATTCACCGTTCGGTGAACGAGCAGACGCGCCTCGTCAGCCGGTTGTGGCGGCTGATGTGGAAGGCACCGTGCAACTGTTTCCAGGGCATGGCTATGAGGACGCCGTTTGCGATCTGGCCGCGTGGGATCACATCTGGTTGGTCGTGTGGTTTGATCGCAACCGAGGTTTTCGTCCCAAGGTCACGCCGCCGCGAGGTGATCAGAAACGCGGCCTGTTCGCCACGCGCTCGCCGTACCGCCCCAACCCGATTGGCTTGAGTGCCGTGCGGCTTTTGGGGGTCGATGGCCTCACCCTCTCAGTGCGGGGGCTTGACCTTTTGGATGGCACGCCCGTGCTCGACATCAAGCCCTATGTGGCTTACACGGATTCGATCCCCACGGCCAACCACGGCTGGTTGGAGCCGCTGCGGTCGTTCGACGCTGGCGCCCGACCCGCGGATCCGTTCACGCGATTCGATGTAGCTTTCGCCGATCTGGCCACAGAGCAACTGCGCTTCTTGCGCGAGGAACATGGCATCGATTTGCGCGAACGAATCATCGCCCAGTTGATCTTAGGCCCGGCGCCGCACGCGTATCGACGCATTCGGATCGAGGACGGAAAGTTGCGCCTCGCGATCAAAGATTGGCGGGTGTGGTTCCGCGTGCAGGGGCAAGCCATCACCGTGGACGTGTTAACAAGCGGTTATCGGCCCCGCGAACTTTTTGCGCCCAAGGGCGGGGCCCCCGACGTTCACCGCGTGTTTACCGCGAAGTGGAAGCTCATTTAATCCATAAGGTTGCCTAACTGTCGCACGACTAGCTTGCGCCTGGGCTAGCGTTAGCGGCGTTTTGTCACACGACCCTGCGGTGCCCGATGATCTTGAATCGCTTTACAAGAATGTGCGCGACCTCATTGAAGATGCGGAGCGGCTTTGCACGGAGTTTGATGCAGAACTTCGCTTGATCCCCGAGCCGCACCAAGCGAGTGCCAGGAACTTGATTCACTACGTGGCGTTGCGCCGCAAAGACATTCGCGCCTTGCAAATGGCGTTGGCTGCCTGGGGCCTCAGCTCATTGGGGCGCCTTGAGGGCCATGTGATGGCCGGGTTGCTTTCGGTGGCCAACGCGTTGGCGAAATTGCTTGGTCGTGAGCCGCCTCAGGGCGCGCCGAAATTTCGCGAAGGTGATGACACTCTTTCGCGGCACACCACCGCGTTGTTTGGTTTGCGGCAGCGCGAACATATGGTTCGCATCATGGTGACCTTGGGCGCCGAGGCAGCCCAAGATCTGTCGCTCGTTGAAACGTTGATCAGCGAGGGCATGGACGTGGCTCGTATCAACACGGCTCACGATGACGTTCACGTGTGGGCCGCGATGATTGGCAACGTGCGAAAGGCCGCGCAGCGGACGGGGCGCGCTTGTCGCGTGCTGATGGACCTGGAGGGACCCAAACTGCGGACCGGCGCGATGGCCCCCGGGCCCCGCGTTTTGCACGTGGCCGTCAAGCGCGACGCGCGAGGGATGGTCACCGCGCCGACAGCGGTGACCGTTGTGGCGAATACCACCAGCAGCCGCGCCGAATTGCCGGTGCCTTCGCTCATTTGGGCTCAACTGCAGGTTGGGGATAGCCTCACCTTCAAAGACATCCCTGGCCGCCAACGTGAACTTACGATCGTCGAGCGCCGTGAGCCGCTGGTCCTGGCGCAAACCAAGCAGCCATTCTTTGTGGAGCCGGGAATTCAGATCAACCACGTTCGCCAAGGCAAGGTGCTGGCCATTGGCGTTGTGGGCGACATCGCTCCGACAGAAACCGTCATTCACCTGGCCCCAGGGGATCGGTTTGCCTTGATGGGGCCCACGCACGTGGGGCGGCCCGCACAGCGGCATCATGACATCGTCCAGCCCGCGGTTGTTCCCTGCACGTTGCCCGAGGTGTTTCGTGAAGTGTCGTTTCACGACCGCATCTTCTTTGACGACGGCAAAATCGCGGGCGTGGTGCGCGACGTCTCGCCTGAAGCTTTGCACATTGAAGTGCTTCGTACGCCACCCAATGGGGGCAAGCTGGGCGCTGACAAAGGCATCAATTTGCCCGACACCGCGAGCCGTTTGCCGGCTCTGAGCGATGAAGACTTGCAGCACCTGGATTTTGCGGCCGCCCACGCGGACATCATTGGGTTGTCGTTCGTGCGCACGCGCAGTGACATCGAACGCCTGTACGAGGAGCTCGACCGGCGCGGCGCCAACCATCTAGGCGTGCTCCTGAAGATTGAAACGAAACGCGGGTTTGAGAACCTGCCCGACCTGCTGCTCTCGGCGTTGCGGCGGCCAGCGGTCGGCGTGATGGTGGCGCGCGGCGATTTAGGCGTTGAATTGGGCTTCGAACGGATGGCCGAGGTGCAAGAGCAAATCTTGTGGCTGTGCGAAGCCGCCCATGTGCCGGTGGTCTGGGCCACGCAAGTGCTTGAGACGCTTAACAAGAAGGGGGCGCCCACGCGTGGTGAAGTGACGGATGCGGCGATGAGCGCGCGCGCCGAATGCGTGATGTTAAACAAGGGCCCCTATGTTGTCGAAGCCGTGCGGTTCTTAGCGGACATTCTTTTGCGCATGCAGGATCATCACCAGAAGAAGACGCCCATGTTGCGAAAGCTCAAGGTGTCCGAAGGCCGTTGGGTGCCGAGTTAAAAACGGCCCGACAGGCCAGCGGGGCTTGCGAACACGCTCATGCCACCGTTGACGGGCACCACCTCGGCTTTGGGCAAAGCATCGAGCATTAACCACAACGCGCCCGCACCACCCACGGCGCCCGCGCCCATCGAGATCAACCCGCCCGTGCACATGCCGCCGCGATCGGTGGAGCACCCCAACGCTGTGAGTGTGATGCCGGTGATCAAAGCCATGCCTGTCAGGGACAAGAAGGTCATCCCTGTGACCAGCTGCCCCCGTGCCGTGCCGTGTGCTTTGAGTTGCAAGGGGCCATCGCTTGCCTGCGCTGCCAACGTGGGCACCTGCACCTTGTCGGGTGCGCCGAAATTATCCTCCCGTGCACGCATCATCACCGGGCGCACGGGATCAACCCATTTGGAGCACGGGGTGCTGCACAGCACTTCATCGTCGGCATAAACCTCCCAGCGATTCGCCGGGTTTGCGGAAACGAAATCCACCTTCACTGTGCCTGGAGGGCCTTCTTCGGCGGCGCGGCCGGGCAGCGGCCACAGGAACGCTTGGATGGGCGAGGCGCAGTTGGCGTTTGGCGATTCTGCTGTGCCCAAGCTGCAGGCATTGGTGTCACCTGCCGAGCGCACCAACGATGCTGAACGTGTGTGCGCGCCGCCGGCCTGCGCGCTGGCGAAGCTGGCCCCGGCGCTAATGTTGACGTCGGCGCCGCGTGATAGCGTGAAGGCACCCACTGAAAGCGCGCTGACGATGTGCGTGGCTTGGGCGCAGTCATTGCTTTCGGGGACCGAAGGAGCGCCAGTCGTTTGCAGTTTGAGCTGGCCCGCGACATAGGTTTGCACTGACAATTTGCCCGAACGTTTGAGCTCACTTTCCAAGGACGCCGCACCCAGCGGCAGCTTCGCGTAAAGCTCATCTTCGTTGTTGATTTCCACGACATCTGTGGCGGGCGTGGTGGCCTGCCAACGATATGATCCCGACAGACGGCACTGGGACAAAACCCGCAATTTGCAGCCGGTGAACGCAACCGCCACCGCGCCTTCGTGCATCAGCGCTTCAAGATTTGCCTTCTCCGATGCGGGCCATTCAGTGACCAGGGGGTTGTTCTGACCGGCGGCGATCTGGCACTTGTTGCCGGGCGTGGGATCAAGCGGCATCCCGCCCGCAACGCTGCTTGACGAAAGCGGCGCTGCGCAACCAGCGACTGATAAACACACGCATACGCAAACACACAACGACTGCGCCCACCATTGTTGCTTCATGTTGTTTTCACCGCCGCGGCGATGTTTTGACGAAGACCCGCGCCAAATTGTTCGCGCGCCACACGCGCGTCAGCCACCCATGCGACGCAATTTGTGGCGTCGATCACAAACGTCATCGGTAAGGTTGCGACTCGAAACTTGCCCGCCAACACATGCGCCGGATCGTGAATGACAAAAAATGGAAGCGCGAAGCGGCGCACCTGTGCCACAGCGCTCGCGATGTCTTCATCGACGGACACACCCACAACCGCGGCCTCTTGGCTCACCGCGCGCAGGACCGCGAAGCGATCGTGGCAAGGGGCGCAGTAGGCCGCAAAAAAATCCACGATCCAAACACCGCCTCTTAGCGCGGATGAATTCACAGGCCGTCCTGCAAGATCGCGCTTCTCGAACATAGGCGCTGTGTGCCGCAGGTGAGGGTGCGGGCTCGAAGGCATCAACCCACCGGTCGCACCACGCGCACATGCTGCAAGACACGCCAACGCCGGCGCGAGCAGAGCTCGCCGGGCAAAGCTCGCGGGAGCCACGTGGCGCATGGTCCTATTTTCGGCGCTTTGAGGCAGAACGTGAACGCCGGGCTTTGGCATGGGTGTATGTGTTGCGTGGGCCTACCTAAGAGATGCGAACGCCCTGGCGGCCGCCGGATTCCGCCGTCGTTTAACTATCGACAATCGCTTTTGCTGCCGATTCCCTCCAGTATATGAAGAGTGAACCACCAGGAAGTTCGGGTGATCGCATGAAGTTTACTGTGAAGCTTCACTTGGGAAGCGCGCTTGCGCTCCTCTTCGCGGCCTGCTCAGGGGCCGTTTCCGGCGACGGAACGGGTGACGGATTCGGCGCCCAAGGTGGTGGTGGCGGCCGCTCTGGAGGCGGCCCAGGCGCCACGCACGCGTGCCCTAAAGCAGGCGCTGCGGATCCCGGTGCGTCGCCGTTGCGGCGACTCTCGAAGGTTGAATACAACAACACCGTGGCCGACCTGCTGGGTGACACCAGCGAGCCTGCGAATGCGTTCCCTCCAGAATCGCGCGTGCATGGTTTCGACAACCAAGTGACGACTCAGACGGTGACGTACACGCTGGCGGATTACATGTTCAAAACCGCCGAGCAGCTCGCGAACAGAGCGATCACCAAACTCGACACACTGTATTCGTGTGACGTCGCGAAGCTGGGCGAGATGACTTGCGCGCAGACCTTCGTTCGCGACTTTGGCAAACGCGCCTACCGTCGGCCCTTGCTTGCCGCGGAGGAAACGAGCCTCATGGGGACCTACACCAAGGGCAGGCAAACGGGCGACTTCAAGAACGGCTTGCGTTTGGTGATCACGCGCTTGTTGGCGTCGCCACACTTTCTGTATCGCCCTGAGCTCGGCGATGCGGGTGCCGCGAACGCCCGAGGGGCTGTGCCATTGACGGCGTATGAAGTGGCTTCGCGGCTTTCCTATCTGCTGTGGGGAACGATGCCCGACCAAACCTTGTTCGATGCCGCAGACAAGAACGAACTGTCCACCGCGAACCAGGTGTCTTCACACGTGGCGCGAATGATGAATGACCCCAAGGCAAAAGCAGCGGTGCGGAGATTCTATTCGGGGTGGCTCATGTTGGATCGGCTGGCCCAGTCGTCCAAAGATGAGAAGTTGTTTCCGGGTTATGGCGCCGTTGTGCCTTCAATGATGGAAGAGATCACACGCACGATGGATGATGTGATCTGGGGGGACGATGCCTCGGTCACCAAGCTGTTCACCACTGATTACACTTTTGCCAACCGGGATCTGGCTTCGTTTGTCGGGCTCTCAAATGCCGCCTCGATGAACAAAGACTTCGCGCGCGTGAGCTTGTCGCCACAGGGGCCGGGAGGCGCCTCACAGCGTATGGGCATTCTGGCAACGCCAGGTTTGTTGGCCGCGCAATCAAAGCCGCAAGAAACGTCGCCGGTGTTGCGGGGCCGCTTTGTGCTCGAACAGATGCTGTGCATGGAATTGCCTTTGCCACCCGCGGGCGTGCCGCCTCTCGAGGCTGTGGACACCTCGGCGCTGACCACGCGCGAACGGTTTGAGCAACATGCCGAATCAGCGTGCGCTTCGTGCCACAAGTTCTTGGACCCCATTGGCTTTGCCTTCGAGAATTTCGACGCTGCCGGGCGATACCGTTCCACCGAGAAAAACAAGCCCATCAACACGAGCGGTACCCTCACCGAAACAGATGTGGACGGGGCATTTGACAACGCCGTGGGCCTCACGAACCTCTTGGCCAAAAGCGAGCGCGTGCGTGAGTGCATTGCCAAACAATGGTTTCGGTTCGCGATGGGGCGCAACGAGACGGATGAGGCCGAGCGCGGGTTAGGGCAGTTGGCCTGCGGCTTCCGCGGCGACGAGGCCAATCTGAACACGCTTTTAGGTGCGGTGACGCAAACCGATGCCTTCCTCTACAAAACGGCGGGAGCCAAACCATGAAACGCATCAATCGTCGAACCGTGTTGCGTGGCTTGGGCGGGGTTGTGGTGCCTTTGCCCCTCTTGGATATCATGGCCCGCACGGCGCCGGCGCGCGCCGAGTCCTCGATCACCAAGACGGGCCCCAACGGTGCACCCAAACGATTTATTGTGTTCTTCACGCCGTGTGGCCAGGGTGCCGATTGGCTGCGTTGCACGAACGACGCGCAGGGCAAGCTGGTGCTCAGCGCGGCCATGCAGCCCTTGCAGCGCCATAAAGACCAATTGATGGTTTTGGATGGCATAAACAACAAGAGCGCGCTGTTCGACGCGGCCTCGATCGATCCCGGCCACCAAAAGCCCATGGTGAACCTGATGACTTGCTTGCCCTCCAACAACGGCCTGGGCGGTGGCATTTCGATCGATCAGGCGATTGCGAAGGAGATCTCAACAGGCACGAAATTCCCGTCGGTGCAGTTGGGTGTGCAGCCAAACGGGGGCTTTTCCGGGGCGCTTTCCTACAGCGCCGCTCGTGTGCCCATTCCCCCCATTGGCGATCCGAAACAAGCGTTTACGCGGCTGTTCTCTGATCTCAACACGGACCAAACCACTTTCGCCAAGCTTAACGCCGATCGAAAATCGATTCTCGATGGCATCAAAGAAGACTTCAGCGGCTTGGCGCAAAAGCTAAGCGGTGACGATCGGATGAAGATCGAGTCTCACCTTGATGGCATTCGAGAAGTTGAATCGCGTCTGGTGTCTTCTAACACCACGAGTTGCCTTGCTCCCACGGCGCCTGCGGCCGGGGGCACGGGCGCGGACGGCTTGATCGCCGCCGGCGACGCATACATCAAGCTTTTGGCCACGGCATTGGCCTGTGACCTTACCCGCGTGGCCTCGATCATGTACCAAGGATCGGGAGGCAACCCGCAGCTGCCTGGCATGCCCAAGGGCATTCATGACGCTTCTCACGATTACGGAGCGCTTGGCTGGCCGGTGCGCAACCAATACACATCGTGGTTCGCCGGGCGCTTCGCCATGTTGATGGATCTCTTGAAGGCCGCGGACGAAGGGGGGCGTTCTGTTCTCGACAACACCGTGATCTACTGGTGCTCCGAGCACGGCGCGGGCAACCACAACTATGACTGGATGCCGATCTTGGTGGCCGGAAGCGGCGGCGGGTACTTCAAGACAGGGCGGCAAATCAAATACCCCAACCTCACGGATGGCCTGAACTATGTGCAATACAACGCGGGCTCCGACAAGGCCACCGGTCCAAGCCAAGCGGACCTCTACGTTTCATTCATGAACGCCATGGGTATTAGCGCCAACACCTTTGGCGTTGCAAGCCAGTGCAAGGGGGCGTTGCCTAATCTCACGGTGTAGGAGGTCCGAACCCGTCTGGTAAGCGCCCCGCGCTGGTCAGCATCTGATACATTGCGCCCAGACAATGAGGGGGTGCATGTGAACTTCGCAGAGCTTTCGTCGGGTGATGTGGCGCCAGGCTTGTTGCTTGGATTTGTGGTTTGGTTTGTGGTGCGGCACGTGGTCACCGGTTTTTACACCGTGGATCAAAACGAACGCGCTGTGAAAACGGTGTTGGGTCGCGCGGTGAGGGTGGGGCAAGCCACCACCACGGAGCTGCCCATGGCGGCTTCGTTGCGGCCTGACGAGCAGACGCGCTACGCTTATCCTCAGGTGCGCGTGATTCCCCCGGGTGGCCCTTACTTTCGGTGGCCATGGGAAAGAATCCACAAGGTTTCGATCGCCACTCAAACGGTGAATATCGCGTTTGATCCAGAATCGCCCGGTGCCAACAACGGTGGAACGGTGCTTGAGGCCGTGACCAAAGATCACCTCAACACAGGGTTGACGGGACAGCTTCGCTATCGTGTGTCTGAGCAAAACCTATACGCTTACCTTTTCGGCGTGCAGCGGCCGTTCTTGCACGTGATGGGCTATTTCGTTTCGATTCTGCGTGAACGCATCGCGAACTTCGAGGCGCCCCAGCGCAACCCGCTGTCCACTGACGCGATTACGGAGTCCGCCAGCGTTCATGGCGTGTCGATTAATGATTTGCGCAAGAACCTGCGGGATCTGAATGAACACATGGATGCCGAGAGCCGGTCTTCGGTGGCTCGCTACGGCATTGCGCTCGACGCGTGCTTGATCACTGGCATTGATCCACCGCACGAGGTTGAATCAGCCTTGGCGGCCATCAACACGGCTCACAACCATGTGTCCTCCGAGATCAGCTTGGCGCAAGCGGGCGCCGACCAGAAGATCGTTCAATCGCGGCGCGCGGTTGAGATCGAAACCCTCAAGGCACAAGCCGAAGTCGAGCCACTCGTCGCTGTGGCGCAACAGCTCGCCACGATTAAGCAGGGGGGACCGGGGGTGCTGGCGGCCTATCTGCGCAACGTGCGTTTGGCGTTGCTGCAGAAGGCGGATCGCGTGTTCTTGGAGATCAAGGAGTAGCCATGCTGGTATTCGCTGGAATCGGTTTTGCTTTATGCCTCGTTCTGTTGCCCATGGCGTTTGCCGTTCTGCGGCTGCTTGGTGTTTATGCCATCGTCAAAGAACGTGAATGCCGGGTATTCGTCCTGTTTGGCAAAGTGCTGGCCTCCATCGACGAGCCAGGTTTGCATTTCCTTTGGTTCAAACTGGGCCCGGCGGCTCTGATTGTGAACTGGTTGGGCAAATCCTACGCCATCGATATGCGGCTCGATCAACAGTACCTACGCAGCCAGCCCGTGAACTCGGAAGAGGGCGCACCGATGGGCATCGGCATTTGGTACGAGATGTTCATCAGCGATCCCGTGGCATATCTATTCCGCAACGCCGATCCGCGTGGCTCCTTGGCGGCAAACGTGGGCAACGCGGCGGTGCGCTGCTTATCGAATATGCCGCTTGAAGGCATGCTCGAGAACCGCCACCAGATGAGCCAATCGGTGCGCGATGAGGTTTCACCCAAGGCGCACGAATGGGGATACCAACTTGGCTCCGTCTATATACGCAAGGTCCACTTTCGAGATGACGCCATGATTGCTCAGATCGAGGCCAAGGTGGTGAACCGCCTGCGACAGGTGACGTCGGCCATTCAACAAGGGGGCGCCAACCAGGTGAGCATTATCAAGAGCACCGCGGAACGACAAGCGGCGATCGAGTTCGCCAAAGCCGCAGCCTTGCGTCCCGAGATCGTGGGGGCCGCTTTGAACAAGATTGCCGCTGATCCAGAGGTGCTCGAGACCATGTTCAAGATGCTTGAGACCGAACGGTTGTTAGAAGGCGAACGCCGCGTGACGTTTGTGCCGCAAGGCACGGGCAGTTTGGCGCCTTTACTTGCGGGCGCTTCACCCACGATCGTTCGCCCGTCACGTTGATTGCTGCGTGCAAGAACTGCGAAGCCCTAAAAAAATGCGCTGCGCGCGCAATTGCTGCACGGAAACGAGGGGAAAACGCCGCAAAAAACGCGCCTTAGGGCGTGCTTTGTAACTGTGGGGTCGACCCAAGGTTTCGTCTTTGCCAAATCGTTGATTAGCGCTTGAGGCCGCCGCCGAAACCGTTACCATGCAGCCGTTGCGGCCAAGGCCGCGGTTAAGAAACCATGGCTCAGACGATCGTTATTGTTGCGCTCTCGCTTGCGTTGGCCTTTGCGGCGTTTCTCCATTTCGGCGTGCCAACCCTGCTGCACACGCATTGGGGAAAGCTTGCCCTGCTGGTTGGCGCGGTGGTGCTTCCGGTTGTCACCTCTGCAGGCAGTATGGCCGTGGGGTTTCACCAATCGAGCCGCACGGTGTTCTGCTTGACCTGCCACGAGATGCAGAACCACGGCAAAAGCTTGTTTGCCGACAATCCGAAATCATTGGTGGCGGCTCACTACCAAAATCGCTTGGTGGATCGAGACAGCATTTGTTACTCGTGCCACAAGGACTACGCGATGTTCGGCGACGTCAAGGCGAAGCTCAATGGGCTACGTCACGTTTATGTGCACTATCTCGGTAGCATTCCCAACAAGTTTGCGCTCTACCAGCCGTATCCCAACTCGAACTGCTTGCATTGTCACGCCGATGCACGTCGCTTTGTGGAAGGCCAAGCACATGCGGGAGTTATGACGAAGATCTTGTCGAACCAGATGTCGTGCCTTGGCTGCCACAACGTGGCCCATGACATGAAGAATGTGGAAGCTGGAAATTTTTGGCAGGCGCAATACCCCCAGTAGCTCCTGATGGGAACCAAAAACGAAAAACAAGTGCGTCGAGGCCTTTTGCTCACAGGTATGGGCCTAGCGATTGAGGTTGGCGCGCAATTTTATTGGACGCCCATGACCTTCGTCGTGGCGGCGTCCGTGGGTGTTCCACTGGTGCTGCTGGGAGCCTGGATGTTTATGCAAGCCGCGTGGCGATCGCTTAAACAAAAGGGAGCCCTATGACCGGGCGGCAAGGACTGGTTCTAACGTTGGCGTTCGGTGCCGTGAGCCTTGTTTCCGTGTGGGCTGTGGCCGTGCCTGATGTGGTGCGCATTCCACACCGCGATCTCGCTACACCGATGCCCAACGCCCGCTTTTCTCATCGTGGCCACGCACAGTACCAGTGCTATTCGTGCCATCCCTCTGTGTTCCCGCAAATGCGTGAGAGCTTCACGCACGTGCAGATGGATGAAGGCCGCTACTGCGCGCGCTGCCACAACGGCGGTGCGGCACCGGCCGTGAAGTCTTACGCATGTGAGGTGTGCCATGCGCGCTGAGGTTGGGGCGCTGCTCGCGCTGCTCGTTTGGCCGTCGCTTGCGTCGGCTGAGCCAACCCGCCCCGAGAAGAACCGGCAGCAGTTGCTGGACGAGCTGGGCTTGCATCGGGTCAACAAGCCTGAACCTGCCGAACCGAAACCTGCCGAGGCTGAACCCGCGGAACCTGAATCGCCAACAACTCAGCCCTCCGCGGCTGCGGAGTCCACCAAGCCGGCTGGGCCTGCACCGCCTTCGTTCAAGCGCCAGATCCATCCGTGGCTCAATCAAATGTGTGGTGCGTGCCATATGAAGGACGGGCCTGCCGGCGCGACGGGGTTGCTGTTGGGTCAAAGCGGCGCGCGCGATCACGCGAGCGTCGTGAAGTTTACGAACATGCGCGCGCCCAAGAAAAGCAGCCTCGTACTTAAAGCGCTGGGCAGCGCGCACGGGGGGGGCGCTGTGGCCACGGCGGGATCCTCCGAAATGCGCCGGTTGTTGGCCTGGATCGCGAGCGGTGCGCCCTATGTGGACCCCGTGGCGGACGCCAACCCTGTCGCTCTTCCCGCAACGAGGGCGCCTTCGAAGAACAAAGCAAATACGGAGGTTGCCCCCGCCGCTGCCGCGCCGGCTGAGCCTGCTGCGAATCTGAGCGCCACGCCCGTGGTGGTGGCTTCTCCAGAGGTTTCATCGCTGCCTGAAACACCGAAGGCCGCGCCCGCATCAACAGCCTTCGCCGATGTTGTGCACCCGGTGTTGCATAGCAAATGCAGCACGTGCCACAGCGCCGCGGGTATGGCGGCGCGCACGCGGTTTGTGCTCACGGGTGACATCAAAGCTGATTATGCCGGCGTCGCTGTGTTGGTGACACCGGGCGCACCCGACCAAAGTTTGCTGCTGCAGAAGGCATCAGGCCAAGCACACCTGCCCGTGTTGCCGAAGGGCACGGAGGCTTTCATCGCCGTTGCTGCCTGGATCAACGATGGCGCGCCAAGTGGTGCGCCATCGCCACCCGCGTCTATCGAAGCCGCCGCGCCCGACACGGGGGGGCGCCTCACGTCATCAACCCCGTCGCCGCCGTTGTCTCACGCGTCGCTTCCGATGGCGCCACCCTCCAATCCCGGATTCGCGCTGGCAGGGTTTCGTCTCAATGGCCGCTTCGACATGAACTTGGAACGTCGTGGTGTTTCCGCGCAGCCTTTTAGCGACGGCCAAACGCAGCTCCAGAACTATCATCACTTCTTGTTTCTTTCGCGCGACGACGCGGATGAGCCGATCAACTTCAGCGTCGAGTTGACGGCCTTGACCTTCTGGGAAGCGAGCTTGCGCGTGTCACCAGCGCACGCGCCTTATGACCTGCGTTTGAAGGTGGGCAAGCTCATCGTGCCCTTCGGCGCGGAGCCGCTGTTCCATCAAAGTTATGGTGGCTTGCAGGGTTTCGATCAAAAGGTTTTGCCGGTGTTTTGGGCGCAAAATGGTTTTGGCGCCAAACTATCCAAACGTCTGTCGCACCTCGGCCTCATGGCCGACGCGTTCGTGGTGCGTGGCTACGCTCTGCGCGACGCCGAGGGGGTGCTTAGCCTGCAAAGCGACATCTCATCAACGGACGACGTGCGGCCTGCCTATGGCTTGCGTTTGAACGCGTCTTTTGGCCCGGCCTCGGCCTATTACAGCCTGCTCGTGAACGGACTTGGCTTTGGCCGCACGCTGGTCATGCAAGCGATCGATCTGAGCTTGTGGCGCTGGCATGGCGTACCCGTGCTTGAGCGCTTCACTTTCGGCCTTGGTTTCTTGCGTGCCGACATCTCTGGTGGGGGCCCAGGCAAGGACTATTACCATTTCGCCAGCTACTACCAGGCGCGCTTTTACATCACGGACGTTGTGTACGTGCAGTACCGCCAAGGTTTGCGAACGTTCAATAACCGCCGCGGCTTCTATCAAGATACCACGCGGTTTACCGTTGAAGATGGCTCCGCCCACAACGTAGGCATCGTGTGGCGACACAAAGCTTGGACCACCGGTGCCTTTGGCTTCTGGAACCTCGAGAAGGTCAATGAAGCGCGCGATGACTTCTTCCGTTTGGTGGTGGCCTATGAGTTCTAGATGGCTGGTGTTGCTGCTGTTTGCTGGCTGCGCGGATTTGTCACGCGGCGAGACGCCTGAAGTGCCCGATGCGGCTTTGGCGCAAGACGCGCAGGGCCCCGCCGACGGAGCCATGGCTGACGACGCTGAGAGCGCAGACCCCAAACCTTCCACCGTTGTGTTCGCTGACGTGCAGCCGCTGTTCGCTGCCGGCTGCGGCGAGTGCCACCGCATGGGAGGTCAGGCTGCGAACACCACACTTCTGCTAACGGGTGACGCCAGCTCGGATTTGGCCACCTTATTGCCGTACATAAACCGCAACGACAACGCAAACAGCCGCTTGTTGACGAAAGCCTTCGGGCGCAACCACGGCGGCGGTGCGATTTGGTCCTCTGGCTCGATGCAGGCGACAACCGTATTGATGTGGATCCAACAAGGAGCGCGGCCGTGAGGCGCGAGACGAAAGCGATGACCATGAACTTGTGCACACGATTGACTGTGGCGTTTGGTGTGGTTGCTGTTTTGGCGGGCTGTGCCGATCTTGAGCTTGAAAAGGTCCCCACAATCGTCACCACGGGCTCGCACCAAGTGTTGGTGGGGCAGACCTTGCAGATTACCGCCAGCACAACCAATGCTGCCGATACCAGTTACACCTACGCGAGCAGTGCCCAAGCGGTGGCGTCGGTCGGGCCGACGGGCCTTGTCACAGGTGTGAGCGCAGGCGAAGCCGACATCGTCGTGACCGGCGTGCCAAGCGGTGCGGTTGGTAAGCACGCGGTTGTGGTCGTGGCAAATGCCTTGAGCGCGGACGCGATGCCTGAACCAGATGGCGCCGCGCCCGACGCGACCGCCGATGCAGAACCTGTGCAGATCCCCTACTTCGATAAATGGAAAGGTTCCGCCCACGCCGATTCAACCTCTGAACCCTTCGCACATTGGAACAAAGAGGGTGCCGTGCCTGTAAACTGCGCGCGCTGCCACAGCTCCGAGGGTTTTATCGATTATTTGGGCGGCGATGGCTCGGTGCCCGGCCGCGTGGATGCGCCAGCTCCCACGCAGTCGGTCGTTCGTTGTGTGACGTGCCACGATCCCGCCGCCACCAAGCTTTCGACTGTGACGTTCCCTTCAGGCGCCACGATTTCAGGGCTTGGCGCTGAGGCCCGCTGCATGACGTGCCACCAAGGCCGCGCCTTTGGCGGTGATGTAGATAAATCCATCGCGGCCGCAGCGCCCGCCACGCTTGACACCGTCAGCGACAAGCTGGGCTTCCTCAACATCCACTATTATCCGGCGGCTGCCACGCTTTATGCTGGGCGTGCCAAAGGTGGATACCAGTACGAGGGGCAGGTTTATGACGTGCGCTTCCGCCACGTTGAAGGCTACGACACATGCACTGGTTGCCACGACCCC
This sequence comes from Deltaproteobacteria bacterium, assembly GCA_033763315.1. Classification (GTDB taxonomy): domain Bacteria; phylum Myxococcota_A; class Polyangia; order Fen-1088; family Fen-1088; genus JAGTJU01. The sequence goes on from JANRKS010000017.1 coordinate 145,276, forward strand.
CATTCGCTGCAGATCAAGTTCAACGAGTGCGTGTCGTGTCACGCGGGTGCCAAAGACTTGGCCGGCGCTCAGCAGATCCGGATGTTTTCGTCTCAGAACCGCGACTATGACGGCGATGGCAACGTGCAGGAGGGCTTGGCACAAGAGCTTTACGGCGTGCGCGACAAACTCACGGCCGCGATGGCGGAGTACGCCAAAGAAAAGAACGCGCCGATTTGTTATCAACCCGCCACCTATCCCTATTTCTTCAACGACACCAACAAGAACGGTCTGTGTGGCGCTGATGAAGCTGTGGCGACGAATGGCTATAAGACCTGGACGCCGCGAATGGTGAAGGCTGCGTATAACTTTCAACTTGCCACGAAGGATCCAGGCGGCTTCGCTCACAACGCGAAGTACTTGATCCAACTCATGCACGACAGCATCAACGATCTGAACCAAGCGCTGCTGGTGAAGGTGGATATGGCACAGGCCGTTCGCCAAGATACCGGCCACTTCAATGGCGCGGGCCAAGCGGCACGGCGTTGGGATTCAGGTGATGCCGTCGACGCCACCTGTTCGCGTTGCCATGGGGGCTCGGAAGGTTACCGCTTCTATGTGCAATATGGCGTTGGCCTCAAGGTGCAAGAAACCGCCAACGGTTTGGATTGCGCCACCTGCCACACCAGCTTTGGCAGCAAGTTCGATGTGCTTGCGGTGCCCTCCACAACTTTCCCAAGCGGGGTCGTACGCAAGGAGCCGGGCAACGATAACCTATGCAGCACTTGCCACAGCGGTCGCTCCGCCAAAGCCACGGTCGATGGCATCATCGCCACCGGCCCGCTGAAGTTCTCCAACGTTCACTACCTGCCGGCGGCGGCGACAAAACTGGGATCTGCCACCAAGGTCGGTTACGAATACACAGGCAAGACTTACGCAGGGCCCTTGACCCACATGGGCGGCGTGCAGTGCACGTCATGCCACGATCCCATCGCCAGCAAACACAGCTTCCGCATCGACGATGTGTTTGCCGAGCGTTGCCGCACGTGCCACGCCGATGCGTTGGGCAACGCCGAAAACATTCGCCTGGTGCACCTTGCGGACTACGACGGCGACAAGAACACCACCGAAACGTTGCCCGCTGAGCTTTCGGGCATGGCAAGTCGCTTGCTGGCGGCCATGGTGGCGGTGGCGACACCGAAGCTTTGCTACGCCCACACGAACCCGTACTTCTTCACCGACACCGATGGCAACGGCACCTGCGACGCCACCGAGGCGGTATCTGCCAACGCCTACAAAACGTTCACACCCGCGTTGTTGAAGGCCTCGTTCAATTATCAGCTTTACCAAGTGGAGCCGGGCGCCTGGGCCCACAACTTCAACTACGTGGGGCAACTTTTGTACGATTCGATCGAGGACCTGGGCGGCAACGTTACGGGGCTGACCCGGCCTTAACGCAGCCTTGGTGCGGTGTTGCTGCGCGGGGGAGGGCAGCTAAACTTCCTCCGTAGCAACATGGCGCTAGAAGAATACCGCAGCAAACGGAAGTTCAAGGTTACCAGCGAGCCGGAAGGCAAGCCGGTCAAGAAGTCATCGAAGCGCAAGAAGAAGCTCGCGTTCGTGGTGCAAAAACATCGCGCCTCCGCTTTGCACTACGATCTAAGGCTGGAGTGGAATGGTGTGATGCTTTCGTGGGCCGTGCCCAAGGGCCCCTCGTACGACCCGAAGGTCAAACGGATGGCCATGCACGTGGAAGATCACCCGATCGAATACAACAAGTTCGAGGGCGTCATTCCCGAAGGCGAATACGGTGGCGGCACCGTGATGATTTGGGACCACGGCACATGGACGCCCGAGTCCGAGGACGTGGACGACGCTCTTGCGCGCGGCGATCTCAAATTTACCTTTGAGGGTTTGAAGCTACGTGGATCATGGGTGCTGGTGCGAACGGGCCGCAAAGGTGAACAGCCAAGCAAATCTTGGTTGCTGATCAAGCATAAGGATGAGTGGACCAGCGAGCAGGACGTCACCGTGTTGTTCCCACGCTCCGTGGTTTCGAACCGGCTTTTATTTGAAATTGCACGCGACGAAGGGGGCAACGTGCGCAAGGCGGCCGATGGCGATCCACCCGAGGCACTTAAGGAAATCGTGGAGAACCCAAGTCTCCTCGCACCCGCCAGGGGCAAAGGCAAGAAGTCGGTGTGGCATTCGAATCGAGGCTGAAGCGGCGAGGCAGCTGCTACCCTGGTTCTATGATCTCCCGCATCGTCACGCACCCTGGTGGCGCCCATAAAGACGAATTCTTGGCCGTTTGCGTGTTGATTGCGAAGTCATCCGCGCCTGTGTTTCGGCGCGAGCCCACGGCCGACGATCTTGAACGAACGGATGTGGCCGTGGTGGACGTGGGCGGTGAACACGAGCCACTGCGCCTGAACTTCGATCATCATCATTTTCCGCGCGAACACCCGCCCACGTGTTCCATCAGTTTGGTGTTGCAGCACTACGGCCTCTACGACGACGCGCTTTTGTTCTGCCCATGGCTTGCGCCCGCGGAATGGTTTGACTCGCGCGGCCCAAACAGAACCGCGGAATGGTTGGGGGTGCCTCGGGACGTGGTGCCGAAGATGAACTCGCCCATCGACATCACAATGATTCGTCGCTTTGCCGCCAGCACGCAGCTTGAGCCGGGCCAGCCGCTTTATGAAGTGATGCGCTTCATCGGTGACGATCTCATTTCTTACCTGCAGAACATCCGCAGCCAGATCAATTTCGTGCGTAGGCACGTCACGTTATGGTCGCTGCCAGCGCCCGGCGGGCCCATCATGACGGCCTATCTGCCTCGCACGGAGCCTGAGCTGGAAGAGCCTTCCGGCGCGCTGGCGGCCTACATTCGGGCTGAGGGCCTGTCGGCCACCGTGGCCGCACTGGTGTATCCCGACCGTCGTGGCGGCGGGTTCGGCCTCGGCCGCTACGAAGATCACGCGTGCCTTGACTTCTCGCGTGTGCAAGACGAGCCAGACGTGCACTTTGCTCACAAGACCGGCTTTATCTGCAAGACGTCGGCGACGGACAGCGGGCGCCTTGCGGCCCTGGTGCAGCAGGCTTGGAAAACGCCCGCGTAACTTCAGCGCTTCATGTTCCCCCGGCGTCTGTTCATAGCTGCTTGTGCTGGCGTTTCATTGCCGCCCACGCGCGCGCTGGCTGCAACGGTGCCGCAGAAGCTCATCGTTCCTTTGTGCATCCGCGTGGCCGAGTGCGATGGCAAACCTGTGCGGACCGACGGCTGGGTGCAAGACCACGTGGCCGCCGCGCAAATGATCTTCGCGCCACACGCTATCGGGCTGAATTACACGATGGCGCCGTTTGCACCCTCGCGCTGTGAGCTGCTCACGCGTGACGATCGCAGCGCCATGGTGACGCACGTCGTTTCGCGCACCGAGGTGAACGTGCTGGTTGTCGCGCGCGTGCGCGATCTTGACGTACCGTCTTATGATCTGCAGGGCGTTCATTGGCGCGCGCAAGGGGCAGATCCTGCAAGGCACTGGGTGTTCCTCACTGCCCGTGCCGCGCCGCCTGTTTTGGCGCACGAGCTTTGCCACTTCTTCGGTCTTCCGCATGACCCGGCCGGTGGCAATTTGATGACCCCGGGTCCATCGTCCCCCGTCTGGCAATCGCCGCGCCCACCGAAGCCATTCGAGCCGCGGTTAACGCATGTCCAGGCCAGCCGCTTGCGTCGCGGCGTTGCAGCGTGGCGGGCTCATGAGCGTTAAGGCGGCCGGTTCTTGGTACGAACGGGCGTGCATCACGCCCGCCTGCTGTGGCAGACTTCCGTCCGACGTTCATCCTGAACGGTCGCAGCCTGGGGGTTTTCTGTATGTCGAAGGCAAGACTGGTCACGGTTATGAGTTTGTTTGCGGCGGCCTGTGGCGCTTCACAAGGCGACGCGGGCGATGGCAGCAGCAACGATCCGTTCAGAAGTGGCAAGGGCGGCACAAGCGGCCAGCTTACCGGTGGTTCCGGCTACTTTGTCGATAACCTCGCGAACCCCAAACCTGGCAGCGGAAGCGGCAGTGGTTCGGGTGACGAAAAATTTTGCGATCAAAAAGAGTTTAAGCTCAACCGCCTGCCGCCAGAGATCTTGCTGGTATTGGATCGGTCGGGATCGATGCGCCAAGACGCACAAGGAAAACGCGGCACGCCTAGCAAGTGGACGCAAACCATAGCTGCGATTGACACCACATTGGCGTCCACGGAAGCCGGCGTTTACTGGGGGCTGAAGTTGTTTCCTTCGTGGAAGGGCAGCAATGACAATGAATGCTCCACAGGTGGCATCGCGGGCGTTGACCCGGCGCTCACACAGCACGCGCAACTGATGACTGTGGTCAACGCCAATGGCCCTGGTGAAAAAGGGCGCACACCGACGGCAAAGGCGGTAACTGAGGCTGCGGCGCTTCTGGGTGCGCGTACGACGGCCAATCCGAAGTTTCTGCTGCTGGCCACGGATGGCATCCCCAATTGCCGATCGGCCACAGACAATGGCAATGACGTGGAAGGCGCCGTGGCGGCTGTCGCGGCCGCACGAGACGCCGGTTTTGCCACCTTTGTTGTAGGCATCGCTGCGGCGGGCATTGAGGTGGACGGCGTCGATCCGTTTGCCGTGCTTAACCAGATGGCCATGGCAGGCGGTCGTCCGAGGGACGGCGAAATCAAGTTCTTCTCCGCCGGCAGCGAGCAAGAGCTGACCTCTGCGCTGGGCACGATCGCGTCGCAGGCCGCCGAATGCACGTTCAACTTAGGCCAAGTGCCGCCTGCGCCTGAGAACATCGCTGTTGAACTCAATGGCACGCGGCTCACCCCGGCCGATTGGTCCTATGGCGCGGGCAATCGCTCGGTCATCATCAAGGGCAGTTGGTGTGACAAACTAAAGAAGGGCGATGTGACGCAAGCCCAGGTGAAGTTTGGTTGTACCGGACAAGTGATCCTGTAAGCAGCCCTCGCTCCCAATAAAAAAGCCTTCGGAGCCAGAGCGCCGAAGGCTTTTTTGTGCCGAGCCGGTAATCAGCAACCGGTTCGTGCAGGGGCCGCTACCAGCGACCGCCGCCGCCGCCGCCGCGACCGCCACGATCACCGCGGCCACCGCCGCCGTCGCGACCGCCACCACCGCCGTAGCCGCCGCCACCACCGCCGCCGCCACGACCACCGCCGCCGCCGAAGCCACGGCCACCACCGCCGCCGCCACCCGAGCGCTCTTGCGCCTCGTTAACGTTCAGCTTGCGGCCTTGGTAATCACGGCCATTCAGGTTGTTGATGGCTTCTTGAGCTTCTTGCTCGGTGGACATTTCGACGAAGCCGAAACCGCGTGGGCGGCCAGTTTCACGATCCGTTACCAGCTTGCAGTCGGCCACGTTGCCCGATTGTGCGAACAAGTCGCGAAGCTCAGATTCGTTCACATCAAAGGACAAATTGCCTACGAACAGTCTCTTACCCATGTCTCGTTCCGTCTCAGGGATCTCTCGATGTTGTTATTCAGATGCTCCGTCGATCCCGTTGACGTCGACCCGATTTGTGACCCCCGCCGCCCTGCGTCCCAACCCTGACGCCCCAATACCACGACCATAATCCCGACCATTGTTGCGGCAACTCCCCCGTTCGCGCAATCCCTTCCTTTCATAAAATGAAGAAAATGCGCCCGAGACGGGCTGCAGTCCGTCCTGCCCCCCGATTGACGCGATGCTGTACTGGCACTTTCGCGATTTCATGCATTTTCTGCGATGGCTCACTGTAAGCTGTCACGAAATCCGCCGATAACCCTGGACGATGGCGGTTTTCAGCCCGCACCAAGATGAGCTCGCAGCCTTTGAGCATGCGTTCGAAGCGGCCGTTGCCGGGATCAAGGCCGAGCTGACGCAGGTGCAAAGCGTTGCGCGCTCAGCCGTGTCGCCGCTGCTGAACAGCTTCAAGGGCATCGACGAGGTCTTGGCCTCGCAACGTCGCCTCCTAAATTCGGTTGCAAGTTCGCTTACCGCGAGCCTGGCGGGGGACCCCGGCGCCCCTTTGATGAGGTCGACAGGAAAGCTGTTGGACCAATTCGTTGACCTGGTGGTGTGCGTGGGTGGCAACAGCATGCAGATCATCGAGCGCCTCATGGTTTTGGCAGGCCATGTGGAGACGATGTCGAAGACCACGGTTGGCATCGACCACTTGGCGCGGGAGTCGCGTTTTGTTGCTTTCAACGCACGCATTCAGACGATTCGGGCCGGGGACAAAGGCCGCACCTTTGAAGTGATTGCAGACGAGGTCAAACGTTTGGCTTCGCGTAGCGCCCAGATGAGCGCTCATATCCGGGCGGAGGTGCTGGCCACGGCGCAAAACGTAGATTTCATCCGTGAAAGCGCGGCCATGCTGGCGTCGCACGACATGAACACGGCGATCGAATCACGGACTCGTTTGCTTAACGTGATCGAGCGCTTGGACCAGGTAAATTTGGAGCTTCAAACCACGATCGGGGAGGTCTCTGCCTTGGTCTTGACGGCCACCCGCGCCTTACAGTTTGAAGATCGACTGTCTCAGATCGTCCACCAAGCCACGGGCACCTTGGAGTCTTTCGCAGGGTTGGCGATGCGCGGTCTTCACGCCTTGGAAGGGAAAGGGGGAGCCGACGCAGCCACCCTCAGGCAGGTTAACGCCGATTTCGCTAGCTTGGCCGCCGCTGACCGCTCTTCGCCTGAGGCGCAGGGCGACATCGAACTTTTTTGAAGCCAACCAAAATAAGTCACGGCTTGGTAACCGCCATTCGATGATTGGTGGCCTTAGCCGACGGGCAGGCCCAAAAGCCCCTGAATTTTGGCAATGTCGGCAACGTCTCGCGGGGGATTGGCGTTCAGGCACTTCTCACACTACACTGACCAATGTGGATTGGTTGTGTGGGGCGCAAGTGAAATGGACGAAGTGATTCCACGCGTTATGCTGGTGGACGACGAGGGGTCGGTGCGGCTTGCGCTGGAGCGAGGGCTACAACGGTGCGGGTGCGTGGTCGTTCACGCCCGCGACGGGGAAGAAGGTTTGCGCCTGGCGCGCGAATCCGTTGTTCAGGTGGCGCTTGTTGATTTACGGATGCCGGGCATCGACGGGCACACATTCTTGCGCCGTCTGCGAGCTCAAGGATCGAATACGGCGGTCATCATCGTCAGTGGCCAAGGTGGCATGGACGATGTCGTCGATGCCATGCGTGGCGGGGCGGTTGATTACCTTAAGAAGCCGTGGTCTCAGGCGGACCTTGTCGCGGCGTATGGCCGAGGGCTCGACGCCTTCGAGCGGTCCATAACCGTTCCAACGCGAGCGCCTGAGCCAGTTGTGTCCGTCCATCCTCCGGTACCTGCGGCGGGCGGTCCGGCGAAGCCGTTGCAAGCCAGCGGTCCGGCGCCCGCTGAGTTGCATTCTTCGACCGCCGCGCCGATCTTGAAGTCGCCCGCGCCAATCTCGCCTCATCATGCCCCAGGGCCGCCGCCAACGGAACGTAAGACGACGTTGGCCGCCGTCCTTGGCAGCCTCAAGACCGGCGACATCCCCGTGCCCGCGGCGCCGACCGTGTTGGCTCGCATGCGCAACGTTGTCAGCGATCCGCAGGCCGATACGTCCGCCGTGGTGGCTTTGGTGTCGCAAGATCAACGCTTGGCAGCCGAAGTCCTTCGGCTTGCAAACACGGCGCAATATGCCCGAGGGGGGCGCGTCAGTGATCTGCAGGCGGCGGTCACCCGCCTTGGCTTTCGCCAGTTGCATCAGATGGTCGAAACGATTCTGTTGAAGTCGACCTTTCAAGTCCGCCTGCCCTGGACGCAGAAACGCTTGCACGATGTATGGCAGCGTTCAGTGGCCACGGCGATCGCCGCCAGGTTTGTCTGCGAGACGCTGCCGCCAAACCTCAAAGCGGATCCGGGATTGGCCTACCTCTGCGGCTTGTTTTGCGATGTCGGCGCGTTCTTCTTGCTGTGGCTCATTGATGAGAACGCTCATCGGTCGGGCGAGCCGCCGGAACCTCGAGCCACGTTGGATGCGATAGAGCAGCATCACCAAACGATAGGCCGACGCATTGTTGAAACGTGGAAGATGGACCAAACTATGCAGGTGGTCGTGGCGACGCACCACGCAGATCCGCGACCGCTCACGGGCACAGGCGTTTATCGAGCGCTCGTTTGCGTTGGCGGCTTGATTGCCGATCGGTTGGATCTGCCCACCGATATCAGCTTCAGGCAACCATTTGCCGACGAGGAAGGCTTGCTGAAGGTGCTGCACGCGATGGGGCTTTCGCCGGGTGACTTGCTGCAGATTGCCGAAGCCATTCGTCCACAGGTGGACGCGGTAACGAAGGCTTCGCGCACTTAGCCTTGTTTGGATCGACCAAACGCCAGCCGCTCATGAACCAGTGACAACAGGGCTCGCGGCTCGATGGGTTTGCGCACGAGGCGATCGTTGGGTTGCAAGAAGGGGTGGCCTCCGGCCGCGCCTTCCCAGTACCCAGACATGAAGATCACCGGACCTGCGGGCACGAGCTCCTTGAATCGCGCCGCCAACTCAATGCCATTGCGCTTCGGCATCACCACGTCGGTGATGAGAAGATCGATGGCAGGCGTCTTCTCCGCCAAGGCCACCGCGCTTTCGCCGTCGGCACTTTCAAGCACGTTGTAGCCTGCTTCTTGCAGCAGCCTGCACGTAAAATAAAGCACGCTGGGATCGTCTTCGGCCACGAGAATGGTTTGACCATGGCCTTGGACCGCCTCCTTGGCCTCAGGCTTCTTGGTGGCGGCAGGCGGAACAACCACTTCCCAAGAGCGCGGCAGGTAGATGCGAAATGTGGTGCCCCGATCCACTTCACTTTCAACGGTAACGAAGCCGCCGCTTTGCTTAATGATGCCGTACGCCGTCGCCAAGCCCAGGCCGGTTCCGAGGCCCAAAGGTTTTGTGGTGAAGAAGGGCTCAAAGATGCGCGCCTTGATCTCCGGGGTCATGCCGCAGCCTGTGTCGGTAAACCCCATCAAGACATAGGGACCGGCGTTTTCCGCTTCTCCTGGCCCCAGCTCGACGTTTTTCAGCTGGATGTGAAACGATCCCCTTGCGTTCATCGCGTCGTGCGCATTGATAGCCAAATTCAAGATCACCTGCTCGATCTGGTTTGGATCGGCTTTGATAGACCACAAGTCTTCGTCTGCGGTGATGTGCACTTCCACAGCGTCGCCCATGGCCGTGTGCAGAACGCTGAGCAAACCTTGCAGGAGCTGAGCAAGGTCAATCACCTGAGGATCAAGCCACTGCTGCCGGCCAAAGGCGAGCAGTTGTTGCGTCAGCTTGCTTGCCCTTCGCGCGTTCTTGAGGATCTCTGCAACGTCCTCTTGCAACGGGCTATCGGCTGGTAGGCTTGCTTGAATATAGTCAGCGAAACCGAGGATCGCCGACAGCACGTTGTTAAAGTCGTGCGACACCCCTCCTGCCAGCCGGCCGACGCTTTCAAGCTTTTGTGACTGGCTGTACCGTTGCTCCAAATCACGGTGGTCTGTGTTGTCGCGTACGGTGATCGCAACGCCATCGTGCACTTTAACGATCTGGTGGTAAAGCCACCGGCTTTGCAGGTTCGCCGGCGATGGGTGGCTTTCCTTCGTTATCGGAGATCCCGTCTGCACCACGGCCTTCATGTCCTCGAACGAACCGTTGTTGGCCGCGCCTGGCACCAAGTTCAACAACGTATTGCCGGTAAAGCGATCCAGGGGCACCCGTACCGTCTCGGCGGCGCGCCGGCTGACGTATTCATAACGAAAGTCGATGATCTCGCCGGCGTCGTCGCGTACCGCCTGAAGCAAGAAAAGCCCATCGAGGTTCGCCTCAGCGGCCGCGCGAAATCGCTCTTCAGCCACCACAAGAGCTTGGGTGGAGCGCTTGCGGTCGGTGATGTCTTTGCCTGTTCCCACCAAATACGCTGGGCGTGTTTCGTCACTCTTGTCGACGTCAGCTCGCACCAGAAACCACTGCGGTTCACCGCTGCCGGTCATGACCCGCACTTCGAGTTCGAGTGGCTTATGCGTGTTTACCGTCTCACGGATGCGGGCGACGACCTGTGCGTAGTCCAAGGGGTATAATTTCGCGCGCAGCAGCTCAATCTTTTCTTTGCCGCTGGCTTCGGGCGGCAGCCCTAAGAGGTTGCACAAACCAGATGAAACCCACAGGTCGTGTCCCCCTTTGTCGAGCGACACCTTCCAAAATCCCAAACGGCCGAATTTTTGCGCCTGTTGCATCAGTCGATCGGTTTCCAGGCGCGTTTGCTGGGAAACCACGCGTGCTGTGACGTCCCTTTGAATGGCAAGAAAGTGGCTGATCGCCCCCGTTTCGTCGCGCAGCGGGGATACGGACCATTCGATGTGGAACGCCAAGCCATCTTTACGGTAGTTCACCGTGGACCCAAAAAAAGGCTGTCCCGCCTGTAAGGTCATGCGCAAAGCATCCAGGACGCTCCGCTCGGTGCCAGGGCCTTGCAGGAGGCGAGGGGATTTGCCAATCAGTTCAACCGGAGCGTAGCCCGTAAGGCGCGCGCAGGCGGCGTTGGCGTAGACGATGGTTGGCCCCGGTGCCTCCAAATCGGCAGACGTGATCAGCACGGCATCACACAGCTGGTCGAAAAGACGAAGCCGTTCGTTTGTGAGTCCGCAGGCCGGGGTTTGGCTTGCCGGATCGTTGAGGTTGGCCAAGGTGGGGCACAGTAGAAGCCAAAACCGCCACGGATGCCAGCGGCGGCGTCAGCCGCGTGACGGTTTGTCCGGCTGCCGGCCCAATTGCCCGTGTGGCTCCACAAGTTGTCCCGGGTGACACAGGGCAGGACGGTCGCGTCAAAAAAAACGTAAGGAAATTCAGTGGTAAGCCAATTCGCCGGGTTTGGCCCGGACCTTGCTGCAAGGGGGAGCAGACAAGAAAGGGAGATAAGAAAATGTTTTCGGGTCGAGACGTTCGAGGTGTGGTGGTGGGGTTGGCGATGGCAGCGGGGTTTGCTGGATGTGCAACACGACCTGTTGCACGGCCAAGCGCCCAAATCGCTTTTGCCGAGACGGCAAAGCAAGATGATACGGTTCGGAACTTCGAGCGGTGGTTGAACCGCGACGTGGGTTGGACGCAGGGGCAACGCTTGCGTCGCATCGAGCGGGATTGGATGTCGTCGCTTTCACGGCTTCCCATGTCCCAGCGTAGGGCAGCCGCCACAGCAATCGAGTCGAGCATCCGCTCGCGCCGTTTGCAGAATCAACGCGAGCGCGTGATTCAACGTCTTCTGCAAGACGATCAAGTTGCGCTTGCCGATCGGCCCTAAGGGCACCGCAGCGGTCGCCGCTGTCGAAAAGGCGTGTTCCTCGCCTGCGTGATCAACCACGCAGGCGACGGCGGCAGTGGTGGCCTAACAAGCTTCGGTGCGTGACGAAGCAACGTAGACGAAACCTGCGCGCCACGTGCGAAGGCGATTGGCGTGCTAGCGTGCCTTATGCGCATCAACGTCGGTTACGAGCTCGTCTATCAATGCCCGCAACCCACGCCGATGATTCTTACTTTGAGTGTTCATTACGGGCGCGTTTCAGACGTTGTTTACCCTGACCACCTAATGACGTCGCCGTCGGTGCCTGTGACGGCCTATCGAGACGGCTTTGGCAATTGGTGTAGCCGAATCGTCGCTCCGGCCGGGCGCATCCGCCTTACGGCCAGCGGCGTGGTGAACGATTCTGGGCTCCCCGACGTGGTGGCCTACGAGGCGCAACAGCGGCCCGTGCAAGCGCTCCCGGAAGAGTCGCTGCTGTTTTTGCTGGGCAGCCGCTATTGCGAAACGGATCTGCTTTCGGAAACGGCCTGGAAGCTGTTTGCCGCCACCCCCCTCGGTTGGGCGCGCGTGCAGGCGGTTTGCGACTTCGTTCACAACCACATCACCTTCGGCTACGAGCACGCCAGCGCCACAAAGACCGCCTTCCAAGTGTTCAATGAAAGGCGCGGCGTTTGCCGAGACTACGCCCATCTGGCGATTGCGTTTTGTCGCGCCCTCAACATTCCTGCGCGGTATTGCACGGGGTATCTGGGCGACATCGGACTGCCCCCTCCCTATGGCCCCATGGACTTCGCCGGGTGGTTCGAGGTTTTCCTTGGCGACGCTTGGTATACGTTTGACGCGCGCAACAACACGCCGCGCATTGGCCGCGTCTTGATCGCGCGGGGGCGTGACGCGGCTGACGTCGCCATCAGCACGACGTTTGGGCCCAATACTCTTGAGAGCTTCAGGGTCTGGACCGACGAAGTGTCCAACGATTTTCGCCCCGCCCTTTAGGCGCAAGCCCCACTGGGCGGGTCTCCCAAAAGGTGGGAGACTGAACGAATGAGCGGCGGGCCCTAGGTTTTCTTGCCTAAGGCGTCACCTTGTCGTTGAGGGAATAATTACCCATCAGCTGCCTGGCCGATCCGCTCTCACAGATAACGCGGCAAGCGGTCAGAGTTTGTCATCGTCGACGCGGGAACGCGGCGGCTGCTCTGAAAGTCTTTCGTTATCGAACGAGGAGGTAGAAGTTCATGCCATCCCACCGGTTTAGGACGTGCGCGCTCCTCGCATCCGCTTTCGCGCTCGTCAGCGATGTCGGCTGCACGGGGGGCACCAGTGGCTCCCAAGACTCAGGCGATGGCCAGGGGGATGGCAGCGACGTCCCGGGGGCGGCGGGCAGCGATGGGCAAGTGTGTGAAGTTCCAGACGATGGCTGGGCGGTGGCGCCCATGCGGCGTTTGACCGCCGCTGAATATGACTACGCCGTGGCGGATCTCCTGGGCGAAACCCGCCACGTGGCCGCCGACACGCTTGACGCCGATGAAGCCATCTCTGGATTTGCCGCGAACACGCAGGTGACCGTTGGTGGTGGTGACGCAGAGAAGTTGGCCAATGTCGCGCGGGCGGTGGCCGAAGATGCGGTGACGCGGTTGAACGAGGTTCTAAAGTGCGCATCCGGGCAAAGCAACGAGGCCTGCGCGCTGTCATTCATCGAACGCTTCACGCGGCGGGCGTACCGACGCAAAGCCACGAGTGATGAACTGGGCATTTTGAACCAGCTCTATAAAGACAAGGCGGCCGCGACAGATCACACGCAGGGCGTGCGGCTGGCCATTGAAGCTGTGTTGCAACAGGCCCCGTTTCTCTATCGGCCCATCATCGGCGCTAAGACGCCGAAAGATGGCGTGAACAAGTTGACCGGTGAAGAGCTGGCTTCACGCATGTCGTTCTTCTTCTGGAGTTCGGTGCCTGATGACGAACTTCTGGACGCGGCGGACGACGGTCAGCTCGACACCGTGGAAGGCTTGAAATCGCACGCCGAGCGCATGATGAAAGACCCTCGGTTTGATCGCACTTTGCAAAGCTTTGCGTTGCAGTGGCTTGGCTTAGGCAACGAGCCGCAAAAAGACGACATTGCGTATCCCGCGTTCAACACGGAGGTTTGGCGATCGGCAAAATCAAGCGTCGCGCAGTTCTTCTCGTACGTCGTGAAGGAAACGGACGGCAGCCTGGAAAACCTCTTCACATCGCCGGTTGTGTTTGCGGACCAGCAGTTGGCCACCACCTATGGCATGACCGTCAAAGCCAACGGGTTCGAGAAAACGGCCACAGATCCCAAGCGCCGAGGTGGCGTATTCATGCAGGCCGCTGTGCTTGCGAACCTGGCTGGCACCGAAGAATCCTCCCCTGTCAAACGCGGTGTGTTCGTGCGCAGCAAGCTGCTGTGTCAATCACCGCCCCCTCCACCTGCCAACGGCGTGGCTGCGATTGCGCCGGCTTCGCCGGACAAGACGCAGCGCCAACGTCTAGAGGAGCACCGCAAGAACCCCACGTGCGCCGCTTGTCACGCATTCTTCGACCCGCTGGGGCTCGCTTTTGAACATTTCGATGGCGTTGGTGCCTATCGTGAAAAAGAGCACGGGCTGGCCATCGATTCTTCGGGTGATCTCACGGAGAGCGACGTGGACGGCCCCTTTGCCGATGGCGTTGAGCTGATGTCCCGCCTGCAAGGCAGCCAAGTGGTCGCCGAGTGCCTGACCACTCAGTTCTACCGCTTTGCCGTGGGGCGGCTTGAATCACCGGCGGACGCTTGCGTGCTTAAGCGTCTAACAGCTTCGATGATGGGGCAGGGGTATTCGGTTCGCGAGGTGTTCACGAAGGTTGCGACGTCAGATGCATTTCGGTTTGTGGGGCGGATCTAACTCTCTTCTTCGGTAGGTTGCGCGGAAGCGCAGAAAAAGGAACTCCGTCATGTCCAATCGTTATGGCGCCATCAACTTTGCAGATCGCCGTGCCTTCCTTCGGGCCATGGGCGTGGGGGCGGCCGCGGCACCTTTCATTCCGTTGCTTGAGGCGCAGGCTGCCACGGCGCCGCAGCGGTTGGTGATTATGGTGGGTAGCAACGGCGTGGGGCGGTTGGATCAGTTCTTCCCCAAAGGGGACACGAACAACTTCACGATGAACGCCACGACCCAATCGCTGGAGCCCTACAAGAAGGATCTCATCTGTTTTGGGAACGAGTTTGATGGCCGCATCATGGGCGGAGCCATTCCCCACCCTGAGGCCGCCGGCAACCTTTTGACGGCCTCCGCGCCGGACTCGCCGCCCCCGGACAAAGACGCCGACACGCGCAACAAAGGCACCCGCGCGACAGGTCCATCGGTGGATCAGGTGATTGCAAAGCTGATCGGTAAGGGCACAGCATTCGAATCATTGGCACTGGGTTGTGGCTCGCAATCGGCGAACCAGTTGGGCGGCTCGATCGTCTACAGAGGATCTAAGGATCCGATCGTTGCCGAACTCAACGTGTTCAACACGTTTGATCGCTTGTTTCCTGCGGGTGCCATGAGCGGCGGCACAGGCAAAGGGCTGCGCGATGGTGATGGCGCCAAATTGATGGACGCGGTGTCGAAGAGCCTCACGTCGCTCAAGGGGCGGGTGGGTGCTGAAGACAGCCGCCGCCTCGATGCACATCTGGAAAGCGTCTCGGCGTTGAAGGCGCGCCTGGAAACGATTTCTCAGCCCTCCGGTGGTGGAGCCGGTGGTGCGTGCGCCGCGCCCAGCGCGATGCCCCCGCGGAACAACACGGCGGTGTTCCAAAGTCTTTTGCCGGCCAAATATCTCAAAGAGATCATGCAGACCAACGTCGACATGGCCGTGGCGGCCATGGCATGCGATCTCACGCGCGTTGTGGTGTTTCAGGTGGGGGCCACCACTGCGCTTTGGCCGCCCGTATTTATGGGCCTACGCGAGCAGTTGCACGATGTGTCGCACAAGAATGCTGACGGCATGTCGAAATACACCGCTTATACGATCGAGCACGGCTTTGCGTATCTTCTCAAAAAGATGAAGTCGATTCCGGAAGGCAACGGCACGATGCTCGACAACAGCGCGGTCGTGTGGAGCAACGAGTTCGGCGATGGCAACGCGCACTCAATGGCATCGTTGCCGATCATTGCCGCTGGCGGGGCGGGTGGAAAGTGGAAGACGGGGCGGTACATTCGTTTTGGCCGGCGCCGGCGCCACGTGGATTTCCTGGTGTCGCTTTGCCGCACGTTCGGCATGGACGTCACAAAGTTCGGCCAAGATCCCACGGCGGGTCCGATCGCCGAGCTTGGCGTGTGATTGGTTGGCGGCAGCCAACGCCCGGTGAGGCGTTGGCAGTTTTTCTATCCCGACTAGCGCCGCTCTTCTTTGCGGTTGTCGCGCGATAGGAAGCCGCCAAGCACCCAAGAGATGAGCGAGACAACGATCGCGCCCAAAACGGCGGAGCCTAAGGATGCCACGGCGAATCCGGGCACGAGGAACGCCGCAAGCGCGAAGCAGATGCCGTTAACAACAAGGTAGAAGATGCCCAGCGTTAAGATGGTGAGCGGCAGCGACAGCAGCTGCATCACAGGCTTGATGATCGCGTTGACGAGCCCCAGCACCAACGCGGCCACCGCCAGCGCGCCGAAGCCAGCCACATAGATCCCGCCCACCAATTTTTGCGCCACCAAAAGCGCCACGGCAGTCACCACCCAATGTGCAAAGAAGCCCATGGCGGAAGATTGACGGATGGGTAGCACGCGCGCCAGCGGCGGGGCTCTCTTCGATCCTGACCGAGACCAAAGAAAAGGCCCCGCACCGTTGGATGCGAGGCCTTGCTGTAAACGATGCGGCGCGGTTAGCGCAAGAACGCGTCGGTCAATCCGCCGTCGACGTTGATGACCTGTCCCGTGGTGCGGGGCAGGCGGTTCGACACCAGCAAGAACACAGCTTCTGCCTGGTCTTCAGGTGTAATGGGTTGCTTGA
>JANRKS010000018.1:0-1526 GCA_033763315.1 Deltaproteobacteria bacterium
ATTTTTGGAAAGCGACGCATCTGTGCTGGCGCCCTGGCGAACCGTCCCGTGGTTGTTGTTTCCTGAAACATCTGCAACCGTCGTACCTGAGCCCTCATCGAAGTTCCAGAAGCCAATGATCGATTGGTCGCGCTCCGGCGCGGCGTCGATCAGGGGTGCAACGGCGCTGTCCGGCGTTGGCGGCAGCTCATCAAGCGGTCGGCGATCACATCCAGAAGGCAAAAGGGCAACGATCGCTGAAATACAAATTGCCGGCGCTGTTTTCACCCCAAGACCGTACCACATGCCCTGCGAACCTCCTCGATCGATCACCAAGTATTGTCAGCTTGATCGTTTCTGTGGACGAACCAGCTGTTGCAGTTCCCACCGAATGTTACTCCGCGCGGACTCGTCGAATCGTGCGTGAAACGCCTCGGTCAAAAATAGCCGTGGCCGTTTGTCCAACGCCGCCAAAAAAGCCGCGCGCTTTCGTTGAAACAACCACCCCGGCAAGACGCCGTACTCGTGTGCAACCGCGGTGGCATAACGACGATAACGTTCAGGCGACGCACCCATGATGGCCATGTCGGCATCCAGAAACTGTGCAGCCTCAGCATCTACCTCGTCCGGTCGAATGCTTCCATGACGCGCCGTCAACTCAATCAGTTCCTTGACACGGTTCAGGTCCAGTTCGCCCTGTATAAAACGCCCGCGCAACCGCTGTACTGCCACCTCCGCACTGCGTACCTCGTTGTCCTTGCGAAACGGTTTGTAAACGAAGTCGTGAAACAAGATCGCGTTGAAGACGACGTCGGTTTGTTGCCAGGGGTAATCGGAAAACAGCTGAGCGAACTCGCAGAGATGTTCCAGGTTATGGTAGGCCCGTGATGCGACGTGATACGCTTTTTCGATTGCTTGCCAGTCGTCCGGCTGTAGACGCGCCCTCGTCAGTGCCGGTGCAAAAGAAATCAGCGTCGGAATCCACGTGCCACTCATGGTGTGTCCGCCAGCAGGCCAATGGCCATTGCCTTGAGAGCTCTCGCCGCCGAACCCGTCGGCAAAGCGCCCGGTGCCGCGCTTGCGATTTGAAAAGTTCCCTCAATGGCGCAGGTCAGAGCCGCCGCCATTTCCCCCGCGCCACGCGCTGAACGATCGCGGACGCGCAGGCAATCCGAAAACAGTTTCTTGAGACGTGTGATCCGATCGGCGATCACCTTGGCGTAGATCGTCTGTACCTCCGGCTGGTGTATCGCCTCGGCGCCAATGGCGACCCAGGCTGCAACCGCGTCGGTGTCAGCGTCAGGCCCGAGCGCGACGTGTGCATCGACGAATGCGAAAAGTTTTCCGTCTGCATCGTTGGCGGCTGCCGCCAACCGCGCCTGGTATCGAGCCTCGACGATCTCGGCCATGCGAGCCACCAACGCCAGCAAGATCGCCCGCTTGTCCTCGAAGTGATAGTGGATGAGGCCCGGGCGCATGCCCGCCGCCCGCGCAATTTCGGAAATCGTGGCACCACTGTAACCGCGCGCAGCCATCACGCTTTGCAG
>JANRKS010000019.1:0-523310 GCA_033763315.1 Deltaproteobacteria bacterium
TTTGCACACCAAGTTTTTTGGCTTGGTTTTTTTCTGTTTTAAGGGTTTTTGTTTTTTTTTTTTTTTTTTTTTGGGGGGTTTTTGTGGTTTTTTGGGGGTTGGGGGGGGTTTGGGGGGGGGGGGGGGGGGGGGGGGTTGGGGGGGGGGGGGGGGTATGGGGGGGCGCCGGGGCCGCCGCCGATGGCGGCATCACTGATGGTGGCAGCACGGTGGGCGAGATTCCGGGACTGAAAAGCATCCGCGTGGATCCGCCTATGGCCAGCGTCAGGGTGGAAAAGGGCACACCAGCCACGGTGCAGTTCAAGGCCTTCGGCACATTCGATGGCAAGCCCGAACGCGAGATCACCACGGAGGTGTCGTGGCGTTCTGACGATCCAGGCCGCGCCGACGTGGATCAAAAAGGTTTGGCCACAACCGCGCCCAACGTTGGCGGCTTGGCCACAATCACGGCGACTTCAGGATTCATCCGAGGCCAAGCTAAGCTGACCATCAAGTACAGCGAAGTGATGCTGGACACCACCGTCACCATGCCTGTGCCGGCTGAAGCGCCCACGAAATTCACGGCCGCGCCTATGGACGCGGCTCGGGCGCCTGTGCTGGTTTATCCGGCCAGCGGCGTGTTGCTGCCGCCCAATTTGGCGGGCATCGAAATTCACTTCACGCCCACCGTCGAAACCAACAAGCTGTTCGAGCTGCAGTTCACCAGCCCCTACCTAGATCTGCGCGTTTACACGCGGTGCCAAGCGCCGGCGGGTGTCACTGGCTGCATCTACACGCCTTCGCAAGACGCGTGGAAGGTTTTGGCGGCGGCCAACCGCGGTGGTGGCGATGTGCAAGTTGTGGTGCGCGGCATGGATGAAGCTGGCACCGGCAAGGGCGAAAGCGCAGCGATCACTGTGGGCTTCTCGCGCGACGAGATCTTGGGCGCCGTTTATTACTGGAGCACCAAAGAAAAGGCCGTCAAACGCTGGGATTTCGGCAGCACCAAACAGAAGACGGCCGAGACGGTTGTGGAAGGCAGCACCTTTGGCGGCACGTGCCCCGGTTGCCACGCGCTCGCGCGCGACGGTGGCAAGTTGGTGTTGAGCACCAACGGCCAAAATGACGGCCGGTTGCTGTTGTTCGACCTCAAAACCAATAAGGCGCTGGTGCCTTATCCGCTCGCCCAGCGGTCTCAGTTCGAAGCGTGGAACCCCTCGGGCAGCCAGTTTGTGGGCATTTTCGGGGATGAGACGGATGTGAAGAAGAACCCTGGCTACGGCAGCTTGATGTTCTTTGATGGCACCACAGGTGCCGTGCAGTCCATGGTGAAGCCAACGCCGTATTTGCCCGATCACCCCGATTGGTCGCCGGACGGCAACCGCATCGTGTTCACCACGGTGGGCCAGCACAAAACCGATCAGCAGTCATACAAGGGTGGCCTGGCGTATGTGACCGTCGAGGGCGCTGGCTGGTCTGCGGCCAAAGAATTGTTGCCACCCGTGGCTGGAAAGAATCGGTATTACCCGGCGATTAGCCCCACGAACGACTTCATTGCGTTCAACGAATCGACTTGCCCGGCCGGCAAGGAGGTTGATGGGGATTGCGATTTCGACATGGACACCACGTCGAAGCTCTGGGGTTTGTTCCTGCAGGGCACCGCGACGCCTGTTGAGTTTGTCAACGCCAACAAACCGGGCGTGGCTGATGGGGCCAAGACGGCCATCACGAACTCGTACCCGAAGTGGAGTCCGTTTGTGTTCCAGCTGACCGAGGAACGCAAACTGTTGTGGATGACGTTCACCAGCCGCCGCGCTTATGGCTTGCGCGGCAGCAAGGTGTTGCTGTGGATGGTGGGCATCGAACCCGCCGCCCTGTCTGCCGGCAAGGACCCCAGCTTCACGGCGTTTGCCTTGCCGTTCCAAGAGTTGGAGTCCGCCAACCACATCGGCCAGTGGACATCGAAGATTCCTTCCTCGGAATAGAACCGGCGGGGCGGGCGCCACACCCAAAGTGAGGGCTAAGCTTTGCGCTTGGCCTTCGCCTTTTGAGGCGCGTCCTTGGCTTTGGGCGCCGCCCCGGGAGGCACGAGCGAAAGCGTCACGTTTTCCTTGACGGGCTTACACGCGCTTTCCTGGCACACGACGAACGAGGCTTCCGCGGCCATGGCCTTGGGCCCCGGCTCGGCCAGCTGGGCGGACACATCAAACCTCGCCCGGGTTTGCGTCGATTCGGCCAGATCCGCGCGCGCCAGCTTGGGTTTGGTCACGGTGACGCCCGCAGGAGGCGAAACTTTGAGCGAAATCGGCGCCTCGGCGTTGAGGTGCCAGCCGTTCTTGCTTTCGATGGTCACGCTCACCGTGGCGGGGGTGCCTACGGCGGCCGGGACTGGCGTGGTTTTCACCGTGTGGGTGTCTTCGGCATGGGCCAAACCGGCGGCGCACGGGAACAGCAACGAACCGAGGAGAAGGCAGCGACGTGTGAACATGCTCATTGGTGTACCATTTGGACGCCCCCCCAGGCACCCGGCTTCAACGAGTTGCAGATAAAGGGAGCGTTCTGGGCGGGGAGCGTTTCGCATGACCGATCCTTCGGCTAATCTGTGGAAGTCATGTCTCCCAAGATTGATAACCCTGATCGGGCCCGCCGGCTGGCCCGTGCCATCGCCTCGGACGTCACGCTTTATAACGAGGCTAAAATTGCGCAGGGCATTCAAAACGACAGCTTGTTCGATGTGATCGCCCCTGAAATCGAAGAGGGCCGCGCGTTGTTCAAAGATCGGGTCACGCCCGAGATGTTCTCCCAGGGGTTTTACGACCGGGCGATCGTTGACGTGTTGCTGCGGTCCAAGGGCCACATCAAATCGAAGATCTGGTAGCGGCGGTGGCGGAGGAGCCGCGTCGTTTTGTTGTGTCCCCGCAATTGCAGGGGCACCGGCTGGATACCGCGCTGGCGATGTTGGTGGGCGGCGATGTGTCGCGGTCACAGCTGGCGCGCCAAATCACCGAGGGGGCCGTCCGCGTGGGCGGGCAAGCGTGTTGCTCCCCCTCGTTCAAGCTCAAAGCCGGACAGGTGATCGATTGGGCGCCGCCGCCGGTCAAGCCCTCGGGCGATTTGGCGGCCGAAGACATCGCCTTGTCGGTGTTGTTCGAGGACGCACACCTCGTTGTGCTGGATAAGCCCGCGGGTTTGGTTGTGCACCCCTCGCCCGGGCACGAAGACGGCACGCTGGTGAATGCGCTTTTGGCGCACTGTAAGGATCTGCGAGGCATCGGCGGCGAGTTGCGCCCAGGCATCGTTCACCGCTTGGACAAGGACACCACGGGGGTGATGGTGGTGGCCAAGGATGAGCTCACGCTCGCGCGTTTGGGCGAGGCGTTCAAAGCGCACGACATTGAACGCGTCTATGAAGCCTTGGCGGTGGGGCGCGCGCCCGCGGCTTCGGGTCGCATCGAAACGCTGCATGGCCGCGATCCACGCGATCGCAAGAAGTTCTCGATCAACGTGCGCACCGGTCGAACGGCGATCACGAACTGGAAAGTGCTTGAGCCCTTGGGTGGCGCATTGAGAATGGCAGCTCAGCTGGAAACCGGTCGCACGCACCAGGTGCGTTTGCATTTGGCGTCGCTTGGATGCCCGTTGTTGGGCGATCCAACGTATGCGAAGCCGCCGCGTGATCTGCAGCTGCGGGCGATTGCGAATGAGCTCGGTCGCCAGGCGCTGCACGCGCGCGTGCTGGGGTTTGTTCACCCGCACACACGGCAGGCGTTGCGGTTTGAGCGCGAGCCGCCGGCGGATTTTCGTCGCGCGCTGGCAGCTTTGCGGGCCTTGGTCAAACCCGCGGGTTAAACTCGTGCGGGTATGACGCTGCCGCTTGTGCGTTCACGTTTGTTCCCGCTGGGATTCGTGCATGGCTTCACCGAACGCGCCGGCGGCGTAAGCCCACCGCCTTACGACACCATGAATGTGGGCTTCAAATGGGGCGACGACACCGCAAACGTGATTGCGAACCGCGCGTTGGTGCACACCGCTTGCGGGGCTTCGCGTTTGTTGTTGGCCAAGCAAGTGCACGGCAGCGCGGTGGCTGTGGTGTCGATGGATGATGATGTGGACCGCGTGGCGGCGCTGCAGGCCGACGCGGTGGTGACAGCGGACGAGGACCTGGGCGTGGGCGTGATCGTCGCCGACTGTGTGCCCGTGTTGTTGGCGGATCCGGTGACGGGTGCCTGCGCTGCCATCCACGCTGGATGGCGAGGCACCGCGGCCAATGTTGTTGGTGAAACGGTGGCGACCCTCACGCGCCGCTTCGGGGTGCGCCCGGCGGATCTTGTGGCAGCGATCGGTCCTTCGATTGGCCCCTGCTGTTTCGAGGTGGGCGACGAAGTGGTCGCGGCTTTGACGGCCGTGTTACCGGGCCACGCGGGCCTGGCGGCGATCGGGCCGCGCGGTCGTGCCCACGCAGATCTGTGGCGGGCCAACGCCTGGTTGTTGCAGTCGGCAGGTGTGGGCGCCGGTCACATTGATGTCCTCGGCGAATGCACGCA
This sequence comes from Deltaproteobacteria bacterium, assembly GCA_033763315.1. GTDB lineage: Bacteria > Myxococcota_A > Polyangia > Fen-1088 > Fen-1088 > JAGTJU01. Next base: position 4,524 of record JANRKS010000019.1, read on the forward strand.
CTGCCAACCGCACCGTTTTTTTTCCTACCGTCGCGATGGCAGCGTGACGGGCCAGATGATGGCGTTCGTGGCACGCCGTTCCGTTGCGCCATAAACGTTAGCCGCCGGGTGGCGCCGGCACCACGAGCAATTCGACGCGCACCACGCCGGGCCCCAGCATGCCCAGGATCTTGGCGGCCGCCATCGACACATCAAGGATGCGGCTGCGGCTATAGGGCCCCCGATCGTTGATGCGCACTTTGACGGAAGGGCCCATCGCATGGCCCGCGTTGTCGATGCGTACGACACGAACCCAGGTGCCAAAAGGCAATGTACGGTGAGCCGCCGTAAGTTTCTGAGGGCGGTAGCGTTCGCCCGAAGCGGTGGCGTTTCCCGCCAAGCTGTTGGCGTAATAGCTGGCGATGCCCGTTTGGCGCAGCCCTGGCGCAGGCGCGAATTGGCGATCGTCAATGTTTGCGCTTCGGTCGCTGGGGGGGCCGTGTTGCCTGGTGGTGCCACAAGCCGCGAGCCACAGCAAAACCGGCATCAACCACACCCCCAGGCGCGCGGTTACGCCGGTCGTGCGGTAAGTTGCGGGCCCTATGGAGCCGCCCATGCCAGCCATCGCAGATCCGCGCGTGCGAGACTTGCTGGCGCATGCCCGATCATTGGTGGGAGCTCGTTTGGCCGACATTGCAGACGCGTTGGGTTTGCCTGTGCCCGTGGGCAACGTGCGCACGAAGGGGTGGTCGGGGCAAATCATAGAACGGGAACTGGGCGGCACCGAAGAAACGTCGCATGGTCCCGATTTCGCTGCGCTTGGCATCGAGCTCAAAACGGTGCCTGTGGACGCGGCTTGGCGCCCCATGGAATCAACGGCCGTGTGTGTGATCGATCCCATCACAATTGCCGGTGAATCTTGGCAAACCAGCTACGTTCATCAGAAACTGCAGCGCGTGTTGTGGATCGGCCTGAAAGTGCCGGGGCGCGGTTCCGCGTTCTCGGTGGGCGATCGCGAAGTGTGCGCGGCCGTTTTGTGGTCGCCCACACCTGCGCAAGACGAGCTGCTGCGCGCCGACTTTGAAATGTTCGTGCGCGATTATTTTCGCTGTGGCCGCGCTTCGGACATCACAGGTCATTTGGGCCAAGCGTTGCAGGTGCGGCCGAAAGCGGCCAACAACCGTGATCGCCGTCGCGCTTTTGATAGTGATGGACAACCGGTTCGCGTGGGTAAAAGTGGATTTTACCTGCGCCCAAGCTTTGTAGAGGCCATTCTTCGCGCCGCCCTTTAGGAGCCCCTTTCCGCAATGAAAAAAATCGAATCGCTGTTCTGCCGCGTGTGTGCGGTCATCGTTGCCGTGATGGTGATCACGTCCGACGCGTCTGCTGTTTTCGCACAGACCGAGCCCGTGGCGAAGCCCTCCGAAGCCGCCTATACGTCGGTGCTCGTGGGCAATGAAAGCCCCGTGTCCGTTTCGCAATTGCTTGCGGAGGCCGTGACAGGCAACCCTGATCTGCGACGCGAAGGCCTCAACCTGGCGACGGCCAAAGCGCAAGTGCATGCGGCGCTTGGCCAGTTTGATGTCACGTTGTTAAGCGACGCCACTTACTCGCAGACGGTGACGCCTCAGCTTCAGTCGGGGCCCACGCAGACGAACGACCTTGTGCGCATCACCGCGAAGGCCGTGACCGGCAATTTGGCCGTGGCTCGCCAGCTTGAAACAGGTGGATCGCTTCGCTTGGGCATCAACGCGAGCGATACGAATGGCAGTGGCCCCTTCTTGTGTGGAACGACCGGCGACTGCCGCGTTTACAGCACGCGCATGAATTTGTCTTTCACGCACCCCTTGTTGCGCGGCTTCGGCAACGAAGTTACCACTGCCAATTTGCGACGCCGCCGCATCCAAGTGGATCTCGCTGCACTCAATCGCCAGGCGCGGGCGCTCGTGGTCACGCGCGATTTGCTCATGGGTTATTGGGAGCTCGCCTTTGCCAGCCGCAATCTGGAGATTGCGAAAAGCGCCGTCGAGCTGGCGCGCAAGCAGCTTGAAGCCACGCGCGCGCAAATCGATGTGGGCCGTTTGGCACCCATCGACGCGGCCGCCGTTGAACGAGCGATTGGCGATCGCAGGCGAGAAGTTGTGGCCGCCGATCAGGCCGTGTTGTTTCGCAGCATGGAGCTGGCGCGCTTGATGGGACGTAAGAGCCAGCCATCTTTCAACCGCATGGTGGCCAGCGATTCACCTGAAGCGACCCCGCATACCGTGGATCTGAGTGTGGAGGTGAACTCAGCCATCGCAAACAACCCGCAGCTCAAATCATTGCGCGGCGGCCTTGCGCTGACCGAGCTCGACATTCGCACGGCCACCACCACATTGCGGCCTCAGCTTGATCTCATTGCGAACTTCGGCAGCACGGGCCGTAAGTCTGTGTTCGACGATGCCCTCAGTGAAACCGTGCAGTTCAAGAACCCTGTGTGGTCGGTGGGGTTGAACTTCGTGGCGCCGGTGCAAAACCGTGCCGCCGAAGGCTTGCGTGAAGTGGCGCGTTTGGCGAACGAGCGTGCGTGGGTGGACGCCGAAGCCCTTGAGATCGACGTGCGCGACGCCGTGGTGCGCATGTCGTCGAACGTGTTGACGGCCGGCGAGCGGATCACCTTGGGCGAACAGGTGGTGGAGTTTGCACGGCAAAACTTGCTGGCCGAGGAAGCCAAGTTCTCGGTGGGCCGTTCCACCAACAACGACGTGTTGCTACGCCAACAAGAGCTGAAGGTGGCGGAAAGCCAGCTGCTGCGCGCCCGCGTCGACCTGCTGCTGTTTGAAGTGCAGCTGGATGCCGTTACAGGCGCGCTTTTGGACCGCTACGGTCTGGCGTTGCGCTAGCGGGACGTTCACGTCACTTGGCGTCGGCTTGACGGACAAGCTTGTACACGGGCCCTTCGTGCGTCACCAGGTAAAGCTCGCCGTCTTGATCCTCGCCGAATGAGCTGATGCGGGCGAGCTTGCCTTCGGGATCCAAGGTGGGCTTCCAATCCCATGATGATTCCGTTTTGCCGGCCGACCACTTCAAGCTGCGCACCAAAGCTGTGCAGTAATCCGCATAAAAGTATTGCCCCACGAATTCGGGAAACGCTTTGCCCCGGTACACATAGCCGCCGGTGATTGAGCAGCCTTCGTTGTGTGGGTACTCAATAATCGGCGCCTGGTACTTGCTGGGCTCACACGGTTTGTCTTTGAAACAGTGAAACCCCTCCATGACGTTCCACCCAAGATTTATGGGCGCCGTGACGTTGGCCAACTGGTTTTGTGCCAGCACATGCACGTACTCGAATTTGTTTTGACCCACGTCGGCGATGTAAAGGTCGCCGGTGGCGCGATCAAAGCTGATGCGCCAGGGGTTGCGTAAGCCCATGGCCACGACTTCGGGCTTGGGCTCCGCGTCTTCCACGTTAAACCGCACCAATTTGCCCAGCATGGCGACGGGGTTTTGGCCGTTGCCGTGCGGATCATCCGCCGCGCCACCATCACCCAAGCCCACGTACAGCTTGCCATCGGGGCCGAACGCGATATCGCCTGCGTTGTGGTTCTTGTAAGGCTGCGCCACTTTGAGCAGCAGCTTCACGAATTTGGGATCAGCCTTATCTTTGTTCTTCGAAACGCGTCGCTCTTCGACGTGGGTGGCGCCATCTTCGATCGCCGTGTAATTGACGTAAAAGCGGCCATTTTTCGCAAATTGCGGGTGGAAGGTGAGCCCTAAGAAGCCCTGCTCACCATTGTCGCGCTTGTCCAGCGCCACCTTGCCCGTGAGATCCAGGAACGGTTGCGGGTTAAATTTCGTGCCCTTGAGGATGCGCACCTTGCCCTGCTTCTCAAGCAGGAACAGGCGCCCCTTGGGTTCGGGTGCGGCCACAAGCGCTGTGGCTTCGACGGTTTGGTTCGTCACCAATTCGAGCGTGGCGAGCTTGGCCGCAGCGGGCGCGGGTTCAAGTGCCGGATAAGGCGGCGGGGTCTTCGCGGGGGCGGCGGCCTCTGCGGCGGCGGCGCCACTTCCTTTGCCAGTGGCAGCGGGTGAAGGTGTGCCTTTGCTTTTGGCGCTGGCACATCCGGCCAAGGCCAAGCAGGCGGTCAACGTCAAAAGTCGCGCGCGCGTTCTAGAGGTGTTTCCCATCACAGCTGTTTATGCCGAACGACCGCCTCAGGCCAAGCCCCGATTGATCGCTTGCGCGTGTCACACGTCACGCGTGGATGGGCCTATCGGCTTCACTGGGCCAGCGGACGGGCTGCCACCCAGATCCCGCTCAACTCGGTGTTGCCCGCTGGGCTTCGAACCTGCGCGGTCCACAAACCGGGGTCGCCGCGGGAGGGAACGAGGCTGCCCAGCCCCTTGACTGTGCCGTCGACCGTGCGATCCAAGATGGACGCGGAGCCGTCGAGAACAAAATCGATGTCGTCGCCATCCAAGGCGTCGAAGCCTGCGGTCAGTTGCGTTGCCATCGTTTCAAGTCCCGCGGTGCAGGCCGTCTGCAAGCAGCCACCCGGTTTGCCGAGTTGCGGGCAGAGCAGGGCGTCCAGCGCGTCGCAGCCCTTTACATTGGGCGCGCCGGGCGCGGCCGCTTGTGAAAACAGGTCGTTCAAGAAGACGCGCTCGTCGGCCGCGAACCCTTGATACGTCAAGACGCGGTTGCGAAAGGCGGCGTGCGCGGCGCTGCCCAGTCTCATGCCGAAGCCGTGTTTTAAGAATGTGAGGGCCTTCTGCGCGTCATCCACCTTGGCTTGCACGAATCGCGAAAACCGGCCGGGCCGCGATGACAACGGAACTGAGTAGAACGACAAACCCACGGAGAATCCCAAGCTGCGGGCTGTGTGCGTGCCCACCCAGGTGCCTGCTTCACCCGACGGCGCAAGCTCAATCGAAGAAGCAAATCGAATCTGCGAAAACAGGCCGGCGGCGGCCTTCGCGATGGCGGGCAAGGCCGCGCGTGCTCCCGTGGCGGGGCTTGGAAACAGCTTCAAAACCTGCGCGTCGGCGCTCATTTGACCTGCGGCGTTCTTGGCGTCACGGCAGCCGTCGGCGGCTTCCATCAGCGTGCCCCGTTTGGCCAACAGCAGTTGCCCCACAGGACCTTCGTCGGCTTCAGGGATGCAATCCAACTTGCTGCCCGCAGTGGTGGGACCCAGCGCGTCCAACGTGCAATCGAGCCACCGCTGCGCCGGATCGTGCGGACACCTTGAAAGCTGACCCCAGGCCGCGCCCACAGCTTGCGCTTGTGGCATTGATTCGGGTGCAAATATGAATTCAGAAGAGGCTTCGTAGGTGGCCGCTAGAGTCACAGGGATGGCCGCGAGCGGTATCGAAAACGTGACTGGCGTGGATTGCAACAGTTGGTTGCCGTGAATCTGCACGCATCCAAAGCTAATCACGCCCCCCGTTTGGTCGATGGCGCGCGCGGTGAGGGCGTAGCTGCGATCGGTGGCAAGGGAGGGCAGTTGCCATGCCGCTGCCACCGCCAACGTGCGGCTGTTTGCTGGTTCCGATGGGGCGGGCGTGGTGACATTCAATGCGCCGCACGCGGCGCCCTCGTATAGCCGCATCTCAACTGAGGCCGGTTTTGTGTCGGCCGCGGGCACAACGATGGCGCTTGCCGGCGCCACAGAGCGCGTTGCCACCACCACAGGCACGAACAGATCGCCGGCGCCGCTCCAACTGGCGCGCACGCGGAATGAGCCTGCTGCGCCCGCTCGCACGCGGGCCACCACAATGCCCTGGGCGTCCGTAATGCCTTCAGGGGCAAATAAAGAGGCGCCGGCCACACCCCCTTCGCTTGCGGGCGCGTCCACCAAGGCAAACCTCACGGTGTTCGAAGCACGCGCGCGACCCGCCTTGTCGGCCAGGCGAAAGTTCACCTCCCCCACCTGACCGGGGGCGAGCCCCAAAGCGGCGGGCTCGGCGGTCAGCACCAAGTTGGTGGGCACGCTGCCACCCGCGGACTCGTCACCGCAGGCGCACATCAGCAGCAGCGCCATCCAGACGGCGGCGGGGCGGGCAGGTTTTCCACAGGTCGCCATCGGCAAAATCCTAAAAAATATAGCTCATCTCCCAGGCTTGCGGCCGTTCATCCGATGGCGGCAAAGGTTCGTTGACCCTGGCACGGTGCGATGCTACCCAAATGTTCAGCGGATGCCCGAGTTTTCTCATCTTCACTTGCACACCCAGTACAGCTTGCTTGACGGCGCCATCCGCGTAGACGAGCTGTTTCCCCGCGTGCTCGAACGCGGCATGAAGTCGGTGGCCATGACCGACCATGGCAACTTGTTCGGCGCTATCCACTTCTATGAGACGGCCAAGGCCCATGGGGTCAAGCCCATCTTCGGCTGCGAGACCTACGTGGCGCCCGATCGTTTGGACAAGACCGAGCGCAAGAGCAACCACTTGATCCTGCTGGCCAAAGATCAGGTGGGTTGGAAGAACCTGTCTTATTTGAATTCGATGGGGTACCTGGAGGGTTTCTATTTCAATCCTCGCATCGATAAGAAGCTGCTCAAAGAGCACAGCGAAGGCTTGATCGCGCTATCGGCGTGTTTGGGCGGTGAAGTGGCCCAGACGATCACACGCAAAGGCCCCGACGCCGCGGTGGACGTGGCGCGCGAATACGATTCGATATTTGGTCGCGGCAACTTCTTTTTGGAGATGATGCCCAATGGCCTTGAGGAGCAAGAGCAGGTCAACGGCCACCTGGTTGAGATCTCCCAGAAAACCGACATTCCCTTGGTGGCGACCAATGATTGCCACTATGTGGATCGACGAGACGCGCGCCCGCACGAGATCCTTTTGTGCGTGCAGCAAAAGCGCACAATCAACGATGAAAAGCGGCTCAAACACACGTCCGACGCGTATTGGGTGAAGTCCCCGGCGGAGATGGAATCGTATTTCAAGCACATCCCGCAGGCGCTGGAAAACGCGGCCATGATCGGCGAGTTGTGCAAGGTTGAATTCGATCTCAAGCAGAACCACCTGCCGCGCTACAAAGTGCCCGAGGGTTACGACGCCAACTCGTATGTGCGCAAGCTGGCCGAAGAGGGCCTCAAGCAGCGATTGGATCTGGCGGTGCGTCTGGGTCAGAAGATCGACGGGGACAATTACCTGCGTCGGCTTGAACTTGAACTGGCCGTCATCGAACGGATGGGGTTCTCCGGTTACTTCCTCATCGTGTGGGATTTCATCAACTATGCCAAGGAGCATGGAATCCCCGTAGGCCCAGGGCGTGGTTCGGGCGCCGGTTCATTGGTGGCTTATTGCTTGCGCATCACGGACATCGATCCGATCTTGCACAAGCTGTTGTTCGAGCGTTTCTTGAATCCGGATCGTATTTCGATGCCGGACTTCGACGTCGATTTTTGCATGAACCGCCGCGACGAGGTGATCAACTACGTCTCGGAAAAGTACGGCAAAAACAACGTCGGCCAAATCGTGACGATGCACCAGCTGAAGGCGCGCAGCTGCATCCGCGATGTGGCCCGAGCCATGGGCATGTCGCCCGCCGATGGCAACCGCGTGGCGGCGCTGGTGCCGGAGCCGGTGCAAGGCAAAAGCCCCCCGATCTCGAAGGCCATCGATCAAGAGCCGCGTCTCAAAGAGCTTTACGACGGTGAATACCGGGAACTGCTCGATACGGCGAAAGTGTTGGAGGGCCTGAACCGCCACGCCGGCAAGCACGCCGCGGGCGTGGTGATTGGCGAGATGCCGCTGTGGCATTACGTGCCGTGCTTTAAGCCTGCGGGCGAAGAGGGCATCGTCACGCAGTTCAACATGACCGACGTTGAAAAAGTCGGTCTGATCAAGTTCGACTTTCTTGGCCTCAAAACACTGACCGTGATTCAAACGGCGGTGGATCTGGCCAACGCCTACCGCACCACGCGCGGCGAAGCCGCGTTGGATATGGCGGCGGTGCCGCTGGACGACGTCGAGGTCTATAAAATGATCTCCGCGGCGGACGTGACGGGCGTGTTCCAGCTGGAATCTTCGGGCTTTCGCGAGCTTTTGAAGAAGCTTAAACCCGACTGCTTCGAAGACATCGTGGCCGCGGGCGCGCTTTACCGCCCCGGTCCGCTTGAAGGCGGCATGGTCGATGACTTCATCGAGCGCAAACACGGCCGCAAAGTGGTGGAATACATGCACCCGTGCCTTGAGCCCATTCTCAAGGACACCTACGGAGTCATCGTTTACCAAGAGCAGGTGATGCAGATCGCTTCGGCGATGGCCGGCTACAGCCTCGGAGGCGCCGATTTGCTTCGGCGTGCCATGGGGAAGAAAAAGGCCGAGGTCATGGACAAGGAAAAGGCCAAATTCCTTGCCGGAGCCGAGACCAAAGAGATCGATCTCAAGGTCGCCGGCGCCGTGTTCGACCTGATGGCCAAATTCGCGGGTTACGGCTTTAACCGCAGCCACTCGGCAGCTTACGGTCTGCTCACGTATCAAACGGCCTATCTAAAGCGTTACTACCCCGTTGAGTTCTTCGCCGCGCTGATGAGCTGCGACAAGGACAACACGGAGTCCGTGGTGAAGTTCATCGCGGAGGCGCGCGACCAGGGCATCGGCGTGGAGCGACCCGACGTCAACGAATCGGGCGCAGACTTCACTGTGGTTCCAGCACGCCCCGAGGCCGTGAATGCCAAGGGCGAACCCGTGACACGCAAGCGTGGCGTGGGCGTTGACGGCACGCGCGCGATTCGTTTCGGATTGGGGGCGGTCAAGGGCGTGGGCGAGGGCGCCGTGGAAGCGATGATCAACGCTCGCAAGCAGACCGGGCCCTTTGCCTCCATCTTCGATTTCTGCAATCGCAGCGACATGCGCAAGGTGAACCGCAAGGTGCTTGAGCAGTTGGTCAAGTCAGGTGCGTTTGATGGCATCGCCGAGAAAAACGGCGTTTCGCGCGGTAAATTGTTCCTGGCCATTGGGCCCGCGATCGATCGGGCCAGCTCGGCGCAGAAGGAACGCGAAAGCGGCCAAACGAACTTGTTGTCTCTGTTGGGCGGCGGAAACAAAGCGGTTGAGCCCATCGACGATCACTATATGGATGGTGACGAATGGGCGCCCACGGAGCTTTTGGCGTTCGAGAAAGAGAGCCTTGGCTTTTACATCAGTGGCCATCCCCTTGATCGGTTTGCCAGTGAGATTCGTCGCTTCGCCAATGCCACCACCGCCAATTGCATGGCCCGCGGGCCGCGCGCCGAGGTGACTCTTGCTGGCGTTGTGAACGATTACCAAGAGCGCATCGCCAAAAGCGGCAGCGGCAAATACGCCTTCTTCAAGTTGGAAGATCAGTACGGGCAGGTTGAGTTCTCGGTTGGCGCGATGAAGATCAACGACTTTCGGGAGGTGCTGGCCAGCGGTGATCCTCTGTTGGTTCGCGGCACCGTGGAAGCGTCCTTTGGCGACGAAACCGTGCGGGAGCGCCTGCGCTTCTTGGACGCGCGCTTGTTGGCGTCAGTGCGCTCAGAAAACAGCCGCCTGATGGAGATCCGGGTCAACGCCAACACCATCAAGGAAGAAGATCTGAGCGTGCTGGAGAAGCTGTTGCGCCAACACGAAGGCACGTGCAAAACGCGCCTGCTCTTGGAGATCCCCCAGCGCAGCCAAACGCTCATCGAACTGCCGGATGAGTACCGGGTGGCCATCGGCGAGGATCTGCTCAACCGCATTGAGCAACTTTTCGGCCCTCATACCGCCGTTCTTCGCTAGCCCGCGCCAAACCTGGTTTATAGTCGGGCCAGTCACGAACGGATTACGAACGAAATGTACAGCTTGATGTTCGGGTGCGGCAGATTGAAGGCACTTTTCGTGGGCGTGTTGGGTTTGGTGATGTTGATGGCGGTGCGGCCGGTCCAAGCCGACGGCACGCCCCACCGTCGCACGGTGGTGCTGCGGTTGGATTTTGAGGGCTCGGTCAATGAAGTCAGCCGCGACCAATTGGTGCGCCGCTTGTTTGAAGGTTTGGCCGCGGCAGGCTTTCAAGTGTTTTCCGCCGACGAACCGGTGGCCAAGCTTTACCAATCGAGCCCCCAGCTCAAGTCGTGTGAAGAGGCCACGTGTTACATGCAGATCGCGGCCGCTTTGCAGGCAAACTTTCTTGTGGTGGGCAAGGTGGAAGCGAAACGGCGCGATTACGACATCCAGGTGCGCCTGATTGATGGCCGCACCGGTGAGGTGCTTGAAACCACCAAACAGCGCTGCGATGTGTGCGGCATTCAAGAGGCGGGCGATACCGTCAACGTCGCGGGCGTTTCACTGCGCAGCGGTTTAGATAAGGTGGAAGCGCCCGCGCAGATCACCTTTGAAAGCCGGCCGTCCGGCGCCTTGGTTGAATCGGATGGGCAACCGCTGGGTTTTACGCCTTTGACCCAAGAGCTGAATGTGGGCGTTCACCAACTGTCGATCACAAAGCCTGGCTATAAGCCCACGTCGCGTTCCATTGAGGTTTTGCCGGGGTCGGCGCAAAGCGTGTCGCTGGATCTGGTGCCGCAGCCGGGGCCGTTCTTATCGCCTGGATGGCGAACGGCCGGCTGGGTCAGCCTGACCGTGGGCGTGGCCGCCATGGGCGTTGGCAGTTACCTGTTGTCTTTGCAGGGCGACGGCACGAATTGCACGGGGGAAGGTGCGGCCAAGATGTGCCCCGAGAAGTATGAAGTTCGTTGGGCCTCTGCTGGCTTGTTGGCCGGCGGCGGTATGTTGGCGGGCCTCGGCGGGCTGGTGGTGTTCGTGGCACCTAGCGTGGTGGAGGCGAACACGCTAAAGAGCGACGCTGGGCAAGCTTCGACTCAAACCGCGTTTTGGCGTGTTGTCCTCAGCGGCAATTTCTGATCTACTGTGGGTCGCATGACCTCATCCTCCTTGTCAGGGCCGGCCAGTGACACCTCATCTGGGCCTTTGAAGGCTGGCGCTCTCGGGGGCTTACTGGCGGTGGCTTTGGGCGCGGCCAGCTTTGGTTTCGCCGTGTTCGTCTATGTGGTGCCTTATCGCAAGGCCGTGCGCGATCTCAAAATGGCACGGGGTGAATTGTTGGCGGCCAAGGCGGAGGCGGCCGGTCACGAGCGTGAACTCATCTTGCTGCGAGGAGATCTATCAAACGCCCAGCAGGCAGCGGGTGACGCGGTCGCGAACGTTCGTTCACAAACCAACATCATGCGTTTGGCTATGCAAGAGCAGGCCAAATCCGCACCCGCGGGCGCCATCGATCTACGCCTTGAAGCGCGTGGCTTGCAGTTGACGTTTGCTTCGGAATATTTGTTTGCCGGCGGTGGCGCACAACTTTCTGAAGGTGGTGTTGCGGCGCTGAAGACGTTGGGCCGCTCCATTGGCAGGAGCGCGTCGCGCGTGATTGTCACCGCGCCTTTAGGCAAAACGCGCGTGCCACCCGAACTCGCCAAGGATTTTCCGTCAAGCGACGCCTTGAGCGCTGAACGTGTGCGCGTGGTGGTTAAGGCGTTGGATCAAGCTGGTGTGGGAACAAACCTTTTGTGGGGCGTGAGCACGGGCGGACCCGCAGGCGACAAAGACGCCACCGTGGGCATTGAGATCACGCCCAGCAACTGATCGCCCTTGGGATTTAGTCGCCCTTCCAAAACCGAACGGGCCCCGTGTCGCAATGAACAAAGGCCGAATGCGGGTAGATGCCCACGCCGCCTAAGTTCAAGCTGCGTACAAACGCCCAAAGATCTTTCGTGCTGACACCACGCAAACGAAAGTCGGCCGCCTTGCCTTCGCAATGTTGGCTGGTCTGTGCCACCTGGTGTCCCTTCTTTCGCAGCGAGAGGTTGTATTTGGGCGAGCGATAGCCAGACACCAATTCAACGCGGTTTGATTTGAACTTCAGCGCCGCGCGCGTGATCGCATCCAAGAGAGCAGGATCCACGTCCGTGGCTTGGTTGCTGTAGTGATCGCGCAGCAGGTTTCGAAACGCGGGGTAGGCGTTCACGCCGGGCAACAGCGGCAATGCCTCACGTAGGTGCACGCTGAACAAGGTGGTGATCGGCAGGATGCGGCTGCCCACGGGCGGCAGGGCCAGGGGCAAAGCGGGGGGCGTTGGACGGTTGCGGGGCACCGGCCGGCCGGCAAGCAGCGCCGCTTGCTTCGCCGCCGCTTTCACCAGCGCCAATTGTTGATCGGTGACTCGCATGCGCGGGCGGCGCTGCTTTTCTTCCCACCACAAGCGCTTCTTGGAGCGCACCACAGGCACGGGATCCGCGTGCACAAAGCGGCCGCCGGCTCCTTGCAACGGTGCCATGAAATCCTGGTCAGGCACAGGCGTTGCGACGCCAGGTGACCCTTGCACCCAAGCAAAACACAACGCTGCGATTGACCACACCAACATGCGCCGGCAAGTCTAGCCGAACTTTCAGCGCGCTTGCCGAGGCACTGGCGTGTTTATCAATTCACATGCAGCAGCTGTCGCGGTAACCGCAACGCAAACAACGGTAATGTGCGTGTTCCGGTTGCATCTGCGTTTCACACACAGGGCAGCGGGTGGAAAAATCAGGTTTGCACGTGGGGCCGCTTGCAGATGTGTTGGCGGCGCCCGAAGCATCCGTTTTCACCGTTGGCTTTTCCATCCACCGAACTTACCTGCGCCGGGCCCGTGCGGGAATAGGGCTGGGGATTAAGACGATGTCTTCGACGTTTCGGCCTCGGAGCGGCGACGCAGACCCACCAGCTGGTTCAGCGAGCCCGACGCGAATCCGGCGAGATCCAACGCGACGAAGGTGAATCCCAAGCGCCGACCCAATGAAACTATCTGCTCGCGCACAGCCGGCTCAAGCGCCCGTGGCATCGCTGACGCTTCGAGTTCGACGCGCGCGATCTCGCCGTGGTATCGCACGCGAAGTTGCCGAAAGCCCAAAGCGCGCAACCCATCCTCGAAGGTGTCCACTTGTTTTAAACGCTCTTGCGTGATTTCCGTGCCGTAAGGAAAGCGAGACGACAAGCACGCCAGCTGCGGCTTATCCCACGTGGGCAACCCCAACTCTTTAGACAGCGCGCGCACGTCTGGCTTAGTTAGCCCCGCTTCCACCATGGGATGCATGGCGCCGCGCTCATCGGCCGCCTTAAGCCCCGGCCGATGGTCGCCGAGATCGTCTACATTCGTGCCAAGCAGAACGCTGGTGAATCCCAAGCGCGCCGCCAGGGGCTGTGCGTGCTCCATCAACTCAGCCTTGCAGTGGTAACAGCGATCCACAGGATTCTGTGCGAAGCCTGGGCGTTGGAGCTCGGCTGATTCGATCACGTGGTGAACCACGCCCATCTCGCGTCCCAATTTGATCGCTTCTGCCCGCTCGCTCTCCGCCATCGTTACGGACACAGCCGTCATGGCCACGCAACGCTCACCCAAAACATCGTGAGCCACTTTCAGCAGCAGCGCCGAATCCACGCCCCCCGAAAAACAAACCACCGCAGAGTCGGCGCGCGCGATTGCGGCACGCAGGGCTTCATATTTCGTTTGCAGCTGGGGTGTCATGAGGGATTCCGAGTATAGCAAGGTCAAAGGGACACGCGTTCCGCGGCATCGGCGGCTTCGTCGGCCAATGCGTTGAAGTCAAAGTTCTCCTCGCTTCGGACCGCGTCTGCCGGCCGCGCGCCCGTGGCGGGGTTAGGCGGAACAAACAGGGAACAGCAGTCGTCGTAGGGCAGGGTCGAAAGGTCGAACGTGCCAATGCGACGAGCCATCTCAATGGTTTCCACTTTGTCGAAGGTGAGCAAGGGCCGCAGCACCAAGTGTTGCGCCGCTGCTTCAATGGTGCCCATGTTGCGCACGGTTTGGCTGGCCACCTGGGACAGTGTTTCGCCCGTGACCAACGCATCGGCTTTCAGCCGGTCCGCGAGGCGATCGGCGATGCGCATCATCATGCGGCGGTAGAGCACCACCCCCAGATCCGCACGGCACGATTCACGGATGCGCTCCTGGATCTTCGTGAAGGGCACAACCCACAGCAGGCCCATGGCGTCCCAGCCACGCAGAACCCGCGCGAGTGAAACAACTTTGTCCAAAGTCTTTTCGCCCACGAAGGGCGGTGAGTGAAAGTAGACCCCTTCAAGCGATAGCCCGCGCTTGGCTGCCAAATACGCTGCCACCGGGGAATCGATGCCACCCGATAGCAGCAGCAGGCCTTTGCCCGCGGAACCCACCGGCAAGCCACCGGGCGCCGCGAGCGTTTCGGCGAACATGAACGTGCCGCCTTTGCTGATCTCAATGCCCACCGTAAAGGCAGGGTCGTGCACATCAACGGGAATGCCCAACCGTTCGATGATCCGATCGGCCACCGCACAACTGATGTCGTACGAACGGTGCTCGAACGTTTTGATCGCCCGTTTCGTTTGCACCTTGAAGCTGCGTCGCAGATTCGGGTTGGCTGTCACAGCGGCCAGAGCCACACGCAATCCGGTTTGCACGATCGCTTCAAGTTCGGTGGGCGGGCACGCCACAGGGGAGATGGACACAAGGCCAAATACCTTGCGCACACGCGCTTCCAGATCGTCGAACGCTTCGGGCGCGCAGCGCACCACGATGCGCCCGTGCGGCGCGGTCAACGTGGCGCCTGGAATGTCTTTGATGGCGCGCCGGATGTTGCGTTCAAGTTGGTGCTCAAACTGCTGACGGTTGCCCGATTTCAAAAACAGTTCGCCGTAACGACACAAAAGCGCCGTGTAGAGCCGAGATGAAGGCGCTTCGCTCAACGGGATCTCCTTGCCGACCGAGCATCGGTGACGTTCGCGATGTGCGCTATGGCAGCCACCAAGGCTTCGTGTGCGCGCTCGCAATCTTGTTGCGTGGTTTGACGTGACAATGAAAATCGCAGGACGGCGTCGTGTTCATGCACGCCGATGGCGGTCAGCACGTGGCTTGGGCCTTTGCTCTTTGAAGCGCACGCAGAGCCCGCCGCGGCAAACACGCCGTGTGTCTCAAGCGCGTGCAATAACGGCTCCGCCGGCAAACCGGCCAAGCGCACGCTGCAGATGTGTGGCACGCGCGGTGTCTGCGTGGCCACAGTCGGTGTGGCGATGCTCACGCTTGCACAAACCGCGGCCTCAAAGTCGTCCCGCAGTTTGGCCACCTTGGCGGCGGCGTCTGCCAGACCAGCACGCACATCCACACAAGCGCGTGCCAACGCCACGGCCCCGGCCACGTTTTCGGTGCCACTGCGTAAGCCCGCTTCTTGCCCGCCGCCGTGCCACAGCGGCACAAGCCGAGCGCCTTTACGCAGCCACAAGGCGCCCACACCTTTGGGGGCCGCAAGCTTGTGGCCGGAGATCGCAATTGAATCAACGTTAAGTTTTTGAGCGTCGATCGCGAAGAAGGGCGCGGCCGCCACGGCATCCACATGAACGTGCGGCGGGCGCGGCAGTTCCTTGCACAGTCGTCCGACCACATCCACAGGTTGCAGCGTTCCGAGCTCGTTGTTCGCCAGCATCAACGCCACCAACCCTGTTTTGGGCGTCACGCGCGACAGCACGTCCTCGGCGTTCACAACCCCATCGGGCCTGGGCGGTACCACATCCACGTGCCATCCCTCGCTTTGCAGGGCCTCGACGTTGCGGAGCACGGCTGGGTGCTCGATCGCCGAGACCACGACGTGCGGCTGCTGTTTGCGCGCGCGCGCCGCACCCCGCACGGCCAAAGCGTTCGCCTCGGTGCCGCCACTGGTGAAGGTCACCGTGCCACCATCGCCGCGCATAAACGCGAGCACATCCGCACGCGCCGCTTGCAGGGCGCGCGCCGCGGCCGCACCCAGGCCATGCGCCGAAGAGGCGTTGCCGTAGTGTTCCTGGGCGGCCGTGGCAAACGCTTGCAAAGCCGCCGCTGACGGGGGCGCTGACGCCGCGTTGTCCAGGTACACCATAAGGGCGAGGTATGTACCACCAGCCAATGCCCCTGCCAACGCCGCGTTTCGCCCGCAACCACGTTGCCGCCACCGCAACGCGAGGCGCACTTGACGTGGCAGGCACGGGGCCCAGCCCGTACGCTTGCACCCGATGACGTTGCGCGTGTTGCCGCCTTCCCCTCCGCAAGGTGAGTCAGACACCGCGCGCGTGCTCGAGGGCGCTGTCGATCTCAAGCGTGCGTTCGGCATTTACGTGCATTTTCCGTTTTGCGGCGCCCGCTGTCCCTACTGCGATTTTGCCATTGATGTGCGCCCGGATGTGCCGCACGAGCGTTACGCCCAAGCGGTGTGTCGCGAACTTATGGCTTCGGCGCCAGCGTTTGGGTTGCCCCCGGTGTCGATCTACTTTGGTGGTGGCACGCCCGGTTTGTGGCGGCCGGCATGCGTGGCCCAGGTCATCGACTGTGCCCGGCTCGTCTTTGCGGCAGCCGAGTCCCCCCTAGAAGTCACCCTGGAGGCCAACCCCGGTGAGGTGACCCTGGAGCACTTACAAGCGCTGCGCGCGGCGGGGGTGAATCGACTGTCCTTCGGCATTCAAAGCTTCGACGCGCAGCTTTTGACGGCAATTGGTCGCACGCATTCTGTGTCGCAGGCCCACGCGGCCATTCCGCTTGCACGGGCCGCGGGTTTCACGAACGTGGCCTGCGATCTCATGTTCGGCTTACCAGGGCAAACGGAAGCGCACTGGCAACAGACACTGGCCGCGGCGATTCAACACGGTGCGGATCATCTTTCCTGTTACGCGCTGACGGTTGAGCCCTTCACGCCGTTTGGCCAGCGCGAGAAAAAGGGACAGCTGCAGCGCCCCGATGATGACGCCGTGGCCACGATGTGGGAACTGGCGGATGCCACACTCACCGCCGCCGGCTACCAACATTACGAGGTCTCAAGCTACGCCCGCCCGGGCGCCCGTGCCATTCACAACACGCTTTATTGGACCCAAGGGGCTTATTTGGGGGTCGGCTGTGCGGCGGCGTCCTTGCGGCCATTGGCCAGCGGCGGCGGCTGGCGCTTTTTGAACCCGCGCGCGGCCGAAACATACATGCAGCGCTCTGAGCAAGGTAGCTTGGCACCCGCCCAGGTTGAATGGCGAACACCAGCCGAATTGGAAGACGAGGCCGTGTGGCTGGCCCTGCGCACCAGCCGTGGGCTTGACCGGGCGGCCCACCAGCGCCTGTTCGGCGCCGATCCTCTGGCGTCGCCCAACCGCGCCCAGGCGGCCGCGCGCCTGCAAACCATCGGCTGGCTGCAAATCACACCAACGCACCTTCTGCCCACGGTGCAAGGCCTCATGTTCGCGGATGATTTGGCCACGCGCCTGTGGGTTTAGGCTGTTTGTTGTGCCTTTGCACAAATAACCACCGTGACGCTTGGCCAGCCCCTTCGTTTTGCAGTAAACCTGAAGCGTGAACGACTTAGGCAATCGTGCAAAAAAGGTCCTGCACGCAGTCGTCACGGAGTATCTGGGCTCCGGCGAAGCGGTGGGGTCGAAAACCGTCACCCGCAGATACAACTTTGACGTATCGGCCGCCACTGTGCGCAGCGTGATGGGGGAGCTTGAAGAGCTGGGGCTGCTGCGGCACGCCCACACCTCGGCAGGCCGGGTGCCCACCGAGCGCGGCTTGCGCTACTACGTGGACACGCTGTTGCGGGTGCGTCGCCTGACCGAGGCTGAGCAAGAGGGCATTCAAAGCCAATTCTCCGGCATTTCTGATGTGGGCGACGTGGTTGACCGCGCCAAGGACGTGCTGCGCGAGATGTCGCATTTGACGGTCGTGGTGCAGGCGCCGCGCATTGATTCAGACACCATCAGCCACCTCGAGTTTGTGCGTTTGCGCGACGATCAGCTGCTGGCGGTGATCGCTTCAAGCGCCGGTCAAGTGCAGAACAAGGCGGTGCAGATCGATTTTTCCCTGCAATCAGGCGAGCTCGAACGCATAAACAATTACCTGCGCGAACTGGTGGTGGGGCGCACGCTGGCCGAGATCCGCGCCCGCGTGGCCGCCGAACTCGAAGACGAGCGCACCCAACAGGATCAAATGCGGTCGCGCGCGTTGAGCTTGGCCAGCGTGGCTGTGCCCGAACAACACAAGCCTTCCATCATCGTGGATGGGCAATCCAATTTGCTCTCGGTGACCGACAGCGTGGATGGCGCAAGAACGTTGCTGCGGGCCCTCGAAGAAAAAGAGTTTTTGCTCCGCCTGTTGGACCGCACTCTGATGGCGCCTGGCATCTGTGTGTTCATCGGCGCGGAAGCAAATCTGGCGGATCTCACCGACATCTCCGTGGTCACGGCACCGTACGGGGACGAGGGCCGCGCCGTTGGCACCATCGGCGTCATCGGGCCCTCACGCATCAACTACTCCAAAGTCATCTCGCTGGTTGACTTTACGGCAGATGTGATTACGAAGGCCCTACCGAAACTGTAGCCGCAAACTGTGGCGGAACCGAGCCTTCCGATAAGATGTTGGGCAACCAGCGTCCTCGGCTGGCGCGATGCGTTGCCAGTGAACCTAGGAAACAAGCATGACCGAGAACCAAGACACCCAGGCCCCTACCGATTCTGCCGATGCCCCAGGCGCGGCCGCGCCCGATGTATCGCCTGAAGACCGCATCGCGACGCTGGAACAAGAAAAGAACGATTTGCGTGAGCGCATGCTGCGCGTGGCAGCCGAATTCGAGAACTGGAAAAAGCGCGCCCGCAAGGATCAAGACGACGCCCAATTCCGCGCCAAGGAGCAGGTGCTCAAGGATGTGCTGGAGGTGGTCGACAATCTAGAGAGAGCTCTCTCGTCTATGACCGAAACCTCCGACAGCAAAGCTGTGAAAGACGGCGTCAACCTGGTGTTGCGCCTGTTCCACCAAAAGCTGGAGCGGCACGACGTTAAAGTGATCGAATCAAAGGGCAAAGCCTTCGACCCGCGCATTCATGAAGCGGTGGCGCAAGTGCCTTCCACGGACGTGCCCGTGGGTGCGATCGTGGACGAATTGGTCAAGGGTTACAACATGGGCGAACGGTTATTGCGACCCGCCGCGGTGGTCGTGGCCATCGCTCCTCCATCCACCGGCGCCGAGGCGAACTGACCTTTGGGCAGGATCATCGGCATCGATCTGGGCACCACGAACTCGTGCGTGGCCGTGATGGATGGGCTGGAGCCCCTGGTGATCCCAAATGGGGAGGGCGCGCGCACCACGCCCTCTGTTGTGGGTTTCGTTGATGATCCCGAACCGCTCGTGGGGCAGATCGCCAAGCGTCAAGCGGTGACCAACCCCGAGCGCACCATCTACGCTGTCAAGCGCCTGATGGGGCGCAAGCTCGAGGACGCTGACGTCAAACGCCACGCGGCCAGCTGCGTTTATCACGTGACTGGATCGGAAAATGGCGACGCTTGGGTGCAAGT
The DNA here is from genome assembly GCA_033763315.1 of Deltaproteobacteria bacterium. Taxonomy (GTDB): domain Bacteria; phylum Myxococcota_A; class Polyangia; order Fen-1088; family Fen-1088; genus JAGTJU01. The sequence goes on from JANRKS010000019.1 coordinate 23,833, forward strand.
GGGAGACAAGAAGCACTCGCCGCCCGAGATCTCCGCCTTGGTGTTAACCCGCATGCGCAAGGTGGCCGAGGATTATTTGGGCGAAGACGTCACCGATGCCGTGATCACTGTGCCGGCATACTTCGACGACAACCAACGGCAAGCCACCAAAGACGCCGGACGCATCGCGGGCCTGAATGTGTTGCGCATCATCAACGAGCCCACGGCTGCGGCTTTGGCGTATGGGCGCACCACCGTTGAGGCCACCAAGAAGATCGCCGTTTACGATTTAGGCGGCGGCACGTTTGACATTTCGTTGCTGCACCTGCAGCAGGGCGTTTACCAAGTCAAAGCCACCAACGGTGATGGCTTTTTGGGCGGCGAAGATTTCGACACAATCATCGTCGAGCATCTGCTTAAAACGTTCAAAGAAGAAACCCAGATCGATCTATCGCAAGATCGCATGGCGCTGCAGCGCTTGCGTGAGGCCGCTGAGCGCGCCAAGCAAGAGCTTTCGTCGGCGCTCGAAACCGAGATCAACCTGCCGTTCATTGGTGCGGGCGCCGATGGTCCCAAACACCTGATTTTCACGCTCACGCGCGGCAAACTCGAATCGCTGACCGAGGCGCTGATTGAGTCTACGTTTGGACCGTGCAAAGCCGCGTTGTCGGATGCCGGTTGGACGTTGGCCGACATTGATGAAGTGATCTTGGTGGGTGGCCAAACGCGCATGCCGCGCGTGCAAGAGCGGGTGGCGGAGTTCTTCGGCAAGAAGGCCTCGCGGGGCGTGAACCCGGATGAAGTGGTGGCGGTGGGCGCCGCTTTGCAGGGCGCGGTGCTTTCGGGCGAAAAAGACGACGTTATCTTGTTGGACGTGACGCCGTTGTCGATGGGCGTTGAAACCGCGGGCGGCGTGTTTACGCCGATCATTGCGCGCAACACCACGATTCCGCACCGCTGCTCACAAATTTTCACCACCGCGGTCGACAATCAATCCTACGTCAACGTGCACGTCCTGCAGGGCGAGCGTCAAATGGCGGATGACAACCGCAGCCTGGCCACCTTCCAATTGGCCGGCATTCCGCCCGCGCCGCGTGGCGCGCCCCAGATCGAGGTTTCATTCGACATCGATTCGAATGGCATTGTGGGCGTTTCGGCCAAGAACTTGGGCACAGGAAAAGAACAAAAAGTGGTGGTGCGCCCCACGAGCGGCCTTTCCGAAGATGAGATCAATAGAATCATCGCCGAGGCCGAGATGAACCACGACGCCGACCGTTCAAAAAAAGAACTAGCCGACGTTCGCAATGCCGCCGAGACGCTGATCTATGGAACGGAGCAGGCGCTCAAAGAGTTTGGCGCCACCGCCGATCCCGCCGCCCGCATCGACGTGGAAAACAAGATCCGCGTCTGCCGCCGGGTTGTGGAGCAAGGGGGCCTAGACGCTGCACGATCCGCACTGGCGGATCTTGAGCAGGCCGCCCAGAAGCTGTTTGAGACGCTACACTAGCGCGGATTCCCTCCGCGTTACCATGGCTTCACAGATTTCCCGCGACTACTACGAGATCCTGGCGATCGAACGAACCGCGTCGGACGTTGAGATCAAGGCGGCCTACCGTCGCTTGGCGCTGCGTTACCACCCCGACCGCAACCCCGGCGACAAAGCCGCCGAAGAGCGATTCAAAGACATCTCGGAAGCCTACGCCGTTTTATCGGACGCGGATCGGCGCGCGCACTTCGATCGGTTTGGCCAAGCGGCGCCAAGCTCACCCTTTGCGCCGGGCGCGGACCTTTCGGCGGCCACCGATTTTTTCGATGCCATTTTGGGCGATCTGTTCGGCCTCGACCGCAACAAGAAGGCCGGCCAAGATCTGCGTTACACGCTTGAACTCACGTTCGAAGAAGCGGCCTTGGGGTGCACAAAAACCATTCGATTCGAACGCGCGGAAGATTGCAGCGGGTGTGCAGGCACCGGCGCTGAAGGTGGCACGGCGGGCCTCGTGCGCTGTGAAAAATGCGGCGGGGAAGGGCACCTCAAGCAAAAGGGCGTGCTCTTCACATCCAAGCGGCCCTGCGCGGCCTGCGGTGGCGCCGGCGAAGTGCCCAAGGTGCGCTGCAAGGTTTGTTTGGGTGGCGGCCTGGTGGAGCGGGAGAAAGCTTATGAGGTGCGCGTGCCGCCAGGGGCGATTGATGGTCATTCGCAACGAATCGCGGGCCAGGGCGCGCCTGGCCGGCGGGGTGGCCTTTCAGGCGATCTGCACGTGCTTTTGCGGGTCAAGCCGCACCCTTTTTTCCGCGAAGAAGCGGGCACCGTGATCTGCGAAGTGCCGATCAGCATGGTGGATGCAGCTTTAGGCGCCGAAGTAGAAGTGCCGCTGCTCGAGGGCGTCGTGCGCATGAAAGTGCCACCTGGCACGCAAACGGGCGCCACCTTCCGCATCCGTGGCCGCGGCATCGCGCGCGACGCAAACCCGCCGGGCGACATTCACGCGCGCATGATCGTTGAAACGCCCAGCAATCTTAACGAAGACGCGCGCACGATTTTTGAAAGCCTGCGCGCGCAGCTGACGCCGCAAACGCAACCCAAACAACAAGCCTTCCACGACGCACTTAAGCGTCGTTCCAACACACATGAAACGCAATAGTTCATCGGGCCTCGTGCAGGGGGCCTTGTTCCTCGCCACCGTCATCACCACCACGGCCACAGGCGCGATTCAAATGCACCCCAACGGTGAGATCGCACCCATCGGCGATGGCCTGGTGTTCTCTGTGCCATTGCTGCTGATCCTGCTATTTCACGAGTTCGGCCACTACATCGCCGCGCGCCTGCACAAAGTGCCGGCGTCGCTGCCTTACTTCGTGCCCCTGCCGCCGTGGATTGGTTTGTTCGGCACGATGGGCGCTGTGATCAAGATGCCGGGCTCGCCCACGGATCGGCGCAAATTAATCGACATTGGCGCGGCGGGGCCTTTGGCTGGTTTGGTGGTGGCGATCCCGGTGCTGCTTTACGGTCTATCGAAATCGCACGTCATGCCGATGACGTCGCAAGGCTTGCAGGAAGGTAATTCATTGCTTTACCTGGGCCTGAAATTTTTGGTCACGGGGCACTGGCTGCCTGATGGCCGATACGACGTGAACCTTCACCCCACGGCCTTTGCGGGCTGGGCCGGGTTGTTGGTGACGATGTTGAACCTGCTGCCATTTGGCCAGCTCGACGGCGGCCACATCATGGTGGCCCGCTTCGGCAACAAGTACACAAACATCGCCGCGAAGCTGCACCGCTTGCTGTTGGTGCTGGCGGCCATCGTGTTTGTTTTCACATACGTGCTTGTGTCGCGCGCCGCGGTGGCCGGCAAAGCGCCACAGGTGGATGGCGAGGTGTTGCCGGCTTACTTGATCGCCATTCAAGCCTGCATGCCGTGGATATTGTGGTTTGCGGTGGTGCGCCTGCTGCGCCGTTTCGGCGGTGGCGCTGAACACCCACCTGTCGACGACAAGCCCTTGGGTTGGGGCCGCCGCCTGCTGTTTGCGGTGGTTGTGGTGGCCTTTGTGGCGATCTTTATGCCCGTGCCCCTACGCATCTCGTTGGGCCCGGCGATGCCTTAAGCGGCCATTCAGTTTTGCGTCGAAACCGTCGATGATCCCGTTGCCGGGTTCAAGCGATGGACGACCGTTGCCCCAAGTGTAACCACAAAAAAGCCTCCCCTGCGGCGCAAGCCTGCCCCCGCTGCGGCTTGGTCTTCGCCCTGTGGAAGCCCGAGGAAGCGCCCCAGGTTGTGGCCTTGGACGAGGCCGCCGAAGCGCTGTGGGCGAAGGCGGTTGCCGACTGGAACAACACAGACGCGCACGACGCCTTCCTCAAGCATTGCTCGGTGCTTGGCATGCTTTCGGCCGCGGGGCGCCGTTACCGCGAGCGCTTGGACGAGCGCCCCACTGACGAGGTTGCTCAGCAAATGCAAAAGCGCGTGCTGGCGATGGCCACGGCCTTGTTAGGCGCACCACCACAAAAGCCACCAGCTCCGTTTACACGCAGCGGGGGCTTTTGGATGGTGCTTTTGTGCGCCTTGTTTGTGGGCATCATCGCCGCGTTGACGTTCCGCCGGCACTAAGCTGCGGCAACTGTGGGCGGCCGCAGCCAACCTCGCGCGCGCACTTCCGTGCCATTTTTGGCCGCGTTGCTGCTGGCGCGTTTTGACAGCGCCTTCCACAAGCCCTCAAAATCGGTGGAGGGCAATTGGAACGACAGCACAGCAAACGGGCTGTGGCTGGGTGGCGCTTGCATAAACACTTCGGTCTCTGCGTGATGGGCGCCGTAGGTCAACACGCCTTTGACGCGGTGGCCGCCGTTCTGCACACGCTTGATGCTTTGAGCTTCAAACGAGAACAGCGCGCCATTTGTGTTCGCCGGTGCCACCTGCGGCAACTTTGAACTGGTCACGTCCACCAGCAGTTGCACAGCGCGGTCTTCCTTGAGGCCTTCCATCATCAGCGGCACCCACTGCTCAAAGGTGCCCGTCAGCATGAAGTTGGCGCCTGAAATGTCCAACCGGATAGCCGAGGGGGCCAAGGTGCGTGTAGAGACAGCATTTTGTTCAGTCGCCATACCTTCTAGAAGAACCACGCTGTGCACAACGTCAAGCCCCACCACTTCGGCTGGCAGGGGTGGTTCTGCTATAACGGGGCGCCGTGAAAGTCACTCCGTTCGATCTGCCATTGGATGAGATCCGCCGCAGCCTGGACGTCATCCGCCGCCCTATGCGCATCGCCGTGCTGCGCTCGAAGAACCCGTTCAACGTGGGCGCCATCATTCGCGTGGCGCATTCGTTCTTGGCGCAAGAGATCATCTTGGTGGGCGATGAACCGTTCTACAAGAAGGCGGCGATGGGCATGGATCGTTATGAGAACCTCGTTTACCTGCCTGACGACGACGCGCTTGTGAACTGGTGCCGCGACAATGAACTGCCCCTTGTTGCCTTCGAACGCGAAGCGGGGCAGGCCAACTTATGGAACGGCATCATGCCCGAAGCGTGCGTGCTGTTGTTTGGCAGCGAAAACGACGGCATTCCTCCTTCGTTGCTCGAGCGCTGCGATCATGTGGTGGCGATTCCGATGTACGGGATCAATAACTCGTTCCCGATCACGGTGGCAGCGGGGATTGCGATGGCCGAGTGGACGCGGCGGCACTACGGGGCAGGGCGCGGGGCTTCGTAGGGGGGGCGGTGGGAGCACGCGCCTCTTGAATTGAAAAAGGCGCCGTCGCGAGACGGCGCCTTCGGGCGCGAAGAATTATCTCAACGCGTGCTTAGTTGCCTGGATGAAATTCGGGAAGCTTGGCATCGTGCACAAAGCGAATGTCGTCTATTGAGAACTCGTACGTGCCGCTCATCCACAGGCCAACGTTGTGGATCTCGGGATCAATGACGCCGTTGTTTCGACGCAGCGTTTTACTGAAGTCTTGCAGGGGTACTTGCAGAAAGTATGGCTCCGTGCCTGCGAGGAAATCGGGGATCTCCATTTGCCAGATCTCGTCCGAGCCGTCGATGAACCCCACTGAGACGCGTCCCTCCTCGCCCGGGTTGGCCAGCGGGTTCGGCCACACCCACATGCGCAACGCATTCATCCCCGAGATGTCTCGCGCGGGCTTCAGCACCGTTGCAAAGCCATTATAGGAATCGAGCGTCCCTTTGCGCCGAATCGTCAAGCCTTGGGCTCCGGCAGATTTGCGTTCTGTTTGCACTGATGGGGTCACGCCAACGCTCCAGACGGGCTGATACCAACGCGAGAAGATGTTGCTCACATTCTCGAAGTCTTCGATCGGCACAGAATCGTCAAAGGCGGGGGCCACCTTCAACCGATAGGAATGCTGTCCATCGGCTGCCTTTCTCGCTTGCAACCCTGGCGGCGCGAGAGTCAATAGCGCCCGACGGCCCACTTCAAGTTGCGCTTCAGGCACACCGACTTTTCTTAACGCCGATCCGAAATCGTTCACGGCCCCTTTGATTTGTCCTTGATCCAGGTCCTTCGGATTGATGACTTGGTCCACGTCGCCTGCCAACCACAAAACCAAGCCGGGCTCATCCACGCGTTTGCCGCGAAGCAGTTTCGAGATCGTCCGAGCGAACGCCGCAACGGCTGGCTCTCGAAGGTCCTTACGATCCTCAGCGATGGCTAAGACGGCCGCAACGATTTGCTTCTCTGAATGTGCCGAGACGTTCTGAAACACCAAGCGCAGCGCCGTGGTGGCCTCAAGTCGCTTCGCCGAGATATGCCTATAAAGGCCCACATTATCGATAAAGAGTAGGCCTTTGCCTTGTGGATCGGCCACCCGTATGGAGATCTGATCGAGGCACTCATCGAGCAGCAAAGGAACGCCCTGCCGGGGACTTGATGGGGTAGCGCCTTGTTTGGGCGAAAATGCGAAGAACGGAACCTTGATGACGTCGCCATCCGGAAGCGGTAGCGGCGGCGTTTCCCACCACTGTTGCGCGTGGTTCTTTGCCTCAACGGTGAACGTCTTGGCGGTGCCAACGTTCTTCATCCATAACCGAAGCCCTTCAAAGCCACGCGCGTCGGCCTCGATAAAGCTGGACACACCCACAACACGTGGGCTTTCGTAGTTAAGCACCAAAGACGCCCCAGACTCTCGGCGATCTGTGGCGCTGCTTTGTGTGTTTACGTCGCCCAAATGCACGTCCTTCCCAACTGGTTTCCAGTGTTGAAAGACGTCCAGTGGCGTTTTGTATCGGTCGAAACCTTCGAGCTCGATTTTGGCCTTCTCCTTGACGAACTCAAAGCCGTCAATCGCGATGCTGCCTTCGCCGGCCGGGCCACTCACCAGGATCCAGAGCTCTTCTAGAAGTTCATCCTTGGCCCCAACACCAAGCCGAGAAAAGGGGACGGTTACCTGCACGGGGGACTTGGCGTTCAACTTCAAAAGGTCCTTCGTCTCGAACGCCTTTTGTGCGTGGTTTTTGATCCCTATGTTGAAGGTGCGTCCGCTGCCATCAGGCAAAATCCAAAAGCGGATGGCGTCGTATGGACGCGGATCGCGGTCGATGAAGGACGCCCGCGTTCCATACTTTCCCAGCCTGTAGTTCCACCGAAGCGCCTTACCACCAGCCTTGAGGAAGGCCTTCTCAAGACGAACAACGGAAGGCTCGCCGTGAGGTTGGCGCCATTGCTTCGCCAGATCCTCATCAGTCTCGTATGAGTCAAAACTTTCAAACGACATGGTGGCAGGCGCATCCGCCTTGGCCGCTGGCGAAAAAAGCACCGCCGCCATCACGCCACTCATACACAAAGACCGCACTGCGTTTACATCCATGCCTGCGTGATAGCTGCCTCGCTAAGGGCAACGCCACCAACGAAGCGCGTGCGCGAAAGGATTTCTTAACAAGTGTTGCCGGAAGAATGCCGGCGGCGTTTCGGCAATTAACGTTTGTGGATCGAGGATGCTCGCCTGGCAAAGCACAATCCCCACCATGAAACCGGTCTTCCCTGTCTCCGTAAACGCCGCCACCATGATGCCCCGTCGGTCGCTGCTTGGCCTCGCTTCCCTCGGCCTATCAATCATGGGTTGTCGAACCACGAGTCCCGCCAATGGCCACGCCGTCGATTCGTTGGCGGGCAGGCTTGAGGGGGTGTGGCAGTTCCGCAGCCATACGCGCCATGCCGACGGTTCGTCAAAGTCGGGCCATTTGCACGGCCTAAAGTTCATGTCGAATGGCCATTTCGGCCTTGTGTTCTACAAGCCCGAAGACTCGAAGTTTGTGGGGACAATCGTTGGCACTTACGTTGCCCTGCCTGACAACCGCCACTATCGCGAAAACTACCGCCTGTTCAACTTCGGCCGCGACACGGAGGCGCACTCAATCGTGTTCCTGGCGCGATTTTCGACTGACGCTTATGAGCATGTCGCCGAAGGCATCTATGGTTATGACGAAGCCTTCGCAAGAGCCAGTACGGGCGAAGGCGTGCCTGGGTGGTCAGGCACATGGCGGCTTGACGTTCAGCGACCGGTGCAGACTTGGCCGCAGGCGGCGGCGGGGACGCGAATCATTATTGGTGATCGGTTTCTCGACGCGTGGGGCGTCGATACCTTCTCATTCTTGGGTCTTCGCACCGGCCGCATCGCCCGTTCGCCCGATGGCAAAGTCACGCTCACAACAGACATTCAAAGCTGGGAAGGTGACCGTACGCCTGAGGTTGTGGTGGCGCAAAAGTCGCTCGCGGCCGGCGCCCTCGAACTGCAATGCAGCGACGGAGTGGCTCGGCGCCTCGTCCGCGAGCCTCCGCACACCGAGGTGTGAGCGCGTACTCGCAACGTCCACCGAAAGCGATCGCGCCACTTAGGGGGCATTGGGGCTCATAAGCCCGCAGCCGCTCACCTTTGCAACGGCGGCTTTGGGACGGGTTCAAATCACCGGAGACGCAGCGTCGCCAGCGTTTCCACATGCGGCGTATCCGGCAGCATGTCGAACGGCACCACTTGCGCAACGGCATACCCCAGCGTCGCAAGCGTTCCCAGATCGCGGGCCAGCGTCTTGGGGTTGCAACTCAAATACGCAATGCCCTCAGGCGCCCGCGCCGCCACGCCGTTGAGCACTTGCTCGTCACATCCCGCGCGCGGCGGGTTCAGCACCACAACGTCGGGCCTGCTGGCAGCGCTCGCAAGGATCGTGGCCGCATCACCCGCAACCGCCTCGAAGTGCGCGCCTGATGCGTCTTTCCATGCGGCGCGTGCATCATCCACAGCGGTGGGCCGGATTTCAACGCAGACCACATTCTTCACGCGCGGCTCGCGTTGCGCGATCACACGCGCGATGGTGCCCACGCCCGCATACACATCCCAAACGCACGCCGCTTGTGGCAACGTGCGCGCGAACGCAGCGATCGCCTCATACGCCAACGCCGCCACGTGGCGGTTCACTTGGAAAAATGCGCGCGGCGACAGTTGCAGATCAACCTCCGCCACCGCGTCGCTCAACACGCCCGCGCCACGCACAACCACATCGCGATCGCCGAAGATCACGTCGCCCAAGCTGCCATTGATGTTCGCCACCACGCCCACGATGCCAGCCACATCCGCCATCACCGCATCGGCCAGCGCCGCCAAGCCGGGCGCGCGCGCCTCAGCCTCATCGCGCACCACCAACGTGAGCAGCGTTTGCCCCCGCGCGTTCGCACGCACCACCACGTACCGCACATCAACGTTCGACGTCCGCAGCCGTTCCTTCACCGCCGAGGCCACAACATCGATCGCAGGCTCCACCAAAGCGCAGCCCACAAGATCCACAACGTCGTGCGTGCGCGGCGCATACCCACCCAGCCGCACGCCACCCGCGTCCTTCGCCACCACATACTTACCTTGGTTGCGGTACCCACGCGTCACCGGCGATGCCACGCACGCCTGCACAGCCGCATTCACCCCACGCTCAACCAGAGCCTCAACCACCAGCGTCGTTTTCCAGCGCAGCTGCTCCGCACAATCCATGTGCTGCCACACGCAGCCGCCGCATGTGCCAAACGCGGGGCAGGGCGCTGGCACATGATGGGGCCCGTCGCTTTGCACCTCCACCACGCGGGCCCACGCTTGCCGCCGTTGCGCCGTTTTGTGCGGCGACACGTGCTCAACCTGCGCGCTTACACGATCGCCGGGCAGCACGCCTGGCATCAGCACGGCCACGTCATCGCCAAAAAACGCCACGCCGGCGCCGTCGGCGTTCATGCGCTCGCACGTCAATGTGAGTGTGTCACCTCGCTTCATGGATCACCGGGTGTGCCGCAGGTTTGGCAAGAACAAGCCATAAACGCCTGGCAGGGCGCCTAACAATCCCATCCACAAGAACAAGGTGGGCACCGCCACCCATTCCGAAAGAAAGCCAACCAAAGGATTTGATAGCGCCGTCATACCAAACACGGTGACGTTGATCAGCGCGAACGCACGACCGTGCAAATGCCCGGGCACCACTTGCTGCACCAACACCGTGCGCGGAATGATGATGAGCGGGATCACCAAGCCGTGAAACGCCTGCGCCCACTGCACATGCTCCAGCGTGTGACAAAAGGCAAACGGCACGAACGTGAGGCCATCCAGCACGATGCCCAATAAGATTGTGGGGCCCTTGGGCAGGCGTTTGCCGAACGACCAGAACAGCAGGCTACCGATCGCCATACCCAAGAAGAAATACTTCAACGTGCTGCCATACGACGCCAAATCCAAGTGCAGCGTCTCATAGACCAACACCGGCACGGCCACGTGTGCGAGGCCCATGATCACAAGGTTGTTCAACGTGCCCACCAGCACAAGCGCCGCGATGGGGCGCACGCGCATCACCTTTAGCGCGCCTTCGAATCCGTCACGGATTGTGCGTCGCAAGGGTAAAAAGTCTTTGTCGTGTTTATGCGGCGCCGATTCTTCGCGGTACCGGCGCGATACCGTGCGGGGCAACAAAGCGATGCACACAGCAGAGAAGAAGAACGTGGCGGCGTCCACCGAAAGCAGATGGATGTTGCCCAGACGCGGCGCCACCAGTGACGCCACCAGGGGCCCCATCACGAAGGCTGCGTATTCAGCGATCTGAAACAGCGAAATGGCGCGCGTCAGGTGCTCTGGCGGCGTGAATTCGGGAAGCATGGCCTTGATCGCTGGGTTGAATAATGTGGCCCCCATCGCCAACACAAACACCGCCACCCCCAACGTGATGCCACCCAAGGCGCCTGTGGCGTGCAGCAGAGGAATGGCCCCCACAGCCAGGCCGCGCAGCACGTCGGCCCACAACATCACACGCCGACGATCGTATCGGTCCACCAACGCGCCGGCGAACAAGCCAAAGATGATGGCGGGTGCATACTTGAGCCCCGACACCAAACCGGCCGCGCCCTTCGACCCCGTGGCGTCGATCGCGATGAAGATGATGGCCGTCAGAAACAGGGCGTCGCCCACGTGCGAAACCACCTGGCCCACCCACAACAGGCCCAGCAGGCGCTTCCATTGCGGGTACGCGGCCGCGGGCGCTGGGGCGTCGGGGACGCTGACGGCGGGCAGGGCAGGGCTCGTCGAAAACGAGGCGGCGTCCTCGGGGATTTCGCTCACCTTCCGACAGGCCCCCCGTGTGTCATAGTTGCCCAAAGATGCGTCGTTTGATCGTTCTGCTGGCCGGGTGCGCGGCTGTTTTTTCGCACTGGCCCGCCGTGGCCGCCGCCCCCGTGGCTCGCTCCGTTGCGCAGACCAAAAGCAAAGGCGTTTCGCTGCAAACGTGGGCTTTGAAGAATGGTTTGAAGGTGGTGTTTGCGGCTCGGCAAGGGGCGCCTCTGGTCAGTGTTCAGATTGTCTACCATGTTGGATCGCGTGACGAGAAAGCTGGCACACGCGGCCTCGCCCGCATAATGCGAGAGCTGATGTTTCGCGGGTCTGCACGGGTGCCCCCCGGGGGCCACAGCCGGCTGATTGCGCGCGTGGGTGGCCGCGTGGCGGCGCACGGGGATGAAGACATCACCGCCTTCGCCAACACGGTGCCTGCCCCCTACACCGAAATGGCGATCGAGCTTGAGGCCGAACGCATGCGGGGGCTGTCGCTCAAAGAGGCTGACGTGGCGGCCGTGCGCCAGTTTGTGTTGCGGTCGCGCCAACGCCAGGTGGATGGCAGCGCGCTTGGAAAATCGATTGAGCTGCTGCGGGGAGACGTGTTTGGCGGCCACCCATATGCCAATGGCGTGATGGGCGTCGTGGCTGATCTGCGCCGCATCAGTGTTGATGATTGTGCGCGTTTTCACCAAACGCACTTTGGCCCCAACAACGCCACGCTTGTGGTGGCGGGCGCGATCTCCGAAGCGGCGCTGCGCCCACTGGTGGAAAAGCATTTCGGTGCCATTGCACCAAACCCCGCTCTGGCCGCGCGTCAGGGGTTCACACCTGCGCCAGCGGCGCCTGCCAAAGCTTTGAAACTGCCGGTGGAAAAGCCCATGGTGGCCATCGGGGTGCCGCTGCCGCGTTTATCACCGCGTGAACGTGCCTCGGTTTATGTGCTTTCTGAAGTGCTCGCGGGTGGATCGGCTGGCCGTCTGAGCCGACGTTTGGTGGGGCCGAAATCAGCGGCGTTGGCGGCGGGCGGAGCCCCGTTGGCGCTCGAAGACGGCGGCGTGTTGGTGTTGTTTGCCGTGCATCAGCCTGACCACACGTCTGATGAGATCCGCCGCATCATGCTGGATGAGCTGGCACAGATGCGCGATAAGCCGATCGATCTCGAAGAGCTCACGCAAGCAAGGTTGCGGGCCGCGGCCACTGTTGCGGGTGCTCTTAGCAGCACGGAGGGCTTGGCCAATGCGTTGGCCATGGCCACGGCCGTGGAAGGCGAGCTTGAGCAAGCGATGCTGCGGCCACAACAGATTCTTGACGTCAGCCAAAGCGACATCGGCCGGTTGGCCAACCAATACTTGCGCGAAGACATGCTGTCGATCTTGATGTTGACCCCCGAGGGGCGGCCCGCGGCTGAGGCTTCGCAACCCAAAGGCACGCCATGAAACACTTCGCGTTGACCATCACGTGTTGGCTCGCATGCGTGCCTGCCGTTGCCTGGGCGCAACCGAAAGCGCCGGTGCCCATTGATGTGCCTGCGGCTCCTGGCGCGGCTGTGTGGGCGTGGCCCGCTGAACAGGCCTTCACTTTGCGCAACGGCTTGCATGTTGCGGTCATCACCAAGGCAGATGAATCGTTGGTGAATGTGGCTTTGTTTGTCCCCGCGGGTAAGGCCACGGAAACGCCTCAAACGCGCGGTGCCGCCGATCTGGTGGCTGGGTGGGTGCGTGCCGGCTCTTCACGTCGCGACGCCATGCCGCTTGAGTTGCGCGTGGAGGAGTTGGGAGCCGACGTGCAGGTTCAGGTGGATCGCCTCGGCACCACGCTGTTGTGCAAGGCGATGTTTCCGCGTCTTCAAGGGTGCTTGGCGTTGCTTGCGGATCTCGTGGAGGCGCCCGCGTTCAAATCCGATCGTTTGATCGAGGTTCGTTCGCAATTGGCGGCGCAGGTGCGCCAGCAGTTGGCTTCTGATGAGGGGCGCGCACGGGCCCACTTTTACAATTTGGTGTTCGGCGACGAGCACCCCGCGGGCCAAGCTGTGCAGCCCGATGACATCGGCGGCCTCACGGAAGCCACGCTGCGTGCGTTTTGGCAGCAATGGTATCGGCCCAACCTTTCACGCCTCGTCGTGGTGGGCAACGTTTCATCCGATGTGGTCAACCAAGCCGCTGCCGCAGCTTTCAAAGGTTGGAAGGCCGGCGCTTCCCCGCGCGCCCCTTCACCGCCTGTGCCCGTTCGCGAAGGCACACGCTTGTTGTTGGTGGACTCGCCCACCGCCCCACAAGCCACCTTGATGTTTGGGCACATGCTGGCCGCAAAAGACGCTGCGGAATGGGCAGCGCTTGAATCACTCACGTTTGTTTATGGCGGCGCGGGCCTGGGCTCGCGGTTGGCGCAGAATGTGGCCACCAAAGGTTTGATCGCGGCCGGCGGCGCGGCGTTGGAGCCAACGGCGCAGGGCCGCCTGCTGCGCACAACTTTGCAGGCGCCTGCTGCAAAAACGTGGGACGCGTTGCTTGCGGCTGCCAGCCAACTCAAGGCGTTTGCGGAACAAGGTGTTTTGCCCGCCGAATTGGCCGAGCTCAAGGCCCGCTCGGCCGCGGTTGATCCCTTGCAGCTTGAAACAGGAGACGGCTTGGCCCTCGCTGTGTTGGAAGCAGAGGCTGTAAAGACCGGAGGCCTTTCTTATTTCAAAGCGTTAAGCAAAGCTGTTGAGGTTGTGGACAACAAGGCGCTGCAATCGGCGGCCTCGCGTCTTAAGCCTGATGCGCTGGCCGTTGTGATCGTGGGGCCCGCTAAAGTAATCGCCCCGCAGTTGCAAAAGGCCAAGGTGCGATTCGAGCAGATTGCGTTCGAAGATCCGTTATCGGTGTCGGCGCGCGCACGCCGCGATCGGCTTGTGCACAACGACGCCGCCACGTCGGCCGAAAGCATGCAAGCGCGTGGCCTCATTATGAAGGCATTGGCGGCAGCCGGCGGTGCGCCGGCGTGGCGTGCGCTCACCACCTTGACGGTGAAAAAGCAGGGCCAGCGCCGTGAAGGCGGCCGCATCGTGACGATGACCAGCACCACGCATTACCGCCGCCCCAATGATGTGCGTGTGGAGCAAGAAGCGCGTGTGCGTGACAAAGTTGTGGGCCAAGCGGCCTTCGTTCTGACCGCCCAACAAGTGCGAGGCACAAACGCCAAAGGCGCTTTGGTGGCGTTGCCTGCCGAAAACGTTTCGCGCTTGCGGGCGGCCACTTTCGAAGACGTTGTGTTTATCTTGCTCAACATCCTCGACGCCAAACCTCCCGTGCCCGTGGCGCCCAAACAGCCGTGGGTGGAAAAGGGCGTAAGTTACCCTGGGATAGAAGTGCAGGTTCCTGCGGGCGCGTGGATCTCGCTTTACTTTGATCCCAACACGAATCTGCTTTCGCGCGTACGTTCACCCGATGTGGCGGGCGGTGAAAGCGAACAGCGCTTGTTGGATTGGCGCGACGTGGGCGGCTTGAAGTTTCCGTTCAAGCAGCTGTCGTTTGGGCCGAACACGTCAGAAGCCACGCTCACCGACGTGCAAATCAATCCCGTGTTGCCGCCCACACTGTTTGAATGAAGGCGGGCGGGGCTACATGCCCTTGGGCGGACGATCAGACAAGGGCGCGTTCGAGACGTGATCGGGACGGCTCAGCGACGACGAAACCTTGGGTCCTGCGAGCACGCGTTGACCTGAAGGAAACACCACTTCGATCTTGCCGGGCACAGATCCAGTGACGATGCCTTCGCCGAAGTTAGGATGAATGATGCGTTCGCCAGGGCCGAAGCTTTCCTTGGGCGAATAGGGGCGCGGGGGGCGCGAGGGATCAAATGGCGGTGGCGCGGGAATGGAAGGGATCGACGAACGCGACACCTTGCGCTTCAAGGTGGTGCCACGTGACGTGGCCGCTTCGGCCTTGGCCGCGGCCGCCGCTTCGGCGCCTTTGCGGTAGTTGTGTTGGCTGCCGCAGAGTTTGCAAACCACCTTCGCAATTCGCTCGCCTACCTTGGCCATGACGACATGCCAGGTGTCGCCGCAACGGGTACAAGTGTCTTCGATGTCTTCGCCAGTGCCCGGTGTTCCCATGCGCGTCTCCCTGCTTTAGCGGCTGGACCTAAACGTGTCCAGGATCTTTATAAACTCCGAACGTTTCTCGAAACACATCGCAGACTTCGCCCACCGTGGCCTGGGCTTTCACGGCGTCGAGCACCGCGTCCATAATGTTGTCTTTGCCCTCACAAGCGCGGCGCACCTGCCCCAGTGCCGCGGTGGTGCGTGCGGCGTTTCGCGCTTGACGAAAGCGCTGGACGCGTGCCACTTGCGCGGCTTCGGTGGCCGGATCGATCTTCAGCAAAGGCGGCCCTTGCTGTGGACCCGGCGACCGGTACTTGTTCACCCCCACGATGATCTCATCGTTAGATTCAACGCGTTTCTGATGCTGGTATGCCGCCTGCGCGATCTCTTTTTGCTGAAAACCAGCTTCGATTGCCGCCGTCACGCCGCCCATGTCATCAATGCGAACAATGTATGCGGTGGCCGCGGCTTCGATTGCATCGGTCAGTGACTCCACGAAATGGCTGCCGCCCAGCGGATCGGCCACCTTGGTCACACCCGATTCTTCCGCGATGATTTGCTGTGTGCGCAGCGCCAGGGTGGCCGCGTCTTCCGTGGGCAACGCGAACGTTTCGTCGAAACTATTTGTGTGCAGGCTTTGTGTGCCGCCCAACACGGCGGCCAACGCTTGCAACGACACGCGCACACTGTTGTTCAACGGTTGCTGCGCCGTCAACGAGACGCCCGCGGTTTGACAGTGCGCGCGCAAACGCAACGAGCGCGGATCCTTGGCACCAAATCGATCGCGCATGATGCGCGCCCACATGCGGCGCGCGGCGCGCAGTTTGGCCACTTCTTCAAAAAAATCGTTGTGAATGTCCCAGAAAAACGACAAACGCGGCGCAAACTCATCCACGGCGAGGCCCGCGTCGAGCCCCAGTTGCACATAGCCGATGCCGTTGGCCAGTGTGAATGCCAGCTCCTGCACGGCGGTCGCACCGGCTTCGCGAATGTGGTAGCCGCTGATGCTGATCGTGTTCCACTTCGGCATTCTGCGTGTGCAGTGAACGAGCATGTCGGCCATGATGCGCAGGTGCGGTCGCAGCGGGCAGATCCATTCTTTCTGCGCGATGAACTCTTTGAACATGTCGTTTTGGATCGTGCCCTGCAAAACACGGGGCGAGATGCCACGCTGTTCCGCCGTGGCTTCGTAAAAGGCCAACGCCACCACGGCCGAGGCGTTGATCGTCATCGACGTGCTCACCGATTGCAGCGCAATGCCATCGAACAGGCGTTGCATGTCGTCGATGGTCGCCACCGCCACGCCCTCGCGCCCCACCTCACCGTGGCACAGGGGATGGTCGGGGTCGTAACCCATCAGCGTGGGCATATCGAACGCCGTCGACAGCCCTGTTTGCCCCTGCGCCAGCAAGTATTTGAAGCGTTCATTGGTGGCTTCCGGCGTGCCAAACCCCGCAAACATGCGCATCGTCCACGGTTTGCCGCGGTACATGCTTTCATAGGGCCCACGCGTGAAAGGATAGTCGCCCGGCAAGCTTTGTTCGGCGGGCCCGCGGTCGGCCGTCGTGTAAACGGGACGCAGCGGCAACCCAGACGATGTGGTGGCGTTCGCGGCTTCCAGCGAGGACGCAGGCAGAGATCCAGGGCGCGCCTTTTCGTCCATCAGCCCTACAAGAGTACCTCTTGCGCGTGTGGCGAACAAGTTGGCACGTGAGGTGGGGCGCCGACGCCCCGCCATTGACGGCCCATGGTTGGCCACGGTATGCGGTGGCGCATGTCGGATGAATCGCCAGAGCCTTTCGATCTCGTCGTGTTCGATCTCGACGGCACTTTGGTTGACTCGCTGCCAGACATTGCCGATGCCTTGAACCACGCTCTGGCGTCGCAAGGTTTGACGCCGCAGCCGCTGGAGGTGGTGGCCACGCTGGTGGGCGATGGCATCGTGGCATTGGCGGAACGGGCGCTGGCCGTGCAGCCGCAGCCCGCTTCGCTCACGGGCTTGGAATTATCGAAGCTCATTTGGGCACGTTACCTCGAGCGCCCCTGTGTGCTGACCAAGCCCTATGACGGCATCCTTGCGCTGCTGCGCACGTTGCAGGCACGCCGGGTGCCGATGGCCGTGTTAACGAACAAGCCTGGCGACGTGGCGAGGCCGCTGCTCGAAGCCTTAGGCCTCACACCCTTCTTCATGGCCATCATCGGTGACAATGACGGCCACCCGCGCAAGCCCGATCCCGCCGCGTTGGTTTCGCTCATGAGCCGGGTGAATGCCCAACCCGTACGCACCGTGATGGTGGGCGATGGCGTGCCCGATGTGCTCGTGGCAAAAGCCGCTGGGTGCGTGGCGGCGGCGGCGCTGTGGGGCTACACGCCGCGGGCCGTGCTGCTGCAAGCACAACCCCACAACGCGCTGATGGCGCCCCAACAAGTCCTGGACGTGTTGTAAGGCGCCATCGTTTCGCCACCATTTGGCTTTGGGGGCTTTAGGCCCGCGCTGTCGACTCGGTGGGAATCGGGTTTTCGGCCGGCACCACCACAGGAACCGGCTCAAGCGCCGCTTCCAAGGCTTCGGAAACCTTCGACACAAAGGTCAACTCAAGGTCACGCTTAACGGTATCCGGGATGTCGACGATGTCCTTGCGGTTCCGCTCGGGCAACAGCACGCGCTTGATGCCCGCCCGGTGAGCCGCCAAGACCTTCTCCTTAACACCGCCGATGGGAAGCACGTTGCCACGCAGGGTGATTTCACCTGTCATCGCCACGTCGCCGCGCACTCGCCGCCCCGTGAACAACGACACCATCGCGGTGATCATCGCGACGCCGGCTGAAGGCCCATCCTTGGACACGCCGCCCGCAGGCACGTGCACGTGCACATCGCTTTTCTCGAAGTCCACGTTGATTTGATATTCGTCCACGTGTGAACGCACCCAGGACAACGCTGCGCGCACCGACTCTTTCATCACGTCGCCCAATTGGCCCGTGAGGATCAAGCTGCCCTTGCCGGGCATTTGCGACGCTTCGATGAACAAGATGTCGCCACCCGTGGGCATCCACGCCAAACCTGTGGATACGCCCGGCACCTCAGTGCGTTCCGCGACCTCAGAGTAGTATTTCTGCGGGCCCAAGAGCTCGGCCACGCGTTCCGAGGTGATCACCGGATCGTACGTTTCGCCTTCAGCCACCTTCACCGCGATGCCACGAATGACGTTCGCGATTTCGCGCTCCAGGTTACGCACGCCCGCTTCGCGGGTGTACTGCTCGATCACCGTCTGCACGCCCTCATCCAAGAACTTGGCTTGTTCTTCCGTGAGCCCGTGCTCTTCGAGCTGCTTGGTCACCAAGTGGCGCCGCGCGATCTGCATCTTCTCTTCCGCGGTGTAGCCGGGGATCTCCAACACCTCCATGCGGTCGAGCAACGCGGGAGGAATTGTGTCCAGCATGTTCGCCGTGGCGATGAAGATCACGTTCGACAAGTCAAACGTCACTTCAAGGTAATGGTCGGAGAAGGTGTTGTTTTGCTCGGGGTCCAGCACCTCAAGCAAGGCCGCCGAAGGATCACCCCTGAAGTCAGAACCAAGCTTGTCGATCTCGTCGAGCACGAACACCGGGTTCTTCGTGCCCACCTTGCGCATGCCTTGCACGATGCGGCCGGGGAGGGCGCCAATGTACGTGCGGCGGTGGCCGCGGATTTCAGCCTCGTCCCGCACGCCACCCAAGGACACGCGAATGAACTCGCGGCCCAAAGATTTGGCGATTGAGCGACCCAACGACGTTTTACCCACACCGGGAGGGCCAGCCAAGCACAGGATCGGCCCCTTCTTTCCGGGCGCGAGCTTACGCACGGCCAAGTACTCAAGGATGCGCTTCTTCACCTTCTGCAGGTCGTAGTGATCCGAATCCAAGATCTTGCGAGCCGCATCCAGATCCAACGTATCCGTGGTTTGCTTTGCCCACGGCAACTCAACCAACCACTCAAGGTAGGTGCGTTGCACTGTGTATTCGGCAGATGACTGTGCCATTTGGCGCAAACGGTCCAGCTGCTTCTTGGCAACCTTGACCACGTCTTCGGGCATCTCTGCGGTCTTGATCTTTTCCTCGAACAGATCGAGATCCGAAGCGTCGTCGCCTTCGCCCAGTTCGTCCTGGATGGCCTTGAGCTTCTGGCGCAGCACAGCCTCGCGCTGGTGTTTTGAGAACTCCTCGCGCACCTGGCTGTCGATCTTTTGCTTAACCTTGATGAGCTCAACCTTGCGTTGCAAGAGCACCAACAGGTGGCGCAAACGCTCGGCTACGTTGGTCTGGGTCAGCAATGACGCCCGCTCTTCGGCAGTCAAATCGACCGTGGCGGCCGTGATGTCGCCCAAGCGAGCCGGATCCTTGCTTTGATCCAAGATCTGCGCGGCTTCGTCGGGAATGTCGGGCGAGATGGCGATGAGTTGCTTGGCCACGTCGTACACAGCCATGCCAAGGCCATCGATCTCGATGGGGTTGTCGCGCTCTTCCGGCGCGGCTTCGTATGTGGCCAGCAAGAACGGCTTATCTTGAGTGAAGCCGGTGATCCGGCGGCGTTCGATGCCACGCAGAACGGCGGTGATGCGGCTTTCGGCAGCCTTCACCACGCGCACGATTTCACCTTCAACGCAGATGGGGAACAGGTCAGCGCCGGCTGGCTCTTCGATGTCAGCATCCTTTTGGGTGCCAACAAGCAAGCGTGCGCCTTTGCCCGGCAAGCTTTCGATCAGCTTGAGCGAGCTGGAGCGACCGATTTCAACGGGCATCACAGCGCCCGGAAATAGGACAAGGTTACGGAGGGAAAGAAGCGGCAGCGTCTTGGTTTCGGACGTCGTCATGTAGTGTGCCTCGAACGTGAGCGTGGGCAGCTCTAGGGTAAGATCAACTTAGGAAACCCGCCTAGAAACCGCAAGGATTACTTCCTCTTCTGTGCCGTACCCGCCCCAAGCCCCCACACGACTGATTCCACCCACGTACCGGCCTTCGATATTTCTAGATTCGGCGTTTTCCTCTCAGTCGTTTAGACGCCAAATCCGTACATTCGTCACAAGGTTAAAACGGGCGAACCTTTTCGCCTTGCCCGCGCTTGGCGAGCTCCTCCACTAACTTTGCACCCTCTTTGTCGTCGGCCGCCAGCTTTGGCACCACGATTTCCACGCGGCACAGTTGATCGCCACGAGATCCGTCGGGTTTGCCCATACCTTTACCGCGCAAGCGCAGCTTTCGCCCGCTGCCCGTACCTGGGGGGATGGACAACCACACCGAGCCTTCAACGGTGGGCACTTCAACCTTGGCGCCCAGCACCGCTTCGGTGAGGCTCAACGGCAGATCGAGCTCGATGTCATATTCGTTGCGCTTTAGAAACGGGTGGGGCTCAACTTCGATGGCGAGGTAAAGATCACCCGGGGCACCGCGGTTGTCAGGGGCCGCGCCTCCTTGCTTTGCCACGCGCAAACGTCCGCCCGATTCCACGCCGGCGGGAATTTGCACCTCGACCGTCTTGCCAGAGCCCGTGCGAATCTTTCGTTTGGTGCCCGTGGCCGCTTCGGCAAGCGAGATCGAGATCGTGCTCTCCATGTCGGAGCCGCGCGCCGGACCGCCCCGGCCGCCGAACGGGCTGCGCCCACCGCCGGCGCTGCCGAACAGGTTGGCGAAGATATCGCCGACGTCACCTTGATTGTACCCTTGGCCCCCCCGGAAGCCGCCGCCACCCATCCCACCAAAGATCTGCGAGAACATGTCGGGATCGAAGCCCTGAGGCACACCATCAGCGCCAACGGGGGCGTGACGAAGCCGATCGTATTCTGAGCGCTTGTTGGCGTCGCCCAAAATGTCGTACGCCGTGCTTACTTCCTTGAAGCGTTCGGTTTTGGCTTTGTCGCCACCTGTGGCGTCGGGGTGAAATTCCTTGGCCAGCTTGCGGTAGGCCTTTTTGATTTCGGCCTCGCTTGCCGTTTCAGACACCCCCAGGGCTTTGTAGAGATCCTTCATGGTTTATTGCCTTGGCATATCACGGAGCGCGGGCTTAGTTCGCAAGGGAGGTGGCCTTGCGAGAAAAGCCTAGCGCATCGCCCGCTTGTTCCACCTGAATCACGTCGCCTGGTTGAAATTCACCGCCGATGATTCGTTTTGCCAATGGGTCTTGAATGTACCGCATGATCACACGCTTAAGTGGCCGCGCCCCATACGTGGGATCATAGCCCTTGTCGGCGATGAAGGTGCGCGCCTCGTCCGTGAGTTCAAGCTCAAGGTTGCGGTCGCGCAGCAGCTTGCGGAACCGATCGACTTGGATTTCAACGATGCGGTCCAGATCTTTTCGTTGCAACTGACCGAACGTCACGATGTCATCAATGCGGTTAAGGAACTCAGGCCTAAAGGTCCGGCGCAATTCCGCCAACACACGCTCGTGCAGGTCTTCCGGATCGCCGCCAGCCGCGATGAGGTGGCTGCCAACGTTTGAGGTCATGATGATCACTGTATTGCGGAAATCCACCGTGCGGCCTTGGCCATCCGTTAACCGGCCGTCGTCCAGCACCTGCAACAGGATGTTGAACACATCTGGGTGAGCCTTTTCGATTTCGTCAAACAGCACCACTGAATAAGGCCGCCGACGCACGGCTTCGGTGAGTTGCCCGCCCTCGTCGTATCCCACGTAGCCCGGAGGGGCCCCCACGAGGCGCGACACCGCGTGCTTCTCCATGTATTCGGACATGTCGATGCGCACCATGTGCGTCTCGTCGTCGAACAGGAACGACGCCAACGAACGAGCCAATTCGGTTTTGCCAACGCCCGTGGGGCCCAAAAAGATAAACGAGCCAATCGGGCGGTTGGGATCTTGAAGGCCGGCGCGTGAGCGACGAACGGCGTTCGCGATCGCTTCCACGGCGCGCTCTTGGCCAATCACGCGCTCTTGCAAGCGCGCCTCCATTTGCACAAGCCGTTGTTGTTCGCCTTCCAGCATTTTGTCCACAGGCACACCTGTCCATTTGGACACCACGGCGGCCACATCTTCTTCCGTCACTTCTTCGCGCAGGAAGCCGCCGCCTTTTTGCGCCACCTTGATCTCTTCGCCCAGGGCCGCCAAACGCCGCTCCAACTCGGGAATCTTTCCGAAGCGCAGCTCGGCCGCACGGTTCAAATCGCCTTGGCGCTGCGCCAGTTCTGAATTGGTGCGCGCCGCTTCCAGCTCTTCTTTGCCCTTTTGCAGCTGGACGATGAGATCCTTCTCTCGCTGCCACCGGCCCTTCATGGCGGCGGCTTTTTCCTTCAAATCGGCGATTTCAGATTCAACCGCGGCCGAGCGCTTGATCGACGCGTCGTCTTTTTCTTTGCTCAGCGCGGACTGCTCGATGGCCAAGGCGGTCAACCGCCGTTCAGCCTGGTCGATGGGTTCAGGCAGCGAATCGATCTGCATCTTCAGGCGGCTGGCGGCTTCATCGATGAGATCGATGGCTTTGTCGGGCAGCTGCCGGCCCGTGATGTAGCGCGTGGAGAGTTTGACCGCGGCCACCAACGCGGCGTCGCGGATGCGAATGCCGTGGTGCACCTCATAACGCTCTTTGAGGCCGCGCATGATAGCCACGGCGTCTTCTTCCGAAGGCTCGCCCACGAACACCGGTTGAAAGCGGCGCTCGAGCGCTTTGTCTTTCTCAATGTGCTTGCGGTACTCATCAAGCGTGGTGGCACCCACGCATCGCAGCTCACCGCGCGCCAGGGCGGGTTTGAGCATATTGGCCGCGTCCACAGCGCCTTCCGCACCGCCTGCGCCCACAAGCGTGTGCAGCTCGTCGATGAACAAGATGATCTCACCGGCCGCGGTGGCGATCTCTTTGAGCACAGCCTTGAGCCGATCTTCGAATTCACCACGGAATTTCGTGCCAGCGATAAGCGCGCCCAAATCCAAGGCCAAGATGCGCTTATTTTTGAGTGATTCTGGCACGTCGCCTGCGGCAATGCGCTGGGCGATGCCTTCGACAATCGCGGTTTTACCCACGCCGGGCTCACCGATAAGCACGGGGTTGTTCTTCGTACGGCGCGACAGCACTTGCATCGAACGGCGCACTTCTTCGTCGCGGCCGATCACGGGATCGAGCTTGCCCTTACGCGCTTCTTGCGTGAGGTCGCGCGTGTATTTGGCCAGCGATTGGTAGCGATCTTCAGCGCCGGGATCCGTCACACGCTGCGAGCCGCGCACTTCGGCCAACGCCTTCATCAAAGCGTCAAGCGTGACGCCGTTGGCCTTGAGCACGCGCGAGGCGGCGCCCAGATCCTTGGCCGCCAAAGCCAGCAGCAAGTGTTCGCTCGAGACGTAATCGTCTTTGAACGCTTGCGATTGCTTTGTGGCTTCCTCCAAAAAATCTTTGAAGCGGCGGCCGGCGAACACATCGTTGGTGGCCCCGTGCACCTGCGGCAGCTCGTTGAGCGCCGTTTCCAGGGTCTGGGCGATCCGTTCGGGCTCTGCGCCGATTTTGCTGAGCAGCGCTTGCGCCACGCCTTGCTCTTGCTCGAGCAATGCCGCCAGGGCATGCTCAGGGGTGAGCTCTTGGTGGGCGCGGCTCTCTGCCAGTTCCTGTGACGCTTTGAGCGCCTCTTGGGCCTTGATGGTGAATTTTTCCAGCCTCATGGTAACGAAGATGTAAGCACCGGCCGGGTGCCGTAAAGCGTCCAAACTTCTGGAAAATTTGCGCGCTCTAAGACCCGTCGTGCGCCTAGGGGCCGGGGGGCGCGCACGGGATGCGGGTTCGTTTGGCTTCTGCACGCGCAGCCGTGGACGAGCGGCACGCCTTACGAGTAGATTGCCCTCCCCATGTCTTATTTGGTGCTGGCTCGAAAGTACCGTCCACGCAGGTTCGCCGATCTCGTGGGCCAGGAACACGTGGCCAAAACCCTGTCCAACGCGATCGCTTTGAACCGCGTTCACCACGCATTTTTGTTCACCGGGGCCCGCGGCGTGGGCAAAACCAGCTCGGCCCGCATCTTGGCCATGGCCCTTTCGTGTGAAAAAGGGCCCACCCCCGATCCTTGCGGCGTGTGCGGCTTGTGTCGCGAGATCGCCAGCGGTCAGTCCGTCGACGTGCTTGAGATCGATGGCGCTTCGAACACAGGTGTGGATGACGTTCGCACCTTGCGTGAAGGCGTTAAATACGCGCCCGCCCGTGCGCGCAAGAAGGTGTACATCATCGACGAAGTGCACATGCTGTCCACCAGTGCATTCAACGCATTGTTGAAGACGTTGGAAGAGCCGCCTGCGCATGTGGTGTTTATCTTGGCCACCACGGAAGTGCACAAGATTCCGGCCACGATCATGTCGCGGGTGCAGCGGTATGATTTCAAATTGGTGCCCACCGCGCGTTTGGTGGAACACCTGGGCACCGTGCTTGCCGCGGAAGGCATCAAATTCGATGCGGACGGCTTGCGGGTGGTCGCCAAACAGGCGGGTGGTTCGGTGCGTGACGCCTTGTCTTTGTTGGATCAGGTGATTGCGTTTGTGGGCGACGAAGCCATCACGGCAGAACGTGCAGCGTCGGTTTTGGGTTTGGCCGACAACCGCTTGCTGTTTTCGCTGGGAACCGCCGTGCTGGCGAAGGACGTGGCGCTAGCGGTTCGCACGCTTGCCCATGCACTGGACCGAGGCGTGGATCTCGTTTCACTGTCGCGCAACTTTCTGACGTTCTTGCACGACCTGGAAATGGTGGCCCTGCTATCGCATCCCGAAGACGTGGTGGATTTGACCGGCGAGGAGATCGTCGAGGCCAAGGCGTTGGCAAAGCAACTCACTCCGGGCCTCATTCAAACGTTGTTCGAGCGCTGGGCGCGGGCGGTGGAAGAGGGCGGCAAATCCCCCAGCGCCCGCCTGGTTTATGAGATGGCGTTGGTCGATCTGTGTCTGGCCGAGCCGCTGCTTCCCTTGGGCGATTTGTTAGGTCGCCTTGAGGGGCTTGAAACGCGTTTGGCAGGGGGGGCACCGCCGCCAGCGGGGGGGCCACCGGCGCCGGGCCGCCGCCCCACCGCGCCCGCTGAGCCCGCGCCACCGGTGGCACCGCCTGCGTCTCGGGGCATGTCAGGCGGGGGGCCTCAAGCGCTGGCGTTGGTCACTCCGATCGCCGCCCACGCGTGGGCGCCGCCGCAAAACGATGTGCCTGCGCCGCCATCACCGGCACGTGTGGCCGAGCCAAGACCAGCGCCGGGCATGGGCGATTTGGTCCGCTTCTGGCGTGACGTCAAAGACTTGCTGCAACAGCGCAGCCCTATGCTCGCTGCCGCCTTGGAGCACGCGGGGGTTTCGTCAGCCAATGAAGGCCTCCTGGCGGTGGTCTTGCCTGAAAAGTTCCAGTGCGAGCAGGTTGAAAAGAACCGCGCCAAGGTTGAAGCCGCCATGCAAGAAGTGGCCGGCATGCCGATTCGGTTGGACGTCAAACAAGGCGAATCGCGGGCCGCCGTGATGCCCTCCACGGTTCGCTCCGAGGCAGACGCGGCAGATGCCGATCGCCGCCGCCGCGAAGAAGAAGCCCGCAAACATCCCATGATTCAAAAAGCGCAGGACGTTTTCGGCGCTAAGGTTACAGGCATCAAGACCTAAGCGAAGGCCGCACAGATGACGACTGGATTCGATATCAAAGGTTTGTTCGAAACCGCCCAAAAGGTTCAAGAGGAAATGAACCGGGTCAAAGAGAACCTGGCGCATACCACGGCCGAAGGTGAATCGGGTGGCGGGTTGGTTCGTTGTGTGGCCAATGGCAAAGGCGAGGTTGTGTCTTTGGACATTGATCCGGCGGTCATCGTGGCCAGCGAAAAAAAGATGCTCGAGGATCTGATCGCGGGTGCTGTGAATGTGGCTTTGGACAAGGTGAAGGAGCTGGCGCAATCGCAGCTTCAAAAAGCCGCCCAAGGCTTGCCCTTGCCGCCGGGCTTTCCGGGCCTTTAAATGGCTGCCGCCGGTCCCATCGCGAAGCTGGTGCAACAACTGGCCAAGCTGCCAGGCATTGGTGAGAAAACCGCCGCGCGCTTGGCCTTCCACATCCTGCGCTCACCGGCATCCGAAGCGCAGGCCTTGGCCGACGCCATCGCGGATGTGAAGACCCGCGTGCGCCAGTGTGGCAAATGCTGGGACTTCACCGAGTCCGACCCCTGCGCCCTATGTAGCGATGCCCGCCGCGACCCCACTTTGGTCTGCGTGGTGGCGCAGCCTCAGGACGTGGTGGCGGTGGAACGCGCGGGCGGCTACCGAGGCCTGTACCATGTGCTTCACGGCGTCCTTGCCCCCCTAGATGGGGTGGGGCCCGACGATCTGCGCATCGCCGAACTTGTACGCCGTTGTGGAACCGACTCGGTTAAAGAAGTAATCGTGGCCACCAATCCAAGCGTGGAGGGAGAAACGACGGCGGTGTACATGTCCAAGCTGCTCAAGCCTTTAGGCGTGAAGACCACGCGCATCGCCACCGGTGTGCCCATGGGCGGGGAGCTCGAGTATGCCGACCGCTTCACCTTGGCGCGCGCCATTGATGGTCGGCGTGAGTTCTAGCCCCGCCCCAAGTGGGGGAGATCCCGGAAATGACTCTGAAGCTCAACCTGCGGGCGCAATCCGCCGAACGAAATCCACGCAAAGGGCACATGATGTGCAGAGGCAAAGTTGTTGAGTGATTATGCAACCTTGATGCTGGGCGCCGCCGATGTTATCTGTGGACATCGGCGTTTCGCCGTCCATTTCATCCAACCCAGCCAAAGCGACGGAGATTCATGAGCTCGCCCAACGTAATGTTCCCAGAGGAGCAAAAGGCGATAGACCTCGTCTGCGCCCGGCTCCATCGGGACGCCAACGCTAAAGCCGTTCTTCTCATTGGGCGGGACGGGCAACCCGTGGCCGAGGCCGGCGACGTGGCCGAACTCGACGTCACGTCTTTGTCCTCGCTGACCGCGGGCAACGTGGCCGCCACCGGAGGCATTTCCCAGATCCTGCGGGAAAAAGACTTCACCAGCCAGTTCCACGAGGGTGAACGTACCCACGTGCACATCACCTTGGTGAGCAACCGCGCCATTCTGGTGGTGCTTTTCGATGAACGTTCGTCGTTGGGGCTCGTGCGTCTACGCGTGCGCAAGGCTTCCGAAGAGATGGGCCGCTTGTTCGAGCAAGCGTCTGCCCGCGCTCACAGCGCTGGCGCTCCGTCCATTCTCAACGAGATCACCGACAGCGACATCGACAATCTTTTCAACGATTAAAGGCGTCGATGAGTTTTATCAACTACTCCTCCCGCGAGATTAACTGCAAGCTGGTTTATTACGGTCCCGGCCTGTGCGGCAAGACCACCAACCTGCAGTACATCTACGCGAAAACGGCGCCCGACGCGAAGGGGAAGATGATCTCCTTGGCCACGGAGACCGAGCGCACCTTGTTCTTCGATTTCTTGCCGTTGTCGCTGGGCGAGATTCGCGGGTTTAAGACGCGCTTTCACCTCTACACGGTGCCGGGCCAGGTCTTCTACGACGCCAGCCGCAAGCTGATCCTTAAGGGCGTTGACGGCGTGGTGTTCGTGGCCGATTCCCAGATCGAGCGCATGGAGGCCAACCTCGAATCGATGGAGAACCTGCGCACGAACCTCGTCGAGCAAGGCTACAACCTCGATAAGATTCCGTACGTTGTTCAATACAACAAGCGTGACTTGCCAAACGCCGCGCCTTTGCAGGAGCTGCGGGAGCTGCTGAACCCAGCGGGCATGCCTGAATTTGAGGCTGCGGCGGTTTCGGGCACGGGCGTGTTTGACACGCTCAAGGCGGTGGCCAAAGCCGTGTTGACCGAGCTCAAGCGCGGCGGCTAGGCGGGTCGGTCGCGCCTAATGGCGTGTGGTTTGTTCGCAAAAGCCTTGGGCCCCGAGAAGGGGCACAAAGCGAACGTCCGCCAAGTGTTGCGCTTGGTATTCGTTGGCCGCCAGGCGGCGCACAAGCATGAGATTTTGGTCGTCCAGATCTTGCCCCACCGGGATCACCAGGCGTCCGCCCACCGCCAGCTGGCTCAACAGCGCTTCGGGAACCTGGGGAGCGCCGGCCGCAACGACGATGGCGTCAAACGGCGCTTGCATTGGGTGACCCAGGGTGCCGTCGCCCTCGAGGACGTGCACGTTGTGGCAGCCATCCTCGGCCAACCGTCGGGCGGCGGCTCTGGCCAAGCTTGGCAGGCGTTCGATCGTGAAAACCTCGCGCGAAAGATGGGCCAAAACGGCGGCGCCGTAACCCGAGCCCGTGCCCACCTCCAACACCTTTTCCTGACCGCGAAGCTGCAACGCTTGCACCATCAGGGCCACGATGAAAGGCTGTGAAATGGTTTGGCCGCAGCCGATGTCGAGCGGCCTGTCTTCGTAGGCGAGGGGCGCTTTGGCCTCAGGAACGTAGT
Organism: Deltaproteobacteria bacterium; assembly: GCA_033763315.1. GTDB lineage: Bacteria > Myxococcota_A > Polyangia > Fen-1088 > Fen-1088 > JAGTJU01. The sequence continues at coordinate 52,372 of JANRKS010000019.1, forward strand.
CTTCGCGGGACACAAACCGCATGGCCTGTAACACCCGCGGATCGCGAACACCGCGCGCTTCGACCTGTTTACGCACCATTAGGTCGCGCAGTTCATTTGTTCTCGCCAGCTGGCCCATGTTGTTGCACAGGCCTCGCAATCGCTATGCCACTTAGTCTTTTGTGAGGGTCAAGGCGCCCAGGATGGCGGCCAGCGCCGCGTTGGCCAGCAGGAACACATGCTCGAAATGGGTGGGCACCCAGGTGATGTCCACACTGCCGCTGCAAACCAAAAACAGCAGCAGGCCGGCCACACCCAACGCGAAGCCACCCAAAGCCGGTCGCAGTGAACGAACGCTGAGTCCCACGGCGACGCCGAGCGCAGGCAAGGCCGCGCTGATGAACAGCGGCGTGCCGTGCGCCGAGGCGCCCCACACGTGCGCAAGCCACATCGCCAGGCCCGCCGGAATGCCTTCAAATAGGGGCGCAAAGGCGGCCGGGGCCGACAAGCCGAACCAGGCGAGCAGCAATGGCACCACAAACAAACCCGAAGAGCCCAGCAGCACACCGGCCACGAAGCGCCCGCGGCTTCCGGCTTCCAAGCGACGTCGCCGGCGAAGGCTGGACGTAACGGCGAAGGCGAGGGTTCCGGCAAACGCCAATGCGCCACCGCCGCGTGTTTCTTGCGCCCGCGCCAATGCCTTGTCTGCGTCTACGATGCCCGCACCGTAGTGATCGTTGATGCGTTCGTCACCCGCGGCTTTCGCACTGCTTTTGGGCGTCCGCGCGGTGCCCATCAACAACGCGTCCACGGCGTCGGGCTGGGTGACTCCGGCGCTCATGATCAACGCCGCCACACCGGCCACGTGCGGTGAGGCCATCGATGTGCCCATAAACCACAGGTAATCTTGTTTGCTGGTGTTGCCGGGAACGATCGTGTTTTGCAGCACGCCATCGGGTTGACCGTCGCCGTTTTGATCCACGCGCACATTCCCGCCGGGAGCCGCGATGTCCACCGTTTTGCCCCAATTGGAATAAAACGTGGTGGCCTCATCGAATTGCGTGGCAGCCACGCCAATCACCTCGGGGTATTTGCCCGGATAGCTGACGCGGCCGCGGCCATCGTTGCCAGCCGCGGCCACCACAACCACGCCCTTCTTGCGGGCGTACTTTACGGCCGAGTGGATGCTGCCCACGGGGAACGGCCCGCCCAGGCTCATGTTGATCACGTTGGCGCCGTGGTCGGCCGCCCACCTGATGGCTTGCGCTATGGCCGCCATGGAGCCTGAGCCCCGCGCCGAAAGGACCTTGAGCGGCATGATCGATGCCTTAAAAGCGATGCCGGAGACGCCCAAGCCATTGTTCGTGGACTGCGCGATGGTTCCGGCCACGTGTGTTCCGTGGCCATGATCGTCAGAGGCGTCTTTGTTGTTGTCGACGAAGTTGTAGCCTTCAACGAACTTGGTATTGGCCAAATCGCCCACGCGGCTCACGCCCGTGTCGATGACGGCCACCACAACGCCTTCGCCCTGGCTGCGTTTCCAGGCTTGCTTGAGGTTGATCTGGTTAAAGTGCCATTGAAACGCAAAGCAAGGGTCGTTGGGGAAGCCCACTTTGGCTTCGCCGGCGTTCTCGTGGCACGCGGCCAGCGAGGGCGGCGGGGCAGCAACGGCAAACGCTTCGTCAGGCGGGATGATGGCCTCGACGTCGTAATCCACACCCTGCACTGATGGGTCGGCTGCTAGACGTTCAAAAGCGGCGTCGCGTTCCCCGCGGCTGGCGAAACGCACCCGGTAAAGTTTATCGGTGTCGGAGGCGGCGCTGATGGCTTCCTCGGTGAGGCCATTGCGGGCGAGCACATCGGCCGTCACGTCGTCGCGAAAGTCGACGATCAGCGTGTTGGGGCTTTGCTCCGCGGCGGCGGCCAATTCCGCGGCGCGCTCGGCTGAGGCTGTGGCCTGCCGCTGCTGTGCGAGCTCGGTGCCCGGATGAAACCACCACAAACCCACCACCAGCGTCGTGCCAAAGGGCCACCACGCGCGCACGAAGGAAAACTTTGACGGCATGCTGCCCTCCACCTTTGAGTATAGAGCACGCCGTGCAACTTGGCTTGCCAACGGCTTACGCTGGGGCCATCCCATTTGCCTGACAAAACGCCTGCCGGCCGCTTTCGGCCGCGAAGGGCTGTTGACCGCTTTGTTGGGTAGGTCGTAAAGTCACGCGATCCCTAGCGCCGCCGTTTAGTAACGTCTTTTGCCGCGCGGTCCTCGCCGCGTGGTCTGCAGCTACCCTGGAGCCCCTTGTTAATGAAGTCCCTGACTGTTGCTCGCCTGTCATTGCTGTTGGCTTGGCCTTCGCGTTACCTCTTGATTTCCACCTGCTCCGCCTTGGCCGTGGGGGCATGGGAGCCGCGGGTGGCGCTGGCGCAGAGTGAGGAGGCGGTCAGCAAGGTTAAGGATCTGAACCAGAAGGCGCTCACGGCTTATGACAATCTGGAGCTCGAAGAGGCTCGCAAAGCGCTCACGGAAGCCCTGCAAATTTGTGCGCAAGAGGGAATGAACGAACACCCCTGGAAGGCGCGCACGCACGTTCACCTAGGCGCGATTTTGGTGGGCGGCTTTCAGCAAAAAGAGTTGGCCGTCAAGCAGTTCCAACGCGCGCTTGAGATTCAACCAGAGATTCAACTGACGCCTTCATTGCGCAATCCCGAAACGCAGGCCGTGTTCGATGAAGCCAAAAAGGGCGGGGGCAGCAAGCCTGTGGCCACCAAGCCTACAGAGGCGCCCGCTGAAAAGCCCCCCGAGCCCGCCAAGGAAGAGCCCGCGGGCATAACCCACCAGCCTGTGGCCACCTCTCCCGTGGGAGCCAAGGTGGAGATCAAAGCGAAGGTCAGCAAGGTGAAGTTCAGCCGGCTGGTGCTGGCTTACCGCCCCGAAGGCGCCACGGGCTTTTTGGCTCGCGATATGGAAGCCACGGGCGAGGGCTGGTACGTCGCTCGGATCCCCGAACCTGCCACGCAGGGCGGGTTGGTGCAGTACTACATCGAAGCTCGTGATGACATGGGCCGCGCCGTCGCAAACAACGGTTCGGAAACCGAGCCTCACGTGGTGGCGTTGGGCGACGCGGCGGCCGGCGTCGACGCGGCCTCTTTGGTCGAAGCTGAGCCTGAGGCGGCGCCAGCGGCTGACGAGACACCCGCGGGCCCAGACAAAGTGGGCTTTGTATTTGGCGTCAGCGTCGGTTCGGGCTTCGGCTACGTGTCGGGCTCGCCCGAGGTTAACCCAACGGTGGCCGACGACGACGGCGATCCCAACACGCCTGCCGCCGACATCAATTTCTCAGGCGTGGCTGCCTCGAAGCTGGGCCATTTGAACATCGAAGCCGGCTACGCGATTCGCCCCGGTTTCATCCTTTCGCTGCAGGCACGCATGCAAAAAGTCAGCGGCGCCACCGAGGCCTTCAGCGTGGTGGATAGCAATGGCACCACGAAGAAGTTCTCGCCGGCAACCGGGGCCGTCTCGGTGTTCGGCAAGGCCACGTGGTTGCTAGGCGCTCCGGGGTCGATCCGGCCCTTCGTGTCCGTCATGGGCGGCGGCGGCGAGCTGCGCCACGTGGTGGACATCGGCGACAAGCGCGCTGATTGTGGTCCGCTGCCAATGCCCGAAGTGGGGATCGATCCCAACGATAGCGCTACCTTGCCCAACCAGAAGTGCGTCGACACGGTGAAGTCGGGACCCTTGTTGGTTGGCGGTTCGGCAGGGCTTATTTTGAAGCTGGCCGACAGCGTGGGCGTGACGGCAGGCCTCAATGGCATCGTTGGCATTCCCAACTTTGCGCTGCACGCCGACCTCAACCTTGGCATGCTGTTGTTGCTCTAGACCTTACGTCTTTTCAGGCTCCCACAGCGGTTCCGCCTCGCCATAGAGGCGGCTTGCGTGGCGGCTCATCACGAACAGCGAATCAGACAGGCGGTTCAGATAAGGGATCGCCCAGGGGCCCACGGGTTCTTCGGCCTCCAATTTGACCGCCAGGCGTTCCGCGCGCCGGCACACCGTGCGCGCCAGATGCAGGTAAGACGCGACCATGCCGCCGCCCGGTAGGATGAAGCTGCGCAATTCAGGCAGGTGCTCGTTCCATCCATCAAGCTCAGCTTCCAGCTTGAGCACATGGCGCTCTTCCACGACGGGTTGCTTCGGGTGCAGATCTTCGTTCAACGTGGCCAATTCGCCGCCCAGGTTGAACAGCTCGTTCTGTATGCGCCGGATCGATTCGGCCAACGCCGCCGCTCCTTCGGGCGCGCCCGGCAACATCAAGGTTGTGCGTGCCAGCCCGAGGCAACACGAAAGCTCGTCAACGGTGCCGTAGCACTCGATGCGGGTGGCGTCCTTGCGCACCTTTTGTCCGCCCACGAGGCGTGTGTGGCCTTTGTCGCCGGCCTTGGTATAGATGCGGTTGAGGCGAATCATTGCAGGACGTTAGCACGCGCTTTGGTGCGCTTCCCGAACAGCCCGAGGCGGTGTTGATGGACGTGGGCTTCACCATGGTGGTGTACGATTCACAACGCCTCGCCGACTTGGTTAAACCGTTTGGCGTGTTCGTGGACGCGGCCCGCATCGAAGCCACGCAACCGATGATCCGGCGCGAACTCAGCCACTCGGCGTGGGCGTTTGGGCGCCAAGGCGAAGGGCGGGCGCGCGGGGAAGACTTCTTTTCGCGCGTGCTGGTTGTGGCCGGCGCTGAATTTCGGCCCGCACAGCTGGCAGCGGCCGTGAGCCACGTTTGGGAACAACATCTTGCCGACAATTTATGGACGCAGGTTTTTCCTGGCGTTCATGAGGCACTGGCGATGCTCCGAGCGGCGGGGCTGCGGCTGGGTGTCATCTCCAACGCAGAAGGCACCATCGTCGCGCTTTTGAAGCGCATCGGTGTGCTGGACGCCTTTGAGTTGGTGCTGGATTCCACAGTTGTGGGCGTGGCCAAGCCTGATCGCCGCATTTTCGAGCTGGCGCTCAAAAGCCTCGAATTGCCTCCAGAGCGTGTGGTGATGGTGGGCGATTCAGTCGCCGCCGACGTGGAAGGCGCGTGGGGCGCGGGCGTGCCGGCCGCCTTGATCGATCCCTTCGACATCCACCCGCAGTGCGTGGCCCCGCGTTTTGGCGATCTGTTGTCCTTTGCGCGGGCGCTGATCTCGGCTAAGTAGGGCGCACAGACACTGGTTGGCGTTGCCACCTGGGTGTGCAACGCGTTGACTTGGCAAGAGTTTGCCTTGCAGTGCGGTCCTGAACCTGCTTTAAACTACCGCGCCTTTTTAGAATTCACACGAGGAAGACCCCACCGTCATGCCGTCCATCGACAAAATCCGCAATATTGGAATTTCTGCCCACATCGACTCGGGCAAAACCACGTTGTCTGAGCGCATTCTCTTTTACACGGGCAAGATCCACAAGATCAGCGAAGTCCGCGGCAAAGACGGCGTCGGCGCGAAGATGGACTCGATGGACCTTGAGCGTGAAAAGGGCATCACCATTCAGTCGGCCGCCACGTACTGTGAGTGGAAAGACATCAACATCAACTTGATCGACACCCCGGGCCACGTGGACTTCACCGTGGAAGTGGAACGTGCGTTGCGCGTGCTCGACGGCGCTGTGCTCGTTCTGTGTGGCGTGGCTGGTGTGCAATCGCAGTCGTACACCGTTGATCGGCAAATGCGCCGCTACAACGTCCCGCGCTTGGCGTTCATCAACAAACTTGATCGCGCGGGAGCCAGCGGCGCGCGCGTGGCCGCGCAGTTGAAAGAGAAGCTCGGCCACCACGTGGTCGTGATGCAGATCCAGATGGGCGAAGAAGATCGCCTCGAAGGCCTCGTTGACTTGGTCAAGATGAAGGCCTTTTACTTCGACGGCGACAACGGCGAAGACATCCGCGAAGAAGAAATTCCCGCACAGCATGTCGATGCGGCCAAGGCTGCGCGTCAAGCCATGATCGAAGCCATCGCCGAAGTTGACGACACCTTGGCCGAGAAGTTCTTGGCTGAAGAAGAGCCAACCCAAGCCGAAATCATGGCGGCCGTTCGCCGCGCGTGCATTGCCTTGAAGGCAACGCCGGTGTTCATGGGCTCGGCCTATAAAAACAAGGGCGTGCAGCTCTTGCTCGACGGCGTTTCGGATTTCTTGCCGAACCCAACCGAGGTCAACAACTTCGCGCTCGATCAAAAGAAGGGCGAAGAGCGTTTCAAGCTTGAGTCCGATGCGACCAAGCCCTTGGTGGCGCTTGCGTTCAAGTTGGAAGATGGCCGCTACGGCCAGTTGACGTACATGCGCGTCTACCAAGGCAAGATGAACAAGGGCGAGTTCATCTACAACTGTTCCGCGGGCAACAAGAAGGTCAAGATTCCTCGCTTGGTGCGTATGCACTCGAACGAAATGAACGACGTCGAATCGGCCGAGGCCGGCGGCATCGTGGCGTTGTTCGGCGTGGAATGCGCGTCAGGCGATACGTTTACTGACGGTCAGCTTGAAGCCACCATGACGTCGATGCACGTGCCTGACGCCGTTATCTCGTTGGCGGTTACGCCGAAGGATAAGGCGAACGCCACCAACTTCTCAAAGGCGCTCAACCGCTTCACGAAGGAAGATCCCACCTTCCGCGTGCACCGCGACGAAGAGTCGGCACAAACCATCATCAGCGGCATGGGCGAGCTTCACCTCGAGATCTACATCGAGCGTATGAAGCGCGAGTACGGCTGCGAAGTGATCGCGGGCAAGCCACAGGTGGCCTACCGCGAGACGATCAAGAAGAAGGCCGACTACAACTACACCCACAAGAAGCAAACGGGTGGTTCGGGTCAGTATGCCCGCGTGGCGGGCTTCATCGAGCCGAACGTGGCCGAAAGCGGCGCGCTTTACGAGTTCGTGGACGAGATCTCGGGCGGCGTGATCCCGCGTGAATACATTCCTGCGGTTGATAAGGGTTTCCGCGAGGCGATCACGAAGGGCCCGTTGATTGGGTTCCCCATCGTGGACGTCAAGTGCACCTTGAACGACGGTCAATACCACGCCGTCGACTCATCCGAGCTTGCGTTCAAGACCGCCGGCATCATGGGCTTCCGCGAGGCTTACATGAAGGCTGACCCCACCATCCTCGAGCCCATCATGCTGGTTGAAGTCACATTCCCTGAGGAATTCCAGGGCAACGTGCTTGGCCAGCTGAACCAACGCCGCGGGCAAATCGTGTCCACGGACAAGGAAGAAGGCTTCGTGCGCGCCCAAGCGGAAGTTCCCTTGAACGACATGTTCGGTTACTCCACCGACCTGCGCTCCGGCACGCAAGGCAAAGGCGAGTTCTCGATGGAGTTCAAGCGCTACGCCGAGGTGCCTCGCCAGGTGCGTGACGCGATGATCGCTGAGTTCAAGGCCAAGAAAGAAAAAGAAGCCAAGTAAGCTTCTCGGTTTTCCAACCACATCAAGTTCGTTTGTAAGTCCGGAACCTCCACGCGGGGTTTCGGACTTACTTGTTTTGGGGTCGGCCCGACAGTGAAGGCTTTGTACTGCGCGAACGTGCAGTTCAACGCCTAATGTTTGGTGTCCCGACCGCCGATTTATTCTGTTGATGCACTCACGGCGGCCCTTAGAAAAATGGTTGGCAGGCCTGTTGTTGGGAGGAAGCCTTTTGGTGCCCGCGGCGGCGCTGGGGGCCGAGGTTGTGGCGAAGCCTGATCCGGAAACCGCTTTGCGCGAGACCTTGGTGGCTCGCTGTGAAAAGCGGTGGACACGAAACTTTGTGCCCATGGCCAAAGCGCAACTGCCGGCCAACGATCCCGCCAACGATGAGAGCCGGCAGGTGGTGCTGGACGTGATCGTAGATCGCAAGGGCAGGTTCGTATCGGTTGACCTTGGCACGCCCTCGGGCGCCGATGGTTTGGACCAAGCCGCCAAAGACATCGCGCTTGATACGGGGCCCGTGGCGAAGATCGATCCGGCTTTGCTTTCGGACGATGGCAACCTGCACGCGGTCTGGGTGTTTGCGCGCAAAGATGGTGCGTGTTCGGATTTGCAGTTCCGCGACGTGCACTTGCCGCCTGAGCAAGCCATTCCCACGTTGATCAGTCAAGGGCGTGAGGCGCGCGCTTTGGAACGTTTGGCCGAGGCGGTTGCCGACGGCAATGACAAGGCCGTGAGCGTGTTCGGTCAACACTGGCTCAAGCGCGTAAGCACAAGCAAAGACAAGCAGGCGAGCCTTGCGGGTGTGGCGGCGCTTGCACAGACGGGCAACCGTGAGGCCGCCGCGCAATTGGCTGCGTTGGCGGAAGCAGGCAAGCTGCCGCCGGCGTTTTGGCAACATTTGGGTTTGTCGGGGCAGGCCGTGTGCCCGGTGGCGAAGAAGGCGCTGGGTGACAAGAGCGCTGAAGCGCGCGCCGCCGCTTTGCATGCGCTCGGCGTTCATTTCGACAAAGCTTGCTTAGGCACGCTGGCGGCCTTGGCGATGAATACGACGGCGCCCGCCGAAGAACGTATCTTGGCTTTGGCCGCTTTGGCGAAAAGCGACAGCGAAGAAGCCCGCGTGGCTTCGAAGAAGGCCATGGACGACGCCAACGTGAAAGTCCGCGCGGCTGCCATTCGTTCGTGGGCACAACCCGATCGCGGCTTGCGTGCGTTGTACGGCCTCACCGCCATCATGAAGGAGCCGAACGTCACCGTGCGCGCTGCGATCAACGCCGGCATCGCGAGGTCTTCTGGCGACAAGGGTTTGGAGCAGCTCTACCTTGTGTATAAAGAGAAGGACCCGCAGATCTATGAGGCGTTGAGCGAAGAGCTGGGGCAAATGAGCACTGAAGCGTCGGCGGAGATGCTGCGGCGGTTTTTGAAGAAGGACGACGCAAAGATTCGCCGAGCGGCAGCCATGGCGGTTGGGCGGCGCTCTGATCGCTTTGCAAAAGCGGTGTCGGCCACATTGACCGACGACGCTGATCCCGCTTTCAAAGTGCTTGCCAGCCACGCGATGGCAGCTGCCGACGTGGATACCACGGTGGCCGCGGTGGATCCGAAGCAACGGCGTTGGGCTTTTGGTTTGTTGTTGGAAGCTGGTTTGCGTGCACCCGCGTCTAAGCTCATGCTCGCGGCTTGGCCGCAACTGGCAGAGGACGCGCGTCTTGAATGGATCGCTACGTGGTTAATGGCGGGTGAACCGCCTTCCAAAGTTGCATCGTCACGGCCTTAACCAGCGCCTTGTGACTGCGCGGTCATCTCGGCGTGTTGCGCGAAGATGGCTTGGTGTTCGGGAATGTTGAGGAAGGCGGTGGCCAGAACTTCGTCGCCCATCGTTTCGGCTGATCGTTGAAGCTTTTGTACGGCGTGGGTCAGCACTTGGTAAGCGCGCTCCTTGTTGCCCACGGCCAGCAGCGCCTGGCACAAGGTGAGGCGCAGATACGCTTCGCCGTCTTCAACGGGCACGCCCTCGTCATCGATCATGCGCCGGCCCTCTTCGGCCAAGCGCAAGGCTTCAAGCGAATTGCCCTCGCGCATTCTCACCCGTGCCGTAAGCGCCAGCGCGTAGGGCCGCAACGGCCGGGCCACTTGGGGATCCTCGGCAAACGGCTGCACATAACGCGAGGCGGATTCAACATCGTTTTCCATGAGCGCCAGCTGCGCGCGAAATAGCCCAAGCCCCAGATCAAGCCACGTGGCACCCAAACCCTGCAAAGCCGCCGCGGCTTCACTGTAAGCCTGTCGCGCGGCAGCCACTTCATCGCGGTACATGTTCACGATGCCCACATTCGCGGCCGCCAAGGCCTCGAACAAACGCGAGCGGATGCGGCGGGCGAAGACCAGGCTGGGCTGCAAGAGCTCGAGCGTTTCATCGAACAAGCCAGCCAACATGATGGTTGAGATGAGTGTGTTGCGTGCTTCCACCTCTAAGAGCTCGTCCCCGGCCAAGCGGGCCTCTTCGAGCGCGCGGTGGTGATGGGCGCGCGCTTGACCCAGGCGGCCCCAGCGGCGCTCTGTGGCGCCGCGGATGATCGCAAGGCGCGCTTTGGTTTCGTGCCGCAGCAGCGCACCATCCACCGTCTCTGCCTCCTGCAGCAACGTCTCCGCGTGTTGCAAAAATTCACTGGTCATCAAACCACCAGAGATGGCGGCCAACGCCATGGCACGTGCATCAACGGAAACGTCGTCAATGGTCTCGCCATCGAGCGCCGTGAACGAAAGATCCATCAGTGTTTGGGCGTTGGCACTGTCACCCAATACCGCCGCGCCACATTCAATCGCGGTGTACCAGTCGGCTGAATTGGGCGTAAACAGGCTGATGGCTTTCTGGGCTGGTGGCCAACTGTCTTGCAAGCGTCCCATCCAACGCAGCGCGCGTGCCTCGAGCAGCGACAAGCGGGCGAGCTGGGCGTTGTCGGGTTGCAGCCCATAGGCGCGGCTGACGAAGCCCAACGTGCCTTCAAGGTCGCCGGCGCCGTAGGCTTGGTTGGCGGCGGCTTCGGCCAACGCGCACGCACGTGGCACATCGCCGGCACGTGTGAAGTGCTCCAATAGGACCGACGGGGGCGTGCTGCCTTCGTCTTGCAACCAACGGCCCGCAAGCTTGTGCCCCAACACGCGGTCACCCGCCGTAAGGCTTTGGTAGGTCGCTTCTCGTGTAAGCTCATGCCAAAAGCGATAGGTGGCTCTGCCCGTCGATTGAAGAACTTCTTCTTCAATCAGAAACTTGAGCCATCGATCAAGATCATCGCAATCCTCTTTGCCGAGCAGCGGGAACAACGCTGGCTGCACGAACTGCCGGCCGAAGATGCTGGCGGCGCGCAGAATGCGACGTGCAGGTGCAGGAAGATCGCCAAGACGCGCTTGCACCGTTCCAAGCACGGCGTCTGGCACTTGCGATTTGCCGCGCCGTCGCACAGCGCGCGCAAGCTCTTCGATGTAAAAGGGGTTGCCATCCGCGCGTTCGGCGATCCACTCCGCTGGGGTGGAGCCGCCTGAGGGCAATAGCTGCGTGATCAACCGAGCGGCATCTTCGGCTGACAATGGTTCCAGCGTGCGCCGCGATGGTGCCAGGCCTTCCCAAAGCGATGGATAACGCTCCGAAAGTTCAGGCCGCGCCAACGCGATGACGAGGCAGGCACTTGCTTGTGACAAAGCGGAGCCCAAGAGCTTGATCGACGCCGCGTCCGCCCAGTGCAGATCATCCAACAGCAGCACGACAGGCGCACGCGCCGTGGCCAGCTTGAGCGCGTCCCCCACGGCGAACGCCATCTGTTCTGCCATCAAGCGTGGGTCGTTGCGCGCAGGACGCAGCAGATGTTCAGAATCGGTGTTGGGCACGGCACCCAACAGCTCACATAGATAAACACATGACTGGGCAACGTCGACCAGCGTGCCGCCGCTTTCCATGAAGCGGCTAACGATCTCTCGCAGCGCTTTGCGAGGCGTGTCCTCTTGGATGGACATGGCGTTCATCACAAGCTGACGCACGTAACCGAGCGGCGTCGCCGCTTGCAACGTGTCGCTTTGCGCTCGCCACACGAGAAATTCTGCGTGCGCGCCGAGGTGAGTGAGAGCGGCCGATGCCAAGCGGCTTTTGCCCACGCCCGCTTCGGCTTGCCACACAACGGCGCGTGGAGCGTTCGCTTGCCGTACCTCTGCGAACAATTGTGTAAGGTGTTGGAGTTCATCGCTGCGGCCAACGAACAAGCGCTCCTTCGCGTGCACGTTCACCGGCGCTGGGGTCGGCGTGATGTCGTCGACGAGCAACCATTTGTCACCTGCGTAAAGCACCTCGAAGCTACGCTCAAGCAGCGACGCCATGTCATCGTCAAGCGATACGGCTCCCGGTGCGGTGCTCGCGAGCCGCGAGCTGGTGTCATCCAACAGTTTGCCAAGCGGCAACCCCTGTCGCACCACGGCTTTGCCCAATGACATCGACGTGCTGGCAAGTGCATTGTGACGTCGCAACGCCAGCGCACAGCGGGTGGCGCTGGTGGCCAGCTCGCTTGCCGTGCCTTTGCCTTGGCACGTGATCAGCAACGTTCCATCCACCAGTTGGTTGATTTGCGCGTCCAGCTGCGCAAGTGAAGCTTTGAGCGTTTCGGGCAAATCGTTGACCGGCGTGGTGCCCACGTCTTTGGTTTGATCCGGTCTGGCAAGGCTCCAGTCTTTGCCCAGCGAGCGCGACGACGACATCAGCACGGCCACCACGCGTTGTTCATCCATCGACAACGAATCCGTGAAGGCCGGCATCTCGCCCGTGCGGGTCGTGGCCAGGTTGGCGAACATGTGCATCAACGTCTCCGCTTCTTGCGGGCGTTGCGACGGCAGCTTGGCCATCATGCGGCCAAGCAATTCCTCAAGCTTTGCAGGCACAGAAGGGCACAGGGATCGCAGCGGCTCTGGTTCGTCGATACACACCTTCGCCAGCACAGCCATGGACGTGGCTCCTCCAAAGGGCGGCGCACCGGTGATGGCCTCATAAAGCACCGACCCTAAGGAAAAGAAATCTGAGCGGCCATCAATGTCAGCCAGACCGCGCGCTTGCTCAGGCGACATATAAAGCGGCGTGCCAACCGCCAACTGGCTGCGATCCGTGGCGCCGGCAAGCACACGCGTAGCGATGCCGAAGTCCACCAATTTGATGTTCGTGATGAGGCCATCGCAAAGGAAGATGTTGGCGGGCTTCAAATCGCGGTGCACGATGCCGCGCCCGTGCGCCACGGCCAATGCGGAAAGGGCCTGCTCGGCCAGCACAATCGCCTCGTCGGCGGTGAGGCATTGTCTCAGCAGACGTGCCTGCAGATCTTCGCCCTGCAACCACTGCATCGCCAAGTAAGGCGAGCCCGATTCGGCGAGGCCGTGATCCACATAACCCACGATGTGCGGGTGGCGCAGCTCGGCCAGGGTTTCGATCTCGCGTAGGAAAACCGAAGTTGCCGCAGGGTTAGGCGTCTTGAGCAGCTTCACCGCGACCAGCTCTTGCGTTAGCAAATCATGGGCGCGCCAAACGGCGCCCATGGCGCCTTGTCCGATGCATTCCTGCAGCCGGAAACGACCTCGTAAGGTGGTCCCTCCGGAATCTTCCACGAAGACACCATCGGCCTTCGCGGCACGTCGCTTAAGTAGCTGTGCTCAATCGGAAAATTCGTTCCGCGTTTGATTGTAACTTACGGGCCACATCCTGGACTGGCTGGCCCCGCAGCTGTGCGAGCGCCGCCACCACATCAGACACCGCCGCGGGTTCATTGCGTTGACCCCGCAGCCGTGAGGGCGATTGATCGGGACCATCGGTTTCGGCGAGCAGTGCATGCTCGGGCACCACGGCGGCAGCCGCCAAAGGCCGCTTGGCGCGTGGCCAAGTGACCGCGCCGGCGAACGACAACGCGAACCCCAGATCCACATACCGAGCCACGAGCGGGGGGCTGCCGCTGAAGCTGTGAATAACGCCGCCCACTTCATGCGCGCGCTCTTCCTTGAGGGCTCGCAGCACCGGTTCATGCGTTCGGAAGGCGTGAACGATGAGGGGCAGGCGCAAGTTCCGGGCGATGCGAATGTGGGCGCGGAACAGCCGATCCTGGGCTTCGATGTGGCCGGTGGGGCCGTCCAAGCCGCATTCGCCCACCGCCACCGCCTTGTGACGGACGAGCGCCGCCGATAGATCGTTGAGCGCATCCCATTCGCCCGGGGTTAAGTCCGGCACCACTTGGGGGTGAAACCCGAGCGCCAGGTGAAGGCGCACGGGCGAGGGGATCGCCATCTTCTCGATGAGCGCACCGAAGGTTGATGGGCGGATCGCCGGCACCAGCACGTCGGTTACCCCGGCCGCGGCGGCACGAGCCAGGACCGCCGCGCGATCGGCGTCGTAACTTTCGTCGTCCAGGTGGCAGTGGGTGTCGAACACGCGGGTAGCATAAGCCGAGTTTCCAGTGGCGGCGGGGTGGGTTATGACGCGACGTGACTCAACAGCTTTTTATCGAAGGTGCACACCTTGGCGCCTGTTGTGATATACGCACGCTTCCACAATGGCCGCGGCCGCGTTTTATGACTTGGACGGCACCTTGGTGCGCACAAACTTGGTGCACGCTTTCGCGCATACAGCGCGGAATCAACAAGGGCTTTTGCGCAGCGTGACGCGCAGCGCCTCACTGGCTTTGTCAGTGCCGTTCTTTATGGCTGCCGACTTTTATAGCCGGCGTTTTTTCAACGACTTGTTCTTTACACGTTACAAGGGCGAAGAAGAGGACCGCCTGCGGTACCTCTCAGAAGAGCTCTTCGAGAACGTGCTTAAGGATTCGATTTATCCGGGGGCGTATTCGCTCATCCAAAAATCGAAAAGCCTTGGCCTACGGCAAGTGCTGGTCACCGGCGCCCTCAACTACACGGTGGGTCCGTTGCTCAAGCACCTCGGCTTCGACGATTGCGTGTGCAATCACCTCGAGTTCGTAGACGGCGTGGCCACGGGGCGCTTAAAGCCGCCAATTATGGCCGCGGCGTCCAAGGCCAGCTGGATGCGCATCTACGCCGAAAAAGAAGGGCTGAACCTTTCTGATTGTTACGCCTACACCGACAGCATGAGCGATCTGCCTATGCTTTCAGTCGTCGGCCACCCCGCAGCGGTCAACCCCGACTTTCGTCTGCGCGCCACAGCTTTGCAACATGATTGGCCGGTGCTGGATTTGCGCTAAGTAGCGCAGCCCGCCGATTTTTTCCCGCCCTGCAACACCCACCGCCCGCCCCCTATCAGGACGAACCGCTGATGAAACAGCTGAAGACTTCCCGTGGTCCCGTGCCTCGTCACAAAGAGGACGACCAAGTCGTATACATCGACTCCAACTCGGCCCCCCGCATTGTTTGGGCGGGTGAAGACCTGTTGCTTGAGGACTTGCCGGTTGGCACGCGCGTGATTTATCCCAAGCCGCCCATCGAAGGCCTGGCCAACCCCGGCGCGGCGATTCGATACGCCATCAACCACCCGCTCGGTCAAGATCCGCTGTACGCCCAGTTGGCTCCTGGGATGAAGGTGACCATCGCGGTCGACGACATCAGCTTGCCGTTGCCGCCCATGGTGACGCCTGACGTGCGGCAGACCGTGCTTGAGATCTTGCTTGAGCAGCTTGACGCCAACGGCGTTGATGACGTGCACATTATCGTGGCCACGTCGCTTCACCGCCGCATGACCGCCGCTGAAATGAAGCGGATGGTCGGCAAGAAGATTTTCGACGCGTTTTACCCTGATCGCTTCTACAACCACGATGCCGAAGATCCCGACGGCATGGTCCACATGGGCAAGACGGAGCACAACGAGGTTGTGAACCTGTCCCGCCGTGCTGTGGAAAGCGATTTGGTGATCTACGTGAACATCAACTTGGTGCCGATGGATGGCGGCCACAAGTCGGTGACCGTGGGCCTGTGCGATTACGAAAGCTTGCGCGCCCACCACGAGCCGCACACGATTCGCCAGTCTGACAGCTACATGGATCCGAAAAAGTCAATGTTGGCCAAGAAGGTGGATCGCATGGGCGCGATCGTGGATGCCAACATGAAGGTGTTCCACATCGAAACGGCGCTCAACAACCGGATGTTCGGCAGCCCCATGTCGTTCCTGACCAAGAACGAAGACGAGTTCACGGAAGTGGACCGCGTGAAGTTCGAGGGCACCCGCTGGGCGCTGTCGAAGATGCCACGCGCGGCGAAGCGGAAGCTATTTCATAGTGTGCCGGCACAATATCAATTGATTGCTTGCCACGCCGGCCAGACGGAACTGGTTCACCAGAAGATCCTGGAGAAGAACTGGGAGCAATACAGCGTCAACGTGCGCGGGCAAGCCGACATCTTGATCTGTGGCGTGCCATTCATCTCGCCCTACAACATCAATTCAATCTTGAACCCACTTTTGGTTCAGGTGATGGGCTTGGGGTATTTCCACAATTTCTACCGCGGCAAACCGCTGTTGCGGCCGGGTGGGGCGCTGATCTTGTGCCACCCCGGGTACGACGAATTCGATCACGTCCAGCACCCAAGCTACATCGAGTTCTTCAATCGCTTGCTGCCCGAAACGCGTGACGCCGAGAAGCTGCGCCACAAGTACGAAGAAGAGTTCGCAAAGAACCCGAGCTACATCGAGATGTACCGCCGGGGCAACGCGTACCACGGCGCGCACCCGTTCTTCATGTGGTACTGGGGCGAGAACGGCCGCCAGCACGTGGGCAAGGTGATTTTGGCCGGCGCTGAAAACGCGCACGTGCCCGCGATGATGGGCTGGGACCGCGCCGAATCGTTGACCGAAGCGATTTCGAACGCACGCAGTTTTATCGGGCCAGGCGCCTCGATCACGATGATGCACCACCCTCCGATCGTTATGACCGACGTCGAATAAGGCGCTTTTATGGCACGCTCCCCTTCAACTCCCGCCAAGCGGCCGTCCGAGGCCGCCGCATCATCCGATCGTAAATCCTCCGTTGCCAATCTGCCGGTGAAGGCCGATCTGCTTTCGGTCAGCGAGATCTACCGTGGCCGCAAGATGTTCATCATGGGCTCCACGGGTTTCGTGGGCAAGGTGGCCTTGGGCATGCTGTTGGATCGTTTCCCCGACATCGGCCGCGTTTACGTGATGGTGCGCCGGGGCTCCGGCACCGACAGCGAAACGCGCTTTTGGAACAGCGTGGTGCCATCGCCCGTGTTCAACCCATTGCGGGAAAAGTTTGGCGGCGCTGAGGGACTCGCGAAGTTTCTGAAGGAAAAAGTGCGCGTTGTGGACGGTGACATCACCGAGCCCAACCTCGGCATGACCGATGAACAGGCCGCCGCGGTGGCCGCCGACATCGACGTGGTGCTGAACTCATCGGGGCGTGTGACGTTCAACCCGCCCGTTGAATCCGCCTTGCGCACAAACGTGCAAGGCACACGCAACGTGATTGCGTTCGTCAAGCGCATGAAGCGGCCCGCGCTGGTGCACGTGTCCACCTGTTTCGTGGCGGGCAACCGTTCCGGTGAAGTGTGGGAAAGCGAAGAGCTGGACGGCTACTTTCCCAACCACAAGAAGATGCCGGGCACCAAGTTCTCGGTGGAGCAAGAGATCGTCGACAACGAGCGCATCGCTGAAGAAGTGCGCGCGCAGGCCAACGACGCGCAGATCTTGGCGCGCTTGCGCAAACAAGCCCGCGAACGTTTGTTGGATCAGGGACGCGATCCTGATGACGAAGGCACGCTGCGCTTGGCCGTCGCGCGCGAGCGCAAAGACTGGATTCGCAACGAGCTGACCCGCCGGGGCATGGAGCGCGCCGCCGAATGGGGCTGGCCCAACATCTATACGTACACCAAGAGCATGGGCGACCAGCTGGTGGCACGCGAGACCGACATCGTGCGATCCATTGTGCGTCCGGCGATCGTTGAAAGCTCGGAATCTTATCCATTTCCGGGCTGGAACGAAGGCTTCACCACTTCGGCACCGCTGGTTTATTTGGCGCTCAAGGGCAACCACATGGTGCCCACGTCCAGCAAGCTCGTGTTGGATATGGTGCCCGTGGATCACATCTGCGCGGGCATGTTGATGGTGGCGGCGCAGGCGTGCGTGGAACAGCCGGCGCTTGTGCATCAATTGGCCGCGGGCGACGTGAACGCTTGCAACATCAACCGCGTGGGCACACTAACCGGTCTTTACAAGCGGCAACGCCTGCAAGACAAAGAGATCGGCAACAAGTTCGTCAATGAACTGTTGGCCCGCATGGAAATGCGCGGCGTACCTTATGAAGAATACAAACGCTGGTCGTTTCCCACGGCCCGCAAGATTGTGGGCAAGGTTTCAACCGCGCTCGACAAGATGCGGCCCGAATGGGGCGGCGAGCGGTTCGGCGCGCTCATCGACCGCATGAAAAAGGGCGTGGACGAGGTGATGCGTGTGACCGGCGAAGCCGAGAGCAACATCGATCTGTTCTTGCCGTTTACGCGCGACAACGAATACATCTTCCGGTGCGACAACGTGCGCGCCATTCGTGAGCGCATGCCCGAAGCCGATCGCAAGCTGCTCAACTGGAACCCCGAGTCGCTCGATTGGTACGATTACTTCATCAACATTCACTTCCCAGGCTTGGCGAAGTGGGTGTTGCCGGAGCTCGACGCGACGTTCGCGCCGAAGCCCAAATCGATCTACGCCTTCACCAACCTGCTGGAGCTCTTCGATACGTCGACGAAGCTCAACAGCACGCGCACGGCGATGCGCATGGATCGGGGCGATCGCGAAGAGGTTTACTCCTACGAAAACCTGCAGGAGTTGGCCGGCCGGGCGGGTGCGTTCCTGGTAGGCAACGAAGTCAAGCAGGGCGATCGCGTGATGTTGTTCGCGAAGAACGCACCCGATTGGAGCATGGCGTACTTCGGCATCTTGAAGGCCGGCGGCACAGTGGTGCCCGTGGGCCATGAGTCGACCGTTGACGAGTTGGTGAACATCGCGCGCGCCTCAGGCGCCGTGGGCCTCATTGGCGGCGACGATTTGCTCGAAAAGCGCTCGAAATTAGGCGCGGCGCTGAAGACCGCTGAATTGCCCACACGGCTGTGGAGCATGACGGAAGTGTTTGCGCTTACGCCGCTGGACGTTGAGGACGCGCGCAAGGCGCAGTTCCCGAAGTTATCCAACGCGGACGCTGTGGCGTCGCTGATCTTCACGTCGGGCACCACGGGCAAGCCCAAGGGGGTCATGCTCACCCACCGCAATTTGACCTTCATGGTCTCGGAATTGCTGAAGGTGTTCGAGTTCGGCGTGCACGACGGCATGCTGTCGGTGCTGCCGTTGCACCACACATTCGAGTTCACCACGGGCCTGCTTGTGCCGCTTTCGAAGGGCGCGCAGATCAGTTACCTGAACGAGCTCACGGGCGATGCCATTTCGCGCGTGATGAAGCGCGGGCACGTGACGGCCATCGTCGGCGTGCCGGCGTTGTGGGAGCTTTTGCGGCGGCGCGTGCTGTCGCGCTTCTCCGATAAGTCGCCTGTGTTGGGCAAGGTGGTGGAAGCGCTTGTCAAAACCAACTTCGAGCTGCGTTCGCGCGTGGGCTTGAACTTGGGCGTGATGATGTTCTTCCCGGTGCACGAAGGCTTTGGTGGCCGCATCCGCTACCTCATCAGCGGCGGCTCGGCGTTGCCAGCGGATGTGCTTAAAGGCTTCTATGGTTTGGGCTTCGACTTCTTCGAGGGCTATGGCCTGACAGAAACGGCGCCTGTTCTCACGGTCACCACGCCCAAAGGCAAACCCATCGCAGGTTCAGTGGGCAAACCGCTGGCCGGCGTGGAAGTAAAAATTGCGGATCCGGACGCGGGCGGGGTGGGCGAGGTCATCGCGCGCGGCCGCAACGTCATGGCGGGTTATTGGCAAGACGAACAAGCCACGGCCGAGGCCATTCAAAATGGTTGGTTCCACACGGGCGATCTCGGTCGCTTCGATGACGACGGCAACCTGTTCTTGGTGGGCCGATCCAAAGACATCATCGTCGACTCGAACGGCAAGAACGTTTACCCCGATGAGATCGAAGAGCTTTACCGCGACTTCCCTCTGATCAAGGAAATGTCAGTCGTTGGCGTTCCCGATGGCGGTGGTGAACACGTGGCCTGTGCCGTGGTTCCTGACTTCGACAAAGAGCCGCTGTTGACACCCGCAGAGGTGCGTTCACAGATTCAAGAACACTTCCGCGTGGTGTCGCAGACGCTGCCGTTTTGGAAGCGTGTGAAGCTGCTTGAGTTTTGGGATGGCGATCTACCTCGCACCGCCAAGCGAAGCATCAAGCGCCGCGAGGTGATGGCCGAGTTGAAACGGCGCCACGAAGCTGCGTCGCAAACGGGCGAGGTGTCGAAGGGGAAAGCCGACAAATCGGGGGCCGAGTGGTTCATGGATGTGGTGGCACGCGTGGCTGGCAAATCGCGCAACGACATCAGCCTGGGCACGCGGGTGGATATGCTGGCGTTTGATAGCTTGATGTATTCCGAACTTGCATCGGCGCTTGAAGATGAAGGTGTGCACTTGCCGCCCGACACGGATTTCACGGGCGCACCGGATGTGGCAGGCTTGTTCCGCATCGTCAGCGATAGCCGTTTGTCGTCGGCTTCACCCAAGCGCAAGGCCGCGGCCAAGCGCAAGCTGTCCGTGTTGGCCAAAGAGGGTGAGATCCCCGTGCCGTCTCCGGTGGCTGATCTGGGGAAAAAAGCCCTGGGTTTGGGGCAAAAGCTGTTCTACGAACGCGCCCTCGATCCAACCATCGCGGGCGAGGCACATATCCCGCTGAACGAAACGTTCATCGTAGCGGCGAATCACCAATCCCACCTCGACATGGGCCTCATCAAAGTGGCCTTAGGCGATGCGGGGCAGAACCTGGCGTCCTTGGCGGCGGCCGACTACTTTTTTTCGGACAAGTGGCGGCGCGCGTATTTCGAGAACTTCACCAACTTGGTCCCGATGGAGCGCGCGGGTTCTGTGCGTCAGTCGCTGGAACGCGCCGAAGAAGTTCTGCGGCGCGGGCGCAGCATGGTGATCTTCCCGGAAGGCACCCGGTCTACAACGGGCGCGATGCGCGATTTCTTGCCGAGCCTCGGCTACTTGGCGGCGCGGGCGCGCGTCGGGATCTTGCCTGCGTATGTGGATGGCACATTCGATGCGTTGCCCAAGGGCAAAACGATTCCGCGTAAGCGCAAGGTGGCCGTGACGTTCGGGCCGTTCTTGACCGTCGATTTCATTGACGCCGTTTGCGAAGGCCTTTCGCAACAGGATGGCTGGAAGCTCACGGCCAGCTTGGTGCAAAGGATCGTGGAAGGCATCCGCGACAAACACGCGCTGCGGTTTGACGTGGCAACGGTCAAGGCGGCCTGGGATGGCCAGCGCTTGGGAGCCATCGCGGCGCCCTCGAAGAAGAAGGCCTTGGAAGCGGCGATGGCCGCGGGCCATCACCCTCACAAACACAAGAAGCACACGTCGGCGGAAAAATGAAAACGCTGGTTACAGGCGCCACGGGATTTCTGGGATCCCACTTAATCGAGAAGCTTTGCGACGCGGGCAAGCCCGAAAGCTTGCGCGTCTTAGTCCGCAAGGGGAACACGCGTTTGAAGGCGCTGGGCGTTGACGTGGTCACCGGCTCGGTCACCGAGGCCGATGATGTGGCGCGTGCGCTTGAAGGCGTGAGCCACGTGTATCACCTGGCTGGCTTTGTCTCGCGCAAGAAGGATGACGCGCACGAGATGTATAAGGTGCACGTCGAAGGCACCCGCGTTCTGTGCCGCGCGGCCGCGGAGCGCAAAATCAAACGCATCGTGATGGCGTCCACCAGCGGCACTGTTGCGGTGGCGCGCAACGAAGACGAGATGCCCACGGAAGATTCGCCCGCGCCCGTCGAGATCATCGTCCGGTGGGCTTACTACGCCAGCAAGCTGTATCAAGAAGAAGCCGCGCGCCGCGCGTGTGGCGACAAGGTGGAACTCGTGACCGTGAACCCAAGCCTGCTGTTGGGCCCGGGTGATGATCGCCTGTCATCCACGAAAGATGTGCTGTCATTCTTGGCGCAAGAGATCCCGGTCGCGCCGGGAGGCGGCCTCAACTTTGTGGACGTGCGTGACGTGGCAGCGGCCTTGCCCGTGGCGATGGCGCAAGGTGTGGCCGGCGAGCGTTACCTGCTCGGCGGTTACAACTGGTCTTTCGTCGAGTTCTTCGGCCGCCTAGAACGCTTGACCAAAGTGCGCGGACCGCTTGTGAAGGGCAAGGGCCGTTGGCCGTTCTACGCTTCGCATTTGCAATCGGCGGTGTACAAAGCGTTGGGTCGCACGGCGCCCGTTGATCCCGCCAGCGTCGAGATGGGCGAGTACTTCTGGTATTTCTCGTCTGATAAAGCGCACAAGGCTCTGGGCTTCGCCCCACGCGAAGCCACAGAAACCTTGTTTGATACCGTTGCGTATTTGCGTGCCCACTTCCTGGGCGGCGCCAAGCCGCTATCGGCTTAGGCCTCCGCCTAATTGCCGTACATCTGATACGCCTGCCACGCCTTCTCTTGCAGGAAGCGCGCGGTGTCAGCGTCGATGCCGCTTATGAAGGGATTGCCCACGGGGGATTTGCCTGTGAGCACGGCATAAAACACGCAAGCGCAGGCGTATCCACCCATTGAAGACGGGTGAAATTTATCCGCGTCCCAAAACGCGAGGTTGGGCCGTTCTTTGAGCGCCAATAACCAAGAGGCGCTGGCAGGAACGAACACCGCGCCGTTGTCCTTGGCGATCTTTTTATAGGCCAAGATTAACGCTTCCCAATCCGTGCGCTTGTCTTGCTCTGGCCAGATCGCCCACACAACAGGCACCTGGCCAGCTTTTTTGATCTCGTCGATGAAGCGTTTGCCGTAATCGCTGGCCACGTCCATCCCATAAGTGCCTTCGCCCGTGGCCATGTTGATCTCAGCTTTGGCCGTGGGATGCAGCATGAAATCCTGCAAAACCACGTGCGTGTAAGCTTTGCTGCGGATGAGTTGCAGCGTGTTGCCGCCGCTGACGTTGTTTCCGAAGTTCCAGTGAAAGTACAGGCCGCGATACCAGTTGACCGAAAGCTCGGATTTGTTCACTTTGATGGTGGTCTGGCCCTGGTTCACGACGTTCTTCGTTTTGTCGGCGATGCCGCTGTTGAAGGTGAAGCTGTTGCCGATGAACAGCATGTTCCATGGTTTGCTGGGATCGCCCGTGAAGACACCTCCACCGGCGCCACCCATCGCGCCACCCGTGCCGCCCGCGGCCGCGCCTATGCCGCCGGCGCCACCAGTGCCTCCTGTGGATGAAGAGCCTCCGGCGCCGCCTATGCCGCCACCGGAGCCACCAGACGCGGCGCCTGCGCTGCCACCACCCGCGGCGCCACCTGGGGTGCCGCTTCCACCGCTGCCGCCGCCGCCGCCCTCGGCGGGTCCTTCGCCACCATCGCCCCCGGCGGCTTCACCACCGTTGCCGCCGCAGTCCGCGCCGTCGTCACACTCGCTGGTGGATGACGAACCACCGCACGCGAGCAAACCAAAGGTAATGCATAAACTACAAGCAAATCTTCGGATCATTTCGGCCTCCGTCTGATCAGACTAGGCAGAAAAGATCGGGTAAATCTGCGTGAAGTTATAGACGTATCGCCGAGCCTGTCAGGACTAACAGCTCGAACATGGCGAAAGTGCCGCTCAACCGAGCTGCGTCAGAGGTCCCTTGCCCGGATCATTGGTGCCGAACGTGTCGACGTTCATGCCAAACGCTTTGCAGATCGAAGTGAGCAATCGTTGGTGCACCACCCACTGCGCCGATTGCGCCGGGCTGCCCATTTGGTTGGGGTGCGGCAGTGAGATCAGCCGTCCTGTTTTGAAGGCAAAGTTGCTACCGCCCGCCATCCACAGCGGAAAGCGCCAATGTTGATGAGCGCCCACCTCCAATGATTGCCCTGTGGTGGTGTCAGAGCCAAACAGGATCAAGGTGTTGTCCAACATGGTTCCGTTGCCCTCCTTGACGGCTTCCATCTTGGCAAACAGGTGCGCCCAACGATCGGCGTACCAACGATCGATCTTCTTGTGGTTGTCCACCACGCCGGCCGCGCCTTTTGTGTCGCCTACCGCGTGCGTGGTGTCGTGGTGGTTGATACCAGGGATCTCGTCCAAGCCGCCGTCGCAATGTCCAAGCTGCAGCGACGCCACGCGGGTAAGGTCGCAAGTGAATGCAGCGGTAATCACGTCCATCTGCGCTTCGACTTTTGCCGCCAACGTTCCACTGGCCGGCTTGGCGGGCACACTTGTGCAGCCCGTGGTGACCGCGCCTGTGCTCCCTGTGGCTTGCGTCAAACGTGACTCCAACATGCGAATGCTGTCCATGTGCGAGGCGCACTTCTGCTTATCTTCCGACCCCGCAGACGCACAAATTCGATCCATGTCACCTTTGACCAAATCGATCACGCTTTGCTTTTGCTTGCGCGCTCGTTCAATGGCCGTGGTGTCGAGCACCGGCGCCCCACCGGGTGAGAAGCCCTTGAACACCATATCGAAGGCGGCGCTTGGATCGTTCTGCGCGTTTACGGGCGTTTGCGCCTTTGAATAGAAGCACGATGAATGCCCACTGGGGCTGGGTGCGTTCACGCCCAACGCGAGATGGCGAAACTTCGTAGGAGTTTGTCCGTAAACGTGATCTGCGACGGCTTGGTCAACCGAAGGGCCCGTGGAAAAGTTTGCCTTCTTCGAGCCGGTGAACACCATGGCCTGCCCCGAACCATGTTCGTTGTCGTCATCCGGGAAGAACCATTGCGCTCCGTACAGCATCAAGCCGTCGAGGTACAGCAGCTTGCTCTTGTATGGGTTTAGCGCGGTCATGGTTTCGCCCAGGGTAAAGTCGGTGGCTGTGCCCTTGGGCCAGAATGAGTTTTCCAGATATCCCATGGGGGAGAACACCACCAATAGGCGTTTCGGCGGCTCGGCCGCGCGCACCGAGGCCGGAACGAAAGGTGCCAAGCGGCTGGCTGCACCAGCACTGGCGAGCGCCGCCAACAGCTTCCGTCGTGAAAGTCCGAAGTGGTTCATGTCATTGCCCTCGGCGGTTGCGGAAAGAATCGCTTGAAACCAGCGACAAAATGGCGTCCTTCAAGTTGCCTTTGCCGTCAAGCAAGGCCTGCTGGATTTGCCCCTCGGTGCACGCGTCTTCCGTTTCCGGATCACGCGCCAGTGCGAACCGGAACCACTGGGTGCCCAAGCACGACCGCACCTCTGTCATCGTTGAGAGCGCACGCAACATCTCTTGGGTGTCACCAAAGCTCGGCTCACCATCAATGCCGATAAACTGCCCCGAAGAGTTTATGTCGGTGCCATCGGCATTTTTCGCCTTCCAACGGCCAATGAGATCGTAGTGCTCGAAGCCGAACCCGATGGGATCCATCAACTCGTGACAACCCTTGCATGTGGGGTTTTCTTGGTGGACGCGAAGCAACTCTTGCTGCGTTAACTGATCGGCATTGGGTGGAGGCTCGAACTTCACGGCGACGTTGGGTGGTGGCACTGGCGTGCACAGCAGCTCGCGACGCACGAGGTGGCCGCGAATGACGGCAGCGTATTTTGTGGGCACATGGGGAGAAGACGCCTGCACACCCGCCAACGTCAACAAACCCATGCGCGATCCGTCGCGGACCTCCGCGCGCCCTTCGGCGTCTGCCTTGGCGTCCGGGCCGTAGACTTTAGCCAGCGGGCCGAAGGGGAACACATAGGGCGCCGACAACAGTTCTTCCACCGTGCCGCTGCCCTTGGTGAGCACATAGTTTACGAACTTCGTAGGCTCGTCCGCCATGGCGGCCCGCATGACGTCGTCAAAGTCGGGGAACTTGCCTGCTTCCTTGGTCACCACCCCCGAACGGGTAAGGGCGTCAAAGCCCAGCAACTGCACATGGAATTTCGCAGCCGTGTCGACGAACCTCGTCGTACTCATCAAGCGGTCAGCTTGTTCGCGGATGCCGTCCACGGTTGACAACTTGCCGGCCTTGGCCGCCGCGAACAAAGGCGCGTCGGGCATGGTGCCGGTCAGTGTGTACGACAGACGCGTGGCCACTTCATAGTCGGTCAGTTTCGCCAATCCGCTTTTGCTGCTTTCGCCTTGCTCCACGAGGTAAAGAAAGCTTGGTGACTGCAGTGACGCTTCCACCACCAATCGGATACCAGTAGCGAAGCTTTCTTCTTTGCCCACAGTGTAGAGCTTCGTGAACGCTGCTTCTTCCGCCGACGTCAACGGACGACGGAAGGCGCGTGCGCCGAAGGTCTTGATGAACTCAGTGGCGCATTTGTCTTCGCCGGTGGCTTTCGTGTCGCAGTTGATCAGGGTCGCAAGGTTCGCAACCGCCTTGCTGGCCAGGCCTTCGGCTGTTGTGCTGTATTTTTCAACATCCGTGTCCTGTGGAGGTAGCTCTGTGTTGGTGGCGAAAGGGCCCGTCGTGGTGTCGAGCAAGAAGCCTTTGGTGTCGGGCTGAAATCCCAGCAGATCTCTCACGGTCGCTTCGTATTGAGCCGTCGTGAGGCGGCGCCATTTGCCCGCGCCAACATTTGCGCCGCTCTTGCAGGCTCGTTCGACATCAATGGGACCTGGCGCGGCTCCTGGAGGGCTGGCGCCTGCTTCGCCTCCTTGACCGTCGTCCTGTGCCACCGAGCCTTGGCATCCGACTGAGGCGGCAGCGCACACCATCAAACTCAGTGCTGCATGAAACTGTTTCACAGCGACTCCTTCTGAACACGTGACCGGTCAGGCCCGTCGACGACCAAACAGGCCTTCGCGTGTTAGAATGGAAGTTTTCTAACGACTTAGGCATCGTCCAAAAGGACGATCGCCTAAAACCGTAGGTAAAGTGACCTACGCGCGCAGCATCAAAGCCGCTGGTATCACTTCCCACGTTGCGGGCAATGTCCCCGGCGTTTCGCCGTCGACCTCCACAGGGGCGGCCGCTTGCCCCTCGGCGGGCGCCACGGACACGCACCGGATCTGTCGCCCATCCACGCGATCGATCTTGAGGTGAGTGCCATCGTACAAACGGTGAATCTTTGTGGCGATCGCGCCCAGACCCAGATCTCCCACCACCACAAACTGCAGTGATCCGCTGTCGAGGACCGCGTCGGGGCAGATCTTCATACCCCCGCCGAAGAAGCGGCCATTGCCTATAGCCCCCAACAACACCGTGCGCCGCAGTGGGGCAGCGTCATCGATGCTTACCTGCACATCGAGGTTGCTGTAGCCAAACACCGTGCGGACGGTGGCCCCTAGGAACGCGCTACGGGCCCCCAGCTTTTTGCTGGAAGCGTTGGCCTTGCTGGCGACAGACGCTGAAAAGCCGAACGACGATACATTCACGAAGTAACGGCTGGCAGGTTGGCCGCTGTGGTCGACGTACTTGACCAAGCCCACGTCAACGGGCTTTGCCTGGCTTTGAGCGATGCGGCGTCCTGCCTTTGTGAAATCGTGGGGTAGGTCGAGCGTTCGCCGAAAATCGCCGCCGGTGCCGCGCGGCAACAGAGCCACCTCGGTGGTTCGCGGGGCGCCCGCCGCCATCAGTCCGTTGACGACTTCGTTGAGCGTGCCGTCGCCGCCCACGGCCACCACCAGGTGGCGGCCAGCGAGGGCGGCCTCACGCGCCAACTCCTGCGCGTGGTCGGGCCGCTCGGTCATCTGCGTGTCAAAGGGGCCCAAGCCCTCGGCAACCGCCCCGGCCAAGCGGGCCCAGCGCGATTCCGACAAGCCGCCGCCGGAGCGGGGGTTCACGATAAGTAGGGGGCGGTCGAGTGCCATGCGGGGAGGGGGGGTGGGGGCGGACCTTAGCATCTTCACCCGAGGCCCAAAAGCGTTTGTGAGGGCGCGGGGAGGCGAAGATTTTTGCGTGCCCCCGCCTCAAGCTTGCGGGGGTTTGTCTCGATTTTAATCTCATGACCAACGTTGAGGCGTTGCTCACTGTTGAATCGGGCCGCGTGCCCGAAGGTGTGCAGGTGTTTGTGGAGCAGAACCCGGAGGCCGGCAGGCTGCGGGGTTGGCTTTTCATGTCGGCGTTCTTGGCCTTGGTGGCGGCCGTCACCGGGGTGCAGGGGGGCGAGCCGTGGGGCGTGGTGGCCATCGCTTTGTTTGCGGCGATGGCGGGCGTGATGGCGATCCCCACACGCGCGGAGGAGCCGTGGAAGCCGCGCGTGCTCCTGCTGTGCCAAAAGGGCCTGATCGTGCGCGAGCCGTGGGGCTTACGTAACTGGCGCTATGACGAACTTAGCCGCCCGTACTTGTTGTTCGTTGACGGTGAACAACAGCTTTGTCTTGAGGCCAAAGACGGCGAGGTGCATTTGATTGACCATCTGAGCTTTCGCAACGGCGCTCGTCTGCGCGACCTTTTGGAACAGCGTATTCGCGGGTCTTAAAGCACCCGCGTGATACAAGGTCGAAGTGCTTCCTGGAATTGCCTTCGCCTTATTGACGAGCCTCAGCTGGGCGGTCGCAAACGTGTTTATCCAGCGCAGCGGCAAGATGATCGGAGCGCCGCGCGCCTTGCTTTACGCTCTGCTTGTGGGCGCCGCCGCATCCCTGGGTGCTGCGGTGTTCTTGGACCAACGGCCGGAGCCTTTGGCGGCGTCTCATCTGGGGTGGTTGGCGCTGGCGGGTGTTTCGGGGTTGTTGGGGTACGCGGGCATGTTCGCGGCGTTTGAGAAGGCGGATCTGACGGTATCGGTGCCGGTCGTCTCAAGCTGGTCGATGATTGCGGCGGCGTTTTCGGTGATCGTTTTGGGCGAACGTCCAGATCTACACCACTACGTGGGGGTGGGCCTGGTGTGTTTGGGCGTGATCGTGGTGGCCGTGGCGTCCACACGCGGTGCCAGCGACGAAGGCGGAGCGCGCAAGCGCGGGTTGTTCGCTGTGGTCGCCTCAGCCGCGGGGGCGGTGGGCTTTGGCATCATGATCCCGACGTTCGGTTTTGTGTCGCCGGCGTTGGGCGCCTTTGGGGCTTCGGCTGCCGTTTACCTGCTGTGCGTTTTGCTTGGCATCCCCTTGGCCCGCCTGCTTAAAGAGCCGCTCGGGTTGCCTCCGAGAGGGGCCTGGAAATTGGTGATCATCACCGGCTTGGCCGAAACGGTGGGTTTCGTTTCGGTGGCACTGGGCCGTCGGTACGCGCCCATCAGCGTTGTTGCGCCCGTTTCGTCTTTGGCGGCCACCTTCACGGTCATTTACGCCTGGGCGTTTCTTCACCAGCGACAAAGCCCGGCGGCACTGATTGGAGGCGTCCTGGTGTGCGCGGGGGTTGTGGTACTTGCCCTTTAGGATAACATTCGCGCCACATGGCTCCTCAGTACATCTTCACGATGCAGAAGTTGGGACGCGTTCACCCGCCCAACAAGCAAGTTCTTAAAGACATCTACTTGTCGTTTTACCCGGGCGCCAAAATCGGCGTTTTGGGCTCAAACGGCGCGGGAAAATCAACGCTGCTGCGAATTATGGCCGGCGTTGATAAAGGCTTCATCGGCGAAGCCCGCCCCGCGGACGGGATCAAGATCGGCTACTTGCCGCAAGAGCCGCAATTGGATCCCAAGAAGAACGTTGTGCAGAACGTGGAGGACGCCGTGGCGCCCATCAAGAATCTGCTCAAGCGCTTCGACGAAGTGAACGCCAAGTTCGCCGAAGATATGACGCCCGAGCAGATGGACAAGCTGATGGAAGAGCAGGGCAAACTGCAAGACGCCATCGACGCCGCCAACGCGTGGGAACTCGACCGCACCCTTGAGATCGCGATGGACGCTTTGAGGTGCCCGCCCGCCGAAGCCGACGTCACGAAGCTTTCGGGGGGCGAGCGCCGCCGCGTGGCCTTGTGCAAAGTGCTGCTGGAAAAGCCTGATCTACTGCTGCTCGACGAGCCCACCAACCATCTGGACGCCGAAAGCGTGGCGTGGCTTGAGCACCACTTGAAAGAATTTCCCGGCACCATCGTGGCCATCACGCACGATCGTTACTTTTTGGACAACGTCGCGGGCTGGATCTTGGAGTTGGATCGCGGCGAAGGCATCCCCTGGCAGGGGAACTATTCGTCGTGGTTGGATCAAAAGCGCAAGCGCCTTGAGCAAGAAGAAAAGTCTGAATCTGCACGCCAGCGCACCTTGGCCCGCGAGCTTGAATGGGTGCAGGCGTCGCCGCGGGCGCGCCAAGCCAAGAGCAAGGCGCGTTTGGCAGCCTATGAAAGCATGCTGTCGCAGGAAAATGAAAAGCGTGAAGAAGCCATCGAAATTGGCATTCCACCGGGGCCCCGCTTGGGTGACGTGGTTGTCAAAGCGGAGGGGCTGCGCAAGGGGTACGGGGATCGCTTGTTGATCGAGAACCTCACGTTTACGTTGCCTCGCGGTGGCATCGTGGGGGTCATTGGGCCCAATGGCGCCGGTAAAACCACTTTGTTCCGTATGCTCACCGGTGAAGAAAAACCCGACGGCGGCAAGCTGATCGTGGGCGACACGGTAAAGTTGGCGTACGTGGATCAATCGCGTGAGACGCTCAAGCCCGACGCCACTGTGTTCGACGAGATCGCGCAGGGGGCGGACGTCTTGGAGATTGGCAAGCGCGAAGTGCCCACACGAGCCTACGTTGCCGGCTTCGGCTTCAAGGGCGGGGATCAGCAAAAGCGCATGAAGGATCTCTCAGGCGGCGAACGCAACCGCGTGAACCTGGCCAAGTTGCTGAGCTGTGGTTGCAACGTGTTGCTGCTCGACGAGCCCACGAACGATCTGGATGTGGATACGCTGCGTGCCTTGGAAGACGCTTTGTTGTCCTTCGCAGGCTGCGTGGTGGTGGTCAGCCACGATCGCTGGTTCTTGGATCGCATCGCCACCCACATGTTGGCTTTCGAGGGTGACAGCCAGGTGGTGTGGTTTGAAGGCAACTACCAAGACTATGAAGCCGACCGCAAACGCCGCTTGGGCGCCGAGGCGGCGCAGCCCCACCGCATCAAGTACAAGAAACTCACCCACGGGTGAGCTTGCGAGGGCGCCGTTGGCGACGAACGGCGCCCGTTTCACTCGCGGCTTTTCATGACTGGCATCGCCCTGTAGGATGAGCGCCATGATCTCACAGCAAGAGTTGGAGTCTGCCATTCGACGTTGGAAGGCCCGCCAAGCCGGCCAGGACTTCCAGGATGCAGAACCCACGGGTCAAGGTGCCACTGTGGTGGCGGTGGCCGCCTACGCCAGCGTTGAGCCCGAGTACGACGTGGACGAGGGCATGGCGTATGAAACCCAAAGCGTCGATGGCGGGGTGCCCGAGTACGTGCCGTCGATGAGCGACTCCTCGCTCATCGAACTCGATCCCGACGCCGGCGATCCAGACGACCGTCTGTAGGCAAGGGGCGCCAAGCCGGCTGGTTCGAAACATAGCGCGAGAAGGCCTTAAAGAATGGGGCTTTCAAAGCCGATGACCCCTTGAGGATGAGCGGCAACAGCGGTGTTACAGACGCGGCAAACGCAACGGCCACGCCTGAACAGGTTGTTGTGGGGTCGCGGGTGGGGCACTACCGCATCTTGGCCCCGTTGGGGGAGGGCGGCATGGGCGCCGTGTTCTTGGCTGAACATGACGTGATCGGCCGCAAAGCCGCCATCAAGGTGTTGCAGCCCCTGGTGGCCCGGGACGACGAGGCGGTGTCGCGCTTTTTCATGGAGGCGCGCGCGGTTAACCAGATCCGCCATCCCAACATCGTTGAAGTTACCGACTTCGGCACCGAGAACGGCCAGCCGTTCATCGTCATGGAGTATTTGGAGGGCGAAACGCTGTCGTCGCGTCTTAACCGCGAGGGGCGTTTCGAGCCGCTCGGCGCTGTGCACGTGATTCGGCAAGTGGCGTCTGCCCTGGGCGCCGCGCACGATCGCGGGCTGGTTCACCGCGACCTCAAGCCGGGCAACATCATGTTGCTCAACCATCCGGACTACCCCGACTTCGTGAAGGTGCTGGATTTCGGCATCGCGAAGTTAACGGTGGGGCAAGATCCAAACGTGGGGCACCACACGCGCGTCGGTGTGCCGATCGGTACGCCCGCCTATATGTCGCCCGAGCAATGTTTGGGCGAGCCCGACGTGGATCAGCGCAGCGACATCTATTCGATGGGCGTGGTGTTTTATGGCTTGCTCACGGGCAAGCTTCCGTTTCGCGATGGGCCCCTGGGCCAGGTGATTTTGGCGCACGTGCAAGAGCGCCCCAAACCGCCCGTGGATGTGAACCCGCGCGTGGGCCACGTGCTCAGCGACTTGGTGATGAAGACGCTGGAGAAGCGGCGCCAAGATCGTTTCGCCAGCATGAAAGATTTCCGCGACGCCTTGGATGGCATCGTGGGGGTGGGGCGCACGAACACGTCGCCGGGCGGCGTGCCTATCATCGCGGCGTTCTCAGAAGGCGGCGCGCGTGGAGGTGGTGTGGGGGACGCGGCTCAACGCACAAGTGCGGGGCTGGGGCCACGTGAGCTGCAGGAGCCTGCGTTTCCCGATGAAGCCACGCGACCCATCGCGGATCCGCGGCCATCGCTGGTGCAAGCCACGGCGCCCACGAAGGAAGATACGCTGTTCGAGCGGCTGCGCGGCATCGTTCACGAGCGCCTTGAATCGGATAAATTTTCTTTGCCGCGCCTGTCCGCTGTGACCGAGCAATGTTTAGAGGCGTTGCGTTTGCCGGGCTTCGCGTTCGGCAACGCGGCCACGTTGGTGTCACCGGATACGATGTTGGCGCGCAAGATCGTGCGGCTTGCCAACAGCGTGGCGTTTTCGTCTGTGGCACCGGCCATCACGTTGGAGCAATCGATCGGCCGTCTGGGCGCCGATGGTTTGCAAAAGGCGTTGGTCGAGTTCTCGTCGAAGCCGATCTACATGTCGAAGTACGAGCGCGTGCGCGAAGCCTTCCGAAGGCCTTGGTACCACGCGCTGGCCACGGCGATGATCGCCGAGCGGCTGTGCGAGGTGCTTGAACTCAAAGAGCAAGCGTTGCAGCTTTATCTGGCGGCGATCCTTCACGACATCGGCAAGCCGGTGGTCGGTGGGTTCCTGCTTTCGGTGGAAGAACAAACCGCAGGCTTGCGGGGCCGTCGGTGGATGACGGATGAACTGTGGCTGCGCGTGATCACTGCCACCTGGCGCAGCGTTTCGGTGGCGGTGGCGCGCGCGTGGCACTTGCCCGATTCGGTGATCGGTATACTTACAAACGTGGGCAACAAACCTATGCGCGATGAGCGCGCCACATCGGTGGTGTTGCGTTTGGCGTTGGCGTTCTCGGCGCGCGATGGCTTTTATCTGCGCCAGGCGGATCTTTACAACAACGCGCAAGAGATCGAAGCGGCCAAGTCGCTGTTGAGCCTCGACAACGCCAAAGAACAACGCGCTCTGCACCAGGTGCGAGAGCGCGTGACGTTGCTTGCAAAAATCCGCGGCGGCTAAGCCGCGACCATCACAGCTGCGCTTTTACGCGCGCCACGATGGCTTCAGCCGTAAGACCAAGCTCTTTGTAGATCACGCCGGCCGGCGCTGAAGCCCCAAAGCGGTCGAGGCCCACCACGTTTTCACGCCGACCCACCCAGCGTTCCCAGCCAAACGGCGCCGCGGCCTCCACGGCCACGCGCACGCTGATGTTGGGTGGCAGAACCTGATCGCGGTAGGCAGACTCTTGCGCCTCGAAGGCTTCCCAACACGGCAGCGAAACCACGCGTGCGGCGATGCCTTGCCCGGCCAAGATCTCTTGTGCCTCGATGGCCAACGCCAGCTCAGTGCCTGTGCCGATCAAGATGGCTTGCGGCTTGCCGCCGGCCGCCTCAGACACCACGTAGCCGCCGCGCAGAACGCCTTCGGCGGGCGCAAACTTGCTGCGATCCAGGGTTGTGATCGCCTGCCGTGACAGCACCATCACCGTGGGGCCTGTCTTGCGCGACAGCGCGAGCTTCCACGCTTGCGACGCTTCATTGGCGTCGCCCGGCCGAACGACATACACGTTGGGCACGCAACGCAACGAAGCCAAATGCTCCACAGGTTGGTGCGTGGGGCCGTCTTCGCCCAATCCCACAGAGTCGTGGGTGAACACGAACACCACAGGCAAGTGGCTCAACGCCGCCAAGCGAATGGCGGGGCGTTCGTAGTCAGCGAAGCAGAAGAACGTGGCCGTGAACGTGCGCGTGCCGCCGTGGTAAGCGAAGCCATTGGCAATGGCGCCCATCGCGTGCTCGCGCACGCCATAGTGGATGTTGCGGCCCAAGCCCGTTTGGCCATCGAAGCTGCCAGCGTCTTTGAGCGTCGTGTTGGTGGATCCCGAAAGGTCCGCGTCGCCGCCCAACAAGTAGGGGATCTTGGTGGCCGCGCCTGCCAGCGCCTTGCCTGCCGATTGGCGCGTGGCCAATTTTTCGCCCGCAGGGTATGTGGGCAAGCCGCTTTCCCAGCCATCGGGAAGCAGACCGTTTTGTGCCAACTGCCATTCAGCCGCCAATTCACGGTTCTCGGCCGCCCAAGCCGTGAACGTGGTTTGCCAAGCGGCTTCGGCCGCCGCCCCGGCTTCGATGCCTGCGTGAAAGTGCTTTTCGGCTTCCGCTGGCACGAAGAAGTCAGCGTTGGGATCAAAACCCAGCGCTTGTTTCGTGGCTTTGACGCCGTCAGGGCCAAGCGGCGAGCCGTGAACGCCCGATGTGCCCGCCTTGGGGGACGCAAAACCAATTGTGGTCCGAACGCAGATGATCGAGGGCCTCTGCGTGTCGGCTTTGGCGGCCGCGATCGCTTTGTCCAAGGCGTCGTAGTCTTTGTCGCCGTCGCTTACGGTCAGCACTTGCCAGCCATACGCCTCGTAGCGCTTGGCCACGTCTTCGGTGAACGTCATCGACGTGGGGCCGTCCAACGAGATCTTGTTGTCGTCGTAAAGGTAAATGAGCTTGCCCAGCTTCAAGTGCCCGGCCAACGAAGCCGCTTCGGCGCTGATGCCTTCCATGAGATCGCCGTCCGAAACGATGGCGTAGGTGTAGTGATCGACGATCGTTTGCCCGGGGCGGTTGTAGCGGCCTGCCAAGAAACGTTCGGCCATTGCCATGCCCACGGCGTTCGCGGTGCCTTGGCCCAGGGGCCCCGTGGTGGCTTCCACGCCCTTGGTCATAAAGGATTCAGGGTGTCCAGGCGTGCGCGAATTCCACTGCCGGAAAGCCTTGAGGTCGTCCATCGAAAGGTCGTAACCGTAAAGGTGCAGCAACGAGTACACCAACGCTGAGCCGTGGCCCGCAGACAAGACGAAGCGATCACGATCGGCCCACTTCGGATTGCGCGGGTTGTGCTTGAGGTGCTTTTGCCACAGCACGTAGGCCATCGGCGCGGCGCCCAAGGGCAGGCCAGGGTGTCCAGAGTTGGCCTTTTGGACCACGTCGATGGACAGGGTTCGGATGGTGTTCACAGCGAGCGTTGCAATCGATTCCATGAACCCCTTCGCTAACACGCAACGACCGCAATTTCTAGCCATTTCCCCGGGCTGCGCCGCTTTGGCACGGCAAAGAAACCTTCGGATGCGCCCTTCGGCACGGTGGGCCAAGTCCGCGCCGCTTTAGGACGTAGCTTAGCGTGTGGGGCTTGTGAGCTGACGCGACCGCGCGGCGTCCTGTTTACCTGCCCGGTTGGCCATCACGACGGCCACGATGAAACCCACCGTAAACAGCAGCATCAGGAGGGAAAGCCTCACCAAGCTCGGATCGTATTTCTTTTTCGGCATGGTGGTCCTAGGGAGCATCCGTGGGATCTTGCACTTTTTGAAGCTTTGCCTGCAGGCCAGGTGAGATGTGCACCACGTTTTTCGCATCCACGATCACGCCTTGCACGTCGGGCGTGGCGGCCAGAATGCTCATCGCTTTGGGCACGCCCACGATCAACAGCGCGGTGTCCATCAGGTCAGCCACGAACGCGCTTGGCGCCAGCAACGTCACCGAACGAATCCCTTGTGCGGGGAAGCCCGTGCGTGCGTCCAAAATGTGGTGGTAGCGCTTGCCGTTCTTCATGATGAAGCGTTCGTAATCGCCTGACGTGTTGAACGCTTGGTTGTGCAGTTCAACCTTGTAGATGATTTGCCCGTGGGGGCCGCGCGGATCTTGAATGCCCACGCGCCACGCACGATCACCACGTTGGCCGCCGGCAAACAGATCGCCACCCGCTTGCACGATGAAGTCGGAAAACCCGGCTTTTCGCAAGACCGCCACAGCGCCGTCCACCGCAAAGCCCTTGGCCACGCCGCCCAAAGTGATGCGTTGCCCGGGCCGTCGCAACATCACAGTGCGTGCCTGGGCATCAAGCACAATGTCGCGGTAATTCACCAGCGCTTTGCGCGCGCGCACCTGGGCCGGGGTGGGCAAACTGCCGTCGTTGTCTTCGTCAAACTTCCATAACCCTTTAAACGCGCCCACGGTGAGATCGAACGCGCCTTCAGTGAGTTCAGAAATGCGCTGGCTTTCTTTGATCACCGCGAATGTCTCGGGCGATACGGCCACGGGATTGGCGCCGGCGGCCGCATTGATGCGAGACACTTCCGAATCTTCGCGCCACGTGGTCATCAACCCTTCAAGGCGCGCCATCTCTTCGAGCGCCTGATCGATCGCTGCCTTCGCCTTGGCTTCGTCGGACGCGTAGACCTTGATGGTGCACAGCGTGCCCATGCACGTTCGTTGCCCTTCGATCACCGCAGGGGGAGTGGCAGCGGTGGCCGCATCAGGTGCGGGCGGCGGTGGGGCCGGGGCGGGCGCGGGCGCTTTGCAATTCAACAAAACGGCCACAGCCAGCCACACAGGCGGTAGGCGGTGGCGCCACAAAGGGAACAACATGCGGGCCGCACCCTAACCGCACTTGGCGGCAAAGTCACGGGTGGCTGGCTAGGCCCGGCCGCGTGGCTATACTCGCCGCCATGTCTTTTAAACCACCTGCCGATGTTGCGATCGTGGGCGGGGGCATCATGGGCTGTGTGGTGGCTCTTCGCTTGGCGCAGCAGGGCTTCGCGGTCACGGTGGTTGAACGCGGCATTCCGGGCGCCGAGGCGTCAAGCGCAGCCGCAGGCATCCTGGGCCCGCAGTGGGAAATGGAGCAGCCCGGGCCGCTCTTGGATCTTGGCCTCAAAAGCCGCGCGCTTTACCCGGCCTTCGCCGCTGAACTGCGCGAGCTTACCGGCATGGACATAGGCTACAAACGTTGTGGCCTCATCGAAGTGGCGTTGGACGAAGCCGGCGCGGTGGCGTTGCGCGAGCGTCAGCGCTGGCAGTCCGCCTTGGGGCTGCGCGCGGAATTCCTAACAGGGGCGCAAGCCCGCGAGCTTGAACCTGAGCTTGGGCCAGGCGTATGCGCGGGGCTTTATTTGCCGGACGAAGGTGCCGTGAACCCGCGAACGTTGGCGCGTGCCTTGTCGCAGGCCGCGGCGAGCGTGGGTGTCACGTTTGTGCAGGGGCACTACGTGCGTCGTGTTGACGTGCGCGGCGAACGCGCGCATGGCGTGGAGCTTGATGGCCACAGCCTGCCGGCAGATGTGGTGGTTGTGGCCGCGGGCAGTTGGTCGTCGCTGGTTGAAGGCGGGCAGGTGCCTTCGCCGGTTGTGCGACCCGCGCGCGGCCAAGCGTTAAGCGTGCAGATGCGGCCGCCGCTGTTCAAGCATGTGATCGCGCCTTACCAAAAAGGTTATTTGGTGCCGCGCGATGATGGCATGGCGGTCATCGGCAGCACGCTTGAAATGGTGGGTTATCGCAAAGAGGTGACGGTGGAAGGTTTGCATTCAATCTTGCAAACCGCTTCGGCCGTTGTGCCTGCGTTGGGGCCGTTGCCGATCACGGAAACGTGGTCGAACTTTCGCCCCTACACCAGCGATCTGCTGCCCGTGTTGGGGCACACCACGGTCACGGGCTTGTTCTTGGCCACGGGCCATCACCGGTACGGCATCTTGTTGGCGCCGATCACGGGCGAACTGCTGGCGCAGCAGATCATGGGCCAGGCGCCGGTTGTTGATCCGGCGCCGTTCTCCATCGCGCGCTTCGCGGCGCTTTAGAAATTCCCGCGCAAAAGCGGGTAGAGCGACGTATACCGCTTGTAGGGTGCGGCGAAGGCTTTATGCGCCTGCTTATTGGGCTTTTCCGCAGGCAAACGCTTGAGCGTGGCTTTGCAGGCCGTGGGAATGTCGCGCCACAAACCGGCGCAAACGCCCGCGAGCAACGCGGCTCCAAAGGCGGGGCCTTCTTCGCGGTTCACGCCCACGACGGGCAAGCCATAAACATCCGCTTGCAACTGCCGCAAGAACGGGCTCTTTGCGCCACCACCGGTCACCAGCATGCGGGCCAAAGGCAAATCCATTTTTTGCAAGATGCTGACGGAATCGCGCAGGCCAAACGTGATGCCTTCGAGCACCGCGCGGCTCATGTGCGCGCGTGAATGTGCGAGTGACAAGCCAATGAAGGCCCCGCGGGCGCTGGCGTCGCGGTGGGGCGTGCGTTCCCCTTGCAAATAAGGCAAGAACGTGAGGCCTAAGGCTCCGATTGGAACACCGGCGGCCTCATCGTTGAGCGCCATGTTGGCATCACCTTGGCCCGCCAGATCTTTGGCACACTGATCGCGGAACCAGCCGAAGGCGCCACCGGCGGTGAGCATCACACCCATCACGTACCAGGTGTTGGGAACGGCATGACAGAACGTGTGCGCGCGCAAACCTGGGTCGACGATCGGCGTTTTCGTGGGGGCCACAACGGTGCCCGAGGTGCCCCAACTGGCCACGGCCTCACCTGGCGTCACAGCGCCCACGCCAATGGCGCCGCACGCGTTGTCGGCGCCGCCGCCCGCCACAGGTATACCCGCGGGCAGGCCCGTAGCCGCCGCGCCTTCGGCGCTCACCACGCCGCTCGCCTCAGCGGACCCCACAAGATCGACCGTGAGGCTGCTCTTGAGGCCCACGGCCTTTAGAATGTCATGGCTCCAACGCTGCTTGGCCGTATCGAACATCAACGTGGCCGAAGCGTCGGAGGGATCGGTGGCCAAGGTGCCAGTAAGTCTGAAGCGAATATAGTCTTTGGGCAGCATCACCTTGGCCAAGCGCCGAAACGCGTCCGGCTCGTGCTTTTTGAGCCACAACACTTTGGGCAGCGTGAAACCTTCGAGCGCCGGGTTGCAGGCCCACTTGCGCAAACCCTTCGGCCCCACGGCTTTGGTGATCTGCTCGCACTGTTTGGTGGTGCGGCCATCACACCAAAGCAACGCCGGACGAATCACGGCGCCTGCGGCATCCAAAAACACGGACGAATGCATTTGGCCCGAAAGTCCCACAGCGGCCAGGGACTCGGGCGCCACGTGCGCCGCCGCGAGCGCTGCTTTGACCGCGCCACACGCCGCCTGCCACCAAGCTTCAGGGTCTTGTTCTGCCCAGCCAGGTTGGGGCGTTTGCAGCAACAGTGGCGTTGTGGCATCTGTCACCACTTCGCCCGTTTCGTTGATGACAATGGCCTTAACGCCGCTCGTGCCTACGTCGATCGCAATAACGTGTTGCATGCTGGGTGATGGGTGTATCCCAGGTTGCGGCCCAATAAAAGGTTTGCGTTAACGTTGATATGTCTAAGGACGGGGCCAGATTCGCTGTCTAGACTGTGCGCCGTCGGCGGCGAGGCGCTCCGATGCGCGAAATCGGTTTATTTTTGATGGTTTTGAGACATTCTGAGCACTACCTTGAAAACCAGAGGTCGAGTGCAGGAGGACAATCCGAAGATGCTTATTGAAGATCGGCGCAAGCGGTTACTCGATGCGGTGAACTCGCGAGGTTCATTGACCGTATCGGAGGCCGAACGCACTTTGGCCGTGAGCCGGATGACGGTTCACCGCGATCTCGACGTCCTGGCCGCCCAAGGCTTGGTGCGCAAGGTGCACGGCGGGGTGGTGGCTTTGTCCTCCCGCGGGGCGGATCTGTTCGACCCCCGCGCCCAGCCGTTCGAAGACCGCGTGTCGGTCAGCCGAGACGCGAAGAAGACGATCGCTCGGCATGTGTTTAAGCTCATTGGGAAGTCGAACACGCTCGTGCTCGACTCAAGCACCACGGTTTTCTATCTGCACGACCTGCTGGGCGATGAGGCCGAAAAGCGCGACACCTACATCGTGACGGGCAGCCTGCCCCTGTTCACAGAACTTGTGCGCAAGCAAAACGGAATACGTGTGGCCTTGCACGGTGGCGAGCCACACGTGCGCACGGGCTCGTTGGTGGGGCCTCTGGCGGTCAACAGCCTGGCTGACACGCGCTTCGACTTCGTGGTGCTTTCGTGTTTGGGCGTGTTGCCCGAAGAAGGTGCGATCTTCGTGTCGAGCTCCGACGAGGTTCAGTTGAAGCAGGCGTACCTGCGTCACGCCCGCCGCGCGATTTTGGCGGTGGATACCTCCAAGTTCGGGCAGTCGGGCGCGCACAAGCTCGGGGACCTATCGAAGTTCGAGTATGTGGTCACAGAGAAGGGCGCTTTCACTCAAGACGAGTTTGCGGCGCACGTGAAGAAGACCTCGCGCAAGCAGTAAAAACGGTCGATCAGCGGCGGCGCCACAATCCATATTGGTAGCCGTGCGCGCTGATGAAGTTATTCACCAGTGTGTAGTGGGCCGCTACATAGGCACGCAGTTCCGGAAGTGTGCCTATGCCGCCGCTTTGCCCCAACAACAACAGGGCCTGGGGCGAAGTGTCGAGCATCGATACAACCTCGCTTAACTGCAGGTTGCCCGTGCGAATGCGCTGCAGGTTTGTGTCCACCAAATCTGAGGTGACTGGCAGTCCCGCTTGCAAGGCAACCAGAGGCGCCACTGTTGAATCGCCGAACAGAGACGGTTGCGAAAGGTGTGCGGCCTGGGCGCGAACCGCGTCCACCATGGCAGGCGCGGTGTTGAGCCAGCGGGAGCGCTGCCACAGATATTGCGTGATGGCGTTCGCGTCTTCGTTCACAACGCGCACGCCGTCTTGCCAAAACAAGGCCTTGATCAAAGCGTTCACGGCGCCAAGGCCGGGCGCGTCCACCCATGAGTAGGTTTGCGTGTACGTGCGCAGTTGCTCGGCTCGCCGCGGTGACACAGCCGCCGCTAAAGTGTTGGCCAGGGGCCCTGCCACGAGCGCCAAGAACATCACGGGCACCCCCAGGGCCAGCGTTGGTTGCCACCTTTGTCTTCGACCCGCCCACCACAGCGCTGCGCGATCCAAGAGCTGC
Organism: Deltaproteobacteria bacterium; assembly: GCA_033763315.1. Classification (GTDB taxonomy): domain Bacteria; phylum Myxococcota_A; class Polyangia; order Fen-1088; family Fen-1088; genus JAGTJU01. The sequence goes on from JANRKS010000019.1 coordinate 93,030, forward strand.
GCGAAGCCCCAGCCCACAAGCAAACTCAACGGGAAAAACGCGGGCTGAAAGTAAAACGGAAACACCCGTGGGCGCGTTGCCATTGCCACAAGCGTGAGCGCCGCGGCCGCCGCCGCAAGGGCCGCCAAAACGCGCGCCTTGCGATCACCCCACGCCAACGCCAGGGCGCCCGTGGCTGCCAAAACAAACAGCGTCCAATTGTCGAAAACCACGAATCCCAACTGCGCGAGGCCTTCGCCTTCGGCTCCCACTTTGTCGAGGTGAAATCCATAAACCTGCTGCCAAAACGCGCGCCCGCCGATCACCCAAAACACCGCATGCACGCTCGCGAACACACCAACGGCTGCGGCAAAGCAGCGTGAAGCCGTGCGTTTGCCAAGCAAAAGCGAAGCGGCCACCACAACAGCGGCCGCAGGCCCCGCTTGCAGCAACGTCAAGGGCGCCGCCGCGGCTGCCGCACCAGCCGCCATGGGGCGCGACCAGCACAGCAACACGGCCGCCAACGCCACGCACGCGCTGGCTTGGCAGATCCCCGTGTCCGTGGACGCGGCCTTTAAAAGGCTCTCGGCAAACAACACGGCTGTGGCCGCCATCAGCGCCGCCACTTGGCGAGCTGTTTTGTTTGTGGTGGGCGCCAGCCTGATCGTCACCGCGTAAGCCGCAACGCCCACGAAGCTGGCACTAAGGAACGTCAGCATCTTTGCCACCCCCAGCGAGAACCCGAACAGCTTGAACAACGCAGCGTTTGGCAGCAGATGCAAAGGGGGGTGTGCGAAGAAAAAATCGCGGTAGGGCCACAGGCCCTGCGACCAGCGAAGGGCGCCGTAGAAATAAATGCCTTCGTCGGCGGGGTGGGGCAACAGCGCGAAGGCGCGCAAGGCAAAGAACAGCACCAGCAAACACCCGAGCGCCAATTCTGAGGGCAAACGGTAACGCGGAACAGGGTGAGCCGTCACAGCGGGCGCGGGTGCGTGCGCTGCAGGCTGCCGGGGACGACGCGCTGTTTTGCTCATACGCGTGGCATCCCGTCATGATCCCGGGCGCTCGTCAAGCGCCGCGCGGCAAACGTGGCCCCGGGCGGGCCGATCGGTCACGCTTTGATCAGGCTCCTATGTCTCTTCGGCGCCATGTCAAGGTTCAGCCTTTTCCAGGCGGGTTTCGCCGCCTGTGGCCTGGCACGCCTTACCGGCTGCCCGAGGGGCGAGACACCAGTTTGGTGCGCGAGGTTTTGTCGCCTGGCGGTGCGCGCCTTGAACGTGCGGCCGATTTATTTGGAACGTTCGAGCACCTGATGGCCCTGGCGGAATCAGGCTGGTTGGGGCCGCCGCGCGCGTCGCTGCGCTTGTCGTTGGCCGAATCACGCGAACGCTTGTGCAAGATTGCCGCGCAATCCAAAAGCGTTGCAAGCTTGCATGAATGCCGCCCCGGCGACGCTGTGCTGGTGACGGGTTGTGTGCAATCCGCACAGGCTTCGGCCCCCACGAAATCCGTGCTGTGGCAGTGGGAGCCGTGGCTCTACAATGCGGAAGAATTCTTCGCCGAGGAAGATCCTTGGCCGCTGCCGCAGGGGCCCCGCTATGTGGAGACGGCCTACGATTTTCTGCTCACTGATGAGAGCGGCGCTTCGCCTGTGCGCGTGTGCGTGGAGGGCGCGCACTTGGTGGCGGCCGCTTCATTGACCGCAGGCACCCGCATCGATGTGCTGGGCTTTTTCGATCAGGAAACGTCAAACGCGGGCGTGCGCGAGAACCCACGGCAAGCACCGATGGCTCCCGTGTTGCGATCAAGTTCATCGCTGCCGCTGTTGGTGTTGGGCACGCGGCCGCGCGCAGCATGAGGGATTAGGGCACCGCACCGCAATGCACGGTGAGCGTGAGCCCTTCGTAAAGATAAACCCTTCGCAGCGTGCCGGCCTCGCCGCACACGCGCGCGTCGCCTTCGGGCAACAAACACAGATCGCGCGCCCCGGCGCGGGCTCGCACCGACACGCGCTTCTTGGGCGGCACTTCACCAAGCGGCACGCCATCGATCGCCATCCGCGTGGCGCGCGGGCACTTGGCATTATCGATCGTCATCCAGATCGCTTGTGAGCTGCTGGCCGGCGGCACGGTGGCAGCCAGTTTGCCCTTGGGCCGTGTGACCTGTGCGGGCGGCACGTTGGGCAGGGCAGCGTCACCGTGCGCAGGTTCAAGGCTGCGGTCGATGTTCCATTCCTCCGGATCGTTTGTGTCGGGCATATTCGCGTTGCTCGAAGGCCCGGCCGTGTTGTTCAGCCAGCCTTGCACGGCACAACCCGCGTACCGTAATTCCGTGGCCAACTGATCGTGAAAGGCCACGCGCATCTCACGGTAATCGCGCAACAGACCGGCAAACACCACGCCCGCTTGTTTGGCCTTAAGGCGGTAATCGGGCGTCAAGGCGATGCCATCACCCACGGCGTCGGCACGCGCGATGCTGCGGTAAAGCTCGCGCAGCTTTTGGCCCAGCTTTAAATATTGGCTGCCGGCGGCGTAGGAGCGGCGGTAAAGCTCTGGCATTTGCGGCGGGCAGCGCGAGGCGCGCCGATCAGGCAATTGCCCCAGTGTTTCGTGAATCGAAATCGCGAAAGTGTCACGCACTTGCTCCATCTCACCCTGCAAACTCAAAAACTCGTCGATCGAACGGCGCAACGCCAATGGATCTGCAAACACCGGATCCACCACGGGCGGTGTGTTGGTGTCGAACGTTTCCACGGTGGTGGTTGTGGTTGGCGCGGCGGCGGCGAGCAGCGCGGCCAGGAAAAGGGCTTGCATTGCGGGATCTCAAGGAAAAGTATGAACCGCAGCGGGCACCGTGCCAAAAAGCGGGATACGCTTAGCCGCTTTCTTTTCACAGTTAGGTCTTATGTCGTCCCATAGGCTGGTTCCCGCGCTGCCTCATCTCGCATTCCTGACACCGCGCAGTTTGCCAAAGGCATCGTCTTTGGCAGGCCAAGTGGCCGTGTTGGATATCGCGTTCGCCTCCGAAGGTGGTGGCTCGTCGTTCGAGGGCGTCACGATGCCTTTCATTCGCGGCTTGGGTCCGCGCTTGGCCGCTTGGGTGGATCACCACGACCACGAACGCCACAGCTCGTTTGCCAATGACCCGCGTTTCGTCTTGGCAACCAAGGCTCAGCACGGCGCGTGCCCCGAAATGGTGACAGCTGATGTTGTGGCGGCCGCGGGGCATGTGGATACCGTGGCCATGCACGTGGATCTGGATGGCATCTATTCGGGTGCCAAGTGGGTGCTCAAGGGCCAAGAGCCTTACCCGGGCGCTGACGCCGATGCCCGCGCGGTGGACACGCGCCGGGGCGAGCCTGGCAACCTGGCCAGCCGCATCGACCGTGCCTTGCGCGCGCGCTTTCGCGACAACGATTTGAAGGTGGCGGTGATGCGCTACCTTGTGGCACGCACAGACGATCCAGACGCCTGGAACCAGATCGAAGCGGCGGCGCGCCTCATCGATCCCTTGCTCGACGAGGCCCGGCGCATCGCCGGCGATTACCGCGTGCTGCAGGGTGTGGCCTACGTTCGTTTCGATACACAACGGCCGTTCGACAAAACCGAGCTGCTTTTGCTGGGGCAGCAGGTGGCGCCCGTGGCGGTGGTGCACACCGGCGGCACGTTAAGCATTGCGGCCGACTTCGAATCGGGTTTTGATTTTGTGCAAATGTTCGATATGGGAGGCGGCATGCCCACGCGTGTGTCCGTGCCTGAATCGCGACTGCAAGAGGTAATGGATAAAGTGGCGGCCGCCGTGGCGGCACGCACCTAGGTTTCACGATGGCAATTCAAAGACGAACGGCGCCCAAGCTCACGTACCTTCGGTTGGCTGACCGGCTGCTCAAAGCAAAGACGTCGGATCAAAGCACCCACTTTGGCACTTTGCCGTCGCCCGCTGAAATCGCCGACCTTGTGGATGATTTGCTTTCGGTCTTGTTCCCTGGGTGGGGGCGTTCGGGCATCGCCTTTGGCACCCCAGGCAAGAAACTGCGCGAACATTTGGCCACCGTTTTGGTGAGCCTTGAACGCCGCGTGGAAGACGCCGTTCACTTGGGCCTGCGCCGCCGTTGCTCAAGCAAAGAAACAGAGGCCGAGTGCCGTTCACAAGCGCAACGCAAAGCGCGGCAGTTTTTGGAGTCACTGCCCGAGGTGCGCACGTTGCTGGTGGGCGACATTGAAGTGGCCTATAAGGCCGATCCAGCAGCCACGGGCACGGATGAGATTGTGTCGTGCTATCCCGGCCTTTACGCCATCGCGATCTACCGTGCCGCCCATCGTTTGTTGAAGTTGGGCGCGCCCATCGTTCCACGCATGATGACGGAACACGCGCACGCGCGCACCGGCATCGACATCCACCCCGGCGCTCACATCGGGCCGGCGTTCTTCATCGATCACGGCACAGGCATCGTTGTTGGCGAAACCACGTTGATTGGCGCCAACGTGCGCATTTATCAGGGCGTCACGCTGGGTGCGCTGTCAGTGAAAAGCCGCAACGTCGAAGCGCCGGGCCGCAAGCGCCACCCCACCATCGAAGATGACGTGATCATCTACGCCAACGCCACGATTCTGGGCGGCGGAACGATCATCGGGCGCGGCGCCGTGGTGGGTGGCAACGCGTGGATCACGTATTCCGTCCCCGCAGGCGTACGCGTGGGCGTGGGCATGTAGCTAAACGCTGGCTTCGCGCTGGCGTAGATCCATCACGATGTCGCGCTGGCCGTCGGCGTGGTAACTCGATCTCACAAGCGGCCCCGCCTCAACGTGCGGGAAACCCATCGCCAGCGCTTCGTCGCGCAATTGGTCGAACTCTTGCGGCGTCACGTAACGAGACAGCGGCAAATGGTTCTTGGATGGGCGCAGGTATTGGCCCAAGGTCACGATGTCCACGCCGATGCTTCGCACTTCACGCAGGACCTGGCGCACCTCATCGAGATCTTCGCCCAAGCCCAGCATCAAACCGGTTTTGGTGACCGCGCCTCGACGCTTGGCGTGGCCCAAAATCGCGTAAGACCGGGCATAGCTGGCTTGCACGCGCACCAAACGCGATAGCCGTGGCACCGTCTCCAAGTTGTGAGCAAACACGTGCGGGCCCGCGGCCAACACAACGTCCACAGCGCCCGTATCACCTTTGAAGTCGCCCGTGAGAACTTCCAACACCATGTCGGGGCTGGCGGCTTTGACGGCGTTGATGGTGGCCGCCCAATGCGCGGCGCCGCCGTCAGGCAAATCATCGCGATCCACGCACGTGATCACCGTGTGCCGCAAACCGAGTTCCGACAGCATCGTGGCCACCTTCTGTGGCTCCTCCGCATCGGGGGGCGCGGGCCGGCCGCTGGGTACGTCGCAGAACTGGCACGACCGCGTGCACACGCCACCCAAGATCATGATGGTCAGGCTCTTGCGGTTCCAACATTCACCGATGTTCGGGCACGAGGCGCTTTGGCAAACGGTGTGCAGCCCCAATTCTTTGACCCGGTCGCGCAGATCAAAGTAATTGTCGCCCTTGGGCATCTTCATCCGAATCCAATCGGGGTGGCGCGCGCCTCGGCCTTCGGGTTCGGGGGGCAGCGGCACATCGCCCAGCACGCGCAGGCGGCGGGGGTGAACTTTTGCGTGGGCTTTGCTGTCAACTTCGGACATGAAGAGCGTCAAGCTTAGCAGCCCCCAACAACCCCGTGCGGTTGCCACACCAAAGACTTGCCAGCGACCGAACGAACACGTTTAGATGCGGGCAATGTCTCGGAACCGTTTGCCTTTGACCGCTTGGACCGTTGGCCACGCCACCGCCGCCACCGTGGCGCCCACGCGCTTTGTGCCCGCTCAGGTGCCCGGGGCCGTGCAGCTTGATTGGGCAAACGCAGAGGGTTGGCCCCCCCACTGGAAAGGCGACAACTTCAAGCAGTACGCCTGGATGGAGGACGTGTTCTGGCTTTACCGAACGCAGTTGCCCGAGGCGCCCGTGGGGCCCGGGGCGCGTCGCTACTTGGTGTTGATGGGAGTCGACTACCAGTTCGAGGTACGCCTTGATGGTCACGCGGTGTTTAGCCAAGAGGGCATGTTCACGCCCGTGGAATTGGATGTCACCGCGTACGTGGGGGCCACCTTGGAGGTGCTTGTGTGGCCGGCGCCCAAGTATCCGGGCGCCCACCGCCCGAAAGCGGAGGCGTCCCGCTCATGCAAACCCGCCGTAAGTTACGGTTGGGATTGGCACCCTCGCTTGATCCCGCTGGGCATTTGGGACGAGGCGTTCGTGGAAGATCGCCCGATGAGCCACCTACAAAACGCCGCGGTGACTTACGTGTTGGCCGATGATTTCACGAGTGCGGATCTAACGGTTCAAGTGAATGTGGCCGCGCCCACGCCCGGGCAGAAAGTTCGCTTCACGTTGAGGAACGCCGCGGGCGAGCCTGTGATCGCGGGCGAAGCGCCTGCCGCCTCCGCGGTGGCATTGCCCGCAAGGTTGCAATCACCGCGGCTGTGGTGGCCGAACGAACAGGGCGAAGCTTATCTTTACGCCAGCACCGTTGAGCTGCTGGACGCGCGCGGTGATGTGCTGGACGTGCACCAATCCAAAGTGGGTTTCCGGCGCGCACGTTTGGTGATGAACGAAGGCGCTTGGGATGAGCCGGCCACGTTTCCCAAATCCCGCAGCGTTCCACCGATCACGTTGCAGATCAACGGCCGCCGCATCTTCGCCAAAGGCAGCAACTGGGTAAACCCGGATATTTTTCCAGGCACGATCACGGCCGAGACCTATCGCCCGCTTGTGCAAATGGCCAAGGACGCCCACTTCAACATTTTTCGCACGTGGGGTGGCGCGATCGTCAACAAGCGCGCCTTCTTCGAGCAATGCGATGAAGCCGGCATTATGGTGTGGCAAGAGTTTCCGTTGGCGTGCAACGACTATGCAGACGATCCGGCCTATCTGCGCGTGCTGGATCAAGAATCGCGCGCGATCATCACACGCCTTCAACAGCACCCGTCCTTGTGTTTGTGGTGCGGTGGCAACGAACTTTACAACGTGTGGTCGGGCATGACGGATCAGCATAAAGCGTTGCGCCTGTTGAATCGCAATTGCTTCGATCTCGATCCTGAAACGCCGTTTTTGCCCACGTCGCCCGTGATGGGCATGGGGCACGGTGATTATCGGTTTCGCGACGAAAATGGCCGCGAAGTGTTTCAAATGTTTGCGCAGGCCCGCAACACGGCTTACACGGAGTTCGGTTGCCCTGGGCCTTCAGACGCCGACTACATCGCCAGCTTTACACCACCAGAGGAACTGTTCCCGCCACGGCCCGGCACCACGTGGGAGACACACCACGCGTTCGGCGCGTGGGGCGTGTCCCCGCAATCGTGGCTGTTTCCCGATCTGATCGCAGATTATTTTGGCGAGTGCGCGAACTTGGAAGAGATGGTGCGCTTTGGCCAGCTGATGCAGGCGGAAGGGTACAAGTGCCTTTATGAAGAGGCGCGCCGCCAAAAGCCATTTGCCTCGATGGCGCTGAACTGGTGCTACAACGAGCCGTGGCCTTCGGCCGCCAACAACAGCTTGATCTGTTGGCCCGCGCGCCCCAAACCAGCGCTGGCGGCGGTGGCTGCCTCGTGCCGCCCGGTGTTGGCAAGCGCCAAGGTGCCGCAGTTTTCTTGGATCGCCGAGGACTTGTTCAAAGCCGAGCTGTGGCTGTTGAACGATAGCCCCAACCCGGTGCCTGCCGGCCGCATGCGGTGTGTGTTGCGCATGGACGGCCAAGACGTGCCGCTGGTGACGTGGGATTTTCCGGACGTGCCGGCCAACCAGAACCTGGCGGGCCCCGTGGCGCGGGCCTTGTTGCCGCAAGGGCAGGGCAAGGTATTTGAAGTGGTGCTGACAGTCGAAGGGCAGCCTGCCTTCGATTCCACCTACCGCTTGTGCTTCCGGCCGGGCCAGCAGCGGGGCAAGGTGCGGGTGGGTTTCGCGAACAACGCGTAAAGCTTGACGCCATCGGGTCGGGTGCGGTATTCGCGCCCCACGCCCGCGTGCCCCTGCGCCCTGCGCCCCCTGGAAAACTCATGGACAGCCGTTTCGATACAGAGGTGAAGCGTCGAAGGACCTTCGCCATCATTTCGCACCCCGACGCGGGCAAAACCACACTCACGGAAAAACTGCTGCTTTACGGCGGCGTGATCCAGCTGGCCGGCGCGGTGAAGGCCAAGCGTGGCCGCAGCGCCGCGGTCAGCGACTGGATGGAGATGGAACGCGAGCGTGGCATCTCGATCACCACCAGCGTGTTGCAGTTCCCTTACCGGGGCCTCAAGGTGAACCTGCTGGATACGCCGGGCCACGCCGACTTCTCCGAAGACACGTACCGCACGCTGCACGCTGTGGACGGCGCGGTGATGTTGTTGGATTGTGCCAAAGGCGTGGAAGCGCAAACGCGCAAGCTGTTTCGCGTGTGCCGGCAACGCAGCATTCCGATCTTCACGTTCGTCAACAAGATGGATCGCCCCGGTCGCGATCCGTTTGATCTGGTGGGCGAGGTTGAGAACGTTCTGGGCATCGGCGTTTACCCGATTACGTGGCCGATTTTCACAAGCGGCGTGTTCCGCGGCGTTTACCACCGCTTGCTTAAGCGCGTGTTCTTGTTTGATTCCTCGCGCGCCAAATCCAGCGCGCACATGGGTGCCGAAATCGCCGATATGGAAGTCACCGGCATCGACGATCCCGCGTTGTCCGAATCGTTGGGTGTGCAAGGCCACCAACGCCTCAAAGAAGAAACGGAACTGCTTGAAGCCGCGGGCGATACGTTTGATGAAGCGCGCTTTTTGCGCGGCGAGGTGTCGCCGATGTTCTTCGGCAGCGCCATCAACAACTTCGGCCTTGAGACGTTCCTTGATAGCTTCTGCGACATGATGCCGTCGCCCTCGGGGCGCATGGCCGCCGAAGGGCCCGTGGAGGCCAGCGATCCGCGCTTTTCCGCCTTCGTTTTCAAAGTGCAAGCGAACATGGATCGCGCGCACCGTGATCGTGTGGCGTTTATCCGCATTTGTTCCGGCAAGTTTGAGCGCGGCATGAAGGTCAAACGCGACAAAGCCGGCCGCGAAGTGCGCTTGGCTTCGCCAATGAACTTCATGGCGCAAGAGCGCGTGTTGGTGGAAGAAGCCTATGCCGGCGACGTGATCGGCATTCACGAGTCGGGCTCGTTCGAGATTGGTGACACGATCTCGGAAGGCGGCGACATTCACTTCGAGGACATCCCAAGCTTTGCGCCCGAGCACTTCGCGCGCCTTTTGCTTGTGGATCCGATGCGACGCAAGCCGTTCGCCAAAGGCATCGAGCAATTGGCGCAAGAAGGCACCATCCAGCTTTACCGTGCCCCCGGTGGCCGCGCGGGCGATGTGGTGGTGGGCGCGGTGGGTCAACTGCAGCTTGAAGTGGTGCGGTACCGTTTGCAGGTGGAATACGACGTGGACGTGCGCATCGACACGGTTCCCTACAGTTGCTGCCGCTGGGTGTCGCGTGCTGACGGCGCGCCTGTGGATTTGGATCAACTGGATCGCGCTCGCATTGGCCTGGCCGTGGAAGACGTGAAGGGCCGCGCCGTGGTGTTGTTTGCCAGCGAATGGCAGATGAACGCCGCCACCGCCGAACACCCGAACTACGTGTTCACTGAGACCGCCCGCGGCGGCGCCGTCAAACGCGATTAGCGTAAATGGCTGCCGCCAAATCGGTTATGCGCTAGGTTTAGCGCGATGTCACCTTCCGTTTTGTCTGTGGCCGAACCCCAGGGCGACGTGGCCGCGCCCGCCGTGTCCGACTTGGTGGTGCGTGCGTTTCCCGCCGCTGCCTACAAAGGCCGGCGCGTGGTGGTGGTGGTGCCCGACGCCACCCGCAGCGGCCCCATCGATCGTGTGTGGAAAGCCTTGCACGCGGCCATCGCGGCCGACACCGCGGCCTTCGACGTCTTGGTGGCCTTGGGCACGCATCAGCCCATGAGCGAAGCTGCCATTTGCCAACGCTTGGGGCTTTCCCCCGAAGAGCGAGCCACCACGTATGCGCGGGTGAAGTTCATGAACCACGCGTGGGACGATCCCAGTGAGCTTGTGCAGGTGGGCACTTTGACCGCGGACGAAGTGCACGCCCTGACCAACGGCATGTTCGCGATGGACGTGCCTGTGGAGGTGAACAAACACATCTTTGATTACGACGAGACCGTGATCATTGGGCCCGTGTTCCCGCACGAAGTTGTGGGCTTTTCGGGTGGCAACAAATATCTGTTCCCGGGTGTGGCGGGCGCGCGCATCTTGAACTTCTTTCACTGGCTGGGCGCCGTGGTCACGAACCCCATGATCATCGGCGTGGCCAACACGCCGGTGCGCCAAGTTGTAGATCGCGCGGGCGCCATGGTGAAAACCAGCAAGCGCTGTTTGGCTCTGGTGGTGGAAGGCTCGCGTCTGGCGGGTCTGTTTGTGGGCACACCCGAGGACGCGTGGAAAGAAGCGGCGCAATTGTCAGCGCAGCTTCACATCACATACAAAGACAAGCCGTTTCACAAAGTGTTGTCGTGCGTGCCCGCGATGTATGACGATCTGTGGACGGGCGGCAAGGGCATGTACAAGCTTGAGCCGGTACTGGCTGATGGTGCAGAACTCATCATCTATGGCCCGCACATTCACGAGGTTTCAGTGACCCACAATGAAACCATGCTGAAGATCGGTTACCACTGCCGCGACTATTTTCTCAAGCAATGGGACGCGTTCAAACATTATCCGTGGGGTGTGTTGGCGCATTCCACGCACGTGCGCGGTGGCGGCACATTTGAAAATGGTGTGGAGCGCTGCCGCGTGAAAGTTACGCTGGCCACCTCGATCCCGCCGCAAGTGTGCGCGCAGATCAATATGGGTTACCTCGATCCCGCCACAGTGAACCCGGCGGACTACGCGGGCCAAGAAGAGCAGGGCGTTCTGTTGGTGCCCAAGGCCGGTGAAACGTTGTTCAAACTGAAAACGCCTCCGCCGTGGGCGGCATAAATTCAACTTGCATGCGTTCGCGCAGCATCGACAGCGCCACCAGGTTGCGACGCCTCACCGTGGATTGCGGGATGCCCAGCGTCTTGGCGATCTCTGCGGGCCGCAGGTGATCGTAATAGCGCTGGCGCAACGTGGTTTGATAAGGCTCGGGCAACTGCTCCAAGGTTTGCGCGAGCCGCTCGGACCAACGCCTTTGATCCACTTCGCTTTCGGGTGAGGCAATGGCGTCGGGCGCTGCGCTAACCAGCTCACGCTGCTCTCGGCGCTTATGGCTGCGGCACCACATCCGAAATTGATTTCGAAGCGCGCCTTCGAGCCAAGCCTTCAGCGAATGCTCAATCGCGGGCGGCCGCCGCAGGTACGCCAACAGCGTGTCTTGCACCAGATCGTGGGCCAGCTCTTCGCTGCGCACCAAGCACAGCGCGCGTCGCCTAAGCCATGCCGTGTGGCTAGTGAGGTCTAAGGACGTCGGCTCCTCAACAACTGAACGCACGCCAGAAATTATAGAGGGCCAAAAGTCCCAGCGAAGGTAAATTACTGACCTGCGTCATGGCGAGAAATGCCCGTTTCCTAGGCGGTTTTTGCCATTAGGGGGGCCTGACGTTAACGCCGGAATCACCGGGTGGCGCGGATGTGCATCGAATGATACGCATTTGCATATGCGCACCACGGTCGACCTTCCCGATGCTCTTCTGGAACGTGCCCGGCCACTGTTGGCAGCACGCCACATGACGCTCACGTCGCTATTTGTTCAAGCACTTGAGCAACTGGTTTGTGCTGAAGCGCCCTCGTTTAAGCTACGTGACTCCACGGACGGATACCCCGCGGGTGATCAACAGGTGTCGAGTGAGCAGATCAATCTCGCCGTCGATGAATTTAACGAGCCGGCACGTTGACCTCCACTTATCACGCTGCTTCTGACGGCGGATCGCGATTTCAGCCGCTTTCCTGCTTTGAAAACCAGAAACCCGCTGATCGCCACTTAGACGGCGGTGGCGGCGAACGACAGTCCGTCGCCGTCGTCCGCACCCTAGTTCTTCATCTTGCGGTACACACCCACCACGATGCCGATGATGTTCACGCTGCGGAAATCCTTGCGGCGCACGTAGATCGGTTGCATCGCGGCGTTGGCGGGCTGAAAGCGGATTTTGTCGCCTTCGGGGTAATACCGTTTCACGGTGGCTTCGTCGCCGATCATGGCCACCACGATCTCGCCGGGTTCGGCCTTGAGCTGCTTGCGCACGAACACGAAATCTCCGTTGAAGATGCCGTCTTCGATCATGGAATCGCCGGTGACCCGCAATGCAAACACCTCGCGGTTCTCCCCAATGAAGAAGCGATCCACCTTGACGGTGCCCTCGGTGTTTTCCACCGCGAGCAACGGTTGACCTGCGGCCACGCGCCCGAGGATGGGGATCTCAACGAAGCCATTGCCGGCCGCAGGGCTCAGTGAAGCCACAGGACGCAGGGCGCGGGATTTCAAATCCTCCCGCTGCAAGTAGCCCTTCTTTTCAAGCGCGCGCAGATGGTCGTTCACCCCGTTGGTGGAGCGAATGCCAAAGTGGCTGCCGATCTCACGCAAGGTGGGAGGGTAGCCGCGGCCTTCAATAGACTGGCTGATGAAATCGAGAATCTCGCGCTGACGATCCGTAAGCGCGTCCCGTTCATCTTCGTCACGAACCAGACTTAACTCGCCCATTTGTGCGGCCTCCACATCATCCGTGCCCCGTTCACCGGAACAATGTGCCCAGCTATAACTGAACAAACGTATGGTACGGAACGGATGTGGAGTGTCAAGTTTTTCAACAACTATCGAACCGCGACGCCCAAAAATAGGGCCATCGCGCGGCTTTTAGGTGGTCGCCGGCCACGGGCGTATCGTTAACAGGTGACCTCCCGTCCCATGGGCCCTGGCGCCCCGCAGCTGATCCTTCATCTGGAGTCCCCTAATAAAGGCGGCCAGGGGGACTCGGTTTACCGCACGGTGCAACCGTGCCGAGCGCTGGGGCAGCAGCCGGGCGTGGACGTGATGGCGGGCTCGTTTCTGTCGCCGCAGGTGCATGCGAAGCTGCTGGTGGCGGATGTCTTGGTGCTTTGTGATGTGGTGGAAGCGGATTTAATTCCCGTCATCAAGACGCGTCGGCAACGTGGTTTGCCCACGGTCTATGAGATCAACGACGACTTCCAGGCGATGCAGCCATGGAACCCGACGGCGTACTTGGCTCACAACCCGGTGTCGCGCAGTCTTTCCTCGCGCCTGGCCTCTTTGTGTGATGGCGTGCAGTTTTCAACGCCGTATCTTCAGCAGCGCTTCGCGCATCTGTCCGAGCACACAGCTGTGTTCACCAACAACCTGTGGTCGCTGCCCTCTGTGTTGTCGCGCCCGGCGAGTGACGTGGTGCGGGTGGGGTGGGGCGGCTCGTTGGGGCATCGCGCGGATCTCGAAACGTTGGTGAACGTGATGGGGCCGGTGCTGCAAACGCATGCGCAGGTGCAATTTTGCGTGATGGGTGATGAATCGTTCCGGTTGTTGTGCGAACGCCTTCCGCAGGGGCGTTGGTCGTGGCGCCCCGGCGGGCCCTTAACGGATTACTTTGCGTTTTTGTCTACGCTCGACATCGGCTTGTGCCCGCTGTTGCCCACCGATTTCAACCTGGGGCGCTCGGATGTGAAGTTCCTTGAGTGCGCGGCATTCGCTGTGCCTTGCGTGGCCGCTGCCTTGCCGCCTTACCAGGCAAGCCTTTTGCCTGGAACAACGGGGCTTGTTTACACAAACGAGAAGGAGCTTTTCGCGGCGTTGGAGGAGCTCATTGTGAACCCAGGCCAGCGGCAGTCGATGGGCCAGGCCGCGCGCGCTTACGTTGAGCGGCACCGTATCGAATCACCGCATGCCTTGGATCGCCTGGCCTTTATGGAAGCGTGCCGTACACGCGCACAAGCGGGAGCGACGGATGTGTCTTGTGAAGTGTGGCGTGGCTTTGCGGAGCATGAGGCGCCTTCGTATGGCGACAGCACGCTCCGCATGCTGGGCGCCGATGGCGTGGTGGCGCCTTTGCTGGAAGGTCTTGCGGCATTGCGCGATGGCGACAATCAGACCGCCTGCGCGGCTTTCACGGCGGCCACACGTATGGCGCCACAGTTTTATGTACCGTGGCTCTACGCGGGCAGCGCCGAGCTTGATCATCATCGCGCGTTGGCGGCGTTGAACGAAGCGTTGAAGCTGCACACGTCACCATCGACGTTGGTGATGCGCGCAGATCGATGGCAAGCGGTTGGCAACCATGATGCGGCGAAAAGGGATCTCGCGGCGGCGGCAGATGTGGCGCCGGAGATGGGCTTGCCATTTGCACGTTTGGCAGAGTTCGCCGACCAAGAAGGCGACACCGTGGGTGCGGTAGCGCAAGAAGCGCGCGCGTTGGCGCACAACCCTTACTTCGCGCTGCCTCACGCGCGTCGCGTGCTCAACGCTCTTGAACGCGGTGAATCGCCTGATCTGCAAGCGCTGCAGCGGTGCCTGGCATGCGACGATCGCTATTGGGCCACGCGCTTTGCTTTGGGGGCCCATGCGCTGCGCGCGCAGAATCTTGCGGATGCTCGCGCACACTTTGTGGCGGCGCTGGCGTATGCCCCCGATGCGGCGCCGGTGTGTGCACAACTGGCGCGGGTGGAAGCCAGCGCGGGCGATATGGTGGCAGCGCGACAGTGGCTTGAGCGGGCAAAGGACGCCGCTGCGGGCTGACGTGGTCTGGTGCGCGATCGGTGCGCAGACTTCATACAGTGCGCAAGAGTTGTTTCGGCGTTGCAGGCAAAGCTCGCGTGGATGCGTGATTTGCCCGCCACAATTCCGCGACGGGGCCCGCCCTAAGCCCACACCTGGAACGCTGTAGGAACAGAAGTCGGCGCGTCGTAAGCCCGCGTGCAACAAAAGCGGCCGCTATAGCACCACCCCATCCCATGCCGGTGACCCACATGGGCGCTAGGCCCTTGCGCCTAACGTTGCAAACACCACCCGCCGATGATGTTGCGGGGGCGGCGACGATAATGAGGTATTACCGGGTTAATCCGCAGAAACTGACGTTTCGGGAGTACTGGAGAAGCAAGAAGTCGTGGAAGGAGGCTTGGGCAGTCCCCATTGCGTGGCTGTTTCCTTCGCTGCAGCCAACGCAGGTGTTTCGCCACTTCGAATCGATCAAAGAGCTTGAAATTGAGGAGGCCGCCTTTCCTGCCGTGGCTCGCGCGAAGCTACAAACGGCCCTTGAGACGGCACACCAGCTAGGTTTCCACTCGCCACGTTATTATAGGTTCTCAAGCACACGCGGTGAAACCTCAACCTCGTTCATCGTTTTGTTGCATCCCAGTGGGCGCTTCATTTTGCGCCTAATTCACGTCTTGTCGAACTTCACCGTTCCACCTGCGGAAAATCGCGTGATCACGATCGCCAGCGTGTTCAGCGATGGCACCGAGCTGCACACCGGCGATCAGCCGCCCCGACTTCAGCCCCGGCCGGAGACGATCAACAATCCGCAGCCCGGACAGCCCCTTGAGGCTCTCATGTTCGCCCATGAAAGGGTTTTGGAAGAGCTCTCGGCTAGCAAGAAGCCTCAGCCCATCGACTCGATCGAGGCGATGGAGTCGGCATGCAACCGCATCGAGCAAGGCGGCATTGAATTTGGTTTGAAGCGTGGCCTCACGGTGTGGCTGACGCCGCAAGAGGTGCAGGCAGAGCAGCGCACCGCTGGCGGTCTTTCCGCGATGAAAGAGGAGGGCTTGCTGCACACTGAGGTGCTCGCGGCACTAGAGCCCTTGCAACGTGCCAAGCCGTCGTCGCGCTCAATGCTGATATTGATGGCGTCGCTGATGTTTTTCATCGCCGTTGGCGTGCAGGGATCTGTTTGGAGTTACCTTTTGATCCTTGTGCCCGTGCTGCTGTTTCACGAGCTTGGCCACTACCTCGCCATGCGCGCCTTCAATTACAGCAACGTGCGCATGTTCTTCATTCCCTTCGTGGGAGCGGCTGTCACGGGCAAACATTACAACGTTGCCGCGTGGAAGAAGGTCGTTGTATCGCTGATGGGGCCCTTGCCGGGTTTGCTATTGGGCGCGGCGCTTGGCGGGGTTGGACTTGTGCTTCACAACCCCTTGCTGACGAAGATTGGGCTTGTGGCCGTGACGATCAACGGCTTTAACCTCATTCCGATCTTGCCACTCGACGGCGGGTGGATCGTTCACGCTTTGCTGCTCTCGCGCCATCCACTTCTGGATGTAGGCTTTCAAGTCGTTGCCTGTGCCGCGTTGCTTGCCTTTGGTGTGTTCAGCCAAGCCAAGATCTTTGTGTTCTTGGCCGTAATCATGGCGGTGGCGATTCCGGTGTCGTTCCGTTTGGCAAGGGTCACGGCAAAGCTGCGTAAATATGATCTGAAGGAAGTGTCTGATGACGATCAGACCATCCCTCGTGACACGGCTCAGGCGATCATCGGCGAGATCAAGACCGCGTTTCCCACCGGCCAAACCACCAAATCGCTGGCCGAAAAGACGCTGCTCGTGTTCGCAAAATTGAACGCGCGACCTTCGGGGGTGGTGGCAAGCGTGGCGCTGCTATTGGTTCAACTCGTGGGGCTTGTTGTGGCTGTGGCCTTCACAGTGGTGTTGGCCGTTGGTAGCAAAAACCCTGGCTTTGCCGCAGGCCTTCCAGACGGCAGCAATGGCATGCAGTTTGAACACCGCCTGGAGTGTGGGCCCACGCGGGTGTGGGCGGGCGCGCACGCTGAGCCACGCATTGATGCGCCTCAGCTCATCGCAACGTTCAAAGAGCAAAGCCTGGCGCAACATGCCTTTGGATCCTGGTCATCTCGGCTGCCGCAAACGGCGAAACTCGCGCTGTTTGGGGACACCCTTCTTGTGGCGCTTCCTGAAGGCCAGGACGCACTTCGAAACGACGTTCTTGGGCAACTCTCTGCACAAGCCCAAGATGCGTTTTGGGACACAGATGACTTTAAGGGGCACCTGTCGGTGTTGTGCGTGGCTCGAACAGAGCGGGACGCCGAAGAGATTGCACAAGAGTTGGGCGGCTATCTCAATTTTCTCAAAGGTTCTTACCTCGTGCCGCCGTGGTTGCCCGAAGGGCTGGGCGTGTCTTCACCGCCGGAGCACATCTTGGCTCGCAAGACCTTCGCGAAGCTGCGCGCTTCCCGGTGGGCCGATATTCCGGTGCAAAGCGCCGAGCGCAACGCCGTCTACGAGCAACTGACAAAAGCACGCAAGCGCGGCGACAACGAAGGCATCAAGGGGCTGAGCAAGCAACTCGAGAGCTTGCGAGTGGAGGATAGGCGCAAAGCGATCCAATCCATCCGACGAGGCGAAAAAGGGCCTGTCGATCGGGAGGCGATCGATCTCTACGTGGCTCTCTTTGAAAGTGGCACTTCGCCCACCATCGAAACTGACGGTGCAACGGATCTAGCGTCGCGTCTCGGACAGATGCCGCTCGAGAATGGAAGCCCTTCAGCTGACCTTCATCGCTATTCAGCGATTGGAGGTTTTGTGCACAACGAAGGCAAGCGAGTGAGCGTTCTCGGACCGGGCTTCACGCGGGTTGCTGATGGCGCGCCGGCGCTTGCCGAATGGCTGTGCAGCCGCGGCTGCACAGATCTGCAATATCAATTTCGCGGCTCACCAACAGGAGAGGGTGTGGAGGAGGATGTCGATGATGAGTGAGGCGTGTTTGCCACAAAGTGAAGGTGAACGTGTTTTTCGCTCGCCCAATGGTTTGCAGCGGCTGGCGCGGCGAAAGCAGCTCCTCGGCATCGCTGGCTTCATTGGCGGCGCCGTGGGCTTTTTTGTTGTCACGCGCATTTCAAGAGCGGATCCAATCACGATTCAGCTCGTCACGACGTTACCCGTGCTGCTAGGCCTGCGCAGTTTCACGGCGGGGCGATCCTTGGCACGGACGCCACTGACGGTTGGTGTCGGGGCCTCGGGGGTTCGTGTTGAGACGGCACGCGGCTCGCAGCTCCATACATGGGGCGAGATCGGTTGGTCGTCCTTTGGGACTTCCGCTTTTGGGGGAAAGACCAAACGAGTACGGCTTTACGATGTCAGAGGAAAGAGCTTGGTTGAATTCGCCGACGTGATCGGAAACATCGAAGAGATCAACAAGCTCGTGTCGGCTGGCATCGCAGCTAAGGGCGACGACACCGCCGATCGGATCCGCAAACGCAAGGCCAAACCCCTCGCGCTCTTCGTTTTGCTGGCGGGGCTCGGTGCACTGGCATTAGGCCTTGCCGCCGCAAACGAGGTGAGCGCTGATATCCGAAACCAACGTCGCTTGGCAGACATGGGCGTTCGTGGCACGGCCGAGATCCTTGAGCTGCGGTTGGCTCCCAACGGCATTACGCCGCGACTGATCTACAAAGTGGTGGCCGCTTCGGGAAAAGCGGGGACACGCAACGTGCAAATTGATCGTCGGCTGTGGGACGCTCTCGCAAACGTCAAGCGCATTCCCGTGTTCTATGTGCCTGATGATCCGGAGGTCAGCTCGCTTGCGTTCGGCGAAGTAAATCCTGACGTGGCGACAACTTCCAGCTACATCCCACCGGCCATCCTCGGGCTCATGGGCGTGGCCTTCATCATCGTCGCCGCATTCGTGCACCGAGGCTTCGACATTCGTTTTGATACTGAAACCAAACGGTTCTCTCTCAAGAAGTTCGGACAGTAGGGGGGCCGCGACTGGAGGATGAAACTGATCATGTGGGCTCTTGTGAGCGGGCGTTGCCTGCTTTCGATATCAAGAGGGCAACTGGGATGATGGTTATCGTTCGTGCATTCCGTTCCAGTGACACGTGGGTCGAGTTCGACCCCAATATGGGCCACTTCAGGACACTTGCGAAGGTGCAAGTCGACCGTGTTTGGGAGGGCCAGGGCTTGGTGCGCGGGAATCGCGGTCTGGCCTGGTATTGGCAAGGAGATTCACCGTTCTTTACGGCCAATGCGAGGACGTGGAACCTGGACGACCCCAGCCTTCGCTATATGTACGTGAAGCTCGGCTGCGTTGAGTTGCTCAAAATTCGCAACAGTGTTCATTCAGGCGTCTACTGGAATCGCATACTGCGATGGCCCTGGCGTTTCGATCCGACATTCGATGGTATCGATGCGGACGCAGACAGCTTTTTAGGCACGCCAGCGAGGATCGTGCGAAACCGGCGAAAATTGCGGAAATGATCATTGATGGTTCGCTTTCTAGAGACGCTGAGTGGTGCCCAGTACGCCCACGATTTTTGTGGGCATCTGGCCGCTGATTGACGCAACGAGATTTGAGGAATCCTATGAACATCGGCTTTCGCGTGGTGATGGAACCAAGTATGCGAGGGCGTTCGCGACGCTTCGGCGGGACCCCAAGTTTTCTCCGCCTTCGGGCATGCAATTGTGCGGCTTGCACGTCGGCCGCCTGTCGCCCTTACTTCGGGGGCATGCATCAAAAAAAAGCGCTCTTGTCGTGGTTGCTCATCGCGGCGGCTTGGCCGGCCCAAGGATCGCCAGCGGCGCCCCCTTGGCCCTTTTCCGCGACCATCGCCAAGAAGCTGCAGCAGCGTGCGGCAGTCGACGCACACACGCCCGTCACGCGCACGATCGCCCTGGGCAAGGGTGAGCGGATCGTGTTCAAGTTGATCCCACCAGGGCGGTTTGTGATTGGTTCCCCTCCTGACGAATCAGGGCACGAACCAGATGAAGAGCAGCGCTGGGCCGAAGTGGCTGACCCCTACTACGTGGCAACCACCGTTCTTACGAAAGGCCAATGGGAAGCGGCGGCGGGTGCCGTGAGCGATGAGTATGCGGCCCTGCACAGCGAGCAACCCATGCCGTTTCGATTCGATGACGTTTCTTCGCGCGTGCTTCCTGCGCTGCAAGCCTTCGCGCCCGTTGGTTGGCGTTTTGTGCTGATGGGGGACGAGCCATTTGAGTTTGCCACGCGTGCCGGGGCCGCAACGATCTACCCAACCGGCACCAACCTCAAAGACTTTGAACGTATGGCTTGGTGCAAGGGCAATTCAGGCGGGCGGGTTCACGAGGTGGCGCAATTGCAGCCCAATGCCTTTGGTCTTTACGACATGCTCGGCAACATGTGGCAGTGGGTGGATGCCGAGTTTGTGCGTGACAAAACAGCGCACATCGTACGTGGGGGATCCTTTGATGTCCCCGCAAAGAAGAATGGATGTCGCAGCGCGAACCGCATGATCTCGCGCGTGCCCGTGGCTTATAGGCCCGCACTTGTGCGCGTAAAGGCACCGAGCGCCAAGGTCGACTAAAGCCGTCGCTGCAAAAAGCTTTTGACCCCAGTGGCCGCTCGCGCGGTCCAAGGAGAAAAGGGGGGCAACGATGCTGCGCTTGTCTTTGGTTCTTGCCGTGCTGCTACCGAGTGTTTTGATGGTTGGTGCTTGTCGAACAACACCGGCGCCAAGATCCCTGGCTCCAAAACCGAAGCCGAACGCGGCGGCCGTCGTCGAACGTTTTGACGGCGAATTCCTCAATAGCTTGCCGTTGCAGAGCCGTTCATCCATTCAGGACGTGCTCGGGAACCAAGTCGCCGGAGCCGTGGGTTCGCAGGGACAGGTGCGATTACGTGGCCGGACCGTCACTTTCGCGGAGCTCGAGGGTTTTGCGATGTTAAGCGGCCGTGACGGTGCTGAATCGGCAGAAGGAAACACCGAGTCCTATGACGTTGTGAACGAGAACCCATATTTCTCGGCCGCGGAGGCGCCGCTTTCAACGTTTTCGATCGACGTCGACACAGCTTCGTACGCGAACGTCAGACGGTTCATCGAGAACGGTCGTTTGCCGCCGCCCGCGGCTGTTCGCATCGAAGAGTTGGTGAACTATTTTCGTTACGATTATCCGGCGCCCTCGGGGGACGAACCTTTTTCTACGTCTGTTGAAATGAATCGTTGCCCCTGGAACGCCGACGCACAGCTTGTGAGGATCGGATTGCGCGGGAAGGATATCCCCATCGATAAGCGTCCTGTAAGCAATCTCGTGTTCTTGATCGATGTTTCCGGATCGATGGAGCAAGACAATAAATTGCCCTTGGTCAAAAGGTCGCTGCATATTCTTGTGGACCAATTGCAGCCGCTTGATCGCGTGGCCATCGTGGTTTACGCGGGGGCCGCGGGTGTGGTGCTTCCCTCCACGGCAGCGGAACAACGCCAGACCATACACGCTGCGATTGATCGGTTGGAAAGCGGCGGTTCAACGAACGGCGGGGAAGGCATCGCGCTGGCTTATGACCTGGCCGCCGCCAACCGGGTGACAAACGGCAACAACCGCGTGATTCTGGCCACCGACGGGGACTTTAACGTCGGCGTTTCCAGCCAAGGCGAACTCGTGTCCCTCGTGCAGAAGCGTGCGAAGCACGGTGTGTTCTTATCCGTGTTGGGGTTCGGTATGGGCAACCTCAAAGATTCAATGATGGAAGCGTTGGCCGATCATGGCGATGGCAGCTACCACTACATCGATGGCTTCAA
Source organism: Deltaproteobacteria bacterium (assembly GCA_033763315.1). Taxonomy (GTDB): domain Bacteria; phylum Myxococcota_A; class Polyangia; order Fen-1088; family Fen-1088; genus JAGTJU01. The sequence continues at coordinate 114,571 of JANRKS010000019.1, forward strand.
TGAAGCGAAACGTGTTCTCGCTGAGCAGCTTGCAGGCACTTTGCTGACGATCGCCAAAGACGTGAAGATCCAGGTGGAGTGGAATCCTGCACAGGTCGGCGCCTACAGACTCGTCGGCTACGAGAATCGCATGCTGCAAAAGGAAGACTTCAACGACGATAGGAAAGACGCCGGCGAAATGGGAGCAGGCCACACGGTGACCGCGCTTTACGAGGTTCTGCCTCCAGGTGAAGCGGCCGAACAACTTTTGAAGGAACGGAAGGTCGATAAGCTGCGCTACGCGGGCCCATCGGTTTCGGTAGAGACGAACAGGAACGAACTTCTGACTGTGAAGATTCGCTACAAGCCACCTGAGGGGGGCGAGAGCCGCAAGTGGGAGAAGTCGTTTGCGGCCTCTACAAAGGACGCCTCGCTCGAACCCAGCAAGGACTTTGAGTTTGCTTCGGCCGTCGCAACCTTCGGCCTGTTGCTGCGCCACACGCCTTTGCCTGCAGGGGCAGATTATGATCTGGTTCTGTCGCTCGCCGAAGCCGGTTTGTCAAAGCATGTTGTTGAGCGTGCCGCGTTTGCGAATTTGGTTCGCAAGGCGCGCGTTGCGGCTCAGTCGTCGGCGTCCGGACAGCGCTGATATCCGGACCGACTTTCCTAGGCCAAGGCGGCGGCGTGGTCGCCGAAATGATTCACCAAAGAGGGGACCGTTACGCGTGTCCCGCAGCCGCTACCGAAACACCTGCAGCCCCTGCGACTCCAGCAGCTTTGAATCAAGCGTCACCAGCGACAGGTCGTAGACCTGCGCCGTGGCAGCGATGAAGCGATCGGCAGGATCATTGTGCGTTAACTCGATTCGGCGGCTCTGCACTGCCACGTGCCGGTTGAGAAGGGCTTCGTGCAATCCGTCGAACACCTGGTCGGTCCATTTGTAGACGTCGCCTTTGACTTCAAGACGGCCGCGCTGAATGAGCTGCAGAACCTCCCAGACGCTTATGGGAGAGAACCACAGCTCGTTTTCCACGTTCTGCAGAGCGCTGCCGATGCGAGCAGGGATGCGGTCCGGGTCGAGCTGCGCCCAAAGAATGATGTGCGTGTCGAGAAGCAGTCTCACTGTCCCAGCCGATCCCAGCTTTCGAGCGACCCCTTAAAGAATTCGTCGTCGCTCATCACTGGCCGCATGACATCTCCGGTGATCGTCGCGGTGCCTTTGAGTCGACCCAAAAACGATCGCTGTGGCTGCTCGGTCAGGCGAGGGGGGATCACTTCGGCGACCGGCTCCCCATGGCGGGTGATGAGGATCGGCTCGCCGGTCACTCGGACCCGCTCCAGCACGGCCAGGCAGGTTGCCTTGAACTCCGAAATTGAAAGTTTGACCATGAACGATGACCATAGTCATTATGAACTTCGGCGCGGGTCAGATCAACGCACGGCCAAACGAAATCGACCTGTGTCATAATGGCAACAGTGCACCGTTGGCACGCCTCCGTGTCAAATTGGCACGAGACACGCCTGTGATGCTCTTCCGGCCTAGCAAAAACGAACACTTGCGCCCTTCGTGGGACTGGCCTCCGACTTGAAGTGACGCTTACCGCCCCATGCTTCCCAACTCCACCCCCGCCCCTGAACTTGTGAACGCCCCCACCGTGCTGGTCGTGGACGACGAGCCCGGCATCGTCGACTCGCTTCGCAAAGTGTTTGAGCGTGAGTCACTCAAGGTGGTGACGGCGCGCAACGGTGCCGAGGCGTTGGATGTGTTGCGGAAGACCTCGGTGGCCGTGATGTTGACCGACCTCATGATGCCGGGCATGTCGGGCCTCGATCTGCTGCGCGCCAGCCGGCAGATCTCGCCCGAGACCGAAACGGTTTTGATGACGGCGTATGGCACAGTGGAGAACGCCGTTGAGGCGATGAAGGATGGCGCTTATGACTTCGTGACCAAGCCCATCAAGCGCGCGCACATCACCCGTGCCGTGGCCAAGGCGCTTGAGAAGCAATCGCTGGTGCGTGAGAACCGATCGTTGCGCGAACAATTGGCGGCGCAGAAAAAGCACGAAGCCGTAGGGCAATCGCTTACGTGGCGTCGCACTTTGGAAACCGTGGCACAGGCGGCGCCATCCATGGCCACCGTGTTGTTGCTGGGTGAATCAGGCACCGGCAAAGAGTTATTGGCGCGCGCTATTCATCAAGGCTCACCCCGCGTGTCGGGCCCGTTTGTGCCTGTCAATTGCGCGGCCTTGCCCGAGTCGATTCTTGAAGCCGAGTTGTTTGGTTATGAGCGCGGGGCTTTCACCGGTGCCGTTCAACGCCAAGAAGGGCGGTTCGCGCAAGCCAACGGAGGCACGCTTTTTCTCGACGAAATCGGCGAAATTCCCATCCACGTGCAAGTCAAGTTGCTGCGCGTCTTGCAGGAGGGCGAAGTTGAACGTCTGGGCGGCAAAACCGTGAAAGTGGATCTGCGCTTGGTGGCCGCCACCAATCAAGATCTGCGGCTGGCCGTGCGCGAAGGGCGCTTTCGTGAAGATCTTTATTATCGCTTGAACGTGATCCAGATCCGCTTGCCGCCGTTGCGTGATCGGCGCGACGACGTGCCACTTTTGGCCGAGCATTTCTTGCGGCTGTTCTCCGCGCGCAATGGCCGCCACGTGCACGGGTTCACTGGCGAAGCGTTGACGGCGATGGAACGTTATGACTGGCCCGGCAACGTGCGCGAATTGGAAAACGCGGTGGAGCGTGCCGTGGTGTTGGCGCGGGGCCAAATGGTGGGCGTGGACGACTTGCCACCGGAGGTGCGGGCGGGGGGCAATGGGGTGGTCACCGATGGCAAGACCATGGTGTTTCCCGTGGGCACACCGCTTGATGAGATTGAACGCCGCGTGATTCACACCACGCTGGTTCACTGTGGCGGGGACAAACGTTTGTGCGCCCAGATCCTGGGCATTGCCACGCGCACCATCTACCGCCGGCTCGAAGAAGAGCGTGGCCCCGAGCCCCGCGAACGCGACGTGGCCGACGAAGCCTGAGCGGCCGCTTTGGCGCTTTGGCAGGCGCCAGCGGCTTGGCTGCCAAAATGGCACAAAAGGATGGTTTTGTAGGCCGCTGCCAGCTCGTAAGTGCTTGATTTTCTTGCGCCTGTGGACCTGACCTGGGTGGCCTCCAGATTGCTGCTGTGAGGAGTTGGAGTGGAATCGCTTCTACGCAAATATTTATGGGTGCTCGACCTGGCGGTGGCCGGGGTGTGCGCTTTGTTCTTGGCCCGCGCCACGGCCAGCTTGGCTGAGTCGCAGCTCATCGAGAACACGCCGCCTCGCACGTCGACGTCCTCTGGATTCGGGAGCAAGCCTGTCGTGGCTTACTCGAAAGAGTTCAAGGACATCGTCGATCGCTACGTGTTTTGTTCCGATTGTCCGCCCCTGGTCGACGAAGTGATCAAAGCGCCTGATGCGCCCGCCGATCCCAACGCGGCCGACGCCGAAGCGCAAAAGACAACGATGCCCCTCACCGTGATGGCGATCATGTACGCGCCGCCGCCCATGGGCATTCGCTATTCGTTGGCCGTGCTGAAGGACACTGAAACCTTGGTACAAGGCGCCTTCTCGGTGGGCGACAAAATTCGCGACGCCAAGATCATCGGCATCGACGAAACGCGCATTCATTTCGACAACAAGGGCCGGCGTGAATTCCTGGATATGTTTGCGCCCCCCGAACCGCCGCCTTCAGCCACGGTGGCCGTCGCGCCAACGGAAAAACCATCGCCGGGCGACGAGCTTTCGAAGGAGCTTGCCAACGGCCTCAAGAAGACGGGCGAGAACACGTACGAGCTGCAACGAAGCACGCTTGATTCTGTGTTGGGCAACATGGGCCTGCTGTCTCGCTCGGCGCGCATCGTGCCTGAAATTCGTGACGGCAAATCCGGTGGCTTTCGCCTTTATGCCGTGCGACCCGAAGGGCCGTTCGCGCTCATAGGCATGCAGAACGGCGACGTGCTTTACGCCATCAATGGTTTGGAAATGACGAGCCCCGAAAAGGCTCTCGAGGTTTATTCAAAGCTTAAATCCGCGCGCCACTTGTCCGTGAGTCTCGAGCGCAACGGTCAGAAGATTACGAAGGAATATACGATCCGATGAAGCCCCTTTTTAGCCCCAAAAAAGCGTGCTTGGTTTGCTACCTCTGCGTCGCCGTTGCCTTTGCACCCGCCGCCGCTTATGCACAACCGCCGGCCCCCGAAGCGGCTGCCCCTGCCGACGCGGCGAAACCCAAAGCAGCGAATCCCATCTCGGCGGCCGTGCGCAAAATGCGTCGCGCCGCGCCTGTGAAGGCGGCGCCACCTGTGGCAGCACCGCCTGTGGCTGCGCCCGACGTGCCGCCCGTGGCTGCGCCGCCGCCGCCGGCTCCACCGCCTGCCGCCGCTGTGGCTCCCGCACCCGCTGCGGGTCCAGGTGTGGTGGAACTTCCGGGCGAAAAGGAGTTCAACTCATGCAAGAAGTTGCCTGAAAAGCGCATCGTTAAGCTGAACCTCAAACCCGACACGGAATTAAGCGAGCTCATCGGCTGGATCTCCAGCATCACGTGCACGCAGTTCCTGATTCCCAGCACCACGAACATTCAGGGCAAAAAGCTCACGATCATTTCCCCGCAGTTGATCACGCCGCGCGAAGCTTATCGCTTGTTCTTGTCTGCGATCGAATCTGTGGGGCTCACGGTGGAGCCTTCCGACCGCTTCTTGCGCATCATCGAAACCAACCGCGCGCGCTTTACGCAGCTGCCGTTTTTGGCGGATGGCGAGCCCATTCCTTCGGATAGGCGCTACGTCACACGCATGGTGCGCTTGCAGCACCTGGACGCCGCCGACGTCACGCAGAACGTGTTGCAACGACTCAAAGGCGAGCAGGGCGACATCATCGCTTACCAAGGAGATACGCTCATCATCACTGATCAAGCGGCCATGATCCGCAAGATGGTGGAGGTGCTTGAAAAGTTGGATCAACCGCGCAACACGGATGAACGCATCTGGATGGTGTACGTGCGCAACACCACAGCGGTTGAGATGGCGCAGCGCCTGGCCGAGATCTTCAACGTCGATTTTGTGGGCCAAGGCTCATTCAAGGCGGGCAAAACAGGTGGCGCGCCCACACCTCGGCCCGCGCCCGCCGCGAAGCCCGCCAAGGGTCCGATGATCGGCGACATGCCCGAGCTGCAAGAGCAAATGTCGATCAGCCGCTTGTTGCCCATCGACCGCACGAACCAGTTGATCGTGGTGGCGAAGCCGCTGGCCTATGAATGGCTCAAGGTGATGATTAGCCGGCTGGACGTGCCCCTTGATCGCGACGGCGATGGCCGCGTGCACATGTATTACTGTAAATACGCGAACTGCGATGAGCTCGCGGTGACCCTGGGAGCGGTGACGGGCGTGCCTGTGACCATCCAATCGGCGGGCCGCACCACGGGTGGTGGCAACCGGTCAACGCCTCCAGCCGCTGCACCTCGCCCGGCGAATGCAAATGGCCAACAGCAAGAGATGCAGTTGTTTGAAGGCGATGTGCGCATCAACTTTGACCGGCCCACCAATGCCTTGGTGATTATGTCTTCGCTCAAGGATTACCAGCAGCTGCGCAAAGTGATCGAGAAGCTGGATTCGCCGCGCAAGCAGGTGTTCATCGAAGCGCTCATCATGGAAGTGCTGTTGGACAAGACGCGAGAACTGGGCGCCGCGTTTCACGGTGGCGCGCCTGTCAGCACAGGTGGCAGCGACAAAAGCCTATTGATCGGTGGCTTCCGCGCGGCTTCCACTTTGCAGCCTACAAGCTTGCTGGCATCGGGCCTCGGCGGGTTGGGTGGCGGTTTGTTCGGGCCCACATTTGATCCAGAACAGGTGCGCATCTTTGGCTCCAGCGCCGACATCCCGTCATTCGGCGTGTTTTTGCAGGCGTTGCAGCGCAACAACGACGTCAACGTGTTGTCCAACCCCTACATCATCATCACCAACAACGACGAAGGTGAACTGTCGGTGGGTCAACAGCTCCCATTCCCCGGCAGCACCTTTGGCGCGGGCGTGGGGGGGGCTGGTCTTCCAGGCGCGGCCGGTGGCCTTTTGGGCGGCTTCGGTGTGCCTGTGAACCGCACGAAGGTGGCTTTGAGCCTCAAGCTGGTGCCTTCGGTGAACGAGCACAACATGATCCGCATGGAGGTGGAACAGAAGATCGAAGACATCCTGTCGGAGAACTTCAACAACCTTGGGCCCGCCACTTCGTTGCGAGAAGCGAAGACCACTGTGGTGACGCGTGATCAACAAACGGTTCTGATTGGCGGCTTGATGTCAGACCGCACGAGCGAAAGCGTGACGAAGGTGCCAATCTTGGGTGACATTCCCATTTTGGGCTTCTTCTTCCGCAACAACACCAAGCGCAAGCAGAAGAGCAACATCATCATCGCGCTCACGCCGTACGTGATTTCGGAGCCCAGCGATCTGCGCCGCATCGCCGAGAAGAAGATGCGCGAACGCCGCGAGTTCATCGAACGCTTCACGGCGTTTCAAGACACGGCAGCGCTTGAATCCGATGTGGACTACAGCAAGAAGCGCGGCTTGTTGGAAGAGATCAACCGCAGCGTGCGCGAGATCGAAGGCGAAGAATCTGAGATGCGCGAGATTCGCGATCGCGATGCTCAAGATCGCGAAGTGCCCATCGAACCTCCGATGGCAGTCAAGTGGGGGCAACCGGGGTCGCGGCCGGCGCGTGCCACGACGATCATGAGTCCGGCGCCCGCGGCGGGCGAAGCGGCGCCACAGTCGGCGCCGCCACCTGTCGCCCCGACGCCCGAAGCGCAACCGGCGCCGCCCCCTGGTGCGGCGCCTCCTCCCCCGGTGCAATGAACGAACGCGGAGTTTTCCTGTGCGGCAACGATTGATTGGCGAAATTCTGGTGGCGGCGGGCAAATGCAAGCCGGATCAGATCACTTCGGCGCTGGAATCCCAAAGCGCCGAAGGGCTGCGCCTGGGCGAACTTCTGGTCAGGCAAAAAGCCGCCGACGAGGTGGACGTTCTGCGCGCGCTCGGCGAGCAACTTGGCTTGCCGTTTTGGGACAAGCTGGGCACCGATCAGATCGACAACGCCTTGGCGACGAAGCTGCCCATTGGTTTTTTGCGCCAACACAAACTGCTGCCAATTCGGGCCGAAGGCGACACCGTGTGGGTGGCCATGGGCGATCCGCTGGATGTGTTTGCGCTTGATGATGTGCGCAGCATGCTGGCCCAGGATGTAACGCCGGTCATTGTGCAACCTTCGCGCGTGATCGACGCCATCAACCACGTGTATGGCCAGAACCAAGACACGGGTAACTTGGGCGATGGGGAAGAGGAGATGGAGGGCGAGGGCGAGGAGCTGGTTGACATCCTCGACATCAACGACGAAGCCCCCATCATTCGTTGGGTAAACTCGCTGTTGTTCAACGCTGTGAAGCAGCGGGCGAGCGACATTCACATTGAGCCGGGCGAAAAAGAGATCGTGGTGCGTTACCGCATCGACGGTGTGTTGCACGAGGTTCGCCGCGCGGCCAAGCAGTTCATTCCCTCGATCATCTCGCGCGTGAAGATCATGGCGGGTTTGAACATCGCAGAGAAGCGCCTGCCGCAGGACGGCCGCATCCGGCGCCGCATTGCTGGCAAAGACATCGACATGCGCGTGGCCACGGCCCCCACCGTGCGCGGTGGCGAGCGCATCACAATTCGTTTGCTTGATCGCGACAACGTGCTTCACGACTTGGCCGACATCGGCTTTGGGCACGACCACTTGGCGTTGATCAACGATCTCATCAACCGTCCGCACGGAATCATGTTGGTCACAGGCCCCACCGGCTCCGGTAAGACCACCACGCTTTACGCCTGTTTGGCCAAGATCAATTCCCCGGATTTGAACATCCTCACGGTTGAAGATCCAGTCGAGTACCAGCTTGACGGCATCAGCCAGGTGGCGGTGAACGACAAGATCGATCTGACTTTCTCGGCCGGGTTGCGCTCGTTCTTGCGTCACGATCCGGATGTCATCATGGTGGGCGAAATCCGCGATTTGCCCACGGCTGAAATTGCCATTCAGGCGTCGCTTACGGGCCACTTGGTGCTTTCCACCATCCACACGAACGACGCCGCGGGCGGCATCACACGTTTGGTGGATTTGGGCGTGCAGCCGTTCTTGGTGGCTTCGTCGTTGATGGCGCTGTTGGCGCAACGTTTGGTGCGCCGCTTGTGCATGGATTGCCGCGAGCTTTACACGCCCAGCACCGAAGACTTGGTTGAAGTGGGCATCGATCCCGACACGTTCCGCGCAGGCACCGCCAAGTACGTGCGGTTTAAGAACGAACCCGCGCCTCCTCCCCCTGGCATGTTGTACCGCGCCCACGAAGGTGGCTGCACCACGTGCTTGGGCGCAGGCTATAAGGGCCGAAGCGCCATTTATGAGTTGTTGTTGCTCGATGAGACGGTTCGTCAGATGACGATCAAGAACGTCGACGCGCAGAACATCAAGAAGTATGCGCAGCAGAAATTGAAGATGCGCACGCTGCGCGAAGACGGCGGCCAAAAAGTGATGGCCGGCATGACGTCGGTGGCTGAAGTGCTGATGATCACCGCGGAGGACGCGCAGTAACGCGTACGCTGCATGCCGCTGTATGCATTTAAAGGGGTAGGGGCTTCGGGCAAAACCGTCAGCGGCACACGCGAGGCGGATGGGCCGAAGAACCTGCGGCAGGTGCTCAAGCGCGAGTCGGTGTTTATCACCGAAATGCGCGAAGTGCAGGGGCGCGAAAAACAAGGCGGCCGGCAAGCGGCGGGCGGCGGCACCAAACAAAGCGGCCTCAAGAAGGACATCGACTTTAAGGGCCTGTTCGAAACCATCCGGCCCGCCGATGTGGCGATCTTCACCCGCCAGTTGGCCACGCTGTTGCGCGCCGGCATTCCCTTGGCCGAAGCGCTGGCCGCGTTGTCGGAGCAATCGGACAACAAGAAGCTGCAGATGGTGTTGGCGGAGTTGCGCCAACGGGTCAATGAAGGTGAAGCGCTGGCGAAGGCCTTGGAAGTGCACCCTCGCGTGTTTCCAGACCTTTACGTGAACATGGTGCGCTCGGGCGAAACGGCCGGCAACTTGGACGTGGTGCTGCTGCGTTTGGCTGACTTCATGGAAACGCAGAACGCCTTGCGAGCCAAAGTGTCGGGCGCCATGACGTATCCCATCATCATGATGGTGATGGGATCACTTGTGATGGGCATCCTGATGGTGGTTGTGGTGCCCCAGATCACGGAGATCTTTGCCGACTCACAACGCGCGTTGCCGTTTAACACGCAGATCCTGATCGGCGTGTCGAGTTTGGTGGGTGGCTGGTGGTTCATCTTGCTGCCTGCGATCGTGGGTGCCGTGATCATGGTTCGCCGCTGGATGCGCACGCCGAAGGGGCGCGGCAAGGTGGATCGCTGGTTGTTGAAGACGCCTGTGGTGGGGCCTTTGGTGCGCTTCTTGGCGGTGGCACGTTTTGCGCGCACGCTGGCCACGATGTTGGCGTCGGGCGTGCCCGTGTTGACGGCGCTCGACATCGTCAAACGCGTTCTGAACAACACGGTGCTTGAGAAAGTTGTTGAAGAGGCCCGCGATTCGATTCGCGAGGGTGAATCGGTGGCGGCGCCGCTCAAGCGGTCGGGGCAGTTCCCTTCGATGATGTGCCACATGGTGGCCGTGGGGGAACGTTCGGGCGAGCTGGAAACCATGCTGGAACACGTGGCCGATGCCTACGAGCGCGACGTCGAATCAAAAGTGGCACGTCTTACGGCGCTGCTTTCGCCGCTGATGATTGTGGTGATGGCCGTGGGCGTGGGCTTCATTGTGTTTTCGATTATTCAACCCATTTTGGACCTGCAGCAGTTCGTGCAATGAAACGACTTCGAGAGGAGTTAAGAAAATGATGACTAAGTTAGCGAATGAGCCCTTATCAACCACCAATGGTTTTCTGGCCAGACTGCGGGCGGCAGCGATGCGGCGCCACAGCTTACGCGACTTGCGTAAGGCAGACGCGGGCATGACGCTGCTGGAGGTTTTGATCGTGTTGGCGTTGATCAGCTTGATCGCCGGCGCGATCGGCGTGACGGTGTTTGCCAACTTCAAGCGCGGCCAAATCAAGACGGCGAAGTTGATGGTGAACGAGGTGCGCGGTGCCGTTCAGCAGTACATGAGCGACAACAGCGGTGATTGTCCCCCGAACATCGAAGAGCTGGTGAATCAGAAATTCCTGAAGAAGAGCAGCACCAAGGACCCATGGGGCAAGCCATTCACCCTCAAGTGCCCCGGCGAGCAAGATTCTGACGGGGTTGACATCACATCGCCGGGGCCCGACAAGCAAGAAGGCACCGAAGACGACATCCTGTCGTGGAAGTAGTTCCTGGTCATGCCCGGGCCACGCCGCGCCCCTGACAAGGGGTTCACTCTCATCGAGGTGCTGGTGGTGCTTGCACTGCTGGCCCTGGTGGCGGGGTCTATGGTCCGCGGTATCAAATCGTTGTGGAAAAGCGATCTGAAGAGCGAGTCGGCGCACCTGGCGGGGGCGATGCGCTACATCTTCGATCGCGCCTCCACCACAGGCAAAGTTCACCGTTTGGTGTTTGATCTGGATGCGGGCAAGTATTGGGCCGAGGTATCGGACGATAAGTATTTCCTTCCCGGCGACAAAGAAACCGCCGAATCGCGGATCGAAGATTGGAAGCGCGCGCAGAAGGAAACCGAAGCGCGCCAGCGGGGCGAGCTGCCACCCGAAGACGCCCCGAAACCATCAGGAGGTGGCCTGGGCTTTGGCTTCGGCAGCTCCGCTGGGAGCAACAGCTACGACGTCGAGAAGTATTTGCCAAAGCCCTTTGAGCGTAAGCGCGCGCGGTTTAAGGCTTTCAAGGAAACAGGCCTCAAGCCCGTCAGCCTGAAGAAGGTGAAGCTGGGCGGCGTTTATACACCGCGGATGGCGGACCCGGTTTACGAAGGGCAAACGTACGTCTACTTCTTTCCGCTTGGGTTCGCGGAAGCCGCCATCGTCTATGTGCAAGACGAAGACAAGGAGTCGACGTTTTCGCTGGTGGTGCACCCGCTCACGGGGCGCGTGAAGGTTTACAACAAACAGATCGAGCCGCCGCTCGACAAGCAGTACGACGACGCTGGCGAAGTGGTGAACCAATGAAGCTCTCGGCTTGGCGGCGCCAGACCCAAGGCGGCTTCACTCTGTTGGAGGTCATGGTGGCGTTGGCGATCTTGGCCGGCGCCCTGGTTGTGTTGATCCGGATCGTGACGGGCAACATTCAGAACACCAACCGCGCCAAGATGATCACCGTGGCCACCTTCTTGGCCCGCGCCAAGATCGTTGAAATCGAAGATCGTGTGTTGATCGAAGGCTTCATCGATTTTGACGATGAACGCAAAGGCGATTTCTCGGCCGAGGGTTATCCCCAAATCACGTGGGAATCGAACGTTGAGCGTGTTCGTTTGCCACTGGATCTGGCGCAAAAGGCGCAGCAGGCCTCGTCCGACGTCACGCAGAACGCCACCAACGTAGGCAGTCAGAACCCGCTGCAGTTCATGGCGGGATTCATGGGTGGCTTCATGAGCACGCTTATGGATCCAATCCGCATCGGGCTTGAAGAGTCGGTGCGCCGCCTGAGTGTCAAAGTTTACTGGAACGAGTATGGTCGCAAACAGCAAACCTTCGAGGTGGTCACCTTCCTCACGGACCCAGCCAAGCTGGACTTGGCGTTGACCGGTGGGGCTCCGATTCCGAATCCGAACGCACCTGGTGGCGCAGGCCAACCGGGCGGCACAGGGCAGCCTGGGGCCAACGGGCAGCCCGCGTCCAACTTTCCAGCGCCAGCGATTCCCGGCATGAGCTTGGGGGGGAGCAAATGAAGCGCGCTCTTAACAGGCAAGCAGGCTTTACGCTTTTGGAAGTGATGCTGGCCATCGGCATCTTGTCATTCATTTCGTTGACGGTGTGGGGAACGTTCAGCCAAACGTATGCCACCAAGAAGCGCTTGGATCTGGCGCAAGAGCGGATTCACGTGGCGCGCGTGGCACTTATGCGCATCACGCGTGAGCTTGAGATGGCTTATCTATCGAACCACGAGAACACGTTGATCCAAGACAAGCGCACCATGTTTGTCTCCACGCCCGGCGGCGATGTGGATGAACTAAAATTCTCTTGGTTCGGCAAGCAGCGCCTGCGAGCTGACTCGGCCGAAGGCGACACGGGGCTTGTGATCTATTATGCCGAGCGCGATCCCGATAACAGCCAAGTGACGAACTTGATGCGGCGGGAAACCCGGCGCCTGCAGCCACAGGATCCGATGACGGTGCGCGCTGACACGTACGTGCTCTGCCCCGACATTACGCGCTTGAAATTCAGCTTCTTTGACGCCCGTATGCGCGAGTGGCGCGACGCTTGGAGCACAATCGGGGGCGAACAGCTGGATTACCTGCCCACGCACGTGCGCGTGGCCTTAACGATCCGCGACGAACGCGGCCGCGACGTGACCTACATCAGTGGCGCGCGCATTCAAATGACCGAGAAGGTCCAACACATTCCCCTCATCTGATCCACGATGAATCTTTGGCAAACCCTCCGCGAACGTCACCGCAACCGTCACAAACGTGATCGGCAAAGTGGCGTTGCGTTGTTGATGACGATCACGTCGCTTACGCTGCTCATCGCGATTATCTCGCAATTCACCTATGACAGCACGATCTCGTTGGCCCAGGCGGCCAACGGGCGCGACGAGGTGAGGGCTCACTACATGGCGCGCTCGGCGGTGAATCTGTCGCGCATGCTGATCAAGATCCAAACCAAGTTTATCGATCCCATCATGGCCAACGCCCAAAAGATGTTGGGCAATAGCTTGGGGCCCGGCATGGGCCTGAGCCTGCGGATCACTGATTACGCGGGCGCCATCATGGGCTTCTTCGGGGGCACCAAGGAAGAGGCCGCCGGGCTGGGCAGTTTGATCGGCATCGATATCTCACAAGCGAAGGGTTTAGGGATGTCGCAAGGCACCCTCGACGCCGACATTTCAACCGAAGACGGCAAGATCAATTTAAATTGCGGCAGCGGCGTGTCGTGGAACGCGCAAAGCCAGGCCATCCTCTATCAGCAGTTGTTGGGCCTGATGTACTCGCCTCGCTACAACCCGTTGTTCGAGTTTCCGAATGCCAAGGGCCAGATCGTGGAGCGCACCGAGGTAGCCACGGCGCTCATTGATTGGGCAGATGGCGACGAGCAGCGCTTTAGCCCCATGGGGTCAGCGGGCGGTGAAGACTATCGATACAATGCCTCCAAAGATCCCTACCGCGCGCACGACAACAGTTACGACACGGTTGAAGAAGCCGCGCAGGTTTACGGCATGGGCGCCGACCTCATCGAAGCGTTTATGCCTTACCTCACGGTGTACGCCAACGGCGACAGGCAACGTCAATGCAAGGTCAATCTCAAATCTGTGAAGGGCGACTGCACGCCCTTGCTGGTCGGCCTGATCCGGGCGTCTTTGTTAGGCGATCCCACCAAACCGCCGACTGACCCCACGGTGCTTGATGATCGTCTGATTTATCCGTTGGCCAGCATCTTGTGCGAGCGTGGGAGCGTGATGGGCTTCGATAGCTTGGATACGATCATATCGGTGTTAAGCAACCCTGCGGCGTCGATCTCCCGCGAGGATCCGCGTTACCAGATGATGCAAGGCATGCGTGGCATCACCATCACGAAGCAAGATCTCGATAAGGTGGCGTATGTGGGCAACCCGCGCGTTTATCGCATCGTCGCCACGGGTGAGGTGGGCAAAGTGAAGAAGAAGATCACGGCGATCTTGGACACACAGCGGGATCTGTTCAATCCAGTGAGCCAGAACGTGATGGCCGAGAAAGCCGCAGGCGTTTACCAATTTTGGCGAGAAGAGTAGTTCGGAGCAAGCATGGCGCATGTAATCACAGGCATTGATGTTGGCACCTACGCGGTGAAGTTCGTTTGCATTGAAACGGGCTTTCGTAAAGCGAAGGTGCAAACGGCGTTTGAACAACTCGTGGCCGCGGGCCCTGAACCTTTGGAGGAACGCCAAAGCAAGGCCGTGCGGGCGGGGTTGGATCAGATCGCACACGAGATGACGTGCTACGCGGCGTTGCCCGGCGATCGATTGGCGGTGCGGCGGTTGCTGTTTCCCATCGCCGACGCGCGCAAAGTGGAAGCCGCAATCCCATTCGAGCTTGAAGGCGAGATCGTGTCGCCTCTTGAAGAGGTGGTGTTCGACTACGAATTCCTGCCGCGGCTTCTTGCCGTGGGCGAAAAGGAACGCGGCAGCCGCATCCTGGCTGTGGCAGCGGCTCGCCAGGACGTGGCCAATACGCTCGAATTCTGGAAGGGCACGGGCGTGCAACCGCGCAGCTTGTACGCAAGCTCGCTCATTTATCGTTTCATTGAACCCGTGACGCCCGTCGCCGCCATGGCGGCCGCGGTGGGTACGGACGACACCAGTGTGACGCCCGTTGAGCCCGTTGCCGCGTTGCCCACGCTACATCTGCTCGTAGATCTGGGCGCCACGCGCACCAATTTGGTGGTGCTTGAGGCGGGGCGGCCCGTTTATGCGCGCACCGTGTTGCGCGGTGGCAATGAACTGACGGCCGCCTTGGCCAAGGCCTTCAATGCCACACCCGAGCAGGCCGAGGAGGCCAAACGCACACGCGGGGCGGTGGCGCACGCAGGGTTTGTGCCGCGTGATGCGATCGAAGCGCGGATGGCTGAGGTCTTGCGCGGGGCTGTGGCTCCGCTGGTGCGCGACGTGCGCCAAACCATCACCAGTTTCCGCAGCGCCTTTTCGCGCGATGTGGAGCTGATGACTGTGGTCGGCGGGGGCGCCGCGCAGAAGGGCCTGGTGGAAGCGCTGAGCGAAGAGCTAGGCTTGCAACGGGCCTCGCTTGAAATCGATCGCGGCAGTCTGCAAGTGGACGCGAACGAAGCGCCGCTTGACGGCCGCTTCGCTTTGGCGGAAGCCTTGGCATGGGCTGGGGCGCGCGGCAGCCGTCACATCGATCTGCGCAAAGGCCCGTTTGCCTATAAGGCCAGCTTCTCCGTGCTGCGCCAAAAGGGTCTGCACTTGGCGGCTTTGGCGGCAGCCATTTTGTTGTCGGTGATCATCGACGGCAGCATGGCCTACTCGAAGCTGCACAAGGAAAGCACAAAATTGGAAGCTGAATTGGAGCGGGCCACCACGGAGTTGTTCGGGCGTGCGGACACCGACGCCGATAGCGTCGCGCGCTTGCTCAAGCGAGGCTTTCGCGAAGAGATGCCGCCCATCCCGCCGCTTACGGCCTACGACATCATGAACGAAGTGTCGCGCCGGGCGCCATCGAAGGAAAAAATTAAGCTCGACATTTTGCAGTTGGACATTCGTCCCAAGAAGATCTTCATCAAGGGCACGATCGATTCAGTGGCCGCGGTAGACGAAATCGTCACGGCTTTCAAAGAGATCGATTGCTTCGAGGAGATTCAAAAGGGAGCCATCACTGAGGTCTCTGGTGGCACAAAGCAATTTAGCCTCAACATCAAATCGACTTGCCCCTAGGCGCGAAGGACGTTGGCAATGGCAAAACTAAACGGTTTAAAAAACCTTGTTCGTCGGCCGGTGGCTTTGGTCAGCGCCGAGTGGGAACGCATGGCCCCGCGCGAGCGCAGCCTGGTTTCAGCGCTTGGTGCGGCGGTTGTGGTGATGGTGTTGTTCGTGGGAGGCTTTGTCTTCTTTTCAAGCCTGTCCGATGTGGCGGATCGCAACGAAAGCATTCGGGAAGCGCTCAAGGCCATCGCGCGCAACCGCAATGAATACCTGCAGGCAAAAGATCAGATGCGCGCCGTGGAGGTCCGCATTGGCACGGTGGCGCCGCAATTAGCCACGGATCTCGAAGCGGCCGCGCGAGAGGTGGGCATTCAAATTCCGGAGACCACCGAACGGCCCGCCACGGCGGCGGGGCAACGCTACATGGAGCACCGGGTGGATGTGACCCTGCGCCAAGTGGACCTGCGGCAGCTGTCGCGTTTCCTATACAAATTGGAGACGGGGCAACATCTGATCTACGTCACGGCGTTAGACGTGCGACGTCGGTTCGCAGAGAAGGATAAGTTGGACGTGAAGCTGACGGCCACGGCGCTTGAGCGCGTGCAAGCCCAGCCGCCGAAGCGCAAGGGTGCGGGGAAAAAAGAAGATGTTTGACATCAAAAAATTTCGGCTGGGCCGCTTGCTGCTGCGTACGGGCGGCCTGGGCATCACGGTGATGTTTGGCATCATCGTGTACGGCATCTCGATGTTGTTTGTGTTCCCGTTCGACCGGGTGGGCGAATTCGTGGAAGCCACGATGAGCAACATGGGATACGACGTGGAGGTGGGCGCCACAAAGCCGCTGTTTGGCATCGGCGTTAAGCTTGAGGACGTGCGCGTCGCCACCCGGCCCACCGATGGCACCAAGCCCTCACGCTTCGTGATCGATAAGGCGCGCATTACCACCAGCCCCTTGAAGAATTTGATGGGTGGCCTGGCCTATGACATCAAGGCTGAGGCGTTCGGCGGTGAAGTGGCCGTGGTTGTTGAGGCCGATAAGGAGGCGGGGTCGGGCAAGGCGTTGATCAAGGACATTTCGTTGGCAGAGCTGCCTGGAATTCGCGAATCGATTGGCCTGCCCATTGCGGGCACCATCCATTCCGAAATCGAATTGATGTTGCCTAAGTTGCGCGCGGCTGCGGCTGACGGGCGCTTCGAGATCACCTGCAACGATTGCTCGCTGGGCGACGGCAAAGCAAAGCTGCGTGTGCCCAGCAACCCGCTGTTGGCGGAGGGCATGACGATGCCGAAGCTGCGCGTGGGCGATCTCGAGGGAACCATCGTGTTCGAGAAGGGAACCGGCCTCATCGAGGGTATGCACTCCAAGAGTCCCGACATCGAGTTGGATGTGGAAGGGTCTGTGCGTCTATCAGATCCTGTGGATCTTTCGCAGCTGGATCTTTATGTGAAGTTCAAGCTCAGCGAGAAGCTGGTGAAGAGCAACGACAAGTTTCAGCTGCTGTTGCAGTTCGCCGAGATGCAGGGCAAACGCGCCGATGGGTTCTATGGCTTTCGCCTGCAGGGTTCGCCCCGGCGACTGCGCGATCCACAATGGTCGAAAACGTCGCCGTTTCCCCCCAAGGGCCAGCGGCGAGCACCAAAGCCCAAAGCCGCGGCGGCAGCGTTGCCTAAGTCAAACGCGGCCTAGGTTGCGTCAGCTGGTGGCGCCCTCCAACTTGCGAAGGCGTTCATAAAGCGTGGTGCGTGAGATGCCTAAAGTGGCAGCGGCCTGGCGGCGGTTGCCATTGGCGGCACGCAGGTGGTGACGGATGACGGCCGCTTCCACCTCTTCCCACGATTTGCCCTGCAAACATAGCCAGGCCGGATCATCGGGCGCAGGACCTTTGGTGTGCGGCGTGCGCGAATCATTGGGCGCCTCGCCGTTCGGCTCATACGAGCCGCCATCTTCCGCCACACGCGCCTGCGGGAGGCGCGATGGCGTCTGCGCAGCCACCGCGGCCCATACCTCATCCAAAAGGTGTGTTTCGTCAAGCGGCGCGCCCCCCAAGGCCATGGCTCGCCAAACCAAATGCCGGAGCTCACGCACGTTGCCCGGCCACGTGTGTTGACCAAGCGCAAGGCACGCATGCTCGGAGAGCGCCCCCGCGCCAGGGCCGCCCCTACCCAACGACGGTGCAAAAGCATTGGCAAAGTGCTCCACCAGGAGCGGCAGGTCGTCGGGCCGCTGCCGCAGCGGCGGCATGGCGACCGACATGCCACACAAGCGGTGATACAGGTCCAAACGAAACCGTCCCGCTTGTGCTTCGTGCAGCAGGTTCCGGTTGGTGACCGCCACGATGCGCGCGTTCACGGCCACGCTTCGCCGGCTGCCCAGCGGCGTGACGAATGGCTCTTCCAACACGCGCAACAGTTTCGGCTGCAGATCGATTGGTAGCTCTCCGATCTCGTCCAACACCAACGTGCCCCCGTTGGCCGCCACGAAGCATCCGACGTGGGCGTCGCGCGCGCCGGTGAAAGCGCCACGCTCATGCCCAAACAAGGCGCTATCGATCAACTCACGCGGAAAGCCCGCGCAATTGATCACAACGTAAGGGCCTTGTCTGTGCTGGCTGTGCTGGTGAATGAACCGCGCCAGCAGCTCTTTGCCGGTGCCGCTTTCGCCGGTGACCAGAACCGGCAGTGGGCTGCGCGCCGCGCGTTCGGCGCGGCCCAGCACAGCCGCCAGGGCAGGGGAGCGCCCCACCAATTCTGCTCCGTAATCTCTATCGCCCATACCCGGCTATCGGCCGGGTGTGGGCAAAGTTGCGTGAAATCAGCGACGCCCGATCATTTACATTGGCCGTTGGTGCACGTCGTACCGGAGCCACACACGTTGCCGCAGGCGCCGCAGTTGCTGGCGTTGTTAGCAAAGTTGACGCAAGCGCCGTTGCACTCGGAGGTGCCTGGCGCACACACGGAGCAGCAGCGGAATCCCGTGGACGGATGCTTGTAGTCAAGCGGCACGCCCACCGCGGTGAAGTTGCAGCGCAACGACGAGATGCCGTTGTAATAGTCGCTGGTAAAGTCGCCGCCACGGATTGTGTAGATGTTGCGGCCGCTGAGCGTGCCAGGGCAATCCTCGGTCCACTCCGATACGTTGCCACTCATATCGAACACGGCCTGTTCGCCGTTTTCGCTGCCCAGGTCCGCTGTCTTGCAGGCGGTTTTGGCGCCTGAAGCCGAGGCGGCCGCGTTGGCTTGGTTGCTCCAGGATTCAAGCCCATTGCACGTGGCGCTTTGGTATGTGGTGCCATACGGATATGTTTCGGCGCCCGCGCGTGTGTATTCACACGCAAATCCCCACTCATCCACCGTGATGTTTCCGCCGCACGCGGATGCCGTTCGGTTGCTGCGGCAAAGCCGCATGCCCGCCGCGGCGCACGCCGTTTGCGCTTCCGTGTATGTGACCGAGGTCCAGGGAAGCGCCGACGCCTTCGAGCAGGCCCGGCTGCCCAGCACGCCCACGTCGGCTGTTTTGGCGTCTTGTCGGCTCGCTTCGTATTGGTAGATGTAGTAGTTCTTCCCGCCCACATTCACGTTGACCACAGCGTCGCGCACGCCTTGGCAATCGGACGATCCGCACTTGGTGAGGCCGCTGGGGTTGTCCCACGCTTCGTCCGTGATGCCGTCACAGTCGTTGTCTGCGCCGTCGCACACTTCGTTGCTGGCGCTGGGCGCGGGGCCGCTGTATTGGCACGAGGCCGCCGCGGTCTTATCAGCGGGATCGCAGCCGATTGTGCCTGTGCGTTGGCACGCACCCACGCCGCTATCGCTGCAGCTCGTCCCCTTGGTGGCCACGAATTCATCTGTGGCACCGTCGCAATCGTTGTCTTTGCCGTCGCACCATGACTCTTGCCCAATGATTTCGTTGGGGGCCGTTTGCTGGACGTTGGCGTTGTAGCTGCAGATCCAGTCGGGAACCTCGCCCACGCTGGCGCTCAGGCATTGAGGCTTGGCGCCACCTGCCACGTTGCCGCACTCGCCAAGCTGTAAGCAGAAGTTCGCTGGGCGCAAAATGTCCGGATCGGCCTCATCCGTCAGCTTGTCACAGTCATTGTCTTTGCCGTCACAAACTTCGGGCCCCGTGGGAGTGCAATTGTATTCACAGCCATTGGCCGCGTTGCCGTCTTGGTTCACCCAGCCCGTTTTGCAGGGGCCAAGCGTGCACTGGCTGGTCTGGCACAGCGCCACCGCATTGGAGAATGAACAGCTGGTGCCGCAACTGCCGCAGAACCGAGGATCAGACGTCTTATCGAAGCCGTCGTCTGTGGTGCCGTCGCAGTTGTTGTCCACGTTGTCGCACGTCTCGGGCCGCGGCGTTTGGTAGTTCTGGCAGGCCAACTGGCCGCCCAAGCACTTGTACTTGCCCAGCACGCAGATGCCCTTGCAGGTGCCCGCCGCGGGATCACAACCCACCGTGGCGTCGGGATAACAATTTTTGCCGTCCTGCGGATCGCTTTCATCAATGAGGCCGTCGCAGTCGTTGTCCTTGCCGTCGCAGATCTCGGTGCCCCCGTTGCTTGGCGTGCATTGGTATTCGCAACCGTCGGCGGTGTTGTTGTTGGCATTGGTGTAACCGGCGCTGCATGTGCCCATCGCACACTGGCCGTTGCTGCACATGGCACCGGCGTTGGCAAACTGGCATTGGCGCCCACACTGGCCACAGTTGTTGGCATCGGTGGCCACCGTGAAGCCCTCATCCGTCATGCCGTCGCAGTCATTGTCCACGCCATCGCAGGTTTCTGCACCTGAGTTCACGCAGAAGTATTCGCAGCCCGTGGTGGCATTGCCGTCGATGTCATAGAAATTGGCGTTGCATCCGCCCAAGCTGCACTGGCTGTTGCTGCACACGCCCACGGCGTTTGCGTATGAGCAGATGGTGCCGCAACCACCACAGTTGCGCGGATCGGTGGCCTTGTTGATGCCCTCGTCGGTCATGCCATCGCAGTCGTCATCGGCGCCGTTGCACACGTCTTGGCCGCGGAAGGTGCATTGGTATTCGCAGCCATCGCCTTGCGTGGTGTTAAGATCCACGAAGCCGGGTGAGCAAACTTCAAGTTGGCACATGCCCGTCACGCACTTGGGTACGGCGTTTTGAAACGAACACGGTTCGCAGTTGCCGCAATAGCGGATGTCGCTGAGTTTGTTGAAGCCTTCATCAACGCTGCCGTCGCAATTGTTGTCGCGTCCGTCGCACACTTCGATGCCCGGCTCTTTGGCACCCAGGCACACCAGCCGCCCTGAGGTGCACGTCAGGACGCCGCGCGTGCACACGCCCACGTTCACCACATCGGGCCCACAGGCACCGCCTTGGTCTACAGGGCTGTTGTCGATCCCGCCGTCGCAGTCGTTGTCTTGGCCGTCACAAATCTCTGTGCCGCTGTTCGATACGGTGCACTCATACTCGCACCCGTCTTCAGCCTTCTTGTTCAGGTCGATTCGTCCCGCATTGCACGCGCCCATCTGGCAGGCGCCATCGCTGCAGGTGGCGGCCGCGTTCGGATAGTCACAGCTTTTGCCGCAGACGCCGCAGTTGTTGAGATCCGTCTTGAACGCGAAGTCCTCGTCCACCAGGCCATCACAGTCGTTGTCGGCACCGTCGCACAGTTCAACGCCGCCGTTGCTGCGCAAACACTCGCAGCCGTTCTCAAGCTTCTTGTCCACGTCGAACCAGCCAGGCAAACAATCGGCCACGCCGCATGTGCCTTGCACGCATGAAGCAAACGCATGCGTCACAACACAAATCTTGCCACACGCGCCACAGTTGCCCGGATCCTTCGTGAGATCGAAGCCATTGTCGATGATGCCATCACAATCGTTGTCGAGGCCGTCGCACAGCTCTCGTTCGATCTTGCACAGGCCGCCGTCGGCCAAAGGTACGAAGCCATCGGGAATTTCGCGCGCGTCCATGCTGCCCGATCCACCACCACCGCTGCCGCCACCACCGTTGGCGCCACCCGCAAATGGGTTATACCCGCCGTCGGTGTCGCCTGGGTTGGGTCTGCCGCCGCCGTCGCTCTTGAGATCAAACGTTCGGACTTCGCAGCCACCGAGCGCCAGAGTGGCAAAGGTGCAAACAAACAGGGCTGGCAAAGCCTGTAGACTCAGAGGTCGCTTCATCGTGACACCTCCGCCTGCGCGCGGCTTTGTTGGCGCCGTCTTCGTTTCAATCTGAACGCCGCCGCCGCCCCCAAGATCACCATCGCCCACGTTCCTCCGGCGGTGGATGTATCCGTGGCCGAACCAATGCGGCAAGTGCAGTTTGTGAGGCCACCACCAGAGGTGGCGATCTTATCGCTTGGGGGCGCCTCCGTGGGCGGCGTTTGATCAGGTGGCAACACGCACAACGGGAAGCCATCGGTGGTGAGCTCGCAGCGCGTGCCGCCAGGGCATTTCAGATCAAGGCATGGATCAATTTGGCATGTGCCCAAGGCCTCAACACACCGCAACCCGGCCATGCATTGAATGATCGCGCATTGGCTCGGCCTGCATACCTTCGTTGTTGGATCGCAGACCTCGCCGCGTGCACACGCAACGTTCGCGCAGGGATCCGCACCGCAGGTGCCCTCGCGGCACGACTGACCTGCGGGGCAGGTGATGCCGAAGCAATCTTTCACGCACTGGCCGGCGCGGCAGTAGGTTTTGTCGCCGCAAACGACGCCCGCGCACTTGTCCACCTCACACACGTGCGCTCGGCACAGCTGGCCCGCGGGGCAGCCCAGCGTTTGGCAATCGAAGCACAAGCCGTTGGTGCACACAAAGCCAGGCGCGCAATTGACGCCCAAACAACGATCCACGCAGTTTCCAGTGCTGTCACACGTGCTGCCCACGGGGCACTTCACGTTGGCGCACACGTTCTTCACGCAGTACCCCTCTTTGCAAAGGCGATCCGCGGTGCAGCTGAATTCGCCTGTGCCGCAAGGGGGGACGCATTCGCCTTCGATGCATTTATTGTCAGCGGGGCATTCGGCCATGTTGTCGGCCACGCCATCGCAGTTGTTGTCTTTGCCATCGCACAACTCTGGTTGTGGTCCCACGGCTTCGCGGCATTGCCACCCCCACAGGCCATCTTGACCCTTGGCGCACGCGTATTTGCCGGCTTTGCACTCACCCACAATCGGCGCTTTGGGATCCAGTCCCTTGGGCACACACTCGGGCCCCGGCGCGGTGAGATCTTCATCGACGCTGCCATCGCAGTCGTTGTCCAGACCGTCACAGATCTCGGCCGTGGGCTCTTTGGCGGTGCACAAGAGCTTGCCGGCAAAGCATTGTGTGATGCCCACCTTGCATTCGCCCACGTTGCTGCCGCAAGGCAAACCAACGCCGGGCAGGGGCTTGTCAGTGTCTTCCGTGTCGATCTTGCCATCGCAATCGTTGTCGATGCCATCGCAGATCTCATCACTGATGTCAGGGGGCTGCACCGAACAGGTGGTGCCATTGCCACGGCCGTTGCAAATGCGCTTGCCCTTGGCGAAACACTTGCCAGCGGCGCCGTTGTCACAGTCTTGGCCCACGTCGAAGTCTTCGTCGGTTTGGCCGTCGCAGTCGTTGTCTTTGGTGTCGCACGTTTCGGCGGCAGGCAGCACGGGGTTTACACAACCCAGCGTTGCGCCGTTGGCCTGCGCCTGGCAAATGCGCGCGCCCAAACGACACTCGCCTTGGCAGGTCATCAAAGCCGCGTTGCAACCAACACCGCCCACGGGGTAGCACTGGGTGCCCAAGTTTGGATCCGTCTCATCGGTGAAACCGTCGCAGTTGTTGTCTTTGCCGTCGCACAATTCAGGCGTGGGATTGGTGGCGTTCACGCACTTGATCATGCCGGCCACACACAAGAGCGATCCGGCCTTGCACTCGCCGACGTTGAAGCCGCACGTTTGTCCCGAACCAGGAATGGGGCACATCTTGCTCAGGTTCGCCAAACAGGTGGGATCGCAATCGATGCAGCCGTCGCAGTCGTCATCGACGTTGTTGCACACCTCTTGGCCCGGCAACACGCCGCCTTCACAGAACGGTTGGCCGCCCACGCATTTCCAAACACCGGGTTTGCAAACGCCCACGGCCGCGCTGCACGCTGTGGGTGTCTTGTATTGGTTCTCGGTCAGATTGTTGTCAATCAAGCCGTCGCAGTCATTGTCCTTGTTGTCACACACTTCGGGCTTGGGGCCATTGGGCTGCACGCACACCTTAGTGGTGCCTTGGCATTGGTACTGGCCCAGCTTGCATTCGCCAAGCGCGTTGCCACACGAACCCAACGGCGAATCCACCACGCCGTCGCAATCGTCATCCAAGTTGTTGCACACCTCTTCGCTTGGGCCTTGGCCGCCCACGCAAACCACGCCGCCGCTTTGGCATTGATAGGTGCCTGGCCGGCACACGCCCACGCCAGAGATGCCAGCGCCACACGCGCTGCCGAGGCCGAATCCCTCGTCGGTCATGCCGTCGCAATCATTGTCGAGGCCATCGCAGGGCACTTCGGTGGCGGGCACCACGGAGCCGCTGCAGCTTGAAAAAGCGCCGGCGGTGCACACGCGGTTGCCGGGTTGGCAGGCCCCAGCGCAGGTCCACTGGCTGCCGTTGTAACTGCAGCCCGCCGTGGCGGCGGGATAACACGATTCCCCGAAGCCATCGGTCACACCGTCGCAGTTGTTGTCTTTGTTGTCGCAAACCTCGTCCGTGGGGCCGGTGGCGTTCACGCACGTGGTGTTGCCCGTCTCACACTTGGTAAGGCCAGCTTTGCATTCGCCGATGTTCAGGCCACACGCGACTTGCGCAATGCCTTCATCCGTTTGACCGTTGCAGTTGTCATCCTTGTTGTTGCAGATCTCGATCTTCTGAGCGCAGGCACAGTTGAGGCCTTCATCGATCTGTCCGTCGCAATCGTCGTCGGCGCAGTCGGTGGCCGAAAGGCCCGCTGGGCAGTTGGGGGCGGCGCCACACACTTCCGTCACGGGGGTGCCTTCGGTCAAGCTGTTGCCAGAGCACACCAGCGCTGCGGGATCCGTGCAACGAACGCCGCTGCCGTCGGGCGAACAAGCGTACACACCTGTGCGCTTACAGCGCCCCAAGCCGACGCTGCAAGTCTTGCCTTTTTGCGTGTAAACGGTGTCTTCGTCGTCGCAGGTGCCATCGCAATCGCATTTGGGCACCACAATCGAACTTGTGATGATGTCGCCCAGCCGCGCCGTGAGCTGGCTGCGATCGTTGGCCACCAACGCCGCGGTGGTACCGCCAGCGTTCGCGATGGTGTTCAAGGTGGCATCGTTGACGTTGAAGCCGATGACGTAGGTCTTCACGCCTTTGGCAGCGAGCGCCGCGGCCGCTTGGCGCGCGCCCTCCGCGCGATCCGCTGCCCGAACGTCACAGCTTTCGATGCCGTCAGTGATAAGGATGACATTGTAGGAGCGGCAGGAACGTCGAGCATCACGTGAAAGGATGCCCGGCAGCGTTCCTACGCTGGTGGCGGACGTGAGATCCATCCAATGAAGCGCCGCCGTTAGAGAGCCCGCGATAGGCGTCGAGCCAAGCGCTCTGAGTTCCTTGTTTGTGCCAGCGGGATATGTTTCTTGCCCGTCCATCCACGACAGAAGTTCGTCGTAATTCGAAGAGGATTCGGGGAATGGCACAACAACGTCCGCACCATCACAGCCCGGATACGCGCAGTCGCTTTTGTTGTCTCCTGCGGTGGGGCATTCAATGCCTGCGGCGTATGTGTCGACTCGGGTATCAGCGCCATTCGCACAACGAATGCAGCCGTTTGTTGTGGCAGCACCGCCGGCACACTCCTTGTAGCACTGGTACCAGTTGTTGCATCCTCTGGTGTGTTGAATGGCGCAGTAGCCCTCGGGGCCGCACGTCCATGCCTGATCGATGGGTGCGTACGGATAGTAGTAGCGCCAATCGCTCATGGCGGTGCCTGAAGGCGGTGCACAGTCGAGATTGGTTGTGCAGGCCTTTTTCCATTCAAAGGTCCGATAGCGGGCCAGTGCGAATTCAGCGACGCCAAACGCAGATATCGTGTCGCTCAGGGCTTGCTTTGCTTGAAAGAGGCGGCTGTCGTCGTAACTGCTGTTGTTATCCAGATCGCAACCGGGGTGACGAGACGAACCATCCCCGTGGGTTTCAATGCCCCCGGAAGTCAGGCTCATCGAGCCCGACGTATCGACGATGATCAAAAACCGCGGTTTGATCGGCGCAGCTTGTGCTGCCGAGGCGGCGACCAGTACCCACATACCCACTACGTAAGCGAAGAATTTCGTCATCGGCACGAACCCTGTTAGCAGTGCTCTTTTGCTTCCGGAAGGTTGCGAAAATCGCAGCCTTGCCGGCGCGCAGAATACCGAAGAGGGTTGGCGTATGTAAACGGAATCGCGATGGTTTGTGGGCAAAACGAAACGGACCTAACGTGTCTTTCGTGAGGTCCGTTCGCACCAAGTGTGCGGCATCTGACAACAGATGCTGTTTGCTTACATTGTGAACTAGCGGCGGCGATCGTCAGAACAAACATCATCCGCGTAGGCGATCGCCTTGAGCGTCCGCCCTGCTTTTTGCCGGCGTTTATCGGCATACATCGCAACATCGGCTGTGCGCACGAGCGCCTCCGCCAGCAGTCCCGCTTCGGGGCAGCAAGCCGTACCTAAGCTCATGCCTACCGATTCCTTGCGGTGTTTGTTCGCTTCGGCAAGGCCGTCACGCAACCGCGTTTCAACGATGTGTGCTTGGGCCGAGCCGCAGTCAGGCAAGATCAATCCAAATTCATCACCGCCTAGGCGGCACACGAGATCATGAGCGCGGGTGGTGCTTTGAAGAAAGCGCGCCACCCATCGCAGCAAGGTGTCACCCGCTGCGTGGCCTTCGCCGTCGTTCACCAGCTTGAGGTCATTCACATCCACCAAGATAAGGCTGAACGTGTAGTCCAACTTGCGGCGCGCGCGTGAGATCTCCTCGCTGAGGCGCTCGTCGAAATAGCGGCGGTTCCACAAGCCGGTCAGCGGATCGCGGTAGGCGAGGGCGCGAAACGATTGCAACTCGGCCAACTCCTGCCGCAAAAGCTTGTTCTCCGAAAGCAGGCTTTCGAGCGTCAGTTGCAGGTCGGCGCGGGGCAAGGCTCCGCGTTCAAAAGCCGTCTCAGAAATGGTTGGAATTTCGATGGTGCTTTCAGCGAGGGCTTTCATAAAGTTTCCTTTTCGTGACCGTATTGGAATACAGCAAAGCCGATGCCAACTTGCAAAGCGACGTCATTTCGATGGTTTACGCCTTCGGTCTGGCGGGGGTGTCAGATTTATGAATGGTCCTGCGCGTCAGACGTGACGAAGTCGACACGGTTCTGACGCTGCCTCCCCGCGTGACAGTGCGCGTTGACGCGATACTATCCCCTGATGCAGATCGAACCCGGCAAGGTGGTCACCCTCAGCTTCGACCTTTGTGACGAACGAGGAGAGATCATCGAGGCCTCCGACATCACAGGTGCCGTCTCCTTCGTTCACGGCAAAGGCGCCATCATTCCCGGTTTGGATAAACGCCTCATCGGCATGACCGCGGGCAGTGAAGCCGACTTCACTTTTCCACCCGCCGAAGCGTTCGGCGTTCCCGAAGCGGCGCCAAAGAAGGTGATCAGCCGCAAGGAATTTCCAGCCGATGCGAAGCTGGCACCGGGTGCCGTTTTCGAGGCTGGCATTCCTGGCGGCCAGAAGATCAACCTTGTGGTCGATGAGGCTGACTCCGAGCAAGTGACAGTGCGCATGGTGCACCCCTTGGCTGGCCAAACCGTAAGGATGAGCGTGAAGGTTGTGGGCGTTCGTGACGCCACGCCGGCCGAGCTTGAGACGGGCAAAGTCATCAAGCGCCCGCCTCCTCCGCCCAAGCGTTAAAGCCCCGCGCGGCCCAACATGTGGGCCACCCGTTGATCGATGGTGTGTGACCCCAACACGGCGGCGCGTGTGCGGGTGGCGATTTTTTGTGCAGCGACCGGGTTGCGAAGGTAGTGCTGCGTTTTTTCGGCCAATTCATCGAACGAGCGGTGGCATTCGATGTCTTCACCGACGCGAAACGCCTGATCGAGCGCGGGCGACCATTCGGCCAACAAGAAGCCACCACACGCAGCGATGTCGAACACACGCATCGTGACGATGTCGGCTTGGTACACCCGGCCCACATCAACGTTCACAGCGCTGGCGTTGTAGATCTTTGTTATGTCCACCATATGCCCGGCTTGGCCGCGGTAGCTTGCTTGATGACCAGGCGCAACGGCATCCATCAAACGCCAGCCTTCATCGCCCCACACCCACATGCCCATGGGTCCCAAAGCAGCCATGTATCGCAGGCGCTTTTCGGAGGCGGCTATCTCGGCCGCGGCCTGCACGGCCGTTCCTGATGCGGCGGTGCTGAGGCCAGGGCACACTTGCTCAAGCGCCGCTGCCACCACCAACTGGTTGGGTGACCTCCTTTGCGCGGCCAGCGCGTGTTCAAGCCACGCCGTGGCTTGCGGCGGGTGGGGATCCTCGCTTGCCAAGTGGCGCGCCACCACGGCATCGAAGGCGGCCCGAAAGCGCGGGATTTCAAGGCCGATGCTCGATCCCACAAACGTGGGCCGGCCGGCGCCCCAGTTTTGTTGTTCCGCCGCGTCCATGGTCAAAGGGGCGCGGCGCTGCGGGTTTGCGGCCAAAGGCAGGTACTCCACGTGTTCAAACCCTGCGCGCTTGAACAAGTCCACGTGTGCCTCGCGGTAGGTGAACACAAACGTCTGTGACGTGGCTGTTTGGCAAGGCGGCAACGCGCTGGTGCTGGGATCCACCTCCCAACACAGCAGGGGCAATTGGCATTGCTCGCAAAATTCGGCCAACCCTTCAGTGTAATTGACGGCCGCCAACAGCCGCGGGCGCGCCGTTTGAACGGCAAAGGCAACTTCATCCGTGGCCACCGCGTGCAAGTCGATGATGAACACCGAGAAGCCCCTGTTCCACAGGCTGTGCGCCAAATCGTCCACGAACAGGCCACCCTTAGCCACGAACGCCAGCTGGTTCATAGGGCTGGTGATCAACTTGCGCTCGTTTTCATAAAGCTGACCCAAGACCGGATGAACCACGAGGGAAGACGTGGCCAAGGCGGCGCGCTCGGAAATGAGATCCACGCCCATCAGCAGACGCAAGCGGCCCGCGCGCAGCGGCTCAACCAGATCCGCGGTGCCCAAGAACAGCCGCATCAGCCAGGGATCCCTGTCCCAGGCGTAAACCACGCCACTGTTTTGTTGCAACAGGGCCAACACCAGGTGCGGGTCGCCCAGCCCCAACACGGCAACGCGAGGTTGCGCCAGGCCCGGTGTCAGCGCTTGCCCGCGGGCTTGGTCGTCAAGCTGCAAAGGCAACCAACGCTGATGCCAGCGGTAGTGCCAGGCGCCGTCCTCACCGATGCCCACGTGATCGCCATTGACCGGCCACGTGATTCGTTCGGCCAAGGTCGGCGCCACATGCGCCAGCGCCTGCACGTTCGCCGCTAAATAAGAGCCTGGGGCCACCACGTTCATCGTTGTCAGTGTGGCGGATTTAGGCAGCTGTGTATACTGCGCGCCTATGGCGCTACAGGCGGTTCTTTTCGACTTAGACGGAACGTTGATCGACTCTGAGCGCGACAACATCGAATCGGTGGTCATGGCCATGCGTAAGCTGGGCAAAACCTTGACCCAGGACGAACGAGATTTCGTGATAGGCCATTCGTGGCGCGACATCTACGACATGCTGGTGCGCAACCACGGGATTGCGGTGCCCATGGGTGATCTGATCAACATCGCTGTGGATGAGAAACAATCGCTCATTGAGGCCCACGGGTTTCGCGTTCTGCCGGGCGCGGTGGAGTTGGTGCGCCGCTTGGCGGAACGCGGGGTGCCACTGGCCATTGCGTCGGGCTCAAGCCGCCGCGAGGTGCACGAAGCCATCCACGGCATCGGCTTGGCGCCGCACTTTCGCGTGCTTTTGGGGGCCGAAGATTATGCCCCTGGCAAACCCGATCCGGCGCCCTATCTGGCGGCCATGAAGGCGCTGGGGGTGGGACCCGCAGGGTGCGTGGTGATCGAAGACGCGTTGCCTGGCGTCAGGGCGGGAAAGGCGGCGGGGGCGGCCGTGGTGGGCGTGCAAGAAGGCAATTTCGCCGGCTACGACTTGTCCGAAGCGCATCTGGTGGTGCAAAAACTCACCGATGTGACAGACGCGGTTTTCGACCAAGTCCTCACACTGCGCTAAGCTAAAAGGGAGGCGCGCACATGCTTGAGCGATTGCCCCCTGACGTGACGATCTACGAAGTGGGCCCGCGGGACGGTCTGCAAAACGAATCCCGGTTGATTCCCACAGCCAGCAAGGTGCAACTCATCAACGCCTTGTCGGGCACAGGCTTGCGCGCGATCGAAGTCACCAGCTTCGTGAATCCCAAGTGGATCCCACAGTTGGCCGATGCCGCCGAAGTGGCTCGCCAGATCGAACGCGTTCCCGGCGTGACGTATTCGGCTTTGGTGCCGAACCACAAAGGCTTGGAGTCGGCGATTGCGGTGCAGATGCCGGAGATCGCCGTGTTTTTATCGGCGTCTGAAACGCACAACAAGAAGAACGTCAACAAGACGATCGATGAAACGTTGATGGCGTTTCGTGAAACCATTCCCCCGGCACTTGCGCACGGCATGCGCGTGCGTGCGTATGTTTCAACGGTGTATGGCTGCCCCTATGAAGGCGCCGTGGATCCGAACAAGGCGGTGCAGTTGTGCCGCGAGTTGCGGGCCTTGGGCTGCTATCAGATCTCGCTGGGCGATACGATCGGCGTGGCGAACCCGAAGCAAACGCGCGATGTGCTGGCGCGCGTGTTGGCGGAGCATCCCGCTGACGCGGTGGCCGTACATTTTCATGACACGCGCGGCACGGCGTTGGCCAACATCTTGGTTGCGGTGGAAATGGGCATCACCACCGTTGATTCGGCGTTGGGGGGGCTGGGTGGTTGCCCCTATGCACCGGGCGCTTCAGGCAATGTGGCCACCGAAGACGTGATTTACATGCTTGAAGGCATGGGCATAAACACCGGCGTGAACTTGGATGGGCTGGTGGCGTGTTCGGAGTTGGCCACCTCCTTGATCGGCCACGATGTGCCGTCGAAGTATTACCGCGCGGCGATCGGGGCGAGGCAACGCTCGCGCCGTCACAGCTCGGGTTAGCAATAAACGGGAGCGTTCTTCGTGTCAGAATTCTTGGATTCCTTTGGCCCCACAAGCGCTGTGACTGTGGCCGTTCAGGACGGCGTGGCGGTGTTGACCTTGAACCGCCCGGACGCCCGCAACGCTTTGTCGAAAGACGTGGTGGCGCGAGGGCAGGCGGCGCTGGATGTGTTGAGCGCCGATTCGGCGGTGCGCTGTGTGGTGGTCACCGGCGCCGGCGACAAGGCTTTTTGTGCAGGCGCCGACCTCAAAGAACGTTTGGCCATGTCGCTTGAGCAGACGCGCGCCTTCTTGGATGCGTTGGGAGGTTTTTGCAACACACTGGCCGCCTTCCGTGTGCCGACGATCGCCACCATCAATGGAGTGGCCTTCGGTGGCGGGCTTGAACTGGCGCTTTGCTGCGACATGCGTTTGGCGGCCACTTCGGCCGTTGTGGGTTTGCCCGAAGTGAAGTTGGGCATCATTCCTGGCGCTGGGGGCACGCAACGTTTGGCGCGCGCTTGTGGCATGGCCGTGGCCAAAAGCTTGATTCTCACAGGCCGCAAGATCGATGCAGAGCAAGCGTTGCGTTTGGGTGTGGTTTCCGAGGTGGTGCCCAACGGCTCACTCGCGCAGCACGCGCTGGCCTGGGCCAAAGATGTGGTGGAGGCGGGGCCATTGGCGGTGGCCACGGCAAAGCAGGCGATCGAAGAAGGTTGGGGCCAGCCTATGCCCGAAGCGTTGGCCACCGAGCGGCGCTGTTATGAGGTGGTGTTGGCCAGCCACGATCGGCAAGAGGGCCTGCGCGCCTTCGTCGAAAAGCGCACAGCCAAATATACCGGTCAGTGAGCGCGGCGTTCGTTTCGGTTTGGCGCCAGGTGAATTAGGATAAAGGAGCATGAGCTCCCGAGAAAAAATCGCCAAACTGTCGGCTTCCATTAAACGCGGTGGCGCGGCCAAATACCACGAGGCCAACGCCAGCAAAGGCAAGAAGTTTTGCCGCGAGCGTATCGCCTTGTTGTGCGACGACGGCGGAAAAGACTTTGTGGAAGATGGTTTGTTTGCCAACGCCACGGCAGCAGATCTGCCTGCTGATGGCGTGGTCACGGGCATCGGCAAGGTTCATGGCCGGCCGGTGGCGATCATGGCCAACGATTCAACGATCAAAGCGGGCTCGTGGGGGGCGCGTACGGTCGAGAAGATCCTGCGCATTCAAGAAACCGCGGGGCGGTTGCGCATTCCGCTGCTTTACCTGGTGGATTCGGCCGGCGCTCGCATCACGGATCAGATCGATATGTTTCCGGGCCGCCGGCACGCGGGGCGCATCTTTCGCAACCAAGTGAAACTTTCGGGGGCGATCCCGCAAATCTGTTTGTTGTTCGGCCCCTCCGCTGCGGGGGGCGCCTACATCCCCGCGTTTTGTGATGTGGTGTTTATGGTGGATGGCAACGCATCGATGTATCTGGGCTCGCCGCGGATGGCGGAGATGGTGATCGGTGAAAAGGTGTCGTTGGAAGATATGGGTGGCGCTCGCATGCACTGCTCCGTTTCGGGCTGCGGCGATCTTCTGGCGGCCAACGAAGACGAATGCTTGGCGGCCGCGCGCCACTATCTCAGTTATTTGCCGAACAATTCGGATGTGGGTCCCGCGTTGGCGCCGCCCAGCGCGCCCGCCTCAGACAAGCGCATCGATGACCTTTTGCCTGAAAAAGAAAATCAGGCCTTCGATATGTATGCGCTCATTGACACTCTGGTGGATGGCGGCAGCTTCTTCGAGATCAAGAAGCTGTTTGCCCGCGAAATGATCACCGGCTTTGCGCGGTTGGGCGGACGAACGATCGGCGTGGTGGCAAACCAACCGAAATGGAAGGGAGGCGTGTTGTTTGTGGACTCGGCAGACAAGGCGGCACGCTTTGTGTGGCTGTGCGATGCGTTCCGCATACCGTTGCTGTTCCTGGCCGACGTTCCCGGCTTTATGATCGGCAAGGCCGTTGAACGGCAAGGCATCATTCGTCACGGTGCCAAAATGATTTCGGCCATTTCGGATGCCACTGTGCCCAAGCTGAGCGTGATTGTGCGCAAGGCGTACGGCGCGGGCCTTTACGCGATGTGTGGCCCTGCGTTCGACGCCGACGCGACGATCGCTTTGCCGCAAGCCATGATCGCGGTGATGGGCGCCGAGGCCGCGGTGAATGCGGTTTACGCAAACAAGGTGGCCGAGAAGCCCGAAGCAGAACGGCAGGCGTTTGTTGAGCAGTTGCGTACGCAATACCGCGAAGACATCGACATCGTCAAACTGGCGTCCGAGCTTCACATCGACGCCATCATTGAGGGCGATCAGTTGCGCGCCGAACTGATGCAACGCTTTGAATACACCGCCACGAAAGAAGACGGCGGTTACCGGCGGCGCCACCCGGTGCTGCCGGTGTAGCAAACAGTCTGCTAAGCCTTCGCCATGGGCTTGCGGTCACTCACCAGTGTGGCAGACGCGTGCGCCGCTCTGCAGGCGGTGACGCCTCGCTTGACCAGCCAGCGCGTGCCCTTGCAAAGAGCGCGGGGCCGATACTTGGCGGACGACGTTTACGCCACACAGGCCATGCCACAAGCCCCGCGATCGGCCATGGATGGCTTCGCTGTGCGTGCGGTTGATGTGGCGCACGCGTGCCGAGCCATGCCGGTGAGGTTATCAATTGTGGGGGAGGTTGTGGCAGGGGCGCAATACGAGGGCACCCTTCTTGCGGGGCAGGCCGTTCGCATTCCTACGGGCGGCTGTTTGCCCGCGGGTACGGACGCGATCGTGCCTGTTGAAAACGTTGTTGTGCAAGGGGCATACGCGGCCGTGGTTGTGCCCAGCGCGGCCGGCAGGCACGTGGTGGCCGCTGGTGATGACGTGCGTGTGGGGCAAGCGCTGCTTGCACAAGGCCAGCGTTTGTACGCGCCCCAAATGGCCGTGCTTGCGGCGGCGGGGCACCCGCATGTGAATGTGGCTGCGCAGCCGCGGGTCACGCTGTTCTCAAGTGGCGCCGAAGTGTGCCCGCCTGAGCAGGCGCCCACGCCCGCGCAAGTGCGCGACGTGAACCAAACGTTGCTGGGGGCGTTGTGCGAGGCCGCGGGAGCCTTGGTGACCTATGGTGGAATTATTGCCGACGAGCTGGCCGCGCTCACGCAGGCGATTGAAGCCGCGGTGACCACGAGCGATGTGATTTTGCTTTCGGCCGGAACGTCTGTGGGCGTCCGTGATTTCGCAGCCGCCGCGGTTGCCGCCGTGCCAGGCACGCGCTTGTTGTTTCACGGTGTGAACATGCGACCAGGCAAGCCAACATTGGCCGCTTACCGTCCGGGTCCACCGCCTGTGTTCATTTGCGGCCTACCGGGGTTTCCGATGTCGGCCACTGTGGCGTTTGCCGTGTTCGTCGCGCCTGTGCTTGCGCGGCTACAAGGTGGAGCTGGCCATGAACGCACGCCACCGGCTGTGGCGATTTTGACTGAGCCCTATCAATCAAGCGTGGGCCGTGAAGACTACGTGCGGGTGGCTCTGACCACCCAGCCGGACGGTCCACCCTTGGCGACGCCATTGTCAGCGGGGCCGGCGTTGGTCACGGGCCTTTTGCAGATGGAGGGTTTTGTGAAGGTTCGGCCTGAAACCGAAACGTTGCCGGCCGGCGCCCTCGTGCACGTTTTGCCGCTGGATTTATGATACGCTGCCGGCGCTATGGTTAGACTTGCACGTGTTGTTGGCGTCATTATTTCTCTTGTTTTAGGCAGCACCGTAGGCACCCACGCGGGCCGCATGACGGTGGTGAATGTGGCGGCCGCCCAAGGCGCAGCGCCCAAGCCGCGGCCGAAATTGCGGGGCCGGCTGCACAAGCTGACCATCGATTCATCGCCCCAGCAGGCAACCGTATTTTGGGATGCATCGACGGCCAAGGTGCCCGCGGATCCGAAAGCCTTCGGCGTGGCGGGCTACACGCCGCTAACCATCACAGTGCCCCGCGGCACGGTCAAGCTCATCATTGAACTGAAGGGCTTTAAAACCATCGAACGTGAGCTGAATGTGCAGCGCACTGAGAAGCAAACCTTCACCTTCGAACGCGCCCCGGAGGCGGGCCGCTTGGATGTGCGTGCCTCGGCCGGTGGCAACGCCACGGGCGGCGAAGTGTTTTTGGATGGCGTATCGGTGGGAACCGTGCCCAATGAGTTTCAGGTGGCGGCAGGCCGCCGCATGCTTGAGATCAAGAAACCGGGCTTCGAGACGTTCAGCGAGTGGGTGGATCTCAAAGAAGGCGAACACCGCACGCGTGAGGTGACGCTGAAGCGCGACGCCTCTGGTTTGGGTTCAATCATGGTGGTGGCCGATTCGGGCGATGTTTACCTTGATGGCGAAAAGAAGGACGCCGCTCCCACTTTGCTTGCCGGCGTGACGCCGGGCGATCACGTGGTTGAGGTTCGCCGCGATGGCGCCGAACCTTTCCGCCAGGTGGTTAAGGTGGAAGAGGGCAAGCAGGCCAAGGTGACGGCGGGTGCGGCGCAAGGGTTGGCTGGTTCCGTGCGCGTGCTGGCCAACGTCGATGATGTGGATGTTTACCTTGATGGCCGCGCGTCAGGCAAAACGCCCGCGGATCTCGTCAACGTTGCACCGGGGCAGCACGTGGTGGAAGGCCGCAAGAAAGGCTTCACGAGCAGCGAAGAAGTCATCAAGCTTACGCCGGGCGAAAAGATGATGGTGCGCCTTAAGCTGGAGAAGAGCAACGACACGGCCACGCGCGCTGTTCTCTCGGTAAAATCAGCTGAGCCCAACGCCGAAGTGTTTCTTGATGGGGCCAGCTTGGGCAACGCGCCGATTGAGCGCAAAGATCTCGAACCAGGCAAGCATGTGGTGATCGTGCGCAAGCCGGGCTTCGTTGATTACAAGCGCGAGGTGATGTTGGAAGAAGGCAAGCCGATGAACATGGTTGCCGAACTGCAATCGGTGGCGCGGCTGAAATTCATCTCGCAGCCACCGGGCGCGCAGGTGTTCATTGATGGGGAGCCCATCCCCGGCGTCACGCCCAACAGCCGCGACGAGGTTTCTGCGGGTGAGCATCAGATCATGATGCGCTTGGCGAACTATGTTGATAACCGCCAGACGATCAAAGTCGAAGGTGGCAAAGAGCGCATCGTTTCGATGGATCTTGAGCACGTGCGCGTGGGGCCCACGCGGCAAGAAGTGGACGTTGCGAAAACGGGCGCTTCATCCTTCGGTGCCAAGGCGTTGCCCCGCAACGGCTTCGCCGCTGACCTAGGCACAGGGTTTCCTTATTTGCTGTCGGGCCGTTTGACCGTTTCGGCGGCGCAGCTGCCAAACACGCCGATCAAGTTGGACGCGGGCGTTGAGATCAAAACCTATTTCAACATGATCGAGTTCGCGTTGCACAGCCGGGCGCAACTGTTCCAGGCGGGCCCCTTGTTCTTGGGCGTGCGCGGTTATGTGGGCGGTGGGCCAGGGAGCAACGGCCGCAACACCTTCTCAACCGAGGTGGGCCCGGTGGCCACGCTCTCCTTCGCTGACCGCGTGAACTTCACCGTGCATGCCAAGTACCAATATTACACGGATAAGCTTTGCCCCTCCGCCGGTGAAGTGAGACGCGGCGTGGAGCCACGCGAGGCGTGTATGGATTGGACGAATACCACGAACCCTGTTGTGGACGGAAAATTAAAGAATTCCCTGTTTCAACAGTGGAACCAAAAAGATCCCGGCGCCAACCGTTACTCGGGCAACCGCTTGTTTGTGGGCGGCGCGCTTGAAGTGGCGGTCGACCGCTACTTTTCTGGTTACGTCACGGTTGATTTCTTGCCGGGCCAATTCGAAGGACGCAAAGCCTTCAAAGACTTCTCGAACAGCCTCATGTTTGAGCGCGATCCGCTGTTCTATTTGACCGCGGGACTTACATTGAAGCTCTAGCGTCGATGGGTTTGTCGCTGCCTCCGCGCCCCTCGCATGATGCGATCGATGCGCCCGAGCTAAACAGCGATCACTTCATCGAATCAGAGGGCTATCACATCTACCGAAGCCGTGGCACCACCACGGCTTTGCTGTTTTACACGAAGGAAGGGCAGGGCTTTTTCCGTTCGTTCCGTGGGCGTCACGAGACGTTTCATATCAGCCAGCGCACGGAGCTGGTGCTGTGGCAACCAAGTACGCCGCAAAACTATGGCACCATGCCCGGCAGCGTATGGGACTTTCATTGGGTGCATTTTCATCCCAAAGAACACTGGCGCGCCCTGCTGGCGTTGCCGCCGGTGGCGGGCCTGCCGCATCTGCGGGCTCTGCCCATGCCGGCGCGTGATGGGCCGCTTCTCGAACGCATGTTCGAGGACATCCACCGCGACATCCGCATGAACACGCCCACGCGCCGCCACCTGGCGCTCAACACACTTGAACGCATCTTCTGGTTGGCGCAAGAGCAGATGGGCTCCGCTGGCTCGCCCACCCTGGACGCGCGCGTGCGTGCCGCTCTCGAGCAAATAGCGGCCGATCCCGCTCAAGCTCACAAAGTAAGCGTTCTGGCCAAATCTGCCGGGCTGTCCCCGTCGCGGTTTGCGCATCTATTCGTTGAGCAAACGGGCGCATCTGTGATCGAGACGGTGATCGCGACGCGGTTGGCACAGGCCGAACGTTTGCTATCGCTTTCGTCGGCGAGTGCGTCCGAGATTGGCTTTCACGTGGGCTTCTCCAGCCTCAGCCTGTTTACGCGGCACTTTAAGAAGCGTTATGGGTGCAGCCCCGGCGCGTACCGGATGCGAAATAGACCTTAAGCTGGTGTGTTGCGCGCCACGCGCTAGTCACAAAGCCCCAGCACAGCTTGCCGTTGGTTTGCACAATCCTGCTACGAGGGTTGTGGCGTGGGTTTGGGTGGCATACCGCTAAGGGGTGACATCAATCGCGATCCTGGCGTCCTGGCTGAGTGTGGCGCTCACGCCGGCGGCGCCCGTAGATTTTCAGCAGCACGTGGCGCCCCTGCTGGCCGAACGCTGCCTGCCATGCCATGGCCCCGAAAAGCGCAAGGGCGCTCTGCGGCTCGACGCCAAAGCCACCGCGCTGGAAGGGGGCGCCACGGGTCCCGCCTTGGTGCCGGGGCATGGCGAAGACAGCTTGCTGATCCAGCGCATCAAAGGCCTGGGTGATGAAGATCGCATGCCACCTGAGGGCCCTCCCTTAACGCCGGCACAGATCCAATCGCTCACGCGATGGATCGATGAAGGGGCCAACTGGGGCGCACAAGAGGCGGCGCCGGCGCCAACCACAGCCGACGCCACGCACTGGGCCTACCGCGCCGTCGCGCGTCCACCGGTGCCAAAGCTGCCGCCCTCGGGTGTGCCTATACATGGCGACATCGATCGTTTCGTGCTCGCTCGCTTGCGCGAACAGGGCCTGACGATGTCGGCGCCTGCACCGCGCGAAACGTTGTTGCGGCGTGTGTCTTTGGATCTGACTGGCTTGCCGCCCACCTTGGCAGAGGTTGATGCCTTTGTTTCCGACAAACGTCCAGATGCGTTTGCCCGCCAGGTGGATCGCTTGTTGGCGTCACTGCACTTTGGCGAGCGGTGGGCGCGTTGGTGGCTGGATCTGGCTCGCTATGCTGATAGCCACGGTTACGAAAAAGATCGCCCCCGTGTGATGTGGAAATACCGCGACTGGGTGATCGATGCCTTTAACCAGAATATGTCGTGGAAGCAGTTCACCATCGAGCAGCTCGCGGGCGACATGCTGCCTTCGCCCACGATAAGTCAACGCATCGCCACTGGGTTTCATCGCAACACCTTGATCAACCAGGAAGGCGGCGTTGATCCCGAAGAGGCGTATTTCGAGGTGTTGGTTGATCGCGTTGGCACCACGGCTTCGGTGTGGTTGGGTTCAACGCTCGCCTGTGCCCAGTGCCACAACCATAAGTTTGATCCGTTTTCTCAAAAAGATTTCTACACGTTTATGGCTTTCTTCTCGAACAACGACACCGCCTTGCGCGGCAGCTTGTTCAATGATTTGCATATGGGCGAGCCCATCTTAACGTTGCCCACGCCGGCCCAATCCACGGCGCGCGAAAAGCTTGCG
Source organism: Deltaproteobacteria bacterium (assembly GCA_033763315.1). Taxonomy (GTDB): domain Bacteria; phylum Myxococcota_A; class Polyangia; order Fen-1088; family Fen-1088; genus JAGTJU01. The sequence goes on from JANRKS010000019.1 coordinate 153,457, forward strand.
CAGGAGATGGCTGAGGTGCAGCGCCACATCGATAGCGACAGCGCCGAACGTCGCGCAGCACAGCGGCTGTGGGAACAAAAGCAACGGGAAGCAGAATTGCAGTGGCAAGTGTTGCCCCCGCAGAAGGCCACCTCACAAGGCGGTGCAAAATTAGCCGTGTTGTCAGATGGCTCTGTGTTGGCAAGCGGCCCCGCGCCGGCGGGCGATACGTATGACGTGGTGGTGCACGCGACGCTGCCAAACATCACGGCGCTGCGTTTGGAGGTGCTGCCCGATAAGTCGTTGCCCAAAGGTGGGCCAGGCCGCGCGCCGGACGGTGGCTTTTTGTTGACGGGCTTTGCCGCGAGCCGCGGCAACGAAGCGTCCACGCCTTTGATGTTTTCAACCGCCGCGGCCGACGAACAGATCGGCGGCTTTGGCCCCGCCACGTTGTTGCGGAAGAACGTCGAAGGATGGGCGATCGACGTGGCCGCGGCAGCGTCATCGGGGCGTCGCCAAGCCGTGTTCGTTCTTCGTGAGCCCATGCAAGGCGGCGGCACGTTGCGCGTCCGTTTGTCGCACATGCCTCGCGCTTTGCGCGCCATTGGCAAATTCCGCTTGTCCGCCACCAGTGGCGCCGATCCCCTGTTCATCACGCAGGTGCCACGCCGCGACCGGGAGCTGCTGCAGGTGCCGGAGTCGCGTCGATCTACGGCGCAACAGGATCGCCTCGCCACGCTTCACCGCAACAACAGCAGCCACTTTGCACCGGAGCGTGCGCGTTTGCGTGGGCTGCAAAAACAGGTCGATGAACTGGGCATAGTCACAGCGATGGTGTTGCAAGAGCGGCCCGGCTTCGAGCGGCCGTCGGCCTTTGTGCGCGCCCGCGGTGGCTTCGCTTCGCCAACGGAGAAGGTGTTTGCCAACGTTCCAAAGTCGTTGCCTCCGCTGCCACCCGATGCACCTGCCAACCGCTTGGGTCTGGCACGTTGGCTCGTGAGCGACAGCAATCCCCTTACGGCGCGTGTCACCGTCAATCGGTTTTGGGAGCAGCTGTTTGGGCGTGGCCTGGTCGAGACATCAGAAGATCTTGGTACACAAAGCCCGCCGCCTTCGCATCCCGAATTGCTCGACTGGTTGGCGAGCGAATACATGCGTCTTGGTTGGAACACCAAAGCGTTGCTGCGCACCATCGTGCTCAGCGCCACCTATCAGCAATCGTCTCGCGTGCGACCAGACCTCTTGGCCAAGGATCCAACCAATCGTTGGTTTGCACGTGGGCCGCGGTTTCGTCTTGATGCTGAAACGCTCCGTGATCTGGCCCTGCGTTCATCGGGCCTGCTGGCGACGCGCGTGGGTGGCCCCAGCGTGTATCCGTGGCAACCCGCGGGCGTGTGGGACGTTCCTTACAACGAAGAAAGCCTCGTGTGGAAAACCAGTGGCGGCGAAGACGCCCACCGCCGCACCCTTTACACGTTCTTGCGGCGATCGGCGCCGTATCCGTTGCTCATCAACTTCGATGCCACCAGCCGTGAGACCTGCACACTCAAGCGCCCACGCACCAACACGCCGCTGCAAGCGCTGAACATTCTCAACGATGCGGTGTTCTTCGAAGCCGCACAATCTATGGCGGCACGCATGCAGGAAGGGGCCGGAACAAAACCGGCGGCGCGCCTATCGTATGGCTTTCGCTTAGTCACCGGCCGCCATCCCACAAGTGCGGAGCTACAAACACTGAACGCGTTGTTCGCGAGCCAACGGGAGCGCCTGCGCAAGGACCCGTCCGCTGTGAAGGCGCTGTTGACGAACCCAACCGTGGAGGATGCAAAGCCACCCGGTGTTGCCGATCCCGAGCGCGCCGCGCTCACGCTTGTGGCGAACGTCTTGCTGAATCTTGATGAAGCCGTGACAAAGGAGTGATGCATGAGCCGCCCCGTTCACCCAACCACCGCTGACACGATCGCGCGCCGCAATTTCCTTTGCCAGGCGGGCTTCGGCTTGGGCGCGCCGGCGCTGGCCTCCGTCTTTGCACGAAACGGCTGGGCCGCCGCACGCACCGATCCAATGGCCCCGAAGGCCTCACATCACGCGCCCAAAGCGCGCAACGTGATCTTCTTGTTCATGGCGGGGGCCCCCTCAACCCCAGACCTTCTGGATCCTAAGCCGCTGTGCCGGCAACGCGACGGCGAGCCCGTGCCCCCGTCGTTCACCAAGGGCGAGCGCTTCGCCTTCATCAAGGGCACGCCACGGCTTCTCGGATCGCCTTACACCTTCAAACGTTACGGCCAAAGTGGCGCCGAGGTCTCGGAGTTGCTGCCGCATTTCACGCGCATCGTGGACGACGTAGCGATCGTTCGGTCACTTCACACAACGCAGTTTAACCACGCGCCTGCCCAGATCTTCATGAACACCGGCCACCAGATCGTGGGCCGGCCAAGCGCAGGTGCCTGGTGCACCTATGGCCTCGGCAGCGAGGCGGAGAACCTGCCGGGGTTCGTTGTCATGACGTCGGGCACGTCCGCTCCCGACGGTGGCAAATCATTGTGGTCGAGCGGCTATCTGCCCACGGCCTACCAGGGCGTGGAATTGCGCACCAAAGGCGAGCCGGTTCTGTTTCTCGCTGATCCCAAAGGCATCGATCGCTCCACCCGTCGCGCCACCCTTGATGCGCTTTCGGCGCTGAATCACCAGCACCTGGAAGCGGTGGGCGATCCCGAAATCGCCACGCGCATCGCCGCCACCGAACTGGCGTTTCGCATGCAAACGAGCGTGCCCGAACTGGCGGATCTGTCGCGTGAACCTCAGAGCGTCCTTGATGCCTATGGAGTGCAGTTGGGCGAGCGCAGCTTCGCGAAGAACTGCCTGATGGCCAGGCGCTTGGTGGAGCGTGGTGTGCGTTTCGTTCAGCTTTACCACCGCGGTTGGGATCACCACGGCAGCGCGGCGGGCGACGATCTTCTCACCGCCTTGCCCGCGCGGTGCAAGGAAACCGATCAAGCCGCCGCCGCTTTAATCCTTGATCTAAAGCAGCGGGGTTTGCTCGATTCAACGTTGGTGGTTTGGGGCGGCGAGTTCGGACGCACGCCGATGAATGAAGGCCGTGGCGGCTCGCCCTTCTTGGGCCGTGATCATCATCCGCGTGCGTTCACGATGTGGATGGCGGGTGGCGGCATCAAGCGAGGCCTGACGTATGGGCAAACGGATGAGATCGGCTACGCCCCCGTGCAAGACGCGGTGGAGGTGCATGACCTTCACGCCACGATGTTGCACCTGCTGGGCCTCGATCACTTACGGCTCACGGTGCGCTTTTCGGGCCGAGATTTTCGCCTGACCGACACCAAGGGCAAGATCATCACGCCGCTTCTGGTCTGAAAAGAAAACGCCCCAGGGTGGCGCGAGGCCGCCCCAGGGCGCGTTCGTTAGCGGCAGGCGCTACTTCGTCTCAACCTGCACATCACCCTTGTTTTCAAGGATGATGAACTGCACGCGGCGGTTGAGCTGGCGGCCGGCTTCCGTCTTGTTCGTTTCGATCGGCTTGTCTTTGCCGTAGCCCATCGCCACGAAGCGATCCGCCTGCAGGCCTTGCTCCACAAACCACTGCACCACGGATTCAGCACGCGCTTGCGACAAGCGTTTGTTGTATCCCGCGGCACCGCGGCTATCGGTGTGGCCTTCCACGCGCAGCTTCGCGATCTCGGGATGCTCTTTGAGCGCACGCAGCACGGCGTTCAGCACGCCCAGGCTTTCAGGACGGATGGTGGCCTTGTTGTAATCGAACTCGATGCGTTCGAAGATCTTGATCTCCTTGCCTTCGACTTTGACCTTGGGGCAACCGTTCTTCTTCGGATCCTTATCGGGATCGCCAGGCACGTCGGGGCATGCGTCCACCGGATCGATGATGGTGTCGCCATCGCGATCGGGCGGGCAGCCGTGCTTCTTCGGATCTTCACTTGGCACACCCGGTTCAAGGCGGCACGCGTCCACCGGATCCACGATGCCATCGCCGTCTGAGTCAGGGGGCAGGGGGCAGCCGTGTTTCTTCGGATCTTCGTTCGGCTCACCCGCTTCAAGCGGGCAGGCGTCCACGGGATCCAAGATGCCGTCGCCATCTGTGTCTTTCGGCGGTGGGCAGCCGTGCTTCTTTGGATCGGCGTTCGGCTCACCAGGCTCGCGCGGGCAGGCGTCTTGTTTGTCGATGATGTTGTCACCATCGGTGTCCGGGCAGCCATTGGTCTTCGGATCCGCTCGCTCAGGGCCCGGATCGGCAGGGCAGGCGTCATCGCTATCGATGATGCCGTCTTTGTCGAAGTCGGCTGGCGGCGCATGTTTGTATGCCGGGAAGTACGCCAGCGACGCAAGCAACCTGTATTGCGGGCTGCCCAACGCACGCGTTAAGCCCGGCCCACCGCCCACACCGATCCGCACAGAATCACTCACGCGCATGTGTGCGCCCAGAATCGCCTCCATCGGCGTGGCCTTGGACTTAAAGGCTGCACTGTCGGAGACCACCGTGCTGCCGTAGAACTCAGGACCGATCAAGCCGCGGCCATCGGCGAACCGAATACCGGCAGACGCACCGAACACCACTTCGTGGCCGAACGGTTGGTTGCCAAAATTGTCCTGCAAGAAGCGACCATCGAAGGCCACGCGCAGACCGTAGGCAAAGGCGCCGGCCGTGCCCGCGGCTTGCACACGCGGAACCAGACGAACCTTGCCGTCGCTGGCAAAAGCATCGCGGTTGCCCGTGGGCAGATGCACCTGCACGCCCGCCGACAAAGTGAATGCATCGTCGTAGGTGCCCACCAACCGCACGTCCCCGCCCAAACGCAAATCGCCAACAGCGAAGCCTTGCTTGGTGGAAAACACCTCGTCCTGCAGCGATCCCGACTTGCCCTCATTGACCAGCAACACAGGCAAATTGGCGCTCACGCGGAAGCGATCTTGCAAAATGATCGTGCCGCCCAAGTGCAGATAAAACTGATCTGACACCGGCGATTGCAACTCTTTGCCGTCGGCGTCGTAGATCACCAGTGGCTTGCGGGCGTAGTCGCCCACCACCCCCAGCGAAAACCGCCCGTTGCCGCGCAGATCGAGGGAATCAAGCGAAAACCAATCGCTGCCGTGATCAGCCGGGTTGAAGCGGTTGAGCGAAAAGCCTTGCGCATTGGTTTGGGCGAGGGCGGGTGCCGTCAATCCCAAACCCACCAGGGCCACCGTTGATGCGACGATGCGGAAGTTCATGAAGGGTTGTTTCGTCGTTAAGCGTTGCAGATGTGTAGGCTTCATTCGTTCACCCGCGCTTTCGGCGGCTGAACATCGTTAATCCAACGGCAAGCAGGGCCAAGACCGCCCATCCACCCGTGCCATTCGCGGCACGCTGGCCGGCCGGTCCGTAGGTGCAATCGCACCCGCCGCCCGCGATCGTTCCAATGCGCGTGCCTGGACCCACCACAGCTACGTCGTCGGCTGGATTGTTCGGGTTGCGTTCACCCAGATCGATTGCGCCATTGCGATTTGTGTCTTCGAGCCCGTCGGGCACGCTGCCACCATCGGTGTCAGCCACCTGCGGGTTCGTTGTGGTGGCGCCCATGTCTGCGTCGGCCACGCAGGTGTTCTTCGCCTTGTCGGTGGCGGCGTTGCTGCAATCCTTGCCCAGCTCCGTGCCATCAAACAGGCCGTCGTTGTCGCTATCGGGATCGAGCACGTTCTTTTTGCCGTCACCATCGGGATCCGTTCCAGGGCTCACTTCGGCGCCATCCAAGACGCCGTCGTCATCCGAATCTGCGTCGTTCGGATCGCTGCCCAACATCACCTCGGTTTCATCGGGCAAACCGTCTTTGTCGGTGTCCACGATCTGTGTTGCATCGTCCTTCGGATCGTTGGGGTCACCTTCGCCTGCGTCGATCTTGCCGTTCTGGTTCTTGTCCTCGAGGCCATCCGACACGCCCCCGTTGTCAGTGTCGCGCTTGACGCCACTGGTGGTGGTGGTGGGATCGGCGTCGGCGACGCAAACCGCTTTGGTCTTGTCGGTGGCCGGGTTCTCGCAGTTCTTACCCGCTTCGGTGCCGTCGAAGATGCCATCGCCGTCGCTATCGGGATCAAGCACGTTGACCTTGCCATCGCCGTCGGTGTCATCACCGGGGTTGGCCTCTTGCCCATCGATCACGCCGTCGTCGTCCGTGTCGGCGTCATTTGGATCAGAACCAAGCGTCATTTCTTCTTTGTCGGACAAACCGTCGTTGTCGGTGTCCATCACGTCTTTGTCGTCCGCCGGATTGTTGGGATCCGTTTCACCCGCGTCGATCTTGCCGTTGAGGTTGCTGTCTTCCGCGCCATCAGGTTTGCCACCCGCGTCCGTGTCGCGTTTGACAGGGCTTGTTTTGGTGGCGCCCATGTCTGCGTCGGGCACGCAACGCTTGGCCGCAGCCGCGGTCGCGGCGTTGCTGCAATCCTTGCCCGCTTCGGTGCCGTCGAACAACCCATCGTTGTCACTGTCCGGATCCAAGATGTTGATCAAGCCGTCACCATCGCTATCCGCGGTTGGGTTGATCTCTTGGCCATCCAGCAAGCCGTCGTCGTCAGAGTCAGCGTCCATCGGGTTTGAACCGATCGACGTTTCTTCATCGTCGCCCAGGCCATCGCCGTCCGTGTCCTTCTTCGTCACGTCATCGGCAGCGTTGTTGGGATCCGTTTCGCCGGCGTCGACGCGGCCGTTGTGATTTGCGTCTTCCGCGCCGTCGAACTTGGTGCCCTTGTCGGTGTCCTTGTCGAGCGGGTTCGTCTTCGTGGCAGGATCGGCGTCAGGAATGCAGTTCTTCGCCAAAGCGTTTGTGGCGGGGTTGCTGCAGTCTTTGCCAAGCTCGGTGCCATCGAAGATGCCGTCGTTGTCGCTGTCGGGATCCAAAACGTTGATCAAACCGTCGCCGTCTGAATCCACGGTTGGGTTCGGCTCTTGGCCGTCGGGCACGCCGTCGTCGTCTGTGTCGGCGTCCATCGGGTTTGAGCCGATTGCCGTTTCTTCGTCGTCGCCCAGCCCGTCGCCATCCGTATCCTTTACGGTGTTGTCGTCCGCTGGGTTGTTGGGATTCGTTTCCATCGCATCGATACGGCCGTTGTGATTTGGATCCTCGGCGCCATCGGGCTTGCCGCCAGCGTCTGTGTCCTTGTTTAACGGGTTGGTCTTCGAGGCTGGGTCAGCGTCGGGAATGCACGTCAAGGCAGCCTTGTTGGTGGCGGCGTTGGCGCAATCCTTGCCAAGTTCGGTGCCATCGAAGATGCCGTCGTTGTCGCTGTCAGGATCCAACGCATTGATGAAGCCGTCGCCGTCGCTGTCGACGTTGAAGCTTGGCTCTTGGCCATCCAAAACGCCGTCGTCGTCGCTGTCAGCGTCGTTGGGGTTTGTGCCGATCGCCGTTTCTACCGTGTCAGGCAGGCCGTCCATATCGGTATCGGTTGCGGTGGCGTCGTCAGCAGGATTGTTCGGATCGGTCTCCTGCGGATCGATCTTGCCGTTCTTGTTGAGATCTTCCACGCCATCCGGAATGCCGCCGTTGTCCGTGTCGGCCTTGATCGGGCTGGTGGTGGTCACACCCATATCCGCGTCAGCCACGCAGAGGTTCTTCGTCTTGTCGGTTGCGGCGTTGCTGCAGTCTTTGCCCGCCTCCGTGCCATCAAGGATGCCGTCGTTGTCGCTGTCGGGATCAAGCGCGTTGATCTTGCCGTCGTTGTCCGTATCGAGGTTGAAGTTTGGCTCTTGTCCGTCGATCAACCCGTCGTCGTCGCTGTCGGCGTCGTTCGGATCGGTGCCAATGTCCATCTCCAGCTTATCGGACAGACCATCTTTATCGGTGTCTGTGGGCGTTACGGGCGTGGTTGTGGGGCCGCCTGTCACGGGAGAATTTGAGGTAACCGTCAGTACGGTGCTGCCCGCCTGCTGCGAAAGCGTCAGGCCTTCAAAAGTCACGGTGGCTTGGTTGGACACCACCGTGTCCACCTTGAGATTTGGATCGATCGTCACTTGGAACGCCACGGTCATTGATGTTCCAGGAACCAGCTTGCCACCCACCGTCGCTGTGGCCTGCGCACCCAAACGCACCGTGATCTGGTTGAGACCCGCGTTGTATTCACCAGCATCGTCGCCCGCGGCATCCGTGAGCGCACCCACCGGGGGCCCATCAACCGTGGTGGCCGTGATCTTGAGGCTACCGGGCACGTAGGCTGAGTTCGTCGGGATCAAATCAGTGAGCACCACCTTGGCCGCGCCGTCTTGCGCGGTGGCCTCATTGCGCACCACCACCGAATACTCAAGAACATCGCCCGGCCGTGTTTCACCGCCGTTGAGATCGACGAACGCCTTCTCCGCCTTGATGTTGGGCGAATAGAGCGTGGTTTGAAAGCCCATCAACACAGCAAAGTTCGTTTCGCCCGAACCGCCCGAGAACGTGGCCGATGCGTTTGTTGCACCGTTGAGCACAAGCGGGCTTACATCAAACGTGTCGATGTCCGTTCCGAGTGTGTTCGCGAAAGCCGGCGTACGCGTGATAACAGGTAACCCACCATTGCTGATGGTTGAGTTGCCAAAATCCAGCGCAGGGTTCAACGCGTTGGAAAGCGGCGTGCCGTTGAAGCTCACGCCGTCCTGTTTGCCTGCGTCGCCATCCAACGCGATGAAAGTGGCTTGTGCATTCAATGGCCCAAGCAGCGGCGTCAGGAAATCCTGCAGTTGCAGTGCAACAGTGTCGCCGTTGCCGTAGGTTTGGTAACCGTCGTAAAGCGAAATGTGACGCACCGGCAAAGCAGGGTCGCGGTTCACCACCACCAATGACCAACCGCCCAAGTGATCGTCGCTGCCCGCGAACGCCACCACGTTGCCCACTTGATAAGAGCCCGCCCCCGCGGCCTTGACCAGCGCGGTGACATTCGCGAAGCCCACGTAGGGATCGCCCTGCTGAAGCCATGAAGAACTCACAGTCGCGTAGGCGCCGCCGGGCACTTTGAACTTCACCGTGTCGCGAGTTGAAACGTCAACCGTGCGCGTGGAAGCGGCGGCGTCCGTCGAGCCCCACCAATACAAGCCTGCCCATTCGATCTCGCCATTGATCGATAACGTTGCGGCACTGGAGTTGTACGTGGTGGCGTCATCGTCGACGTCGATGAAAGCCGTCGTCACGGTGTCGTTGTCTAGCGTGGGCGCGCCGGCGCCCGTTTCAACGGCCGTGCAGGTCGCCGCGGGATTGCGGGTGGGATCGCAAGTGACCACAGAGTTACCCACCACCACCAATTGCCCCGGCAGGTTGCCCGTGAACACTTTTTGGAAGTTGCGGGATTGGGCGTGCGCTGGCGCAAGGGCGCCGAGCGAGGCGGCCAGAACGCAGGCGGCGACCAAACTCAACCGCCGCAGCACCCGTGAAGAACGACGCCCACTCAAGTTAAGAAGTAACGTGCGCATGTCTAGACCTACAAAGTTAGATTGAAAGGAAGTTGCGCAACTTGTGCGCAACTCACCCACGTTTATAGGTGAAGCGAAGCCGTATGGCTATAGGCTTGAACGCGCGCTGTGGGCAGGGGCTAGCGACCCGAAAGGGGCCCACACTGACCCCGGTGACGCAGATAGTGATCCGCGAGCACCAAAGCCATCATCGCCTCCACAATGGGAACGGCCCGCGGCAAAACGCAGGGATCGTGGCGCCCCCGAGGCTCCAAGATGGTTTCCTTGCCCGCTTCATCCACCGTCGACTGCGGCTTCAAAATCGTGGCCGTGGGCTTAAAGGCGGTGCGGATGAAGATATCTTCACCGTTCGATATGCCGCCTTGGATGCCGCCCGAGTGATTTGTGGTGGTGCGAATCTGCTGACCGTCGTTATGGAACGGATCGTTGTGCTCGCTGCCCTTGAGGCGCGTGCCGGCAAAGCCGCTGCCGCTTTCAAAACCTTTGCACGCCGGCAGTGACAGCATGGCCTTGGCCAAATCAGCTTCCAGTTTGTCGAACACGGGCTCGCCCAATCCAGCGGGCACGCCGCGCGCCACCGCTTCCACCACCCCGCCCAAAGAATCACCTGCCTTGCGGGCCGCATCGATCTGCTGAATCATGGTTTCCGCAGCGGCCGCGTCCGGGCAACGCAGGATGTTCGCCTCGATTGCGTCGCGCGTGACCTCTGCGGGGACGATGGTGGCCTCTAAATCAGCCACCCGCTGCACCCAAGCCAGAATCTCGACGCCCAGATCCTGCGCCAACAGCTTCTTCGCGATGGCACCTGCGGCCACGCGACCGATGGTTTCACGCGCGCTGGCGCGGCCGCCGCCCTTCCAAGAGCGAATGCCGTACTTCGCCTGATACGTAAAATCGGCGTGAGAGGGCCTGAACTTGGTGGCCATCTCTTGGTAGTCGCCGCTGCGGGCGTCGGTATTGCGCACCATCAAAGCGATCGGCGTGCCCGTGCTCAGGCCGTCTTCAACGCCGGAAAGGATTTCGACCTGGTCCGACTCCTTGCGCTGGGTAACGATGCGGCTTTGGCCCGGGCGCCGGCGATCCAGCTCCGCTTGAATGTCCTCAACCAGAACCGGCAGCCGGGGAGGGCACCCATCCACAATCACGCCAACGGCGGGACCGTGCGACTCGCCGAAAGTGCTGATGCGGAACAGGCGGCCAAAGGTGGATGACACGCGCCCAGACTAGCAGCGCCCCGCCTGCACGCCAACCGCCGGGCGCCACCAAACGCGACGAGCGCGCGCGAGCAACCCCAGCGCCCCAAAACCCTGAACTCGTAACGCAGATTTCTCTAGCGAGAAGCGAAAATTTTCTTCAAGGTACGCCCCATGGCTAACGCGAACGGCATGCCTCGTAAATGGTCCACGGCGGACTCGGCAGAGCTGTATGGAATTCACAATTGGGGGCACGGGTTCTTCTCGATCAATGCCCGCGGAAACGTTGTCTCTCACCCAAACGGCGCTGAGGCCGGCAGCATCGACTTAAAAGAGCTGGTGGACGAGGTCTCCCGTCGTGGCATCGGCTTGCCCCTGCTGGTGCGCTTTTCCGACGTGCTCAAAAGCCGCGTTGTGGAGCTTCACGAAACGTTTAAGCGCGCCATCGTGGAATACGAATACAAGGGCGAATACCGCGGCGTTTACCCGATCAAGGTGAACCAACACCGCTACGTGGTGGAAGAGATCATCGAATTCGGTCGCCCCTATCATTACGGCCTCGAAGCGGGTTCCAAGCCCGAATTGCTGGCGGTCATGGCGATGCTCGACGATGAGGAAGCGCTCATCGTCTGCAACGGCTACAAAGACGACGAATACATCGAAACCGCGCTGCGCGCACAGATGTTGGGCCGCAAGGTCATCATTGTGGTCGAGAAGTTCTCCGAGCTTGACCTCATCACCACGATCGCGGCGCGCATGAACCTGACGCCCACAATCGGGATCCGCGTGAAGTTGGCAACGAAGGGCTCAGGCCGTTGGGAAGCCTCGGGTGGCGATCGTTCGAAGTTCGGCCTTTCGACGCGCGAAGTGGTCAAGGCCGTGGAATACCTCCGTGGCGTGAACCTGCTCGGCTCGCTTGAGCTGATGCATTTTCACTTGGGCAGCCAGATTTCCGCGATTCGCGCGGTGAAGAACGCCCTGCGCGAAGCGGGCCGTTTCTACACGGAAGTTGTGAAGATGGGCGCCCCGCTCAAATACTTCGATGCCGGCGGCGGCCTGGGCGTGGACTACGACGGTTCACAAACCAACTTCGCTTCCTCGATGAACTACACCACGCAGGAATACGCGAACGACATCGTCTTCGCCCTGGCGGAGGCGTGCGATTCGGCGTCGGTGCCTCACCCCACGATCGTCACGGAATCAGGCCGCGCGGTCACAGCGCACCATTCGATGCTGGTGTTTAACGTGCTGGGCTTGGGCGAATTTCAGCCAGGGTCGGTGCCGGAAACGCTGCCCAAAAACGCCCACCGCGTGGTTAACAACCTGTTCGAGACGTTCCGGGACATTTCCCGCAAGAACCTGCGCGAGCTTTACCACGACGCGCTTGAATACAAAGAAGAGGTGTTGACCCTTTTCAACCTGGGCAACCTGTCGCTTGAAGAGCGCGTGATCGCCGAAGACATCTTCTGGGCCACGTTGCAAAAAGTGCTCAAGCTCGTGCGCGAAATGCGCGACGTGCCCGAAGAGTTCGACGGCATGGAGAAGGCGCTGTCCGATACGTATTTCTGCAACTTCTCGATGTTCCAGAGCCTGCCGGACATCTGGGCGATCGATCAGCTGTTCCCGATCATGCCCATCCACCGTCTGGACGAAGAGCCCACCCGCCGCGCGGTGTTGGCCGACATTACTTGCGACTCGGACGGCAAGATCGACCAATTCATCGATAAGCGCGACGTCAAGGACGTGCTGGAGCTGCACCACCCCGAAGACAAGGACTACTACCTGGGTGCCTTCCTGGTGGGCGCCTACCAAGAGATCTTGGGCGACTTGCACAACTTGTTTGGCGATACAAACACGGTGCACGTGTCCCTGGCGCCGGGCGGCGGCTACCACATTGAACACGTGGTGGCGGGCGACACGGTCACCGACGTGCTGAACTACGTCAGCTACAACCGTGCCGAACTTGTGGCCCGGGTGCGTCGTTATGCCGAGCTCGCGGTGCGCTCGAACCGCATGTCCCTGGAAGACACGCGCGCGCTGCTGCGCATGTACGAAGACGGCCTGTCTGGGTACACGTACCTGGAACGCGCTTAGCCATTGGGTTGACGAACGGCAATTGCCGCGGCGGCCGTGACGACCCTCCCTGTCGCGGGAGCCAATAGAAGGTGTGCGAACGCAAATCGCGCACCTTCTTCGCTTTTTTCCTCAGGGTTTGTGTGGTTTAACTAACGTCAACGTGACGACATTGAAGCACCTGCCTTCACTTGTAGGGCTTGGGTTGTTGATAGGGGCCTGCGGTTCAGCCGACGACAACCGGCCGGCCGACTGGGACTACATCGCCCCGGCCATCATCATTCCCAACTGCGCAACCTCCAGCTGCCACAGCGAAGCCGCCGCGGCCGCCGGCCTCGACATGTCAACGCCGGCAAAGGCGTATAGGAGCCTGACGGGGTTGAATGTGGATATATTCACGTGCGACCAGGGAGACGATACCGAGGACGGCAAGCAGACCTGTGCGCCCATGAAGCCGGCAAAGAACCCGTCGCGCGCTTTGATTCTCCCGGGCAACCCCGCGGCGTCGCGTACGGTCAGTATGATGCGCGCTCGGGGCGCCGATCGGATGCCGCCAGATCGACCGCTCGCCGACGGCGACATTGCGCTGTTTGAAGAGTGGATCGCCTTGGGAGCTAAGCGATGATTTCCCGCCTCGTGCGTTTGTTCTTGTCTGCGTGCGCCCTGGTGGCCGTCTTCGCGGTCACAAAGTCTGCGAACGCGTATCCCCAATGGCAGTTCACCTCGGGAACGACTCGATGCAACCAATGCCACTTCAACCCAGCCGGCGGCGGTTTGCTACGCGGGTACGGTCGGGATGCGGCCGGCGAAGATCTGGCGACCTTCGATGGCAACGGCGGGTTTCTTCACGGCGCTGTGGAATTGCCTGATTGGTTGGCGATCGGCGGCGATTTCCGGCTTGCCTTGGCATCTCAAAACGTCGGCGGGCCGAATGGAACGGAGACTGCGTTGTTTCCGATGCAGGCTGATGTCTATACCCGCATCGCCATGGGCGAGTCGTTCTCGTTGAACGTCACAGGCGGTATCCGTGGGCAAGCACGTGTCCCCGACGAACCACTACCTGCGGGAAGCTACGAGGCGGTCAACGGACATCGGGCGATCTCACGCGAGCACTTCGTCATGTGGCAGCCCGCGGCCCAAGGCTGGTACGCGCGCGCAGGGCGGTTCTTCGCTCCGTTTGGCCTACGATTCGCAGAGCACATCCTCTACATCCGACGCGACTTAGGTTTCAATCTCTTGCAAGAAACCTACAACGTCTCAGGCGGCTACATAAGCAACGATTGGGAGCTTCACATCACGGCCTTTGGTCCCGACCTCGTTCAGAAATTGGGGGCGCGCGAGAGTGGCGCGGCCGCCTACTACGAGCGGCGCCTGTTCGAAGAAAAAGCTTCTGTTGCCGTGCAGGCTAAATTTTCGACCGTGGATGGCACTTCGCGAATCATCGGCGGCTTGGTTGCGCGCTACTTCATCGAACCGGCTCGCCTGATGTTCCTGGGCGAGGCGAACATCGTGAACAATCGGTTCGATGGCCCCGCGGCGCAAAACCAACTGGTTGGCGCGGCAGGATTCACTTTTTTGCCTTGGAACAGCCTAATGTTCACAGCGTTGGGTGAACGTCTGCAGACGGCCATTCAAGTGAAGGATTCGGCAACGAATGCAGCAACCGGTCTCTTGAATTGGTTCCCGTACCCGCACGTTGAGATGCAGCTGGTCGGTCGCATGCAAATGCCCACCGGACAAGGCAACGCCACAACAATTTTGCTGCAGGTACACTACTACCTATGACCAACCAAACCACAAAGCTATTCGTGGCTGGCGCGCTCCTCACTCTTACGGCGAGTTGTGAAGGGCCACCTCCGGTCAAGTCGCAGCCGACATGGGAAGCTGACGTTTACCCAATTCTGCAGGGTCAATGTCTCAATTGTCACGGCAGCGAAGCGGACAGGTATGGGGCGGGTACCCGGTTCGACTTTTTCAATCTCGACAATTGCTCCGAGGTTGAGTTCAAGCAGAAGCCGACCATCCAGGCGTTTCCTTCATATGCACTGGCAATTCTGACGGATGTGACGCCTCAACAAGAGGTCAAGGACGACAAACCCGTGGGGCCCGCCGAGCGCCCCAAGATGCCACCCCTCCCAGCCTCTCTGATTGAGGATTGGCAGGTGGAGACTCTCAAAAATTGGGCTAAATACGAAACTAAAGACAAAGAGAAGGCCCGCGGCAGCCGGGGCAATCGCAACCGCGACCCCAAAATCATCATCACATCGCAATATCCCGACAAGGTCGGTGATGAGCTGAAGGTGTCTTATCGCTTTGAAGACACCGACGGAGATCCTGTGATTGGCGTTCTTAAGTTCGGCGACGCCAAGGTTGACCTTTTGAAGTTGAGCGGCCAAGTGACCCTCAGCGGATTCACGGCCCAATCGGGTGACACCCTTACGCTGACAGCGGACATCTGCGACGGCTGGGGCCGAGTCACTACGGATCTCAAGGACATCGAGAAAGAGTAGCCACGCCGTATTCTTCGCGCAGGCTCTTCACCCAAAACAAAAACGCGCGACCCGCATAGGTCGCGCGTATAAGTTTGGGGCTCCGCTTCACCGTTGTTTCGCTGCCAAGGATGGTGCCCACGCGCCATAGACAACACCCTTCGCGCCCTAGCCTTGTTCCTCGGGGCTACGAGCGGCCCGGAAAATTCGGGCGACGAGGTGAACAATGCGCTCACGGTGTTCGGGGTCCACCGGAATGGTTGGCAACCTCGCGAGCAAAGTGCTGTGGTCGATCAGCTGGTTGCGTGCCGCGGCCTCAAGATACGCGCGATCTTTGTCTCGGTTTGCCACTAACTTGGCGATAGCTAGATCGTGTGCCTCCAAGCAGAGTCCCTTTGCGCCTCTGGTGTTGGCGTTACAGAGCACCACGAGTCGCGTCTCCCAGCCTTCAGGGAGCACCGCAGTTCCTGGCTCGACCCCTTGCGCGTAGTACCCGAATGTCGAATGAAATGGCGACAGCTCCCCTATGGAGCCATCGATCAACTCCCATCGCTCAGGGTGGTTCTTTGGATAAACATCGGCTTCCATCGAGACAAGAAGTTCGGCTGGAGGATTCGGGTACTGTCCCAGAATCGACTGACTTCCGATCACGATGATCTCTTCATCATCGGCAATATCCGCTGACGCTCTGATGATGTGTTCAAGTTGGTAGCGATTCACTCGGCCGTCCCAGCCTCTTTGTGAATGCGCCAGCGCTCCTGAGGACTCAACACCCCGGCGAATGGGCTCACCTGTCGAAGCTCGTGCATTCTTTCGGTTCGCGCTCCAAGCTGCTCAACGAGGACCGCAGGAGGATGATCAAGCAACTCCAACCACGCCAGCGCGTAAGCCTTGGGCGTCGATCCGTCGCGCAGCCATTGGGTCACGCGCGCTTTCGCCGTGCCGATCAGCGATGGATCCGCCTCGATGCAGGCGGCGACAGCCACGTGTAAAGCGCGGCTGCGCTCCATGGCTCGCGCGTGCGAACCTTGAAGGTGCATCGGCGTCTGCGCATCGGAATACCACGCTGGAATCGACTGTTGGCCGTCGTTCGGCATTCCTACAGTTTAACAAAACAAAAACGCGCGACCCGAAAAGGCCGCGCGTTTACTTTTGGGCTCCGCCTGAGAACGTTAGTTCGCGGTGCCGAGGCCACCGGTGAAGGCGCCGCTGAAATCGCGGACGGCATTCAAGGTGGTGGAGAGCAGCCCAGCGAGGCCTGCGGCGACGAGGCCACCGCGACGACGTCGACGGCGGCGGGCGGCGCCTCCCGCGGAGATCGCGAGGGTCGCGGCCTTGAGGCCAGTGGAAGTCACAATCGGTTGGGTTGTCATCGAGCCGGAGTATGGACCCACACACGCCCATAGACAACACCATTTGTGCGACATCGTCGCCAGCGTGAACCCGTTAGAGCTTGCGAGGCCGGCCCGGGCCGCGACGCGGGTTGAGCGCCTGATCCAAGATCGCCTGAATCTGCTCCAGCGCCTTGCGATGCACTTCGGCCTGCTGCACAGCTTCCATGAGCTGGCTGATCGAGCCATCCAACGCTGTGGGCGCCACCTTCGGTGGGCGGCCTCGGCGCGGCTTATCGAGCGGGGGAGGGGCGCCTGGCACCACCGGTGCGGGCGAGCGTCCTGCCACACGACGCCCCGGTTTCACAGGGGCGCGGCGCTGAAGACCAAGGGCCTTCTTCGCGCGGCCGTAAATGATCGGCAGCACAGAGAGGCCCTTTTTATCGGCAGCGGCTTTCAGTTCGCCAAAGGCGAGACGAGGGTTTTTCTCAAGCTGGGCAACAGCGAAGGCCATGCTTGGGCTTGAAGGCTTCTTTGACAAGGCGCCCCCCCGACGGAAAAGTTGGTTTACAGTTTCCCAGCTGCGCGAAGCTCAGCAATCACAGGCTCGATACCACGCTTGGTGATATTGCGAATGGCCTCTGTGCTGACACGCAGGCGAATCCAGCGGTTTTCGCTGGGCACCCAAAAGCGCTTTGATTGCAGGTTGGGCAACCAACGGCGGCGGCTCTTCCGGTTGGAGTGAGACACCTTGTTGCCGGTCGCCGGCTTTTTCCCTGTAACTTGGCAAACGCGAGACATATTCGTGAATCCTGAAAGTGCAAAAAGGGGCTTAGAAGACGAGCCCGAAAATGAGCCGAGAGACTAGATTGTTCCCGGTGGCTGTGCAAGCCGTATTGGATGAATAAAAGCGAAAATCTTCGGTTTTCCGTAACGAAACCACCGGCTTGGCTCAGCGGGTGGCCAGGGCCGTCAAGTCAACCTTGAAGGCCTCACGGCAGTAGTAGCGCATTTCTTCAAGACTTGCGGCAACATCTGCCATCGCCCGGTGGCTGGCGGGGGGATGTTCGTATTGGGCTTGGGGAAACCAAGCGTCCGCCAAAACGCCGAACGTTGAAACGTCCACGCGCAGGAAGTGCAGGTGCTGTTCGATGCGGGGCATGTACCGCGCCAGGAACTTCCAATCGTTGTGGATCGAACGGCCGCAGAGCAGTCCCTGCCCAGGGCCACAGTGGGCAGAAATCTCGCGCAGCACTTGGCTTTCCACCACGCGTAGGTCGATGCCCTTGGTGCGCACGTCGGTCACCAAACCGTTTGCCGTGTGCAGCTCGCGCACCTTGTTGCTCATGCGCGCCAGCACTTCGTCGGTTTGAAACACCACGCGTTCGATGGACGTCAACGGCTGAAGGTCGGGACCCGTCACCACCACCGCGATCTCGATGATCGCGTCGTAATCGGGATTCAGCCCCGTCATTTCGAGATCAAGCCAAACGAAGCGTGGCGCAAGGCGATCAGACATGGCTGCCCTCACCACAAAAGAAATAGGGCGACAGAAGGCCTGCCGCCCTAATCCTCAATTGACCGTGATCGAAAAGCCTCATGGCCAATTCCGTGGGGCCCCTCGAGGCACCACGTTTGGTCCTACCAGCTGCTCTTGATGACGCCGGGGATATCGCCGCGCAGACCGAAGTCGCGCAAAGCGATACGCGACATACGGAACTTGCGGAGAAAGCCGCGGGGACGACCCGTGATCTCGCAACGGTTACGGAAGCGCACCTTCGTGCTGTTCCGAGGCAAGCCTTGCATCTTGCGGTTGGCCTTTTCCTTCTCTTCAGGAGTGGCCGTGCCGGAAGCAATGACTTCCTTCAACTTTGCACGCAGCGGTGCATACTTCGTTGCAAGCTTCTTGCGCTTGCCGTTCGTGATTAGTTTCGCGAGAGTCGCCATTCAAATCTCCAGAGGGCGAATCACTACCATCTGTGGGCGTCGTATGCAACCCCTCAAAACCATTCAAACTCTTTTCACGGGCGGTGGTCACAATTCCCACCCGTGCGGTGGGGCAGGGGCGGCAACTGCATGATATTACACTTGTATGCCTTGGCCCGAGTCAGGTTTATACCGCACCACGCGCGCGCTGCCCGGACATGAGACGGAAATCCCCGCGGGGGCGTTGGTCTATGTTGGCCGCCGTGGCACGCAGCGGTTTGTGGTTCGCCCGCACGACAACCGCCTGAACCGGTGGTTTTGGCACGACCCCGTGGTGACCCTGACTGACCAGGCGTGGTGCGCGTCGCTTGTGGATTTGCCGCTTGAGGGCTTTTACACCCTGCCCGAGGAGATCACGTTTTCGGGCGGCGGGCGATGGCTTAAGAACGCCATCGTGCAGCTTGGATACAACGAGGACGGCCAAGCCATCATTTTTGTGGGCGAGCGGCGCGACGGTGGCAAAGAGAACGCCCTTTATTTCAGCGATCGCGGCATGATGATCGACGACGCACTCATGCGGCGCCTGCAATGGGCGCCCATCCTGCCCACCGGCCCCAACGGCGAAGAGCTAGACGACGACGAACCGTCGGAGACGGAGTCCCGCGGCGGCGTGAACTGAAGGGTTCCGGTAATTTTGGGGTCCATTGCTAGTTTTCCCATGGAAAACCATGGCTCCGAGTGTCACCGTTAGACGATGGCCTCCCAAGCTCAAATATCCGCAACGATTTCGGAAGCAACGAAAGAGCGGCTTGACCGATTTACTGACAGTCACGGCCTGAAAAAGAACTTCGTGGTTGAGCAAGCACTGCTATTTTTCATGGAGTCGCGACGCGAATTGCCCGAAGAGGCGATGATTCCGACGCGCCTCGTTTTGGACGACGAATCGTGGAGGACGGTCGCGGACTTGGTTTCTCAGCCTCCTGCCCCCAACGACGCTTTGCGGGCCTTGATGCGTGACAAGATCCGTTGAAATTCGCCCACTCACGAAAGAAGACGATCGCCGCGATTTCTGTTGTGGGCATCCTTCTCTCGATCGGTTTTTTGAGCACTACGCTGGCCAGAACCAGTTCAAGTTGCATCTTGCCGTGACGTATGTTGCGGCATCAGAGGGGCGCATTATCGGATTTGCCACAGTGGCGGCGTCTTCCATCGAAGCGGTCTCGTTGCCCAGTGATCTGCGAAAGCGTCTACCAACGTATCCCTTACCGATCTTGCGTTTGGCCCGTCTCGGAGTGGACCTGCGCGAACAGCGCAAAGGGATTGGACGCGCTCTGCTCCAACACGTTTGCAAGATTGCACTTGCTCAGCGGGACCAACTTGGATGCGTGGGTCTTCTGGTAGATGCAAAGCCCGAGTCTGAAATATTTTACAAGAAGCTCGGGTTTGCAGCGCTGCAAGGCGCTAGAGAAGGGCGTTTACTCGGCGACCCGATGCCCATGTTTATCGCGCTCGAAACTTTACGGGTTGCCATTGAGACTTGAAGACTAAGGCGCGGCCGCCTGCAGGACCTGTAGCTTGACGGGCGGGGAGGGGGCGGGCGTGATCACCGCTGGCAGCGGTACGTTGGCCAACGCTTTTTTCCATTCGCCGAAGCTGCCGCCGGCACGCGCCACTTGTGCGGCAGCCACACCTGCGGCGAAGCCCCCTTGAGCCAATCGGTATTCAACCCAGGCCCAGCGCGCGGATGTGGAGCGAATGTCCACCTTGCCTTTGACGCCGTTGCGTAGGTGTGACAAGCGGGCTTCGATCACGGCCGTGTCCTCGAAGGCGTGCTGATCCAAGGGCGTGTTGCGCTTGGCGACGAACGGCGCGATGCCAAATGCCACCTTGGGAGCGATCTTGGCCAGCTCTTTGGCGAAACGAATCAACTCGTCGATGTCGTCCATGGTCTCGCCGGGCAGGCCCAACATCATGTAAAGCTTCAACAGCCGCAGGCCGTGTTTGCGCGTGAGTTCAGCGGCGGCCAACAGGTGACGCTCGTGCGTCTTACGTGCGATCGCCACGCGCATGCGTTCGGAGCTGCCATCAGAGGCGGTGGTCAACGTGCGGTAGCCGCCTTGCTTCAACAGGCCCACGATTTCGTCGGTGAGGCGATCGGCGCGCAGACTTGAAATGCCCACGCCCCGGCCTTTGGCCACAAGCGCCGACAAAATCTCAGGAAGCTTTGGGTGATCCGTGACGGCCGCGCCCACCAAGCCCACACGCTTGACGTCATCGGGAATCAGCGACAACACTTTCGCGGGCGGCACCAAACGCATGCCGCCGTTGGTGCTTCGCCTCATCACGCAATAGGTGCATTCGCGGTGGCAGCCACGTTCAGGCTCGATCAACAGCATGTTCGATAGCTCCGTGTGGGGCGTTCGAATCTGTGAGTGTGCGGGCAGCCGTTCGTTGGGCACCTTAGCGACGGCGGGCGGGTGTTCGCCGTGAATCGAGGGCACGTAGAAACCTGGAATCAAAGCGAGCTTGGCCAGCAGCGTGGATCGGTCGCGCTCATCGAGCGCATGCTGCACCAGCACGGCGATCAGATCTTCGGCTTCGCCCATGATCATCACGTCGGCGAACGGGCCCGCAGGCACGGGGTTCGAGAACGTCAGCGGGCCGCCCACGAGCACCAAGGGGTGGCGGTGTGGATCTTGGGCGCGCTCGGCGGCGAAGGCCGGCACGCCCGCCATATCCAAGCAATCCACAAGGCCTGTGAGCTCAAGTTCGTAGGCCAAGGAAAACGCGATGATGGGGAAGTCGCTGATGGGGCGGTTTGACTCGTAGGTGCAAAGCCGCTCGCGGTTCTGCTTGGCCAGGGCCACATCGTCGGGCAAAAAGGCGCGTTCAGCTGTGACATCAGGCAGCGCGTGCAGCTCGCGATAGATGGTTTGAAAGCCGAGCGACGACATCCCCACGTGGTAGGGGCTTGGGTAAACCAACGCCACGGGCAGGGCCGCTTGTTTGAACAGCGTACCCACTTCGTCAGCCAAGCGTTGCTCGCGTATTTGCCGAAACGAACTCAAGACAGCCAGTGTACGGGGTCAGATCGCGATGTGCATCCTCTGTTCACCGGCCGCAGGCTTGCCACAAAAGCAAACGCCCCCGACGCGTGGTGCGGCAGGGGCGTGGGTGGTCAAACCTGGCGTTACTTTAGCGGGTTGCCATCGGTGTCGCGAAGTTCAACGTCGGCGATTTTGCTCAGAGGCTCTTGGTTGGAGGCTCGGTCGCCCACCACAACGATGGCAAAATGCTCGTCCTGAAGGTATTTGCGCGCCATCGCTTTGACGTCAGCGGCGGTGACCGCAGCCACTTTCTTTTGATAGCTCTCCAGCTCGTCGATGGGCAGGTCGTAGATGGCGAGGCCCGCCATCTGAGCCGCCACTTGTTTCATCGTGGCGAAATAGGCTGGGAAGGCGCGGACCAAGGCGTCTTTGGCTTCCTGCAATTCACCGGCGGGCACGTCGGCGTCGCGGATGAGCTTTACCTCTTTGAGGATTTCTTCCACCGACGGCGCCGTTTTGTCCGCCACGAATTCGCCTGCCACCACCCAGGGGCCTGGAACCTTATTGGTGTTAAAGCGTGAGTACACGCCGTAGGTCCAGCCTTTTTGCTCGCGCAGATTCAGCGACAAGCGGCGGAAGCTGCCGCCCAAGATCTCGTTCATCACGCGCGCCTTGTAGTAGTCGGGGCTCTTGCGCTGCAAGGCCGGCAAACCAATGCGCAGCGATGACTGCGGCGCCCCAGCTTTATCGACCAGGAAGACGCGCGTTTTGGCCAAAGGCTTGGCAACCGGCACCGCGCGTGGCTTCTTCGCTTGGCCTTTCCAGCCCTTGAGCAGCGGCTCGATCTTGGCGCGCACGGCGGCCTCGTCCATGTCGCCCGCAATCACGAGAACCGCGTTGTCAGGCTTGAAATTGTCGGAGTGGAAGGCTTTCAGGTTGGCGGCCGTGAGCTTCGGCAGCGTTGCTTGGGTCCCATCCTGGGGCCACCCCAGGGGATGCTTTTCGCCGAACACGGCCCGACCGAAGGTTAATGCGGCTAAGGCGGGGGGCGAATCTTTGCGGCGCTCGAGGCCCGCCATGCGGTTCTCTTTCACGCGTGCAAGTTCATTTTCGGCGAACGCCGGATTCAAGATGACGTCGGCCCAGACAGGCAGAGCACGCTCCATCACTTCTGAGAGCCCAGACAGATTCACAGCGGTGAAATCCCAATCGGCGCCCGTGCTCAACGTGGCGCCGAGCTGTTCGATCTCACCCGAGATCTGCAGGGCGCTGCGTGTGGTGGTGCCTTCATCCAACATATCGGCAGCGAGGTCGGCCAACCCTGCCAATCCCGAAGGATCGGCGAGGCCGCCCGTCTTGATCACCATCTGCACATTCACAAGCGGCAAGTGGCTGTCGCTTGCCAAGATCACCGGCAGGCCCGAAGCGAGTTTGAAACGTTTCACCTTGGGAATGGCGAACGCGGGATCGGGGCCGGGCGCAGGCCTTTGCGCGCGAAACTCGGCGTCGGGGCTCACACGTTCAGGGACGCGCTCTGTGACGAGCGGCCGGGGCGCGGCCGTTTTGGTTTTTGCATCCAACTCTGGCGGAAGGGAGGCCACCGTGGCCGGCGTCGTGGAAGTTGTTTGCGGTGCGGACGAAGCACAGGCGGCGAGGGCCAATGCAATGGTGCTTGGCAAGAGGCGCGACTGCAGGCTGTGTTTTGCGGTCTGGTTTGTCATGGTCGGGCTCCTTAACGCTTCACGCGGCCCATGATCGGGGCTTGGTCATTCGGGGTCACGGTGACGGTTAAGCGGCGATCTTTGCGCAAGAGGTTGCGGGCAAAGGATTGCAACGACGCCGGGGTGACGGCTTCATAGCGGGCCAAATCGCGCCCGATGAAACCGGGATCACCCGTGAAGTATTTGTATTGTGCGAGCAGGCCCGCCACGCCGGAAACTTGTTCAAGGCCGCTGAAGAAATTGGTTTTGATTTTGTTCTTCACGCGCTCGACTTCAGCCACATCCACCGGCGTGGAAGCCAACCGCGCCAGCTCCTCATCGATCAGGGGCAACACATCTTTGAGCGTCTTGCCCGGCAATGGCGTGACGGATATCTCGAACAGGCCCGCGTGCATCAACGACCACTGCGACGCTTCCACTTGCTGCGCCACTTTCAGGTCGTAAACCAAGCGCTTGTGCAGCCGCGACGTTTTGCCGTCGGTCAAGATGGCGGCGAGTACATCCATTTCTGCGTCGCCAGGCTGATACATAGGCACCGATTGCCACGTCAAAAATGCGGTGGGCAGCTTGACCTTTGCTTCCATCTCAATGGTCTTGGGGCCCTTGAACTCGAACTTCGGGGCCGGGCGACGCACGATGGGTGGCGCCGCCGGGATGGGGCCGAAATACTTTTGCACCAATGCTTTGGTTGCGGCTGTATCGAACGAACCTGCAATCACCAAAATGGCGTTGTTGGGCGCGTAGTAACGGTTAAAGAAGCCTTTGATGTCGTCGACCGAGGCCGCTGTCAGATCATCCATGCTGCCGATGACTTCGTGGTGGTAAGGATGGTCGGTGGGGAACAGGTTCTCGAGTTGCTCCTCCATCACCGCACCCATCGGCCGGTTCTCCACGCGTTGGCGGCGCTCGTTCTTCACAACGTCGCGCTGGTTGTCCAGCGTTTCTTTGAAGCTTGGCCGGGCCAGCAGATAACCCATGCGCGACGACTCAAGCCACATCGCCAACTCAAGCCGGTTGGCCGGCAAGGTTTCGTAGTAATTGGTGCGATCGAAACTGGTGGTGCCGTTGACGTTCGAGGCACCGGCCTCTTGCAAGAATTTGAAATGGGCGTCTTCAGGCACGTGCTTTGTGCCTTGAAACATGATGTGCTCGAACAAGTGGGCGAAGCCAGTCTTGCCCGGCTCTTCATCTTTGGAGCCCACCTTGTACCAAATCTCGGTGTGCACTGTGGGCACTGAAGTGTCCCGAGACAACACGACCTCGAGGCCGTTGTCTAACGAGAAGGTTTCGAAGGGGATTTCGGGCACACGCGCGGAGGCGCTGGGCGCCGCGAAGGCCATCGCCACGCAGGCTCCTGCCAACAGACTTGCCACGGGGCTTCGATGAGTGGTTCTGCGATACATGGGGGCATCCTGAACTGGGTGGAACTTCAAGTAAAGAGGGCTGTCCGTAAGCCGACCGCCCCTGCGGCGGTGCCGGTGGTTTGCAACCGGTGAAGACGCGCGAATAATCCCTCTTGTGCCAGCAAGTCGTCGCGCGTTCCTTGTTCCACGATGCGGCCGTGTTCGATGACCACGATGCGATCCGCATTGACCACCGTTGAGAGCCGGTGGGCGATGACGATCGAGGTGCGGCCCTTCATCAATGCGGCGGTCCCCGCTTCGATCAGGCGCTCCGTCTCGGGATCAACGTTGGCCGTCGCCTCGTCCAGCACCAAAAGCTCGGGATCGCGGCAAAGCGCCCGTGCCAAGGCAAACAGCTGCCGCTCGCCGGCCGAAAAATTGATTGCCCGCGGTTGCACTTCGGCCTGCAAGCCGAGGCGGGCCAACAACGGCCCCGCTCCCGCTTGCTGCAGGGCTTGGGTCACGGCTTCTTCGGAGGCTTGCCCAAGGCCCACCGCCTCCTGCAAGGTGCCAGAGAAGAGGTAAGGCTCTTGACCAATCAGCACAACCCGCCGCCGGAGCGCCTCGATGTTCAGGTTGGGCAACGGCACGCCATCCAGGCGCACGCTGCCCTCCGCAGGATCGTAAAAGCGTGCCAAGAGTTTGATCAATGTTGACTTGCCCGATCCGCTTGGCCCCACGATCGCCACGGTCTCCCCGCGCTTGACCCGTAAATTGATGCCGGTGAGCACCGGTTGCTCGGGCCGGTAGTGAAATGAGACGTCGCGGAATTCAACGATCGGCTCGTCGGGCGTGTGTGGGGCCGCGGGAACGGTGGGCCGTGAAGGCGCATCGTAGGTGCGGGTGTCGAGCAATTCAAAGATGCGTTCGGCGGCGGCCATCGCCTGTTGCAGGACCGTGTATTTCGTCGATAGATCGCGAATGGGGGCGAAGAACTTCTGCAGGTATTCGATGAACGCCACCAGCACGCCAAAGGTGAGCGTGCCGCCGATGATGCGCGCGCCTCCGTGCCACAGCAGGCCCGCAATCGCGAATGAGCCCACCGCCTCCACGATGGCGTAAAGTGCGGCGTCGGCTCCAATCGCGCGGGCGTTTGCCTTGCGGTAATCGTGATTCAGTTGATCAAAGCGCGCGGCCGCCAAGCGCTCTTGCGCAAACGCCTGCACGATGCGCACGCCTGAAAGGTTCTCTTGCAGGAAGGTGTTGAGGCGTGACAAACGGGTGCGGATGTCGCGAAAAGCTTCCCGCACCACCCGACGAAACAACCAGGCCACCGTGAATAGCACAGGTGCACTGGCAAGCGAGAACAGCGCCAATTTGGCATCGATCAAAAAGATCGTGACGATGATGAATGCAAGCTTCACAAGATCACCGATCAGCGACACCAAGCCCGAGGCGAACATTTCGGTGAGCGATTCCACGTCGCTGGTGAGCCGGGTCATCAAGCGGCCCACTGGCGTTGTCTCGAAGAAGGTTTGGGACAGCCGCAACACGTGCTGATAAAGCTGGTCGCGCAGATCCGCCATCGCCTTTTGCCCAACCCACTGCATGAGGTACGTTTGCAGAAAGAGCAGGGCGTATTGGCCAACCAACATCGCCAGGTAGGCGAGTGCGATCTGGTCCAGTCCCGCAAGCTGCTTGACGGCGATGTGTTGATCGATTGCCTTCTTCAGCAGATAGGGCTGCGCCAATTCAAATACGGCGGCCAGCGGCAGCACCACAACGGCGGCGAGCATTTGCCATTTATAGGGCCACACATACAACAAAATGCGTTTGAGCAGATGGCGATCAAGGGCCTTGCCCAGCACGGGCTCGTGGCCCGGCCCTGCGTTGTTGGCGGCGCGGGTGGTGGTCATTCCGCTGCCTCCAGACGCGCGGCCTCTTGCTCTTGGTAAAGCGCCGCGTAGATGCCTTTGGCGGCGATCAGCGCGCTGTGGGTGCCGCGTTCGGCGATGTGGCCTTGCTCGAGAACCAAGATTTCGTTGGCGTGTTGTACGGCGGCCACCCGGTGAGAAATCAGCACAGCGGTGCGTTGCCCCAGATGCTCGCGTAGCTGTCGCAAGATCGTCTGCTCTGTTTCGGCATCGACGGACGCCAGTGAGTCGTCGAGAATGATCAACGGCGTACGCGCGTAAAGGGCGCGGGCCAAAGCCACGCGCTGGCGCTGCCCTCCCGAAAGCGTGATGCCGCGTTCACCAACCATCGTCTGTAGGCCCTGCGGCAGTTCATCCAGATCCCGCGCCAACCCAGCGTCGATGGCTGCCTGTTGGATGCGTGCCATCGCGGATTCATCATGGATGCCTTCGGCGGGCGGCGGTCCCGCGCCGGTCCAACGTTCGCCATAGGCGATGTTGTCGGCGATGGTGGCGGAGAACAAGAACGGATCTTGGGGGGCGTAAGCAATCATCGATCGCAACGCCCCCAAAGACAGTGTGGTGACGTCACGATCATTGACGAAAAGAGTGTGTGGTGGCACTTCCACCAAACGCAGCAGAGCGTCGGTCAGCGTGCTTTTGCCGCTCCCCGTGCGTCCCACAATGGCCACGGTGTGCCCGGCCGGCACTAAGAACGAAACCTTATCCAGAATGCGGCGGCCGCCAAGCACGACGCTCAGATCGCGCACCCGCAACGCCGCCTGCGTGGCGCTCTCAACCGGCAAAGCATCGCCTTGGGCGGTGGCGGGTTCGCGCAGCAGCTCACGCACGCGTTGCCACCCGGCCAAGCCTCGTTGCCACAGTGATAAAACCCACCCGAGGGCAAGCGTGGGCCACGCCAGATAAACAAAATACGCATTGAACGCGACCAAACCGCCTACCGTCAGACGACCGGCGATCACCTCGCGGCCGCCCAGCCAAAGCACGATCAAGGTTCCAAGCCCGGTGGCAATGGCGAACTGCGGGCCCAACAAGCCGCGCGTCTTTACGAGCTCAAGCGATTTGTCGAGGTAACCGTCGGACAGTGCCTTGAAGCGGGCGTGCCGCTGCGGGGCAAGCGTGTAACTGCGCAGGGTGGTGATGCCGTTGAAGTCTTCTTGCAGATGGTTGGAGAGCTTGCCCATCTGCGCTTGCAGCTCGCGGCTGAATCGATAAATGCGGCGGCTGGCAAAACGAGCGGTGATTACAACCAACGGCAGGGGAATGATCGCGAAAAGAGTCAGGCGGGGCGAAAGGCCCACCATGAAGTAAAGGCCGGTGGCGTAAACGATCGTCGTGTTCATCACGTTCAAGATGCCGGGCCCAAACAACATGCGGACGGCTGACAAATCGTTCGTGAGGCGCGACATCAACTCACCAGTGGGTGAGCGGCGGTGGAACTCTTGGGGCAAAGCGATGATGTGGGTGAACAGATCGCGGCGGAGGCCGTACTCAATTTCGCGCCCGCCGTTGAAGATCACGATGCGGGAGAAAGTTCGCACCACCGCCTGCATGGCGGACGCCCCAATGATAATTAGCGCGATGCGCCCGATCACCGGTAGCGCTTCCGCTCCACTGTGTCCCAGCGTATCGATCGCGTGCTTGAGCTGCTTGGGGATCACCAAACCCAGGGCGTTGGTGGCCAGCAAGGCGGCCGCACCGACGGCAAAGCGCCGCCATTGGCCGAAGGCGTACCTCCGAAGGGTCAGTGGCGAGGGGGAAGGCTGAGGCACGGGCGGGAACTGCCATGGGATGCCATTGCACGCAATGTCGTTACCGCACTTGCTGCTCAAGCCGCTCGTCAGGGTGACGATGTGGGATACGCCTTCTATTAAAGACAGGCTCTTTGACCGCTTTTTTCGCCTCGGTTACTGTAAGGACGCAACGACGTTGTCCGTCCAACAGGCGTGGACGGCGCCGCCGGTGTCAGAATCAACAAGGGAACAGACTAGATGAATAAGTTGAAGCTTTTGCGTCGCGCGTTGGCGGGGGCGGTTGTTTTGGGGTTATGCGTGGCCGCGGGCGCGGCCCAGGCCCAAACGGCCGAACAGAAGAAGGCGGCCAAAGAATACTTCGAGCAGGCCCGCCGGCTTTACGACGTGGGCAAGTATCAAGAAGCGATCGAGGCCTATCAAAAGGCTTATTTGAACGTTGAAGATCCCGTTTTCCTTTACAACATCGCGCAATCGCACAGGTTGAACAACCAGCCTGAAGACGCGATTCGTTTCTATAAGAATTACCTTCGTCGATCCCCTGATGCGGCCAACAAGGACGAGGTGCAAAAAAAGATCGAGGATCTACAAAAAGAGATCGATGACAAAGCGCGCGGCTCCAACAAGACCGCGCCGCCACCTGTTGAGCCAGTGAAACCAACCACCACGCCGCCTCCCGTGGTTGAGCCGCCTCCTGTCACACCGACAGCGGCGCCCCCCGTTGTGATCAATACTTCGGCACCAAACCCAGAACCGAAGCGTCAGTGGCGGACCACGGGCATCGTCTTGGCGGGCGTGGGCGGTGCTCTGCTGGTGACGTCGGTTGTGACGGGATCCATGGCCAACAAGGCGGCCAAGGATGTTGAAAAAGGGCCGACCTTCGATCCCGATGCTGAAAGCCGAGGCAAAACATTGAATAAGGTGGCGATAACCACGGGCCTGCTGGGGTTGGCCGCGGGCATTACCGGCGGTGTCTTGCTGTTCATGAACGGCTCGTCATCGTCTTCACCCGAGGCGACGGCGGTTGAACCACGCTTCGCGCTCGCGCCGGTTCTGGGCGGCTCTTACACGGGTGCACAAGCCACCTATCGTTTCTAGAAAGAATAGGAAGCTTAGAAAATGCGTTTCATCGAAAGCAGTAAGAAGGCGTTCGGCAAATGGGGGGCGCTTGCTGTCGTGGTGGCAGCCGTCGGGTATGTGGCTTGTTACAACCCTGACATCCAAGACAATTTCTTGGTCTGTAACGTGGGTGGGAAAGCCTGCCCTGATGACTTCGTTTGTTCGCCCGCCACCAACAAATGTGTGAAGAGCACATCAGGCGCGGGCGGCAGCTTGGGCACAGGCGGCACCATCGGTACAGGGGGCGCAGGTGGAACGGGAGGCGCACCCATGTGTGTTGGCCCCTTGCCGGCTTGCAAGGCATCAACCGCCCCGGGGCAAACCTGCGATCCAGCTTGCCAATCAGGCTGCCAATGCACCCAGCGCTGCGGGTTGGTGGGTGCACAAGCGGCGTGCATCCCTGATACCAAAGGAACCAAGGCTCTGGCGCAGGACTGCGGCGGCCAGGGCCCGAACGTGATCGTCGACGACTGCCAACCCGGTTTGACGTGTTTGCCTGAGTACGAAGAGGTTTGTGGCAAGCACTGCTTCCGCTATTGCAAAGACGACACAGATTGCTCTTCGGGCGCCCATTGTTCGGTGCCTCTGACGGTGGGTGACAAAGAGACAGGCGTTCGGGTTTGTGACAACCCACCTGAAAACTGTGTGCCCGTGTTCGGGGCTGGCAACTGCAACCGCGCCGACCGGCCTTCACCCGCTTTTGGTTGTTACATCATGGGCGGCGGCTACAACGATCAGGCGGTGTGTGATTGCGCCGGCACGTTGGCGGAAGATGCTCTGTGCCAGGCCGAGCGCGAATGTAAGCCTGGCCTTGTGTGCATTCCGCCTGCGGCGGGTGAGAAGCCTCGCTGCAAGCGCGTGTGCCCGCAAAAGATGGACGAAATCGCAAAGACGATCTGCGGTCTGACCAAGGCATGCGTTCCGGTGAACGGCTCGCAACGCTGGGGCTACTGCAAGTAAGGCGCGATTCTGAACCGACGTTCAAAGCCTCCTGTCGCACGACGCGCGGGAGGCTTTGTTCATTGGTGCGGCGGGGCCGCTATGCCCAGTACAACACCACGGCCACCACGGCCGCGTACGCCAGCAGGTTTGCCAAGAAGATGCGATCCCTCAACATCGAATCCGTTGGGCTTTCGGCGTCGGGTTTGTTGAACGTCAGCCACACGAAGCGGACGATGCCAAACACCACACAAGGCACGGTCAGCGCCAACCCGCGCGTGTGAAACAGAGACAGGGCGTGGGTCGATTGCGTGTAAAGCGAATACGCCCCAACCGTGCCCAGCGCCAACATAACCATCAACGCGCGCAAGATGCCGGGGTGGTAGCGCTCAAGCACATCGCGCTGTTTGCCTTTGCCTTCCCCCGCCAAGCGCAGTTCGTGGGCGCGTTTGCCAAAGCCCAGCAAGGATGAGAGCAAGCCTGTGCAGATCAACAACCATGGGGAGGCAGGCACCGCGATCGCATACGTGCCGGCGAGCACGCGCAGCAAGAACCCCAAACTGATGCACCCCACGTCAACGAACGGCACGCGCTTGAGGCCAAAGGTGTAGGCGATGTTGAGCACGAAATAGCCCGCGGCGACGACTGCCAGCTCAAACGAAAGCAACAAGCACCCCAGCAAGGCCGCGACCGAAAAGGAGGCCAGCGCCGCGCGCGCAGCGGTCACCGACAAAGCCCCTGAAGCGATGGGGCGGTTGCGTTTGGTGGGGTGGGCGCGGTCGCGCTCCACGTCGGCCAGGTCGTTCAGGAGGTAAACCGCGCTCGACAGGATACAGAAGCACAGCACGGCGGCCGAGGCGCGTAACAAAGAGGTTACGTCGTAGATGCGGAGCGCGAACACCAGCGGGGCCGCCACGAAGGCGTTCTTGATCCATTGATGGGGGCGAGCCGCCTTAACTAAGGCCAAAACCATGAGGGCCGCGCAGTTTACTCTGAAGCCCGGGCGTGCCAAGCGACAAACGTCGGCAACGTTATCCGCCCCAACCGCCGTGGGGCAGCTTGACGCATATAGAAACAAAGACCTGCCTGGTCCCTTGAGACGGCCGCGTGGTGGTGTAGAGTCTCAGGAGCCTTAACTTGTTAGAAAACGAACTTCCTCAAGCGCCGCAGGGCGCACCCTCAGATGAAGCCTTGGTGGAGCGGGCCAAGGCAGGGGATTTTGCGGCCTTTGAGCAACTTGTGTCCGGGCATCAAGAGCGGGTTTACCGCTTGGCGCTGCGGATGATGGGCACCGAGTCTGACGCGCAAGAGGTGGTGCAGGACGCGTTGCTGTCCGCCTGGCGCAACCTGAAGAAGTTCGAAGGCAAGGCGCAGTTTGGCAGCTGGCTCTACCGGATCGCGGCCAACGCCGCGCTGATGATGCTGCGCACCCGGCGTCGCCACCCACAGGTGTCGATGGAGGAAGTCACCGCCTTGGGTGCTGACGAAACCGGCGTCGATGGTTTTGGCGCGGGCGCCGGCGATGATTGGTCCAAACGCCCCGACGATCAACTGCAGTCCACCGAACTTCGTGCGGCCATTCAAGCCGCCGTTGACGCCTTGCCTGAATCGTCCCGACAGGTGTTTATGGTTCGTGACGTCGATGGTTTATCCACGGAAGAAACGGCAGAAACCTTGGGGCTTTCCGTGCCCGCGGTGAAAACGCGTTTGCACCGCGCACGGCTGGCGTTGCGCGAGGCGATCTCCCGGTACTTTGAGGCTCGGTGAACACAGGCGGTCGACGTCGCCGCGGCACGGTCATGGCTTGTCGTGCGTGCCTTTTCGCTGTTGCGCTCTTGAGCGCGTTGACCCAGCGCCAGATCGCGCAGGCGGCCGAAGGGGTGAACCCGTATGACGCCCGGTTGCAAACGGCGGTTGAAAAGTTACGCAAGGCGGGAGCGAGCGCTACCGCCGTCGGGCCCGTGTTTGAGTTGGCCGAGCTTAACGAGCGCGTGCCCGACCGCGATTGGTCGCAGCCGTTGGCGGACGTCGTGGAGGGCAAAGGTGATCCTTTGGTGCAGGCGTGGGCCGCGTTTCATTTGGCGCGTCTGCGCGATGATCAGGGGCGTGCAGATGAAGCGGCGGCATTGCGCAAGCGGCTTGGGCTGATTGAATCGTTTTGGGTGATGGGTCCGTTCGATGCCCAAAGCCGCGCGGCTTTGGAGGCGCCATGGGCCGCCGAACTGACGCCGCTGCAGCCCCACGGAGCGACCACGTTTGAAGGCAAAGAACAAACCGTGACCTGGCGGCGCGCCGAAGATGTGGCGCGCATGGGCGTGACTTTGTTGGACGCGGCGCTCGCGCCGCAACAAGAAGCCGGCGCCCTGCTGTTTGTTTACGTGCACAGCGATCGTGAGCAGCCGGCCGCGTTGCGTTTGGGCTCGTCGGGGCCGGTGAAGGCGTGGGTCAACGGCGCGCCTGTGTTCTCGAGCGAAGTGCAACGCATCGCCCGGTTGGATCAGGATGCCGCGCTGCTGGCGCTCAAAAAGGGCGAAAACACGTTGGTGATCAAAACGCTGAGTTTGGAGGGCGCCTGGCGCATCGTTGTGCGTTTGACGAAGCTCGACGGGCGG
The DNA here is from genome assembly GCA_033763315.1 of Deltaproteobacteria bacterium. Classification (GTDB taxonomy): domain Bacteria; phylum Myxococcota_A; class Polyangia; order Fen-1088; family Fen-1088; genus JAGTJU01. Next base: position 186,362 of record JANRKS010000019.1, read on the forward strand.
GCCTTGCAGGGCGTGCATTCTTCATTGCAGGGCCAAGGTGCAGCCGTCTTGGGGCAGGCTCGCAGGCTTGTGGCGGGCCCGGCGCCGAGGCACCTCGGCCGCCAGCTTGAAATCGGTTGGCAAAGCGCCTTGAAGAGCAAACGCACAGCGGAGGCTCGTGTGTGGGCTGAGGCTTTGGCCCGGCTGTGGGCGTACGCGAACCCGTTCGACAAGGATGAAAAGCCGGTCGAGCGCGTGTTGAACACAACGCTCGCCGCGGGAGAAGATTTCACGCTGCGTCGTTTGTTGGGCGAGACCGCCGTGCAAGACAACGATCGACGTACCGCCTTGCAGGCCGCCTTGCCGCTCACCACGAATCTTTCTGAACGCTGCTTGCTGCTTTGCGATCTGGTGGAGTTGGCACAAACGGCGAGGCGACCGGTGCAGGCCGTTGCCCTGCGCAACCAGGCGTTGGGTCTGCCCGCTGACGTCGCGTGTTGGCCGGCGGTGCTTTCTGTTGCAGAGGATCAGCGGGTGGCCTCGTTGCCCGCGCTGGCACGTGACGCTTTAGACGTGCTACCGCCACCCATTCGCGCGTTGCCGCTTGTGCGTAAACGCCAGGCGCGTGCGCTGCATAGCCTGGGGCTAATCAAAGAGGCACGGGCTGAACTGCAGGCGGTCGCCGCCGAGCGTCCGAGCGATCCGGATGTGCTTGATGCCTTGATGTCCGACGCGCGCGCCACCGCGCAGACGCCGGCGTTGCTTCAACTGACTGAAGCGATGGCAAAGCGTCGGCCCGACCTTTCGTTCTTGGTTGTGGATCTCGCCAAGGTGCAAGAGGGCGCTGGGCAGACACAGGCCGCGCTCAATACGCTCGACGCCGCTTTGGCACGCGTGCCAGGCGCGGCCGAATTACATGAAGCCAAAGGGCGCTTGCTCGCGCGCTTGTTGCGGCCCGCTGAGGCGGCGGCGGCGTTGGAGCATGCTTTGGCCTTGCGCCCGCAAAACCCGACGTTGCGCAAATACATGGAGGCGCTGGCGCGGCAGGCGTCAGGTGGCAACGCCGACGAAGCCGCCGCAGATCTGGCGCGCCGTTATGCCACCGATGTGTGGGAGACAGCCAAGCGCGCGTTGCAGGCCGGCGTCCCCGCGCAGCCTGCGGACGCAGCCCACGTGCTGCTTGACCGCAAGGTGGTGCACGTGCACGAAAATGGGCTTTCGGAAATGTTCGCGCAGCGTTTGGTTCACGTGCTGACGGAGCCCGGTGCACGCGCGAATGATTCATTCTTCATTCGCTACACGCCGGGTTCGCAGGAAGTGGAGGTGCGCCAGGCGCGTGTGTTTCGCAAGAACGCGAGCGGGGTTGTGGAAACGTCATCGGCCACTGGGCGCGACGATCGTGATCTGTCCGAGCCCTGGTACGCGCTTTACTACGACAACCGCGCCGAGGTTGTGACATTCGAGGGATTGCGGCCGGGCGATGTGGTGGAGATTCAATACACCGTTGCCGACGTGTCTGCCCGGAACGAGTTGGCCGGGTACTTCGGTGACTTTCAGTTCGTGGCGGAAACCATCCCCACCGACGTGTGGCAATACACGCTCGTAGGGCCGAAGAACAAGAAGTTCTACTTTCACGAGCCCTCGCTCACCGGCTTTTCGCGCAAGCAAGCTTCGCGCGGGGCGGACACCGAATACCAGTTCGAGGCCCGCGACGTTCCGAAAATGCGGCCTGAACCATCCATGCCGGGTTGGGCCGAGGTGGCGCCGTATTTTCACGTGAGCACCTACGAAACGTGGGATCAGGTTGGGCGTTGGTACTGGAACTTGGTGGCCGACCAGTTGGTGCCGGACGCTGAAGTGAAACGACGTGCGATTGACGCCGTAAAAGGCCTGACGTCATTGCAAGACAAAGTGCAAGCGATTCACAAGCTGGTGATTCAAGGCACGCGTTACGTCGCGCTTGAGTTTGGCATTCATGGCTATAAGCCATATCGGGTATCGCAGGTGTTGTCGCGTCGGTTTGGTGATTGCAAAGACAAGGCGTCGTTGATGGTTGCGATGCTCAAAAGCGTGGGCGTGGATGCGCAGATCGTTTTGCTTCGCACGCGTCGGGGTGGCCAACTGGATCCGAGCCCAGCGTCGCTGGCGGTGTTCGATCACGCGATTGCCTATGTGCCCGCGCTAAATATGTATCTTGATGGCACGGCCGAATTTTCGGGCATGAATGAGCTTCCCCATCAAGATCAGGCGACGATAGCGCTGCGGGTGTGGCCCGGCGGTTCGCAGTTGGTCACAACGCCCGTGTTGCCATCGCAAACGAATAGGGCTTTGCGCACCTGGGATGCCGATGTGTCTGCCGATGGCACGGCCACGATCAACGAGGTTGTGCGCATCGTGGGGCAGGCCGCTCCTGAGTGGCGGCAGCATTACCAAACCGAAGGCGAACGCCTTGAGAAATACGGCAAGGTCTGGAACGCACGTTATCCGGGAGCCACTGTGCAAGATCTGAAGTTCACCGGCGTGGGTGATCCAAACGAGCCTGTGCAGGTCACGGCAAAGATCAACGTGCCAGCGTTGGCTGAACCGCAGGGTGAACAATACTTGTTGCCACTGTCGTCGCGCCCGCCTGAATATTTGCGGGCGTATGCCCGGCTATCGGAGCGAAGAACGGACTTGTTGCTGGCATACCCTTGGCAGCACGAAGAAACCCTGAGCTATCGTTTGCCTGAAGGTTTTGTGGCAGTGCAGGTGCCGAACCCTGTTTCGCTGAAGGCGCCGTTTGGTCAATTTGAGTTTGCTGTGAAACCCTCAAGCGACGGCCGCGTCGTGACGGTGTTTAGCCGGCTTGACATGCAAGAGCAGCGATTCACGCCTGCGGACTATCCGGCGTTCCGCACATTCTTGGGAACTCTTGAAGCGGCTTTGCGGGGGCGCGTTGTGATCGGGAAGGTCAACACGCCATGAAAAACATGCTGCGCCTCGCAGTTCTGGCGGTGTGGGCCGTCACCTCGGCGTGTGCCACCACAAACACGGGCTCGTCTGGTTTTGCAGGCCTCGCAAGCACGCAGCAAGGGTGGCGCCACCTGGTGGCCGGCGACGCCTCCCGTGCACGTGCGTCCTTCGCGCAAGGCAAAGGCTTTGACGCTTTCGCCGTTTTCGGCAGCGCGTTCGTGGCGTACGAGCATGGTGAGACTGAACGCGCGTTGGCAGATGTATCGCGCTTGCTGAGCGCCGCGGGTTCGCCTGGCGCTGAGCCGTGGACACAATGGTTGGCCACCGCCGGCGCCAGCTGGCTCAGCACGCTGGTGTACGAGAGCCCAGCGTGGCGAGAGCAGGTGGACGTTTTGTCGTCGCAGCTCTTGTTGCCACTGCCGTGGCAAGCGCGGATTGAAATGCTGCAGGCCGCAGACGACACGGCTCGCCGCGCTGGCCGTGCCGACGCCTTGGCTCGGCTTGCGCAAATTGCGGCTTGCCCATCGCAGGCGAGCTTGACCGGCTCCGCTGGGTTGCGCCCCATGTTGGATCTGTTGAGCCCGCCCCGTGGGTTTCCTTCGGCGACTGCCGTGCTGATTTCGGGTTGCCGTGCGCAGGTGCCGCCACAGGCCTCAATGCCCGGCGTGCTCGTCGTGAAGTCGAAGCTCACAGTCGCCCAAGAGGGTCCGCACGATGTTGTGCTCGAATACCGTGGAATCGCTGCGGTGAAAATTGACGGTGGGTCGTGGCACACGCACGGCAGCGTGGACACGTGGGGCCCGCACCGATCTTCAGTGCGGGTGCCGCTGACGCCGGGCGTGCACGACGTTGAATTGCGTCTGTCGACGTTCGGTGGCGGCGCTGACTATTGGTTGGCCGCCTTTGCCGCCCCGAAAGAGATTCTTGATGCTCCGCCGCTTGCGCTGCGTGACACGCCGAAAGATCTCGCTGCGCCGTTGACCGCGCTGTCGCATGTGCTTGTCGCGCGGCTTGTGGGGCAATGGAACGAGGGCCTGTCGCAGGCCAAAACCTTGGTGGCGATGCGTTCCTTTGCGCTGGGATTGGTGGAAGCGGGTCGAATGCTGGAAGCGGAGCCCACGCGGCCCGACAACCTCACACGTGATGCCGCGCGCACCGTGTGGCGTCTAGCTGTGGAGCAGGACCCTGGGCTTGTGCGCGCGCGCCTGGCGTTGTCTGCGCTTGAAAACATCGAAGGTCGTCCACGTGAAGCCACGGCTATGGCGATGGCAGCGATGGATGCAGCGCCGCGGTGGTGGCCGGCGGCGTTGGCCGCCCATGAGGCGTTGACCACCGAAGGCCTTGAAGCCCAAGCCGATAAGGCGCTCGACGCGGCGTGGACGCAGGTGCAGCAGCACGAAGGCCGGCCGTGGGCGTGCCCCGTGATCGAGGCCATGCTGCGGCGGGTGCGACAACGCGAACAGCTCGCGCTCGTGGATGGCCTGCTGCAAAAACAGCATGACTGCGAAGCGCGCGACACCGGCCTTGCCGCGCGCTTTGTGGAACGCGGGCAACCCGACCCAGCGGCGCGCGCCTATGAGAGCGCGGCGCAGTTTTCGTCGTCGCCACAATGGCTTGCGCCGGATCTTGCCACCACTTGGGCCGCGCAAGGGCAAACGACCCGCGCCGTGGCGCTGCTGCAAGCCCAATCAGAGCGATGGCCGCGTGAGCCATCATTCCTCTTGCGGCTGGCAAACCTACATGCGCAAAACAAAAACGAACCGGCCGCCACAGCCACGTTGCAAAGGGCCGTGCGTGCGTTTCCTGCGGCGGCCGAAGTACGACAGGCGGCGTTGGCGGCAAAGGTCGCTTTGCCCATGGAGGCCGAGCGCTTGCCTGGCCTGCTTGCGATCGACGCCTTCATGAAAAGCGGGCACACATACGACGCACCGGCTGTGTTCGTCTTGGATCGCTTGGTTGAGCGCATCTTTCCCGATGGCGGGCGCGCTCTGTTAACCCACAGCATTGTGCGCGTGCAATCCAAAGACGCGCTTGATCGGTGGGGCGAGGTGAACGTGCCCGCAGGCGCCGAAGTGTTGACGCTGCGAACGGTGAAACCAGATCTCACTGTGCGAGAGCCCGAGGACATCTTCGGAAAGGAAACGGTGTCAGCGCCCGAGCTTGAACCGGGGGATTTCATTGAGTGGGAAACGCTGGAATTTGTGGAACCTTCAGCCGCTTTCGGCACTGGGTTCGTAAGCCCGCGATTTTATTTTCAATCGAACGAAGCACCGCTCGAACGCAGCGAGTACATCGTCGTTTCTCCCAAGGGATGGAAGCTTGACTTTGATGTGCGCGCCGGCGCTCCAGCCGCCATCATGCAAACACAAACGAGCGAACTTGTGCGTTACCAGTATGTGGCTACACGCGTGCCGCAAGTGTTCCCAGAGCGCGCTTCGGTGCCCGCTCTTTACTGGATCCCCAGCGTGCGCCTTTGCAGCGGCGTGAATCTGCGCGCGTGGGCCGGGTTCGTGGATGATCGTCTGAGCACGATGGCTCGCAGCAACCCCGACTTGGTAAAAGCGGCGCAAACAGTTTTGGCGGCCGCCGGTGGGGAACGCGCCACGCCTTGGCAACGTGCCGAGGCTCTTGTGCACTGGGTGACCGAATCCATTGAAGCGGAGGGCGGTGCCGATGAGCCGGCTTCCTTTGCGGTGGCGCGCGGGCGCGGCAATCGTTTGGCGGTGGCGCAGGCGTTGAGCAAGCTTCTGCAAGTGAACGCGGAGGTTGTGATCGCCCGCCCATTGACGACGGCGGACGCGCACGAAGTGACGTCCCCGCAAGAGACGATGGTTTATTCCGAAGCCTTGCTTCGCTTTGTTGGACTCAACAGCAACGCTGCCCCCACAGGAAGCGACGTATACGTTGACCTTCGCCTTCGAGACGCGCCGTTTGGCTATGTGCCCGCCGCGCTTGACGGCGCCTCCGCGGTGCGCTTGGCCGACGGGGCCGCCTTGATCGTGCGTTCGCTCGTGCAGGACGTTCGCAAAGTGGTGCTTGACGTGGCAGTCAACGCGCAGGGCGACGCTGTGATCACCGCGAAGGAGCACTTGGTCGGGGCCGTGGCGATCGATTGGAAAGAGGCGCTTCGACAACTGGGCGCCGAAGAAGACAAACGCCAGCGTCGCTTCGAGGAAGCTTATTTGGCGTATCACTTTCCCGGTGCCACGTTGGAAGCGCTTACGTTTGCGCCCACAGACCGAGCGATGGATCTTGAATATCGGATCAAAGTTGAGCGCCTCGCCACCACATCGAACGGTGGGTTGGTGCTGGAGCCGCGGTTCTTCTTGTCGCAGCCGGGGCGCCGTTATGCGACCGAGCCCACACGCAAGACAACGCTGCTTATGACACCGGAGGCGCCGCTTGATCTTGTGGCCACACTGCATTTCGCGGCGTCGGCACGCATTGCCCAGGCTGGCGCGAACCTCGACGTGTACCCCTTGGGCAGCGCGGGCCCGCATTTCGTGGAGCAGCGGGCGGTAAAGAACAACACCACCGTTGTTCTGCGTCGGCAGGTGCAGATGCCCACGGCGCGTGTGACCACGGCACAGTATGCCGCGGTGGGCGCCACGCTTCGGAAGGTCGATTTGGCTGAACAGGCAGCCATCCATGTAGACCTGCGCAAAGGAGCCTCTGTTCCATGAGCCACACTTCTCATCCCCAACGCGTGGTTGTGCTTGGCGCCGGATCATGGGGCACCGCTTTGGCCGCGCTGTTATGCGAGCAGGGCCACCACGTCACGCTGTGGGGGCGCGATGATCAAGCGATTGAAACCATGCGCTTGCGCGGTGAGAACCTTCGCTACTTGCCTGGCGTGAAGCTGCCCGCAAGCCTGCACCTCACAAGCACCCTCGAAGGTCTTGCCGATCACGCGAATGTTTGTGTGGTGGTGTTGCCTTCAGCAAACGTGCGCGAGACGCTGACGCGTATGAGCCCCAGCTTCGAGGGCTTGGTGGTGTGCGCTTCCAAGGGGCTCGAAAAGGGTTCCGCGCTGACCATGGATCAAGTGATCGAAAATGTGTGGCCACGCTGCAGGCATGTGCTGCTGTCGGGGCCCACGTTTGCCGTGGAGGTTGCCAACCGACGTCCCGCGGCCGCGGTGGTGGCATCCAAAGATCAGGCTGCACGCGAGGCCGCGCAACGGTTGTTTACGTGTGGGCGGTTTCGCGTTTATGGCAGCGACGATGTTGTGGGTGTGGCGTTTGGTGGAGCTCTAAAGAATGTGATCGCGCTTGCCGCGGGGTGCTCCGATGGCTTGGGGTTTGGCGCCAACGCGCGCGCCGCCTTGATCACACGCGGTCTTGCGGAGATCGGCCGCTTGGCTGCGGCGTGTGGCGGCAACCCATTGACGCTCGCGGGCCTCGCGGGCCTCGGAGATTTGGTGCTGACATGCACGGGCGAGCTTTCCCGCAACCGCACGGTCGGCTTGGCGTTGGGCCGCGGCGAACCGTTGGGCAAGATCGCGGCGCGCTTGGGGCAAGTGGCCGAAGGCGTGGAGACGGCACAAACCGCGGCCGAATTGGCGGCCCGCCTGCACGTTGACCTTCCGATCACATGTGAAGTCGCGGCCGTTCTTTCTGGCACCCGAACGGCGTGGGAAGCGGTGGCCAAGCTATTGGCTCGCGAGATCGGCGACGAGATGGGCGCCCACGAGCGAACGGCTTAGCTGACGATCTGCAACTGTCGGCGGTAGTCGCGCACCAGGTCCGGCTGGGCTGGAGGCTCCTCCAAGTGATCGAATATCGCTAGCAGGGCTTTGCGCGCCAGGCCGCCTGCGTGAGCGGCGTTGCGCGACACGCTTTCCAACAACGCGTCCATAGCGGCCTGGGTTTGACCTCGGCTCAGCAACGTGGCCGCCAAACTGAGGCGGGCTTCATGATCGCGCGGGTTGTCCTGCACTTTCTTTTGCGCTGCTTCGACTCCCTCAAGATTGGCGCGTTCAAGCAAATCGGCCAACGCCTCCAAAGCTTCGACCCGTGGATATTGAGGGGCCGAAGGGTGAACGCGTTCAGCCAACGTTCGGATCTCCGGCGGTGGTCCTCCGGTTGCCACCAACACGTGCGCTAGATGAAACGCCGCTTCGCTGCCAACTTCGTCGTCGTCGACGAGGGCGCCCAACGCCGCTCGCGCGGCCTGCGGATCGGGGCGCTTCGCCAAGGCTTCAGCCAGGGCGGCGCGGGCCGCAGAGGGCACCAGCGACCGAATAAATGCTTCAATCGTGGGCAAGGGCTGCGCACCCACGAACTCATCCACAACTTCACCATTACGGAACGCTTTGACGGCGGGAATCCCTTGAATGCCGAACCGTGCCGCAATGCCCTGGTTCGCGTCGGTGTTGATCTTCACCAATTCCACGCGCCCCCCCGCGGCCTGCACAGCCTTTTCCAGCAAGGGGCCGAGTGTGCGACAAGGGCCACACCAGGGCGCCCAGAAGTCCACCAGCACCGGCAGCTGAGCAGACCGTTCGATCACGGCCGCCTGAAAATCAGCCTCATTGATGTCTTTGACAAAAGAGCTCACAAACTGAGCTTGGCGAAGAGCGCGAGGTCTCGCAAGCTCGGGTATCATCAAGGCGTGCCTGTTTACGGGCTGACCGAAGACCCCGCCTTGTTTCCTGATCCACAGCTGGCTGATGCAGACGGCTTGTTGGCTATGGGGGGAGACTTATCCGCTGAGCGCTTGATTGGCGCTTACGCGACGGGGATCTTTCCGTGGTTCGAGGATGGCCAGCCCATCTTGTGGTGGTCGCCCGATCCGCGCATGGTGCTGGATCCCGCCCAACTGCACGTGCCCAAGTCCTTGGCCAAAGTCATGCGCTCGGGGCGGTTCGAGCTGCGCTTCGACACCGCGTTTGAGCAAGTGATTGATCGTTGCGCCACGAAACGCCGCCCCGGTCAGCGAGGCACATGGATCACCACCGAGATGCGCGGCGCATACCAAAAGCTTCACCAACTGGGCGTGGCGCATTCGGCGGAAGCGTGGAGTGAAGGCAAGCTTGTGGGGGGGCTCTACGGCGTTAGCTTGGGTGGCGCGTTCTTTGGCGAATCGATGTTCGCGGATGCCCCCGACGCCTCAAAGTTTGCTTTCGTGGCTTTGGTTCGCCAGCTGCAATCCTGGGGCGTGGATCTGATCGATTGCCAGGTCACCACCGCCCACCTCGCACGCTTTGGCGCCGTGGAAATTCCGCGCGCCGCATTTTTAGCCCGTTTACAAGCGTCGCTGAAAAAGCCCACGCACCAAGGCCGTTGGAAACCTGAACCGCTGCACCAGGATTGAAGCTTAAACGTGCAAACCCACGGCGCGCATCAATGCCAAGGCGTTGCTGCGTTGAACGACGCCCGGCCGGAGCGTGAAATCGAAGGTCATCTCGTTGTTCTCAAGGTGATCTTGAAAGTGCACGTTCACCACCACGGGCCCCAACGTCTCGGGCAAGCGGGTCAAAGCCAGGTCGTGCGTTGTCACAAGCCCCACAGCGTTGTGGGTCAAAAGGCCCTTTACAACGCCGGCCGCACCCGCGCGGCGATCCTCTGAATTGGTGCCCGCAAAGATCTCGTCCAACAAGAACAACAGTGGTCGTTCCTGATCGTGGCTGGCCAGTTCCACCACCTGCCGCACACGCAGAAGTTCTGCAAAGAAACGTGAACGGCCTTCGGCCAACGAATCGCCCACGCGGATCGCCGCACCGATGTTGAAGGGGCACAGCCGCACATCTTGGCCGCACACCACGCTGCCGGCCTGTGCCAGCACAGCGTTGAGACCAATCGCGCGCAGGTAAGTGCTTTTGCCCGACATGTTTGAGCCGCTGACCATCACCACGCGCACGTCCTGGCCCGCCTCACCAATGTCTTTGCCCCCCGCCTGTGTGCCAAGCCGCACCGGATTGCTCACGCGTTTGCTGGCGGCAAGCAATGGGTGGCCAAGCGTGCGCGCCGTGTAGCGGGTGATCTCCGTTTCGATCACAGGGCTTTCATACGTGGGGTTCTCGAAGGCAAAACCCGCCAGGCTGCACAGCGCCTCAAGGTCAGCCACCGCATCGATCCATTCACCCACAGCCTTGCCGTGTTTGTGGCGCCATCGTTCGATGGTCAACGCCCACAGGGGCGCCCAAAATGTGGGCCACAACAACGGAATCAGAAGTTGATTGCGATGTGCATCGAAAAAGCCCACACGCCGGGACAACACACCGATGAGGCGTGACGGCCGCTCTGCCCCTTGGCCGAGCGCGCGTTTGAGTGAATCAAGGCGCGGGCTATCAAAGGGCGTGGTTTCGATGATTTGCAACACGATCCCCATCACCTGCAGCTCCACAAGCCGCTTGCCCACTTCGCGCGCCACGCGGATGACGGCATCCAACAAAGCGCGCGTCACAAAGAAATCGATGAGCAGCAGGCCTAACAGCCACGTGCCTGAAATGCGGCCACTCAATGCCAACGGCGCCACCACCAAAAAACAGGCGCCCAGGATCAGCGCTGCCGTTACCGCCAACGTGACGTAGCTGCGTGACCAGGGCAGGGGCGGGGCGGCAGCCCATTGGCGAAGATCATCCGGCCGCATTTCATCTCGCAACGTGGCGCCGGCCACCGCCAATTTCTCGCGCAGCAACGTTTTGGTTCGTAGCTCCATCACCGCCTTTTGGCGATCACGAATCTCTTTGTCGTCGCTTGGGTGCAGGAGCCAATCCGCCAGGCGCTTTTGCCCCGGTGCCGTGCGTGCCTCGTTGAGGCGTTCAAACAAACTGCCCTTGCCAAACACATCCAGATCCGACGCGTACGGGTGCTCGGGCGAAAAAAACGCCAACCCTGTGTCGCCTTGGCCCGCCCAACGATCCTCGAGGCGAGCGATGCCGCGTTCGTAAAAAGCCACGCCCCGTTCAACGCGCGCGCGTTTTTGCGCCAACAGACTTTCGTAGATCCACAGGGCCACAAAGGCGGCGGCGGGCAGGGCGCTCCACGACGGGCGCAGGTCGTGCCCACGGTAGGCGACCCACAGAACGGCGACGAAGGCGATCGCCAATCCCAGGCGCAGCAGAGCGCTTCGGCGGTCTTTGACCATCAATGCGGCCACCTGCTGCTGCCGCTCGACGAGGCCAGCCTGGTAGATCGCCAAAGGCTCTGCGGAGGCCGACATGCGTGCGTTTAGGGAAAAGGCCTAGCCGACCAGGTGGTCGATCGATAAGGCGGCAAAGAGCAGCATCAAATACACGATGGAGTAGGCGAACAAGCTTTTGCCCCACTTGGACGCGGGTGCGCCGACTGTGACGCGATAGCCTGCGGCGGTCCAGCCAATAAACACAAGGCCAAGCAGCGTTGCGGAGGCGCCGTAGAGCCATCCGGCCACGTCCAGCGGCACCAAGCTCAAGCTCACCCCCACCATGGCCACCGCGCACCACAACGCCCAAGCACGAGTGGCGCGCATGCCGTATTCGGCTGGCATGACTTTGAAGCCCGCGTTCGTGTAGTCCTGCACGCGGAACACGGAGATCGCCAAAAAGTGCGGGATTTGCCACAGAAACAGAATCCCGAACAGCACCAAGCCAGGCAAATCCATGCGGTCGGTGGCGGTGGTCCACCCCATCAGCGGTGGCAGTGCTCCGGGTACCGCGCCGACGAACAGCGCGATTGACGACTTCTGCTTTAGCGGCGTGTACATAAACACGTAGCTCGCAAACGCGACGAAACCCAGCAAGCACGTAAGGCCATTGCCGCCAATGAGCATCAGCGGCAAGGACAAGCACAGAAGCGCGGTGCCCGTTGCCACCGCCGCATCGGCTGAGAGACGCCCTTGGGGTAACGGCCGGTTGCGCGTGCGCTTCATCAATCGATCGATGTCGCGCTCCAGGTACATGTTAAGCGCGTTTGCCGCACCCACGATCAGCAGGGTGCCCGCCAGGGCGATCATCGCGCGCCAGGCTTGCTGCGTTTGCGGGGCCAACCACAACCCACCGCCAAAGGTGGCGATCACCATCACCGAGATGCGTGGCTTGGTGAGCGCGATCAACTCGCGTCCAAGCGCGCGCAGGCTGACGCCAACGTGAGCGGTTTTGGGGGGAGCGCTGCCAAGATAGAGCCCCCATTCGGCGGCCAACAAAGCCACACCCAAACCGATGTGGGCCTGCAGAGATGTTAGTGGCAAAACTTCCGCAACGGCGCGCACACCCAACAAGGCTTGCGCCACCACCAACAACACAACGGTGCCCGCCAACCCACGCAGCCAAGGCCGAGACGGTGTGACGATGTACATCGCAACCGCCGAGAAGGACACCAACGCAACCGTTGCCATTGAGCCTATGCGGTGCAGACGAAACACCATGGCGGTGGCCTCATCGTTGGCCCACAAGGCTCCGCCCGTGGCTCCCGCGTAGCGCACCAACGCCCCGAGCAACATCTGCGACACCATGACCACGCCCGCCACCAGAACCCAACGTCGGACACGCGGGCTGACCAGCGCAAGTCCGGGGGCGGCGGCCAAGGGAGCCGTGCCCACTGCGAGGTAGAGCACAGTCAAAAAGAACGCGACGGCGCCGGCATTTTGCAGGGCTCCCAGCTCTTGTGGCAGGTGCAGCTTCGGCGACAAGACGGCCCACAACACAAGCCCCACCAACAGGGCCGAGGCGGACCAGGCGGCGCGTACCAACGAAGGGTGCTGGCGCCGAAACTTGGTCAGATGCAGCGAAATGGCGAACGTCAAACCGGCGCCAGCCACGCCCAGAACGCGGGCCGCGGTGGCGTTGACGGCGGCGCTCAAAAACCCCGACTGGCTTTGTGCCATGCCGGCCACAAGCAGCAACCCGCAGGCCGCGAGGGCGGCCACCACAGCGGCAACGTGCAAAACAACAGACGGCCGCGCGTGCGGCCGTCCGGTTAATGGGTGCGAAGAGGGGATCAAAGGCTTCTTTGGCTCCTGCCCCCGGCTTAGCAGCCTCGCGCCGGGGAAGCGCGAATTACTTCGCCGCCATTTCCAAATTTAAGGCGGCAGGCTTGCCGGCTTTTACCTCAACATCCACCGTCTGGGTACCCAATTTCTCGTGCCAGTATTCAACTGTGTATTTTCCGGCAGGAACGTTGTTGATCGTGAAGCTGCCATCGGCACTCGACACCGCGTAATAGGGGTTGTCGACCACGACCACCCAACCGGTCATCCAAGGGTGCACGTCGCACTTGAACTTCACAATGTCGCCGCTCTTGGCGAACTTCTTCTTCAACGGAGGGAAACCTTGCGGCTGAGCCTGGTTGAACAGCGTGGCCGGACCCTTATAGGTGTGCACGTTGTGCAGTGTTTGGTCGCTGTTCTTGATCAGGATCTGCTGGCCGGCCACCGCCACGGCCACACGCGGTACGTAAGTACAGCCGTTTTGGTCCAAAACCACGTCGCCCGTGGCCGCCGGTGACGTTCCGGTCACGCCTTTGGCCAAACGAACCACCACGTTCTTCAAACCGCCCTTGCCGTCTGCCACGACGCTCTCGTCTTTGGCCGTGTGCTGCGCACAGAAGGGGTCAGACTTCATGTTCAGCTCTTCCGCCTTGGGAACGGCGCCTTTGACCTTCACGGTGCCCTTGATCGAGCCTGTGTCGGCGGCGAATGCGGGGGCGGCGGCTGCCAGCGTAAGAACGGAAGCGAAGACGGTGACGAGAGCTTGGTTCAATTTAGACATCCGGGTCTCCTGATCGAATCGGAAGCGAAGGTTGGCGCTACAAGAGGTTGGCAACTATCTACCAGAAGACGGGTGAGCCCGCTGTTTCATTCATCTTTTCGAAACTCTGGGTGTGATGAAACGCAAAAAGCCCCCGCCTGAGGCAGGGGCTTTTGCGAGACACAGCCGCGCGGGGCGGCTGTGCGGTCACTGTGCGGTCACTGAGCGATTTTCCGCTGTTTGAATTCAGGGGCCAGAGCCACCGTGCGGAACATGTCCTTGAGGGACCCGTTGCCGTTCAAGCTGGTCCGCAAGCGCTCAAGGGCGCAATTGTCGGTGTCGTTCTTGGTGTCTTCCCAGCGCGCAAACGTGTAGCGGAAGTAGTTGCGCGCCAAACAGGCCTGCGCCTTGCCGCTCTCGACGATGCGGTCCATCAGCTCACGCGCGCCCGATACCTCACGCTCATCCGAATCAAACACCCGTGGGATGGCCTTGGTGTTGATGTCCAGGCGGCGCAACTCTTTGCCCGTGCTGTCGAACTGCACTTCCTGGCTGCGATGGCGCCCCAAGGCATCGAAATCCTCCGTTGCGAAGCCCAATCCGTTGATCAGGCTCTCGTGGCAGCCCTTGCACGTGGTGCCGTCTTGTTGCGTGATCAATTCAACCGCTTGGCGCGTGGTGCGGTTGGTTGTGTCAACAGGCGTGTTGCCGGCGCCGGGCGGCGGGGGAGGGATCGTGTCGCACAACACGCTGTTGCGGATGTACACGCCCTTCATGACGGGCCGTGTGTTCACCAAGCCGGTGGCCAAGAACGCCGCGCGGGTCAGGAAGCCAGGGCGTTCGCCTGCTGGCAAGGAGGGCGGATTCCCCTGGCCATTCCAAGCGGACACCCCATAGATCTTCGCCATGTCGGCTGTCTTTGCGAACGAAAGTTCGCTGGTCAACAGCTCCTTGACGCCGGCCGGTTTCTCCCAGGTGTAATACTGGAACATATCCACCGCGTCGTTGATCATGTTGGTCTTCAGCATGTTGGTGACAGCCAAGTCGCCAGCCAACGCTTTGAAGTCCTTACGTTCATTCAAGGCGTCCATGGCGGGCAGATCCTCCACCTTCAGATAATCGGTGAAGAACTCTTGCGACGACTTGCGTGTACGAGCGTCGCCCATCAAGCGATCCACCTGTTTCTCGTACTCAACGGAATCGCTCAAAGCGCCTGACTTCGCGGACTCCCACAGTTCGTCGTCCGGCATCGATTGCAAGAAGTGATAAGAGAGGCGCGACGCCAGTTCAAACGGGCTCAGCTGGTAAAGGTTCGCCTTGTTCGCGACCGCTTTATCGCCATGCTCCACCATGTAGAGGAACTGGGGGGCCGTGAGGAAGCCCGCGATGATGTCTGCAAAGCCCGCTGGATCGATCCCTGTGGAGGTCCCGTAGAAGCCCTTATAGAAGTCGACTTCGCCGCTTTCCAAAGGACGGCGCAGAGCCCGCTCTCCGAACTTCTTCACGAAGTCAGTGATGCAGGTGGCGTCGTTGGCGGCGTTGGCGTCTGTTGCGCAGGCGCCGGCCAACTTGGCCAGCCGCGCCGATTGGCTCAGCTGTGCACCGATCTGTGTGGCCACGTCGTAAGTGACGTCCACATGGGATTGCTGCAAATCTTGGTCTAGCTGGCGGTAGCTGCCGTGCAGGTCTTGAGAGTTTCGCTCGCGTTCTTCGGCCGGGAACTTGGCCACAGCCGTTGATACCGCGCTCCAGACCTTCATCGCCTCAGCGTCGTCACCCAGGGCCTTCGCCATCAGGTCACGTACGGTGTTCTTGTATTGCGTGGCGGTCAGTTTTCGGAGGCCTACGGCGTCCGGAACGGCGTCCTTGTCACAGGAAAACGAAGGAGGCGTACCGATGACTTTGCCGGTGTCATCGACAACGTCTGGAGGCTTGCCGCCCTCTCCAGTTGAGCCACCGTCGCCGCCGCCTTCGCCCCCGTTGTCTGAGTTGGAACTCGGACCGGCGCTGCCAACGCAACCGCCCATCAACGTTGCGCCAACCGCAACCAAGCCAAACATGCGATGCCAGGAGAACTTCCGAACTTCAACTACCGACTGCTTCATGGTAGCTCCTTCGCGGCCGGGACAGGGCGCGATATCAAGGGCCTCTCGAACTACTAAACCTCTGATTTAAGTTACCGGCACACAACGGCGCCGTTAACCCCATAGTCATAACGTAGCTTATCCCCCCGGGGGCCGGGAAAACAGCGGCATATGGTCGATTTTTACGGCGATTGGACGCCCCAACGTCCTGTTTTTGCGCCCGTATAGGAGGATATAACTAATAGATATGAGATTTGTTTGTGTGGGCACATGTGGGTTTGTTAGGTTTCGTCACCAACACAACGCCCCTTACGTTTCCGGCTGCTGCAGGTTAGGTTCTCGGGCCAGTCAACATGCCCAACCGCAGTCCCCATCTTCCCAGCCGCGCCGACTTTATCGGCATGGCCAGCAAGGGCCGCCTGGGCTTCGTGTTCCGTGAGATCTTGGCTGATGCCGAGACCCCCGTGTCTGTATATGCGAAGCTCGGCCGTGGACCTTATTCCTTTCTGCTTGAAAGCGTTGTGGGCGGCGAAAAATGGGCGGCTTATAGCTTTGTGGGCGTGAAGCCGCGCCAAGTCATTAGGGCCAACAAGGGCCAAGTGGAAATCCTCGAGCCTGACGCCCATGGCGCGTTCGTGGTGCGCACGAGCCAAGCCGTTGCCAACCCCGTGGCCTTCATCGACGCCACGCTCGCTGACCTTGCGCCCGTGGTGCCTCCGGGCCTGCCGCGCTTTATTGGTGGGGCCGTGGGGTTTTTAGCCTACGACGCCGTTCGGTGGTTTGAACGCCTGCCCAACCGGGCGCCCGACGAGTTGGGGTTGCCCGACATGTGTTTTGCGATCACGGACACGGTGGTGGTGTTCGACAACTTGCGCGGCACCATCAAGGTCGTGGCATCGGCCAATCTGAGCGGGGACCCGGGCAGCGCGTGGGACGAGGCTTGCCAACGCATCGACGATATCATCGCGACGCTCGGCCGATCAGCCGCGCCCAAGCCTTTGGATCTCACGTTCGTCACGGACGGCACATCGCCGTTGCCCGTATCGCGATCGGGTCAGGCGCTTTACGAATCGTCGATCGGCAAGATCCACGAATACATCAAGGCGGGAGACGCGTTTCAAGTGGTGCTATCGCAGCGCTTCGAGGTGCCACGGGAAGATGTGGATCCGTTCGATGTGTACCGCATTTTGAGGGTCACGAACCCGTCGCCTTACATGTTCCACCTTGAGTTTCCGGAGGCACAAGTCACGGGAGCGTCACCCGAAGCGCTGGTGCGGCTCGATGGACGTCGCGTGGAGGTGCGTCCGATCGCCGGCACCCGTCCGCGCGGCAAAACACCTGCCGAGGACAAGGCCTTCGAAGAAGAGTTGAAAGCGGATCCGAAGGAACTTGCCGAGCACGTCATGTTGATCGACCTCGGCCGCAACGACGTCGGCCGCGTCTGCGCACGGGGCAGCGTCAAAGTGGATGAAGTGATGGTGATCGAACGCTACAGCCACGTGATGCACATTGTGTCGAATGTGTCGGGCGTGCTCGACGAGGGCCAGCGGCCTGCCGATGTGATTCGCGCCGCGTTCCCCGCAGGCACGCTTTCGGGCGCACCGAAGATCCGCGCCATGCAGATCATCGATGAGCTTGAGCCTTCTCGGCGCGGCATCTATGGCGGCGCCGTGGGTTACATCTCATATCAAGGCAATGTGGATCTCGCGATCGCCATCCGAACCTTGGTGACCAAAGGCGATAAGATCTACATTCAGGCGGGCGCGGGTGTGGTGGCCGACAGCCAACCCGCCGCCGAATACGCTGAATGTGAAAACAAGGCTAGGGCCGTGATCGTGGCCATTGAACGCGCGCGCCAAGCGCGCAAGGGAAGCAATTAAACGTGCTGTTGGTCATCGATAACTACGATTCGTTCACCTATAACTTGGTGCAATACCTGGCCGAGTTAGGCGAGGACGTCAAAGTGATCCGCAACGACGAGATCGCGGCCACGGCCGTGGCGGATCTGAATCCCTCAAGGATCGTGTTGTCTCCCGGTCCGTGCACGCCGAACGAAGCCGGCATCACCTTGGATGTAATCAAGCTCTATGCGGGCAAGATTCCACTTCTGGGCGTGTGTTTGGGGCATCAAGCGATAGGCCAAGCGTTCGGCGGCGAAGTTATTCGAGCCAAGCAAGTGGTTCACGGCAAGACGTCTCGGATCTTTCACGACGAGCAGGGTGTGTTTGCTGATCTGCCCAACCCATTCGAGGCCACGCGCTACCATTCCCTGGTGCTGCGCAAAGAATCGCTGCCGGACTGCCTGCAGGTCACGGCGAAGACGTGGGACGAAGAGATCATGGGTGTGCGCCACAAAACTTTGGCGGTCGAGGGCGTGCAATTTCACCCTGAGTCGTTTTTGACGACGGTGGGCAAGAAGCTGTTAGCAAATTTCTTGGGGAAGCCTTACACGCTGGAGGCGGGGCGTTGACCCCTCCTGAAGCGATCAAAAGCGCCCTTGCCTCCGTCGTGACAGGCAAGGACTTGTCGCAAGACGAGATGGCTGCGGTTGTGGGCTTGTTCATGGATGGCCACGCCACAGGTGCGCAGATCGGCTCGCTGCTGACGGCCTTACGCATGAAAGGCGAAACCGTGGATGAGGTCGTGGGGGCCGCACTGGCGATGCGCAGCCGCATGACCCGCGTTGAGTGCGACCTGCCTGTGATGGTTGATACGTGCGGCACGGGTGGCGATGGTTCTGGATCGGTGAACGTGTCCACGTTGGCCGCGTTCGTTGTGGCCGCCTGTGGCGTGCCCGTGGCAAAACATGGCAACCGCGCGTTGTCTTCACGCTCGGGCTCGCACGACGTGATTGAAGCGTT
Organism: Deltaproteobacteria bacterium; assembly: GCA_033763315.1. Classification (GTDB taxonomy): domain Bacteria; phylum Myxococcota_A; class Polyangia; order Fen-1088; family Fen-1088; genus JAGTJU01. Next base: position 204,907 of record JANRKS010000019.1, read on the forward strand.
GGGCATTAACCCAGCCCCGTCACCGGAGCTCGCGCATATCTGTTTGCGCGACGTGGGCCTCGCGTTCTTGTTCGCCCCCACGTACCACACAGCCACCAAAGCGGTGGCCGGGGCGCGGCGCGAATTGGGTTTTCGCACGCTATTCAATTTGCTGGGACCCTTGACGAATCCGGCGGGCGCCCGCCATCACATGAACGGTGTGTTCGCGCCTGAACGTGTGACCTTCTTGGCCGAAGCTCATCAGAAGCTCGGCGCAACGCGCGCGCTGGTTGTGCATGGGCACGGCGGCCTTGACGAAATCGCCACCGAGGGCAAATCCTTGGTGGCCGAGTTGCGTGACGGCCTGGTGAGAACCTACGAGGTTTCCCCTGCTGATTTTGAGTTGCCAGAACACGACGCAAAGGGCCTCCTGGGTGGGCTGCCCGACGAAAACGCGCGCTTATTGTTGGCGGCGATCGGCGGCGAGGCGGGGGCGTATCGCTCGGCCGCCGTGATGTCGGCAGCGGCCGCGGTGTTTGTGGCCGGCAAAGCCCCGTCGCTGTCAGCGGCGGCGCGGCTTTGTGAACAAGCGATTGATTCAGGCAAGGCCATGCAGATTCTGCAAAGGTTGCGGCAAATCGCACCTTGTGTGCCACCAGCCTAACCAGAGTTCGGAGACAACAGCAACGATGTCTGGCATCGCCATCTTGAACCAAATCATCGAGCGCACGCGCGCCGACTTGTCCGTTCGCCAAGCGGCCGTTCCGGTTGAGGCGCTGCAGGAGCGCGCGAAGCACCAGGCACCGCCGCGGCCATTCGCCCAGGCCCTGCGCCGGTCCGGCCAAATCACGTGCATTTCTGAAGTGAAACGGCGCTCGCCCTCCGCCGGGTGGATCCGCGAAACGGCTGACGCGGTCGATGTGGCACGCCGCTACCAAGCGGGTGGGGCGGCGGCGATCTCGGTGCTCACCGACCAGCCATTTTTCGGGGGCACCCTGGACGATCTCGTGCAGGTCAAGGCGGCCGTGGACCTGCCGATACTTCGCAAGGATTTCATGATTGACCCGTACCAAGTGGTCGAAGCGCGCGCCTTTGGGGCCGACGCCATTTTGTTGATCGTGGCGGCTTTGCCGGACGCCACAATCTCCCAATTGTTGGCGCAGGCCCACGATTTGAAGATGGACGTGCTTGTGGAAACGCACGACGAGGCAGAGATAGCGCGCGCGCTTTCTGTAGGTGCGTCGCTTATAGGCATCAACCACCGCGATTTGCGCACCTTCGCTATGGACATGGATTTAGCTGTGCGCATGCGCTCCAAGATTCCCAACGACCGCATACTTGTGGCAGAGTCGGGCCTTAAGACCAGTGCCGATGTGGCGCGCATGAAGGCGGGCGGCATCGATGCCGTGTTGGTGGGTGAGGGCCTGATGAGACAGCAAGATCCAGGGCAAGCGCTAAGGCAACTGTTGGAAGCCGCATGAGTTTTCTCATCAAGGTTTGCGGCGTCACGCGCCCTGAAGACGCGGAATTGGCGGTGTCCTTGAAGGTGGACGCCATTGGCCTCAATTTTTGGCGGGGCTCAAAGCGCTATGTCAACGACGATCTGGCCAAGGAGATCTTGTCGACCGTGCCAGCCAATGTGTTGAAGGTGGGTGTTTTCGTGAACGCGCACCCATTGGTGGTCGAAGAAACGTTGGCCGACCTTAAGTTGGATCGCGTGCAGTTGCACGGCGACGAGCGCGTGGCCGATTGGGCTCACATTGGTAGCCGCAAACTCATCCGCGCCTTACGCGTGCATGATGAAGCGTCGCTCAAGGAGGGCCTCGTTTGGGACGCGAGTCTGTATATTTGCGACGCCTATAGCGAATCATTCGGTGGGTCGGGCAAAGTGGCCCCGTGGCCGCTGATTGCGGATCTGGCGCCACGTCCGTTCTTGTTGGCGGGTGGCCTCACGGCTGAAACCGTGGTGGAAGGGATGAAGGCCACGCGGCCCAACGGCGTTGATGTGGCCAGCGGCATCGAAACAGGTGAGCCCGGCGTCAAAGATCACGCGAAAATGCGGCAGTTTGTGGAGATCGCGCGCGAGGCATCTCGCACGCTGGGGCTGCGCTAAGCTTCGCGTTCGTGGCTACGTCATGATCACGCGGCCCGAGGGCCCACGGCCTTCGCGCAACACCTGAATCCAGTCATCCACCAAACTGACCACAGTTGAGGGCGGTCCCGACAAAGAGCCCGCGTCGAGAATTAGGTCCAACTCGTTGCCGTATTCGGCGCGGATTTCATCAGCCGTGGTCAGCACCTGGCCGTCACGCGACTTGGCTGTGGCCGTCAAGATCGGGCGGCCGAGCGCCCACAGCAGCTTCTCGCACAACGGGTAATCAGGAATGCGGATGCCGATCGTGTTGCGCTCTGGATTGAGGTAGGGATTTGGCACCCGCGGCGACGCGTTCAGTTCGACACAATACGGACCCGGAAAGATGCGGTTCAAAACCCGGTAGCCATTGCCGGTGATCTTCGCCCAACGTGCCACTTCGCCCAGATCAGGCAACAAGAAGGTGAGCGGCCGCCGAACCGCATCGATGCCTCGCATGGCGTGTATGCGGTCAATGGCTTCGGTGCTGCCCAAGGCGCAACCGATGCCATAAAGCGTGTCGGTGGGCAACGCAATCACGCCACCGCCGTCCAAGACCTTCACAGCCTCAGCCACCACTTCCTCCCCAGGAGAATAGGGAGCAACCTCCAAAACAGACGCCACGATGCTCATAAGCTCACAAACACGTTTTCAATGCCACCAGAGTCCGGCGCGTCTTATCCGATGAGGTTCGCAGAGGCAAGTACGGATGCCGCCTGGTGTGGAATTTGTTTCGGCGCCCCTAAGCGCTGCTAAGGTTTGTGTGGCCTATGTCGCTTTGGGCGATCCTTTCCTTCTTGCGTTTGGTCACCTGGGGCGCTGTGCCGCCGCCGGCCCCGGTTGAGAGCGCGGCGACCGCTGTTACGATTGACGGGCCGCTGGCGCATGTAACCGTGGATCGCGTTGTGTCGTTGGCCAGCCTCAGGGTGCCGAACACGGGGGGGATGTCGGCTTTCGATTATGCGTTGCCCGCCAACGCTCGGGCCGTTGCCATCGAGGTGGCCGATGCCGAGTCCGGCGCGCCGGCGACGAACTGGTCCAAGGAGGCGGACCGCCCGCCGGAAGGCGCCCAAAAGATCCCCACTGATCCGTCTTCCACGTTTCGGCTGGTGTTCCAAGGAGGAAACGGCCGTACGTATGTGCACGTTCGTTATTCTTATGATTTACCGCTCGATTGTGATGCGGGCCGGTGGCACTTCACGTTGCCGGGAGCCACTGACCTTGCGCCCCTGGGAGGGCCGTTACGGCTAGACGTGCGCCTGCCTACGCCGCTGCGCTTGCATGCCACGCAGGTGGGCGGCCAACGCAGCGATGTGGGCGGGGCCGCGCGGTGGCGTGGCGAAAGCCTTCTTGGCCCGCAGACCTCAACCGATGTGTGGCTTGAGCTTGTACAGCCACGCGGCACAAACCCCGGTCTCGCCCAAGCCCTGGCTCTTGCGTCGTCGCTTGGACTTTGCAGGGCGCCGGCACCGCCCCCCGTGACCAAAGCCGCGGTTGTAATGGTGGTGGTGGATTTATCTCGCAGTGTTGGTGCCGTGGGGCTTTCACATGAGCGCGAGGTCGTACGCTCATTTTTGGCGGGTCTTTCGCCCGACACGCTGTTCAACGTTGTTATGTTCCACCGGCACGCTTCGCCCCTGTTTCCGCTCGCGCGGCTGGTGACCAAGGAGACGCTGGCCATGGTGGACACCGCGCTCGTTCCCGATCGCTTGGACAACGGCAGCGACGTGGTGGCTGGCCTGCAGGTGGCCCGGCAGCAGCTGGAGGCCGAACAGAAGGAGGATCCGCAGCGTGGCGGGCTGCTCTTGCTGGTCACTGATGGCTCACTGCCGGAGACGCTGCGTGCGGCTTCCCTGCGCGCCGTGGCGCCGGCTGTGCCCACCGCGGTGGCCTTGGTGCGCCCCGATAGCGATGAGGTGGCTCCGACAGTAGCGCAAGCGCTTCTGAGGCAACTGCCCGCACTGGCAGGAGGCGTGTTTCGCTCAGTGACACCGCCCAAGGTCGCGCTGCAAGCTCGCGCGATGGCTTCCGCCCTCGCCGTGGGCGACTGGTTCGACCTGCGTTGGGGGGAAACATCGGTGGCACCGGTGTTGGCACCGGGGCAGGGCCTGCAGGTGCAGGTGGCGCAGCCGCGCAACCGCACGGCCCCCCAGCTCACGTATGTTCATGGTGGCAAGACGTACGTTGTGGACGTGGCCACCGCACGGCCGTCCCAGCGTAAGGCGGATGCCTCTGTTGGTGGTGCCGCTTCGACCCAATTGCCCTCGGGCGTTCAGGTATACCGGTACCCGCTGGCGCCGCCGGACGAGGCGGTGTTGGAGAAAGGCGAGTTGGAGCGCTCCGTTCTGCGCAACGCTTTGTCGTTGGCCTACCTGCCACGGGCCCGCGCCTGTTACCTCAACCGAACGGCCCGGGACGCGCGAAGCCGGGACCTTGCAGGTCGTGTGAGGCTTTCGCTAGAGATCGAACGGGGCGAGTTGCTGTCGGCCACGGTGATTTCGTCGACGCTCGGCACACCCGATATTGAACGCTGCCTTGTAGAAAATGCTTATGCCCTCATTCTGCCAAGGCCGTCACGGCGGGACGCTTCGGTGCAGGCACTTTTGAACCTGGTGTTCCGGCCTTCGCCGCCCGAAGGCCCCCCGGACGGAGGCGCTTCTGTGCTCGACCAAGAAATTGAGATCCTGCTTGGCCCGCGCCGTGTGCTAGACCCCGCCAACCCGGGTGCTTCATTGCCTGGGATCTGAACGCTTGACGGCCGGGGGCACGGGGACTATAACTTGCCGCCCTTACGGCACTTTCGCATTTCGTCCGGGAGATTTCTGAGCAATGTCGCTGAAGATGGGCCTGTTAGGCCGCAAAGTTGGAATGACCCAGGTTTTCTGGGAAGACGGCACCGCGCTTGGCTGCACGGTTCTTGAGCTTGGTCCCTGTGTGGTGACCGAGGTGCGCAGCCAAGACAAAGACGGCTACTCTGCCGTTGCACTGGGATTGGGCGCCAAGCCAGATCGCCTCCTGAATCGCCCGGAGCAAGGCCGCTTGAAGGCGTTGCAGGCCAAAGCCGGTGAGGACAAGAAGGTTGAAAACTTGCCTCGCACCGTGCGCGAACTGCGTTTGAACCCTGCCGATGCGTCGAAATACGCCGTCGGCAGCGTGCTCTCCGCCAAGGACGTCTTCAAAGAGGGCGACGTGGTTGACATCACGGGCAACAGCAAGGGCAAAGGCTACCAGGGCGTTATGAAGCGCCACAACATGGAGGGCTTCCGCGCCACCCACGGTACGCACGAGTTCTTCCGCCACGGTGGTTCGATCGGTTGCCGTTTGACGCCAGGTCGCGTTCACAAGGGCAAACGCATGTCGGGCCGCATGGGCAATGAAACCTGCACGACTGCCAACTTGGTTGTCGTCAAGGTGCTCGAAGATCAGAACGTCGTGCTCGTGAAGGGCTCCGTTCCTGGTCCCGCCAATGGTTTGGTCTTGGTCAAGGGCAGCATGAAGGACGTCAAGCGCGTCGCTGTGAAGGGCCCTGTAAAGGAGACCGAGTCGAAGAACCCAATGAAGGCCTCCAAGAAGGGCGCTCCTTCAAAGAAGAAGTAGCCTCCGCAAGATTGGCCCTTGGTTCGGCCTTGTCAAAGCCCGCGGCAACGCGGGCTTTGGCGTTTCTGGTAGAAAACAAAGCACATGTCTCGTCTTCGCGACCGCGGCGCTCGTCACGACGTCTTCTTCAAGAAGGCGCGCGATCAAGGTTTTGCCGCGCGCGCCGTGTTCAAGTTGGAAGACCTGGACAAGAAGTTGAACCTGCTGCGGGCTGGTGAGCGCGTGCTTGATCTAGGATGCCGCCCTGGCTCTTGGCTGCAGTACGCGGCGTTGCGTGTGGGCCCCCATGGCAAGCTCGTGGGCATCGACCGTTTGCCCATGCCCGCCGATATTCCGGGCGCTCGCATCGTGCTTGCCGATCTTTACGAAACGCCTGACGACGTGTTGCTGGGCGAGCTGGCCGCGTTCGACGTTGTCCTTTCGGATATGGCGCCGGACACCACCGGCATTCGAAGCACCGATCAGGCGCGATCTGCGGCGCTGGTGGAAGAGGCCCTGGGGCGCGCGGAGCGTCTGCTCGCACCGGGCGGCGCCTTTGTGGCCAAAGTCTTTCAAGGGCCTGACGTGGAGATCATTCGCAAGCGGATGGAGAAGCTGTTTGCGACGGTGCGATTGGTAAAGCCGGAAGCGTCTCGCAAGATCAGCACCGAACTTTACCTCGCCGGCAAAGGCTTCGCGCCCGCGGCGGCTGTGGACGAACGGCGGTAACGGCGGATGCAGCCTGTGGCGCGACCGCCCCGCATCGCCAAGTTACCGTCCGCTCTGATCGATCAAATTGCGGCCGGCGAGGTGGTGGAACGCGCCGCTTCGGTGGTCAAGGAGCTGTGTGAAAACAGCCTGGACGCGGGGGCCCGTCGCATCGACGTGGAATTGACCGCGGGCGGTCGCACCGCCATCCGCATCGTTGATGACGGCTTCGGCATGACCGCCGAAGAGGCGCGCTTGGCGCTTGAGCGTCACGCCACGTCCAAGATCAAACAGGAAAGCGATCTGTGGGGTGTTGAAACGTTTGGTTTTCGCGGCGAAGCGTTGCCATCAATCGCTTCGGTGTCGCGGCTGACACTGCAAACCCGGCCCCCTGACGCGCAAGAAGGGTTTCTGTTGCGGGTTGAGGCGGGGCAGGAAACCGATGCCCGTGCCTGCGGCATGCCTCAGGGCACACAAATTGAAGTGCGTGATCTGTTTTTCAACACGCCGGCGCGTCTCAAATTCCAAAAGACGGAGGCCACCGAAACAAGCAATGTCTCGGAAGCTTTGTTGCGCTTGGCGGTGGCGAACCCTGACGTGCATTTTCGTTTGCGCGCCAATGGGCGTGTGCTGCTGGATCTGCCGCCACACAGAGATCTCAGTGAACGTGTGCGCGCGGCGTTGGCCAAACGCGGGGCAGGCGTGTTGCACGAAGCCGTGGGCGATGAAAACGGGGTTGCTGTGCACGCATTCCTGGCCGAGCCGGCCTGTGCGGCCAGCACCACACGCAACACGTTTATGTTTGTGGGGCGTCGCTTCGTGCGTGATCGATCGCTGCTGCAAGCGCTCTCGATGGGGTATGGCGAGCTCATCGAGAAAGGGCGATACCCGTTAGCCGTGTTGTTCGTGGATGTGGCGGGCGAGGATCTCGATGTGAACGTACACCCGCAAAAAATGGAAGTTCGGTTCGCGCAGCCACAACCGGTGTACGCGGCGGTGCGGCACGTGGTGCAATCCTCGATCGCAACCGCGCCGTGGGCGGCCTCGGCCACGGCACGCCCCTATAGTTTTCCTCCTTCCACCCATTCGAAGGCCAGTGCGCGCGCGGCCGAACATGCGCCGCCGCGACACGTGCCTGCGCGTGCGCCCTCGTTGACCGATGCGCCCGTCGCCAATCTGGATCAAGTGTTCAAGGTGTATCCCCTGCCGGCGCTCCCCCCATCCAACGCACCGCTGGGGTCACTTGGCACGCTGCCGTTCGTGGGGGTGTTTGCCAGGCGCTACATGCTGCTCGAAGAGCCCGGCGTGGGGCTTCTGATGATTGATGGCGAAGCGGCGGGGCACGCGATCCTTTTGGCGAAGTTGCAGCGTGCACTGCTTGGGGGGCCGTTGGCCGCGCAGCGTTTGCTGTTCCCCATCCCGGTGTCCGTCGATGCCGTGGCGGCGGCATGGGTAGGCCGATCGCCCGCCGCGCTTGCCCCCTTAGGCTTTGATGTCGAAGTGTTTGGCTCCGAAAGCATCTTGGTGCGTGCTGTGCCCGAGCTGTTGTCGCATTCAGATCCCAAACCCTTGCTGTCTGCCGCGTTGTCGGCATTGCTGGCCGGGCAACAGCCCACCTTCGCGTTGGCAAACATGGTTGCCTGCGCGCCTGTCGTGCGGCTTTTAAATGAACGGGACGCGCAAACGCTGTTGCAACAATTGGACACGCTGGGCGTGAACGCGCAGGCCTTTGTGGCGAGGCTTGGGATCGATGAACTCGCAGGTCGGTTCGGCCGATCATGATCACGCCCGCATCTTCATCGAAGGGCCTTGTGGTGATGGCCTTCTTGGGGCCGACGGCTTCAGGCAAAAGTGAGCTTGCGATGGACTGGGCGCAACGCTTCGATTGCGAGATCCTGTGTTGCGATTCGATGCAGGTCTATAAGGGCCTCGACATTGGCACAGGCAAACCGACGCGTGAAGATCAAGCAGCGGTCCCTCATCACCTGCTCGATGTGGTAACGCCCGACCAGGAGTTTCACGCAGGCGCTTGGGCACGGCAGGCGCGTGTGTTGGTGGAGCAGATCTTGTCGCGGGGGCGCTGGCCGTTGGTGGTGGGCGGCACGGGCCTTTACTTTCGTGCACTCACGCAAGGCCTGTTCGATGCTCCACCAGCGGATCCCGAGATTCGCGCGCGGCACAAAGCTGAGGCTGACGCGGAAGGTGTGCCCATGCTGCATGCGCGTTTGGCAACGATTGATCCCGAGGCGGCGGCCCGCATTTCGCCCAACGATCTGGTGCGCACAAGCCGCGCGCTTGAGGTGTGGGAGCAGACGGGCGTTCCGATCACGGTTCTGTGGAAGAAGGCTGAACCCACCGTGCCGGTACACGCCTTTCGCGTTCTGTACGATCGCGACCCTGACGAGCTTCGACAGCGCATTGATCGACGGGTTGAGGCGATGATGGCTGCGGGCTTTCTCGCAGAGGTGAAGGGGCTGCGCGCGCGAGGCTATAGCGGCGCGCGGGCGTTGGCGGGGCTGGGGTATAAAGAGCTCAGCCAGCACCTTGACGGCCAGTTGGACTTGGCGGCCGCTGTGGCGGAAATAAAGAAGAACACGGCCTACTATGCGCGGCGCCAACGCACGTGGTTTCGCAAAGACGCCCCGGAAGTGCGCCTTTCGGGCAGCGTCGACATGGAAGCTTTGACAGCGATGGTCAAGGCGTGGCTTGCGTGAAACCCACACGTTGGGTGGGGCCCCACAGCGCGTGACCGTCGGGGCAGCGCGTTGTGCAGAAAAGACAAACATTCGCCCCTTGTCATCGGGCGCAAACGACCCCAGTATCACCGGTCTCCCGCATGGAGACCAAAACTGAAAAACCAGTGGACGGCCCAACCCTCGATTTCGAGCGTCCGATCGTTGAACTCGAAAAACGCATCGATGAACTGCAGCAGCTCACCGGCGCCGAGGTTGATCTCCAAACGGAAATCAAAGCGCTGCAAAAGCGCGTAGAGGCCCTACAGCGCAAGATCTTCGACGATCTTTCGCCCTGGCAGCGCGTGTTGCTGTCTCGTCATCCAAGCCGCCCATACACGCTTGATTACATCAGCCGCTTGTTCACGGACTTCACGGAACTGCACGGCGATCGCCGTTTTGCAGACGATCCGGCCATCGTGGGGGGCTTTGCGCATTTCGATGGCGAATCGGTCTTGGTGTTGGGCCACCAAAAAGGTCGCACAACCAAGGAAAACGTTCATCGCAATTTCGGCATGCCGAAGCCCGAGGGGTACCGTAAGGCGTTGCGCCTCATGGAGCTGGCGGGACGTTACGGCCGGCCAATCATTTGCTTCGTAGACACTGCCGGTGCTTATCCTGGGCTCGACGCCGAAGAGCGCGGCCAAGCGGAGGCCATCGCGAAGAACCTTGAGGTTATGTCGAGCTTGCCCGTACCGATCCTGTGCGCGGTGATCGGCGAGGGTGGCTCGGGTGGCGCGTTGGCCTTGGGCGTGGCCGACCGCATCTTCATGTTGGAGAACTCGGTTTACTCCGTGATTTCTCCGGAAGGTTGCGCTTCGATCTTGTGGCGAGACGACACCCAAAAACCGCTGGCCGCCGAAGTCATGAAGATCACGGCCAACGATCTCAAGCGCCTGCAGATCATCGATGAGGTGATCCCCGAAGCACGCGGCGGAGCGCATCGTGATTGGGACGCCACCGCGCTGAATCTGAAAGAAGTGTTCTCGCGCAGCTTACGGGAGTTGGCGAAGCTCAGCGTGCAAGAGCTAAAAGACGAGCGATACCGCAAGTTCCGCCAAATGGGCCAGTTCGTGGAAACCACCGAACGCGGGCGTTCGTTGTGACTTCCGCTGTGAAGAGAAAAGGGTAGCGCCATGAGCAAACGACCACAAAGTCCCGGTGCCGAAGAAATCCTTGGCCAATACTTTCCGGTGTTGGATCACGGATTCGTTTCGCTCGTGGATTACATGGGCAGCGACGAAGACATCGAGCGCGCCGCACGTGTGAGTTACGGTTACGGCACCCGCAAGCAAAACCTGACGCGCGGATTGATTCGATACCTGCGCCGCCACAAGCACACCACGCCCAGCGAAATGGTGGAGCTGAAATTTCACTGTTGCATGCCTATGTTCATCGCCCGGCAGTGGATTCGTCACCGCACGGCGAACGTGAACGAGTATTCGGGTCGCTACAGCTTGATGCCGATGTTGTTCTACTCGCCTGAGAACGCGCAGCTGCAAACGCAAAGCCGCGCGAACAACCAAGGGCGCAGTGGGCAGCCTGTGGATCCGAACCTGTATGCGGAGGCCACGCGGCGTTGGCAAGGCATCCGGCGTGATTCAGCCGCTGCTTATGAATGGCTCACCGAACAAGACGTGGCACGCGAATTGGCGCGCATCGATTTGCCGTTGTCCACCTACACGCAGTGGTATTGGAAGATCGATCTGCACAACCTGTTGCACTTCTTAACGCTGCGGGTGGATTCGCACGCGCAATGGGAGATTCAAGAGTACGGCCGCGTGATGGCGGGCATGCTCAAGCGTGTGGCGCCGCTGTCTTACGAAGCGTGGATCGATTACGACGTATGCGGTGGCCACATGTCGCGCATGGAGTTTGACGTCATTCGCCGCTTGGTCACGTCTGAAGGTGACGGCATCACGGGGCGCGAAGGCGCGTTGACGAAGCAGCAACTGCTTGATGGTGGCCTGTCGGCGCGCGAAGTGGCTGAGCTGCTGCTGAAGCTGCGGCCTAAAGCGGTGCCGGACTTCGAGTTGGATCTGAGCCAAGCGAAAAGCGGCGAGTACTTCGCCGAGCGCTTTGCTGCAGCTGTTCCCAAGGGTGACAAGTCACCCGCCGAGTCATAGCTAGACGGGGCCCCGCCTTTGGAGAGCAGGCCGGGACCTGCGTTATTCTTCGGGCTTGGGCGGCGGCTGCGTGGGGATGCGGTACATCCCCGTGCGACGCGGCTTGAGCATGTTGGGGAGCTCGGACAAGGCGCGGTCCAGGGTGACGGGCTCTTCAGGCACGGCCACGTCAGCGTCGAAATCGAGCAGGTCGCCATCGGTGCGGGCGCGAAGCCGGCGGGCGTAATCCAAGGCTTTCCGAATCGATTGTTCGGAGACGCCTGCGTCAAAACGATCCGCTGTGTCTTTGCCTCGCGTACTACCAGACATCGTTGTTGCCCCCGAAGGAACGCAAAGTATGTGCGCGGCGCCAATGGGGGTCAATTCAATTCAAAGCGCTTACATCGCGTTTTGTTCGAGGCGGAACAACCGCTTCGCATTTTCGGAAGTGGCATGTGCGGCGGTTTCGAGATCAACGCCTTTGATCTCGGCCAGCTTCTTCAGCGTCTCCACCACATAGGCGGGTTCATTGCGCTTGCCGCGGTAGGGGATGGGCGCCAGGTAGGGCGCATCCGTTTCTATGGTGATGCGATCAAGTGGCGCAAACCGCGCCGCTTCACGGATGGCTTCCGCGTTCTTGAAGGTCAAGATGCCCGAGAACGACAGCGTTTGGCCAAGATCGAGGTACACACGGGCCTCGGCCACGCCGCCGGTGAAGCAGTGGATCACACCCGGCGTGGGGCCAGCTTCTCGCAAGATGGCCTGAGCGTCCTCGTGGGCGTCCCGTATGTGCGACACCACGGGCCGTGACAGCTTCTGCGCAAGCGCAATGAAGCGGCGGTAGGCCGCCCGCTGCACATCCCGAGGCGACTGAGCATAGTGGTAATCCAGGCCCGTCTCACCGATCGCCACCACGCGCGGCCGCCGGCCAAGCCGCTCAAGCTCTTGCCAGTCGGTTTCGGTCATAAGAGCGGCGTCGTGCGGGTGGACCCCAACCGCGGCCCACACATCCGCTTCGGCTTCCGCAATCTGCACGGCGCCACGGGCCGACGAGGTGTCGCGGCCACTGCCAATGCACACAAACGCCTGCACGCCCGCGGCCCGCGCCCGAATCAAGACGTCGGGCAACTCGCCCGCGTAATCATCGAAGTCGAGGTGGCAGTGGGTATCAACGACGGCAAACACGCGCCTAGGGTAGCAGTGGCAGTGGCGCTAGGCTTGCGCGCTGCTGGGGCCCGCACCCAGCATGGGCAGCCCGCTGGCTCGCAGCGCCACGCGCCCGGCGGCGTCGAACGTTAACGATGGCACTTGCCGGCACAACTCCTCCAAAACCTGAAGCGGCGGCACGAATTCGCGGGGGCGCCGATCGAACAAGGCCTGCGCCAATTGGTCAAGCGCCATCGACCCAGCCTCCAGGGTCCGTTCCATGGCGCGCACCAAACGCGAATCTTCGCTCTCGAACCAAAACCAGGCACCCTGTTTGTCGAGCCACCGGAAGCTGGGCCGCGAGGCCACCACAGTGCGCAGGAAGTCCAGCCGCGCCGCCCCCGCTTGCTCGGCCAGATGGATGAGGTTCGCCAGGCCCCACGACACAACGGAGCGCACGGCCAGGCCATAAAAACGCTGCGTGGTGGAAAGATCAGGCCCCGGCACCACCAGGCAAAGATCACCGCGGCGAAGAATGGCGTAGGGAATCGGTGCCTCGACGAAGCGGCTGGCGCGTTCGATCTGCGCCAAGGTCACTTCGCCGCGGGTCAGCGCTTGCTGACGCAGCTCCGCGAGGATATGCGCCTCCGAGGCGGGTGCCAGCGCGCCGATGACACCGATGGCGCGCTCGAGCAGGGGCGTGGGTGGGCGGGGCCACAGGCGGGGTCTGGCGACCAGCAACGGCGCCAACTCGTCTTCGAGAACGGAGGGTGTGCCTTCCGGGTGCATGGCGGCGTGTCGCATGGCCACAGCGGTGGCAACGGCATCGTGAAGCGTGCGCAAGCCAAATCCGGGAATCGCGAGCAAGCGGCCCACGGTCCACAGGCCGTCCATGGACTCATGCAACACAGCGCGCTCAAGCGACGCGCGCACCTTCGGGGGAAGCGGGATGTCGCGCAGGATCTCGGCGGGAGAGGGCGCCGTGCGCATGAGGAACTCCGCGGGCGGGCGACGAAGCGTGGAGGTGGGCATAGCCCTGGACAAAGAGGCCAAAAGGGCCGCCGTCGTCGCAATCGCGGAAGCGGAAGACATCCCCACCAAAGTAAAGGTGGTGTGTCTCCGATATGTTTCGGCGGCGCAAAATGGCCGTAAACCGTTCGGCTTCTAAAGGCGGGCTGCGACGGAGGCAGCACCGAGAAGGCCCACAGACGGATGCGTGACCACAAAACACGGTATTTTTGCGACCAAAGGCTGAAAGCGCCCCTTGGCTTCGAATGCTTGGCGGAACACGCCATTGCTCATCACAGGGGTGATGCGGGGGGCGATGCCGCCAGCGATAAACACGCCGCCTGTGGCCAAGAACGTCAGCGCCAAGTTGCCCGCCAGCCCGCCGAGAATCGAACAAAACAGGTTGATGGCCATCACGCAGATCGGATCCTTGCCCTCCATGGCTTGGCGAGCGATGACCGCTGCGGGATCCTCGACCACCATCATGCCCTTGGTGTCCTCGGCCACAAGCGGGCGCAACGATGGTTCACTGGTAAGGAAGCCAAAAATATCGGCCAGCCCCTGGGCCGACAAAACGCGTTCATAAGAAACACGGCCGTAGCGACCGGCCATATATGTCATGAGCCCCGTTTCCAGTGCGGATCGAGGCGTGAAGTCGACGTGACCCCCTTCAGAGGCGATGACCTGATAACGGTTGTCCGCAGGCGACCAGAACAAAAAGCCTTCACCCAGGCCCGTGCCCGCGCCCATCACCACGATCGGGCCCGTGGGGTTCCGCTCTTTGCCACCCACCTCGTGCAGGCTGTCTTGCCCTATGACGGTGACACCCAACGCGGCAGCCTGAAAGTCGTTCACCAACGCCACCTTTTCGATTTTGGCCTTGGCTTCGATCTTCTTTGCGTCAACGAACCAGGGCAGGTTGGTGACCCGGCAGGTGTTGTTCTCGACGGGACCAGGCACGCCAAAGCAGGCGCGCCGCGGATGCGTGTCCGGACCCAAGGCTTTGCGAACGTCGTGGATGAATTTATCGGCAACGGCGTCAAGCGAGGCGTGGTCGGCAGAAGGGTACGCCTTCTCGAAGAAAATCTCGTTGTCACGCAAAAGCGCGAGGCGGCTGGTTTTGCCCCCGATGTCTCCGGCCAAAACGATCACGCGTGGCTCCTTGTGCTGCTGGCGATCCGCATTCCCTACGATACCCCGTTCTGTGATTCCCTGCGCGCCTTAGTGCGCGCCCTTAGGGCTGTTGACGCCATCAGGGCCGGCTTCGAGTTGCGTCATCTTGTCCACGCGTTGGGCGTGGCGGCCGCCCTCGAACGGCGTGGCCAAAAAAGCGTCCACGATGGCCGTGGCTGTGTCGGGCGGCACGAAGCGCTCCCCCAGGCACACAATGTTGGCGTCATTGTGCGAACGAGCCATCCGTGCGGCCTCTATTGAAAAGCCCTGGGCGGCCCGTATCCCGGCGATTTTGTTCGCGGCGATGCACATGCCTGTGCCCGAGCCGCACACCAACACGCCCAGCGTGCCCGCGGTGTCACGCACAGCCCGGGCCACGGGCGCGGCGTAGTCGGGGTAATCACTGCGTTGGTCCGTGGCAGCACCCATGTCCTGCACGTCATGCCCGCGCGCACGCAAATGCGCCACTACCTTTTGCCGGAGGTGAAAACCGGCGTGATCACTAGCGACGAAGAGCTTCACGGCGAGCCACAATGGCAGGAAGGGCCCAGCCTTTCAAGTGCCCGTTTGGGCCGGCACGCCCGGTTGATTTCGCGGTGTTCGCTTTGGTTCCGAAGCCTCGGGCCCTCTGTTATATGCAGGCGCATGAAACTTGCGACGTGGAACGTAAACTCGGTGCGGGCGCGGCTTCCGCGCGTGATCGATTGGCTCACGAAGAACGCCCCGGACGTGGTGTGCTTGCAAGAGACCAAGGTCGAGGACACCGCTTTCCCACACGACGAGTTTCGCGCTTTGGGTTACCAGACCACGATCTTCGGGCAGCGCACGTACAACGGCGTGGCCATTCTTTCGCGCGCCCCTGTCACCGACGTGGTGTTTGGTTTTGGCGACAACGATCCTGAAGCGCGCTATCTGGTGGCACGCGTGGAGGGCATTCGCGTGGCAAGCGCCTATGTGCCCAATGGCAAAGCGGTGGGAACCGACAAGTTTGCCTACAAGCTGGATTGGCTGGCGCGCTGGCGGCGCTGGTTGGACGCGCACGCGCGCCCAGATGAGCCCCTGGCCTTGTGCGGGGATTACAACATTGCCCCTGAGGATCGCGACGTTCACGATCCTGTGGCATGGAAAGATCAGGTGCTGTGCCACCCAGACGAACGCGCTGCCTTGGGCGTAATCAAAGCCTTCGGGGTGCATGACGTGTTTCGCAACCACACGCAGGACGCGGGGCTTTATTCGTGGTGGGATTACCGTCAGTTGGGGTTTCCCAAGAACCGCGGGCTGCGTATTGATTACATGCTGTGTTCGCAGCCTTTGGCTAGCCGGTGCACGAGCGTGCGCATCGATCGCGAGGCGCGCAAAGGCAAAGAGCCTTCAGATCACGCGCCGGTGGTTGCGGAGTTTTCGGCGTAAGGCCGCGCGCTAAAGGCGTAAGGCCGCGCGCTAAAGCCAATAACGAAACGAATAACAGAGGCGTTCGAGCAGGCGATCGAGCGGGCCGCGGTTAAGCACGCTTTCCAAGTCGACCTGCCGGCACTCAAGCGATTCGGTTTCGAAATAGGCGGCGGTTTGAGTGGCCATGTTTTCGTCCACCGTGTTGGCCACCAGCTCCAGATTGTAGGCCAAGGATCGGTGATCCATGTTGTAGCTGCCGATCGATACAAATTCGTCGTCCACCAGCAACAGCTTGCTGTGCATCACTTTCGTGTGTTGCAAGATTTTCACGCCGCGTTTGAGCAGAAACGAGAACGAGGCGCGCGCGGCGTAATCCAACACGCGGGTGTCGCTGTGCAAAGGCAGCATGATCTGGACGTCCACGCCGCGGGCCGCGGCGGCGGCCAACGAATGCAAGATACCGCGATCGGGAACGAAGTAGGGGTTGCAGATCCACACGCGCTTTTGACTGGCACGGATGGCGAATAAGGCCGCGCGGCGGATGGCAAAGCGCTCGCGTAACTCGGTGTTTGCCAGGATCGCCACCGGCACGTTCCCAGCTTTGGCGGGTATGGGCAAGCTTTGTGGCGCCAACCGAAAACGTTTGCGCGAGCGTTTGTTCCAGGTTTGCAGAAACGCGCTTTCAATTTCACGGCCAGCTGGTCCTTCCACAGCCACGGCAGCGTCACGCCAATCTCCGCCGCCTTGTTCCGCTTCCACCCACTCGTCGGCGATGTTGATGCCGCCCGTGAAGGCCAGTTCGCCATCGACCACCAACGTCTTGCGGTGGTTGCGCCGGAACAACCGCCAAAAGTTCGGCCGCCAGAACCGGTAAGCGTGATACACGATCGTGTGGACGCCGGCATCGCGCAGGTCCCGAAAGTATTTGAGGGACGTGTCACGGCAGCCAACGAAGTCGTAAAGCAGCCGGACCTCCACGCCTCTGCGGGCTGCTGCCTTAAGGCGCTCAGCGAACTTTTGCCCGATGGTGTCGCTGGCAAGAATGTACATCTCCATCGATATGCGCTGTTTCGCTTGGTCGATGGCTGCCAACCACGCGGGGAACGCTTCTTTGCCATGGCGTAAAAAACGAACCGCGTTGCCCCCCAACGCGACCTGGGGGTCTTCCCAATAGAGCGAAATATGCAAACTGGGATGTCGTGACATGGCGTCCCGCGGCGGCGGCTAGTGTACACGCTCGGCCGCCGCGGGCCGTGCCACCTTAGCCTCAAGCGCTTGCTGGGTTCCGGGCGCGATTGCAACCGTTTCCCCCCGAGGTGTTGACCACAGCGTGCCAAAGCTGTACGTTTCACACCCCTAAATGGCCCGTGAAGAGCATATTGAGTTTCAAGGACGCGTGATCGAAGTCTTGCCCGCGGGCAGTTTCCGAGTGGAACTGGAGACGGGACATCAAGTGCTTGCGCACTTGGGAGGCAAGCTACGTAAGCACCGCATCCGCGTGGTCTTGGGCGATAAGGTCACTGTGGCCTTGACGCCTTACGATCCCACGCGTGGAATCATCGTCTATCGCGGGTAGTTCGTTTTGGGTGTTGGCTGCCAGAGCAGGACATGACCAACAGGTTTGCCAACGGCGTTTTGTGGATCGGGTTGGTGGCCGGCGCGTTCTTTGCGGGCAGAGCCACCGCTCAACAGACACCCCCCACCGCGCCAGTGGTTCCACCGCCCACGAGTGTCCCTCGTCCCGTGGCGGTGCCAGCGCTGCCGGGCATTTCGGCGCCTGCCCATGCGCCTACGCCCGTGGACATGCAGGGCTCCGTGGCGCCGCTCGTGGCGCACGTCAAAGGGGCCGTGGTGGCGATTCACACGTCGAAGGTCATTCGGCGGGTGGTGCGCGAAGATCCATTTTCGCAGTTCTTGCGTGAGCGCCTCGGAGGCGGTTCGGCGCCGCTTGAACAGCAAGAAACGCAGCGCAGTCTGGGCTCGGGCTTCGTGATCGACAAGCAGGGCACCATCCTCACCAATAACCATGTCGTGGCGGGTGCCGACGAAGTCATCGTGATCTTGGACGATCAGCGCAGCTTTTCCGCAAAAGTTTTGGGCAACGATCCTTCCAGCGACGTTGCTGTGGTGAAGTTAGACAAGCCCCCCGCTGATCTAAGCCCAGCTGTGCTTGGTGATTCAGACGTGTTGGCCGTGGGTGATTATGTTTTGGCGATTGGCAACCCGCTGGGGTTGGGGCAAACGGTGACGATGGGGATCGTTAGCGCCAAGAACCGATCCCTTGGCACGAAACTGGGCGAGATTGAGCCCGTGTACCAAGACTTCATCCAAACCGACGCGGCCATCAACCAAGGCAACTCGGGTGGCCCGTTGTTCAACTTCCGCGGTGAAGTGATTGGCATCAATTCGGCCATCTTAAATCCCGCCGTGGCGATGAACGTGGGGTTTGCAATCCCGATCAATTTGGCTCGAAGCATCGCGGGCCAATTGCAGAAGTCGGGGCAGGTGGCGCGTGGTTATTTGGGTGTTTCAACCGAGGACGTCACGCCGGAGCTTTCCACCAAGTTTGGCCTCGATCAAAGCGCCGGAGCCCTGGTGAAATTCGTGGTTGAGAATTCACCGGCCGCGCGCGCGGGCATCAAACAAAACGATGTGATCGTTGAGATCGCCGGGCGGCCGATTGGTCGAAAGAATCAACTGGCGCAGGTGATTGCGCAACTGACGCCCGGGGCGAAGGTCAAAGTGGCGTTTCTGCGTGGCAAGCAGCGCTTCGAAACGGAAGCCGTTCTAGAGGAGCGCGCCGCCGGGGACGCCGTGCTTGGGTTGCGGGTGGCGCCGCTGTCGCCTGAAGAATCAAAAAGCGTGGGCTTGCGAGCAGGGCAGGGCGTGCGTGTGATTGACGTGGATCCCAACGCCTTTACGAGCGGCGAATTGGTCCGTGATGATTGGCTGTTGGCGATTGACCGCACGCCCGTGACGGTGCCTCTGCTCAAACGGCTGGAGACGGTGTTGCAAGAAGGCGGCTACGCCCGCCTGATTGTGCAGCGGGGCCGCCAGCAATTTGTGCTCACGCTAAGGTGATGCGCTGGGCGCGAACACAACACGCGCGCCCGTAAGTTTCACGATGTCCTCTTCGCTCACGTCCGTGGCGCGCTCGTGGCACACGAAATGGTTGCCCGCGGGATCAAAGACACCCAAATCCGTGATGATGCGCTTCACGCACGCCAGCGCCGTGGTGGGCAGCGTGAGGGATTGCACCAGTTTCGGTGTGCCGTCTTTGGCGGCGTGGGTTTGCAACACCACCACGCGTTTGGCCCCCGCGGCCAGATCCATCGCGCCCCCCATACCCGTCACCATCTTGCCTGGCACCGCCCAGTTGGCCAAATCACCGCTGACACTCACTTCCAGACCACCAAGGATGGCCAGGTCCACGTGGCCACCGCGAATCATCGCGAACGATTGCGCCGAATCAAAAACGCTGGCGCCCGGCAACGCCGTGACCAGTTGTTTGCCCGCGTTGATGAGCTGCGGATCGATTTCGTCCTCGTAAGGGAAAGGGCCCATACCTAGGAGGCCGTTCTCGGAATGCAACACCACGTGCACGCCGGGCGGCACAACGTTGGCCACCAACGTGGGCATGCCGATGCCCAAGTTCACAACTTGGCCCGAACGCAACTCGAGGCCCGCACGCACAACCATATCGTCCCGCGACCAACTCATGGTGCGCCTCGCGTGCGGGTGGTGCGGTGTTCGATGGTGTTTTTGTGATCGCGGGCCTCGAACAGGCGGGTCACGTAAATTCCGGGCAGGTGCACGTCGTCGGGATCCAGGTCTCCGCGTCCCACCAGCTTATCAACCTCGGCCACCGTGATCTTGGCGGCCGTGGCCACAAGCGGGTTGAAGTTGCGCGCCGTGCGGGCAAAGCGCAGGTTGCCATCGGGATCGCCCACGGCGGCGCGCACGATGGCAAAGTCTGCCACCAACGGTGATTCCAGCACGTAAAGCTGGCCGTCGATCTCGCGCACCTCTTTGCCCTCCGCCACCACGGTGCCAACGCCCGTGCGTGTGAAGAAGCCGCCGATGCCAGCACCGCCGGCACGAATGCGTTCGGCCAAGGTGCCCTGCGGGTTCAACTCCACTTCGATTTGTTTGGCGAGGTATTGCGCTTCGAGATCGGGGTTGCCCCCGATGAAGCTGCAGATCACTTTCTGCACTTGGCGCTGTTGCAGCAGCACCGCGAGCCCTTGGCCTTGGTTGCCACAGTTGTTGCTGATGATCGTTAGATCGCGCACGCCGAGACGCGCGATTTCGGCGATGCAATGCTCGGCGTTGCCACACAGCCCAAAGCCGCCCGCCATAACGCGCATTCCGTCTGACAGGCCCAGCAACGCCTCCTGCGCGTTGGCCACCACCTTCGAGCCCGGCATCATGTGGACCACACCTCATCGATCGCGGCACCCAACCGTTCGATGCCATCTTCGAGCTCTTCCTCGGAGATCACCAGGGGCGGCGCCAAGAACACCAAGTTGTCACGCTTGTGCAAGTGAATGCGCAGCTCGGTTAGTTTGGCCGCGAGTCGTTTCATGCGCTCGGCACTGGCGACGGACGGCGCGTGGGGCTCGTTAAGTTCAATCGCCCACAGCAGGCCCACGCCGCGCACGTCGCGGACGAACGGGCGGTTCCGCGTCCACAACGGCAACCGCCGCTTAAGCCACTCACCCAAACGCGCGGCCTTTGGGATCAGCGATTCTTTTTTGTAAATGTCCACCGCCGCAGCGATTGCCGCGCACGATAACGGATGGGCGTAATTGGTGAGGCCACAACGCAGTGGCAAATCATCAAAGTGTCGCGCCACGCGGCCGCTAGCGATCACGGCACCACCCGGCGCGTAGCCACCCGTGAGGCCCTTGGCACACGTGAGTAGATCGGGCGAAGCGCCGTCATGATCCACCGCGAACCAGCGGCCCGTGCGGCCGAAGCCGGAAAGCACTTCGTCGGCGATGAACAGCACGCCGTAGCGATCGCAGATCTGGCGAATGTTTCGGTAATACGATCGCGGCGGTGGGAACACACCGTTGGCGCCCACGACGCCTTCAAGGATGACGGCCGCCACGGTGTCGGGCCCTTCGGCTTTAAGCAACGCCTCCAGATCGCCTTCACAGGGGTTGGCCGAATAGGGATCGCTCCAGGGCACGCCCACCGAAACGCCCACATCAAATCCCAGCTTGCGTGAATCGCCCGACATCGCCAGCATCGCCAGCGTGGCGCCGTGATAGCTGCGATCGCGGTAAACGATTTTGCGGCGCCCCGTGAACTGCAGCGCAATCTTGATGGCGTTCTCGTTGGCTTCGGCGCCCGACAAACACAAAAACACTTTGCCCGACGCCAACCCGGGAGGGGCAACGTCGAGCAGGCGTTCCGCGGCCAGCGTTTTTTCCGGGAACACAGCCGAAGGCGTCACCAACAACGATCGTTCCGCCGCGGCCATCAGGGCCTGCCGCATGCCGGGGTGGCCGTGCCCAAGGTTGGCGTTCCACACCATGCTGCCGAGGTCCAACCAATGGGCCCCTTGCGCGGTGTGGAATGTGGCGCCTTGGCCGCCCACGATCTCAAGTGGCACCGCATCTTTCTGGGCGGTCCACGTGAAGAAGGTTTTATGAGCCTGAGCAGGCGTGGGGGTGGGTCGAGGCGGTCTTGGGGATCTCATGCAGAATTCGCTGTCACGGACACGAAGATTTCCGCCGCCGCCGCCGCCTGAGACTCAGTGATGATGAGGGGAGGGGAAAGCCTTATGGCCTTATCTCCACATTCTAGAACCAGAAGCCCGCGGGCAAAACATTCTTGCGAGATCCGATCGGCTTCTTGGTCGGTGCTGAACTCGACGCCAATCATCAACCCCAGGCCGCGGACTTCAACCACATTTGGCAACGCAGTCAAACGTTCCTCAAGTGTCGCACGAAACACGCCGCCTACACGATCAGACGCGGCCACGAGACCGCTTTCAAGCAGATCAAGTGTGGCCAAGGCCGAGGCGATGCAAACAGGGTTGCCGCCACAGGTTGAACCGTGGCTGCCAGGGGGCCAAGTCATGACGTTCTTACGTGCGACCAGCGCACCCAGTGGCATGCCCGAAGCCAAACCCTTGGCCAAGGTGAACATGTCGGGTACCACACCAAAATGTTCGGCGGAGAACATTCGTCCCGTGCGGCCCATGCCTGATTGCACTTCATCAAACACCAACATGATGCCGTGCTTGTCGCAAATGGCGCGCAGCTGCTGCAAGAACGCGACGTCGGGCACGATGTAGCCGCCTTCCCCCAGCACCGGTTCAACAATGATGGCCGCCACATCGTCTGGATTCACGGTGCGCGGGAACAATTCCTTCTCGATGAAGTCAGCGTTGCCATAGGGCGCATGGTGCACCCCCGAGAGCAACGTGCCAAAGTGTTTGCGGTATTTCGCCTTCGACGCTGTGAGCGACAACGAGCCATACGTGCGGCCATGAAAGCCGCCGCGAAACGCGATGAAATCCGTGCGACGCGTGTGAAAGCGTGACAGCTTCAGCGACGCCTCGACGGCTTCGGTGCCCGAGTTTGTGAGGAAGGTCTGCCATCCCACAGGCGCGCCCAACGCCGCCTGCGCAAACGCGTCCGCGTGAGCTCCTAAGCGGCCGCACAGATCGCCGTACCCGGGGTAGAAAAAATCGGTGCCACAAATGTGCACCAGTGTTTCGGCCTGTTTGTTCATCGCCTCAACAATGCGCGGGTGGCAGTGGCCGGTGGAGGCTGCGGCCACGCCGGCTTGCGCGTCCAAGAAAACGTTGCCGTCAACGTCGCGCACCATACAGCCCGCCGCCCGGTCCACCATCAGCGGGTACACATGGATGAGCGACGGTGACATGTGTTGTTTTGCCTCGGCAATGCGCTTGGCAGCCACGGGCCC
Source organism: Deltaproteobacteria bacterium (assembly GCA_033763315.1). Taxonomy (GTDB): domain Bacteria; phylum Myxococcota_A; class Polyangia; order Fen-1088; family Fen-1088; genus JAGTJU01. Next base: position 227,799 of record JANRKS010000019.1, read on the forward strand.
CGGCAGCGCCGTGGTGATTGTGATCGGTGACAGCGCCAGCGCTTCAAAGTCTTCAAGTGACATGATGCCTCCCTCGCATTAACCAACCACGGTTCGGCTTTGCTCGCGTCCGTAGCAACCCAAGGTGTAGATACCGCCGATGTTCTTGCCGCTGGAGCCGCTGCCCTTCCAGCCACCAAACGGCTGGACGCCCGGCCATGCGCCCGTGGTGGCGCCGGCGGCGCGGTTGACGTAAACCACGCCTGCCTCGATGCGCTCCAAGAAGGCGTCGATTTCGTTTTGTTTGCTGCTGAAAAAACCGGCCGTCAATCCCAACGCTGTGTCGTTGGCCAGCGCCAAGCCTTCTTCCAAAGTGCGAATCTTATGGACCGACAAGATCGGCACAAACAGTTCTTCTTTGACGAGCTGGTGATCATGCGGAAGGCCCATCAACAAAGCGGGCTGGGCAAAATATCCCGCGGCGAAAGCCCCATCCTGCAAAACGTTGCCGCCCTCGAGCAACGCGCCAGCTTCGCGGGCGAGGGCGTTGTATCGAACGTAGTCATCTAGGCTGCTTTTTGTAGCGAGCGGGCCCACAAACACTTCGCGCTCCAACGGGTTCCCGATGTCGGTCGCACGCATTTTCTCGCGCAGCTTGGCAAGGAAGGCATTTGCCACCTTCTCGTGCACATACACGCGTGAGCACGCCGAGCACTTGTGGCCGTTCATACCAAACGCAGAACGGTAGACCCCCGCGACGGCTTGATCGACGTCGGCGCTGTCCATGATGAGGGCGGGGTTCTTGCCACCCATCTCCACGATGCAGGGCCGCGGGTACGTGACAGAGAAGCGTCGATAGAGCTGGTGAAAGCCGACCTCGTAAGAGCCGGTGAAGGTGGCGCCAGCCACGCGTTCATCGCTTACCAAAGCCTCACCCAACACACGACCACCGCCCGTTATCAGGTTTACGACGCCCGCCGGGAAACCCGCTTCGATGAACAAGTCAATCAAAGTGGCACCTGTGATTGGCGTTTCAGACGAAGGCTTGGCAATGACGGTGTTGCCCATCAAAAGAGCCGCCGCCACTGGCGCTCCAAGCAGTGCGTACGGAAAATTCCACGGAGCGATCACAGCCCATGCGCCGTAGGGTCGCAGGACGCTCGTGTTTTTGTCTGCAGGGTGCAGCGATGCCATCGGCTTTACGAAGCCGTGGGCTTCGGCCATGCGATCGTTGTAATAGTTGATGAGATCGGCTGTCTCTTCCACTTCACCCAACGCTTCAGCGCGGTTCTTGCCCATCTCCGCCATCAGCAACGCGGCCAGTGAATGACGCCGGTGGCGAATGAGCCTTGCCACTTTTCCCAGCAGTTCAGCGCGGGTTTCCCAGGGCGTTGCACGCCATGCGGGGAAGGCTGTGTGTGCGGCGGCGATGGCGTCTTGCACGTCTTGCGCGCGTGCACTGGCAGCGTGGCCGACCACGATGTTGCGGTCGATGGGGCTTGTGCTGGCAGTGGTGTCGCTTGTGGAGCGGTGTGTGCCACCGATGAACAGCTGTGTGGTTCGGCCGAACGTGGCTTTAACGGCGTCGATGGCGCTAGCAAAAGCGGCGCGCGACGGCTCGTCATCGGCCGACAGCGTGACATAGGTTACTTTCGACTCGCTGCCCATAACATTGAGCGTAAGCCCCCGCGCGTCGCGCGGCAAGTTGAGCGGCAGTTGCGCGGCCCGATGTTGCTCTTGATGTAGGCACTGTGCCACACGACGATTCATGGAGCGCAAGTCATGGGCGATGTTGCGAGTGCGCACGCGGCTTAGCGTGCGCCTGCCACTCGCGTGAACCACACATGCAGTTTGCGCAAGCCAAACTTCAAAGCGAATCGAGCGGACTTTTCCGAAACAATGCGTATTTTTGTGGGGACCGTGCCGCCTCAAGCCCCGCCAGAATCCACCACTTAGACGTGCGAAAAAAGAAGCCGGTTTTCGGCGTTGACACTCGCAAGGTCGGTCCCTATTCTCAGCCGCCTTGCGGATTCGTCCAGGGGTGCAAAAAGCGAAATGACGAAGGCAGAGCTCATTGAGAGGGTGGCAGCGCGGAAGGATCTTCCGCGGGGATTGACCAAGAAGGCTGTGGCTCAAATGGTCGATGCGGTGTTCTTAGAAATCGGCGATTATTTCATTCGCGCCCGCATCGGCAAAACGCCCGCACGGCTTTCATATCCGGGCTTCGGAACGTTCACGAAGCGCAAGAAGAACGCGCGGACGGTGCGCAACCCGCAGACGGGCGAACCCATCTTGATTCCCAGCCAAGCCACGGTGTCGTTCACGCCCAGCCAAGATCTGAAGTCGTTGATGAACGAGCTGGCGCAGCCGAAACGCGCGCAGCGCTAGTCACGCGCACGGCGCTAGTCTATAGACCGCGTCCGGTCTTGTGGCATGACTGCCACCGGCGACTACACTTGCAAAGTGATGACACGGATTCTGTTTGTGTTCGCGATGGCACTCGCTGCGCCAGCCTTGGCAGCGCCTAAAAAGGCAACGCCGCGCAAGCTTGTGATCATTGATCCGGAACTTGCGGTCACGGGCGAAAAAACGCAGGGCTTCATCGACGCCTTCGTTGCGCGACTGGAAACGGTGGCGGGGTGGAAGCCTGGATCGCTTTCGGGGAAAGGCTTCTTGTCCGTCGAAGCGGCCGCGGAATATCTCAAGACGCAACGGCCGGCGTTTGCGCTTTTGGCCTCGCACGCGTTCGTGGTGTTGCGGCAGAAGCAAAAGCTGCTCGTGCTGGGGCATGCGGGCGTGTGGGATCCGAAGAAGCTGGCGTATCGCGGGCTCGCGCTGGTGAACAGCAACGTGGGGGCGTTGCCTCATCAACAGCCGGGGATGCGGCTGGCCACCGACATCAAAGACATGCAGTGGTTGAACGTACTTTTCGATGGTTTGCTCAAGCCTGAAACCCACTTTCAGTTTGTGCCGGCGAAGAACGAGAACGAAGCCGTGGCAGCCGTGCGTGAGAAGCGCGCTGACATGGCGTTGGTGTGGGGCGAACACCTCGACCGTTACAAAGACGATCTGAGATCTGAGGGTGGCAAGCTGCGCGTGGCTTTCAACTCGGCACCATTGCCGCCGCTGGCGCTGGTGGCAATGACGAAGAACACCACCGTTGCTGACACGAAAACGTTGGCCAAGGCCGTGGCCGAAGTGTGCAAAGGCAAACCGAACATCGACACGTGTGCGAATTTGGGTTTCTTGTCTTTGGTGCCGGGCCCTGAAGAACTGCACCCCCACCTGGCTTATAAATACGACAACTACAAATAGGCTTAGGATGCGCCGCCTTCGCCTTCCTGTGTGGTTGGCTTGTTGTTTTGCTTGGGCCCTGGTTGGTTGTGCAACGGGGCCGCCTTGGTTTCTGGGCGCGCCTGTGCCTCCAAGCCCTGTTTCGGCGAAAGCCAACCGTGCGCCTTCGCACATTGAGGCAGACCTTCGCTCGTGCTTGCTGCAACAAGACCAGGTGTGTGCGGTGGCACTGTTAACAGAGCTGCAACAACGGCGTCCTTTGCACGCTGACGAAGCGCAGTGGCTGGGAAGCTTGTTGTGGGCTCGTGCCAACCGGTACGCGGCGGCGAACCAACATCGCGCGGCCGTTCGTGCCTATCGTGGCGCACAGGCGTTCGTTGATCTGCCTCCCGTGGTGCCGTGGCACTTGCAAGCGGGCGATGAAGCACTAGGCACGGGAGAGATCGACGAAGCGCAACAGCATTACAAACGCGCGATGCAGTTGCAGCCGGCGCACCCCGGTTTGCTTTTGCGCGCGTGGCTTTTGTCGGTGACGTCGGCGCAAAGCGTCCCGCACTTTGCGCAACAGGCGCCGTCGCTCGTTGACATCGGCCACGTTTTGCTCGCGCATCCCGCGCACGGCTTTGCTGAAGTGGCACACGCGTACCTAAGCCTAGGCGGCGCCGATCCCCTAGTTTTGCAGGCCGCGCTGAGGATCGCTGCCGCTGCCGATGACGAGGCACTTGAACACTCTGTAAGGGCAGTCGGTGGCGCGGCTGATTTAGGGACGTTTTCGCGTTTTGCAAACAGAGTCGTCGCTTGCCCTGACGAGGCGTTGGTGCGGGCCGACGTGCAGGCCAATCCTGAAACGTTGGCCGCCGCCGCCTGTGCCATGCAAAGCGGTGGGATGGCGTGGGCCGAACGACTGGTGAGCCGCGCCTTGTCGAACGCCGGCGACCCCGCGGCCACGCTCTTCGGTGCAGCCTTGTTGTGGGAGGCACATGGCGACCAAACGAGGGCTTGCAACGCTTGGTCGCGGCTGGCCATTCAGAGCCGCCGCCGCGTTCTCGCCCAACTTAAAGGGCGCTTCGACGCTTGCTCCGCCTTGTTTCCACAACTGCGGCCGGGCACATCGACCGCTGCAGACCTGCAAAGCGACGGCCTTCCGCTATAAATGCAGGCATGTCAGCTGAACCGTCATTGTTGGTGGTGCATGTTTTCGTAAACGTTTTGCCTCAACACGTGCAGGCCTTCAAAGCCGCCACGGTTGCCAACGCCAGCGCCAGCGTAAAGGAGCCGGGGATCGCACGTTTTGATGTCGTTCAAGATCGAGACGACGAAACACGGTTCGTGTTGGTGGAGGCATACAAAGACGCAGCCGCGGCCGCCGCTCACAAGGAAACCCCGCACTATAAGGTGTGGCGCGATGCTGTGGCGCCGATGATGGCCAGCCCACGCGAAAGCCGAAAGTTTGCCAACGTTTTTCCGGACAACAGCGGTTGGTGATGGGCGCGGTCTTCGAGTTCGCCACGGCGACGCGCATTGTGTTCGGTGCAGGGAAGGCTGCACTGGTGCCTGCCTTGGTCAAGGAATGTGGCGCAAGCAAAGTTCTGATCGTCACCGGGAAGCGGACAGAGCGCGCGCAACCCTTGGCTTTGGCACTCGCCGGTTTAGGGGTCGAACACGCGGTGTTCCCGATCGACGGTGAGCCCACGGTCGATCACGTGCGCCGTGGCGTGCTGGTGGGGCGTGGATGCGATGCGGTTGTGGGGTGGGGCGGGGGCAGCGCGCTTGATGGCGGCAAAGCCATCGCGGCTTTGTTGGGCAACGGCGGGGATCCGTTGGACTACTTAGAAGTTGTGGGCCGTGGCCAAACCTTGTCTCGGCCTTCCCTGCCATTCGTGGCTGTGCCCACCACCGCAGGCACTGGTTCTGAGGTCACGCGCAACGCCGTGCTCGGTGTGCCGCAAAGCCAAGTGAAGGCAAGTTTGCGCAGCCCCTTCATGTTGCCTTCCGTGGCGGTTGTGGATCCTGATTTGCTGATCGGGCTGCCTACGGAGGTGCTGCGATCAAGCGCGCTTGATGCGTTGGCGCAAAACATCGAGCCGTTCTTGTCGTCCGCCGCAAACCCATTAACGGACGCGCTTTGCCAGCAGGGCATCGAACGCAGCGCGCGCAGTGTACGCCGCGCCGTTTTGGACGGCCCCGATGGCGCGGCCCGCGACGATCTGGCGCTTGCGAGCTTGTATGGTGGCTTGGCGTTGGCCAACGCCGGCTTGGGTGCCGTGCATGGGTTTGCCGCGCCCTTGGGAGGCATGTTCAATGCGCCTCACGGCGCTGTGTGTGCGGCACTCTTGGCGGCCACCTTGGACGTGAACCACCGGGCCCTGCAATCGCGTGCGCCCACGCATGCGGCTTTACCGCGGTTTGAGAAGCTGGGCTTGTGGCTGGCGGGCGCTCCCGATGCGGGCGCCGCGGTGGCTTGGGTCATCAGCCTGTGTCGCGACCTGGGTGTACCCGGTCTGGCCACCTATGGGGTTCGCCCCGCCGATGTGCCGCAGGTGGTCGCCAAAGCGAAAAGCGCGAGCAGCATGAAGAAGAACCCTCTGGTGCTGACGGACGAAGAATTGACCGAGATTTTGACCCGCTCGCTCTGACCGCGCCGACCGCAAACGGCGCGCGGCCGGCTCGCTTTCTTGTTTCGCAACCATTGCACGCCTGTGGTAAAGAGCCGCGCATGTCCAAGCACGTAGGCATCATTGGCTGGCGCGGCATGGTGGGATCCGTGCTCCTCGACCGCATGGTTGAAGAGCGCGATTTTGATCACATCCAGGCGCACTTTTTCTCGACCTCCCAAACGGGCCAAGCGGGCCCCACGGTGGGCGGGAAAGCCACGGGCGCTTTGCAAGATGCCAATTCCATCGCGGCGTTGGCCAAGATGGACATCCTGATTAGCTGCCAAGGCGGCGATTACACAAAGCAGGTGCACCCCGCGCTGCGCGCCGCCGGTTGGCGCGGCTATTGGATCGACGCCGCAAGCACGCTGCGCATGGAAAACGACGCGGTGATCATCTTGGATCCTGTGAACAAGGACGTGATGGCCAAGGCCATCTCAAGTGGTTGCAAGGACCTGATCGGCGGCAACTGCACGGTAAGCTTGATGCTGATGGCCACGGCGGAACTGTTTCGCCAAGGCTGGGTGCAATGGGTGAATTCATCCACGTACCAAGCGGCATCGGGCGCGGGCGCCAAGAACATGCGTGAACTTGTGGCGCAGATGCGCATGATTGGCCAAGAGGCATCGGCCTTGGTGGATGATCCAGCCGCGTCGGCCTTGGTGCTCGACAAGCGCGTGACCGACACAATTCGCAGCGCGCCGTTTCCCACAAGCGAATTCGGCGCGCCCCTGGCCGCAAGCTTGATCCCCTTCATCGACAAACCCGTGGAAGACGGTCAATCGAAAGAAGAGTGGAAGGGCATGGTGGAAACCAACAAAATCTTGGGCTGCAACCCAGCCATTCCTGTGGATGGCGTGTGCGTGCGCGTGGGCGCGATGCGCAGCCACAGCCAAGCGTTGACGATCAAGCTCACACGTGATGTGCCGCTTGATGAAATCAACGATGCTATTCGCCGCAGCAACGATTGGGTGCGTTTGGTACCCAACACCAAGGAAGACACGCTGCGCGGCCTCAGCCCGGCGGCGGTTAGCGGCACATTGAACGTTGCCATCGGCCGTGTGCGCAAGATGAAGATGGGGCCCGATTTCTTGTCGGCATTTACGGTGGGCGATCAACTATTGTGGGGCGCGGCTGAACCGTTGCGTCGCACATTGCGCATGTTGATCGATTAATCGTAATACCCATCCACAAACCAATCACCGTTCTCACGATCTTGGTGCAAACGGTATAAAGCGCCGTCCGAGGCGTGCACATCCCAATAGTCCCGGCTCCAGCCTTCGTCTTTCCACCATTCGCTGCTGGTGCGGTAGGGGCCCGCGGCCACCAGGATGCGCGCGCTAAATCCGGTGCCGTGCATAGCGCTTGGCCCATCTCGGCCCATCAGAATCTCCACAGGCTGTGGTGGGCGATAACGGCGAATGCCAAGTTGTGGCGTTAACGTGTTTTGCTCCGCGGGCGCGGATGACCAACGCCACGGCACCATGTGACACTCTTCTTCTTTGAAGCTATCGGCCACTTGGGGTGCGCCCACATTTTCAGGGCCCACCAACGCCGTTAAGCGCGCGAGTGTGGCGGCCATGCGTTCAGGCGGCGGCCCCGCCGGGCGTAGAAAGTCCAACTGCACAGCACGCACGCGCGCGGGCCGCGCCAAGATCTCCGCGCCTATCACGGGCGAGGTGGGGGGGCGCCGCGCGATGTCCAAACGCAGCAGCTGCAACAATGTTTGTGCTTCACGCGTGGGCGCACCCATTTCAAGATCGCGCACGTCATAACCGCGCGGTTCGAGCTTGAGTCGCAACGTCAAACCGTTGCACGCCAAATTGCGACAAGATAGCCGCGTCAACACGCGATCCACCAAGCCACGCAACACGAACGCCAACGGTTCAATCGATTCAAGCGCGTAATCAAGCTCGGTGCCTTCAAGCACCGCATCGGGGGGCAACACGGGCGCAAAAGGTTCATCGTCACGCCCGGCAACCAAGCGGCGCAAGTGTGCGCCTTGCTCGCCCAAACGCAACGCCACGTCTTGCAGTGGCAGCGCCGCCAGATCGCCCAACCGCCGCACGCCCCAACGTTGCAACTGTTCGCCCAGCTCGGCGATGGCGCGCACATCGGCCGGCAGGGCGGTGTCTTCATCACCGCTTTTGGTGAGCGCCTGCAAGCCCGCTTGCAAGGGCAGGGCGGCCAAAAACGCCGCGGCACCCGTGGGTGTGCTTGGCACCAACACGTGCTCGCCGGTGGCCCGTGTGGCGATGCGCGCGATGCCTTTGCTGCCAGCCACGGCCACGCGCACAGAAAGACCCAAGCGCGCCGCCCGCGATGTGATCGCCCGCGCAATGGCGGCTTCACCTTCGGGGTAAAGCTGCATCAGATCTCCCACCTCGAAGAACACGCGGCCCGGTTCGGCGTCCACCCGGGGCGCAAAACTAAACCCCACATCGTTGAGCGCCGCTTGGGCCGCTTGCGTATCGGCTTCACTGCGCACCAACACCTCTAAACGATCGTCGAGCCGCGCGCTGCCCAACGCCCGCGCTTGATGCACTGTGAGTCCCTTGTGCAACCCCGCTTGCGCCGCCGCGCCTGTGAGCCCCACGATGCGTGCGCGTTCACCCGGGCCTGCCGCCAGCACGATGGCTTGTTGTTTGTGTTGCAGCCATTCCGGCGATCGCCGTAGCACCGCTTGCAATGCCAATTGAGGCGCATAGGCACAAGCCAAACGCATAAACCACCTCCCGCGTTCAAACGGCGCGCGGCCAATGCAAAGCCACATCGCGCTTGGCATTGGTTGTTTCACCGCTGTTCCGCTCCACAACCGCCTGCGTGTGCAAATCCACGAGCAATGCCGGCGTGGCGCCGCCGCCTGCAAACCCGGGCCGCCCCGGCTGCAGCCGCAACGCCACACGCCCCAAAGCGCCCTGCGGGCGGTAAGGCGCGCCCACCACCAAAGCCGTGCGCTGTTCCGCTGCCGTGCGCTTTAAGCGCTGCCAGGCGCCCATAGGGGCTTTGGCTTGCTGATCCCCAAAATCAATCGCCAGCAAACCAAAGCCCCCTGCGCCCAACACCATATCTGCCGCTGGTAACGCCTGGACCGCGTCACACCGTACCCACAGCAAACGCACAAGGGGTACCCCCAGCGTTTGCGCCCAGCGCGGATCCAACCCGCCGCCCACATCCACCAAAGCCGCAGCCTCCCCGGCGGCCAAGGCATTTCCCAACGACATCAACAGCAACGTCATCCTTCCACTCGACCGCGGGCCCGCCACCTCACTCAACCCCCCCCGCGGCCATCCACCCCCAATCACCTCATCCACCACGGCCATACCCGTGCCCAGCCTCCCGCCCGTTTCCCGTTGCTCCAAAACCCGGGCTGGAACCAGATGTGCCGCCAGAGCTGAAGACCACGTTGCCATGCAAGCGATGGTAACTGATCGGATGTTCAGGTCAAGCGGTGGCGACGGCCTATTTCGTAGGTTGGCGAGATCACTCAGAGATCTGTTGCGTGTCCCTTTGGCGCGCTAACAGCTGCCTATGAACCTACTTTATGCCGTGTTTGTGGGGGCGATGGCCGCCAGCGCTTGTCATCCCCGTGGATCACAAGTGTCGATCAACAAACCCGGTTGGCAACTTGTGTGGCACGACGAGTTTGATCAAAGCGGCCCACCGGATCCCACACGTTGGAGCTACGAAGAAGGCTACGTGCGCAACAACGAGAAGCAGCTCTACACGCGTCGCTTGGAAAACGCGCGCGTTGAGAACGGCCAGCTCGTGCTGCAAGCGCGTAAGGGTGATCTCGAAGGGCACGCGTTTACGTCGGCCAGTTTGCACACCAAAGGCAAAGCGGAATTCACCTACGGTCGCATCGAAGTGCGCGCGCAGCTGCCGTTTGGCCGCGGTGTGTGGCCCGCGATATGGACCTTGGGCGCGCCTCCTCACCAACGGCAACAGTGGCCAGAATGTGGCGAGATCGATTTGATGGAATACGTGGGCTTCGAACCCAACGTCATTCACACCACGATCCACACGGGCGCGTACAACCACGTTAAAGGCACGCACAAATCAGCCCACACAAAGGTGGACGTGGATCCCACCACAACGTTCAACGTCTATGCGATCGAGTGGACGCCTGAACGCATCGATTTTTTCTTCAACGAACAGCACGTGTTCACCTACGCGAACGAACACAAGACGCACGCCGAGTGGCCCTACGATGATCCTGAATACATCCTGTTGAGCCTGGCCATCGGCGGCAATTGGGGCGGCCAACACGGCATCGATGAATCCGTGTTTCCACAAGCCATGCGCGTGGACTACGTACGCGTGTGGCAACGGTCGCGGTAGACGACGCTTTTGGCTAGTTCTATATCTTTAGTCGCTTGCACTTTTGTCATAGGCGACAAGAAGTGGTTATCAATCCAATAGCTTAGGGTTGCTGTCCTATAGGGCATATCCCGTCATACACATGACTTATGAGAAGCGGATTCACTCGCCAGGCCTCCGCGTTTAGAGCATGCTAACCGCCTCACTGAAGCGACTCTTTACTGAGAGCCGCTGGTCCTCTTGAGGAAGGCTGTTCGATGAAGTTCCGTATCGGCTTGGCTCTAAGTGCGTGTGCAAGCGTCTTGCTATTGGGAGGCTGCTCAAGTGGTGGCGGAACCTCTGACGAAAACCAAGGCGGCGAGGGCGGTGGAGGCGGCGGTGGTGACTCGGGCGGCAACGCCGGCGGCGACGCTGGTTCTTCTTCCTCATCTGGCGGAGGCAAAGGCGGCACAGCGACGTCGCAAGGTGGCGGTGGTGGTGCGGATGATGGCGGAAGTTCCCCGGGCTCGTTGCCGCTGTTGACCAAAGCCGTCAACGACAGCAACTGGGGCGAAGGCTTCAAAGTCGCTGTGCCCCCGGGCGTCGTGATTCTGCCTGGCGGCACTCAGTACATAGCGGGGCCCAAATTCGCTAAACCGCTCCCTGTGTGGAGCGGCATGTCCCGCACAATGAACTTGCTCAAGAGCAGCACGGCCGATAAGCGCAACACAGTTAAGATCTTGTTCTACGGACAGTCGATCACGCGACAAGAGTGGTTTGTCACTGTCACAGATGAGCTCAAGAAGCAGTTTCCGAATGCTGATATACAAACCTGGATGTTGGCGGCCGGCGGCATGGCCGCGGATCGAATGCGGCGCGCTTCTGAACATGATGTGATTCCTCTATATCCAGATTTGATCATCTACCAGAACTACGGCGGATACACGGACATCGACGGGATTTTGCAGGATTGGCGTTCACGGACCACCGCTGAAATCATCATTCAAAATTGGCATTTGGGCAGTGACGCTGGGAACGCCGGTGTGGACCGCATGTCGTATCTCTTCATCCCAGATGTCGCTCGCCGCTTGGGTGCCGAGTTCCTCGATTCGCGCACGGCGTTCAAGGAATATATTGCCGCCAAGAACCTTTCGAATACAGGCCTTACCGGGGATGGCATCCATCTCAATGCCGAGGGCATGACGGTGATGGCCAAGCTTCATGTTGATCTGTTCAAGAACTATCCAGCCGCCACCGTGACCGATCCACTGGCGATGGTGAATACGTTCGAGGTTGGTAAAGATGTGAAGTGGAACGGCGGCACTTTGGCGTTCGAGTTCGAAGGCAATCGAGTTGATCTTATTGTGAGCAACGGCTCTATGGTTGCGGCTGAGGCCGCCACAATTCTTGTCGATGGAAAGAAGCCCTCAGAATTTCCAGGAAACTACGCGTTCACGCGGCCCAATGGGGATGGCAAGAACATCAACAAGCCCGAGCCAGGTTGGCCTTGGACACCAGGGGCGGTGATGCGCGTGGATTCCATGGCTGCACGCGTGGTTGAGGATTGGACACTGAAAATCACCAATCGCAATGGCTCTAATTTCTCGTTCACAGTTGAAGGTTCTGTTACGGGGCCTGATGGCGGCGGGATGGTTATGGGCGCCAACGGCACAGGTACAGGAACGACGTCGTTCGTATCGAATTCCAAGCGGGTCGTGATCAAGCCGAGCGACTGGCAGTTCGAAGGCGCGATGAAGGAATGGAACCTTGCCACCAACCAGGTCGTTTGGAAGTCAATCGCTTTGTCCACGGATGTGTTCCCACCGAAAGCTGTGAATGCCTCAGACAGCAAGATCGAGTATGCCGTGACGTTGTTTCAGGGCCTGCCAAACGGGAAGCATAAAGTCGAGATCAAGACCAAGGACGGCAAGTCATTGCCGCTCGCCTCGGTTAGAACTTTCAGACCGCCGCTGAAGTTGTAGGTGAAGGCAACGGCATGGGTATTGCCTCACTCATTTGCGATGAGCCTCAATCTCAAGACTGAGCCGGTATCCCCGCCGCCCCCCAAACACATCCAGCGCGCTGAGCTTGTCGCGCGGCTTCTTGATCGACACTACCTCGATCCCATCCTCGGCTTCGTGGCCCCCGGCATGGGTGATGGGGTGGGGCTGTTGTTGGGGCTCTATATCGTGTTTGCGGCGCGGCAAGCAAAGGCGTCGCGGATGTTACAGGCGCGCATGTTGCTAAATCTGGCTGCAGATGGGCTGCTGGGTGCCGTGCCGCTGATCGGCGATTTGTTCGACATCGCGTTCAAAGCAAATACTCGTAACCTTGAGCTCCTCAAGCGAGACGATGTCACGAAACCAAAGCCCACCGATGGTTTGGTATTGGCGCTCGCTTTCGTGCTGTTCTTAGCCGCCCTGGCCGTGCCCGTGGTGGTGTTCGTGGCCTTTGTGAAGTGGATGTTCTCCTGACGCACGTTACATCATCAGGACGGTGCGTGGTGTTCTCTCCACGTGCTGCCGCTACTCCCGCGCGCGCCGCGATGGTCGTGCCGACGCGCGCAGCGCCCGCATGCGATCGAGCTCCTCATCGGCGCGGCCAGCCAGCTCTCGCCACACCTGCAGCAAGGTTGCCAGATCGGCCAAGCGAGAACCCGTCAGCGAATCCACCGGCAGATCGCGCTCAAGGCATGCCATGTCGCTTTCAGGCACCACCGCCACATTGTTCAGGGCCGCCAGGCCGTCCTCAAACGAACGTGTTTGGTTGCTGCCAAACACCGTTTGCGAAAGGTGCTCAGACAGGGTGACCGCCATCAGGTGATGGGCGCGCATGAATGCCGAGGGCGTGGGCTTGGCGATGAAGGCCTCAAGCAAGGCCACGCAAGGCTGCGCACGCTCGGCGGGCATCCGAGGCAGCGCCCACGCCGCGCGCGCATAGAGTGTGGCGGCCAAGCGTTGCGTGGGGGAGGGCACGTGTTTGGTGCGCGGCATAGACGTTTCAGAGTTGAGCATCATCGAGAAGCCACCGTGGTGATGGGAACAAGCAAAACTTCAATGCGGCGGTTGCGGCGCCGCGCTTCTTCTGTGTCGTTGCTCGCCCGTGGGTGGTGTTCGCCGAACCCTGCGGCCACCACCTTATCGGCGGGCACACCCGCGGTCATCAACACGCGCGACACAGCGACGGCACGCGCTGCCGAGAGTTCCCAATTGTTTGCGAAGCGACCGGGACGCAGCGACTTGTTATCGGTGTGGCCCCCCACCAACGCCATTTGGTTCGGTTCCGCTTTGAGCAGTTTCGCGAGTGCCTCACCCATCGTGCCGATCAGCCTTTCGCCCTCGGCCGTCAACGCGTCCGAACCCGATGCAAACAGCACTTCGCCTTGCAAAATGACTTTGCCGCCCTCGATGTCCACCACACTGCTTGGAGCCAATGCCCGCAGGCGCCGCTCGATGCGCGCTTTCTCGTCGCGCAAGCGTGTCAGTTCATCGTCAGCCGTGCGCAGCCGCGCCAACAAACGGTGTTGTGCGAGCACGGCCACCAACATCAGCAGCACCACCGCCGCCAACACCAACGTCACGGCATCGACAAACGGCGGCCACACATTGACGGGGAACAGGCGTCGCCGCCCCACGCCGGCTCTCATGAATGCGCCTCTTCCATTTCGGGCGCGTGCGGCTCGCGGGCCAAACGCACCAAGCTGGCCAAACGTTCGAGGCCATCGCCCATGCGTTCAAGTTCGGCCATCACAACGGCGCTGCCATGCGCGGAATCGGCGTGCGCCGACATCACAGCCACTTCGTGCGTCAACCGCTCAAGTTCACCGGCCAGCGCGTCCAGACGCGGTTGCAGCGGTTCCAATGTGGCGTGCATTGTGCGCGTGGCGTCCACCAATTTGCCCGCGGCTTTTTCCAGCCGATCGCCGCTCACCAACATCGCGTCGCCCAACCCCGAAACCAACGACGACGCCGTGGCGTGCAATGTCTCGGCGTGGCCACGAACGGCGCTGTCCACCGCAGAGGCAGTTTGTTGGCCCAAGCCCGAGAGCAACGATTCGGTGCGCGCCGCCATGCTGCCCAAGCTTTCGATCACGCTGTGGCTTGCTTCCACCAACGAGCCCGACGCTTGTGTGATCATCGTGGCCGCGCTCTCCGAAAGCACGCGGTTCGTTTCGGCCAACGCCGTTTCTGTGCGCGAGGCGAGGGTGGCAAAGCCTTCGCTGATGTTACGACCCGTTTGTTCCAGGTGGGCGTGGGTGGCAATCGTGTTGCTGGCCACAGCCGCCAGCACGCTGCGGCTTGTTTCTTCTAGCAGCGTTTTGGTGCTTTGTGTGTTGGCGTTCAATGCACCCATCACGCCTTGGCTGGTTTGCTCCAGGTTTGAAGAAAGCGTCGACGCCAAGGTCGAAAGCGTGCCATTGAAACGCTCCTCGGCTTGCGACAAACGAGCTGTCGCCTCGTTTGATGTTTGCCCCAAGGCCAACGCCACACGCTCAGCCACCGTGGCCAGCGCCGCACTGGCTTCCTCCGTGGCCCGCGCCATGCGCTCAGCCGAACGTTCGCTTGAAAGCGTCAGTCCCTCTGCCTGCGCCACCGTGGCTGCCGACAAAGCGTCAACCACTTTTTGTCCCGTGGCCGCCAACGCCGCACTGGTGTTCTGCGCTTGCGCGCCTAAGGCGCCCGACACGTCATCCGCGCGGCGTACCAAGGCGTGCAGCTCTTCCAGGTTTTGCGCCAACGAAGATGCCAGAACTTTGCGTTCCGATGACTCCGCCAAAAATAGCGGTGCCAATGTGTCGGACAACGCCTTCGCCGCTTCGGCCACCGCGGCGCCCGTTCGCTCCACCGATGTTTGTGCCGACGTGGTCACAGATTCCACAAGCGACGCCACAGACGTGGATACATCTCGCGACAGCGCTTGTCGCTCTTTCTCAGCGTCGGCCAACAAGCGCGAGGCCAAGTCGGCATTGGCCTGCGCGGCCTGCGCGAGGTGCGCCTGCGCTGTGGCCACAACCTTTTGCAGGTGCTCGGTCATCTGTTCTGCAACCATCGCCGATTGCAGCGCCGAATCTTCCGCGTGCTTTGTGGCCGCGGCCGCGCTCGCTTCAAGCCGCTGGGCCAACGACGCCACAACCTCATCTGCATTCTTCACAAGCCCGGCCGCCACCTTCGTGACAGTGCCATCAAGGTGCTGTGCCTGTTGCCGCGTGGCCTCCGCCAAAGTTTTTGCAACGGTGTCGGTTAAGCCTTGCAGCTGGGCTTCCACTTTCACCGCCGTCTTGGAAAGCTCAGCGGATGTTTGCTTGGTGTGCGTGCCAACGACGTCGGCCATCTGCAGGGCGCCAACCGAAAGCTCTTTCGCCAACGCTGTCATGCGCTCGTCTTGCGACTTGTTCAAGGCTTCTGTCGCTTGTTTAAGCGCACCCGCCACCGCTTGCGCGATCTCCGTATGCAACCCTTCAAGCACGCGCACGGTGCGTTCGTTGGCATCGCGCTCAAGGGGCCACAACGCGGGGACCAACTGGTGGTGGGTCAGATCTTCAAGCGTCGCCAGCGCCTGCTCTTCGTGAAGCACCAGATCGCCTTGTGCCAACGAAAGTGCGAGCGTCACGACGATCGCCACAAGGCTGGCCCCGAAGGTCACATGCAAACCTGAAAGCGGCGCGGCCAATAAGCTCAGCGCTTTGCCTGCTCCATCATCGGCCAAAAGCGGCGCCACTTTGCCCAATGTCTCCATCAGGCCTGCGAACGTGCCCACCAACCCCACAAGCACAGTGGTGGCCACGAGATAACGCCCGAAGTACGCGCGGCTCGCTTCTTTCGCCGCCGAGGCTTCGGCTAAAGCGCGCAGATCCGGGCGCGCGCCCGACGCCTTGATCGCTTCCAAGCGTTGGCGCCGCTCTTCGTAAAGGGTGCCCGCGGGCGCCTTCGCCGCCATCCCCGCGAGCTCCACGTGGATGCGCCGACGGGCCAGGCCCAGACTCGCCATGCCCGCAACTGTTATCACTGCCAGCACAACGACGGCCGCGATGCCCAAGGCCAACCCGTGCTCGGCATACGTTCGCAACGCCGAAACGGCGGCGAATAAACCAACCACGGCCAAAACGGCGGCCAATGCCCATCGCACGCGACTCATACCCACCTCCGGGCCAACTCGTGGAGGGCGGGGGCCAGGTCTAAGAAGGGACGTCCGTGTGGCATGAGATCTCTATCGTCCATTGCTTCCATTCGTGTGCGTAATCGAATCAGGGAGGGCAGCCGCGTTTCCAACAACGAGACAACGGCAAAAGCGGTTCGCAACGCCCACAAGCCTTCGGTGGCCAGCGCCACCACGGCCGGCTCCCCCATCAAGACCGCATAGCGCAAGTCTTGGCGGGCCAAGAGCAGCATCTCGAGGGCGTCCTCGTCGAGCAGTGCCATGGAGCCAGTTTGCTCCCAGGCCCACGTCGCCGAACGCAGCGCCGCGGGCAGGCGCTCATCCACCAAAGTCGCCATGCGGGCCAACGTGTTTCGGACATGCCGACGAACCCCCTCGGCCGTCGGCAAAGCTTCAGGCGCAGGTTCGCCGGCACCCGAGGGACGCCACGGGTTTTTTCGTCGCGGCAGGGGTGCAAGCGCGGGCGTAACAGCCGGAGCCCCGGGCAAAGCGGTCACCATGCGCAACAGATCGAGGAGGGGTCGCGTGCGA
This sequence comes from Deltaproteobacteria bacterium, assembly GCA_033763315.1. GTDB lineage: Bacteria > Myxococcota_A > Polyangia > Fen-1088 > Fen-1088 > JAGTJU01. Next base: position 244,712 of record JANRKS010000019.1, read on the forward strand.
ATAAGGGTCGCACGTTAGGGGTTCACATTCCACCCTGTCAACCCGCCGCTCGACCCGCGGAAAAACCCATACAGTTCCCGCAACTTGCCCTGTTTTAGCCTGTGGTTAGGCTGTGGATAATTTGCCGGGCGCCTTAGATGGCGGGCAGGCACGCCCCATAGGTGTTGTAGACGGGGTTCGTCAGCTTTTCGCAGGTTCGGCCGGGGCCGCACGTGGCGGGCTCGGTCAGCTTGCAGATAGGCCGGCAGGCGAGGGCGCCTCCCGTCATCACGCAGAAGGTGCCTGGTTGGCAATCGCCCGTGGTTTGGCAGGTTGCGCCTTCGCCACCGAATTGGGTGGATACGACGCACGCACAGTCCGCCACTTCTTGTGAAAACACGATGCAGCGCAAGCCTTCCGCACAGCCGGCTTTTGCTTCGCCGCGCGGGTCGCACGGTTGCGAACAGGTGCGGACGCCCGAAGGAACGTTGTTGCCGCAGACTTGTTCGCGGAAGCACGTGGCGCCGTTGGCGCAATCCGCGTTGGTGCGGCACAACTTCTGGCACACCTTCGGACCGCAGTTCTCCTGGGCGCATTGCGATCCGGGCGCACACTCGCCCGGGCCCGTGCAAAGTTCGCCCGGCTGTTTCGTGCCCGCAGCCACGCACTTCGACGTGGGCTTGTCACCCAAGCACGAAAGGCCACACGTGCCGTTGGCGCCGCAGGCGTTCACATCACCCACGGTGCACATCATCAAGCTTGCATCTGCGCCGGCATCTGATGACCCGCCGTCGCTCACACCGCCGTCATTCTGCACGGGCGGCTTGGCGCCTTTGGTCACCAGCACCGTGGCGTACGCGATGCGACCCGCCGCGATCTGCACGTTGGGGTTTTCGCCATATCCAAGCACATTGCCGCTCACATCGAGTGCGGTGGCGCTCAGCATGGCTTTGCCCACGAAAGCGTCTGAAAAGCTGACCGACAAGGTCGTGTCCGTCAGTTGCGTGAGCTCCAGCATGGGTCCCGGCTTTGAGCCGTATGTCAGATCGTCGGTCATGCCCGACGCTGTCAACTGCAAACGAACCTGCGCCACTCCCGGGATCGGATCGCTAAACGCGCGCAAGGCCACCACGATGTAGGATCGCCCCTGCGTACATGCACCGAGCAGCGCCAACAAGGGCAGGATGGCTAGACGGCTCCAGGCCGTTTTCAGGTTAGCGGAACGCACGCATATCCCCCAAGATCGTCTTCGGTTCTTCTTGCGAGCGGCCCGCCACAAGGACGATGGCCACAGTCGTTGCCACAACACCGGCAGCGGCGGCCCAAAACCACCACGTCTCCGTGATGGGGCGCTGTTGCTCCGTGGGGTGGGGCCGCAAGTCCATTCCGGTCTCGCTGTCTTGACCGTCTTGCGGAGGGGTGACCGTGGGAAGTGGCACGGCAGCGCTTGCGTTGGCCGTTCCGGTGGCGGTGACGGCCGCGGGGGGCGGCGTGGTGCTGGCGGGGGCTTGCGCCCAAGCCGCCGAGGAAACGCCCCAGATGCCCACAAGGAGCGTCGAGGCAACCACTGCCATTCGCAAGCTATGCATGTATTTCACCCCTACACCTTTACGACGCCCACCACGAATTCTTTATTCGGTGACCCGTTCCCAGGTGGCGGATTCCAGGTTCCACGTGAAGTTATCTTTGTAGAACGTTAGCTTAACTTCGCTTTCGGTGCGCGAGCCGTCGCCTTGGAACGTGATGAAAACACCTTCGTACGAATTCTCTGAGCCCTCAATGGGGCCGATGCGGAACATTTCCATGTCGTCGGCCACGCCCACCAGCTCCTGCAGGAACTTCCCCTTGTGCACCAACACGCCCACGTAGCCGCCGCCACGCTTGCGGAACTGCACCACCCGTTGGTCAAGACGGCCTGAGATCACCACCAGCTTGTACTTGGCGCCGTCCAGTTCGTCCTTCTTTAAGGGGACGGCCGGGGTTGAGGCGCAGCCCACGAAGGTGGCGCACAGGGTGAAAGCAGCAAGAACTTGGAACGCGCGGCGTGCGATTTTGTGCATGCTTGCAACTACAACGCCCGCGGCCATTGGGTCAAGAGGGACGCGCTGCGCCCCCCTCAACCCTGATTCGGATCCTAGTCGTAGTACTCAGCGCCCAAGTGGGTGATGAGCTCTTCACCCCTCATGTGGCGAAGCGTGTTCTTTAGCTTCATCAACTGAATGAAGATATCGTGCTCGGGATAAAGGCCTTCGGGCGTCTGTGGCGACTTCCAGTAGAACGACAGCCATTCTTGAATGCCCTTCATGCCTGAACGCTGGGCCAAATCCAGGAACAAGGCCAAATCGAGAACGATCGGCGCCGCCAAGATCGAATCGCGGCACAAGAAGTTCACCTTGATCTGCATCTGGTACCCCATCCATCCGAAGATGTCGATGTTGTCCCAGCCTTCCTTGTTGTCGCCGCGCGGGGGGTAATAGTTGATACGCACCACGTGGTCGAGCTTGCCGTACAGATCCGGGTAAAGGTGCGGCTGCAGGATGTAATCCAACACGCCCATCTTGGAGACTTCCTTGCTCTTGAAAGCTTCGGGATCGTCCAAAACTTCGCCGTCGCGGTTGCCCAAGATGTTCGTTGAGTACCAACCCTCAACACCCAACAAGCGGGCCTTAAAGCCCGGTGCCAGCAACGTCTTCATGAACGTTTGGCCTGTCTTGAAGTCTTTGCCCGTCACAGCCACGTTGTTCTTGCGTGCCAGCTCCATCAAAGCAGGCGTGTCGAGCGTGAGGCTGGGCGACCCGTTGGCGTAGGGCACGCCCAATTTCAAAGCGGCGTACGCATAGATTTGCGAAGGCGCGATGTCGGGATCGTTTTCCTCCAGGCCCTTTTCGAAGGCTGCCAGCGTGGCGTGGCAGGCGACGGGTTCGCGATAAACCTCGGTGGAACCGCACCACACCATCACAAGGCGGTCACAGCCGTTTTCCTTGCGGAAGTTTTCGATGTCTTGCATGACCTGGGCGGCCAACTCAGCCTTGTTTTTGCCCGTTTTGAAGTGCGTTGCCGTCAACTTCTTCACGTATTCCTGCATGAACACGGCAGGCATGGGCTTGATCGTGCTCAAGAACTCGCGCAGTTGCTGCAAATGCTCTTTGTTCAAAACGCCGCAGTGAGCGGCAGCTTCGTAAGCGTTGTCGGGAAACAGGTCCCAGCCACCGAAGACGATGTCGTTCAGGTCGGCCAGCGGAACGAAATCCTTGATGAGCGGGCTGCGGTTGTCCGTGCGCTTGCCAAGGCGAACGGTGCCCATTTGGGTGAGCGAACCAATCGGTTTCGATATGCCACGGCGAACAGCTTCAACACCGGCCATAAATGTGGTGGCAACAGCGCCCATGCCGGGCATCAGGATGCCCAACTTGCCCTTGGCGGGCTTGATTTCAACTCCGGACTTCGTAAGCGGCATTTTTCTTCCTTTTCGATCGAGTCCTCAACACGGGACAGGTGTTGAAGGTGTTGAATTTTCAACACATCTTTTGCGTATGCACGGCATCAAGCAACTACCAGGCCATGTGCAACAACAACGGTGCTTTCGGAACGCTGCGCAGATGCCGACAATGGCAGGTGGTTTCACTTCACGCACACAATTGGTTTTAAATCGTGAGAAATCCTGAGCTAGCTCACGCGGCTGGGTCGAGGGCGCCCTCGTTGGCAGTGCCCAATCATTCCCTCATGTTGCGCTTGGCATCAGGGGCAAATGTGGTAAAAAGCTGACCCTTCAAACACCACACGCCGGCTGAGGCCACCGGGCGTGCCGGGATTTATCCCGGTTCCGCGTGGCCAGTGACGTCGGCGGAGGAAACAACGCGAAAGGAATGACAATGGAAACGACTGAAACAGTTGCGCCGAACCCTATGGCTTCGGTGGACAACCCCATCACGCTGCGCGAGCTAATGGAAGCCGGCGTTCACTTCGGCCACCAAACGCGCCGTTGGAACCCAAAGATGAAGCCTTACATCTTTGGCGCCCGCAACGGCATCCACATCGTTGACTTGCAGTATTCGGTGAAAGCCTTCCGCCGCGCCTTCACGTTTATCGTGAACACGGTGGCCGCTGGCAAACCCGTGCTGTTCGTTGGCACGAAGAAGCAAGCACAAGACATCATCCGCGAACAAGCCACCCGTTGTGGCCAGTTCTACGTCACCAACCGTTGGTTGGGTGGCACCTTGACCAACTTCCAAACGGTCAAAGGTTCGATTGAGCGGCTTCGCTCCATCGATAAGATGTCAACCGATGGCACCTTCGAACGCATCACGAAGAAGGAAGTCATCGGTCTGACCCGCGAGAAGGAAAAGCTTGAGCGCGCCTTGGGCGGCATCAAGGACATGGGCGAATTGCCAGGCGCTGTGTTCATCGTCGACGTTGTGCGCGAGCACATCGCGGTGGATGAATCCCGCAAGCTGGAGATCCCGTTGGTGGGCGTGGTTGATACCAACTGCGATCCCGACATGATCGATTACGCCATTCCTGGCAACGACGACGCCATCCGCTCAATCAAGCTGTTTGCCACGAAGGTGGCCGACGCGTGCATGCTGGGGCAAAAGTTGGCTCGTGAACGCGCCGTGCGCGCGCAATCCGCTGCGCCTTCCGATGACGGCCAGACGATTCGCGTGTCATCGGGTGGCGAAGGCCCCAAGGTTGAGGTGGTGTCCCGTCGCCGCACCGACCTGCCGGCTCCCGAAGCCGCAGCGTCTCCTGAAGACGCTGCCAAAGAATAACCGGCCCGAATGAGGATGAAGGGGCTAGCTGCAATCGCCGCTGGCCCCTTTTTCTCAGGTGCCGCATGTCCTCCCTCGTTTTTTGTGTTCTTGTTTTTGAAAGGTGAAGTCCGATGGCTGAAATCACAGCAAGCATGATTAAGGAACTGCGTGACCGTACGGGCGCAGGTATGTCCGATTGTAAAAAGGCCTTGGTCGAGTGTGAAGCCGACATGGATAAGGCGATCGAGTTTTTGCGCCGCAAGGGCATTGCTTCCGCCGCCAAAAAGTCAGGCCGTTTGGCTTCTGAAGGCGCCGTGTTCAACTATCTGCACGGCAGCCGCATCGGCGTTTTGCTGGAAGTGAACTGTGAGACCGACTTCGTCGCACGCAACGAGGATTTCCTGGCGTTCGGCCGCGAGGTCTGCATGCAGATCGCCGCCATGAAGCCTGAATACGTCGCGCCCGAAGAGATCCCCGCGGAAGCCATTGAACGCGAGCGTTCCATTCGCACTGAAGCGGCGAAGACCAGCGGCAAGCCTGAAGCGGTGTGGCCAAAGATCGTGGAAGGCCAAATTCAAAAGTGGTTCAAGGACGTTTGTCTGCTGGACCAAGTTTGGGTGAAGGATCCTGAAGGTAAGAAGACCATGCGCGAACTGCAGACGGATCTCACGGCCAAAACCGGCGAGAACTGTCGCGTGCGCCGCTTCACCCGTTTCGAGGTGGGCGAGGGGCTTGAAAAGCGCGCTGACGACTTCGTTGAAGAAGTAAAGCGCCAAGCGGGCCAAGCCTAAGTCGTTTCAAACCAAAGGACACGCGGTGAGCAAGGGATCTGGCGACAACCACAACGAACCGACGGCATCTGCTTCCTCGGAAGCGCCGTCGCCGAAAGTTCACAAGCCCATCGATCCCGACCACCGCGGTCCGCCGCTCGTCAAAGGCGTGAAATACCGCCGTGTGCTGCTGAAGCTTTCAGGCGAAGCGCTGATGGGCACCACCGGCTACGGCATCGATCCCCAGATTCTGGGCCAAATGGCCGAAGAGGTGATCGACGTTCACAGCCTGGGCGTCGAAGTGGCGCTGGTGATTGGTGGCGGCAACATCTTCCGTGGCGTGGCTGCAAGCTCCGTGGGCATGGACCGCGCCCACGCCGATTACATGGGCATGCTGGCCACGGTGATTAATTCGTTGGCACTGCAAGACGCCCTTGAACAGCGCGGCCTCAAAACGCGTGTGATGAGCGCGCTTGAGATGGAACGCGTGGCCGAGCCTTACATCCGCCGCCGCGCCATTCGTCACCTGGAAAAGGGGCGTTTGGTGATCTTTGCTGCAGGCACGGGCAACCCGTATTTTTCAACCGACACAGCCGCGGCACTGCGCGCGATGGAAATCGGCGCACAGATCGTCATGAAGGCCACGCGCGTGGACGGCGTCTACGATAAAGACCCCAAGAAGTTCCCCGACGCCCGCATGTTCCAACGGCTTACGTACTTGGATGTTTTGAACCGGAACCTCGCGGTGATGGACTCCACGGCGATTTCGTTGTGCCGCGACAACAATTTGCCCATCTTGGTGTTCAACATGACCAAACCCGGAAACATCCGGCGCGCGGTTTTGGGGGAGCCTTTGGGCACGAAGGTTGTGGAGGAGCGGGCCGGCACCCGCGTTGAAGAACCAACCACGCACGATCAAGACAAAACCAACCAAGACAAGAGCAACGAGGAGACATCCGGCAATGATCAATGATGTGGTCAAAGAGCTAGACGGTGCGCTTGCCAAGGGGATCGACGGTTTCAAGAAGGAGCTGACGAAGGTGCGCACGGGTCGTGCGAACACGGCGATCCTCGACGCAGTGAAGGTGGATTACTACGGCACGATGACGCCGCTGAACCAGGTGGCATCAATGACCGTGCCTGACGCGCGCATGATCATGATCAAGCCGTGGGAGAAGTCGCTAATCCCCGAGATCGAGAAATCGATTCGCGCCGCTCAATTGGGCCTGAATCCCAACTCGGATGGCGAAGTGGTGCGTGTGCCTATGCCGCCGTTGACCGAAGAGCGTCGCCGCGACCTGGTCAAAGTGGTCAAGAAGATGGCCGAAGATGCCAAGGTGGCATTGCGTGGCGCGCGTCGAGACTCGAACGAAATGCTCAAGGAAGCCTTGAAAGAAAAGGCCATCAGTGAGGACGAAGAGAAGCAGGGCCTCAAACGCGTGCAGGAGGCAACCGACAAAGCGGTCAGCGCTGTGGACGACATCCTGGCGAAAAAAGAAGCCGAGATCATGGAGATCTGAGCGTTCTGTCCGACCTTGAGATCTGGTTCCGTCGTGGTTCCAGATCTCGATCGGGCCGCCCGCTTCAATCACTCTGTCGCGATGCCGTTTGGCGCGCTGGCCGAATACACCACACGGGCCACGTCAAGTTGGTTGAGCGTCCAGCGAATGGTTGTGCCGTCGCCGCTCAGCAGCGGCTCGTGTGAAAATAGGTAGTATGTTTTCAAGCCTGGCTTGTCGGGCAGCGTGCCTTGCGATTTTTTGCCGGGGCTGCCGCTCAAGACCAAGATCTTTTCTCCCGGTGCCAGCACAAACCCCGGATCTAGTTGACCGAGAACGGAGCCGCGCTTGCCTTTGCGGGCGACCACAACGTTGAGGCCGGCGGAGCTGATGGGGCTGCTGCCGTTGTTGGCCAGCACGAACCACTCTTCGTTGACCTTCTTGCGGTCGCTGGTGGCGTGAACTTCTTCAAAGACGAGAGGCATGGACCACGTCTATAGTCTGAAGCAACTTCAGACTCAACAGTCTTGCAGCAATGACGTTAAACGAACCGCTAAGGTCTGATTCGGGCCTGCGCGGACGCCGCACTCAGGGTACAAAAGCTGTCGTAGACTTCGGGAGGGCGCTTGTCCCTCGAAAAGACGAAACCTAACCGCGAGCATCGCATGCCAAAATTTAACGTAGAAATCCCGCACACCCTGGACGCCGCTGCCGCTAAAGCAAGGCTGCAAAAGGCCCAGACCAAGCTTGAGGCTGACTATGGCGCCAAGTGCAGTTGGGCCAGCGAGAACGTGATGCAAGTGAGCCGCAAGGGATTAGACGCTCAAGTGAAAATCACAGACTCTGCGTTGCTGGTGGATGTGTCGCTCGGTTTGTTGTTAACGCCGATGATGGGCCCCATTCGCGAGGGGATCACGAGCCGCTTGACCAAGCTGGTTACGGAAGGCTGAGAGCGGCCAGTCTCTTCATCCGGGTCACGGCCGCCGCGAGCTCTTGCGGCTGGGTGTCGGCGCGGCCTGAAACCACAACGACGTCAGGCGGCTTGCCAGCAGCCTGCAGCAGTTTCGTCGTGAGCGGCGTGGGGCCAAGGCCCGGTGCCAAGTCGTCTCGCAGGCCCACCGCATCAGACGCCAGCACAAAGGGGGCGAGCGCCAGCGCGGTTCTCCGGTCAGCTGTCAGCAGCCCTATCGTTTCAAGCACGTCCAACCGGGCCGGCACATGCGCTTTGACCAGCGGCCCGCCGCGGAACTCTTCGAGCAGCAGGTCCACTTCGCGTGGGCTCGGAAACTGCCACGGGCCGATTCCGTGCCCGACGGCGACGCGCACCCCGCGCGCCTCAGCGACGTTGGCCAAGCGTTCGAGCGAATGCCGGGCGGCATCGCAAAGCCGTTGATCGTGTTCCTTGCGCTCAACTAAAGCCGCCTCCAACAGGGGCCGCGCGGCGACTTTGGATGACCGGTCGCGATCCCACCGCCGCTCGCCGTAGGACTGTGCAAACAGTTTTGACGGCGCTTTCAGCTTGATGGAGAAGGCATCCAGGAACGCCCAGGTGCAGCCAAACGTTTGTGCACGCGCGAGTGTTTCGTTGGCCATGTTGATCGCGGCCAAGCGCTCTTCGGCGTCGTCCAAAGAGGCCCAGTGAGGCACACGCCTACCGGACGGCAATGGTTCCGGTGGCAGCGGCAGTTGCACCCCCACCAGCGGCAATCCTTGCGCCGCCAACGCCACCGCCGCTTGTTCCAATCCCGTTTGCGGCCAGGGCAGGGCCACGAAGCCTCCGTAGGCCTGTGCCTTGGCCGCCCAATCGGCAACGTCGGCGGCACCACGCTCTCCATAAGGGCGAACGCGGCTGCTGGCGAGGATCTGCGTGGTGGACATGACCTGCCATTGTGTAACCCCACGAAATTGAACCCACCAGCCAAATCACCGCTTTCATAGCGATTCTTGCCATGCGATAAAGGCGGCCGAACGGCATGGGCCCAACACGTCCACGCTGGCGACAATCCGGAGACATACATGCCAGGTTCTTTTGTGCGTCCGTTAGCTCGCTTGTCCCTGACCCTGGCCACGGTGGCCGCCTCCCTAAGCGCCCTCGTGGGCCTTGCCCCACAAGCTCAAGCGCAGGAGCTGGCGAAGGCGCCGGTGGATTTGCAGGTGTTTCGGCCTGCCATGGACAGCAAGGGATTCACCACCCTGAACGCGTCGCAGATCCTTGCCCCCGGTGACTTTTCCTTCGGCTTGGTGCTTACGTGGGCCCGGCAGCCGCTGTCATTCGAGGCATCCAGCGACCGCAGTTTCCGCGTTCAGAACCTCGTCACCCCGACGTTGTTTGGTGCCGTAGGCGTGGTCAGCAGCAAGCAGGTGGGCCTCGAATTGGGGCTCTCGGTTCCGCTTGGCATCATGTCCGGCAAAGCGGCGCCCGAAGATCCGAAAGAGGCTGGCTCAAACGACGACGAGCTGTTCAAGTTCGAGGGCCAAGGCTTGGGCGACATTGGCGTGCATCCGAAGCTGCGCTTGTCGAACGCTAGCCGCAACAAGATCGGCTTCGCGCTGATTCCTTCGATTTATTTGCCCACCGGCAACAAAGAACGGTTCCTGGGCGAAGGCAAAGTGATCATCCAGCCTACGGCGGTGATCGATAGCGAGTTCGGCAAAAGCGGCCGCTTCCGCATCGGCCTTAACGCCGGCGCGCGCATCCGAACCTCGAACTCTGAATTCATCGACAACCCCGCCACCTTCACCCACAGCATCGGCGGCATGAATCAAAACACCGGCAAGGGCATTCGTCTCGGCAACGAGCTTTTGGGCGGCGTCGGCGTGTCTTTCGCGGTGGTGCCCGAGAAGTTCGATTTGGTGGGCGAGGTTTACGGGCAATACGGCCTGGCCTCCAAGCTCATTGATGGCCCCAACACGTCGAATCTGAAACCTTTGGCTGAAGCGATCGCGGGCATCAAGCTCTACATGGCGCGCAACTCGTTCTTCCAAGCGGGTGGCGGCTGGGGGATCTTGCAGTCCTACGGCGCCGCCGAGCGCGGACGCATCTATGTGGGCTTCATCTTCGAGCCTTCCATCGGCGATCGCGACCGCGATGGCTACAAGGACGACGTGGACCAATGTCCCGACGATCCCGAAGATTTCGATGATTTCGAGGATGAAGATGGCTGCCCCGATCCCGATAACGATCAGGACGGCATCCTCGACGAAGACGATCAGTGCCCCAACGATCCTGAAACCAAGAACGGTTACAAGGACGAAGATGGCTGCCCCGATGACCAGAACAGCGATCGGGATGGCGATGGCATTCCAGACGACGAAGACCAATGCCCAGACGATCCTGAAGACAAAGACGGCTTCGAAGACAAAGACGGCTGCCCCGATCCCGACAACGACAAGGATGGCATCCTCGACGTAGATGATTTGTGCCCGAACGATCCCGAAGACAAAGACGGCTTCGAAGACACGGACGGTTGCCCCGATCTCGACAACGACAAAGATCGCATCCTCGACAAGGACGACAAGTGCCCGAACGAGCCCGAGACCTACAACGGCACGGAGGACGAAGATGGTTGCCCCGATAAGGGCCGCGTCATCGTCCGCAAGGGCAAGCTGGAAATCTTGGACAAGATCTACTTCGAGACCGACAGCGACGTGATCAAGGACATCTCGTTCCCGTTGATCGACGCCATCGCCGCCACGCTCAACGGCAACCCACAGATCGAGATGATCGAGATCCAAGGGCACGCCGATGAACGTGGTGACGACGCGCATAACTTGGATCTCACGGAGCGCCGCACGGCTTCGGTCAAGCGCGCGCTTGAACAACGCAAGGTGGATGGCCTACGTTTGACGTCACATGGCTATGGCGAAACCAAGCCGATCTGCCGCGAACACAACGAAGCCTGCTGGAGCCAAAACCGGCGTGTGGAATTCGTGATTCTCAAGCGCGCGGACGACTACAAGCTGCAGGGCACCGAAGGCCAATAAGGCGGCCTTCCGGGCACATCAGCAGGTGCATGCGGGACACGCGAGAAGGGCAGTAGGCGAAGGTATGGACGCCTCCTCCCTTTCTCGCGGAACCCCCGGCAAATGCAGGCGAAAGGCTTGACTCGTGCCTTCGGTGAGCTAGATACCGACGGCGCTCGACGGGCGCAGGGTTCGGCATTGCCCAAGGTCTTGACTCAACTCCCACGGGGAAAAATCGACGAGGTCAGGGACCGGACCAACATCTCGGAGGTCATCGGAAGGCATGTGGAGCTCAAGCGTGCGGGTACCGGAAGCTGGATGGGGCTATGTCCCTTCCACGCCGAGAAGTCTCCCTCTTTTCACGTCAACGAGCAGCGGCAGTACTTTTACTGCTTCGGATGCGGAGCCAAAGGCGACGTGTTTACCTTTCTCCAGCAAATAGAACAGCAGTCGTTCGTCGAAGTTCTACGCGAGCTGGCCCAACAGGCTGGTGTGGAGTTGCCCGAAGATCGTCTGTCGCCCGCCGAGCGCCAGGCCCAGGCCGAAGCGGAATCCGAGCGCAGCCGCATGCTGCGGGCGATGGATTTGGCGGTCGGTTTTTTCGAGAAGCAGCTTACAGGTTCTGAAGGCGCCGCTGCTCGGGCGTATTTGCAAAGCCGTGGCTTGTCGCAGGAAACGGCCACGCGTTTTCGCGTGGGTTACGCGCCGTCGCGGTTCAACGCACTCATCGAATTTTTCAACGAGCAGCACATCCCGTTGGCCGTGGCCGAACGCATCGGCCTCGTGGGGCGCAATGAACGGGGCAACTATGACTTCTTCCGTGATCGCGTGATGCTGCCCGTGCTGGATCGACAGCGCCGGCCCGTGGGGTTTTCGTCGCGTTTGATGGATCCCGACGCGAAAGAACGCAAGTACGTTAACTCGCCAGATACACCGCTTTTTCACAAGAAAGAGCAGCTTTACGGTTTGCACGCCGCTTTGGATGGCATTCGCCGCAGTGAAACCGCTGTGTTGGTTGAAGGCAATTTCGATGTGATGTCGCTGCACGATGTGGGCATCACAAATGCCGTGGCGCCCATGGGCACCGCTTTGACGGCGGAACAGGTGCAGATCTTGGGCCGCGTGGCGCGCAAGGTTGTGGTGATCTTCGATGGGGACGCCGCCGGAGAGCGCGCGTCGCGACGGGCTTTGCCGCTGTTTCTGCAAGCGGATGTGGATGGTCGCGTGGCGCGTCTGCCGGGTGGCGTGGATCCCGACGATTTCGTGCGCAATCTGGCCAAGGAATTAGGCGCTGAAAAGGCGAAGGAAGCGTTTCAGCGCGTGATCGATGCGGCCCGTCCGATGGTCGAGCAGTACATTGACATCGTGGCCATGGAGGCTGACGCCTCTGTTCCCGGGCGAGTGGCGGCGCTTGAACAAGCGGCCGACGTTCTGGCGCAGGTTCGTAACCCCACGGCGCGTGAGCTCTACGCAGGCCGCCTGGGCGCAGCTTTGGGCGTCGATGGTGGCCAGGTCGCGCGCGCCCTGAGGGCGGCCGTAAATCAACAGCGCCGCCGCCAAGACATGCGCGACGACAACGTGGGCACGCCGATGGTGGCACCAAAGCCCGATGTCACGGTCGCGCCAAGGCATGTCCCAGCGCTTGAGCTTGAAGTTCTCGCGTTGCTCATCAACCGCCCCGATCTCGCCGCCACGCCCACCGCGCGACGTGCTCCTGCTTTGTTCGTGGACGCCGACTTACGGCAGTACGTAACGTCACTGCTTGAATCCGTGACGCCCGACGCGCAGCTGCGGGTCGATGTTCCCGCGTGGCTTGATGCCGGGCCGGAAGGCGTGCGGCCGCAGGTGGCTCGCGCGGTCACGGACGGGGCGCGTTATCGCACCTTGGAGCGGGCCGATCATGCGCTTTCTGAAATGATCGGCAAGCTTGAGCTCGTGCACGTTGAGTCTGAAGTCGCTATGGTTGCAAGCCAGCTTAAAGAAGCCCTTGCGCAAGGTGACGAGGCCAAGGTGCACGCTTTGACGCTTCGCCAATTCGAGTTAGTTCGACAAAAAAAACAACCGCTGCATTAAGCCACCCCACGCCACTGAGATGACCATGATCGACATGCTCGACGATGACGCCGACGATTTGAATGACGAACCTGGCGAACCTGAAGTGGTTGCCGCCGCGCCCAAACCGGGACGCAAGAAGCGCGCTGGCACAGGCGGCGACGATGGCGATGTGGAGCGCAAGAAGCGCGAACTCATCACCATGGGCAAGGCGAAGGGTTACCTCACATACGAGGAAGTCAACGACCACATGCCTGAAAGCATCGTGTCGTCCGACCAAATCGATGATTGGCTTTCTGCCCTGGGCGGTGAAGGCATCGAGATCGTCGAGAACAGTGCCAGTTCCACCAAGGGTGGCGATCGCGGGCTTCCCGAGGAAGAGCCTGAAGCCGAAGCAGAAGCGCGCGAAGAAGCTGAAGAGGACGAAGAGTTCTCGAAGAGCAACGACCCCGTGCGCATGTACCTGCGCAAGATGGGCTCAGTGTCGCTTTTGACCCGCGAAGGCGAAGTTGAGATCGCCAAGCGCATCGAAGACGGCGAACGGCGCGTGCTGCAGGTTGTGTTGAGTTCGCCGGTGGCGATCAACGAGATCATCGACTTGGCCGAGAAGCTGCGCAAGCAGAAGATCCGGGTCAAAGAGGTCGTCAAAGACGCGGACGAAGAGGCCGAAGACTACGACGAGCAGTTCCACATCGAACGCGTCTGCAAGGTCATCGACAAGGTTAAGAAGCACCAGCGCGAGATCGAGAAGCTGTTTGAAAAGGATGGCGACGGCAAGCTGCCATCCGAAGCCACGAAGAAGAAGCTCAAAAGCCAGGTCGACAAGCACAAGAACGAGATGTTCGAAGCGCTGCACGACCTGCGCATGAACAAAAAGCAGATCGACCGCATCGTCAATGTGCTCAAGAGCTTCGTGAGCCGCATCGAAACGGCGAACCGCGAAGTGGCCGAATGCGAGCGTCGTTCGGGCATGCCGATCAAGGAGCTGCGCAAAACGCTCAAAGAGCAGCGCTCGTCAGACGTGCGCAAGAAGGCGGTGGCCAAGAAGCTGGGCCTGCGTGCCGAAGAGCTGGAAGAGATGTCGCGCGTGATCTTGAACGCGCAGAAGAAGGTCAAGACCGTTGAAGAAGAAACGGGCCTTGAAGAAAACGTTCTTCGTCACACCGTGCGCGAAATCGAAGACGGTGAACGCAACGCCGAGTTGGCGAAAGCCGAATTGGTTGAAGCGAATCTTCGTTTGGTGGTTTCAATCGCCAAGAAGTACACGAACCGCGGCTTGCAGTTCTTGGATCTGATTCAAGAGGGCAACATCGGCTTGATGAAGGCCGTTGATAAGTTCGAGTATAAGCGCGGCTATAAATTCTCCACCTACGCCACGTGGTGGATTCGCCAGGCGATCACACGCGCGATCGCCGATCAGGCCCGCACGATCCGCATCCCCGTACATATGATCGAAACGATCAACAAGCTGATTCGCACCAGCCGCTACTTGGTGCAAGAGCTTGGCCGCGAGCCCACGCCGGAAGAGATCGCGGACAAGATGGAATTGCCGATCGATAAGGTCCGCAAGGTGCTCAAGATCGCGAAAGAACCGATCTCGTTGGAAACGCCGATCGGCGAAGAAGAAGATTCACACTTGGGCGATTTCATCGAAGACAAGAGCGTGATCTCGCCGTCAGACGCCGTGATCTCGATGAACCTGGCGGAACAAACGCGTCGCGTTTTGGCCACGCTCACGCCGCGCGAAGAGAAGGTGTTGCGCATGCGCTTTGGCATTGGCGAAAAGAGCGACCACACTTTGGAAGAGGTGGGCCAAGACTTTGAGGTTACGCGTGAGCGTATCCGCCAAATTGAAGCCAAGGCTTTGCGCAAGTTGCGGCATCCGTCGCGCAGCAAGCGTCTCAAGAGCTTCATGGAAGGCTAGCGGAGCCTCTGTGGACCGCCGTTATGCGGTGACCGTGGCGGGGCAACAGCTCCTGGTGAGCGTGCGCTCCGCCGGGAGCGACGCATACGATGTCACGGTGGCAGATGCGCCTGCCGTTCGGGTGCAACGCCGCGACCTTGGCCAGACCAGCAGCACCCGCTGGTCATGGCAAGGGGAGGGCGGCCTTGTGCGCGCCACGGTCGATAAGTTGGGCGCCGATCTTTCCGTGGCACTCAAAGGCCTCGACGTTGTGGCCAAGGTGGAGGACGGTCGCAAAGCGCTGCTGCAGTCTTTGGGCTTGGCGCAGCCGCGAGGTCCCTCGGGGCCGCTGTCGCTGCGCACGCAGATTCCCGGGCGCGTCGTGAAGGTGCTCGTGGCGTTGGGTGCCACCGTGCAAGAGGGGCAGCCCCTGGTCGTGGTGGAGGCGATGAAGATGGAAAACGAAACGCGCGCGCCCCGGTCGGGTGTTGTGGCCGAATTGCCCTTGGCCGAAGGCACCACCGTTGAAGCGGGCGCCTGCTTGATCGTGCTTGCGCCTATGCCGTGACGGATTCGGGACGCGTGAGCGCCGAAATCACAGCGCCACGCAGATCGGAAAAAGTCGGCGGGTTGTCGAGGGCCGCGACGGCACCCAATTCATCGCCACGGCGGCGGCTGGCGTGGCTGTGGCCAAGCGCAATCAAGGGAACGGGCTGCTCGCCTTCAAGCACGCGGCTCACAACCTCTTCGCTGTCCAACCAATCCAGGTTCACCACGGCGAGATCGAAGGTCTTGTTTTCCTGCGGGTAGAAGGCGTCGTCCACGTCAACCACGTGGCACGAAACGATTGCCGCCAGGTGGCGCTTGACCACCGCACGCGTGCGGTCTTGACCAGGGCCCAGCGCCAACAGCACCGTGATGCCCGCAAACTTGGACGCCATTTCATCCACAAGCAAGCCGTAGCTTTCTTCGGGCGTATCCACTTCGATGCCCATGCCCGGGGGCTCGCTTCCGGCGGCCTCGTGGCGCACCCAAGCGACGACGCCTGACAGCTCGATGGTTTGCTGCTCGGGCGTTAACAGTTTCAAGTTGATGCGATCGCCTGGAGGCAGTGGCGTCGAAGTTTCAATGAACAACCCGCCCTTAGACAGGTTCACTGAATATGAAACTAAAAACGCTCCGGCAGACCGATAACGAATCTCCAGAGCAACCCGGATGCGTTCGTTCTTACGTGCGTGTTGTTTTTCGGTTGGTTGGGTCATCAGGAGGGCAAGATGCGCCCGAGTATTCGATCCAACTCATCGAGAGAATGGAAGAAAATCTCAAGGTGTCCCGTGCCGGGACTTGTCTCAATGATCTTAACCCGCGTGGCCAAAGACCTTTGCAGACGTTCTGTGAGATCGCGGGCCGCCGCCGATTGGCGCGCGGGCGCCGCGGGCGGGGCAGGAACAGCATGGCTGTCGGTGGGGGTGCGCGCCTTCTTCACCAACGCCTCAACAGCGCGCACCGAAAGGTTTCGAGCCACCGTTTGTCGCGCCAGTTGTTCGATGGCCATGGCGTTCTCCAGCCCCAACAAGGCGCGTGCATGGCCCATCGATAGCTTCTCGTCGACCACCATCGTTTGGACCTTTTCAGGTAGCTTCAGCAACCGCAGTGCGTTTGCCACTGTGCTGCGATCTTTGCCCACGCGGGCCCCCAACGCGTCCTGGGTGTAACCGAAGTCGCTGATCAAGCGGCTAAGGCCTCGCGCCTCCTCAATGGGGTTCAGATCCTGTCGCTGCAGGTTCTCAACCAGGGCGGCTTCGGCCGCTTCGCGGTCGGTAAGCTCACGAACCACCACCGGCACTTCGTGCAAGCCCGCGCGCTGAGCCGCCCGCCATCGCCGCTCGCCAGCCACGATCTCAAAGCCGCCGGTGGCGCTTGGCCGCGCCAAGATCGGCTGGATCACGCCTTGGGCGCGAATCGACTCAGCAAGTTCGTCAAGGCGTTCGTCATTGAAGGTTTTGCGAGGTTGGGTGCTGCCGGGCCGCAGCTCTTCGATCGGAATCACACGCAGTCCTTCACCCGATGGCACGGCAGGCGGCTCAGGCGCCGCGGCTGGTTGGCTTTCAGGGTGAGGGTGGGGTGCCCCCGGGATCAAGGCAGCCAAACCCCGGCCGAGCGCCTTACGCTTGCCTGCGTTCACGGCTTGGCCTCATCCTTGGGAGCGGCCGCCATTTTGGTGGTGTGGTCGTCATACCGGCGCAAAAATTCCTTGGCGGCTTCCAGGTAGCTTTTGGCACCCTTCGAGGCCACGTCATAAAGCAAGATGGGCTTGCCGAACGAGGGAGCCTCCGAAAGCCGTACGTTGCGTGGAATGCTGGCTTCATAGACCACAGGCCCGAAGTGGCGTTTCACTTCTTCGGTCACCTGTTCGGTCAGGTTCTGCCGTGTGTCCACCATGCACAACAGGATGCCTTCTATTGCGAGACCTGGGTTCATTGATCGCCCCACGAGATCGATCGTGTTCTTGAGGTCCGAGAGGCCTTCCAAGGCGTAATATTCGCACTGCAACGGCACCAGCACCGCGTCGGCCGCGCACAGAGCGTTCAAGGTCAGCAAGCCCAAGGACGGGGGCGTGTCGATCAACACGAAGTCATACTTCGCCGCCAACTGACGCAAGGGTTTGCGCAGCCGGTTCTCGCGGCCCTCAACGGACACGAGCTCGATCTCGGCACCCGACAGGTTTTGGTTGGCTGGCAGCAGATCTAAAAAGGCCAGCTCCGTCTTGAGCACCACGTCCGCGATGGCGGCGTCGCCCAAGAGCACATCATAGACGCTGTTCTGCACCGCTTGTTTTGGGTGTCCGAGGCCCGACGTTGCATTGCCTTGTGGATCCATATCCACGAGCAGCACGCGCTTCTCGGCCGCCGCTAAAGACGCAGCCAGATTAACAGCGGTAGTCGTCTTTCCGACGCCTCCCTTTTGATTCGCAACCGCGATGACCCGTCCCATGCTGGGGCGAACGGTCCTAACACTTTCCACACCGGTTCATCAACAAATCCCACGGATATTGCGCAGGTGGCAGAAACTTTTTGACGAAATCCTACAAAAGGATACTTTATCCTACATGTAGTCGACATGGTGATTCACGCGATGGCGACCGGTGTCCTGATGGGAGAAACAACAATGCGCGCGTACGAACTGGGCCTGTTCAATAGTTTCGAGGACGTGGAGCGCTGCGAGCTTCGGCAGCTTGATGGGGCCTTCGTGGACGAGATGAATGGCCGTTCCAACGACGTCTTCTTCGAAGACGGACCGTTCGACGCTCTCGCCGCCGCGCCCTGGGACGACGATTCGCTGTTCTAGAAGCTCTGCGTGGGCACGTTGGGGCGCGCGCGCCGCAACACCTGCTGTCCCACCCCGAAGCTCAATACGATTTCCGCATCCCTCACTTCGCCTTCGTAGCTGTCCAGCTGACGACGTCCGTCGTCGCACGGGCCCCCCTCAAGGATCTCGAAGCCATGCTCGGCGAACGCGAAGTGGCCCGTTCCTACGGTGCCGCGCACCTCGTAGCGAGTCACGGTGCGGAAATCCAAAGAGCCGTTGCATCGGTAAAGACGCCCGTCCGTTGAGCGCTGCTCGACGGTCCGATCGTAAAAGCCCAAAACTTCGTTGCCCTCCTGCACGAGGTGCCATTCTTCTCGTTCACGTTTGACGTCACCGTTGGGTAAATGCGCCTGCTGCTCCCAAACCCAGTGGCCTTGCACCTTCGGCGGCTTGCCATCGTTGTGGCCAAGGTTTGGGGGAGGACCGATGAGAGCGAGTGTGTTGCTCCGTGCGCCCAGCGCAAGCTCCGCCGTCGTGGGTGACGTGCGGGGTTTGGCGTTGTGACGCCTCACCATACGCTGCTCATGGTTGCCGTCGCTGACGAGCAAGGCGTCGCCAACCAACCGTGCGCGGTAACGCGCAGGATCGCGCGCCGGAGGTTGGCACGGCCCTTCGGCGTGAGGGGCGCGGCGCTCGGAAATGATCATGAGATCGCCTTGCCTGTGGCCGCTCACCTCGCTTGTGAGCCACGCGGTCAACTGCGAGCGCCCACTGCAAACAAAGGGTCGACCGTCGCGCGAGATCCGCGTGAGCTCCACGAACAGCACCCCTCGCACGCGCGCGCCCACTTGTTGCAGCCGCCACGTGTGGCGTTCAATCTCGCGATCCGGTGGGCCGTGGTCGTTGCTCATGTCGCGATCGAAAGCGCCTTCCCACGTTCCCGTGACGTCGCCTTCCGCGGCCGCCTCTGGGCGCTCCGATGAGCGGGAATTTGCGCAGCCGCTGACCGCGCACAGGCAGATCACCCCCAGCCAGCTCGTTGTGCGGCTTAAGCGCAAATGGGTAATTTTACGCGTGTCCAACATTACATAACATCGGGAGCGTTCGCTGGAACATGGAGACAAGAAAAGCAGGCGCCACCATTTTGGTAGGACCTGCATCGCTAGGGTGGGTGCCGCACGCGGCCGCGCCGCGGGTTAGGGGGGGGCGTTCGTTTGGCCCGCTGCTGCTTGGCGTGCCTTGTATTCCGCCTCTTCTTGGGGCCGGAACTTCTGCACCAGGCGATCCAACTCTGCCTTCACTTCGGGATCCTGCTCATACATGTAGACCGCATGCACCTTCGGCATCAGCACACGGTTCTCGGGGTCCATGGCCTCAACGGCACGAATTGCCTCAAGGCGCACCCGCTTGTCGGGGTCGGGGAACAGCACAGCGACGGCGTACCGGCCGCTTGGCGGGTTGTGCTTTTGAAGCCGGCGGATCATCGCGAGTTTTCGTTCGGGATTGGTCTCGTCCATCAAGGCCCCGCCGAGGTGGTCAATCGGAATCGAATCGATGGAAGGTTGGGCTGGCGCAGGTGCCGTCACCGCTGGCTTCTCCACGGCCACCGGCGCTGTTGGTGGAGGAACCGGCGGTTCTTCAACAGCAGGTGGGGGTTCGGGCGGCCGTTCGACCACCAAGGGCGGCGGCTCTGAGACGACGCGGGGCTTTGGCGACAGCTGCTTGAAGATTAAGAACGCGCCGCCAGCGGCCGTCAGCGCCAAAAGCGCAATGGCGGCCTTGACCAAAGGAGAGGCTTGGGTGTCCGTGCGTGCCATTGGATGTGAAACCCTCCCGGTCACCATCGACGGGTTGAGGCTGCTTCCTTAGGACCTCGCACGGGCCTGCGAACCTCGTAGACTGGCCGCGTGCCCCTCACACCCGAGACGTGGACCCCCGATAGCCGACCCACCCTGTTCGTGATTGGCGCCCGTAGTTTGGGCCGCGCGATCGCTTTACACTTTGGTGCGCAGGGGTGGCGTGTGGTCACCGGCGCCCGCACGGAGGCCGATGTGCAATCCGTGGCGGCCGCTGTGACGGCTGCGGGCGGGCAGGGCCACGGTGTGGTGTGCGACTTGGGTAAGCCCGAAACGCTGCGGGCGGTGGTGGCGGCAGAACCCAGAATTGACCTCTGTGTCGCGGCGCAGACGGCAGGTGGGCGCTTTGGCTCCGTCCCGTTGGTTGAGATGGCCGACGAGGATCTGCAGCGTGGTTTCGAGGGCTATGTTAAGGGCACCTGGAACCTCTTGCGGGCCGTAGGGCCGCAGATGTTGGCCGCCGGCTCGGGCACGTTTCTTCAGATCGGGACCTCTTCAGGGGTGCGAACGAAGGCCGGTTACGGGGCGCTGGCGGCGGTTCAACACGGATTGCGCGCGCTTGTCCAGGTGGCCGCCAAGGAATGGCGCGACAAGGGCGTACACGTTGCCTATCTGCCCATCGATGGGCAAATCGAGAATGAACGCAGCGGCGCCTGGATTGAAAAGAACGGCCTTCACCGCGCGATCCCGCAATCGGCCATCGTGCAGGCCTGCGCCTATTTGCACAGCCAACCGCCGCGGGGCTGGACCCATGAGCTGGTGTTGCGTCCCCCGGGCACCGAGTGGACGGCGCCCACCTAAGGCGCCCCCTAAGTTCGCGAAAAAAGTCATCCCCCGCCCACTCCCACATCGGGTCGGCTTGGTTTATGTTACCGCCTCCCTTCCTAAGGAAAGAGACACACCCTGATGAGCACGCGCCTGTTTAACTTCTCCGCCGGTCCCGGTACGCTTCCGTTGGAGGTGCTTGAGGCATCCGCGCAAGCCTTGGTGGATTTTCAAGGCAAAGGCGTCGGCATCGCGGAGGTCAGCCACCGCGGAAAAGAATTCGACGGGGTTTTGGATGAGGCCATCGCCAAGTGCAAATCGCTGCTCAACGTGCCCGACACGCATGACATTTTGTTCATGCAGGGCGGCGCCACACAGATGTTCAACGTGATTCCGATGAACATCTTGTCGGGTCCGGCAGAATACGTTTCAAGTGGTCAATGGTCGCAAAAAGCGGCAAAAACGGCCAAAGCGGCTTACGGCGACAAGATCAAGATCATCGGATCAAGCGAAGAGACCAACTTCGACCGTCCCGCCACGGGCTGGACAGCTTCACCTGAGGCTGCCTATTTGCACGTCTGCTCGAACGAAACCGTACACGGCCACCGCTTGGTGGTGTGGCCCGAGCACCCAACGTTGGTGGTTGACGCCAGCTCCGAGATGATGGCCCGGCCGCACCCAATCGATCGGACGGCCTTGGTGTACGCGGGCGCTCAGAAAAATTTGGGCCCGTCGGGCGTGGTGCTGGTGATCGTGCGCAAAGATCTTTACGCCCGCATCCCCAAGAGCACGCCTGAGATTTTTAACTTTAAGGTGTTCGCCGACAATAAGAGCTGCCTCAACACGCCGCCCACGTTTGGCATTTACGTGCTGATGGAAATGTTCCGCTGGATGGAACGTCAAGGTGGCCTGGCGGCCATTGAAAAACGCAACGCCGAGAAGGCAAAGACGATTTATGAGGCCATTGACGCTTCGGGTGGCTTTTACAAAGGCACGGTTTCCGACGTGGCGGCACGGAGCCACATGAACGTGACCTTCAAGCTGCCTTCCGAAGAACTGGACGACGCCTTCATTAAGGAATGCGCCAAGGACAATATGGTCGCCCTAAAGGGATACCGTTCCGTCGGTGGCATTCGAGCTTCCATTTATAACGCGATGCCTTTAGAAGGCTGTCAGGCGCTGGCCGCAAAGATGCGGCAGTTTGCTGCGAGCCGGGGCTAGCGCGCGAAGGCGCACTTTAGACTCGCCCACGTTTGGGGTTTGCCTTGTCGGCCAGGTGTACTAGAACACCGCCCCGAAAAGGCGAGTCATTTCCCGCCAGAACGAACAAAGGACCGAACGGTAAATGTCGCACGATCAATTGCGGGTGCTTGTTGCTGATGAGATGGCCGCGGATGCGGTTTCAATCATGAGCAACGCAGGCTTGAAGGTGGACGTCAACACGGGCCGCACGCCCGAGCAGCTCAAGGAAATCATCGGCCAATATCACGGCCTCGCGGTGCGTTCGGCGTCAAAGGTGACCGCCGCCATTTTGGAAAGCGCCACACATTTGAAGATCGTGGGCCGCGCCGGCGTGGGCGTCGACAACATCGATGTGGACGCCGCTACGAAGAAGGGCGTGCTTGTGATCAACACGCCCGCGGGCAACGGCATCGCTGCGGGCGAATTGGCCCTCGGCTACATCTTCGCGTTGGCGCGCAAGCTGCCACAATCCACCGCCAGCATGAAGGCCGGCCAGTGGGACAAAAAATCCTTCATGGGCGTTGAGATCACGGGCAAAACACTGGGTGTTGTGGGTTTCGGCAACATTGGACGCATGGTGGGCGACCGCGCCGTGGGGCTGAAGATGAAGGTGCTGGCCTACGATCCGCACATCGCCCCCGGTTCTGGGCCACCGGCAGGCACTGAGTTTGTGTCGCTGGAAGATCTGATCTCGCGGTCAGATTTCATCACCCTGCACATGCCGCTGACGCCGCAGACCAAAGGCCTGTTTGGCCGCGAAAACCTGCTGAAAATGAAGAAGAGCGCCTATCTCATCAACTGTGCCCGCGGCGGCATCGTTGATGAACAAGCGCTTTACGAGGTTATGAAAGACGGCCACCTGGCGGGCGCCGCTTTGGACGTGTTCGAGCAGGAGCCTTGCGGCCCGCTGCCCGTGTTGCAATTGCCGAACGTGTTGTCGTCGCCTCACACGGGGGCTTCCACAAAAGAGGCACAGGTCAAAGTCGCCATCGAGCTGGCCGAAGTTTTCGTGGATTATCTGCTAAAGGGCAGCGTCCGCAACGCGGTGAACAAGCTTTAACCGCGTCACCGAAGAAGCCTTATGGTTGAACCACTCTCACTTCGTCTGCCCGCCGGCATTCGCGATTTTGCACCGGGCGCCGCAGCCGCACGTCGACAGATCGCTGAGACGCTCATCGGCGTCTTTGAACGCTGGGGCTACGCGCAGGTCATCACACCGGCCTTCGAATACGAAGCCGTCTTGGCGCTGGGGTTAGGCAGCGATGGGCGCGCGTCTGCGCTGCGTTTCGTTGAGCCAAGCTCGGGGCAGGTGCTGGCTCTGCGGCCCGACATCACGCCGCAGATCGCTCGTTTGATGGCCACGCGTTTTCGCGACGAAGTGGGGCCCATTCGCATGTGTTACGAAGGCCCTGTGTTTCGCTACGATGCGGCGGCGCGCGCGCAACGAGAGCTGATTCAAGCGGGCGTTGAACTGGCTGGCGTGCAGGGCGCCGATGGTGACGTCGAAGTGATTGGCACGGCTTTGGACGCGCTCACCGCCGCTGGTTTGCCTGAGGTCACCATCGACCTCGCCCATCCAGGGCTTGCGCGTTCTGTGATTGAAGCCGCGCGTCTGCCTGAGCCGCTTGTGCCTGTGTTCCGTCAGCGCTTGGCTAAACGCGATCGCGCGGGCGTGGCCGAACTGCTCACGCAGGCCTCGGGACCGAAGGCGATGCTTGCCTTTGCCGCGTTGTTGCCTGCGTTTTCGGGTGGCCCCGCCATTCTCGAGAACGCGGCCGCCAGCGCGCCCAGCCCTGATGTGCGCAACGCTTTGGCAGACCTGCGTGAAGTGGTTGATCGCCTGTTGAAGCGTGGCGTAGCTAAATCCCGCCTTCACGTTGATTTGGGTGAGGTGCGCGGCTTCGATTATTACACCGGCGTGCGCTTTCAGGGCTTTGTCCACGGCGCCGCGGACGCGATCGTTGCCGGTGGCCGTTACGACGCTCTCATGGGGCGCTATGGCAGGCCGCGGCCTGCCGTGGGTTTCGCCATCGACGTGGAATTAACGGCAGGCGCCCTGGAAGAGCAACACGGCGGTTTGCCCGTGGGCCCGCGCAATGGCCAAGGCGGCGTGCTGGTTGTTGGCGAGCCTGCCGCGGCGGAAGCGCAGGCCCACAAGCTGCGCGATGCCGG
Organism: Deltaproteobacteria bacterium; assembly: GCA_033763315.1. Lineage (GTDB taxonomy): Bacteria > Myxococcota_A > Polyangia > Fen-1088 > Fen-1088 > JAGTJU01. The sequence goes on from JANRKS010000019.1 coordinate 268,973, forward strand.
TACCCGGGCCGCGGTGGCGGGGCCCATGGATTCCGAGGACGCGCGGGCTTACGCGCGCCGCTGGGGGTACAGTGAAGTTCTTTTGGCAGGGAAGAAAACCAAAACCCTGTCCGTCGAGTGAAAGTGGAAAAGAGAAAATGCCTGTAGCTGTCGTTGTTGGAGCCCAATGGGGGGACGAGGGGAAGGGGAAGGTCGTTGACCTTTTGACTGAGAACGCTGACGTCGTTGCCCGTTGGGGTGGTGGCGCCAACGCCGGTCATACGTTGGTTGTGGATGGGCAAAAATACGTCACCCACTTGATGCCTTCGGGCGTGCTGCGCCGCCAAGTTACGTGCGTGGTGGGCGAGGGCATGGTGATCGACCCCAAGATCCTGCTGGAGGAGATCCGCGCCTTCAAAAAGCACGGTCTGCTCGCTGATTCATCAAAACTTCTGATTTCCAGGCGCGCGCACATGACTTTGCCGCACCACCGGATCTTGGATGGCGTACGTGAGCAAGGTCCGGCGGCCGTGGGCTCGACCAAACGGGGCATTGGCCCCACCTATGAAAGCAAAGCGGCCCGCACAGGCCTGCGCATCGACGACCTTTACCGGCCTGATCGGTTTCGCAAACGCTTGGAAGCCAACCTGCAGCTGTTGGGTCCTGTGTTTGCCGATGCGAAGGATCAACTGCCGAGCGTGGAGTCGGTGATCAAAGAGTATCTGGCTTACGGCGAAGAGTTGGCGCCCTACGTGGGCGACGCTTCGTACTTTCTAAACAAGCAGATCGACGCCGGGAAGAATGTGCTGCTTGAAGGCGCGCAAGGCGTGCTCTTGGACATCGACCACGGCACGTACCCGTTTGTGACGTCGTCGTCAACGACGGCCGGCGGCGCTTGCGCGGCGTTGGGCATTGGGCCCACGAAGATCAAGACCGTGATCGGGATCGTGAAGGCCTACGCCACCCGCGTGGGGATGGGGCCGTTCCCCACAGAGCTGGATGACGCCGTGGGTGCCAAGATTCGCGAAGCGGGGGCCGAGTTCGGCTCCACCACGGGGCGCCCTCGTCGCTGCGGCTGGCTGGATATGCCGGCGTTGCGTTTGGCCATCCGCCTGTCCGGCATCGAGAGCCTGGCGTTGACCAAGCTCGACGTCCTTTCCGGGATGGAGACGGTGAAGGTTTGCGTGGCCTACAAGCTGCGTGGCAAGCTTTTGGAAGAGATGCCGTGTGACCCCGAGGACGTCGACGAGGTCGAACCGGTGTACGAAGAGCACCCAGGATGGAAGCAGACCAAGGCTGATGGTGGCCTCGACGGCTTGCCTGAAACCGCCGCGAAGTACCTCGATCGCGTGAGCGAATTGGCAGGAATCCCGCTAAGTTTGATCTCTGTGGGGCCCGGTCGCGACGAGACCATCGTCAAGGGCCACCCCTTCGAGTGACTCAAAAACGAACTTATTGATATTTTTTCGGTTCGCCGGCCCTGCCAACATGCGTTGGTCTCTTGCCACAGGGTCGGCCTGTCGTTATTGTGGCCGAGGCAGCCCGGTGGAGGCTGCTAACTCTATGAGGGCTCAATGAAAATCGTCTGCGAAGCCTGTGGCGCGAAGTACTCGATTTCGGACGATAAGGTCCGCGGAAAAGTCTTCAAGATTCGATGTAAGAAATGCAGCCACATCATTGTCGTGCGCGGCAACGAAGATGGCGTGCCCATGGAGGCAGAGCCGTCCGCGTCTGCTGACCTGCGCGCTCAACATTCGGCTGAGGCGCCCGCCGCCGAGGCGGAGGCGGTTTGGTACGTCGTCGTTGAGGGCGAACAGGTGGGCCCCCTGACCGAGGCCGACGTAGCCGCCCGTGTGAGCCGGGGCGAAATCACGGGCGAGACCTTCGCTTGGCGAGAGGGCATGGCCGACTGGATTCAGGTTTCGGCGATAGCAGAATTCGCGAACTCCTTGGCGGCGGCCCCCCCTTCAGGTGGCGGCGACGACGCGGACAGTCCGTTTGCACCTCAGCCCACGGCCGTTTACCCGCCAGGCACCGCCGAGAGCATCTTCGGCGATCCCGCCGACGTGACGCCGGCGCCCCAGGCACAGCGCCCCTCGGGTGGTCGTTCAGAAGCAACAGAAGTGTTTGGCGCACCCACCGCGATCGGGAAACCTCCCGCGGGCCAAGATTTGTTCGCACCGCAAGCCATGGACGCCTTCTCGGCGCCCGCGCCCACGGCGGTCAGTCCGGTCAGCCACCACATGGCTCCTGTGGCCGCGCCTGTCTCGTCGGGGGGAGGCTTCTTCCCGGTGTCCGCGCCTTCGCCCGCCTCTGCAGGTGCCGGTGCGGGCCTGACGGGTCAGCGCTCCGAAAACTCGGTGCTGTTCTCCCTCTCCAACCTCGAATCGTTGGCTGGGTCAGGTTCGCCTTCGATCAGCAGCGCTCCGTTGTCCTCGGGCCGGGGGCTTTCCGCAGCGCCTGCACCAGTCACCGAAGGCTCGGGCCTCATCGACATCCGCTCGATGGCGGCGATGACGCTCGGCAAGCAAACCGAACAGCCTTCCATGTTTGGTGGGATGCCTATGTCGGCGCCCGAGCTGCCAACGTTCTCCGCGGCTCCGATCGCCCCCTTGGCGCCCATGATGCTGCCCACCCGGCAAAGCAGCGGCGTGCCGCCGTATGTGTGGGCGCTCGTGGTGCTCGTGGTGGTCGCGCTGGCTGGCCTGTCTTACATGATCTTGCGGCCAACCCCGCTGCCACCCGCACCGGTGGTGGTGGCAGCGCCGCCGGCACCTGTGCCCGCGGCCCCCGCGGAGCCGCCACCCACGCCTCAGGCCGCCCCCGCAGCCGCTGCGCCCGTCAAAGAGGAAGCTTTGCCTCCTCGCGAAGAGGCCGTGGTGCATGAAAAGGCCACCTCCAAAAAGCCTTCCAGCGGCTCGACGGGCTCGAAGAAGCCCGCCACGACGGCCAAGGCCGATCCAGAGCCCACAAAGGCTGAACCGGCTCCCAAAGCCGAACCAAAAGTGGAGGCCCCTGCACCGGCGAAGAAAGGCTCGCTGGACGATCTGTTGGCGGGCGCCATTGGCGGTGCGCCGAAAAAGGCGCCAGCACCGGCCGCCAGTCCAACACCCGCCGCGGAGCCTGCCAAGAAGGCCGGCCCCTTGGGCAAGTCAGACATCGTGAAGGGCATGATGGGCGTCATGCCGAAGACGAAGGCCTGCTACGACCAATACAAAGTGCCAGGCACGGCCAACGTGAACATCAAAGTGGACCCCAGCGGTCGTGTCGACAGCGCCGACGTCACGGGCAAGTTTGCCGGCACGCCCACGGGCGAGTGCGTGGAGAAGGCAGTGAAGACGGCGCGGTTCCCAGCGTCTGATGGCCTGACCTTCCCGTACCCGATTCCGCTCCGCTAACGAAGCCGAGTTCACACAAACAGCGCCTCGCAAGGGGCGCTGTTTGCGTTTTGCAACCCTGTCTCAAATCTTGCGGCGCCGCAGCACCATCGCGGCCGCCGTTGCCAAGGCCGTGGCCGCGAGAGCCAGCCAAGGCCAGCGGGACGGGCGGCTTTGGCTGGCTTCCAGCTCGAATGAAACCACAAAATCGGGCGGCGCCGGGCCTGTGAGTTTTACGCTGCGTTGCTGGCTGTTGCCGCTTGCGAGGCGCCAGCCGGGGCCCAGGATCACGGTCACTTCAGTTTCACCCTGGGGCGGTGGGTGGGCCCGTGGAAAGAGTCTGAAGTGGTGACGCGCGCCCTGAGTGAGCGGCAGCTTCATGGTGGCCTCCGCCACCACGGCACCGCCAGCGACGCTGGTGCTTGGCCCCACATCTAGTGAAGCGATCGGCGCGAACGGCACGTCCTTGCCATCGACTTGCAGTTTCAGCCAGCGAGTGGCCTCCGCCTGATAGCGGGCACGCGCACGCTCTTGCTCGGCGGCATCGATGACGCCGTCGTGATTCAAATCGGCCTGCGCCCGAACCGCTGACCCCGGCTGGGCGCCAAAAAGCAGTGCGACGGACACAAAGGCGGTCGCATCTTGCGTTGCCAAAGTGACGTACCGGTTCACAAGCGCCGGGGCCGTCTCGGGATGCGCGTGCACGATAGACGGCAATGCGGCCGACACCACGAATGTCACGAGTGGGATGAACTTGACCCTGTGCGCCGGTGACTCTACGCTGGCAACACAATGGCCACCCGCATCGACGCGCACATCGCTGGAACGGTCTGGAAGATCGAAGTGAAAGTGGGGGACTCCGTGACGGCGGGGCAAGTGGTGGTCATCCTTGAATCGATGAAGATGGAGATGCCGGTGGAGGCCGCCGGCCCAGGAACCGTCTCGGCCATCTTGGTCCAAGAAGGCCAAGCGGTTGAGGAAGGCCAAGCTGTGGTCGAGCTCAGCTGAGGCTGGGGTCATTCGGAAGGGCGTGGAAAGTCCTTCCGCACCGGTAGGCGGGGCAGGCCATCATCGCCCCGCACTGGCTGGTTCGGGTCGTCCTCGGGTTCACGCTTGCTGGGAGCCTTGTCGGCCTCGTCCTTGTCCTTCGGGCGCTTGGCCTCGGCCGGCGGCTCCTTTTTTGTCCTCGAAGGTGGTGGGGCGGGGGCACCCAGGTCGTCCTTCGCTTTGCTCCCTAGCTTCTCGAGCAACAGGCTTTCCACATGCCGGGGCTTGTCGGGGATGTTCAGAACCACCCGTGTGGCTGCACGGCCGCTGCTTTCGTTGACAGCCACGAGTTCCAAGGAGGCTTTGTGCACCTTGGCTGCCTCTTCGACGTAGTCAAACAAGATGTAGCCCGCGTCCTTGTCCTTCTCGAGGATGGGAAAGCGCTTGTCGACGCGCAGGAACCGAACCGCCGAAGACCAGATCTGGTCGACCGGGTAGGGCAGATCCAGCGTGGAACGCGCGTGCGCCACGGTGGGCGAGAGTGCGCCCATTGCCGTCGCAAAAAAACACACGAAAACAGACGCTTGGAATATTTTGTTAAAGCTCTTCATGATGTTTGGGCCTCGGCCTCAGAGGCCTCAGCTGCGTGCTTGGACTCCTCCACCATCTGGCGCAGCGTCGTCCGTCCAGCGCCAGCGAACCGCAGGCTGAAGACCCCCGTGCTGAGGTACCAAACCACCTGCAGCCCATGCACCACAATGGCATAGGCACCGCCGGCCGCGCTCACCAGGTCTGGGTTCAAGAAGGCCGCCAGCACCGCGATGATGCCCACCTGAAATTGACCGACCAGGCCAGGGGCGTTGGGCAACGAAATGACCACGCCCGTGAAAGCCATCATTGCGTACGCTGCGGCGAACGATACTGGCAAGCCCATGCCGCGCGCCAGGAGCCACATGCCCAGCCCGTTGAGCCCCCAGTAGGCGAACGATTGCAGCAGGAACGGCACCAAATGTTTTGGTTGTGACAGAGCCTTGAAGCCTTGGATCAACGCCCCCAATTTGTCGCTGATCTTGTGGGCCAGCCTGGGCGCGAGCTTTGGCAGCAGAGACAGACGCAGGGACCACCCGATCGTGAGCGCGGGCCATCGCAAGGCAAAGCCCAAGAACAAGGTGGCCGCGAGGAAGATCGCCAGCGACAACCAGGCGAAGTAGCTGAGCGGCGCGCCGCCCAACACGGCCAGCGGCCGCGCAAACTGGTCGCGTGACATGACGTAGGTGCCGAACAGGATGAGCGATACGATGAGACCATCGACCACCCGTTCGACCGCCACCGTGCCCAAGGCCGCGCTCATGCGACAACGCCCCTCGCGGACCAGGTAGTAGGGACGCACGAATTCGCCGAGACGAAACGGCAGGGCCATAATCGCCATGAATCCGACGGACGAGATCGGCAGCAACCGACGCAGGGGCAGTGACACGCCGAGCGGTCGCAAGAGGTATTCCCAGCGCGCCGCCCGGAAGAAGTGGGTGGGCGCCAAGGTCACGATGTAAAGCAGCAGCGGCAGAGCCGGCAGGTCGGCCAAATGGGCCCAAACGGACCGCCACTCCATGTTCTTGACGACGAGCCAGGTGCACAGACCTCCGACGAACAAGGAGGTGAAGATCTTCAGAAAGGCTTTCAATCTAGGTCCCAGGTAAGCGGAAGGGGCGAGTCTCAACCCATATTAAGGCAGGTCGCCCGCGAGAATACGGCGTGGGCTTTCGCCCAGCAATCGTTCGCAGGCCGCGTCTCCCATTCGTTTACGAATCCATTCAAGGCCAGCGGCCGCCTGCTTGGCGCCTTTGAGGGTGTGCATGTCCGTGGCCGCCGCGTGGGCCAAACCTTCCTCGACCAAACGACGCGCCACCCGCTTTTCCGTCCAGCCATGGCTGCCGTCCAGCGCGGCCAAATCAACCAGAAGCGCGGCACTGCGACCGAGTTTTTCGGCGAGTGTGAGATCGGCGCGGATCGCACGGTACCGCTCGGGATGGGCCATCACGGGCAAATAGCCGGCCACCCGGATCTGAAACAGGACGTCTTCAATGCGCGGGGGCATCAAGCTGGGCTCCACCTCGAACAAGAAGGCCTTGTTGCCGGGGTAGCTGGGCACCGTGCGATCGGCCAGGCGATCGTGAAAAACTCCATCCCAGAAATTCTCGGCGGCCACATCCAGCCGAAGTCCACCCCCGGTTTGCGCCAGCGCCTCCTTCAGGGCCGTGGCCGCGGCCGCAATCTGTTCAGCGCTGGGCATGTACATACCGGCGCGTTGGTGCGGGGTGGCCACCAAATGCGAGAAGCCCATATCAACCGCCGCGGCGGTCATCTTCAAGGAAGTCTCGATGTCCGGAGACCCATCGTCGATGGCGGGTAGGTAATGGGCGTGTAGATCCACAAAATTGGGCAAGGGCGTTTGGCTCTCCGACAGCGTCACACCATACCGCGCCCCGTTGGCAAACGGCACATTTGCGTGAGGGCCGGGAACGTTGCAGGACCGGCGTGGGGTGCCCGCCCCCCAGTCGCCTCGATGGAGGGGTCGAAGTGGCAAGTAAAATTGGGGGTGCGCGGTCTGCGCGAGCTGGCCCGCGATGTGCATAAGGAGGCTGTGCCATGAGCCACACCGCAGACGCACATTCCAAGTACGCACTTCCAAAATTCAAATCAGCCGCCTCCAGCCAAAAGCGTAACCAGAAGCTTGCGCTCGCTGGTGCTGGATTGGTGGTTGTCTGGATGATGGCGTTGGGTGCGGTTGCCTACAAGCGGCACGCGGACGCCGAGGCGGCGACCCAAGCGGCTCTGCAGGTGCGCGCTGCCCAGGAAGCCATCGCATTGGCCGCGCAACACAGTGTGGCAGCGCCTGCTTCCGCTCCTGTGGCCGCACCCGCGGTGGCACCCAGCGCCCCGGTGGCGGTCGCAGCGGCCGCCCCAACAAAGCCGGCTAGCACCAGCCACCACAGGTCACACTCCTCTCCGCGCAGCAAGACGCGCACACTGGCGGCGCGTTCCACCAGTTCGAGCAAAGCCGTTGCCACCGCGTCGCCTTCGGCAAAGCGCATGAAGGACGACCAGCTGGACGCGCTATTGAAGCAGTTTAAGTAGTTGCCGTGGGGTGCCGGCCCCCCAGGGTGGGGAGTCTGGGCAGCAGTCACTCCACAGCAACTTTGTTGCGCGGCTCGGGGTGATAGGCTCCCGTGGGCGGAGGCAGGACGCCCGCGTTTCCCAGTCGTTGCGCTGGGTTGGAACGCATGCAGCGATCAAAATTGTAGAGAAGTTCTTGTTCGAAGTGCCGCAACGCTGCTATTCTTGACCTGGCAACTTGGCGCGCCGGAAGCAACGCGCCTTAGGTGAGGTGAGCGCAGCTCGCGCCCAGCCGGCCAGTCTTACGTCCGTTAGAGGAGACATTTTCGATGCCCCAGCAGGAAAAGCACGCCGAAAACTCAGTTCTCTTTTCGCTGCAGGAACTGCAGAAGATGGAGGAGCAGCGCGTGGCCCAAGAGAAGGCCAGCGCACGCGCCAAAGAAGAGGCTGAACGGCGAGCGAAGGAGGACGCGGAACGCCGTGCCCGCGAGGCTGAAGAAGCGAAGATCCGGGCAGCCGAAGAAGGTCGACGCCGCGAAGAGGAAATGCGTCTGGCGGCGGAACGCGAAGAGCGCATTCGAATTGAAGAAGCCGAGCGCCGCGCCCGCATCGAAGCTGAAACGCGTTTGCGCGAGGAGCAGATGCGGCTTGAAGCTCAAGCCAAACAACACCGCAAATCAAATACGGGCGCGATCATCGGTGTGGCCGCGGCGTTGGTAATCGCGGGCGGTGCGGGCTTTTATTTCTATAACGCTCACGTCGAAGAGCAGCAGATGGCCATGCGCCGTCAGCAGCAAAAAGAAAAAGAAGAGGTTGAGGCGAAGCTGCGTGAGCAGGAAGCCAAGTACGCGGCGATGATCGCGGAAAAGCAAAAAGAGATCGACACCACCAAGGACGAAGTGCAACGCGAGCGGTTGCGCCAAGAGCAACGGCGTTTGCAAGAGCAGCAAAGCCAAGTGGTGTCTTCGCGTCGCAAGAATGATGCGAAGGACGAGAAACCTGCCGCAAAGTCGAACGTGTATACCGGCAAGAAGAAGGACGTTAGCGACAATCCTCTAGAAGGCTTATAAACATCCTGCGCGGATGTTGAGCGGGGTCGTTTCTTTTGCCCCTGACATGCTGTAAAACCCCGGCATGTCGACCGACGAGTTTTATCAACGCCACTGGTCCCGCTTGCTTGAGCTGATGAAACAGCTCTCGTACGAAGAGCGTGAAGTGACCTTGGCGTCGGGGCTGAAGAGCAACTTCTATATCGACTGCAAGCAAACCGTGCTCGGAGCCGAGGGCCACTTTTTGGTGGGCACTTTGATCAACCGGTTGCTGGTCGATAAATTTCCTTCCGTGGAGGCGGTGGGGGGGCTCACGATGGGTGCCGATCCGATCGCGTCGGCCGTGTCGACGATGAGTTTCATCATGGGCAACCCGCTGCGGGCGTTCTACGTGCGCAAGGAAGCCAAGGGCCACGGCACGGGCCAGTGGATTGAGGGGACCAAGGGGCTTCGCCAGGGGATGCCCGTTGCCATCGTTGAAGACGTCGTGACCACGGGCGGCTCAGCTTTGAAAGCGTTGGCGCGCGCGAAGGAATACGGCCTGGATGTGAAAGCCATCATCGGGCTTGTGGATCGCGAAGAGGGCGGCCGCGAAGTCTTGGAGAAAGAAGCACCGCTTTTCACCTTGTTTGCCAAACGGGACTTTCGATGAGCAAGAACACCACTGGCGATGACGTTGCCACCACCAACCGCCGCACGTTTGTGCGCGCGGCCGCGTGGAGCGCTCTCGGGGTGGTGACGCTTGCAGGTTGCCGCACGGGGCAGCCGGTGCTTGTGGACTTCGGCGATCGCTCCCGCCACTTCCTGCCGTCTGATTACCCCGCGATTTTTAACCGTTGGACCCGCCACGCACGCTTTGTGTCGGCGAACGAGGGCACGGTGATCGAGATGTGGGGCACTCTCAAGAGCTGGGAATTCCGCGAGGCGTATGTTGAAAGATACGCCGAGACGTACGCGCTGTCGGGCGACGAGAAGTCGGCATTGATGGCCAGTGAACTTAAGAAGTCCCGCGCGGTGTACGAGTTTCACCTCACGGTGCAAACGTCTGATTATCGATCGAACGATCTTGAAAAGCGCGATTCGGCGTGGCGCCTGTCGCTCGTCGATGGCACGGGCGATGAGTTGTTTCCCTCTGAGGTCGAGTTTTTGCGGTTGCCCATTCCTTACGAAGAAACGTTTTTTCCGGAAAAGACGTCATTTTCGCGCGCTTACACCGCCACTTTTGAACACGAGAAGCCAGATCAAGGTTCCGCGTTCGGTGGCGCGGCCACGGGTGAGCTCACGCTGCGCGTGCGCGGCCCCTTGGGTGGCGTCGAGCTGACGTGGCAATCGAAGTAGCGGCGCCCGACTGACTAGAGATCGTCGAAGCTGTCAGGCTTGTCGGGCTTATAGAGATCTTTCTCGCGATCGAAAAAGTCCTTCTCCAAAGCATCGAATTCGCCCGTTCTGGTTTTTGCGGCAAACGGATTGCTTTGCGGGCCCGTCTTGCTGCGAGCCGCGACTGGGGCGTTGGCCGAAGCCGCCAAGGGAATCGGGGTGCCGCGCGGGTTTGCCATGACCGGCGGCGCGGCAACGGGCGCCGGAGCGGGCGGTTCAAGCTCGGCCATCAGAGACGGATCAAGTTCAATGGAACCCGTGGGTCGTGAGGCCGCGGTCTTTGCCGCGCGGGGGGCCGTGGGGATTTCCAGCAAACCCGTGGTGCGGGGTGCGGGCGCTGCAATGACATTGATTGGCGCTGCTGCCGGGTCGGGTCGGGCAGCGGCGACGGGCCCGGGCGTTGTGGTGGCGGCCATCTGGGGCCGTGCAGGGGCTGCCGCTTCTAGGGCCGCCATCTCTTCCAGGTACTCGGGCGGCAAGTCGATCACCATCGAGGGGCGCGGCTTTACCGCTTTGTCTTCCGTGGACGACTTGGCCAACATTTCACCGCGCGTGACCCGACCGGCTTCAGCGACTTCCGGGCGCTTGCCGACCGCCGTGGCTGCTGCAGCCATTGTGACCGTGCCGTTGGCGACGGGCGCGATAGGAGAGGCGGGTGAGGGCAGCGGGCCGGTGCTGCCGCTTTGGTACGAGACGGCCGGCGGGGCGTTTTGCACAGTGGGCACGGTGGCTTGCACCGGGGCCGCTGCGACCGGCGCTTGCGACAACGCTTCTAGATGAGCGGCCGCCAATACAGCCGCGTCGATGCGTTCGCGGTCCGATTCGCCTTTGAGCCAAGATTCCATCAGCGGGCTGGCCGCGGACGTGGAGACGGCGGGGCGGGATTCCACGCCCTCTTTGCGCCGAATGGTTTGGGTGTCGACGAAGCGAGCGATGATCTTCAATGTGTCGAACACGCGGAATGGACTTTCATCCAAGACGTCGCTGATGGATCGTTGACCGTCAAACAGACGCAGAACGGGGGCTACCTCGGAGGCAACTTCAACCGCGGGTGACGGCACCGGTTCGTAGACCGTTTGTGCGGATCCCAGCGCGCGGGCCGTGTGCGCGAAGTCGCGTAGGAAGCGTTCAACATCTTCCATCAGGGCTGGGCCTTTGCTGTTGAACTGGCCTCGGGCCGTGACGGCTTTGAATCGCACGTCGAGAGCGGCTTCCTCCCACAGCAAGAGCTGGTTCAAGGCTGGCGCGCCCGTGATGGTTCCGACCTGGGCTGTGCGCAGTTCGCCTTTGCAGATCTTCATCTCGCCTTTGCGGTTGGCCCGTTCCATCTGAACCACGGCCGACTGCTTGAGCGTTAAAAGCGTACGCAGCAAAAAGAACAAGCCGTATTCGGAGAGGGCACCTTGCACTGTGGGTTCTTTGCCGTCGCGGCGGGTGGCCGCGCGCAATCGGGTTGCGGTGATGACATCCCGCAGGTAGGCCGGCACGGGTAAAAAGTCCACATTGGGTTGGTTGACGCTGGCGCGGCGGTGCTCCTCGCTTCCAAGCGCAACCACGGGCAGCCGGCTGCCGGTTGATAGCCCCTCGAGAACGAAGCGACTGGCCTCAGGGCTTTGGCGAAGCGTTACCACCACGACCTCAGGACGTTCGGCTTGCAGCTGCGCGAGGGCCTCGTCGTTCGAGGCGGCCGTCGAAACGCGCACCCCCTCTCGCTCAAAGCCAAAGGCCATCGCCGCAAGACCTTGAGGGTCGCTATCAATCAAAAGGACGTGAGATAGACGGGCCATTTTTTCTTAAAGGAAGTCGAAGAGTATAGGGCAGATGCCCCAAATCGCACAGCAAAGTTGGGGTAAGTACGTGTGGTATCGCATGCGTAAAATGTTGAGGGAGGCGAAACGGGTCCGTGGCCCGACCTTGGGGGGGCCAAGGGCGGCGATAACGGGGGGGCAAGGGTAACCTCACTGTGACGCCGACTTGGTTGGTGACCATTGCGGGTTGCTTGTCATCAAACTTTCCTAAACCGAACAAGTGCAATGCTGGTACAACCCTCGTCCTTCACCGTGTCTGACTTTCTGGCTGAGCCCGTCACATCATTCGTTCAACTGGTCCGCTACTTTGAGCGGCAGACGAAGCCGTCGTCGCACTGGCGGATTGGTTTAGAGCACGAAAAGATCGCCGTTCGACACGACGGCTCCCCCGTGCCGTTCGACGGGCCGCAAGGGCTTTGGGCTCTGTTGATGAAATTGGAACGCTTGGGCTTTTCGGCCCGCCTTGAGAACGGGCACCCCGTTGCGCTGTGGCGGGACACGGACAACGTGACTTTGGAGCCAGGGGGCCAGGTTGAGATGTCCGCGGGCCCCGCCGCCAGCATGACCCAGGCCGCCCAAGCGATGCGCAGCCATTTGGTGGAACTGCGGAGCCTGGCCACAGATTTGGATATCCGTTTCATCGCCGCGGGCTTTCGACCCTTCGGAACGCTTGACGATGTGCCGTGGCAGCCGAAGCGCCGTTACGAAATTATGCGGACCTTCTTACCGGAGCAGGGGCGCGATGGCAGCCTGGCCCCGGAAATGATGAAGCGGACGGCCACGGTGCAGTTCAACTTCGACTTTTCGGATGAAACCGACGCTGCCCAACGCATGCGTATGGGTTTTGGGGTCACGCCGTTGGTCACGGCGCTTTCGGCCGCGTCGCCCCTGGTGCAGGGCAAGCCAAGCGGCTACATGACATACCGAGCGGCGATCTGGCTGCAGACCGATGAAAACCGCTGTGGTTTGCTGCCCGCGGCGTTCCGCGACGATTTTTCCTTCGCCGCTTATGCGGAGTGGGCGCTGGATATTCCGATGTTCTTCGTGGTGCGCGGTGACGTCTACCTGACGTTCGATAAGCCCACCACGTTCCGCGAGTTTTGGCGTCAGGGGATCGATGACGGCAAAGTGGTTCATCGCGCCACTTTGGCCGACTGGGAAATGCACCTGTCCACTGTGTTTCCGGAAGTGCGGCTAAAGCGAACGGTTGAGATGCGTGGCGCGGACGCGGCACCTTTGCCGGTGGCGTTTGGCCTGGGGGCGCTGTGGCGCGGGCTGGTGGATGATCCCGAGGCACGTGAGGCCGCTTGGCAGCTGGTGTCGTATGCAACGCCCGAAGAGCGCGAAGCCACCCGCCGCCAAGTGCCGAAGATGGCCCTCGAGGCCAATCTTGGTCGACACAAGCTGGGTGACTTGGCGCCCGAACTTGTGGCGATTGCTAAACAAGGTCTGCTGAGGCTGAACGGAGGTGACGCGGATGCGCGCCTTTTGGAGCCGCTCGAACAGCTGGCTGCGGAGCGCCGTTGTCCAGCGATGGCCATGTTGGAAGACTACGAACGCTTCAACGGCGACCCGGCGAAATTAATCGCGGCGTGGGAACACCAATAAGGCGAATCACAGACGCCCAAGGTGGCCCGGATAGAAGCGAAGTTGAGGTGCCGCCCGGATTTGAACCGGGGAATGAGGGTTTTGCAGACCCTTGCCTTACCACTTGGCCACGGCACCGCCCGAAAAGGGAATACGGGTGTACCACAAAGACAGTGCGTCGTCACCAGTTCACGGACTAGATCGATTGGCCAGTTGATCGTTCGCTTTCTTTGGGGGTGGTCAACGCCCCTTGGCGCAAGTATTGGGACGCCATTTCGTATTCAAAGAACGACACCATATTGGTTTGAAGAACCTGTAACCACAGGGCATGGGCCTCGTCTTCCTTGCCGTCGCCCAAGAGGCGCATGGCTTGATAGAAATAAAGCTCCGCCTTGCGACCGGGGGTCGAGGCTTCCGCGGCCAACGCTTCGTAGGAAAGCTCGCCGAGCGCGAAGCGAGCCAAGCGTGCGTACCACATAGCGGTGCGCGACGGACGTAGCAACAGCGTTCGGTGCGCGATGAAGCCCAAATAAGCCTGCGCCGACGGATCGGGCGCGCGTCCGCTGCGACGGCTGAGATCGGCCAGCCACAGCGACGCGTAGACCTTAACGTATTCCGACACTGAATCGCCTCCCTTCGAAAGCGCGCGGCGGAAGACGTCGATGGCAGCGTCGAGCTCACCTCGCTGCACGAGGAAGGCGAGGGCATCGCTGTAAGTTTGATCGCGCGATTCATCTACCTCCACCGCCTCCGAAAACTTTTGCAAGGCCTCTTCGCGGCGACCCATGAGGTAGTAAAGGCGAGCGACCTCCACAGTGGCTTCAGCCGCGGGACCACGGCGACGGTTGCGCATGTGATCGATCATCAAGCGGTCCCAACCCAGCAGGGCCGTGCGGTAGGCTTTTTGTGCGTCGCCATCGCGGCCCGCCACGTCCAGCGCTTGCCCCAAAGCGCGCGCCAGCTTCGAATGGCTTTCAACGTACCCAATGGTCTCTTGTGGGGGATCCTCGGGTTGGTGGCGTTCGAGGCCTTCGTGCAACACACGAACGGCGTCAGCAGCGTTGCCCTTTTTGAGCAAGAGGTTGCCGAACGCCAGCGTGGTGTCGACTTCGGCGTTTGGCTCTTGGGTGGCCTTCGCCAATATCGGCTCGGCTTTGGCGGTGAGGCCGGCGTCCACAAAGTTGCGCGCGAGCTCAAGCTCCACAGGTTTATCCGACAACCATTCGGCGGATTGCCCAAACTGTTGCCGGGCCTGCGCCATGCGGCCTCGCAAAGCTTCGGCATTCTTCAACGCAGGCCGTACGTCTTCTGGATCCATGCGCGCGCGGAAGAGCGCAAATTGCAGCTCGACCGTTTCTTTGGCGAGGCCTTCCAAATCTTCCTTGGCTGCGTTCTGCGTGCGCATCAGAGGTTCGGCCTCTTCAAGCAGCTCAAGCGCCAGCAAAGGCGATCCCACCAGGCGGCTCACGCGCGATTGCAGCACCAACAGTTCGACGCTTTGGGGATGAAAGCGCAGGCCAAGTTCGAGCACCCGAAAGGCCGCCCAGGCATCCACACGGTCTGAAGAGGTGCCGCCCAACAAGGGTAGCTTGGGAAGGAACCGGCGCGCGAGGGCTGCGAAGTTGATCGGCGCGGGCTTGCTGGTTTTTGCGACTGCCTTGAGTAAGGTGCGCAAATCGGCGTCATCGCCTGGGCGGCCCGCGAGGGGGTCAATCGCCGTGAGGGCGCCGGATACGTCGGACGAGCGCAGATAAACCGCCGCAACGCTGGGGGCGAGCGTGGTGACGCTGTCGGCGTCTTCAATCATCTCTTCGCCGAACATTCCGGCGTGAGCGCCTCCACCCAAGGGTCGGCGTAGGCGGCCGGTCAACTGGTCGTGCCGATCGACCAACGTCTTTGCCAGGCGTTGTGTGAGCGCGGGGCTTGGCCAACGCCAGGCGACGTCTTCAAGCAAGCGGCGTGGCGATGGCGGCGCTTCAAGTTGCGAGTTGCCTGCGGCGATCTCTTTGCCATTTTCTGCCCACGCCAACACGTCCTGTAACTCTTGGGTCCATCGTTTGGAATCAGGTTCAAGGACGGCGAGCACAGCCACAGCCAAGGCTGACTCTGCCTCGGCGCCTTGCGCACCAAACAACGTGCGAACCAGGTTTGCCGCGTGCAGGAGCCGCTTGTGATCGAGGGCGGCCAGGTTCAAAGGCTGCGACAGCTCTACAGGGTGAAACAACGTGGCTGCGTCTTGAAAGCTGCTGCGCACGAGTTTGTCGTACTCAGCATTGACCAAACCCACGCCGCCGTCGCGCAGGCTCTCGGGGGTGATCTTTTCGAGGGGGGCCAGCAAATAGGCGAGCAAGCGCGATCGCAAGGCTTGCCGCTCTGGTGCATAGACGGGCAGGGCCTGAAACGTTAGCCGCGCTTCCAAAAACTCCTCTTCGACGCGCGGCTGTGGCGTTTCGTTGGCCAGCTTCGCGTAGTTTTGCGCAACGTTCGAGAGCGGCGGTTTGGGAGCGACTTGGTGATGAGCACAGGCTGTGAAGATGACGGCCAAGGCCAACACCGGAGCCAGCCGCCCCATTCCGGTGCACAACCGGCTGATTTGCATCTCGGGAGTTTACCAGCGATTCGCGCAGGCGCGCTGGCGGCCGGGCCTCCCGCGGGCGAAGATGGACGAAAAGGCGAAAAAATCGTCGTAGGAGCCTGCATGAACACGACTTCGGGTCAGCCATCCGCTTTTGCGTCTCGTACCTCTGGCGATATAGATGCCAAGACGCGCATTTACGGCCACCGGGGTGCAAGCGCTTGTGAGCCCGAGAATAGCTTGCCGGCGTTCGCACGTGCGCGGTCAGACGGCGCTGACGGCGTTGAGCTTGACGTGCGGTTGTGTGCGAGCGGCGAGTTGTTTGTGTTCCACGATAAGGATCTGCGCCGCTTGGCTGGCCGCCCGGAACGTTTCGATGCCTTGGACTATGGGCAGGTGCGATCGCTTACGTTGAGCTCGGGCGTGGGTGTGCCTTCACTGCCCGAAGTGTTCGAGGCTGTGGGGCCCGACATGTTTGTGAACGTTGAACTCAAGACGGACGCGTTGGCGTCGCGCGCGTTGCCGCGCCTTGTGGCGGCCGTGGCCAAGACGCTGGGTGGCGTGCCTCGTCCCGAACGGGTGATTTTGTCATCGTTCAACCCCTTGGCTGTGCTTGCGTCGGCGGTGGCGATGCCACGGATCGCGCGCGGCTTGCTGTTTGAATCTGATGGTCCCTTGTGGGCGCGGGGGCAAGCGTTGATTCCGGTGATGCCGTTGCAGGCCGTTCACCCGCAGAACCATCTGTGCACGGCGGCCGCGGTGGCAATGTGGAAGGCACGGGGCCTGGCCATAAACGTGTGGACGGTGGACGATCCCCAGCGCCAGCGTGAACTGGTGGCGTTGGGCGTGGATGGGATCATCACCAACAACCCAGCGGCCGCACGGGCCAACCTCAGTGGGTTGTAAACGGCGTCACGTCGATCGCGGTGGATTTAATGCCCGCGGCTTGCAGCTTTGGCAGCAACACAGACGCCGTGGCCACCATCGTGATGGCTAGATCTTTGGGATGAAGGTGTTTCGCGAGGGCGGCGCGCACCTCATCGGGCGTCGTGGCTTTGACCTTGTCCGGGAACGTGTCGATGAAGTCGCGCGGCAGGCCTGCGATCTCGCCCGCGATCCGTCGGCCCAAGCGCGCGCCGGGCGTATCCAAATCGGCCGCATAGGATCCCGCCAAAAACTTTTGAAAGAAGCTGACGTCTGCGTCGGCCAGGGGCTTTTTGAGCAACTGCCCATAAAGGCGCAGCACAAGCTTGAGTGTATCAACCGCGTTTTCCACACCGGTGAACACCCAGCCGCGCAACACGGTCAGCGAGGGGTGGGGCACGGCGTTCATATAAGCACCATAGGCCCAGCCTCGTTTGGTCCGCACTTCGTTCATCAACGTGGCGTTCATCGCATGGCCGCCAAAGCGTGACAGGCCGATGAGCAGCGGGATGTAATCTGGATCCGAAGGCGGCATGGCCAAGTGGCCGAACATGATCTGCACCTGCTGCCGCTCAGGCTTATCCACCAACAAAATCCGCCAGCCTTCGGGGGGCAGCGCGCGCGGCTCTCGCAGCGTTTGATCGCGCCCCGGCACAAGCGTGGAAAATCGTTTGTGAATGGCGGCCGCAAAAGCGGTGGCGCTGATATCGCCTGAGGCGCCGAATATCAGGTTCTTGCCAACGAATTGCTCGCGAAAATGCCGATTCAGCTGCGAAGGCTGAATGCGCGACACGCTGGCCTCGCTGCCATCGGGCGCTTGCCCATAGGGGTGCCGCCCAAACAACCGCAGCGAGAAGTTGCGATCGCACAACGTGCGATCGTCGTTGCGCGATTCTGAAATGATGGCCTTGATCTCGCGACGCGAGCGCTCCATCTCGGCGGATGCGAACGTGGGGCGCAAGATCACGTCGGCCAATAGATCCATGAATGCATCGAAATTCTTGGCCAACACGCGGCCGACGAAGCGGGTGCTGTCCGCGTCCACGATGGCGTCCAAACTGGCGCCCAAATCGTCGAGGCGGTTATCGATTTCTGTGCGATCTTTGCCGGCCGCGCCTCGGCGTGCCACTTCCGCTGCCAAATTGGAGAGGCCTTCCAGCTTTTCAGGGTCAGAAGCGCTGCCACTGCGTGCGGCCACCACAACCGATATCACCGGTAAAGTGTGGTTTTCTTCCACCAGCAACAAAGATCCCGCGGGACCTTCAGCGAAGTTGGTTTGATTTGAAGGGGCGGCTGAGGTTTGTGCGAACGAATCAGACATACGAGTTCCCATCAAGACGAGGGCGATGGCACATGACCAAGCAAGACGTTTGTGAACGACCCCCATCATTGCGTTTTTGTGGGCGTGGCAACGGCCACGACTGCGGGGCGCGACAGGAGGTATGTGTTGGCCACGCGCATGACATCATCTGCGGTGACGCGCTCGTATTGTTCGGCGCGTGAGAAAAGGGTTTTGAAGCTGCCGCTGCCGATTTCATACATGCCAAGCTGTTCCGCCCGGCCTTCGCTGCCGGCCAATCCCGTCCAAAAGTCCATCTGAAGCTTGTTTTTGGCGCGGGCCAGTTCATCGGCAGGCACGGGCTTTGTGGCGAGCTCTTTGATGAGTTTGGCGATAACGGCTTCGCCAGCGGCTGCGTTGTGGCCCTTGCGCATCTGCACCCAGAACACATAGAGGCCGTTTTCGCGCGTGGGGCCCACTTGGCAATCAGCGGAAGAAGCCATCTCGCCATCCACCACCATCGCCCGGTTCAACCGCGACGAAGGACCGGTGCTCAAGATGGCGTCAAGCACGTCGAACGCGGGCCGATCGGCGTGACCCAAGGCGGGCGCACCTAAGGCCAAGGCAAATTTGTCGGCGGGCACCGGCCATTCGATCACATCGCGATGCGCGGCCACGGGCGCCTGTTCAGTCACGGCCGCCGGCGGCTGGATCGGGGACGGGGAAAGCGCGCCGTAACGCTGCACCACGGTGTCCAATGCGGCCTGTGGATCGAACTTACCCGCCACGATGATCACCGCGTTGTTAGGTGCATAGTGCGTTTTGTAAAAACGTTGCACGGCTTTTTGCGAAACCTTCTTGATGTGATCCATGTAGCCGATCACGGGCCAACGGTAAGGATGGGTTCGGTAAGCTGCGGCGGTGATCAGTTCATCCAAACGGCCATCCACACTGTCTTCCACCGTGGCGAGACGCTCCTCGATCACCACCTGGCGCTCCGTTTCAATCTGCTTTGGACGAAGCGCCAAATTGTGCATGCGATCCGCTTCAAGCGACGCAGCCAAATCCAATTCCGTGGGCGGCACAACGTTGATGTAAGCGGTAAAGTCGACGTCGGTCATCGCGTTCGATGCGCCGCCAGCGGCTTCCATGCGGAGGTCAAAATCGCCGTCGTTGGCGCTGGCCGTTTGCGTGAACATCAAATGCTCGAACAGGTGCGCAAGCCCCGTTTCGCCTGCAGGTTCGTTCTCATTGCGTGAGCCCACGCGGAACCATGTTGTGTAGGCCACCGCTTTCGCGTGCGCATCGGGTGCGAGGATCACTTCAAGTCCATTGGGCAGCCGCCACTTACTGAACTGTAGTTCGCCGAGCGTTGCCTGATCGATGCGGGTGGGCGCTTGTGTTGACGTTGTCATGGACGTGGGGCTGTTGAGGGGACCGAGGTTGGAATGCGAGGGTGAGGGTGTGCCGCACGCCGTGAGCGAGGCGACCCCGCAGACCAAGGCTATGGCATACCACGCACAGGGCAGGAGCAGAGACACCGAGCCAATCAAAGCACGCACGCTCAGAACCGGGCGATGAGGCTCACGCTTAAGGTGTGGCTGTTGTAGCTATATCGGCCGTTGGCCGACGGACGCGCCGTACCTTGTGAGTAACCTTTGCATGCGGCGTTGGCTAGATCATAGCCACTAGAGACACATGTGCTTGCGTCGTTGGGGTTGAACACGGAATTGGTGACATCGCGCTCGGGCATGTATGTGAAGGCATAGCCCGCGCGAAACGAGAATGCACGCACGGTGACTTCAGCCATCGCGAACGGCGAAAACGCAAGGCCATCAACGGCGATCGGCGTGACGTAATCAAGCGGCACCGCCGAGCTGGCCACGCGCAGGCCGCCACCAACGCGCGCCCGCGGCCCAAATTTTCGGATGACGTTGCCTCGCACTTCAAGGCGGTTTTGAAAGCCTCGGTCCAAAACAATGCGGCTGCGCACGCCATTCTCGCCCAAGCCGGACCCCACGGGTGCCGCAAGCGTGAGCACCATGCGGTTGTGCACTGAAAACGTCTGGTAGCGCGCCGTGCCGGTAAACGACCAACGCTCGTTCATTTGCCACGTGGCCCCGGCGATGAATGTATCGGGCAAGCGATAAGAAAGTTCGCCGTTCAAGCAGGGCGCGTTGTCCTTAGGCGGGCAGGGGGATTGCAAAGCCCCTCCCGAATCGTTGGCGATGCTGCCATCACGGATGCTCAAGCGCACGCCATCGCCATCATTGCCCAACGTGCGGCTCGTGTAGGCAATGCCCACCGACCAATCGTCTTTCTTGTAATGCAGACCTGCGCCCAACGTGTAGGCAGGGTTCGGCGCCAACGTGGAATCGCCCGCATTCAAGTTATAGCGTGTGGCGAAGGTGGGGTTCTCAGCCACGGGCATGCCCTGGTTGATGCCGCTGTCGTCGTCGAACGTGAAGTGACCGCTGGCAAACAGGAAGCCGGGCGCGAAGCCCAAGTGGATGTATTTCCCGAAGCGAATCGCCAGCGCGGGTACCAGCGCAAAGTTGCGCAGGTCGAGATCGATGCCGTGGTAACGCGTGGGCAAGGAACCATCGGATGATGGCTCATAGCGAACGCGTTCATAGGATGGCCAGTACCCAGCCAACGCCAAGGTGAAGCGCCCCAACACATTCGCACCGACGCCTAAGAACTGCCCCGGGCCTGGTGACCACGGGCGCGAGATGAGGGTTCCCGAGCCGTTGGACTTTGGGAAGGCGGTGCCGCCGTTCGGCGCGCGCTGCACGCTGGTGATGGCCGTTCCGAACACGCCCGATGCGTGAAATTCAGTGCCGGTGAGCAACGACAAAGCGGCGGGGTTCCAGTACACGGCGGTGATGTCGCCGGTGGTGGGGCCCGCAAAGCCCACGCCTCCCACGAAGGGTTCATCGAGGGGCGTTGCCAAGACGACCCGTGCCACTCCCAACGCCACACAACACAGCAGCACGCTTGCGGAGCGTCGCGCGTTTCTTACACGCCGTTCGGGGGCAGGGTGAAGGGCCAAAGCTAACGGCACGTTAGTCGATGCTTTGGCTCTCAGCAATTGCATTGACGGCGCCGCACCAAGAGCGCCAGTACGTGGGTGCCTTGACCAGGCCTTTGCTGCCTGGATAAGCTGCTTTGGTGATTACCAACCGCGCGGAAGGCAAAGTTTTTTCCATTCATGGCCGTGTGTTGGTGGCAGCCGCCCCGCTGCTGCTTGTGGCCCTGGCCAGCGTGACCCTGGGCGCCGGGTGCGAGAAGGTTTCCGTCGAGACGATTGATAAATGGAAGGGCACCGTCAAAGGCCCAGACAAACTGCAAGACGCTTTCACAGACGGTGGCCTCGATCCCGACCTCAGGGCGCGTGCGGCGATCGCGTTGCAGTCGCTCGGCCGCGGTGAGTTTGTGGCGTCGGCGCTCAAGTCCATGTCGGCGGGCGATCGCACGCCCGTGGTTTCGGCGCTTGTGCGTCTGCAGGCCGCCACAGTGAAAAATGGCGAGGGCAACGCGCAGGACGCGCGCGACGGCCTGTTTTTGGTCCGTGAATATGCGACGGGGGCTGATCGCGACACGGCTGATGAGGCTCTGATGCTGGCCATCGAGAACCAGATGACCAGCGCAGGCAAGATGGGCGGCAGCCAGAGTTTGGCCAAGATCGTCGAAGCGTTGGGACCAAAGGCTTCGCCTCTGTTGGTGAAGCTGATGGCCATGCCGAAGGCGCCGCACGCGGAGGTGGCTGAGCTGCTGGCAAAAGTAGGGGACGCGGCCGCGAAAAGCCAAGCGGGCGATGCGTATTTGCCGGTGGCGAAGAAGGCCGGCAACGCTGAGCCCGGGTCGTGGCAAGCCCTGGGCCTGCTCGCGAGCCCGGCGGTTGTGGCTTACCTCAAACACCAAGTTGACGAAGCTCCGTGGCAGCAGGGACAGCAAGCCGCACGTGCGTTAACCTTACAGCCGCACCCCGAGTTGGGTGAATTCGCGTTGGTGCGCGCGGCCAATCCCAAGCTGCATGGAAACGTCCGCGAGGAGATGTTCACGCTCGCGGCCACGTGTTGTGGCGCTGCCACTGTGCCGGGTTTGGCGAAGTTGATGCAAACGTCGGCCGATCCGATGGTGAAATACCGGGCGTTCTCGGCCGTTTTGCAGGCGGCTGGGGCAGGTGGCGTGGACGCGGGGCTTGATGGCCTCGATAAAGTGGCTGTGAAGCCCGAGGACGCGGACGACTTTCTGGTTAAGGAAATCGCCAAGCTGGGTGCGCCAGCGCGGGAGGCATCCTTGAAGCTTCTGTCAGCGCCCGCGCCGCTAAAGCGGATGGTGGCCGTGATGTGTTTGGCGAAGGTTGGCAAGCCTGACGACGCGCAGCAATTGAAGGCTTTGGCGAACGACAAAGCCACCGTGAAAGGCTTCCCTGCCGGGCAAACCGTGGGGCGCGAGGCAGATCGTGTGGCAAGTCTCTTGGCCAAGGGGGGCTAACTAGGCCACAATGGCGCCGGCCGTTCATCTGCAGACCACGATGACCACAGATCTCAATAAGAAAACCCTTCGTCATTTTTATTGCCGAGACGCGCTTTGGCAGTGCTTCGAGCGCATGTCCGAAGACTTTGATCGTGGCATCGATGATCTGGTCAACGAGGCGATGCGGTTCTTTGCGCGCGAAAAGGGCTATTTGCCGACGGAGAACGACAAGCCCAGTTTGCCCACGCCGCCCCCGCGCTTGCCATCCGTGCCGCCGCCCCCGCCGGCCCCGCGCACAACCGTGCCTCGACCGGCCGTGGGCGTGACGCCGCCTCCGCGCGTGACGGCGTCGCCTCCCTTGCCTGCCGCCGCGCCCGCGCGTACCGATGTTCCGGCGCCACCGCTTTACCTGATGTTCGATGGGCGCAAGTACCTCATCGACAAAGACCAGTTCATCATCGGGCGTGGGGCTAAAAGCTCCGATTTGCCGATCCGCGATGGCAATATTTCGCGTAAGCACTGCGCGGTTGTTCGGCGCAATGGGGCTTACTACATCAAGGATCTGGGCTCCACCAATGGCATCGACTTCGAGGGCAACCGTGTGGACAACCGCCGCATCGAAGAAGGTGACACGTACTACCTGTGTGACTACGAGCTGAAGTTCACGTACAAGTAGCGGCGTTGCCGAAATCGAATCGCTTCTTCGACGCCGCCTGGGCGAGCGTAAACGCACTGATTGGCTGTGTGCTGTTTGGGGTGTGGGGTGGTGCCGCCGCGGGCGTCGTGGACGCGCTGGTTTCGGCGTTGCGCTTGTGGGATCAGATTGGTGGTGTGCGCCGGGCCGAACTGTTCGCGTTGGGCGCGGCCTTGGGGGCGGGTGCCGGCGTGGCCGCCGCCTGCGTCACCGCCATGGTGGCGGCTGCCGTGACGGCGGTGGCGAGGCGTTTTCACAAAGCACACTGGGCGCCCGCTGTGTGGGCCCCGCTGTTGTTGGCACCCGTGCTGTGGTTCGCGGCCTTCGCCGCTTTTGCGGGACCGAAAGCGCGGACGATTCCGGGCCACGTGCTTTTGTCTGTGGCCCTGTTCGTGATTGGGCTCGCTGGCTGCGGTGGCTTTGCTTTGGCGGTGACGCACATCAAACGCGGGCGGTGGCAGTGGCCTTTGCTTGCGTTGGCTTGCCTGTTTGCGCTTGGTTGGGTGAACGCGAATGTCCTGCCGCGGCTTTATCCGTGGTTTCACACAAGCCTGGCGATCTTCGCGCTGGCGCTGGGCTTACTGGCCGCGTGGTTGTGGCCGCGGCCTAAACGGGCGCGCGGGCTGGTGATCGCCACGTTGGTTGTGGTGTTGGCGCCACTGGCGGTGAGTTACCACGCGCTGACCACGAGCCGGCAGATTCGCTTTGCGTTGTTCGATAAGACAGCCGCGTTGTCTGCGTACGCGAAGGTGTTACCGCTGCCTTCGGCCAAACGCGTGGCGGTGCCGCGCGCCTCGACGCCAGAGGCGCTTGCACAAGCGCTGCCCACGGGTCCCAAGCGGCCGGGCGCCGACGTTGTGCTCATCACGATCGATGCCCTTCGTCCTGATCACGTGGGCGCCTACGGCTACAAGCGACGGACGACACCATCGCTCGATGCCCTGGCGGCGCAAAGCACGCGCTTTGAGCGGGCGTACACCCAGGCACCGCACACCTCGTTTGCGACAACGTCGATGTTGACCGGCAAGTATTACCCAACGCTTCTGCGCCTCAAGGCGGGCGAGGGGGGGGATCCGATCACCACGGTGCTGCGTCGTTATGGCTGGCGCACAGCCGCGTTTTATCCGCCAGCGGTGTTCTTTGTGGACGGCGAAAAGTTGGCGAGCTTTCGCGACAGCGCATTTGGCTTCGAATACGTCAAGGTCGAGTTCCTCGACGCCGAAGGACGCCTTGAACAAATCAAAAGCTACTTCGACACGGTCAAGCCAGAACACGCGTTCTTATGGGTGCACTTCTTCGAGCCGCACGAGCCTTATGAACAGCACGAAGGTTTCGCCTTCGGCAGTGGCGACAAAGATCGCTACGACAGCGAGGTTGCTTACACCGATCGGGCTGTGGGCAAGTTGGTTGCGTATCTTCGCAGCACGCGTCCCAATGCCGTGGTGATCGTGTCAGCTGACCACGGTGAAGAGTTCGACGAGCATGGGGGCCGGTACCACGGCAGTTCACTTTACGAAGAGCAAGTGCGTGTGCCTTTGCTTGTGCACGTGCCTGGGCTGCCGCCGCAGGTTGTGAACGGGCAGGCCGAGCTGCTTGACGTGGCGCCAACGGTTCTTGGCTTGCTGGACATTCCCATTCCCGTGCGCATGAAGGGCACGGATTTAGGGCCATGGTTGGCGGGTGCCCCTGGCACGGCGTTGCCATCTGCGTTTGCCGAGGTGGAAGACAAACGCATGGTGGTGCACGACCAAAAAAAATTGATCTGTGCGCGCGAATCGACGGTGTGCCAGCTGTTTGATCTGGCGGCTGACCCCTCGGAGCGCCGCGATCTGATCGACCATCAGCCAGCGCAAGCGGAGGTGCTGCGCGCGCAGATGGAGCGGTGGCTGGACGCGCAGGGGCGCTATGAAGTGTTGCAAGCACCGGCCGCGCGGGCCGCTTTGCCCAAAGCCATCGAACGCGGGCGCCTAGGCGAAGTTGAAGCGGCGCCCGAGCTGCTGGCGCTGGCGGCAGCTGCGCCCGCCACGCCGCTTGGAGAAGAGGCAGCACAACTGCTGGCCGTGATGCCTGCCCAAGCGACTTTGGCGCCGGCCTTGGCAACGGCCGCCAAGCGGTGCAAGGAAGGCCGAACGGCGGCCTGGCTGGCCATCGCGGCGTACGCGGCGGGGGCCGATACGCAACCTGAAGTGCGAAGCCTGGTGGCGCTCACCGATGAGCCGAGCCGGGATTTGGCCTTCAATGCGGCTCTGGTTTTGGCCGAGCGTGGGGAAAAGTTGGGGGTGCCCGTTCTGACCGCTTCGCTTGCCACATGCAACGGCACGTTGCTTTGTCGCCGCACGATTGGGGCGCTCGGCAAGCTGGGCGAACGCGCCGCCGTGCCTGCGTTGCACGACACGATGGCTGACGTTAACGCGCGCCTGGAGGTGGTGCGAGCCCTTGGGCAACTGAGGGATCCGCGGTCTTTGCCGGTGCTCACCAAAGCGTTGCGTGAAGACAAGCGTGTGCCGGTGCGCGCGGAAGCCGCCCGTGTTTTGGCGCTTTATCCACAAACGCGCGCCGTTTTGCGGCAGGCGCTGGGGGAGGAACGAGAGCCGTCGGTGCGCGAAGCGATCAAAGCGGCGATCAAAGCGCCCCGGTTGTAGCGGCCCGCAACCACTGCCAATAGTCCTGGCTGGCGGCTTCGGCGCCGAGCACAACCACTTCGGGCACCTCGTAGGTGTGCAGCTCGTGCAGGCGCGTCACAAGCGCGGGCAGTCGGTCGCGCTGCGTTTTGATGAGGCACAACACCTCCACGTCATGCGTCAGCTGGCCCTGCCATTCATACGTGGACGCCACACCAGGCAGGGCGTTCACGCAGGCAGCCAAGCGCTCGCGCACGAGTGTGTCTGCCAGGCTTTGCGCGGCAGCGGCCGTGGGTAGGGTGGTAAGAACGGCCACCAGATCGCCGGCGGGTACCAAGGGGGAAGCGAGGCGCGAGGGCATGGTTGTCCTTAACCGTGCAGAGTAGCAAGCGGCAACCCCCATTGGCCCGTTGACGTTCGCGCGCGGGCGCAGTACAAACCGCGACCGGTGCTGATCGTTCAAAAATACGGCGGAACCTCCGTAGGTTCGGTGGAGCGCATCCAAAACGTGGCCCGGCGTTGCTTGGAATCGCAACGCAAGGGGCACCGCATCGCTGTGGTGGTTTCTGCCATGTCGGGCGAGACGAACCGGCTCATCGGCCTGGCCAAGAAGATTTGCGAAGATCCCAACGAGCGCGAACTTGATGTGATCGCGTCCACCGGCGAGCAAGTGTCGGTGGGTTTGCTGGCGCTCGCCATCCAGGCCTTGGGCGGCAAAGCCAAATCGCTGTTAGGCCACCAAGTGCGTGTGCAAACAGATAGGGCATATTCGCGCGCGCGCATCCGCACGATCGACGCACAATCGATCTTGGATGCAATGGATCGCGGCGAGATCGCCGTTGTGGCGGGCTTTCAGGGCGTCGACGATCTGGGCAACATCACAACGCTCGGTCGTGGCGGCTCGGACACTTCGGCCGTGGCTGTGGCCGCGGCTTTGAAGGCCGACGTTTGCGAGATTTACACCGACGTGGACGGCGTTTATACAGCCGACCCCAACGTGGTGACCACCGCCCGGAAGGTGGCGCGCATCAGCTACGAGGAAATGCTTGAACTGGCTTCGTTGGGCGCCAAGGTTCTGCAGATTCGCTCGGTTGAATTCGGCATGAAATACGGCGTGCCGATTCACGTTCGCTCAAGCTTCAACGACAACGAAGGAACCTGGGTCGTGCCGGAAGAAAAAGCCATGGAAAGTGTTCTTGTCTCTGGGGTAACGGCCACGAAGGACGAGGCGAAGATCACATTGGTGGGCATTGAAGATGCCACCGGGATCGCGGCCCGCGTGTTCAAGCCCTTGGCTGACGCTGGCATCGTTGTTGACGTCATCGTGCAGGCGCTTGGGTCGGACGGCAAGATCAGCCTTACGTTCACGCTTTCGAATGGTGATCTGAAGCGAGCCAAAGAGGTTCTCGTGAAGAACTGCTCGGAGCTTGTGCCGGCCGAGCGCATCTTGACGGAAAGCAACCTGTCGAAGGTTTCGATCGTCGGCGTGGGTATGCGCTCGCACGCGGGTGTGGCGCTCAAGATGTTCGAGATCTTGTCGCAGGAGAACATCCGCATTCAGTTGATCTCCACGTCCGAGATCAAGATCTCGTGTGTCGTTGACGCCAAGTACAGTGAGCTGGCGGTGCGCGTGTTGCACGACGGCTTCAACTTGGGCGGCAAAGACGCAGGCTAAAGCCCCCGGCGGGCCTCAATAGCCGAGCTGCACTTGGCGCGGTTTGCCGTATTTATCGGGCACGAATTTCAGGCGGCTGCGTTCGCTGCCAAGTGTGATCGTGGTGGCCGCCACGGTGCCGGCCTGCACCTGCAGCGGCTGGCGCGTCACATCTGACGAGCTTTCGTGCCAAGCGATCAGCTCGTAAGCGCCCGGGGGCACGCCGCGAATGGTGAATCGCCCGCTGCTGCCCGCTTGGGCGAACCACGGGCTATCCACCACCACCACGTAGCCCAGCATCTGTGCGTGAATGTTGCAAAGCACCTGCACGGCGCCTGCGTGTGTGAAGGTCTTGCTGTAGCTGGCGCCGTCCTTGTAGAGGCCACCGTCAAAATCATTGGGGCGGCTGAGCGAGAACACGTTGTGGAAGATGGTGTCTTCGTTGTGAAAGGCCACTTTTGAGCCCAACGTCACCGGAAGAACGTGAGGGACAAACGTTTTATCCCGTTGGGTCATCTCGCGGCCCCGCAACGGTGCGGGGCGGGGCGTGGGCCCATCTTTGCGGCGCAACCATACCACCGTGCCGCCGGGGCCTAAACTGCCACCGCCTTGCACGGTGCCTTTCACACTGCCCGCTGCAACTTCGGCAGCCGCTTCCGCTTGCGGCGCGGCCGGGGTGGCGGGCGCAACGATCGGTGCCGCCGCTTCACCTCCAGCGCGTCGTCGCGCTTCGGTGGCCAAGGGGCGCACGACGCGTGCGGTTTCAGCATCCAGGCCCGCAAGCGACAGCAGGTGTTCCCATTTTTGTGCGGCCACGCCATAGCGGCCCGCATCCCAAGCCACCTTGCCACCCGCCAAAAGGTTAAACACAAGGTAAGCGCGTTCGGCCGCGGCTTTGACGGCGAGATCTTCCGGCGTGCGAACCGCCAGCGGCAGCGGCATCTCTTCACCGGCCCAGGGCACTTCCGCATTTTTCGGTTCCGCGCCGGCCGTGCTGCCGAGGCCCAAAGCCAAGGCCAGTGAGAAGGTTGTGAAGCGTTTGCTCATCGTCGTTTGCCTACCAAATGAAGACCACTGAAATGGCACGTACGTCGTTCGCCACGTTGGGGGCGCCACGGCGCTCCTGATTGAACAGCCACTCGCCTTTGACCACCACAGATTCTGCGAGATCGAAACGAACGCCCGTTGTCAGCCGCGCCACGTCCAGCTGCGGAAAACCTTCGAAGCGCGCGCGGCGGTAACCAAGCCGCACGTAAGGCGTTGCCCTTTCCAGCCAGCGCCAAGGCAGCGCAATTGACCACGCCGCTTGCGCCCAAAAGCCGCGCGCCTCGAACTCTGAAGCCCAAAAGCGCGGCCCGAGCGGCGTCAGCTTTTCGGCGGCATCACCGTCGTCTTCTTGAACGTCAACGTATTCGCCAGACAGCGAAAGCCCGGCAACGTATAGACGCGCGTCGGCGCCCCACAAGCGCATGCCTTTAGCGCTTTGGCGTTGATCGTTGCGCGGGCCTTGCAAAGCGCTCACGCCCAGCTTGAGCTGAAACCGCGGCAGGTTTAGCTCATAGCCCGCGCGGCCCGACAACACCGGCCGACCGGTGAGGCTGGCCGACTGTGTTTGCAGCGCTTCGATGAACGTCGGGCCATTGGTGGCGGCGACATTGATGGAAAGGGCGGACCACAACCGCGGCAGCTGCGTGCGGTAAAAGGCCTTGGCGCCCAACTGCGTGCCGGTGGTGTAGCGGGCCATCAACGATGGCGTGATGCCCGTGCGCAAGGTCGCTTGGTTGTCCAAGTACTCGATGCCAAACACCGCGTCGGCTTTGCCAATGGTCAACGCGAATTCGTGCGAGGCAAAGGGAATGACGCGGGCGAAGGCCTGTTCGATCAGCACCTGCGTTTGTTCGCCTGTGGCCAAAAAGCGCGGCATCGCCTGCGCGCGCACAAACACCAGGTAACTGCCATTGGCGTTCGAAGCGCGCAGATCCGCGCTGATCGTATTGAGCAAGAAAGAAGGCCGGCCCCCGATCCCTACGCTTCGGGGAACGAAGCCATTGTTGGCGGCGTTGGCGTTGGTCGAAGCGACGTCGCCGCGGCTGTTAACAGCGGGGGCGAAGGCATCCACGCCATAATCGTTTGGCACGCGCGTGTCGCCCGGGACCCAGCTGGTTCCGTTGCCTTGGGCGTCGGCGAAACCCACGTCAACGTAACCGGCCGTGACAACCGTGGGGCCGGCGGGCGTGGGTGAATACCCTTGCACGGGTTCGTCATCGTTGGCGTCACCGGTTTGGGTGGCAACGGCTTGCGCCCACAGCGCACGCGAAGGGCAAGCGCACAGCAACGCAATTGCAACCGCCGCACGCCGTCTCATAGGGGCGCTCCCGGAGCCGGCGCAAGCAACGGAACGGGCTGCCCTTGGTAGGTGACGAATGGACACGTCGCCGTGATCTCTGAACGCACCACTTTCGCGGGCGGGAGCCGTTCTTGAATGTGCGCCTCGCTATCCAGGAAGCGGCAAACTGTGGCCGGGATGGGTTGGGCTGGAGCTGCATTAAAGGCCAGGTTGATGGCCGCGGCGCAAGCCGCCGCATCGAGCACGGGGCGGAAGAACAAATGGGGCGCCTGCACCCCCGGGCTGGCTTCGGCTGCGGTGAGCCCACTTTCCATGATTGTCGCTATTCGCGCCGTTTGTGCGGCGGTGCTTGGCTGGGGAACCACCACGCCAGCGGTGGAGGGAAGATCCACAAAATGCAGGCGCCAGTAAGAACCAAACGAGGGGCGGTTGTTGGGCGCCGAGCCGCTTTGCGCTGCTGGACCGCGACCGCCGACGCTTGGCAGACCACCCAGCTTCGGGCCGCTCAACGCTGTGGCCTGATGTCGAAACACGTACAGAGGATCTTCATTAACGACGCCGTTTGCGGCGAAGGTGAAACGGTCGTCGCCAAACGACACGACGCTGACGGGTTGCGAGATTCCGTCGACCCATCCTGCGCCGACACCCACGCCCCCGACGATGTTTGTTCCGAGCAGCGGGTGAAGTGGGGGAACCGGGGTGGGCAATCGAAGCTGGCCAGTGAGATCGGTGCCTGATGGTGCCAACGAGCATAAACGACCCGGGCCGGCCACCAGAGGGTAACCCGAGTCTAAAACGGCGCGCGTGGTGCGAAAGTCGGGTGTTGGCGCGCCGGGGGGCACAACCACGAAGAAGACGCGCCAATAAGGGCTGTAAAACGCGCTGTCGGCGCCCACCGAGAACACGGGGAGCGCCCCGGAAATGGGCTGGATGACGCCCTTCATCTCCTGCGCCATCACGTACATGGGCTGCACCCAAACATCAGAGAACCCTTGCCAATATTCAGTGGTGACGTAGGCCGCCGGTTCGCCATCATCAAACGCCGGAATCACATCCAACGAAAGGTTGTTTTCCATGGACAAGCGATATCGACCCTTCATGGGCAGCCCCAGGGGTTCAACCACAGCGGACCCGGCCACAAGTTGATCTTTGATGTTGAACAAGGTCACCCACGCGGCTGTGGGGCGATCGTTTGTGCTTGTGCAGCCCACCATCGCCACGAGCGTGGCGGCCCAGAGAGGAAGTGACATCGCGCGAAGGTTCACGAGCGTTCTCCTGGCTGGCGTTTACGACAGGTCGGTCTTGCGCGCGTCCCCGCGGGTCGGCGCTTGGTTGTGTGAAGCGGTTGGGCGTTGGCTGGTGTCGCTGGGAAGCGCGGCCGAAAACCGGCTTTCTTCTTCGTCGAACTCGCTGCGGAATAAACTTTGGATGAGCTGCGCGAGATTGACGGCGTGATTGCGCACGTGGGGCTCCACATCCGCCAAAAACGCCAGCGCGTTTGGATATCGCTGATCCGGCTGCACCATGAGGGCACGGCCCACGATGTGGTTCAGCGGTTCGGGCAGTGATGCGATTTGGGCAAGCATCGATTCGTCGGGGCCGGTGGCGGCCCGCACGAGCAGTTCGTAGGGGGTGCCACCATGATAAAGGGGCTGCCCTGCGGCGGCGTAATACATCACAAGGCCCAGCGAGAACAGGTCAGCGCGCGCATCGAGTGCCGTGCCGCGCGCTTGCTCGGGGCTCATGAAGCTGACATTGCCTTTGACCACGCCTTGCTCGGTTTGCGTCACCCGGCCTTCAGCTTTCACGATGCCGAAATCGAACAACTTCACCTCGCCGCCGGCCGAAATCAAAATGTTGCTTGGCGAAACATCGCGGTGAACCACGCCCAAAGGCCGGCCATCGTCGCCTCGGCGGTTGTGTGCGTAGTCGAGCGCCTTAAGCGTTTCTGCCATCACGTGCAAAATCACAGGCACGGACAAGGCGCGGCCTTGTGTTGCGATCGATTTGCTCACCGTGCGGCCCAGATCTCGACCGAGGATGTATTCGGTGGCTAAGTAATACTCGTCACCGACGCGGCCGAAATCAAACACGGGAATGATGTTGGAGTGCACCATCAACGAGCCCAGTTTTGCTTCGTCGATGAATTGCGCCACCACGCTGCTTTCGTTGGCCAGCTCGGGGCGCAACCGTTTGACCACGAACCGCCGGCGAAAGCCTTCGGCGCCAACCGTGATCGCCGTAAAAACTTGGGCCATGCCGCCTTCGCCCAACATGGACACGATGGTGTAGCGCCCAAACACACGTGAATTGCGTGCGGGAGGATCGAATGTGGCTGTGGCCGCGTACGGTGAGGGTGCGTCTTGTTCAAGCGCCACCGCGCTGCCTGAGGTGGGGGACATGCGGTTGCGTCCCATGCCTGGCGCCGTTGCGCTCATTGCCGGGGCTGGCGCTGTGGTTAAAGGCGGCGGTGTGCCCTCACTGGTCTGGGTGGCCACAGGCGCTTGCCCGCCGAGCGGCGCGCCTTGGCGGAACGCGAAGAAGATCGACAAAAACGCGAGCAAACCTGCACCAGCAAATAGGGCGCTCTTGTTGATGGTGGCCGCCTGCGCCGCCTCCGTCGCGCTGGCATGTGTGTTGGCGTAGACCCACATCCATAAGCCCGGCCCCAAGCTTCGCTTCGCGGCGGCCCATTCTCCGTGCGGGCTGGTCACAGGCGCCGCCAGCGTTTCCTGCCCCACAAGCCCGGCCATTTGCACCTGAGCCTGATCTGGCCCTGCGAGCGTCAGTGCCTTGGTGCCGTTCGACACCATCACAGCGCCACCCGCGCGGCGTGAAATCTGCTCAAGCGCGTCGTTGTTCAACGGCGCCGCCAAAATCAGCACGGCAGGCAAGCGCCGCGAGGGCAGGGAGATGCGCTCGCCCGCGGCCACCCATGCCTCGCCAGCGAAGACGAGGGTATCGGAGGCCAAGCCGCGGCTGCGCACCTTTTGAATCAAGGCGGACGCGTCCACCGTTTCGGCGCCCAAGACCAATTCGGGGCTGCGCTCGCTGAGCGACAGAACAACAACGCCAAAATCGCGGCGGAATGGCTCCCACCACACCTCGCGGTCAAACGCGTCTTTGAGTGTGGCGGTGATGCTGGAGGGGTCGTCGGCCTCGCGCAGGATCGACAAGATCTTCATGAGCTCGGGCCGGCTGCTGGCGGCGGCCACGCGTGGCTCAAGGGTGTGGAGCTGCGTGGCCAGCGCGTCTTCGAGTTTGGCCAAAGCTTGATCGGCCGCGCGCGATGCGTCCGTCTGAGCCCGGGCGTCCCGCCGTAGATCGATGCTGGGCACCGAGGCCGCCGCGGCTCCCAGCGCTGCCAGCGCAACGAGCACGCCCAAGAATCGCTTCACAGCCGCGGATCTTCCTCTTTGTGCGGCCCCGCGTCAACCACGCTGTTGGCACGGGGCCCCGGTGCCTCTGGCGCGATGTAGGTTAAGGCGCGCCGAACGTGGTTTCGCCCTCGCTGACGAGGTTCTGCGCGTCGGGCGACAACGTCATCCAGCCTGCGGTGAACTCGCTGCGCGCGAAGGTTTGCACCGGTGAGGGGGCGGCGCCCGCTGTGCCTGCTTCGCCGCCAGAGCGACCGAGATCGAGCCATCCCACCAGTTTGTTGCGATACAGGTACTCAATGCGCACCACAACTTTGGGCTCACCAGCCGCGGGCTTTTCGCCTTTGCCCAATACCTCTGCCGGGAACAGCGCGAACACGCGCTCATGCCAGTTGCCGGCGGTTTGGTCGGGCTTATCGGGAGCGGATGCGGGAAGCAGTTCACCACCCGGACGGCCGTCGAAGCGGCGGAATTGAAACTCCTTCTTCTTGCCGCTGGCTGTGATCACCACTTTATCGACGTCGGCCATGATGAAGCCGTGCAACTTGCGCTGGGTCATGTTGGTTCGCGCGGCCTGAAAGTCAGATAGGATCTGACGAGCCACGATGTAAACCATGCCGTCTTCGTCGTCGCGCACGTAGGGATCCGTGCCGCCTGGAGGCGCCGGGGCCAAGGTGAAGGTTTTTGTTACGCCCTTGAAGGTGACCTTCAAGCGCTTTTTGGGCTGATCAAGACCCAGGTCTTTGACCTTTTCAGCGTCAAGCTTGCCAAGGGCGCGTGAAGCGGAAAACGGCGAAAACAGATCCCACATTTTTTCGGCGCTCTCGTTGCCGCGCACCAGCCGTTCGGGCACCGCTGTTTGCACCATCGGGTGGCCCGACGGTAAGGCGACGTTCGAGCCTTCTTTGCCCGCGAGCCGCATCCACACAGCGCGACCCGCGTCTTCCTTCGTGCTTGTGAGCTCAACCCAATCGCGCACCTTCGGTTCGGCCGGCGCCGGCGCGTCCTTAGGTTTGGCGTTTTTGTCGTCCGCCTCGGGCTTGGCCACAGGCTCAAGCTCTTCGTAGCGAATGCTTTGCAATTCGCCTTTGGTGATGTCGAGAATGTAGGCTTGGCCATTGTCGAGCGAGGGCTCGCGTTGCCATGTGAAATAGGCGGCGATCAATCCCGCCAGGGCCAGCAATCCCTGAGTGGTGGCGGCTCGGCGGTTCATTGTGAATCCTCCTGCTTGGCAACGGCATTCGTCGCCGGGGGCGCTTGCGGGGGCTCGGCTTTCGTCACGGCCTTGCGTGCCTTGCGGCTGCGGCGTGTGAACAGCAACCCGAAACCCACAACCAGCGCCGGTGCCAGAACAACGCTGCCATAAAACCAGCCCAAGTCTTGTTTGCGGGTATGCACGATGGGCACGTCTTCTTCGTTGTTGATGCGTCCAGAAATGCTCTCTTCGCCGCCCAGCCAGCGCACGGCATCGACGAACATCGCAGCGTTGCCTTGGTTGCGCACAGCCAGATCGGTCAGCGCATCCGAATCGGCCAGCACAACCGCGCGGCCTTCTTCTTCAGGCAATACGGCGCTGGCCGTGCGTTTGGTTACCACCGCTGCCAACTCATAAGCGCGACGAACTTCCGTGCCGCTGTCGAACTCGAAATTCCCGTTCACGTCATTCCACGTCTTGGCGTCGGCGTGAATCGTGAAGCGACGGTTGACGAGGCCACCGGGATCGGTGCCGTTGTCCAGCGAGCCGGTTGTGGGAAACACCACGGGCAAGCGGCGCCCGTACTTTGACAGGGTGGTGACCGCCACGTGCGACGAGTAATTCGCGGAAATGAGGTTCACCCGATCTGATGTGGCGAATGTGCGGGTGGCGTAGATCTGGTCATGCGCCAAATTTGTGGTGCTGAATGTTAAGCCCAAGTGGTTCAGCAGGTTGTCGAACTTTTGGCCGGACTCCGGATCCAACGCCAACAACACACGTCCCTTCCGATCGATGTAGCGTTCGATCGACGTGGCTTCTTCAGGGCTAAAAGGCTCCTTCGGGCCGATCACCATGACGATCGTGGCATCATCGGGCACAGCAGACCCCAGCCCATCGGCCAAGCCCAAATCGCGCACTTCGTAACCTTGGTCCAACAGCAAGCCACGAATGAGGCCAATCGTGTCGCGCTTGTCTGTGTCGCCCATGCTGCTGGGCGAGCGTTCGCCGTGGCCTTGGGTGAGGTAGGCCACGCGCGCGGCGCGGGTAACCCCCAGAAGGCGTTTGTTCACTTCTTCATCCAAGCGCTTGAGTTGATCGCGTGCGCGTTCCATCTCAAGCGGAATGGCGATCTGTTCGCGCAGCTTGTCGCGGCCCACCACGATGATGCCGTTGCCGCTGACGCCAAGCTCTTTGGCTTTGGCTGGATTGATGGCCTGATCGTAAGTTTCAACCACCAGAAGCTTGGACTTTTGCTTCAAGTCGTCGAAGTAACTTTCGACCTCCTCGTGCACTTCGTTGGCCGGCGGAAAGAACAGGTAAACCTGAACAGGCTTGTCGAGGGCGGCCACGATCTTGAGCGTGCTTTCGCCACCTTTGGCCACGCGGAAGTAGGAAAGATCCTTTTTCACGTCGCGCTCGGACGCCACGAAAGCGAACGAGAACACGAACACCAGGGCGAATCCGATGCCCAACCCGGACGTCATCGCGGCGCGCACGCGCGGCAGGTCACGCACCGGGGCGCGGGCCATGCTGGCCAACGACAATTCAACAAAGACCACCGGTAAAGTGCCCAACACCAAACACGCAGGCCATAGCGTTTCCAATACGGCAGCCACGCGGGGCCACGTTTTCTGCAACGTGTGGCCCGTGAGATGGAAATAGACGTCGGACGAGAAGAAATAGGCCAGCAACGCCACGGCGCCCAGCGCATAGAGCGTGAGCAACGCCTTTTCCGGTCCTCGATGGGCAGAGTCGCGTTTGCCGAGGCGGGCCGCTTGCCAACCCGCACCTGCGACCACGGCGAGAACGCCGGCCACCGTGGCGACGATGGACGCCGGGCCGCTGGTCAGCAGCCGCTCGCCCACGAACACCAAAATCAACCCTGCGCCGTAGGTCAGCGAGGGCAGTGCCGAATACGCTTGTTTGCTTGCTAACGCCATCGTCGGGCCTCCAGCACGCGCGTGGCGGCGAACAACGAGAAATAGATCAAGCCCAGGTAATACACGATGTCTCGCAGGTGAATCACGCCTCGGCCAAACGGCGTAAAGTGTTTATGAAACAAGGCGATCGACAGGAAGAACTCACTGAACGGCCGTTCGGTCACGCGCGCCAACATCCAGGCCATCAACAGCACCGACACGAGCACCGCTGAGATGATGATGGCGAGCACTTGGTTCTTGCCAATCGCCGAGCCAAACGTGCCTATCGCCAAGGTTGAACCGCCCAACAACATGAGTCCCATGTAGCCGGCGGCCAGGTGGCCCCAGGAGATCTTGCCGTTGACCAAGATCATCAGCGGCACGTAAAGCGTCGCCAAGATCATCAACCACAAAAACACCAGCGCGCCGATGTATTTGCCCAAGATGATCTCGCGATCGCGCACGGGTGAAGAAGCCAAAAGCGCGATGGTGCCCGTTTGCTTTTCTTCGGCCAACAGGCGCATCGAAAGCACCAAACTGCAGATCATGGTGGCGCCACTTGTGAAAAAGAAGAAGTTGTAGAGCACCTCGGCTGAACGGCGTTCCGATTCACCCATCGCCATGGCGTGGAACAAGATGCCCACCGACAACAAGAAAATGCTGGCGATCACGTAGCCGCTCATCGATCGGAAATAGGCGCCAAGCTCACGCAGCGCGATCAGTTTTACGTTCTTCATCAGGGGCTCCCCGGGGGCGTTGGCGCCGACGCTTGTGCTTGCGTGGGCTTATCGGCTGGCGCTTCACCCGCCGCCAATTTCAGGAACACGGACTCTAGGCGCGACGCCGCACGTCCCATTTGAAGCAGGTCAACCCCCGCGCCCACCAAGGCGCGGGCCAGCTGTGGCCGCAAGTCGGCGGTGGAACTGACCCGCAACGTGAATTCATCGCCGGACGTGTGAACGACCGTTACGCTGTTCACACCGGTGACGGCTTGCAGGCACAACGTGGCCGCACCCAGATCGCCCTTGAGCGTGAAGTCAGCTTCGCCTGCGCGTTCCATCAACGTCGCCAGTTCAGACTCGGTGCCGCGTGCCACGATTTGCCCGCCCTGGATCACCAGCAAGCGATCGCAGGTTTGGCTGATTTCTGCCAAGAAGTGGCTTGA
Source organism: Deltaproteobacteria bacterium (assembly GCA_033763315.1). Classification (GTDB taxonomy): domain Bacteria; phylum Myxococcota_A; class Polyangia; order Fen-1088; family Fen-1088; genus JAGTJU01. Next base: position 306,483 of record JANRKS010000019.1, read on the forward strand.
GATCAGCAGGGTATGCTCACCTCGCAGGCCGCGGATGAGGTTGCGCATCTCAACGATCTGAACGGGGTCAAGGCCGCTTGTGGGTTCGTCCAAGATCAACAGCGATGGCTTGTGCACCAAAGCTTGTGCCAAGCCCACGCGTTGCCGGTAGCCGTGAGACAGCGCGCTGATAAGCTCGTCGTCCACATCCACAAGCCCCGTTTTCTCCTCAGCTTCGGCGACGCGCTTTTGCGCATCAACCGCACTGACGCCGCGCAATTGAGCGGCGAACGATAGATAACGGCCCACCGTCATCTCGTTATAAAGGGGCGGCGTGTCGGGCAGAAAACCGATCCTGCCGCGCACTTCGTGGGCTTGGTCAACGGCGTTTAGGCCATCCACCATCACGGTGCCTGAGGTTGGTAACAGCACGCAGCTCAGGATCTTCAATGTGGTGCTTTTTCCGGCACCATTGAGCCCCAAAAACCCGACGACCTCACCCGATTCGATATCGAAATCGAGGTCGCGAATCGCTGCATGCTCCCCGTAATACTTCGTCAATCCGCGAACTTGAATCATGGGAAAGCCGTTTACATATAACCCAAAACCACTTTGAACCTCTATACTTCAATCAAGGCGGTGCGGAAAAGCCAACTTCATAGCCGGGCGGTTTATTCCCGCTTGTGCAAAAAAGCGGGCGCGCTGGCTTGCGGGCTGGCCCTGGCTGCCTGTGGCGCCAGCAAACCGCCTTCTGTGGATGCCGGCCCCCTCGGCATCGAAATCGCCTTTCCGGACGGCGGCGAGCGCCAATACTGTGGAGAGGCCAGCCGGCAGCTGGTGGTGAACCCCCGGGTGGTGGATGTATTGGTGCTGTTTGACCGATCGGGATCGATGTCTTTGGCTTTCGGCGACAGCACGCGCTTCGAGGTGGAGCAGCAACTGCTGCAGGGCTTGCTCAACGCTTACCAAAGCCGGATTCGCTTCGGTTTTGCACCCTTTCCGTCAAAGGGTGGCTGTGCCGATGCGGGGCCCGCCGCCTGTTGCACCGACCCGCCTTCAGTGGCTGTGAATTACATGTCGGCGGCTGACATCGGCAACGCCATCGCTGACGCGGCCCCCGTGGATGGCAACACGCCTACGGCGCAAGCGTTGATGGCGGCACGCGATTATTTCTTGGGGCTCAACGATGGCGTGATTGAACGGTACGTGCTGTTGTCGACCGATGGGCAGCCAAGTTGCACGGCCTCGGGGGAGTTGGCCAAGGATGTGATTCGCTCGGGCCAGCGGCAACAAGGTCCGTGCTCGGACGCGCTGGCCGCCGTTAAGGCGCTGGCCGACATCAACGTAAAAGTGTTCGTGTTAGGGATCGGCGCTGATCTGGCGCTGGGCGAGCAGGGCGCTCCCAGCTGCCTGGAAGAATTGGCCCGCGCTGGTGGTGCCGCCACGCGCGCGTCGCCTTCGTTTTATTCGGCCGCGGATCCGAAGACGCTCAACGCCTCGCTGCAAGCGATCTTCGGCGCCGTGACAAAACCATCCTGCACGCTCACTTTCAACATGCCCGCGCCCGATGAGAACAACGTGCTGGTGCTGTTTGACGGCGTGCCGGTGCCACGCGATCAGCGCCGCGAAGACGGGTGGGGGTGGTTGCCACAAAAGGCGGGCTTGTCCCTGCAGGTTTACGGACCGGCCTGTGCGCGGTTGGAAAGCCTGCAGGTATCGGAGGTGAAGATTCTTTACGGGTGCCGCCCCTGCACCACGCCTGGCTCCTGCCAATAGCCGCTTAGACTTCGGTAAGCCAGCCGAACTTATCCTCGGCGTGGCCATACTGAATGTCGGTGATGGCCTTGAATAGTTTTTGGGAGAGGTCTCCGGGCTGACCCGTGCCCACGGCGAAGCGCTGATCTTTCCAGCCCAGCTCACCCACGGGCGAAATGACGGCTCCCGTGCCGGTGCCGAACACTTCGGTAAGCTGGCCTTTGCGCTGCGCAGACAGCAACTCTTCAACGGTGATGCGGCGTTCGTTCACCGTCATGCCCCAGCTGCGCAAAAGGTCGATGACGCTCGCGCGCGTGACGCCTGAAAGTATGGTTCCGGTGAGCGCGGGCGTGGCCACTTCATCGCCGATGCGCACGAATAAATTCATCGTGCCCACTTCTTCAAGGGCCGCATGCTCGATCGCGTCCGTCCACAGCACTTGCGCAAACCCAGCCGCTTTCGCTTCTTCAGCGGCCATCAAGCTGGCGGCGTAGTTGGCGCCCGCTTTGACGGCGCCCAGACCACCGGGTGCCGCGCGCACGTATTTGTCTTCAATGCGGATGCTCACCGGGCCAAAGCCCTCTGCGTAGTAAGCGCCCACTGGCGAGTTGATGATGAAGAACTGGTATTGCTTTGCGGGCCGCACGCCCAAGAAAGCTTCGCTCGCAAAAATCGTGGGGCGAATGTAAAGCGCCGTGCCGGGCGAGGACGGGATCCACGCTTCGTCTGCGGACACAATCGACTTGATCGCTTCAGCGATGAGTTCGGGATCGATGTCGGGCATCGACATGCGCTTGGCGCCTTCAGCCAAGCGCGCCGCGTGGCGGGGCAGGCGAAAGATGCGGATCTTGCCATCAACGCCCCGATAAGCCTTGAGGCCATCGAACAACGTTTGCGCATAGTGAATGCCCGCGGCCGCGGGATCCATGGGCAACGTCTCGTAGGGCACGATGCGGCCGTTGTGCCAGCCGGCGTCGCCTTTGTAGTCGAGCAGCAGCATGTGGTCCGCGAAAACGGTGCCGAACTTCAGAGCGGAATCAACCGGACGGGTTCGGGGCGTGGTCGTTCGTGTGACTGGAAATTTCGCGGATGAGAAAGACATTGTGATGCTCAGAGCTGGCAAGTCTAACGCATTCGCGCGTCGATCGGGAGCCTGCGTGCGCACTTTGCGCGGCCCACGTGGCAGTTCAGTCTTCCGTCCAGCTCGCTACGGCACGCGGCGATAAAATATTGTTGCCAACGACGACGCGGTGAGGGCCCGCCCAGGCAAGCTGATCGTCATCCACGGCCGCTGGAAGGGCCCAAAACATCACGGATTCATTCTTCGTGACGTCGGCAAGCACAGCCAACCGAGCGCCGGTGCGCGTGCGCTCGACCCATGCCACGGCTTTTCCATCGTGGCGCCACACGGGCGTTGCCAAAACTTTCACGCGTTCGTCGGGCCGGTGCACACGCTGACCGTCCACGAACACCGCACCCGCGCCCACATGAAGCGTGTGACGGCCACACGGCGAAATTTGCGCTTGAGAGAACCGCGGTTGCCTCCCCATGGTTCGCGTCACGGGCGCGGCTGTGTGGGGACGTGGCGCGGGGGCCGCCAGCGCGGTTGCACCCACGAGCCAAAGGCCGCCTGCCACACAAACCGACGACGGGAACTGCATGCTCTTATTGGGCCTTGGCGGCACACAAAGGGCAATTTTTCGCACATGCAGGCTGACCGCTGCCCCGGCGAGCCGGCTGCCTCTACGGCTGAGCGCCGGATCTCCCGATGTACCCTTGTCAATCCGGTCCGTGCCCCCATGTTGCCGCCCTCCACCGACGAAGAACTAACCCTCACGCTGTCTCGCCACCGGCGAGGGCTGGCCTATGAGGACGATGAGGCGTCGTTGTCGACGCGCTTGCTGATCTCGTTGGGCGTGACGGCTTACGTGGGTTGGCACCCCCTGATTCGTCTGCTGGCACCCAGCGGGCATGATCCGTTTTTCGAGCGAGCGCTGGTTTCGACGGCGTGCCTGCTGCTCGTCGCGCTTTCATTTGTTTCGCGTTGGCGGCGCCATTTGGGCCTGTTCGTTTTGATCGCCATTTATCTAGGCACCTTTCATCATCTATCGCTCGTGGCGCGCAATGACCTGTCCACGCACTACATGCTGGCGCACTTCATTCTGCTGGGCGCGTTGAGCCCGTTGTTGGGGGGCCTACGGCCGACGGCTCTTTTTACGATCGCGGTCACGGCGGGAGCAGGCGTGACCGCGGCGGTCAGTGGCGCCGCGTTGGGTGAACGTCTGATTCTGATTTTGGGTTCCTTTTTGCTTCTGCTTGTGACTACCGCCGGCGCGTGGCGCCTACAAACGCTGCAAAAGGCGGGACGCCGGCAAGTGCGGCAGGTGGGGCAGTTCTTCCGAAACCTGGTGGACGTGTTGCCCGATCCTGTTTACGCACGTTCGGTCAAGGGTGATTGGCAGCTCACCAACGACGCGTTCGATCGTGGCTTGCGCAGCACCCAGCAAGAAGCCAACACCGATGTGAACTTGGCGGCGCCTGAAATTGTGGCGTCGCTTGAGCGCATCGAATCGATGGCTCTGGCCACGGGCCACACAATGGAACGGGATGTTTCGTTCATCGGGCTCGACGGCCAAAAACGAGTGGTGGCCTTGAAGGTGGGCGCGCCGCAGTTGCGCAGTGGTGAACAAATTCTGGTGGGTCTGATCCGCGACGTCACGGCAAGCCGCCAGATGGAGCAGTCGCTAAAGTCCAAAATCGACGAGCTAGAAACGGCCCGTCGAGAGGTCAAACAGCTTCAGGGTCTGTTGCCGATCTGCATGCACTGCGGGGCCATTCGCAGCGAGGGGGGCGATTGGCAAACCGTGGAAACGTACGTCAAATGCCACACCGAAGCCGAGTTTAGCCACGGGTTGTGCGACAGTTGTTTGGACGAGCGTTATCCCGCCGCGCCAGACGCCCCGTGAACGCTAGTGCACCGCTCGCGAAGTCGAATCATGTTCGGCCGACAAGCTGAGCCACCGGCTGCGTTGTTCCTCCTCGCAATACGCCCGGTATTCCTCGTCGTCTCGCCTTGCCGCTGGCTCAGCTTGTCGGCCTCGGCATTGACCCGACTTCGCGAGCGGTGCGCTAGCGGACGCGCAGCGTGGGCGACAGCGTGATTGATTGCGGCTTGCGCCCTGGCTGCTTGATGCGTTTGAGCAGCAAGCCGGCCGCTTCATCTCCCATTTGCCGTCCGGGCTGCGCCACAGTGGAAACAGCGGGCTCGAAGGCATCAAGCCAATCGTAATCGTCGGAACTCATGACCTCGACGTCTTGGGGGCAACGCAGGTTGGCGGCTTTGATGGCCTTAAGAACCCCTGTCATCATCAAGAAATTGGCGGCGAACACAGCGGTCGGCCGATCGTTCGCGTTGGCGAGCCATGCCGACGTGATCGCCAAGGCTGACTCCATCGTCCAATCGCCTTCGCCGATCCAGTTTGCGGGAGCGTCGAATTTCTTCTTCTTCAAGGCGGCTTCCCAGCCCTCAATGCGATCCTCATTCGCCGACAAGCCCCGGGGGCCCACAACGATTGCCACCTTTTTGTGGCCTTTGCCCAGCAGATGCTCGACGGCCAAACGTGTGCCTTTCACGTTGTCTGCGAACACGGCATCCGCTTCCACGGTTCGCGGGCGTCGGCCCACAAACACGATGGCTTTTTTCATGGCCAGCAGCGGCTGCAGATCGCCTTCATCACCGGGGGCCGCAAACAGCAGCAACCCATCAACTTGCTTCGCGTTAAACACCTTGAGGTAATGCGATTGTTGCTCGGGCTGATCGTGCGTGCTGCCAAGGATCAGCGCGTATCCTTCGGCGCGCAGCCGCTCTTCCACCGCATACACGACCTGCGCGTAAAATGGGTTGCTGATGTCTGGAATCAGCATGCCCACCGTCTTGGTTTGGCGGGTCTGCAGGCTGCGGGCCACTTCGTTGACGGTGTAATTGAGCTCTTTGACCGCGTCGAGAACACGCTTGGTCAGCTCGGGGCTCACATAGGCGGACCGATTGATCACGGAAGACACTGTGTAGGTCGAAACGCCTGCGTGTTTCGCTACGTCGTAGATGGTGGCCATAGATGCGCCGGCATTATACGCGACCAAAATGCGGCGCAGGGCTGCATGTTGCAGTAGCCTGCGCCTCGCGTGCTATTGCCCAGGCTCAACCTTTTGACCCACGTGCCTTTGGCGCCTTTGACCACGCTGCGTTTGGGCGGCGAGGCGGCCTATTTCCTGGCGGCGCACACGATTGCGGACGTGCAGGGGGCGGTCGCGTGGGCCCAAAACAAGGGGGTGCCGCTGTTGGTGCTGGGCGGCGGCTCGAATGTTGTGATGCCCGATGCTGGGTGGGATGGCCTGGTTCTACACATGCAATTGCGCGGGCAAAATGTGTCTAACGAGGGCGCCCTGATTCATGTGGTGGCGGCGGCCGGTGAGCCATGGGACGCCTTCGTGCAAAGCGCCACGCGCAACAAGTGGGCTGGCGTTGAGTGTTTGGCCGGCATTCCGGGACTTGTGGGTTCAACGCCGATCCAAAACGTCGGCGCCTATGGGCAGGACGTGTCCGAAACCATCGCACGCGTGCGTGTCCTTGAGCGCGCCACAGGTGCGCTTCACTGGTTGACGAAAGATGAACTGCAGTTCTCTTACCGAGACAGCGTTTTGCGGCGAGAGCTTTCGCGGTTCATCGTGGTTGAGGTGGCGTTTGATTTGCGCGCGGGTGGGGCGCCTTCAGTGCGCTACGCAGAGTTGCAACACGCCTTGGCGGCCACGGCAAACCCCACGCTGCTAGATGTGCGCGCGCAGGTGTTGGCGCTGCGACGAAAGAAATCCATGGTGCTGGATGCCGCCGATCCCAACAGCCAAAGCGTGGGTTCGTTCTTCACCAACCCACTCGTGGACGTACAAATGGCGGCCGAGGTTGCTCGCATCGCTTCGGCTTCGGGCCTTGCTCACGTGCCGCAGTGGCCGCAGCCTGATGGCCGCGTGAAATTGGCTGCGGGGTGGCTGATCGAGAACGCCGGCTTCTCGCGCGGTCTGCGCCGCGGGGCCGTGGGTTTGTCATCCGCGCACGCGCTGGCTTTGGTTCACTTCGGCGGCGGAACCAGCAACGAGCTTTTGGCCCTGGCGCGGCAAGTGCGGGACGGCGTGAAGGCGAAATTTGGCGTCACGCTGCAGCCCGAACCGATCCTCATCGGTGCTTCGCTTTAGAGTGAGGCGGGAACGAGCTCGGCGCCCGTCACGTTGTCCCATGCGGCCGTTGATCTGGGTGGCAGGGTGGCGTGAATCACCTTGCCGTTGCGTAAGGTGATGTCGCGCGTGCCGCCCGCGCCCGAGTGAACCCACAACACGCCATTGCCACTGGCCAAGACGTCGTCGGTGTTTTCGTAGACGTGCGCGCCGGCTTGCTGGAACAGCGCGCGCCATGTGCGGCTGTTTGTGATCGGCAGCGTGCTGAACCACGTCGCGCCGCTGTCGGGCCGCGCCTTCTTCACGAAGCCCACCTCGCCGGTGTCAGCCAAGGTTCCCAATGTTGTGGCTTGGCCGTCTTTGACGATGGGGAAAGGAGACAGCGGCGTTTTGTGCGGAATTCCGTAGGTTTCGCCAAACGCTTCTTGTGTGACTTTGATCGTGGCGTTGCCGCGCGCTGCACCGGGCTCGATGTGAATGCCCGTGATGTCGCTGATGAGTTGCATGTCGTTGCGTTCGCCGTCTGAATAACCAGCTGCGTAGCTAAACACCACGTGCCGGCCCTGCGCCGCGACTCGCGTCTTGATGAGCGCGCGATGCTCCGGCGTCAAGCGCCAGCCATTCGCAAACACCACAACCTTGTAGCGATCCAGCGGCACCAACGGCAGGTCGTCCATGAATACGTCGTCCGTCATGCTGCCGCTTTTGTGAACGGCGTTCGACACCGCGTCCAGCGCCGTTTCTGACACAGGCGTCCACTTGGCCGCCACGTGGTAATACGTGGCCACATCCCAGACCATCAACACATCGGCTTGCGGCGCAAGCGGCTTGCTGACGCGGTCATCGAACAGCCGCTTGAGCGTGTGTGCTTGCCGGGTGTAGTCAGGGTGTGCCCACCAGCCCGTCTGCTGGTTGGGACCGAAATCGTAAAACCACATGCCCATGCCGCGCACCAAGGGACCCAATGTGTTGCGACGAATGATAGCCACGTCATCGGCGCGTTGCTCAGGCGTTGGCTCATCGAACGGGTGGCGCATGCTGGTGGCTTGGTCCATTTCATCCAGAACCAGCTTGCCGTGCAGCAGCGCCGATTCCGAAACCGCGCGTGATTGTCCTGAGCCGCCCATGGCATGCGCAGGTCCGTAATAAGACTGCGGGGCCGCCAGGAAATCCACGTCTGGCGAGCGCAGCACGCGGTCCACGGCCAAGTGGCCGCCCGTGGTTTGGCGCGAGAACGTCATGAAGTAATAGCCATAGAAATTGCCAACCGCGATCGGGCGGGGCCACAGTTTCTTCACGAGCCCATCGAAATAGATCACGTCATCGGCCACAACGCTGTGCTGGGCCTCGAAGTAGTCCATCACGTATCGTTCTTTTTGCGGATCACGGAATACGCCGTCGCTGGTTTGATTGCGAGCGGCTGAGCCCGGCACGCGCGCGCTGGCGAAGGTGACGCTGGGATCCGCCCACGCGGCCTGCAAGGCGGCGTCGGTGCGATATTTGTTTTGCAGCCAGCCGCGAAAGTAAGCTGTCATAGGCGCGCTGGTGTCGGGGTCGTGGCTGATGAAACTCCAGTTGTGCCATTCGTGCGAAACGCCGTCGCATACGTTCACAAAGCCCAAGGCATTGCCTTGGGGCATCGCCGCCAATTCCTTGAAGAACCTTTGCAGCACGGAGGTGGTTTCTTGGCGCCACCGCACAGAAGCCAGGCTGTGCACCTTACCTGCGTTCAAATCGTCAGCGTCCGTGGTGTTGCGTTGCAATCCCCACGGTTGTTTGTGTGGATGCGCGTCCGTGTCGGCATAAGCGACCGTTTCGTCGGGGTGTGCTTCGTTCCACCAAAACGGCGCGTTGATGTGCAGCCGCAACAACAGCGTGGCTCCCGGTGCAGCCCGCAGAGCGCCAGCAAACTGCCGCTGCACGAGATCCATATCTAGGCTGCCATCCGGCTTCCAAATGTCGTTCAACCACAAGCTGAACTGGATGATGTGAAAGCCCGCCTTGGCAAAGTTGGCGATGTTCCACTGCGGAACTTCTTCCCACGTCCATTGTCCGCCCACGCTGTCGGTGATCGTATAGATCATCGGCGTGGAAGGGCGCCCGTTGATGAAGATGGTGGGGCGATCGCCCAGCGGTTTGATCTGAACCGTCACGGGTGTGATGGCTGCGGTGTGATGTGCAGCACTGGCCGGGGGATGGCAGCCCATGGCCACGGCCGCCGCGAACAACAAGCACAAACGACTGAGCATCAGGGACGACATCGGGCACGCATTATGGCCGCTTGGTATCGCCCTGCCACGCTTGCTTGCTGTATGGGCGAATTGCACGCGAGCCGCGGGAAAAAATGCCTAATCGATGCGTTAGGGCGACTGGCGGGCACGCAACGGGATGCGGAACGCTAGCGGCTGGCCTTGGGCCCCGAATTGCGTGCTGCGCGCGATTTTCACGAGGCAGGCGCCAAGCGGCGTGGGGTTCAAACTTTCTGGCACCACCTTTGCCGTTTGCACGGCACCGCTGGGATCCGTTGAGAACGCCACCGCAATCTCTGGCACGCCTTGCACCTCCGCGGCATAGGTCTCGAAACATTTCTCGATGTTCGCCTGCCGCTTGCGCAAGGTGCGCGTCAGGGCCTCAGGGTCGGGTCCCGTGCGCTTGGGCGCGGGGGGACGAGGCTTCGCCACCACCGCTGTGGGGGTGGGTGGCGTGGGGGCGGGCGGGGGAGGCGCAGGCTCAGCAGGTTTTGCCTCAGTCTCAGGTTGCTTTTGCACCACAACAAAGGCGGGCTGTGTCGTAGCCGCGGGGGCGCTTCGCCTTTGCCACACAAATCCCAGGGCCCCGGCCGCCAATATGGCACCCGCGCCAATGCCTGCGAACACCAGCTTTGAAGCGGGTGCACGCTGCGGCTTGGGCTCGTACCTCGGCGTCTCGCGCGTGGCCGCCGAGGTTGATTCCGTCATGTCGGACTGAATGAGCGCGCGCAATTCTGTGGTGTTGGCGGAGCGCCAAGCGCTATCAAGCACAGACAGTGGTTCAAGCCCCAACCTGGCAGGCATATCGCCCACAAAGTCCCTTTGGATGTCCGCCACCAAACGCGCGTGCGCGGCGTCTTCGCCCTGGCGTCGGCACCATTTCAAGGCCTCGGCAAACTCAGCGGCTGAAGCGAATCGATTTTGCGGATCTTTCGCGAGAGCGCGCGCGATGACTGCATCGAGTTCCCGTCGTAGATCAGACCGGATGTGGCTGATGGGTGCGGGCTCGAACTCAGCGATGCGCTTCACGGTCTGCATCGAATTTTCGCCCTCGAACGGGTTGAAGCCCGCCAAGATCTTGTACAGCACCACGCCGGCGGCAAACACATCGCTTTGCGCGGAAGCTTGGCCGCCGCGAAAAATCTCCGGCGACGTGTAGGCCGCTTTGCCTTTGAATTCGCCTTCACGCGTGCGGTACTCACCGGCGTCGTCAGAGAAACGCGCGATGCCAAAATCCAGAAGTTTTACGTGCCCTTCGGTGTCCAGCAATACGTTGCCTGGCGAAACGTCACGGTGAACCACTTCCAAGGCGTGTCCGTCTGAACGAACGAAGGTGTGAGCGTAGTGCAGCGCCTCAAGCACGCGGATCATCACCTGCAGCGCCACGTCGCCCGTGATGAGGCCGCCCGTCTCGCGCAGGAACCTGTGCCAAAGCCCAAGATCGTAACCACGCACGAACTCAAGCACCATCACGTACGCGCCATCCTCTTCACCGAAGTCGAGGATGTTCACGATGCCTGGGTGCTGCAGTTCAGAAAGAATGCGAGCCTCGCGCACAAACAAACCGGCCATGCGCGGGTTGGCCACCAAGTGCGGCAGGATGCGCTTAATCACCACGGGTCGTGCAAAGCCCGCGGCGCCTTCGGTGCGGCCAAGGTAAAGCACACCCATGCCACCGTGGGCCAGCACGCGCACCACGCGGTAGCGCCCTAGAACGGCGCGGCCCAACATCGGGTCAGTGAGCGCCTTCAAGGCATTCTCCCTGCGGATCGGCGCAAGTAATAGTGAATGCCGCGTTCTTTGTGCTCGAAGCGAATCGCAAGCGATCGGCGCTCAGCGGCTGAATGCACCTGACCCGCAAAACGAAGGTTTGGATCCAGGGGCAGGGGCGAGCCTGCCGCGGTCACCACCCAACCTGGCAGCGCAGAGCCCGCCACTTCCACCGTGTCGCCCGCCTTGAATTGTTTGTTTTGAGGCGCTTTGACCACCGCCGCCGGTGCCGCGTTGTCGAATCGAATCTTGACGGTGGTCTCAGGTGAGGCCGCAGAGGGGGCGCCCACGACTTTGAAAACCATCGAGTGGTTGCCTTCGGGCAGCGATGCAGATTTGAACACGTATTTGGGCTTGTTTGTTGTGAAGGTTTTCGTCTTGTCGCCCGTTGTCACGGTCACTTGGTATGACGCCGCTTTCGGTGCGCGCGGCCACGACAGCCGCACCTCAGGCAGCAGGTTTTGATAGAGGATTGTGTACTTGCGGCCATCCGTATCCACCAAGGTTGCGGGGGCAAGTCTGGGCAAATCGGCCGTGCCTGGATCGCGGATGATCTGCACGCTGCCTGTGACATCGGGACTGCCCGGACAAGCGACGGCGTAGCGGTGAACACCGGGCTGCATGTTGGCAATCGCGGCGAGGTCAGCGGTGCGCGGCAAAATGAAACGGCTGGGACCCACGCGCAAGCGGCCGCCTTTGGTGCAGGTGCTCGGAAACTTCACTTGCACGGCTGTGGGTGGTGATGGGTCATGCACCACAAATGATTCGCCGGCCTCCACCAAAAGATCGGCCACATCGGGGCCGCGCCCGTCGACGCGCATGCGGCCTTGCGGATCCAGTGCCAACGTTTCGCCGGCCATAATTTCGTCGCTGCCACTGCCGGTTTGCACGGCCGCCATGCCTTCGCGCACGCGCACTTGCGTGCCCTTGGTTTTGTCCACCGCGACGTCAGCCACGCTATCATTGGCGCGAACGGCGATGCTGCCGCCCGGCACAACGATCACCGTCTCGCCCGAAGCGCGGTCCACAGACACGCGTCCCACGTCGGCCTCCACTAAGCCTCGGTTGCCACCCACGCGAAAGACGCCGCGGCCATGCACGGTGGCCGCTTCATCGCCGCGCGCAACGTGCACGGTGGCCAACGCGGGCACATCGAATGTCCCCCCCGCGGCTACGGCATGTTTGCCAGGATCCAATGCGGCCCAGGCGTCGGTTTCGGTGGCGCGGTATTTTACGCGCTTGCCCCGCACCGTGGCGGCAATGTCACCCGTGGGTGCGGGCGCCAAAGGTGCAGGGGCAGCCACGGGCGGTGCCTCTTTGGCCACATCCACCAGTCGCTCGATTTGCGCTGTTTCAAGATCAACTTGAATGCGCTGGCCCGCCAGGACTTTGATGGGCTCCCCGTTTTCGGGAGTGAAGTTCGCTATGCCCACGGTCACTTCGTAGCGGGTCCTTTTGCCTTCCTGCGAGACGATCATGCGTCCGCCAGGGTCCAAAACGGCCAGGCCCACGCTTGATCCCAAACGCAGGGGCGCCGCGCCCGCTTCGATCCACACTTGGCCCACCTCGACCTCGAAGTTGTGTTGGTCGGGCAACGCCGCCAAGAACCGCAGCACAGCCTTCTCTTGCACCGCCAACGCAGAGCCATCTGAAAGGGTCAGCCGCGCGCCGGCACCCGCCGAGGTTTTGATTCCGTCGCCCAGTCGAAACGTGTCGCCGCTCTGAGCGGGCTTCCAACCCTGTGGCTTGGCGGCCAAATCACGCGTCACCTCACCCGTTGTGGAAGCCAAGGTGGCCAGCACACCGGTGTTCTTGTCGCAACCTTTGCATGCGGTCACGCACATGCAGGCCACCAGCGCAAAGGCCGTCCAAGGTTTTCGCAAAAACCAAGCGGCCGCTGTGTTCACTTGTTGCCTCGCTCACGTCGCAAGTCTGCGTTGAGCACGGTCACGCCATTTTCTTCAATGCGCACTTCACGCGTTTGCGTGCGGAACCCTTTGGTGACGATCTGCACTTGGTAAGCGCCCGGTGGCACGTCCACCGCAAATGCACCTTCCTCGTCTGTTTGCGCTTCGATGCCGATCGGCTCCACGCGCACCGTGGCGCGCAAGCCTTGGCCTTTCCAGGATCGAATCAAGCCGCGCAACTGTCCTGCGGGCGTCTCAGGCGCCGCTGGCTCTTGCACCACAGTCTTGGTTTCTTCGGTTTTTGCGGCCGTTTCGGGCTTAGGTGCCTCAGGCTCGGACGTTTTTGAGGAGTTGGTGGCAAAGTCTTTAGGCGCGTCTGTGGCTGCGCTTCCAAATGTATAAGCCAAGCCAAACCGCCCGCCGAAGCGAGGTTCGATCGGTACAAGCTTATCCGCCGCGCCAAGCTCGGGCCGCGCGCTTGGCGACGTTTCAAGCAACGCAAAGACTTGCCAATGGTTGTTGATGTTGTGGCGTACACCAGCCGTGGCCCGCATCGGCGATTGCGTAAGGCTTGGTCCCCCCAGCAGCAGATCGGCGGAGATTTCCGCCAACAAAGCTGTGGCGTTCAATTGATACGCCAAACCAACGCCCAACAACGCCGCGTTGTAGTCCGACAGGCCCAAGGCCACGCGGTCCCCAGGCCGGGTCAGCGCCAAATTGGGAGCGGCTTTTGCGCTTCGGTCCAAGCGAAAGCCGCCAGCGCTGGCGAAGGTGAGGTTGCCACTTTGAAAGGCGAACCCAAGTTTCAGATCCACCACCGCGGCGTCGAAGGCCAGCGAAGGTGCTTCGCGGCCCGGCACACGCACGCCCAGCTCGCCGCTCCACGCACGCGCGCCACTCCAGCGCCCATAGCGCGCCGTCAGCGCAGGCTCACCGTTGTAGCTGGTGTCCGCGCCTTGCGCGTCACTCGGGTGTCCGTCGCGTCTGCCATCAAGGCGCAGCCCAACGTCCAAGCCCGTCACCGGCGTGAACCCCAGCGCCACGCTGCCCACGAGGCGGTGGTGCGAGCCGGCGGCCGCGCCTTGCGCTTCAGTGAGTCCGTAGCCCGTTCCCGCAGCGGCGGCCCAAGTGCCTCCCGTGCGTAAACCAGGCAGCCCCAAACGCACAATGCCCGTCAACGCCGATTCTGTGTTTCCCGCTGTCGTCACGGTCGACGGGGCCTCAACGGAGGCTTGCGCAGCCACAACATCCACGCCTTCTGCGGCGAACGCGGGGGCGGACAGCATGGCCACCAAAGCCACACCACATGCACTGCCTTGCGACGTTGCGATCTTCATTTGGTGCCCGCTATCCCTATGCGACGAGGGGGACCCAGCCCCCTGGAATTTCCTCGTCAGTTTGCGCCAAAGCTTGAACCACGTGTGACCTGGGTGGACTGGGACGCGTCGTCCGCCTGCGGGTGGGTAGGCACAGCGGGGATATCGTGATAGTTCGACCCACCATGCTTTGCCTCGCGCTTCGATCGTTTCTTTGGGCCTCGTTGCTGGCACCCTTCATCACCGGCCAGCCTCAGGCCGCGAGCGCGGGGGCCGTTGCCGCGTTTGCGCCGGCCGAGGCGGCGCCCGGTACCTTTTGCACCGCCGCGCGGCTTGGCGATTTCACCTTGGACGCGCAGATGCCGGCCGCTGCGGGCCTTGAGCTTCTGATCAGAGCCAACCGCGACCTGCCGACCGACGCGTTCACCGCCACACGCATCGCGCTGCCTGCGGCAAACCACAAATCGCAGCTTCACGTGCAGGCCGCGATGGATCTTGTGAAGGTGATGATCGATGGCGCCGTCGTCGACGAACGGCGTGTGCCCACGGCCATGGCCGGCTTCTTCTGTGTGGTTTCGCCAGGCGCCCGCCAGCTGCCATTGCACAACGCGCGCATCAAAGACGAGGGCAAGCGCACCTGGGTTTCGCTGTTCAACGGCAAATCCTTGGATGGCCTCGCTGCTTTGCAGGGAAAGTGGGACGTCAAGGACGGCGCTTTGGTTGGTCGCCCTGACGTCGCCAAAGGGTGGGGCGCCTTACGCGCTGATGTATCGGGCGAACAGGCCGTCGTTAAGGTGGTTTATCGGCTGAGGAATGCCAACGGCGGGCTGTATCCGCGCGCGATCCCCAAGGCCGACGTGCCCACGGCGGTCGTGGGTGTGCAGGCAGATTTGGACGTGGACAACACACGTAACGGCGCTTTGTTCGAGACGGGCGGACGTGGGCTCATCGCGGCTTCGAATAAAGGCGCGGGCGTTAAAGAGGGATGGAATGAAGCGATCGTATCCGCTCATGAGGGGCGTGTGTTTTCGTTCGTCAACGGCGTGCCGGTGGCCGACACCAAAGACGACACATGTGGCACGCCCGGTGTGCCTGCCATTGAGGTGTTTGGCCACGACGATGCGCTGATCGAAATCAAAGAGTTTGCCGCGCTTTCAGAGCCCCTGGCCCCCGCGTTGCCAGGCGTCACCTTGGGTCTATGCACTTCTTTGAAAGGGGATGTTTTGAAGCAAACGCGTGACGTGGGCTTTGACTACGCCGAGGTTGCGGCAACCGAGGTGGCTGCCATGTCGCAGAGCGAGTTCGCCGCGGCCGTGCAAAGGGTAAAGGCGCTGGGCTTGCCCGTGCTGTCGGCAATCATATTCTTGCCCAGCGAGATGAAGGTGGCTGGGCCTGATGCCAATCCGGACGCGCAGAACGCCTACCTCGACAAGCTCTTGCCTCGGCTGTCCCAGCTGGGTCTCAAGATGGTGGTGTTCGGCAGTGGCCGTTCGCGCCGCGTGCCCGATGGTTTCTCGAAAGAGGAAGCCTTTAAGCAAGTGGTGGATTTCGCGCGGCGGGCCGCCGAACGCGCCAAAGCGAACCGCATGTTGGTTGTGGTGGAGTCGCTACGCTCCGAAGAGACGAACATGATCAACACGGCTGCCGAGGCGTTGGCCTTGGTCAAAGCGGTGAATCACCCCAACTTCAAAATGCTGGTCGACTATTACCACATGGCCATGATGAAGGAAGACTTCGCCATCATCGTGAAGGCTGGGACAAAGAACATCGTGCACGTGCAGATGGCCAACCCCCAGGGGCGCTTTTACCCACAGTCAGACAACGAATCTGGCTACGCCACTTTTTTCGAGCGCCTGCGGCAAATTGGCTACAAGGGTGGGGTAAGCATCGAGGCCAAAGCCGAAAACCCCACCGCCGATGGCCACCGCGCCTTGGTTTACTTGCGCCGCGCCACCTCGGTTTTGTCTGGCAAAGCTGCGCCGCGCTGAAACCCCCGCGGCCCCGTCGCATCATAATCGTGCCGTTCCCATTCTTTTCCTTGAGGATGGCTGCGCGGGATTGTAGATCTCGCGCCGCCGTGGAACCCACGCAAGCCTGACCATGGCCAACGCCAAACCCCATACCCAAGCCACTAGGTCCTGGATGTCGCGCCTAGGCGCGGGCCTGAGCGTGGCGTGTGCCATCCACTGCGCCTTAACACCTTTGCTGGTCGGCATCTTGCCGCTGGTGGGGCTGAGCTTCTTGTCCGAAGAACGCACCGAGGCATGGATCGTGGGCGCCGTGGTTGTTTTGGCCATTGGCAGCGCCTTATGGGGGTTCAAGCGCCATGGGGCTTTACGTGCCGTGATGGCGTTCGTGGGCGCCGTGGGCTTGCTGTTGATGGGGCGTTGGTTGGGTGACGCTCACCCGTTGGGCGTGCCGCTGACGATTGCGGGCGGCGTGGCCATTGCGGGCGCACACTGGCTCAGCGCCCGTCTGTGCAAAACCTGCCCGAACCACGCGGGCGAAGCCCACCAACACTGACCGTTCCGTCACGAAGTCCTGGATTCGCCAGGGTCACGCCGACTTACGGCAAGTGAACGTGAGCAGGCGGCCGGACTTCTGTTAAAAATGCACGCATGAACGTGCGCAACGTGGCAGTGGTGGGCGGGACCCATGGCAACGAATTCACCGGGGCCTACCTCATCAAGAAGTGGCAAGCGCAGGGGGCGGCCTTGGCGCGGCCAGGCTTGAATGTGGAATTGCTGCTGGCGAATCCGAAGGCGTTCGCGGCGTGCCGGCGTTACATCGACGAAGATCTCAATCGGTGCTTTTCAATGGCCAAACTCGCGGAGCCCAACCCCGCCAGTTACGAGTCGATGCTGGCACAGCAGATCAACCGGACGCTGGGGCCCAAAGGCAACGCGCGCATGGACTTCATCATCGACATGCACACAGCCACGAGCCCCATGGGGACCAACTTGGTCTTCACGCACATGGACGCGTTCCATCTGCGCTTGGCTGCGTACATCAAAACGCGTTTTCCCGAAACGGTGGTCACTTCGGAAGACGAACTGGTCAAGGATCAGTACTTTGTGAATTCGATCGCCAAAGGCAACGTCTTGGTCGAGGTGGGGCCGATCCCGCAAGGCTGCTTGCGAGCCGATTTTCTCGATCGCACCGAACGCGTTGTGTGCGCGATTTTAGATTACTTGGCGGACCCCACGATCGCGCGCAGCCTGCCGAGCTCGCTTGAGCTTTTTCACTACACCAAAGCGCTGTTCTTGCCCACCGACGCCGCCGGCAACATCACCGCGATGGTGCACCCTTCGCTCATTGATCAGGCTTACCCCACGATCAAGCCGGGTGATCCGTTGTTCGTCACCTTCACGGGCGAAGTGATTCCGTACGACGGCGCTGAGCCAACGATGGCCGGGTTTGTGAACGAAGCCGCGTACTACGACAAGAAGCAGGCGATGTATTTGATGAGGCGCGAGACCGTGGCGGTGCCCGCTTAACGGGCGGGGCCCAAAATGACGGCTGACCATGCCGCCAGGGTCACACTGGCGCCTTCTTGCTGAGCCTCCACGCGCGGCCACATCTCGCGCGCCGAACCTGCGCCGCCAAAGCGTGGCTCGTCAGACGCCAGCAAGACCACGGCCGTGGACGGCAACGCAGGCAAGGGAACGCGCAACGGCCGTGGCGAGAAATTCGCTGCCACCGCCACCCATGAATCGGGTGCGGCAAACTGCATGGTGACTAGGTGGCCTGCCACGTCGTCGCAGAACACACGAAATTGATGCCGATCCAACCCGCGCAACGCCGGATGCTTCTGTCGAAGGGCGAGCAGATCTTTATAGAGCGCGAGGATGAGGCTGTGTGGCGGTTGCGCCAACTTCGCCCAATCAAGTTTGCTGGCGGTCATCGCGACCTTCAGTGTGGGGTCTGCAAAAGCATGATCGCGGTTGAACTCGTCGAATTCCGCTTGGCGTCCGCGCCGAACCGCGTCCATCAAATGGCGATCGCTGTGATCCACGAAGTAGTTGAACGGCTGCGTTTCGCCATATTCTTGGCCCATGAACAACAGCGGCACGTTGGGCGCCGTTAACAGCACCACGGCCGCCAAGCGTTCTTTCGCTTCGTCGAAACACGTGCTGATGCGCAGACCGCCCGTGGCGTTGGCCACTTGATCGTGGTTCTGGGAAAACACCACGAATTGCCACCCATCACGCTGCGAGCCGCTGCTGCCGCGGCGACGCTTATAAAAAACGGAGGGCCGGCCATCGTACGCAAAGCCATGTTTGAGGGCCTTCGGCAGCTCGCGCAGACCCGCAAAATCGGCGAAGTAACTCACGGGGTGGCCGCCCAAGGCGGTCCACAAGGATCGATGAAAATCTTCGCTCCATTGGCCGTGCAAACCCAATCCACCTTCGGCCAACGGGGTTATCAAGCGCGCGTCGTTGGCATCGCTTTCGGCGATCAAATGCAGCGGGCGGTTAAGGCGCGCTTCTTCGGCGGCGCACAGTTCTGCCATCTCGGCCAGCAAGTGCTTGGGCGAGGTGTCGAGGATACATTGTGTGGCATCCAAGCGAAGCGCATCGAAATGGTATTCGCTGAACCAATGCAAGGCATTGTCGAGAAAATACCGCCTCACCTCATCGCTGTGCTCGCCATCGAAGTTCAGCGCCGCGCCCCAGGGGGTTGTATAGCGGTTGGTGAAGTACGGTCCGAAGTCACCAACGTAGGTGCCTTCGGGGCCGAGGTGGTTGTAAACAACATCCAGCACGCAGGCCATGCCAAGGTTGTGGCACTCGTTCACCAGGGCTTTCAACCCTGCGGGGCCACCATAGGTGTTTTGAGGCGCGTAGATAAACGCGCCGTCATAGCCCCAATTGCGTTCACCAGGAAACTGCGCCACGGGCATAAGCTGCACGGCGGTCACACCAAGATCGCGCAGGTAAGGCAGCTTCTCCATTGCCGCTTCAAAGGTGCCGCCGGGCGTGAACGTGCCCACATGAAGCTCGTAGATCACGTATTCCGCGAGCGGCAACCCGCGCCACGCGGCGTCGGTCCACAGAAAGCCTTTGGGGTTCACCACGCGTGAGGCGCCATGGACACCATGCGGTTGATGGCGTGAGGCGGGGTCGGGGCGCTCGGGCCCATCATCGAGAGCGAACAGGTAGTCCATGCCCTCGCGAGCGTCTGGCACAATCGCGCTGTGGTAGCCGCGCGTGGTGGGCGAAAGCGGGAACCGTTGCCCCAGCGCGGGCACAACCACCGAAACGCTGTTGGCGAACGGCGCCCACACGGTGAACTGCACACCTTCGGTGCGAACCTGCGCGCCCAGCTCAAGAGAGAATGGCTTCATTGACCTTAGGGCGGTGTGGCGCCACTGGCCACGCCGTAACGTTCAAGCTTACGGTACAAGGTTTTTCGATCCAAGCCCAGGATGCGTGCGGCCTCTGTGCGGCTGCCCCCCACGGCCTTCAAAACGCGCAAGATGTAGCGTTTCTCGATCTCATCCATCGTGACCAGATCTTTTGGATCTTCACTTGGCAGCAGTTGGTAGTGCGTTTTGTGTTTGCGCACGCGCTCTGGCAAGTCAGCCGCCGTGACGTGATCGAACCGCGTTAACGCCACCGCGCGCTCGATGCAATTGCGCAGCTCGCGCACATTGCCGGGCCAGGTGTAGCTTGCAAGTTTCTGCGCCGCCTGCGGCGAGAGACCTTTGACGGCCTTTTGCGCCTGTGCCGCGAACTGCAGCACAAAGTGCTGCGCAAGCAGCAGTACGTCATCGCCGCGCGTGCGCAGGGGCGGCAAGTCAATCGTGATCACCGCCAAACGGAAATACAGGTCTTCACGGAACGTGCGTGCTGCCACCGCCGCTTCCAAATCGCGATTCGTGGCAGCGATGATGCGCGCGTCGAAGGGGATCTCTGTTTCGCCTCCCACGGGGCGCACGCGGCGGTCTTGTAAAGCGCGCAGCAGCTTGGGCTGGATCTCGATCGGCATGTCGCCCACTTCATCCAACAGCAAAGTGCCGCCATTGGCGCGTACGAACAGGCCCGTTTTGTTGGTGCGTGCGTCGGTGAATGCGCCTTTGGTGTGGCCAAACAGTTCGCTTTCAAGCAGATTCGCTGGCATCGCGGCGCAGTTGATCGCCACGAACGGCCCATCTTTGCGCGCGCTGCGTGCCGCCAACGCGCGCGCGACCACTTCCTTGCCTGTGCCACTTTCGCCCGTGAGCAGCACCGAGGATGGTGTGGCGCCCACGCGATCCAACACATCGTAAACCGCGGTGATGGCGGGGCTGCGGCCAAGCAGATCCGTTGACTGCGGTGCGTTTGCGGGTGGGCTTCGCAGCTTGCGTACAGTGGCCTGCAGTTTTGCGTCCGCGATTACACGCGTCAATGCGCTTTGTAAAGCGCTGGCGTCAAACGGGGGTACCAAACAATCCGCCGCACGCGCGCGCAACGCCGCAAGCGCCAACATGAGGTTGGCGGAAGGGTTAAGCAAGATCACAGGCAGGTCCGGGTGCGTCTCTTCGGCGCGCCGGCAGATCGCCAGTCCGTCCACGTCACCGCCAAGTTCGATCTCACTGATCACGGCTTCGAAGGCCTGTTGTTGCAGCTGTTGCAAAGCCGCGTTGCCGTCGCCCACAGCCACCACGTGCCAGCCTTGGCGCACCAACGCCGTACCAAGCTGTTCGCGTTGGGTGGCGTTGCTGTCAACCAAAAGCAGTCGCTTCATGGGGCACGGGAAACATACACGGAAACACGCGCTCTGTTCAGACGGAAGCCCATCGCCGCCACGCTTGCCACCAAGGCAGCCATCACGCGCGGTTGCACTTTGGGAACGAGCCGCGCTTGGTTGACTTCAAGCTCAAACCCGATGTAGCGGCCCGGCGCGTGCCGCTTACGAAGCGACGACGCCAAGCCGTCGCCCTTGCCCAGGTAAGGATAGTTGCGGCGTACCGCCAGGGTGGGCTCGGCTTCCTTCAGGGATGCCACCCACCGTGAGGCCATCGTCGCTTCGCCGGCGCGCGCAGGGTCGTAAAGCAAACCAATGTCAGCGGTGCGCGTGTCCTGCCGGCCATCTTCGTGAACCAGCACCGGTGTGAAGCTGTGGACGGCGATGTGCACCACTTGCCCATACCGCGCGATCGCTTGTGCCACATGATCGCCCACCGCTTGCCAATGCGGTGTGTGGTATTTCTCCAACAGGTTCTGTTGCTGCGCCACTGGCAGATTCTGAACCAGCGGTGAGAACACGCGTGGGTTGCTGGGCGATCGGTTCATGTCCACCAAGAGGCGGCTGATCTTGCCCTCAAACAGCGGCGCGGCGAACCGTTGGGCCAAAGTGCGTGCCACGGGCAGGGCCCCCAAATCCAATTCGCGATGCGTGCCGCGGTGTTTGTGGTTGATCAACAGCGGCCGCAAAGCGGGCGGCACAAACGCACTTGCGTGTTCGCACGTGAACAGCAGATGCGGGGTGTGCTTGGCCATGCCACGGTCACATTAGCGCAGATCGCCGCTGAAGAAGGTGTTGCTAGCCAAAGCGGTGGCCAGCCGCCCGCACACTTCGTGCAGCTTGGCGGGCGAGGGGTTTGCCCCCACCGCGCTCAACAGGCGCCGGCTTAAGCAGCCGTGCTGCGCGTAATGATCATAAAAGCCTTGCCACATGGCCTCGTCTGGCCCCGTCAACGTCAGCCGGCTTCGCAGCTGCAACCACACATCTCGAGCGCGTTGGGGGTGCGTTGCCAACCCCAGCAGTTCCAGCAAAGTCGGGTTATCGATCAGCGCTTCGTCACCGCGTTTCATGGTGGCATTGAGCACCTGGGCCAACTGATCTTCATCCGCTTGCTTCTGTGCGGCCGTGGCGCTCAATTCCTCGGTGGCCAAAGCCTTCACCAGCGCGCAGACGAGCGCCACGATCGCGGCGTCCGCGTTGGCGCATTCTTGCACGTCAAGAAGCCGGATCTCGATGGCGCTTCGATCGAACCGGGCGATCGCACCGCGCGAATTGGCCCATTCATGCGCCAACAAGCCCTCGGGATCGCTCGGTGCCAGATCGGCGTAGATGCGCGCCAAAATCTCGTGTTCGTAAGCGGCGCGCGTGAAGACGCGCTCTGGGATCACCGTGCCGCTCACGAAGGGCACGCGGCGCGCGTTGCTGCGGTAATGGAAAAGCCGCGTGTCCGCCCACCCCGTGGTGTTGCCTTCGGCAAAGGGCGAGCTGGCCGCCAGGGCGGGCAGAAGCGGAAGCACCACGCGAATCGCCGCGTGAAGGCGCCCGAATTCATCGTCGTTCGCAAACGGCAGATTGATGTGCACCGATTGCAAGTTTGCCCACCCATGGCCGCGGCAGTCGAAGATGCGATCAAACGCGGCGTAAACCACATCGTAATCATGTGGCCACAGCTTCATCTCCTTCCACGGATCCATGAACGGGTGCATGGCCGTAGGCAACAAACAAGCCTTCATCGGCGCCAAGGCAGCGTTGGCCGCCGTGACTTGTTCCGCGATGTCTCGGCCCAACCCCGCCAAAGACGCCACAGGACCGTTGGTTTTGAACTCGATCAAATGCAATGTCAGCTCGTTCGACCACGCCATCGCTCCACGCTCAAACTCACTTGTGATCTCCCCATGAACCGCTGCGATAAGCTGGTCGGCGATCGGCCGCACGGCAAACGTTTCCCGATCGACGATCATGTACTCCACCTCAACGCCTGTGACGTCAAACAGGTGGTAAGCGGGCGTTTCTGCGTCGTCGTGTTGCGTGCTCATGTGCCGATGGGGGATTTGCCGCGGTCTTCAAGCCGATCATAAAACGTGCGCATGATGTCGCGGTAAAGATCTTCTTTGAGAACCGCGTCCTCAACGCCTGCGTCAACGTTGGGGTTGTCGTTGACTTCGATGATCAGGAATTGGCCGTCCACTTCTTTGAGGTCCACGCCGTATAGGCCGCGGCCGATCAAGCGGGAAGCCTTGACGGCCAGCTCGATGGCCCGCGGCGGCGCCGCGCCGATCGGCAGCGTTTCCACCTTGCCATAGCGGGCGCCCGTTTCGCCGCTCTTGCGGATCTGCCAATGCCCCTGCGCCATATGGTATTTGCAGGCGTAAAGCGGTTTGCCGTCAAGCACACCAATGCGCCAGTCATAACCTGTGGGCACAAAGCTTTGCGCCACCACCAAATCCGAGTCTTCCAAAAACTCGTCCAACACGCGGTGCAGATCTTCGCCCGTTTGCGCCCGCACCACACCCATCGAAAAAGCACTGTCGGGCCGCTTAAGCACGCACGGCAAGCCCAGCGTCTCTGCCACCTGCTCGCGGTTGTCCTTGTGAACGATGAATGTCTTGGGAATGGGCAGGCCATGCCGGCCAAACAAGTCCGCCAAATACACTTTGTTTGAGCAGCGAATGATCGATTGCGGATCGTCGATCACCACCAAACCCTCCGCCTCGGCGCGCGTGGCAAACCGATACGTGTAATGGTTCACCGCCGTGGTGGTCCGTATGAAAAGCGCGTCGTATTCGGCCAGCGACCCAAAGTCGTCTTTCGTGATGAGTTGCGCGTCGATGTGAAGCTCTTTGGCGGCCGCCACAAACCGCGCCACGGCCTTGGCGTCGCTTGGCGAATCCTGCGCTTCCGGGTCCACAAGGATCGCCAAGTCGTATCGAGGCCGAAACGACGCCGCGGGCTTCTTCCGGGAAAAGTAGCTTTCGGCCTGTGAGCAGACAAATTCCCGATGCGCGTCCGGAATGTCACTGCTGGCGATTGGCCGCAGCTTCGTTAACCGCCAATGATGTTTGTGGCGGTGAAACTCGGCCCGCAGCAACGGGGCAGGGAAGTGATTAAACAGCGATTGGCTGAGCCGATCGTACCGCGCCGCCATGTTGCGGCCGAAGTAGATCGAAAGCTCAAACGTATCCGACTTCAGGCTTTCGAGACTACGTTCGATGGGGCCTTCGAGCTCTTGCGAGGTCAGTTTTACAAGCGACAGCTCGCGCAGATCCTGAATCGTGTTCACCGACGGCAAGGCCCTATGCCCACGGGCGGCCGCCAGCAGGGAAACATAGTAACCGAGGCTCTGGTACCTATAGGTCTTGCAGAGGTTGAACACCTTTGCGCGCTTGAGCTCAGCGTATTGCGGGTTGGTCAGATAGTCGCGGGCGCCGATAACCTCGGTGCCGGGAATGTGCATGTTCCATTTTTTGTGGTTCTCGACAACAACCAGGGTGCGTGACATCTGCTGTGCGTTTGAGCTAACGGCTGGATTGGGCAGGATCCTGAGGCTCAATCACCAACAGATTGGCATCGTAGGTCACGATCCCCAAAAGAATGGCGGTTTTGAGTCGGTCCATATGAACGTCGTAGTACTGGGAGCTAAAGCCGGGGTTGTCATGCAAAGGGTCTGCCACGCGGACCGTGCGTTCCTCGGCGTTGTAACCCGCCAGCACCACGAAGTGGCCCGTCGGCTCACCTTTGACGTCGTCGTAGGCGTCGTTGAGCTCGCGGGCGCAGCCGTAAAGATAGGTGGCCGATAGACCCGTCAAAAGCGGTATGCCCCGGTTCAAGTGCCGGCGGATGAGGCCCGCCGTCAGCTCGCGGAACTCCAACCGTCCTCCGAGCGCAAAAAAATGCAGGTATGACTGGGTGGCCCCGGCCAACTTGGGATCGGCTTTGGCCTGTCGTTGCGCCTCAAGCCGATGCACGATGTCTTTGCCGCGCCCGTCGTTGAACCAAGTGGGATCAAACAGCTGCAAGTTGTAGGTGATGATCGTCGCGCGGTATCCGCGCTCCAGGGCGTGGCACGCCAAATTGACCGCCAACGTGCCGCCCGTTTCCAGGGGTTCGATCTCGTCGATGATTTGCTGCAAATCTTTGTGGTCGCCGAAATATCGATACACTGCGTGAAGGCAGGTTGGGCCGCACGTGGTGTTCGTGGGTTGCGGCAGAACCTCGAAATCCACTCGATCTTTGCCCACGAAGCCCCGCAACCGCGCCGATTTGGGCGGGTCGACGTCAATCGCGAGCACGACCGAGTCATCCGTGGTGTTGGTCATCGTTGGGCAACACTCCCGCATCGTCAGCTTTTAGCCAACCCTTGCGCCCAAAATAGACAAGGAAGATAGCCACGGTGGCTGCCATAAGGGCCAGGGCGAAGGGGTAGCCATAGTACCAGCTGAGCTCTGGCATGTTCCACGGCGAGCGAGCGGTTTCGAAGTTCATGCCATAGATGCCCGCGATGAAGGAAAGCGGAATGAACAAGGTGGCAATCATCGTCAGCACCTTCATGATTTCATTCATGCGCGCGCTAAGCGCCGACATTTGCAAATCGCGCAAGCTGGTGGCCAGCTCTTGGCATCCCTCCACGATGTCCAGCAGCTGCACTGCGTGATCGTGGCAGTCGCGCAAAAAAGGTAGGGTGGCTTCTTGAATCAGATGCCCCTGATCCCGTCCAAAGGCGTTCAACATCTCGCGGGTTGACCACAGCACGCGGCGAATCACCCGCAGATCGTGGCGAAGCGCGTGTATGTCCGCCGCCATCGAATTGGCGTTGGTTGCGGAAACGCGCGCCTCCATGTCTTCCAATCGATCGCTATATTCTTCCAGCAGCGGGAAGAATGAATCGATGACAGCGTCGAGAACCGCGTAGGCCAGATAGTCGGCGCCCATATGCCGGATGCGTCCCATCGATTGTCGCAAACGTTGGCGGACGTGATCAAAGCAGTCGCCGGGGACCTCTTGAATCGAGATTAGAAAACCAGGCCCCACGAACAGCGACAACTGCTCAAACATCAGCGTGTCGCGGTGGCGTTCGGGCATCTTCACCACGACAAAGAGATGGTTCGGAAACTCTTCTAACTTCGGCCGCTGCTTGCCGTTGACCACGTCTTCGAGGGCCAGGGGGTGAAGGCCAAAGATTTCACCCAGCCGCCGAATCTGTTCGGCATCACCTGTGCCTGTGACGTCAACCCAGCGCACGCCGCTGACGTCACCATGAGGCCCCAGCGCGTCGATGGCACAGAGCGGTTTTTCTTCGAGCTTATCGGCATTGAAGGTCCACAGATGCACGGTTGTGGGCGGCGCGCCCGCGGCGGAAACCAGCGAACCAGGCAGTGTGCCCACGGTTTGAGGCAGGCGCTGCTCGATCTTTGCCCGCCGCCGTCGACGCAGGCGTGACTTGCCCTTGGCCATAACAGTTCTTGTAACCCGTCTTTTGCCACGTGTCAGGTCGTTTGTCCCCGGCGACTGCTAGCCTTGCGCGGGCTCAGCACGCAAATCACCGAAGGACTCACAATGCTCGAACTGATTTCTCAGCTCACAAGCCACCTCGGCCTCTCGCAAGAACAGGCGCAAGGCGGCCTCGGAAGTGTCTTGAATTTCGCCAAAAGCAAGCTCGCCGCCGATGAGTTTGCACAGGTCACAGGCGCCCTTGGCGCAGGCACAGATGAAGCGATGGCTTTGGCGCAGGGAAAAACCGCGCAGGCCGGTGGTGGGGGCGGCCTCATGGGTGCTTTAGGTGGGCTCGCGGGCGGTGGCAGCTTGGGCGGCGCGCTCGGTGGTTTGGGCGGCGCGTTGGGCGGTGCGTTCGGAGGCACGGGTGCCGGTGCGTTGGGCGACATCACGAAAATGACCGCGCTCGTGAAAAGCTTTGAAGCGTTCAAAATGGACAGCAGCACCCTCACGAAGTTCCTGCCCATCGTGTTGTCGTTTTTGCAGCAAAAAGGCGGCGACGGACTGGCCGGGTTGATCTCTAAGTTGATCTAGATGCCTTCGATTTCGGATCTCAACTACCGCAACCAATTCGTGGAAGCGCTGCCCGGCGATCCACGGCAAGACAACGCCACCCGCCAGGTGTTCGATGCGTGTTACTCACGTGTCACGCCCACGCCTGTGCCGGCGCCCAAACTGCTGGCGCTGGTGCCTGAGGTGGCGGCGTTATTGGACTTGGATAACGAACCGTCAGAGACCCTCGTTTCCGTGTTGGCGGGCAACTTGGTTTTGCCGGGCATGAAACCATACGCCGCCTGTTATGGCGGTCATCAATTCGGCAATTGGGCGGGTCAACTGGGTGACGGCCGCGCGATGACGCTGGCCGAAGTGGTGAACGCGCGGGGCGAAGCCTACGAGATCCAACTCAAAGGGGCAGGGCCCACGCCATACTCGCGGCGTGCGGATGGGCGAGCGGTGTTGCGTTCGTCGCTTCGTGAATTGGTGTGCAGCGAAGCGATGTTTCACTTGGGCGTGCCCACAACGCGCGCCTTGTCTCTTGTGGCCACGGGCGCCCCGGTCGAACGCGACATGCTTTACGACGGCAACCCGGCCTATGAACCAGGCGCGATCGTGTGCCGAGTGGCGCCTTCGTTCTTGCGGTTTGGTAACTACGAGATCCACGCGGCCCGCAAAGATCACCAAACGCTTACGACGTTGCTGCAATACACACTGCACAACCATTACCCACAGTTCATCGCCGACGGGCCAGAGGGCAAGTTGATGGATCTGCCCGGCCTCCTTAGAGAGGTCTGCCAACGTACGGCCACGATGCTTGTGCACTGGATGCGCGTGGGGTTTGTTCATGGCGTGATGAACACGGACAACATGTCGATCCTAGGCCTCACGATCGATTACGGGCCATACGGCTGGGTGGAGCCGTTCGATCCCAACTGGACGCCAAACATCACCGACGCCCAGGGCCGGCGTTATCGTTTTGGCGCGCAACCTCGCATCGCGTTTTGGAACCTGCTGCAGCTTGCGGGGGCGTTTGCTTCGCTCGGCGGTGAAACCGCGGCTTTTGAAGACGCGTTGAGCGTCTACCGCGAAGAGCTGGAACGGCAACACCGTCAGATGATGTTGGGCAAGTTGGGCCTTACAGAGCGCGTGGACGCCACGGAGGACGACGACCGCTTGATTGCGCAACTCGTGCAAGTGCTGGTGATGGTGGAAACCGATATGTCGATCTTCTTTCGCAAGTTGGCGGATCTGCCCCTGCAGGCGAACGAATTCCAACCGCACGCCGCGCTTCACAATTTGCGCGAAGCTTACTACGCGCCTGACGAAGTTACGCCCGCGCAGAACGAAGCACTTGTGGCATTTCTGCAGGCTTATGGCGCGCGTATCACGCAAGAGGCTGCGCCAGCGGACGCCGACAGGCGTGCACGGATGAACGCGGTTAACCCGCTCTATGTGCCGCGCAACTACGTGGTCCAGCAGGTCATCGATAAAACGGAAGCGGGCGATACTCAGGCCCTGACCGAGCTTCTCGACGTGCTTCGCCACCCCTACACAGCGCAGCCCGGCCGCGAAGCTTTCGCAGCCAAGCGGCCCGAATGGGCGCGCCACAAGCCGGGGTGCTCCATGCTGTCCTGCAGCTCGTGAGCTCTCAGGGCTTCGAAAACAAAAACGCCGCAGTCAACTGACCGCGGCGTTTTTGTTGTGGGCGATGCAAGGGTCGAACTTGCGACTTCCACCGTGTGAAGGTGGCACTCTGCCACTGAGTTAATCGCCCGAAACCGCCCGGCAAGTGGCCTTGCGGGGCAGGGGAAGTGAATTAATCCGAAACCGCGAAGCTGTCAATGGGCAGGCGTCGTTGTGTTGGCACCCACCCACCAAATCAATCCAGCAGCTGCTGAATCTTGGCCTCAATGGCGCCCACGTCCACCTCGTGCTGCTTTTCCGTCGCGAGGTCCTTTAACGCAAGCTTGCCGCTTTCCAATTCATTGTCGCCCACAATCAGAGCCAGGCGCGCCTTCATCTTGTTGGCCCGCTTCAACTGGTTCTTGAGCCCCGTGGGGCGGTGTTCCACCTCGACGCGGATGCCGCGCAGCCGCAGCTTGTGCGCCATGGGCAACGCCCATTCGTATGCCTTTTCGCCCAAGGGCGCGATGAACAACGACACGGGCGCCTCGAAGCTTTCCGGCGGGTCGGGGATCGCCAGCAACACGCGTTCCACGCCCATGCCGAAACCCAAGGCAGGCGTTTTGGGGCCGCCCAGCGTCTCGATCAAATGGTCGTAGCGCCCGCCGCCGGCCAGCGTGTTTTGCGCGCCCAGGTCGCCAATCGTGGCTTTGATCTCGAAGATCACGCCGGTGTAGTAATCAAGACCTCGCACAAGCCGCGGATCGTGCACCGCCGTGACGCCCAGATCGCCTAGCAGTTTTGTGAACCGCGTGAAGCTGTCTTTGCTCGCTTGCCCTAAGTGGTCGAACAACAGCGGCGCTTGCTCGCACAGCTTTTGCGTGGCCTCTTCCTTCGAATCCAAAATGCGCAGCGGGTTGGTTTGCAAGCGTCGGCGGCTGTCTTCGTCCAATTGCGCTTCGAATTGCCGGAAATAAGCTTGCAAGGCGTCGCGGTAGGCGGCCCGCTCGTCCGGCTCGCCCAACGTATTGACCACCACCTGCAAGCTTTGTTGCGGCAAGCCCACCTCTGTGAGCAACGCCACCAACATCGCCACCACCTCAGCGTCGATGCCGGGCCCGGGCAAGCCAATCACCTCGGCGCCGATCTGGTGAAATTGGCGTAAACGCCCGCGTTGAGCGCGTTCGTGCCTGAACATCGGGCCCATGTAAAACCACTTGGTGACGGGTTCTTTGTGCCACTGCGCCTGCGCGATATAAGCGCGCACGGCGCTGGCGGTGCCTTCGGGCCGCAAGCTGACCGAGCGACCATCGCGATCGTCGAATGTGTACATCTGCTTTTCCACGACGTCGGTGGTCTCGCCCACGCCACGTAGAAACAGGTTGGTGTACTCGAGCAACGGGGTGCGCAACTCCCGGTAGGAAAATGCATCCAGAACCATGCGCGCCCGTTCTTCCACGAACTGCCATTTGGCCACGTCCGGGGGCGCGATGTCGTTCATACCTTTAACGGTCGAAGGCGTATCAGCCATGAGAATGGCCGGTTTTAGCAGGTTGTGGCTGCGAAAGTCAGCTAATCAACGCGCACAACCACCGCGGCCAAACGTGCCAGCAGCGCGCCCAAGGCGGCGTCCACTTCGTCGCGGCCGCGGCCATCAAGCGTCACTTTGACCTGGTAATCGACGGCGTGAATGTGCGGGTAAGAGCCGATCGACACGGCGGGAAATTCAATCACCACAGCGTCCAGATGGTGCGCAATTTTGCCTTCCGTCTCGTTGATGTACATGGCCCTTGCGAAGATGGGTGCCGTACGCAGTTGGTCGGCAATTAAGGCGAACTTGCGTTGCAAAATCGACGGCACGCCTGGAAGAACAAAAACATTGTGCACCGCCACCACAGGCCACACCGTGGCATTCTGGGGCGGGCCGAAATGCAGCTTCGCGCCCGCGGGTAAGTCCGCCATGCGCAGGTCACGTTCAGAAAACGACGTGCCAAGTGTGCGCCGAATCAGCTCCGCCATCTCGTGGTTTCGCACCAAAGGCACGCCGAAAGCTTGGGCCACCGAAGGCATCGTGACATCGTCATGGGTGGCACCCACGCCGCCCGCAGTGAATACATGCGTAAAGCGGGCCGAGAGGGACTTTACGGCGGCCACGATCTCGTCGCATTCATCGGGCACCACTTCAATTCGCCGGGTCAGCACGCCCAGGGAGCGCAGCGCCTTCACCAAGAAGCGCGCGTTCTCGTCTTCCACTTTGCCCGAAAGCAGCTCTTCGCCGATCAACAGGATGGCCGCCGTGGGCCCAGCGAGCGGGTGGGCTGAAGCCTTTGTTTGGGAACCCGAGAGCGACACGGCCGGGAGAATACTGCACGCATCGCTTTGTGGCTCGCCGTGCGCTTGCCAAACCGCTGCGCCTGCGTGTCGAAAGCGCGCCCGTGGCCGTCACCCCTCGTTCACTTGACAGGGGCCGCCCCATAAGGCCTGATTCAGCCCACCAACCCTTCGTAATCTAAAGAGGTGTCATGTCTAAGCCATTCTCATGTCTCGTCGCCGGCTCGGCTCTGTTCGCTGCATCCTGTGTAACTGTTTATTCGCAACCAGGCCGGGCCGCGGGCGTGCGCCCCATGAACGTGGAGGTGGCCCAGGCCGACGGGGCAACGCCGGCGCCGATTCCCGACGTGGAGGGTGCCGAACACGATCACAACCACGCCGCTGAGTCTGCCGCCGCCGCTCCTGCATCCGTGCAAGGCGAGGGCGTTCACCGCGAACACGCGGGCGAAAGCTGCCCGCATTGCAAGGGCGGGGGGATGATGATGGGTGGGCACGGCCACGGCGGCATGATGATGGGCGGCGACCCGGAAAAAGCCGGTCCCACCGATCATCAACGTGTGACTGGGCATTGGGGCATCGAAGCCCGCTCCGTCATTCCCTTGGAGGCTTCAAAGAACAATCCGGATCCCCGCTGTCCCGCGATCAATTGCAGGGACGTTAAGTTGATGTCGATCGGCATTCGTCGCTGGCACACGGAACGTTATGCGTACGCCGCGGGCCTCACGCTTGGCCTGGGCGGCGGCAGCACGGCCGGCACCGGCAGCGGAACGGGCTCGTGGGATACGTACTTCGGCATTGGCCCCAACGTGGCCGCGTATTGGATGTTGTCGCAGTGGAAGCACGTGACCGTCAGCGCCACCCCGCAGCTCGGCTTGCTCTATTTTGCGCCTTCGGGCAGCGGCAACAAAACGCTCGCAATCAACGCCGCCGCCAAGGTGGAAGCTGAAGTCCAATTGGGCTTCATGGGCTTGCCCAATCTTTCTTTGGGCACGGACGTGGGCCTGGGCCTAAATTACACGCATATCGGCAAGGACGACGCGGGCGCCGGCGGTTATAGCTACTGGACGGTTGGCACCACGGGCCCCAGCAGCTTGTGGGGCTTGGCCACCAACGCCTTCTTGCGGTTCTATCTGTAGCCACAAACGCGGCGTCGGGATAAGGTCGCAACGTGCCCTGGAAGCCTCCCCCCGACGCCGTTTTCAATGTTCGCTCTGTTATCCTTGATGGCGTCGCCATGGGCCGTGTGCTTCGCCGCATGGCCGCTGAAATTGTGGAACGGGCAGGGCCAGATGTGTACCTCGTGGGCATACAAACCCGCGGCGTTCACCTCGCGGCCCGCATGGCCAAGATCCTTTCGCACGATTCAGATCCGCAGGGCAGCCCGCGGTTGGGCGCGGTGGACATCACCATGTACCGCGACGATTTACATTTCGGCTCGCCCAAGCAGGAGGTGGGCCCCACGGATCTGCCCCAAAGCATCGACGGTCAAGTGGTGGTGCTGGTTGATGACGTTCTTTACACGGGCCGCACGGTCCGCGCGGCGATGGACGTGCTGCTGGATTACGGGCGCCCCAAAGCGATTCATTTGGCGTGCATGGTGGACCGAGGCAACCGCGAGCTGCCCATCCAGCCCGATTTCGTGGGTGCGAAGGTCACCACGGGCCCCAATGAATCGGTGCGGGTGATGCTTGCCGAGCGCGGGGAAGAAGACCAGGTGGTGTTAAGGGAAAAAGTAGGGTAAACGAGGCGGCGTGAACGCAGCGGGTTTTTCCCACCGACATTTGTTAGGGCTGCAGGGCCTTTCCGCCGACGACCTCACCACCGTTCTTGATCTCGGTGATCGCTTCTTGGAAGTGGCCGAGCGCCCCATCAAGAAGGTGCCCACGTTGCGCGGCAAGACGGTGATCAACCTGTTCCTTGAGAACAGCACGCGCACCCGCACCTCGTTCGAGTTGGCCGCCAAGCGGCTTTCCGCAGACGCGGTGAACATTTCAGGCTCCTCGTCGTCAACCAGCAAGGGCGAAACCCTGATCGACACGGCCAAGAACATCGACGCCATGGCGCCTGATGTGATCGTCATTCGCCACGCACAAGCGGGCTCGGCCAACATGCTGGCCCAGCACACCAACGCGGCCATCGTAAACGCAGGCGACGGCGCGCACGAGCACCCCTCGCAAGGCCTGCTCGACGCTTCCACCATCCGAGCCCACAAAGGCCGCATCGAAGGCCTCACGGTTTGCATCTGCGGCGACATTGCCAACAGCCGTGTGGCGCGCTCGAACATCTTTGCTCTGCAGACGCTGGGTGCGAAGGTGCGCGTGGCGGGGCCGCGAACGTTGCTGCCGCTTGGCATTGAGGAGTTGGGCGTGCAGGCCTTTGATTCCTTAGACGCTGGCATCGAAGGCGTGGACGTCGTCATGATGTTGCGGATACAAATGGAGCGCCAAGCGGGCGGCCGGTTCCCCAGCACGCGGGAATACTCCCGTTATTTCGGTCTCAACCAGCGCCGCTTGTCGTTGGCAAAACCCGACGCGATTGTGATGCACCCGGGGCCCATGAACCGCGGCGTTGAGATCGACCCCAGCATCGCCGACGGCCCGCGCTCGGTGATCCTGGAACAAGTGTCGCGCGGTGTGGCGATCCGGATGGCGATTCTTTATTTGTTGGCCGGCGGCAAAGATGCCGAGGCTCACGGGTAGGCAGGGGTGGAGGCCAGGCGTGTGGCGTCCGGGCACCGATTGGTGGCCCTCCCCCGCCTAGATTCGCTCCAACGAACCTGACATAATAGAACCGTGAAGTTGATCGAGGAAGCGGCCTCCGCCTTGGGCGACCTGACCCTAACGGATCAGCAGCGGACGGCTTTGCTTGCGAGATTGGAAAGACGGTCGAAAGCGGCCGAGATTGCGGGCCATGCTGCCGTTGACGCAGGGGATGTCGAACATGTCTTGCACAACCTGACGCTTACGCCTGAAAAGCGGCTATCACAGAGCTTTACCCGTGCAAGACTTAGACAGTCTGCCCTTTAGTGCGGCAGAATATGAGTTCCTCCGAGCCGCCAGCGAAGCCGGCGTTCCGTTTTTGGTCGTGGGGCTGTCCGCCGCGGTTCTTCAAGGAGCTGACACCGTAACCCAGGACATCGATTTGTGGTTTCGGTCTGTCTCCGATCCGCGTGTCGCTTCTGCCGCCGTGCGCGCGGGAGGGATCCTGATCTGGCGCACGACCCCTCCACTCATATCGGGCCCTGATTTGGACAGAATTGACCTTGTCGTCCATTGCCACGGTTTGGATGACTTTGATTCTGAATTCGCGCGCGCCGTCACGATAGAGGTCTGTGGGATCCCCCTCAAAGTGTTGCCTCTTGATCGGGTGATCGCGAGCAAGAGGGCCGCAAACCGCGCGAAGGACCAAGCGGTGATGCCCGCCCTCGAGGCCGCCCTGGCAGCCACCGCTCAAAAAATTTAGGCTTCAAGCCCGCGCCCCGCGTTGCATGCGCATGGCCATCGGGGTGCCGATCCTGTATCTGTTCCACGGCCCCGCATGATCGCCACTCAAAACCTGACCAAAGAGTTTGCCGCCCGCGTTCTGTTCGAGGACGTCACGCTGCAATTGAATCCGGGCTCCCGTTACGGCCTAGTGGGCGCGAACGGCTCGGGAAAGAGCACGTTCATGAAGGTGCTGTCGGGCGACGAGCCTGCAAGCGCCGGCAATGTGGTGATCGCGAAGCGGGCCCGCGTGGGTGTGCTGCGCCAGGATCGCTTCTTGGACGACGGCGAGCTCATCCTTGATCTGGCGATGAAGGGCGACGCGCTGGTGTGGAACGCGCTGGCCCAACAAAAAGCGCTGGAGGACGGCAAGCTCACGCTTGAGCCGGCGCGCATGGCCGAATTGCAAGACGTCATCGCGGCCAACGACGGCTACACGCTTGAGGCTCGTTCAAGCCGCGTGTTGGAAGGCTTGGGCATTCCTGTTCCTGCGCACCGCCAACCTTTGGGCACGCTTTCGGGCGGCTTCAAGTTGCGCGTGTTGCTTGCGCAGGTGCTGGTGGGCGGCATGGACGTACTGCTACTCGATGAGCCCACGAACCATTTGGATATTCTTACCATTCGGTGGCTGGAACGCTTCTTGTCGAGCTACGAAGGCTGCGCTGTGATCATCTCGCACGATCAGCGCTTCTTGAACAACGTGACCACGCACATCTTGGACGTGGATTACCAAACGATCACGCAATACACGGGCAACTACGTTGCGTTCGAGAAGCAAAAGGCGTTAATCCGCGAACAGAAAGAAGCGTCGATCGAACGCGCCCAAGAAGAGATCGCACGCAAAAAGGCATTCGTCGATCGATTCGGCGCGAAAGCCACGAAAGCATCGCAGGCACAAAGCCGGCTCAAGCAGATCGAAAAGATCGAAGTTGAAGAATTGGTGGCATCATCCCGGCGCGCGCCGTTCCTCAAATTCGAGGCGGTGCGTCCGAGTGGCCGCGAAGTGCTTGAGCTTAACCATGTGAGCAAGGCCTATGGCGATAAGAAGGTCCTGGCCAACGTTTCAATGACTGTGCGCCGGGGTGAGCGTGTGGCGTTGATTGGTGCGAACGGCTTGGGCAAATCAACGCTGCTGCGCATCGCTGTTGAACGGTTGAATGCCGATACGGGCGAGGTGAAGTGGGGCCACGAAACGCACGTGGGGTATTTCCCTCAAGATCACCGCGAAGTGCTGGATCAGCCGAAACAAACGCCGTTTGAGATGCTCTATGAATTGTGTCCGCTCGAAAGCATCAGCTTCGTGCGCGGGCAACTGGGGCGCGTGTTGTTCTCGGGCTCCGACGTTGAAAAGCGCATTGATTTGCTTTCAGGTGGTGAGGCGGCGCGTTTGATCTTCGCGCGCTTGGCGATCCAGAAGCCGAACGTGCTGGTGATGGATGAGCCCACGAACCATCTTGATATGGAAACGATTCAGGCGTTGATCGACGCGCTGAAGGCGTATCCGGGCACGATCCTGTTTGTGTCCCACGATCGTTATTTCGTGTCGGAGCTGGCAACGCACATCGTTGAGATCACTCCCACGGGGTTAAAGGATTTCCCTGGCACGTACAACGAATACCTTGAACGTTGCGGCGACGATCACCTTGATGCCGAAGCGGTGGCCTTGAAGGCCCGGCGGGCAAAGCAAGAAGCGCAAGCGGCGAAGGTCAGCGGTAACACGGATGCGGCGGGCAATACGCTTTCCTGGGAAGAGCAGAAGAAGCGCCGCGCGCGCCAGAACCAATTGCCGAAGCTGCGTGACAAAGCGTTGGCGGGCATCGAAGCGGCTGAAGCGCGCAAAAAAGAGATCTCGGAGATCTACTGCGCCCCGGGCTTCTTCGAGCGCCACACCTTCGACGACATCGCAAAGTTCGAGGCAGAGCAAAAAGCGCTGGAGAAAAAGCTGGAAACGCTGATGGCGGAGTGGGAGCAAATCGAAACGGAACTGGCCGCCGTGGGCGAGGGCGAGGGCGGAATAGTTTAGGGGTGTCGTTACGCACGACCTCCATCGGTCGCCCGCCTGTAGTGCCTGAGTATGGTTTCATCAGAAGTCAGCAATGGCGCCCCGACGATGTCCGCTGAAGCAACGATCAATCGATCAAAGGGGTCCCGCGTCCAAGAGAGCTGGCTCGCGCGCTTGGCGACGTCCCCAAACTCGACGCGGGACCTTGCTATCGCCATACGCTCGGTGAGTCCCAACAGCACGTCAGCGGCGTCGGGCTTGAGCCGACCGATTTCGTGCAGATATTGCAGTTCCAATTCGACGATGGGCGAGTACTGCAAGTCGCCGGTCTCAAGCAGCTTCTTTGCGGGACGCAAACGGCGCTGGTCGCCGAGCCAAAGCCAAACGATGAAATGAGTGTCGAGATGGACTACGGTCGCCATTCTCTCGACCAGTCGATGTGAATCAGGTCGTCAGGATCGCCCACAACGTCATCAGGATGAGGCTCGAGCTTACTGAGCTTACGTTGAGGAACCACGGCAACGATACGAAGTAGCCTGCCGTTTCTTTCGATCTCGACTGGCTCGCCCGTTTCCAAGACGCGGTCGAGCATCCGATACAAGTTGGTGCGAAGCTCTGTCGCCTTGAGGGCCATTGGAAAAGCGTACGTTAGTTACGTACGTTTGGCTAGGGGAAGCATGGGCCGGCGATTGACACGGTCGGCAATCGCACGAGCGCTTGGCGGGAACGTTTTGCTGGGCTGCGGCGCGGATTGGCCCAGGCTGTAAAACCACGTGGAGCCTTACGTATACTTTACATCCACTCGGATATGACTATCCTGCACCATCATTCGGAACGCTGGGGGGTCGAGGCGCTCCGATTTAACCGGAGGAACGATTATGCGTACGAAGATATTGGCTTTTTGTGCTGTTGCGGGTTTGGGCGCGTGGGTATTTAGCTGTTCGTCATCGGACGACGGTGTCAACAACGGCGGCTCCGGAGGCGATTCTGGAGGTGACAGCGGGTCAGCCGGCAAAGGTGGCAGCGGCGGTAAAGGCGGCAGTGGTGGCAAAGGCGGCAGCGGCGGCTCAGCCAACGGCGGCTCGGGTGGCAGCGGAACTGGCGGAAACAGCGTGGACGGCGGCAGTGGCGGCGGTGGCGCGGCGGGCGGCGGCGGTGGCTCGGCTACCGGCGGCTCAGGCGGTTCGATGCCAGCATGCGCGATGTTGCCTGCGGCAAAGAAGGTGACCTTTGAGGCGGATGCCGACCTCTGGGTCAACAATGCCGGTTCGGATGACCGGGTGACTTCATCAACTGCCCCGGCGCTTAGCACCGCGCAGAAACACGGCGATGCCAAGTCCATGGCTCTGAGCATCAACACGGCTGACGGATTGCCCAGCGCTGGTGATGCAGGCGCCGATGCCGGTTCATCAGCAATGGCTAAACGAGCCTGGTTCTACAGCTTTAAAGGCGTAGCCACCCTCTTCGGGTACCTACAGCCTGGTAGGACGATCTCCGCTTGGATTTGGGTTCCAGCGGATCACAAGCTTGAGCAAGCCCAGTGGGTCTTCCACAGCCCTTCGGCGTTCCCAGCGGGCATGCAGTGGCAAAGCTCAAACGTCACGATTACGCCGGGCGCGTGGAGTCAAGTTTCTCTGACAATCCCAGAGATTTACAACTGCTCCAAGTTCCAAGCTGCAGGCTTCA
This sequence comes from Deltaproteobacteria bacterium, assembly GCA_033763315.1. Lineage (GTDB taxonomy): Bacteria > Myxococcota_A > Polyangia > Fen-1088 > Fen-1088 > JAGTJU01. The sequence continues at coordinate 344,526 of JANRKS010000019.1, forward strand.
ACGAGATCGGTTTGTACATCACGGTGCCAGCCGGCCAGGCATACAACGGGACGATCTACGTTGATGACTTCGAGATAAGCGCGAAACCCTAGTCAACGGTTAGGGCTTCAACGAAGCCTTCGGCGTCTGCCGCTAACGGGAACAGCCTCCACAAGGGTTGTTCCCGTTTCGCGTCTGCGCCCTGCATGGACGTTGTCTAGGGGGTGAAAGGCCCCCCTGAGGGAGGTCATCCTGACAGAAGGGAAGCGCAACTGAGGAAGGGTGACTTTTCAGAGACGCACTCGGCATCAGCTTGGCAGGAGGCGCCCATCGGCTTTTTGCCACAGCTCTTGGCGTCGCAAACTTTGCCAGCCGCACATTGATCGTTGTTCGCGCATTCTGAGAAACACTTGTTCCTCTTCGCCCCAGCACCTCGAGCGTTTGCGTCAGCGGGTTGACCAATCAAACGTGAGCCACGCCATAGGTTGCGTAGGCGTCCAGCTTTTGCGAGCGATCCATCTTTTCAGTCGACGGAGACAACACCTCGCAGAGCCAATCAGGCGCCAAATCCAGCGCAGGACTTTGCGGCAATGCCGGCAGGCGCTCTTTGTGCCACCCTGCCAGGTCGGGCGCGGCGAGGGGAGACGATCAAAGTGCCGTTGAGAATCTCGCCGACCGTGTGCTCGGGTATGCCGAACAGGTCTTCGTAGCGAGCGCGCCGACCCATAAGGGCCAGGTTACCACGTCACCTTCGGCGCCAGACCTAGCAACCCCTCGCTGCGATCTGCCGACCCAACCGGGTGGGCGCATCAATCCTTGACCCCGCGAAACACCAGTTGACATGGCGCCTCCCAGCCAATAAACGGAAGCGCCATGGAATCCATCTGCCTGCGCGGCGGGCGCGTTCTGGACCCCGCTTCGAAAACGGACGCGCGGGCGGACGTTTTGGTGGAGAACGGGCGGGTCAGCGGCATCGGCGCGAACCTGCAAGTGCCCGCAGGCGTTCGCACCATTGAGGTTGGCGACGCCTGGGTGACCCCGGGCCTCATCGACATCCACGTGCACCTGCGCGAGCCCGGCCAGGAATACAAAGAAGACATTCTGTCCGGCACCACCAGCGCCGCCGTGGGCGGGTTCACCGCGGTGTGCTGCATGCCCAACACCAAGCCGCCCAACGACAACCGGGCGGTCACCGAACTTATCATTCGGCGCGCCCAGGAGGTCGGGAAGGTGCGGGTTTACCCGATCGGCGCGATCACCCAGGGGCTCGAAGGCAAAGCGTTGGCCGAGATGGGCGAATTGAAGGACGCCGGCTGCGTCGCCGTTTCTGACGACGGCCGCCCCGTGATGGACAGCGAGGTCATGCGCCGCGCGTTTGAGTACGCCCGCACGTTCAATATGGTGCTGATCCAGCACTGCGAAGATCTGTGTTTGGCCCGCGGTGGATCCATGCACGAGGGTGCCGTGTCCACGCGGGCGGGCATTCGGGCGCAGCCGTCTGTGGCCGAATCGGCGATGGTGGCGCGCGATCTTGAACTCGTGGCGTTGACCGGCGCGCGTTACCACGTGGCCCACATCAGCGCTGCGGAATCGATTCGCTTGGTGCGCGAGGCGAAGCAACGTGGTTTGCCTGTAACGGCCGAAGTGACGCCGCATCACCTGGTGCTGACCGACGAAGCGTGTGCCACTTACGACACAAACACAAAGATGAACCCGCCACTACGTGCCTCGCGCGATGTGGAAGCGGCGCGCGCCGCATTGATCGATGGCACGATCGATTGCATCGCCACCGACCACGCGCCGCACTCGCCCGTGGAAAAGGACGTTGAGTTCGAGCAGGCCGCTTTTGGTGTGATCGGGCTTGAAACGGCCATCCCGCTGACCATCGATATGGTCGCCAACAAGCAAATGTCGGCGCTTGATTGGGTGGAACGCCTCACGTTGGCGCCCGCGCGGGTGCTGGGGCTGCCGGGAGGCCGGCTGGAAGTGGGGGCTGTGGCCGATATTGCTGTGATAAACCCCAACGCCCCCTGGACCTTCAGCAAAGAAGCCGTAGTCTCGCGGTCGAAGAACAGCCCGTTTTTGGGGCAAGCCATGAAAGGCAAGGCCGTGCTAACCATGGTGGGCGGGCGCATTGTCCACCAAACCCTGACCTAGTTCGTTTGATCGCCTATAAAGCATTAAGAAGGAGCCCCGCGCGTGAGCCAAACCGTAGCAACCGAGGAACTGTCAGGGACGCCAGCATTGTTGGCCTTGGAAGATGGAACTGTCTTCCGTGGGCAAGCGTTCGGCGCCGACACCGATGGCCTTGGCGAGCTGGTCTTCAATACGGCGATCACGGGCTATCAAGAGGTGCTGACCGATCCTTCTTACAAGGGTCAAATTGTGATGATGACGGCGCCACAGATCGGCAACGTCGGCGTGAACCCCGAGGATTTCGAATCGCGCCAACCGTTCTGTTCAGGTTTCGTCGTGCGCGAACTATCCGCGCGCGTTTCCAATTGGCGCGCCAACGGATCGTTGGGTGCGCTCATGGCGAAATACGGTGTGTCAGGCATTGCCGGCATCGATACACGTGCGGTTACGCGGCGCTTGCGCATCTCGGGCGCACAACGGGCGATCATTTCTCGCAACGTCAACGATGTGGAAGGCGCCGTTCGCAAAGCACAAGCCCATCGCTCGATGGAAGGCTGCGATCTCACCCAAACCGTCACAGCACCCGAGGCTTATGAATGGCACGAAGGTTTGTGGCAAGCGCCAGGGCACGCCAAGCCTTTGCCGCCTGAGAAGCACCACGTGGTGGCGTATGACTTCGGCATCAAGCGCGGCATCTTGCGGCACCTGCGCCAGACCGGTTGCAAGGTCACCGTGGTGCCTGCCAGCACGTCAGCAAAAGATGTGTTGAAGCTCAAGCCCACAGGCGTGTTTTTGTCGAATGGCCCTGGCGATCCCGCGCCGGTGGATTACGCCATTGAGTCCGTCAAAGAAATCGTCGCCTCAAAGACGCCACTGTTTGGTATTTGCCTTGGCCACCAAATCCTGGGTCTCGCGTTGGGGGGCAAAACTTACAAGTTGAAGTTCGGGCACCACGGCGCGAACCACCCCGTGATGGATATGTCGACGGGCAAGGTTGAGATCACGTCACAGAACCACGGGTTTTGCGTGGACGTTGATTCATTGGCTGGCAAAGCCGTGCTCACGCACGTCAACCTCAACGACAAAACAGTTGAAGGTTTGCGCCACGAGAGCCTTCCCGTATTCAGCGTGCAATACCACCCCGAAGCGTCTCCGGGACCGAACGACTCGGGATATTTGTTTGGCCGCTTCGTCCGCTTGATGGACGAGCACAAGTGGTAGCAGAGAGATCTCCATCTCCTAATAGCAGCGAGGAAATGACCGCGGCCGAGGCCGGTGTGGCCTTGTTGCACCGGACGGCCGAACTGCTGGTGTCGCGTTTCGCGGAGGGCGATTTCCGTGACGAGGCCACGCGGGCGAAGTCCGAGTACTTTGAGCTCGGCGGGAAGGTTTTCGATGACGACGGTGACGTCTTCGAGGCGCGCTTGGCGTCCTTCCTTGAGTGGTATGTGATCGAGCGGCCGTTGCAAAAGCACGGCGTTGCGCCGGTGCGCGTGTGGCTGCGTGAGCTGGCACCGGACTCAGACACCGCGCGTGCCTTGGCGGTGCTGGCCACCAGCCACCGCAGTTTGTTCGACGTTGGCGCCGTCACCGAACACGCCGTGGAGCTTGAAGACCTTTTGGGTGGCGCCCGCTTCTCTGTGACCGAGAGGCGCAGCACGGTGGGCTTTGAACCCGGGCAGATCGTTGAAGCCCGGCTGTTGTGGGATGGCGAGCGCGTGGTGTTTGGCAAAACGTTCTTGTTTCACCCACGCGAAGCACGCCAAGAGGTGTTGGATCTTGTGGACCACGGCTTATCCACGTCGCTGTCGCCCAACGACATTCTTTTCCAACTCGCTCGCTTGCATTTGCGTTGGTACCGCAGCCGTCAGATCTCCGCCGTTCGTATCTACGGCGAATCACGCGTCGCTGTTCCTTCTGAAACGCCAACTTCAGAACGCGCCTGACTGCGTTCACAACGTTCGTCCGCAACTCGTGTAAACTTGGCGGTATGTCAGCACCGCGCGCCAAGCGCATCACGCTAGGGGTCACCGGCGGCATCGCAGCTTATAAGGCGGCAGAACTATGTCGGCTGCTGGTCAAAGAAGGCGCCGAGGTGCGTGTGGTGATGACGCCGGCGGCGGAGTCGTTCATCACACCGCTGACGCTGCAAACCTTGTCGGGGCACAAGGTGGGCCGAACGCTGCTTGACGCCTCTGAAGAAGCTGAAATCGGCCACATCCGCTTGGCGGACGAAACAGAGCTCATAGTGGTGGCGCCAGCCAGCGCCGATGCCATCGCACGCATGGCGGCCGGCATGGCCAATGATTTGTTGACGGCCGTGGTGTTGGCCACGCGGGCCCCAGTTTTGTTGGCGCCCGCCATGAACGTGAACATGTGGGAAAACCCACTGACGCAAGCGAACCTCGCGCGCTTGCTAAACACGGGCCGCTTCTTCACCGTTGGGCCCGATGCGGGTGCTTTGGCGTGCGGGTGGATAGGGGCGGGGCGCATGATGGAGCCCGCAGCCATTCGCGACGCCGTCGTCGAACGGTTTGCGCGTGCGGGTGAGTTGGCGGGCAAACACGTGGTGATCACCGCGGGGCCAACCTTCGAGCCGGTGGATGCCGTGCGTTTTTTGGGGAACCGCTCTTCGGGCAAGATGGGGTTTGCGCTGGCCGCCGAGGCCGCGGAACGAGGCGCACACGTGACCCTGGTGGCGGGGCCCGTCAGCCTGCCCACGCCCAGTGGCGACATCGACCGCATCAACGTGCAAACCGCGCTGCAAATGCAAGCGGCTGTGCAGCAAGCCGCCGCCAACAGCGACGCGGTGATTATGACCGCCGCCGTCGCTGATTTTCGGCCGCTTGACGCCGCCTCGGGCAAGCTGTCGCGGCGTGAGGGCCCCACGCCGCCCTTGGCTTTGACCGCCAATCCCGACATCCTTGCCGGGCTCGGCGCAAGCCGAACGGGCGGGCGGCCCTTGCTTGTGGGCTTCGCGGCCGAAGTCCTTTCCGACCCTTTGGCGCTGCAGGCACGCGCACTACAGAAAATGGCCGAGAAACGCTGCGATGCCATCGTGGCCAACGACGTCGGTGACCCATCCATTGGCTTTGGCAGCGAGGAAAACGCCGGGGCTCTGCTGTTTGCTGACGGTGCCGTGGTGGACTTACCCCAGGCCAGCAAGCGAGCCTTTGCCAGCGCGGTCTGGAACCACTTGGTGGGGCGCTTGCCGTAGCGCCACGGCCACTTCGCGTTTACATGACCTGGCGGTTCGGCTAGGGTGCTCGGGTGTCCCTCCGACGCGAAGAGCTCCTTGAAAACTACAGGGAAACCGCCGGCCAATGTTTGCTCGCCGCGGGCGACAGTTTGGCGCGCCGCCAGTTCATGACCGGCCCCCTGCGCGGCAGCGTGGCGCGTTGGGAGGGCGAGGACACGGAAGATTTTCACGGCACTTTGGCATCGGTTTGGCTGTGGTCGCGTGCCCAGCTCGTGTCAGGCGAGGCGCGTTTTGGTCTGAACGTGGGCGCCGCTTGGCACTTCATCGAGGGCGCTTGGGATCGCTTAGTGCCCGCGTCCCTCAGCGAAGAGGCCAGTGACGAGGCCGTGTTTGATTGCGCGCTTGTTTTACGTGCCGGCCTGGCTACGTTCTCGCTCACACGCAGCGGGGATTGGCGCCGCTATGCCGACCGCGCGGCGCGTTTGCTTGCCGCGTATTTGGGTGATCTCGAGGACAAAACCTTGCGCGGCTTTTCCGATCCTGGCTTCGCGGTGTGGCAGCTGGCGGACTACGCAAGAGCCACAGGCGATCGTGGGTTGTTGTCGGCGGTGGCGCGGTTCGTGGATCGCACTTGGAGCACGAAGGTGGCACCCAATTTCAAGAACGAGCCGCAAGTCACCGACGACTTGTTCGATTTCGTCAGCACCGCGGCCACAAGCACGCTGGCTCTCATGGCCGCTGAAGGCGAGACGCCGTTTGTGGGAAGCTGGCTGCGCGAGCGTGTGGCACCACATTTCCCCGCGACCTTTACGTCGCGCGCGCAGGATGAGAACAGTTGGAACGCCTGTGTCGCCGCGGCCGCCGGTCGTGCATACGTGATCTCTCACGACGATCGCTATCTGGCGTGCCACCAGGACATCACAAAAGAACTGATGCACCGGGCGCAGCTCACCGGCGGGGCCCCGGGCCGGGCCTTGGGCTTTGGCGCCGAAACTTTGCCCACGTTCTTTTACGGCGTGGCGCTCGACTCGTTGGTTGTGGGGCGATGAGCGATCCACGCGCTGAACTTCGCGCGCTTACCGCCCAATTTCGCACGCGCTTGGCCTGGTCCGCCCGCTGGGGCGCTTTGGGCGTGCCCGGTGGAGCCAGTCCGCGCACCCTCACGGTTGACCCCGGACCCGCGCAAACGCCGCACGATGCGAAACCAGCCGAAGAAGAAATCGTGCCTCTGTCGACGGGCGGCGAAGGCGCATGTGTGGGGCAGGCGCCCGCGGTTCATGCGGATGGTTTGGCGCTCGTACGCGAAGAGATCGGCGATTGCCAGCGTTGTGGCCTGTGCCAGACGCGCAAGAACATCGTGTTTGGTGTGGGCAACCCGAACGCCGATCTCGTGTTTGTGGGCGAAGCGCCGGGCGGCGATGAAGACGCGCAAGGCGAACCGTTTGTGGGTGCCGCTGGGCAGTTGCTCACGAAAATGATCGAAGCCATGGGCTTCTCTCGCGACAGTGTCTATATCTGCAATGTCATCAAGTGCCGGCCACCTGGCAACCGCAACCCGCTGCCTGAAGAGGTGGCGGCATGTGAGCCGTTCTTGAAAAAACAACTGGCTACCCTGCAGCCCCGCCTGATCGTGGCGCTGGGTAAATTTGCCGCGCATTGCTTGCTTCGCACGGAAACGCCCATCACGCGTTTGCGCGGCACGTGGGGCACGTACGAAGGCATCGCCACGATGCCCACCTTTCACCCGGCCTATTTGCTGCGTAACCCCGATGGCAAGCGCTTTGTGTGGCAGGATCTGAAGGCGGTTCTCGCGTCGCTTAAGCAAATGGGCATCGAACCGCCGCATCCACCCCGGGCCTAAAGCTTTTCCAGCCGCCTGTCGATGACCCTCCCTAGGGGTTCCGTCATGCGCATCACAGGCCCGCAGCAAGATGTGTCACTGCCGCCGTCTATCTCGACAGGGCTGCAAAACCGCGACGAACGCGCTGGCCTGGATCGCAGCAGCGTGCGTCCGGTTCAAGTGAGCCTGTCCGAAGAGGCGCAAGACAAGCTCAAGCAGCGTGCGGCTGGGGGCGAGCCCAAGACCGAGAAAAGCAAGCGCGACGGCGGTGAAGCGGTCAAGCCCGAGGGCAAGGAGCTCAGTGCCGACGAGCAGGAGCAAGTGCGAAAGCTGGCTGCACGTGACGCCCAAGTGCGAGCCCACGAGGCTGCCCATGCGGCGACCGCAGGCGCTTTAGGCGGCGGTGCTTCATTCGATTACGAGCAGGGCCCCGATGGCAAGCGTTATGCGGTGGGCGGCGAGGTGCCCGTGCAGGTGCAGTCGGGCAGCTCACCGGAAGAGACCATCCGTAACGCCCAGACCGTTCGTTCCGCCGCACTCGCGCCGGCCGACCCTTCGGGGCAAGACCACGCCGTGGCCGCCGAAGCTGCGGCGTTGGAGGCCCAAGCACGGGAAGAGCTGGCCGCCAAGTCCCGGGGCGAGGTTGAAGGTGAAGATCGGGGCGGGGGGGGCGCGAAAGCTTCGGCCGAAAAACCCGAGCCTGGGGCCGTGTTGAGCAAGCTTGAGACAGAGCGCAAGCAGGCGTACGGCGGCCGTGGCCATGACCACGGCGACACAGGTTGCGGCTTTTGTAGCAAGGCTGCATCCAAATACGCCGCTTAGCGCCTAAGTGCCGCGCGCATGGCGGGCCAATCCGCGGCCCACACAACGCCACGCTTACGCCAGATCAGCGGCATCCGCTGCCCGGCGGGTGTGCCCAAACAGTGATGATAAAGAGCATCGATGCGCGTATAGAACCCACGCGTGTGGGGCGTGTCAGCGCAGCCAAAGTGCTTGACGTCGAGGTGGTGCAAGAACTCGTGAACCAGTGTGTTCAGCAGGCCGCGGAAGCTCGTGATTTTTCCAAGCACCGCCGTGCGCATCCACACCCGGATCTTTTGCGTCTCAAACGTGTAGTCGCCGAACAGCTCATAGCTGCCGTGGCCTTCCAAAACTTTGTGCGGCCGCAGACCCAGCACTGAAAGCGCCGGTGGATCCACGGCGTAATGTTGAGCCAGGTGCATCAACAGCGCGAGGCCAGCTTTGCGCACAGGCGGCGCCAGCCCCGTTGCCAACGCCTCAGCCACAGCCGCGGCCAAGCTCTGCGTTAGCGCTGCGTCCGGCAAGGGCAGGGAGAGGCGACGATCGCTTTCGTCAAACGCCCGCCGCTCCTGCGGGTCGCGTGGAGGAGGATCCGTGACCACGCCATGGGCTTAGCACGACACCTGCGACGGCGGTCGCGCTTGCGTTATACGGAAACGCAACCGTATAAGTTGGCGGTGCCGTCCGCAACGGACGCATGGCGCGCCTGCTTGCAAACATCCCTGTCTTGCGCGCGGGGCTGCCACCACTGCTCATCGCCCAGGAGAGCCGGCGCGAGTCGTTCATTGCTGCGCAATGGTAAGCCTTCGGATCGGAGAAAGGTTCGTCGAACGCCAGCGGTAGCGCGGCCAAGCGCGTGCGTGAGACTTGCAAGAAAATAGCGCTGGCCTCAAAGTGGTGGCCCCTCATTGGTTTAGGAATTCCATGACCACACGCGTTCGCTTCCTGTTCGCCGCCTGCGGCCTCGCGCTGGCCTTCGCTGGTTGTTCAACGGCGCTTTCCAGCTTCAACCCTGCACATGTGCCGCGCAAGCACGGCGTTCACGCGGAGATGGGCATGGATGTGTCCGTGCCCACGGGCACAATCTCGAAGACGATCGATGCGGGCGAAAATTTGGCGGACAAGGCGCAGAACAACCAGACGCTCACGCGTGAGGATCAGCTTCAGCTGTTCGATGCGGGCGTGAACTTGGCACTCAACCCGCCCTCGGTGCTTCAGCACTTCGGCATTGCCTTTGCCCCGATTGCACGGACGGAAGTGTCGTTGCGCTTTGTCGGCGGTGGGTGGCGCGTGGGTGGGCGTTACCAATTGCTTGAACAAGGGGTGAACTCCTCGTGGGATCTCACGGTGGGCTTGGGCGGCATGCGCCAGGCGTATTCGTTCCCCATCGACAACGTGCTCGACATCGTTGAACTCAAAGACTTCAATCGATTCACGGTTGATGTGCCGATCGCGTTTGGCCGCCGTGGCTCGTGGTATCGATTTTGGGGCGGCCCGCGGTTGCTGTGGACCACGGGCCACACCGAAATGACGCTGAACCTTCCGCGCGTCTCGCAAGCCTTGTTGGCCACGGCCGACAGCTCAGGGATCTATTACGGCGTGCAAAGCGGGTTTGCCGTGGGCTACAAGCACGTGTTCTTCGGCTTTGAGCTCAACCTGGTTCAATTTCAAGGCTCGGGCACGCTCACGGCCATGACCTTCACCGATGGCCAAGTGGGAGAGACAACGCGCACTGTGGATCTCAGCGGCTTCGTCGTTTACCCGGGCATTGCTTTGATGGGCGAGTTTTGAGGCATTCCACAGCCTTTGACGCAGGCGTTGACACCCAGGATCCACAGGGTTAGTTTGCGACCGGGCCAGCAGGCCTCGTTTAGGAAAGGATCCAGCGGATGGCCGCAAAAGAACCCTGTCATATCGGAAGCAGCGTCACCGTCACGGGCCAGGTCTCGGGCAACCAAGATCTCGTCGTTGAGGGCCGCATTGAAGGCCGCGTTGGGTTGGACAGCCGCTTGGTGGTTGAATCTGGCGGCGCGGTTGAAGCTGAAATCGAAGCCACCGAAGCCGAAATTCACGGCGCCGTCAAAGGTGACATGACCGTGAAGAAGACGGTTACGTTGCACCAGTCGGCTCGCGTGATGGGCAACATTCGCGCCGCACAGTTTGTGTTGGCCGAGGGTGCACAGTTTACGGGCAACATCGAGATGGATGTTGAACTTCCACCCGACGTGGTGGTGGGCGCCTAAGGCGCTGCCTTTTATTGGATGAACAACTGACATGGCGAAACAAGACAAGGACGGCAAACCCATGGCGAATACGGTCATCGGCACCAACATCACGATCGAAGGCGAGATTCGCGGCGAGGAATCGCTGACGATTCTCGGCACCGTGAAGGGCAAAGTCTCAGTTGCCCAGGGGTTGACGATTGAAGCGGGCGCCAACGTGGAAGCCGACATCGAAGCGCAATCGGTCTCTGTGGGCGGCAAATTGCTGGGCAACGTGGTGGCCCGCGAACGCCTCGAAGTGCGCCCCGAGGGGCGAATGGTGGGCGACGCAAAAGCCGCTCGAATCGTGATCGCCGACGGTGCCTCGTTCAAGGGCAACGTCGACATGGACGTGTAAGCCATGGCCGCCAAACAAACCGTTTTAGGGCAGGGCACCCATGTGGTGGGTGAAGTTCGGGGCGACGACGCCCTGGTGGTTTACGGGCGCGTCGAAGGGCGCATCGACATCACCGACGAATTGACGATCGAGCCAGGCGCCATCGTTCAGGCTGACGTGCAAGCGCGCAGCGTGGTTGTGTCGGGCGTCTTGGTTGGTGCCATCACCGCGAGCGAATCTGTGCGCCTCACGCCGAAAGCGCGTGTGGTTGGTTCCATCGTGGCGCCGAAAGTCGGCATCGAAGCTGGCGCGGGATACCGTGGCCGGATCGAGATGGGCGAAGTGGATGTGCAGCGGTCGCAAAGCGCGGCTGCCAGTGCCGATCGGGGCCGCACGGCCACCGTCGCGGCAAAAGCTCCACCACGGTTGGCATCGCCTGCGAAGGCGGCGTCGGTGTCAGCACCAGCCGCGCCGGCTCGGCCCGCCGCCGCTCCCGTGGCTCCACCTCGGGCCGTTTCGGCTCCACCCCGTCCCACCACGGTGGCGGCGCAAGCTCCCGCTTGGGCGCGCAAAAAAGCCACCAAGCGGCGCTAACGCCACGCTTTTCGACACACTCAAGAAACGCGCCCCGGAAGATCCCGGAGGCGCGTTTTTTAATATGTCATTCCAATGACATTGCAACGGCACGCCGCATACGGGTGTGCTACCTTCGGCCCGCTCATGTGCGGTGTCATCGGCATCTTTGGCCATCCTGAAGCCTCGAATCTTGCCTACCTGGGGCTGCACGCTTTACAGCACCGGGGGCAAGAATCTGCGGGCATAGTCTCGTCCGACGGGCAACGCCTTCGTTGGGTCAGAGAAATGGGTCTCGTCAGCGAAATTTTCGACGCTGACCGGCTTGCGCGGCTCCCGGGCTTCGCCGCCATTGGGCACGTGCGTTATTCAACCGCTGGCGAATCCAGCCTGAAGAACGCACAGCCCATCGCTGTGGATTATTCGGGCGGATCATTGGCGATTGCCCACAACGGCAATTTGGTGAACGCCGACGAACTTCGCCACCGCCTTGAAAGCGAAGGTTCAATCTTCCAGACCACGTCTGACACCGAAGTGATTTTGCACTTGATTGCAAAGTCCAAGGAAGTGGGCCTGCCCGAGCGCGTGGCAGACGCTTTGCGGTTCGTGCGCGGCGCTTACTCTTTGGCCGTGATGACCGAGAACACGCTGGTGGCGTGTCGCGATCCGATGGGCGTGCGGCCGATGGCGCTGGGGCGCCACAAAGACACGTGGGTGGTGGCGTCTGAGACGTGCGCTTTCGAGCTCATTGAAGCCGAATATGTGCGCGACCTGGATCCAGGCGAGATGGTGATCGTGGATGAACATGGCTTGCGCAGCGTGCGCCCGTTCACCGCCGAAGCGCCTCACCGCTGCGCCTTTGAATGGGTTTACTTTGCGCGCCCCGATTCCACGGTGGGCGGGCTTTCGGTTTACAGCGCCCGTGAGTCGATGGGCCGCCGGTTGGCCACGGAACACCCCGTGGAAGCCGACGTGGTGATCCCGGTGCCCGATTCTGGTGTGGCCGCGGCCATCGGGTATGCGCGCGAAAGCGGCATTCCGTTTGGCCAGGGCCTGATGCGTTCCCACTATGTGGGCCGCACGTTCATCGAGCCCAGTCAATCGATTCGTCACTTCGGCGTCAAGCTCAAGCTCTCGCCGGTGCGAGAGGTGTTGCGTGGCAAGCGCGTGGTGGTTGTGGATGATTCCATCGTACGCGGCACGACGTCGCGCAAGATCATCGGCATGATTCGTTCCGCGGGCGCCAAGGAAGTGCACATGCGCATCAGCTCGCCGCCCACGGTGGGCCCCTGCCATTACGGCATCGATACGCCTTCGCGCGAGGAGCTGATCGCCGCCACGCACACGCACGAAGAGATCCGGCAATTCGTTAATTGCGACACGCTTGGTTACCTTTCGATCGAGGGGTTGCACGCGTCCCTGGGCCGTTCGGCGGAGAAGGATGGGGAGGGCGGCCCAGGCAACAATGGGCTGTGCGACGCGTGTTTCTCGAATAAATACCCCATTGCCGTCGTGCCTCCGGCGCGGCTGCGTCAATTGCGCCTGATCACGGCGTAAAGCGGGTCTCCGTCTTCCCTGGCCGCGGCGTGACGTCCACCACTTTGGTGGTTTACGGCTATTGACTTAGGTGTCCGATTTTCCGACTCTGCTTCGAATGTTTCGGGCGGGTAGGGAACCATCATCACCGGAGGCACCATGAGCGCGAATGCAGAATCGTTAGGCCAGGGCAGCGCAACCTCGCTTGCCAATAAGAAGTTGTTCATTTGCTGTTTCGCCGCGCTGGTGGCGACGTCGTTCGGCTTCATATTGCGCGTGTTCGCGATCGACGACTGGGCAGCGGCTTTCAACCTCACCGAAACGCAGAAGGGTGAAATCTTCGGCGTGGGCCTGTGGCCGTTCGCGATCAGCATCGTGTTGTTCAGCTTGGTGATCGATCGCATCGGTTACCGCACGGCGCTGATCTTCGCGTTCGTGTGCCACGTGCTCTCCGCGGTTCTCACAATCACGGCGAATGGTTATTGGTCGCTTTATTTGGGCACATTCATCGTGGCCATCGCGAACGGCACTGTGGAAGCTGTGATCAATCCGGTGATCGCGACGGCTTTCCGCAAGGAAAAGACCAAATGGCTCAACATGCTGCATGCCGGTTGGCCCGCGGGGCTCATGATCGGCGGCATCTTGGCCATCGGCATGGGCGCGGGCGTTTCGTGGAAGTTCAAGATCGCTCTGATTTTGATCCCGACGCTTGTCTACGGCGTGTTGATGCTGGGCGTGAAGTTCCCCATCAACGAACGTGTGGCAGCGGGCGTGCCTTACAAGACCATGCTCAAGGAAGTGGGCGCCTTGGGGACCGCAATCATCACGTGGATGATCGTGTGGGAAGTGGGCCGTGTGTTCAATTTCCCCGTGGCTTTGAAGTGGGCTTTGGTGTTGGCCGTGGTGGGCGGCTATGGCGCTTACACGCGCAGCTTGGGCCGGCCGTTGTTGGTGTTCTTGTTCATCGTGATGATCCCGTTGGCCACAACCGAACTTGGCACCGACAGCTGGATCACGTCGCTGGTGGCGCCCGAAGTGGGCAAGATGGGCCTCAACCCTGGTTGGGTTTTGGTGTTGACGTCTTTGGTGATGATGCTGTTACGCTTTGTGGCTGGCCCCATCGTGCACAAGCTTTCGCCATTAGGCTTGCTGGCAGCGGCGGCGGCGATTGCCGCTGTGGGCTTGGGTGCTTTGTCGATGGCCACGGGTGTGGCGATCTTCGCGGCGGCCATCATCTATGCGTTGGGCAAAACCTTCTTTTGGCCCACGATGTTGGGCGTGGTGGCCGAGCAATTCCCGAAGGGCGGCGCCTTAACGTTGAACGCCATGGGTGGCGTGGGCATGTTGGCGGCGGGTGTTGTGGGCGCGCAGCTTTTGGGCGGCATTCAAGATCACGCCATCGACCGCGGTTTGCAGTCTTACGACGAGGCCCACAACACGCAGCTTCACAGCAGCATCACCGTGGAGAAAGAAGGCACGTTTGGCTCGTACCGTGCGGTCAACCAAACGGCGTTGGCCTCGGCGAACCCTGCCACAGTGGCAGCGGTGGATGAGGCCACAGGCGCGGCGAAGAAAGAAGCCCTGCGCACCGTGGCTTTGTTCCCGCTGTTCTTGTTGGTGTCGTTCGGCGGCTTGGTGCTCTACTTCAAGAGCCGCGGCGGTTACCGCGCGGTCGAGCTGGAAACGTTGGCTGTGGAACGGCCCGCAGGCGCGCCAGTGAGCGCACGCGCCGCGGATGTCAGCAGCCCCGTGAGCACGTAAGAAAAAAGTCGACTCATGAAAAAGGGTGCGTCTTCGGGCGCACCCTTCTTCGATTCCGGGCCATCACGGCGAACGCCAAGCCCGCACACAAAAACCACGGTTGTGCGCTTTGGCGTGAACGCGTATGCGCGACGCTGCATGAGCCGCTTGATTTGTCTTCATCGGCCCCGGCGTTGCCACCGCTAGCGCCATGGCGAGCGTCAGCGCCGCCTTGGTTGGGGGAGCCGGCCATGCCGCCCTGGTTGGTAACACCACTGCCGCCTTGGCTCAGTCCACCGCTGCCGCCGGTGTTCGCGGTGGTGCCTCCAGCACCCGCATTGCCGCCGATTCCGCCATTTCCACCCGCACCACCGATAGGTGCGTCACTCGATTTAGACAGCACCCATTGGTTCACCGTCCACTCCTCGTAGGCGCCGAGCTTGAACATCAGCGGGGCGGTCGGTCCTTTCGGTTTGCCCGTGCTCGGATTGGCGTATGAGGCCACATCTTTGACGTTGGTGAAGGTGTTGTTTTCGATGACGGCGGCGTAGCTTGCTGCATTTCGCATCAACGGACGCGAGGTTCCGTTGAGCTCGAACACGTTGTCGCGGATGACGATGGTCTTCCAGTCGGTGACCCCGCCATTGCGCTCGGGGCGAAAGTCGAACAGGCCCTCTGTTCGCGGCGTGACCGTGGTCTCTGCGATGACGTGGTTGTTGTAGAACGCGAAGGTATTGTAGACGCCCTCGTTCCAGTAGAGGCCACGGCCCGGGATGTGGATCAAGTTGTCGTGCATCTTCGTGCCACCCGTGGCCACCGACGAATCAAAGCCGCTGATCAGATTGCCGCCGTCCGCCTGCTTTGAGAAGTCGAAGAGGTTGTGATCGATTTCCACGCCGTTGCGGTGGTACTCGAATGAGTAAGACGACTTGAAATAATTGTGATGAACGTGAAACGAATAGCCGCCCGCAGGGAAGTTGCCGCCGCCGTATTTGGGGATCGATACCGTGCCACCGATGTAGTTGTGGTCGATCTCCACAAAGTGATCGTTCTCAAACGGAAATTCGATCGCAAAGTCGGTTGCGATGCTGTTGCTAAAAATGTGCAGGTTGCGGCCTTCGCGCCCCTTGATCCCGTACGAATCGTTGCCTTGGCTGCGCGCGAAGCGGTTGTTGGTGATCTCAGAATTCTTTGTGTACGTGAGGAACAACTGGCCGCCTGACGAGCCGGTGGTGATCATGCTCTTGTTGCCGGCGTCGAAGAAGCTGTTGTCGTGAATCTTCGAATCGTTTAAGCCATACGTCCGAACCCCTGCCCACAAGAAAGTTTTGATTTCGAGGCCCGACACTTCAAGCCGGGTGACGTTGAAACCGCATATCGCGCCGTGCATTTGCGGCCCCGTAAGGGTGAGGTCTGCGATGCCAACGTCCATCGCGTTTTCACCCAAGTTAATGAGGTATGATTTGCATTGGATGGCGGTGCGCGTGGCGCCCTCATCACTTTGCAAGCCTGCGTTGCCCGGCGCCCATGCGGCGGCATTCTTTATGATCGTGTTGCCGGCCCCCGCGCCCTTGAGCTTCATTCCCGGTTTTGGTGTCAAAGGCGCCGTCAACTCGAAGGTGCCGGCGGCGATGGTGACCGTGGCGTTGGCCTGGCCCTCGTTGACGGCCTTGACAAGTTCGGCCGCGGTTTTGACCTGCGCCGCGGCCGGCGCCTCCATACCCACAAGAACGCCCATGACAAACGGAAGGGCAGCGAACAACCGTAGGTGAAGCATCAGATCTCCTGTCTCCTGGTGAGGGCTCGCCACCACGTAGGGCCGCAGCCCATGGTAGCCTGGAACTATTGCGCCCAGCGGGCCGTTTTTGTCATGGCAACTTCAATAGAATCCGTTTCTCTCATCCCAGGACCCGTGCCGAATGCGGCGCGGCTAGATGCCCAACTTCTCGAATTGCGAGCGCTTTATCCACGGGCCATCATCGACCGGTACCTTGAAAAGCTGCCCACACTGGGGCAGCGGGTTTTGATAGCGCCCGGCGCGGCGGTGGTGGCTGAGGTTTATCTGGGTGATGATGTCTCGGTGTGGTTCGGCGCCGTTTTGCGGGGCGATTTGGCGCCCGTGCGCGTGGGTGCCCGCAGCAACATCCAAGATGGAGCGGTTTTGCATGTGGGTGATTTTAGCCCGTGCCAAGTGGACGAGGATGTGGTGGTGGGCCACCGAGCGATGCTTCACGGGTGCCATGTGGAACGGGGTTGCTTGATTGGCATGCAGGCCACCGTTTTGGACGACGCCGTCGTGGGCCATGGCTCAGTGGTGGGCGCCGGGGCGGTGGTGCCACCCAAGTCCATCATCCCGCCTCGCAGTTTGGTGCTGGGGGTTCCCGGCAAAGTGGTTCGAACGCTCACCGAAACAGATGAAGCGATGGCGGTAGGCCTGGCCGCCAAATACGCACGCCTCAAAGAGAACTATCTGCGGGACGCTTTGTCGCGGGGCTAAACACGCGCTGCCACAACGCCGCCACCAGCCGCGAAGGCAAATCGCTGCGGCGCCACAGGGCCGTGGGCAAGGCCGACAGCGCCGCTGCGCGCCCGCGTTGCTCGATTTCATAATCAACCGCAGCCACGGCATCCTCGATTGTGGAAAAGCGCGCCATCGGTTCATCATCGATTAGCACCTCCCACACTTTGCCGCGCCCTGTGCGTTTGCACGCCACAACTTCGCTTATCTTTCCGGGCGCGCGCTCGAAGTGCAGACCCAAGCCATGGCGGCCCAGCGAGAACCACGCGTTGGCAGAAATGGCGCGCACGTCATCGTGCACCTGCAACGTCAAAGGATCGAACGCGGCCGCGCGCGCCTGGATCTCAGGCAACGTCACCGCGCCCGCTTCCAACTCGAAGCCAGGATGATCGAAAAGGATCTGCTGCCAGGCACGGCGGGCGGCGTTTGCGTCTCCGCCCATCAAATTTAGATCACGGGGCACACCGAACAAAGACGGCAAGGTGCACAAGCTCAACACAGAGACATCAACGAAATCGAGGATCAGGCAATCCTTTTTGTTGGGGAAAAGGCGCGTGCCGCGGCCCACGCACTGGGCATAAAGCCCTTCAGAGCGCGTGGGGCGCGCCATGGCCACGCATGACACCCCCGGATCGTCGAAGCCTTCGGTGAGCACCGCCACATTGGTCAAGACCTGCGTTCGGCCGTTGCGAAAATCATCCAGAGCCTTGGCACGCACGTCGGCCGGCATCTCGCCATGAACGATGCCGGCGGGCACGCCCAACAGGTTAAGCGATCGGCACAGGTTGCGTGCGTGGTTGACCGTGACACAAAAGGCGATGGTCCGGCGATCGCGCGCCAGCTCTTGAATGGAACGCGCCACAAGGGCATTGCGCTCTTCGATGTCCACCGCCTCGGCCAATTCTTCTTCACGAAAATCCGATCCGGTCGCTGACAGCCGAGAAAGGTCTGCGGAGGTGCGAATGCGAAAACCGCGCAAGGGCGCCAGGTATCCGTCCTCGATCATTTCGGGTAGCGTGCGCGTGTAGACGATCCTCTCGAACACTTTGTCCAAGCCCTTGCCATCGCCTCGGGCTGTGGTGGCTGTGAAGCCAAGCAAGGTGCCGGTCCAGTTGTCGTCAAACGCACCCAGCTGTCGCAGCACGCGCAGGTTGTCGTCGGCCGCGGCGTGGTGGCATTCGTCATAGATCACCAGGCCCACGTCGCGCCCACGCATCACGCGCGCCAGGCGCTCTTCATGCAGCGAACGCATCGAACACACCAGCACCTTGGCGTCGCTGGGCGCCCGGTCCGCCCCCCGTTCAATGGCCACCACCTGCTCGCTGGGCAGGGCCGCTTCCAGCTTCTGGCGCGCTTGGCCCAGCAGCTCTTCCCGGTGCGCCAGAACCAAAACTTGTTTGCGGGCCCGGCGGGCCAGCTCCGAAAACACCACCGTCTTGCCGGCACCTGTTGGCAAACAAACGACCATGCGTCGCACGCCCGCCTTGCGCGCGGCCAGCACAGCTTCGATGGCGTCGCGCTGGTAGGGGCGAAGGACGGGGGCTTCGGGCATAAGCCGAGTGATATCAGAAGACGGACGCCCTCGTGCCCATTGTGTCCACAGCTTGTGTATCTGGCGAATCTTCCTGCTATTGTGCGGGCGTTATGTTGGAAATTAGCCCGATTCGCGAGCGCATCGCCGACCTTCACAAGCGCCTGGGGGCGCTAAGGGGGTATCTTTGACGTTGCGGGCAAACGGCGTCGCATAGCCGAGCTGGAAGCCATGTCCGGCGCCCCCAAATTTTGGGAGGAGCAGGAAAAAGCTCAGGGGCTTCTTAAAGAACAAGCCCGGCTCAAAACCGAGGTCGAAACCTTCGACAAGCAGGAAAAGGGGCTGGAAGAGGCCACGATTCTGCTCGACTTGGGCGACGAAGCCAAAGACGAGGCAACGGTCTTGGAGGCCGTGGCCGCTGTCAAGAAGGTGGAGACCGGCGTTCATGGCCTTGAGTTTGCGCGCATGCTTTCTGGTCCTTACGATCGGCAAGGCGCCATTCTTTCGATCAACGCGGGCGCGGGCGGCACCGAATCTCAAGATTGGGCCGAGATGTTGCAGCGCATGTTCATGCGCTGGGCGGCACGCCGCGGCTACCCTGTGGAGGTTTTGGATCTGCAGCCTGGTGAAGAAGCGGGCATCAAGAGCTGCACGCTGAGCATCGCGGGCGACTGGGCCTATGGTTACACGCGCGCGGAATCAGGCGTTCATCGACTGGTGCGGATCTCTCCTTACGACGCGCAGGCGCGCCGCCACACCTCGTTCGCTTCGGTGTTCGTTTACCCGGACATCGACGAAAGCATCGACGTTGAGATCGACGAAAAGGATCTGCGCGTGGACGTAATGCGTTCTGGTGGCGCGGGCGGCCAGCACGTGAACAAAACAGAATCCGCCGTGCGCTTGACCCACTTGCCCACGGGCATTGCCGTGCATTGCCAATCGGAGCGATCACAGCACAAGAACCGCGCCACGGCGATGCGCATCTTGAAGGCGAAACTTGTTGAGCTTGAACAGAAGAAGCTCGACGAGAAGATGGGCAACATCAACGCCCAGAAAAAGGCGATCGAGTGGGGCAGCCAAATTCGTTCCTACGTTTTGGCGCCCTATAAGCTCGCGAATGATCACCGCACCGAACTCAAAGTGAACGATGTGGACGCCGTGTTGGACGGCGACCTGGATCAATTCATGGAAGCGATGTTGCTGCTGTTGGCGGGCGACCCCATGGCGGCGGTGCGCGACGGCACACCCGCAGCCCAGTAACAAGCAAGCGAGAACAGGGACACGCACATGGCTGATGAAAATGAGTTGATGGCAGAACGGCAGCGCAAGGCGGACGAATTGCGCGCGGCCGGCTTGAACCCTTATGCCAACGGGTGGACGCCCACGCACGACGTGGGGCAGCTGATCGAGCGCTTCGGTGCCACTGCGCCAGAAGGTTACGAACACCCGGCCGATAAAACGGCGCCCCCCAAACTGCTCTCTGAAGACCGCTTCGCCATCGCGGGGCGCATCATTGCGTACCGCGGCTTCGGGCGTGCCACGTTTGTGAAGCTGCGCGATCGCACGGGCTCGATGCAAGCGTGGCTCAAGGCCGATGTGTTGCCCGAGGGCATGTACGACGTCTTCAAGAAGATGGAACGCGGCGATTTTATCGGCGTCACCGGCGTGTGCATGTTCACCAAAACCGGCGAGCTGACGCTGCTGGCAGAATCGTTCACCGTGCTTACCAAAGCCACGCGACCGCTGCCCGAGAAGTGGCACGGCCTGCAAGACGTTGAGTTGCGCTATCGCCAGCGTTACGTCGATCTGATCGTGAACGATGAAGTGCGCGAGGTCTTCAAGAAGCGCACCAAGATCATCAGCGCGATCCGGCGCTTCTTCGACACGCGGGATTTCATGGAGGTGGAGACACCCATGATGCACTCGGTGTTGGGTGGCGCCGCGGCCCGTCCATTTTCAACGCATCACAACGCGCTGGATATGGACTTGTATATGCGCATTGCCCCCGAGCTGTTTTTGAAGCGGCTTGTGGTGGGCGGCTTTGATCGCGTTTATGAGATCGGCCGCAACTTCCGCAACGAGGGGCTGTCGCGCAAGCACAACCCCGAGTTCACGATGTTGGAGTTCTACCAAGCCTACGCCACCTTCGAAGATCTCATGGAGCTCACCGAGGAGCTGATCGCCGAATTGGCCCGCGAAGTGCGCGGCAACGAGAGCCTGGTTTACGAAGGCCGCACGGTTGATTTGTCACGGCCTTGGCCGCGCTTGCCCATGAAAGACGCGATCGTAACGGCTTCGAAGCAGGGCATGTTACCGCCCGGGTTGGATCGGCCTGTGTTGGACGATGAAGCTGCTTTATTGGCTTGGATCGAGAGCCATGGCATCACCAACCGCAAAGACGAGTTGGGTCAGGTGCTGCGCAAGTGTGAGAACCACGGTGAACGCGTGGGCGCCTTGTTTGATTATGGTGGCGAGTTGGCCTTGCCCTTTGATCGGCCTGTGTTCGTCTACGATTATCCCGCCGAAACATCGCCGCTATCACGCCGCAACGACGACGAGCCTGCGAAGGTCGACCGCTTCGAGCTGTTTATCGTGGGCCGCGAGCATGCCAATGGCTTCTCGGAGTTGAACGATCCCGTGGACCAGCGTCAACGCTTCGCCAAACAGCAAGATGCCAAAGCCCGTGGCGCCGACGAGACGATGGATTACGACGAGGATTATTGCCGCGCCTTGGAATACGGCTTGCCACCCACGGCAGGCGAGGGCATCGGCATCGATCGCTTGGTGATGTTGCTGTGCGATCAGCCCAGCATCCGTGACGTGATCTTGTTCCCGCTGATGAGGCCCGAACTTTAGGCACCCTATGCCCACCCGCGGGTTCGAATGGTTCGTGGCGTGGCGGCACTTAAGTGGCCGCCCCGGCCGCATGCCGCGCACAATGGTGGTGGGCTTTGTGCTGCTGCTGTTGGGGGCTGGCGTCGCGTATGGAGCCACACGCTGGCAGGCCAGCCTCGAAGCGCCGCAAGAGCTATTCTTACCAGCGCGCCAGATCCGCTGGCTGGGTTACGCCAAGATCGTGGGCCTGGTTGCTGCAGGGTTGGGTGGTTTGTTTGCGTATCTGGGCGGCCTCTTTAGCCGCTTTACGGTGTTCACGTCGTTCTCGATCTTCGGCGTGTTCCTGGGAACCGCCGCGCCGATCGTCGCGCTGTCTGTGATGTCTGGCTTCGAGGCGGATCTCAAGAACAAGATCCGCGGTTGGAAGGCCGACGTGGTGGTGGAAAGCGCCACAGATAAGCCGTTCGTGGATTGGCGCCCGTTGCTCAACAAGATCGAAACCATCCCCAACGTGATGGGCGCCGCTCCTTACTTGGAAACGGAACTGATGATCTTCGCCAGCAACACGCCTTCAGGCATCATGTTGCGTGGCATCGAGCCCGAATCCGCCAAGAAGGTGCTGGATCTGTCGTCGCACATGAAAGAGGGCTCACTTGCCGACTTGAAGCCGGCCGACCGCGCGCCCGATGGCCCGGAACACGTTGAGCCGCCGCCGTTGCCCACCGACGAACAGTTGGAGCCGCCCGGCGAAGAGGACAACGCCGACGGTACCCACAAAAAGACGGTGGGCTCGAAGAAGTCGGGCAAGTGGAGCCCCAGCGATCCCGAGGGCGCCACTGTGACCTTGCACCCAGCGCTCGGTCCGGAAACGCCAGCAATCGTTCTGGGTGAGGAATTATTTGCCCGCACTCTGCGTTTGTTTGTCGGCGACGGGGTCGATTTGATGTGCCCCCTGTGCGGCGTGGGCCCAACGGGGCCGATTCCCAAGAGCCGTCCGTTTCGCGTGGTGGGGCATTTCAAAAGCGGCATGTACGAATACGACTCAAAACTGGCCTACGTTCATCTGGCCGAAGCGCAACGTTTACTGGGCACGCCGGGCGAAATCACAGGCATCGACGTGCGCACACGGTCGGCCGACGACGCGCGCGCCGTGGCCGATCAGATCCACGCACGGCTTGGGCCAGGTTACCGCGTTCGCACCTGGGAAGATTTGAACCGCGCCTTGTTCCTGGCTTTACGTCTTGAGAAGATCGCGATGTTCGTGGCGTTGGCGTTCATCGGCCTCGTGGCGTCGTTTTCGATCGTCTCCAACCTCTTTATGCTGGTGACGGAAAAGGCGCGCGAAGTGGCGATCCTCAAGGGCATGGGCGCTACGGATCAGGGGATCCGGCGGCTGTTTTTGCTTGAGGGCGCTTACATTGGGCTGTTGGGAAGCGTGGTAGGCGCCGCCGTCGGCGTGGCCGCTTGCCTTTTGATGGAGACGTATGGCCTGCCTTTGCCCAGCGACATCTATTACATCGATCAATTGCCGGTGGTGATGCGTCCGCTTGAAGTCGTCGGGATCTCGGCGGTGGCCTTGGCTTTGGCGGTGCTTGCTGCGGTTTATCCCGCCATCCTGGCGTCGCGCCTTCGTCCGGTGGAAGGGTTGCGGTACGAATGAGCCACGGCGCCGAATCAATGAATGTTTCAGGGGGTTTGACACCTGGGGGACGGGTGGATACGGTGGCCCCCTCAATGTCCGCCGCCGCGCCTTCCCCTTCGTCAACGTCGCCCTTGGTCCGGGCCAACGGGGGTGTGCACGTGCGCACCGTGGACGTCCGCAAAGCCTTTAAGCACGGCGAGCGCCAGCTTGAGGTTCTGCGCGGCATCAACTTCGAGCTGCGCTCGGGCGAAATTGCGGCGGTCGTCGGTGCATCGGGTGTGGGAAAATCCACACTTCTTCACCTGCTGGGCACGCTAGATCTTCCCACCTCAGGGCAGGTCATTTTTGATGGGGAGGACGTCACCAAGCTTTCGCACACAAAGCTCGCCGACTTTCGCAACCAACATGTGGGCTTCGTGTTTCAGTTCCATCATTTGCTGCCGGAATTCACCGCGCTTGAAAACGCGATGATGCCGGGTCTCATCAAGCGCCTGCCTCGCAATCAATGTGAAGCCCGAGCCACCGAAATTCTCACGCGGGTGGGGCTGGCGCAGCGCCTGACCCATCGCCCGGGCGAGCTTTCGGGCGGCGAGCAACAGCGCGTGGCTTTGGCGCGTGCCTTGTTCTTGAAACCGCGGTTGTTGCTGGCTGATGAACCCACGGGCAACCTCGACACCCGCACAAGCCGCGAAATGCACCAGATGTTCTTCGATCTAAACCAGGAGTTGGGCATGACCATTTTGCTGGTCACCCACAACGATGAACTGGCGGCGCAGGTGCCGCGACGGCTGAAGATGGTTGATGGCGTGATAGAAGAGGCCAACGTTTAGATGCGCTGCCGCAGTTTGCTTTTTGTGGCGCAGCTCGTGCTGTTGGCGCTTTGCAGCCTTGCCCCGGCGGCGCAGGCGCAAGACGCACCGGCAACGTCTGCCGTTAAACCGGGCGAAGACGAATCGCTTGAGGTCGGCTTCGTGCGTTTTCGCGGCAACCGCAAGGTCGAAGACGATGCCATCCGCGTGAACCTGCGCACCACGCCGGGTGCCACGCTGACGCAAGATCTGTTGCGTGAAGACGTACGAGCTATCTGGGCGATGGGCTTCTTCGACGACGTTCAGGTCGAGACGGCGGCTGGCCCCAAAGGTCAGATCGTCACGTTCGTGCTGAAGGAAAAGCCATCGATCCGGAAGATCTACGTCT
This sequence comes from Deltaproteobacteria bacterium, assembly GCA_033763315.1. Taxonomy (GTDB): domain Bacteria; phylum Myxococcota_A; class Polyangia; order Fen-1088; family Fen-1088; genus JAGTJU01. The sequence continues at coordinate 368,651 of JANRKS010000019.1, forward strand.
CCGGGCACGACGAAATCGGTCTGACCAAGATCAACGAGATCCTCGACATCAAGAAAGAGCAGATCCTGGATCTGGCCAAAGTTAAGAAGAACGCCGAGAAGATTCGCGATCTGTACGTCGAACGCGGTTTTTATATGGCCGAGGTTTCACACGAGGTGAAACGCCAAGGCAATGGCCAAGTGGATGTTTATTTCCGCATCCGCGAGAACACCAAAGTTGAGGTTCGGCGCATCAACTTCGTGGGCAACAAGGGCGGCCTTGATTCCGATCTGCGCGCCGTCATGTTGACCAAAGAGGGCGACATGTTTTCGCTGCTCACCTCGTCGGGCACGTACCGGCAAGATGCTTTCCAGCGGGACTTGCTGCTGATTCAGTCTTGGTACTGGGATCGCGGCTACGTTGACATCAAGGTTGGCGAGCCTCTGATGGAGCTTTCGCAAGACAAGCTGGCCTTGTTCATCACCATCCCCATCGAGGAGGGTAAGCGCTACAAGCTTGGCAAGGTGGACGTGGTGGGCGAGCTGCTTGAGCCCAAAGAGTTTTATCTTTCGCGGGTCAGCGTGAAAACCGGGCAACAGTTCAACCGCTCGCAGCTGACCACGGACATGCAGGCCTTGATGGATTCGTTCAAGGACCGCGGCTATGCCTACGTCAACGTCACGCCGCTCACGGACAAAGACGAAGCTTCATTGACGGTGAATCTGACGTTTGACGTTCAACGTGGCGAAAAGGTCTACGTTGAGCGCATCAACATTCGCGGCAACAGCAAAACGCGCGACAAGGTGATTCGGCGCGAGATGCGCATCGTGGAGGGCGAGGAGTTCAGCCAGACTTTACTCGACACCTCCAAGCGCCGCGTGACCGCGCTTGGCTTCTTTGAACGCGCCGATATGTCCACCACGCGGGGCAGCGGCGACGACAAGATGCTGGTGAATGTTGAAGTGGCTGAACGGCAAACGGGCGCGTTCCAAATCGGCGCTGGATTCTCGTCCGTCGAGAACTTCATCGCGCAAGCGCAGATCTCGCAAAACAACCTGTTCGGCCGCGGCACGCTGTTGACGGTTCAGGCGCAGCTTTCGTCCATCCGCCAGCTGATCCTATTTCAATACCAAGATCCCTATTTCTTAGACACGCGGTGGACGTTCGGGTTCAACCTGTTCAACCAGCAGCGCTACTTCTTCTCGTTCTTCCGCGAATCAAAGGGTGGCAGCTTGACGTGGGGTTACCTGCTGCAAGATGACCTGCGCCTCTTGCTGACGTACACGCTCGAACAGGTGGGCGTGCGGACGTCGGGCCGCGGCGCTCTGTTTTACACGGGCTTGCGAGACCAAATTCCGTCGGGATCGTTGGCGAACTTATTGCGTTCGGGGCTCACCTCCTCCTGGCGCATCAGCCTGCAGCACGACACGCGTGACAACCGCTTGTTCACGACCAGAGGTTGGTACAACACGGCGTCGGCCGAGTTCGCTCAGCCGTACTTCCTATCGCAGAACCAATTCACCCGTTATGAAGTGGCTACCAGGTTTTTTTATCCCATCTGGGGGCCCTTCGTTCTGCGCTCGAAGCTTGAAGGCGGCATGATCGTCAGCCCCAGCGCGCAGGGCGTGCCCATCACCGAACGTTATTTCGTGGGCGGCATCTTCGACATTCGCGGCTTCTCTCCCCGCTCGCTGGGGCCCCGCATCCGCGCCCCCGGCACCCAAGAGCCCGATTCCAACCTCGTCAGCTCGCGCGTGGGCGGCAACTTGCAGCTCATCGGCAACTTGGAGCTCGAATTCCCAATCATCGCCAAGGTGGGCATCAAAGGCGTTGTGTTCACCGACTTTGGCAACGCGTTCAACACGGAAAGCCAGTATTGCGCGCTCAAACCGCCCGGCTCACACCCATCCACGGACCCTTGCAACGTGATCTTCCCGCTCAACAGCCTGCGGGCGAGCTGGGGGTTCGGGTTCCGCTGGTTCTCCCCGATTGGTCCCCTTCGTTTCGAGTGGGGCATCCCTTACCACCGCATCAGCCCCAGCGAACGCCCCGTGGTGTTCGAATTCACCATCGGGAATTTCTTTTAGGCCTCGCGCGTCTTTTATAGTAAGCGCCTGCCGGCGGCCCACCTTCCCCAACGGGGGCAGGGCGTGCTATTCGATGGGCCCCACCACCAAACGTCGTTTCTGGAGATACACAATGATCCGTTCCGCCAAACTGCTGATTGCCGCCCTTGCCTTGCTCGTGGGGGGCCAAACGGCTGCTCGCGCAGAAGAGCCCGTGAAGCTGGGTTACGTCGATATGCAACGCGCCCTGCTTGAGGTCGAGGACGGACGCCGCGCCCGCGAAGATCTCAAGAAGACGCTTGAGAAGAAGCAAAAGGAGCTGGACGAGCGTCAGCAAGAGCTGATGAAGGCCGGCGAAGACTTGAAGAAGAAGCGCACTTTGCTGCCCGAGGACACGCGCATGCAAAAAGAGTCAGAGCTGCAAGAGGGCCTCGCAAAATTGCAACAGGCTCTGATGCGCCACCAGCAGGAGCTGAACCAGAAGGAGCAAGAGGTTCTGGCACCCATCGTTGATCGCATGCAACGGATCGTGGGCCAAATCGCTCAGTCTGAAGATCTGACGCTGGTCTTGGACCGCAACCAGGCGGGCATCATCTTCGGCAAGCCGCATTTGGACCTCACGAATGAGGTGATCCGCCGTTACAACGCGGGAGCCAAAGCGGGTGGAGCCGCCCCCAAGGGTGTCGCGCCAGCAGCTCCCGCCAAGAAGAAGTAACACCACATAGGGCGGCGTTCCCGCCTGCGTGAATGAGGGGCGCTTCCAGCGCCCCTTTTTTTCTATGAACCCTCGGAGACGCTATGGAACTTGACGTTACAGCCATCGAAGCCCTGATCCCTCACCGCTATCCCTTTTTGATGATCGATCGCGTGGATTCCATGACCGAGGATCGAGTGGTGGCCCGCAAGATGGTCACGCGCAACGAACCATTCTTCGATGGTCACTACCCCGGCTTCCCCGTGATGCCGGGCGTCCTTCAGGTCGAAGCGATGGCTCAGGCGGGCGCCTTGATGGCGTGCCATCAACTGAAGATCGATCCCAAGACCACCGTCATTTACCTCATGGGAGTGGACAAAGTTCGCTTCCGGCGCGCTGTGGTCCCGGGCGATCACCTGACGTTGGATGTGACAGCGCTTCGCAAGGGCGCCTCGGTTTGGAAGCTTAAAGGCGAAGCACGCGTGGGCGATCAAGTGTGTGCTGAGGCGGAATTCATTGCCGCGATTCAGCCCCGGCAACCCAAACCTGCCGCGGCCAAGACGGACGCCGAATAACCGATGAACGGCGGGCAGAACGCAAAGCGGCCGGCCCTTGGGCGGTGCCTGGTGGCGATGGCTGTTTTGCTTCTCGGCGGCTGCCGCTCACGCGGACTGCTTCCGCGCGGCGAGGGGGAGGCCGTGGTGGTCATGGAGCCAGACGCGGCGGTGGCGCCTGGCGCCACGGTGGAGGTTCCTGCGACGACCGAGCATGAGCCCAACAACACGACCGCGCAGGCTGAGCGTGTGTATCTGGCGCCTTGGCCGCTTTTGCCAGGTGCGCCCGTGGGTGACAACGCGGCCGCCGCCTCCGCCACGCCTTCGTGGGCCGTGCAGGGCGAGCTTGCGGCAGGCAAGGACGTTGACACCTATCGGCTAACTTTGGTGCCGGCCGATGGCTTCGCCGCTGATGCCGGCGTGGCCGACGCAGGGCCGGGGGAGCCAGGTGGCGGTTTCGCGAGCTTGCGGATCGAACTTACGCCCGGACCCACGGGGCTGGCGAACGGCGTGGTCTTGGAGGGCAGGGCGCCTGGCGGGGCTCGGGTGGTGCAATTGTCGACGAAGGGCGAGGGGGTAATGGTGCCAAACGCAGGCTTGGTTCCGGGCACCGACCTGTTGTTGTCGGTCACGCGGGCGACGCGCAAGGGAACCGATCCGGTGCCATACCGGTTGAGTGTGGTGGCGTCCGCTCCGCAATCCGGTGAAGAGGTTGAACCCAACGGCGATCCCGGCAAAGCCACACCCATTGCGTCTACCACCGCCACTTTGGAGGCCGTCGGCTACTTGGGGTGGCGGCAGGATACGGATTGGTTTGCCGTCACCTTCCCGGCGCTGCCACCCGACACGGCTGTGTCGGTTGACCTGCAGCTACCGGGCGAAGGCGTGGCGAGCCTGGCGGTCGCGACCGATCTGGCGGCGGCGGTCACCCACGGCTACGCCCGGGGGGCAACCGATCGTCTGCAGCTGCGGGGCGTCGGTGTTCCGGTGGGCGGCACCCTGTATGTGAAGGTGCAGAACGTGGGGCCCGCCGTGTTGCTTCAGCGTTATCGGTTGACCCTTTCGGCGGTCCCGCTGGCGCCGGGGTATGAAGTGGAGCCCAACGATCAACAGGCGACGGTTGCGACCGCGACTGAATCCAAGTTATGGGGATTCCTGCATCCGGCTGGTGACGTTGATTCCTTTAAGGTCTGCCAGCGGGCGGGCATGACCTTTTCTGTGGAGGGGGCACCCCGTTTGGACCTCTTAGTGAGTGTGACCGACGCGGCGGGCGCGCCCTTACTTTCGTTCCCTGTTTCGGGCTCAAAAGCGGTTCAAAGCCCGCCCATGCCAGCGGGGGATTGTTTGTTCATCCAGGTTCGAGATAAATCAGGTAAAGGAGCGAATTCACTAGAGCCTTACTCGATCACCTTCGGCGGCTAATGTTGCCGCTTTGAATCGTTCCGGGGGTGGCAACATCAAATGATTGAGACGGTTCTTAAGAAAGCCCGCCAAGCCGTCGCTTCTTGACTAAAGGGCGCCAATATTGCAAGCCTTTAAGTAGGGGGTTCGTCATGCTCGACCCATGGATCATTGAACAAATAAGACGGCGCGAAACAGAAGAGCGCCGTCGTCGAGAACAGCCAATGCTCGAGCTGCCCCTGCCAGAACCCGAGGCGGAAGATTATGAGCGTCCGTCGACTGGATGGTCTCGGGAACCGCAGCCTGAGCGTGGTGTCGTAATCATAGGCATGTGACCTGAGCGTCACATGATTGGGGAAACTCAAGCGGCGCTTGGGTAACGGAAGCTCGTCGCTTCAAAAGCCGAGCGCCGCTTTCGAAATATCTGGTTTTTTGCCCTGGCACACGTTTCGCTGTGTCATGGCTGCATGACGGCACCGTCTCAAGACGTCACGCGGATACAGCCTTTGCCCCTGTCGTCGATGGAGGTGGCGTTCGTGCCTCGCCCCACCGAGTGGAGGGCGCTGGACACCGCCTTGGAGCGAGCGGTTAAGTTCGAGGCACCGCAGATCGTCACGTTGGTGGGGCCCCTGGGGATTGGGAAATCTCGGCTGCTGGAGGCGTGGCTTGACGATGTGCAAAAGCGCAGCGTCTACCGCACCGTGAAGGCCGGCCGCCGTGAAGGCACCATCGCTGCCAAGTCGGTGCCGGAACGCTTCGCATGGTTAGGTGCGTTTTTACGGAAGCGCATTGGTCTGACAAAAACGATGGGCCAGCAAACCGCCATGGAGCTGTTCCGAGGCGAACTGCAGTCGGTGTTCGGGGATCGCCGCGTGGCGGAAGTGGCTGCGTTCTTGGGTCCCTTCTTGGGATTCGAGTTGCCCGAGAGCCCGATTCTTCACGCGCTAGCAGGGAAGCCAGATTCCTACGCGGATGTGGCGCGGGCGGTGTTGTGTCGCTTCTTGGAAGAAGACGCGCGCCTGACGCCGCTGGTGATCGTGCTTGAAGATCTCGACGTCGCGGACGAGGCCTCATTGGAGATGGTGGCGGCGCTCAGCAAGGATTTGGGCGAAGCCCCACTTGTCATAGTGTGCTCGGCGCGCCCGGAACTTTTCGTGCGTCACGCTGAGTGGGGGCGCTGGGGGGGCAGTCACGCCCGGGTTGATTTGGCGCCTTTCGAGCCGCGCCAGATCCAGGCGTTGGTCACCGGCGTGCTTGAGGGGCCCGCGGATGCGGGTTTACTCGAGCGTCTTGAAGACGAGTCGGCTGGCAACCCTCGTGCGGTGTTGCGCGTGTTGGAGGCCTATTGGCGCCGCGGGTTCGTCACACAAGCTGCACCTCACACGGCGTGGCGTCTGGAGGGCCACGAGTGTTTGCCACCGCTGGCCGTCGAGGTTTCGCCTGAACAGGCGGCGGCCACGCGCTTGGCATCTTTGTCGCCGGCCGAACGCGATCTGCTGTCGCGGGGCGCGGCATTTGGTTATTCGTTCACAACGGGCGGTGTGATCGCCCTGGGCCGCTTGGGTGGCGCGCCTTCAGATCCCACCACTGTGTTTGCGCCCGATCCAACGATCGAGCAAACCCGCCAGATGCTGGTGGTGCTTGAGGCGCGCGGTTATCTTGAGCGCCTGGCCGAATCGCAACTGCCGGGCGAGCATGAATGGAAGTTCGCCACGCAAAGCGATCGCGACATGCTCATGGGCAGCAGCGATCCAGAAGTGGCACGCCGGCGCCGCGTGTTCGCCGCGCAATGGATCGAGGGACGCACAGGGATCGCCGCTGCGGCTGAGCGGTTCGAATGGTTGGCGAATCTGTACGAAGGTGGCGGCGACGAACGTCGCGCGGGTGAGTGCTTCGTGGCCGCGGCCAACCGGGCGCGCGACGAAGGGCGATTGGAACACGCGCGCGGCCTTTACCTCAAGGGCGTGCGTTTGCTCGACATGGGCGATTCCGTGTTCAAGATGGACGCGCTTCACCAGTTGGGCGACGTGGCGGCGCGGGCCGGCCGCACGCGCGAGGCGCTGGCTCATTTTGCAGAGATGCTGCAGATCGCGTGGCGGCTGGATCTGCCCGCCAAAGGCGGCGCCGCGCACGCGCGCATCGGGCGTTTGCATCGCACGCTTGGCAATTACAAGTTGGCGCTCCGCCATCTTGAGCTTGGGCGCCTCCTGTTCGAATTGGCGGGCGACGTGCCGGGCTTGGCTGCCTCCTATGATGACGTGGGCCGCGTCCACATGTTAACCGGCAACGTCGAAACAGCGATGCAGTGCCACCGGCAATCGCTTGATCTGCGCGAGTCGATGAACGACACGCGCGGCAAGGCTTTAACGCTCTCGTGGCTGGGCTTGTGCGAAGCCCAGCGGGGCGATCTGCAGGCCGCAACCAATTGCTTTGCAGCGTCGTTGCAATTGGCGAAAGCCGAAGGTGATGAACGTGCCGTGGCTTTCGCTTTGATGGATCAAGCGGCGGTCGAGCGCGAGCTGGATCGGCCTGACCGCGCGCGTGCCTTGTTGGAAGAAGCACGCGAAATTGTGCGGCGTTTGTCGGACACGCTGACCGAATCGCACCTTGGCATTCAGATCGGCGAGTGCTTCTTGCAGGTGAAGTGGCCGAAGCAGGCCGAACAGGAATTTCTCACAGCCAAGAAGCTGGCCGAGCGGTTCGGCACCAAGCGTTTGGTGTCGCAAGCGGAACGCGGTTTGGCAGAAGCGAAGCTTGCCCAAGCGGACAACCACGCCGCCTACAACCACGCAGAGTGCGCTTTGCGTTTGGCTGAATCGATCGGCGTGCCTACGTTGGTGGGCGCCGCTTTGCGCGTGCTGGCGCAATCGGTGGTGGCAGGCGCGTTGCCGGATCCAGATCGCGGCGGCGCGCGCGAACTGTTTGATCGCGCGGTGGAAGTCCTCTCGGATCAAGGGTCGGAGCTTGAGCTTGGTCGCACGCTGGCGGCCTATGCGGCGTTCGAGAAGAAGCTCGGGCGGCGCGCGGCCGCCAACGATTTGCAAGATCAAGCGGACACGATCAGAGCGCGCGCGTTTGCGGGCCAGGCCACACAGGCCGCGGAGTGATCCCCGCTTCGGTTAGACTGCAGCCGTGATCGCGCTGTTGGCTGTGGCCGTGGCAACCGCCGCGGGGATTGTGGTGGTGCCGTCAGAGCAAAGCCTGACGTGCCCCTCCGCCGATCAGCTCGCGTTTGCGTTGCGCACGCGGCTGCCACAGATTGTGGGCGAAGAGGGCGTGGGGCTGCCGGCGCCGTTGTGGCTGAGGCTGCGAGGCGTGGCGCCGTCGCTCGAAGTGCAACTGCGCGACGCTCAGGGAAAGACCGTCCTGTCGCGTGACTTACGTTTGCAGAGCACCACCGTGGATTGTGCGTCCCTGGCGGAGACCGTGTCGCTCATCGTTGAGCGCTACTTAGACGAATTGCAGGTGCAGCGGTTGGAGGCGTTGCGGCCACAACCCGCGCCGCCCCTGGCGCCACCGCCGTTGCCGGTGCCTGCGACGTGGGTCGCTGGCCTGCGTACGCTGGTGCGATCCGGTCGCGGTGTTTGGCTGCCCCCGGGCGGTGAGCTGTGGCTGCAGCGCGAGACGAGCCAGGGCTCCTGGCGCCGCTCGGGGGGGGCCGCGGCGGGCCTCCTCCGCACCGAAACAGATGTGGACCAGGCGACCTTCGGGCGCCTCGAAGCGTGGCTCTTGCTGCGTGCGGCCGTGGGGAGGGTCTGGGGCCGGCACCGGCTGGGCATCGCTGCCGATGGGGGGATCGCCGGGGTTCGTGCCTCGCGCCGTGCCGGCGAGTCATCGCGTTCGGCCTGGGGGGCCGAGCCTTGGGTGGGGCTTGGCGCCCGTTACCGTTTGGGGTTGGGCACACGGTGGTTTGTGGAAGCCGCCGGGGGCGTGTATGGAGCCATCGTACGCCACGAGCTGGTGGTGCGGCAGGTGCCCCAAGACACCCGTCAGGTGGTGGCCGCAACACCTCGAATCTTTACGGACTTTGGCCTTGGGCTCGGGCTACAATTTTAAAATGACGAAGCTTGCCGGCCGCCGCCTCTAACTGGCCAGGAACACACGATGGCATTGGGTGGGGTTGCACAGCCGGGCGCCAAGCTTTCAGACCGAGAGCTGGTGCATCAGTGCGTCTGCGGTGATCCCAACGGTTGGCGGTGTTTGTACGATCGCTACGTTGGGCAAGTGATCCGTTTCGTCAGTGCGCTGGGTGTGGCGGCCGATGAGCGCGACGACGCGGTTCAAGAGGTTTTCGTGGCGGTGTATCGCAGTCTGCCCTCGTTCCGCGGCGAGTCTCAGTTGTCGACATGGATCTACCGGATTGCCGCGCGGCACGTGTCGAAGCTGGCGAGCCGCCGCCGTTTTCGCGACATGCTCAGCAGCATGTTGTGGCGCGAGCTCAAGGACGACGTTGACGCGAATCAAGCCGGACCCGAAAGCGTCGAACGATCCTCAGAGCTAGAGATGCTGGATCGCATGCTGGAAAAGCTTAGTCCGAAAAAACGCACGGCCTTGGTGTTGTTTGAGATTGAAGGCTTGCCGGTTGAGCAAGTGGCTGAGATCGTGGGCTGCCCCGTGAACACTGTTTGGTCGCGCCTTCACCATGCCCGCGCCGAGCTTTCGAAGCTTGCGCGCAAAGGCACCTGGCGGCCGGTGACCGCGAGGGCGGGAGGGCCAACATGAGCTGGCTTGATGAATTGGGGCCCGAAGGCGAGGCCTTGCACAAAGGTTTACAGGCAGCGCAAGATCGCACCGGCGATGAACTCACGCGCCGTCGTTTGTGGGCACAGCTGGCGCACGTGCGGCCGGCGAAGATGAAGCGTCGGCGCTGGCCAAAACCGGTGTTTGGTTTTGCGGCGGCCGCGTGCATCGGCGCCCTTGTGTATGTGACGTGGCCAACCGGAAAGGGGCCCGTACAAATGGCTTCGAATACGCCGCCCGCGCCGGTGGCACAGGAAGCGGCGTCGCGTTCGCCGTCGTTTTTGCAGGGCCCGGCCGTGGTGCGAACCGGAAAAGACGAGACCATGCACGTGAGGTTGCGAGGTGGCGCGCGCTTGGCGTTGGCCACGCAAACGCAGCTTGTCCTAAGCGCGCAAGACGCACCAGAAGTGAAGATCGGCACCGTATCGCTTGAGGTGCCCAAACAAGAGCCGGGCAAGCACTTTCACGTTGTGGCGGGGCCATTCAAGGTGGTTGTGGTCGGTACGCGCTTCACCGTGTCGGTGCGCCCCGAGAGCGTGGGCGTTGAGGTGCAAGAGGGCGTGGTTGAAGTTGAACGTGAGGGGGGCGCCGTGCGTCTTGAAGCCGGTCAAAATTGGACGGGGTGGCTTGTGGCGCCGCCCGCTCAACATGGGGCCGCGGCCGCGACGCGTGTCCACCCGCCGGTGGCGCGCCTTGTGCCACGGACACGATCGACGGGTCCTGTTGTGGTGCCATCCTTAGAGCCGCAAACGAGCCCTCCGGCTGTGATCACAACGCCACCTGCGGCGCCAAGTTTGGCCGTGCAGGCGCGCAATGCTTTGAAAGCGGGCGACACCGATCGTGCCTTGGCACTGCTGCAGACGCTCGCGGCGCAAAGTGGGCCCGGCAGCGAGAATGCCGTTTATGAGATGGGCCGCATTTGGCGCGATTTGAAGCGCCAACCGCGCAAAGCCCTCGACGTGTGGCGTGCCTATCAGTTTTCGCACCCTGCCGGCTTGCTTCGTCACGAAGTGGATCTTTCGGTGATTGAAACGTTTGTGGCGCTTGGGGACACGAGCCATGCGTTGATTGAAGCAGAGGCGTTCTTGGCAAAGTACCCGCGCTCTGAACGTCGTTCGGAAGTCGTTCGCCTCAAACAACTGTTGCTTGATCGGCAAGCGCCTGCTGGTCCGTGAGGCGAGGCCCGTGATGATCGGCATGCGAGCCGTGCATACTGGTTTTGTGTTGGCGTTCCTCGGCGTCGCCGTCGCGGCGTGCACGCAACAGCTTGATCTCGGCACGCAAAGCACGCGCACAGACGACGCCGCGATGCCGGAGGATACCAATGGAGCCGGCGGGCAAGCGCCGATCGGCGGTACTTCGGCAGGGGGCGGAGGCGGTACCTCGGCAGGCGGCGGAGGCGGTGCTTCGGGGGGCCGCGGCGGGCAGGGGGGCCTGGCATGCGAAACCACAATGTTTGACGTGCCATTTGACCCTGGCCGGCCGTTCGCGTTCGTGGCGGTGCAGCGATCGACTTCGATGCTCGAAAAAGTGGGGGAGCGTTCCAAGCTGGAGCTGGTGGGACACGTGCTGGGCAAGACGTTCAGCGATCGGCGGTTGCCAGTGGGGTTCGTGCAGTTTCCCGGCTATCAACCGTTGTGTGACGCCGAGGCGTCTTGCTGTTCCACCGATATTTTGCTGACGCCGAAAGCCGACGCAGGACGCATGATCGAGCGTCTGGTCCTTTGCCAAGAGCAACCTTCGTCGTGTTTTCAGACCGTGGCCTCGGTGCCCACGGCCGCCGCTTTACAACGCGTGCGTGTGTTCATCAAAGGGCTAAATGTGCCGGGCCGACGAACAATTTTGTTGTTCACGGACAGCGATCCCGCGTGCGGCGGGCAAAGCGTTTGCGATCAAACCATTGCTGAAACGGCGGGCCTGTTTCAAGAGGACGTCGATACCTTCGTGTTGCCTTTGGGCGCCAGTTCCGCTCAAGCCTCGTGCTTGCCGCGCATCGCGCGTGCGGGCGACACTTTGCCCGTGGATGCGCCCCTGCCAGCAATAACATCGGAGCCGGGCCTTTATGCCGCCGTGGACGCTGCCTTGGACACGATCGAAAAAGGCTTTTGCGAGTTGTCGCTGCGTTTTGCTTCCCGTCAGCCCGAACAACTGCGCGTTTTCATCGACGGTGTTGAAGTGCCCCGGGCGGGAGCGAAGCCTTCGTCATCCAGCTTCATGTTCGCGAAGGGGTCATCCACCCGCATCACCATCAATGGAGCCGCCTGTGAGACTTTGAAGCGGCGCCCCGCTGACATCCGCATCTACCAAGCTTGCTGTGCCAACGATCGCGACTGCCGCCCGTGACGACGTTTTTTTGACGAACCCCGGGCCTCGCTGCCTCCAACGGTCAACAAAGCGCTGAGATGGTGCTTTGCGATTTTCATCTCTTGGAGGTTTTCATGTCACGTAGAGCGTCTTGGCTTTGGGTTAACGCCGGTGTTTTGGTGTTGGGGCTGGCCGTCTATGGTTGCAGTTCTGACGACAGCGGATTGGATATGGACGACGCTGGCGACGGCCAAGGTGGCTCGTTGGGCGCGGGACAAGACGGTGGCCTCAACGTGGGAGGTGGCAACGTGCCTGGCAATGGAGGCAACGGACCTTCGGGAGAAGGCGGAGCCGTGGGCGGCGGCGGAAACAGTCCAGCGCAAGGTGGCGCGAGCGCCCAAGGTGGCAACGGTGGCGCAGCGGTCCAAGGTGGCAACGGTGGGGCGGCGGCCCAAGGCGGCCGCGGGGGCGCGACGCAATCAAGTTGCAGCGTGGGTTCGATGTGTACGAACGCTCAAACATGCATGGGCTCATGCAATGCGAATGGCCAGGCCGGCACGCGTTCCTGTTTGTGTGTCGGCAACGGATATTTCTGCGGCGAATGCGTTCGGAACATGCAGGCCGATGCAGGTGTGATGCTTCCCAACGCCTGTCCCGCGAATCCTCAAGGCACGGCGTGCACGCAGAGCAACGGCTTTTGTGCGGTTGGAACGGGTGCAATGGCCTCTGTCTGCATCTGCTCGAATGAGAAATTCTTCTGCCCTGGGTTGGCAGCCCCGCAAGGCTCGGCAGCGTGCCCCACGAACCCACAAGGCAAAAGCTGCCAAGAGCCTGGCAGCGTGTGTTCAGCTTCAGCCACAACGTCGTGTTTGTGCCGCCAAGGCCGCAACAACCAACGCGCTTGGGTCTGCGGTTTCAATCCATAAAAGGAAAAAGGGAGCCTAAGCCCCCTTGCTAACGCAACGCCAGCGAGCCGTGGGATCGATCCCCCCGCGCCGCTGGCGTTTTCTTTTGCCCCTTACTTCTTTTTCAGGTCGTCCTTCTTGGGCAAGACGCGGTCCACTTGCCATTGCGGCGCAAGCATCACATCCGCAGTGCCCGCCACTTGCACGTGGTAACTGGCTTTGTCTGCTGTGGCTGATCCGATCTTCAACGCACAACCCGCACCCTTATTCTTGGACTTCACAGTCACAGTGGCGGTGGGCTTATCAAGACCGGTGGCGGCGGGCGCGTTCGATTCTGCGAAGGCGGTGCCTTTCCAGTCGGCAAAGTAGCCGGCGATGGCAGTGGCTTTCGCTGCATCCAATTCGATGCCTGAAAGTTGGCCGAGCTTCCATTGATCGGCGGCGGCACCTTTGGTGAGCGTGAACGGATCTTCTTTGCGTGAAACGGCCACCTCTTGCACGTCGCCCGCAGGCACGTTGCACAGCAACTTTTCCCGGAAGTCGGCGGGGCGCTTGTTGACCCGTTCAATGTTCCACTTCTTAGCGATGAAAACCTGGTCGGCGCCTTCGCGCTTCACGTAGAAATCTTCATCGCCTTTTTTGTTGCCGATCAACAGGGTGTGGCTTTTGCCGTCTTTGGTGGCAACCGTGATTGTTAGCTTCGGGCTGCCGAGGCCGGTCTCTTCGGGCTTGGCCTCGTCGGCAAAATCATTGGCGCGCAGGTTCGCTGCACCGCTGACGATGCCCTCGGGTACGGACTTATCAAGGTGCGTGATCGGTAGGCTGCTTTCCTTGACCTGCCAACCCTCGTCGCCGCCTGCGCCCGCATCGGCGTCTTTGGTTGCTTTTTCCATGACCACCCGCGATCCGTCTGCCGCCTTGACCTCAAGCCGGTTCGCGTCGCCTTCGGTGAAGGTGGTGATCGCTTTGTCGCGCCAGCCGGCGGTGTCCTTATCAAACTTGTATTTGAGTGAGCCTTTGGCCTGCCACACCTCGTCTTTGCCATCCAAACGCACCAGCGTTTGCGCCCCGAGGCTTTTGCCGATGAAAAGGTTGGCGACGGGCTTGTCAGCCTTTTTCGCCACCACGTGTAAGGCGCCGTCACCCACTTCGAATTCCTTGTGCTTGGCTTTTTGATCGGAGATCACGCTGCCGAACGCCAGCTGCTCGATTCCCTCGAAGGCCTCCTTGGCAGCTTCCTTATCGGCCGCGTAAGCCACGGGGGCCGCCACCTTATACTCGTCGCCGTTGCGCTTGAGTGTTGTGGCTTTTCCGGCTTTTGTGATCTCAAGCGTGTCGAAATCAGACGCGCTGAGCTTGGGCACGGGGCGTGGACCATCACCCACGCGTTGCCCCTTCTCCGGTGATTTAAGGACTGTGAATGCAACTATGCCCAAGACGGCAAACGCGCCGCCGGCGATCAATGTTTTCTTGTTCATCGTAAACCTCGGTCAGGAATGACAGGGAAGCCGTGGTCTAAAGCGCCATCGCGGCGCGCGTCTTGCGGCGGAAGCCCCAGCGCACCAAACCAAACAAACAGAACGCCAAGGGCAAGCCCAGCACGTTCAACCAGGTGAGTGTTGCGGGTTGGCTCTCAGATTCGAAGGTCAGCGGTCGCGGCGCCAAGGTCTTGTTGCGCAGCGGTGTCATCGTTTCATCCTCCGCGGCCCACGAGATGGCGTTGAACATCAAGGCGGCCCCCGTGGCGTAGGATTGCAGCAACGGGTGGCGCGCCAAACCTACGAACTCATCATTCGCAAAGTCTGAGTCGGCCATGACCACCAAGCGCACCTTCGCTTCTTGTGGTGCCGCCGTTTGGCCCGAGACAGGCGCCGCTGCGCTTGGATCGGGGAAGGCCGTCTTAAGCTGGCCCGCATACGCATAGCCGAACGCGAAAGGCCCCAGTTCCTTCGAAGGCGTAAAGTCAGTGGTGGGTGTGAGCACGAAGAAGCCCGTGTGTCGCCAAGCCTCTTTCGTTGAGCCCGCCAACTTCCACAACTTGCCATTGGCAGCCTTGCCATCTTTAAGTGGCCCGACCAAGTCGAGGCTGCTGGGGTAGGGGAGCACCACGCCGCGCAGGCCCGATACAATCGACAGATCCTTTTGTTCTTCGACGGCCGACACCACGTAAACGGGTGCGTTCATCAACATCATGCGGCCGTTCATGTTCACCGGCCCGGGAGTGTTGGATTGCGGCTCGAAAATGAAGTCCTGGTTCACTTTGAAGCCATAGGCCTCAAGCAACTTATCCATGCCGTGGTTGTTGGGCTGGCCCATCTTGATCTGGCCCATGCCGCCCATCTGCATGCCTTGTTGCCCGGGCGAGGTCATCGCCATGCCGTCGGCCAAGATGATCGCGCCTTTGCCCTTCATCAGGTACTTGTCGATCTCGCGCAGGGCCTTTTCATCCAACGCCTGCTTGGGGCCGCCCACCACCAGCAGGTCGACGTCGGCGCCGATCTCGGCTTGCGAGGGGTTCACGGAGGTGAGCTCGTACTCTTTCTCCATGTCTTCTTTGATCGCCTGGAAGCCCTGGCTGGTTTCGGCCTCGCCGTGGCCCGTGGTGAATGCGATCTTTCGCTTCTTCTGGGTCATGCGCTTGATGAGCGAGGTGAGCTGGTATTCCAATCCCTCGGAACGCGCCACCTGCGGTATCGATTCGGTCTGGTCGGCATACTGCAAACACAGACCAAGGTAATAATTGCCCATCTCGAACTTGCCCGAGCGCAGCACCTGGATTTGCAGCTGCTCCACTTTGCAGGCGGTGGCCTCTTCTTGCAGCTTCTGATCTTGTTTCGGGTCGATGGCCTCCCACTTGAACTTCGACGAGGCGTTGCCGTACTCCGACAAAGTGTCGCGCAAATAGCGGCCCGCGGCTTTGAGCTCAGGCGGCAGGTCTTCCGAAATGAACGCCTTGACGTTCATATAATCGGGCAGGCCCTTCACCAGGTTCCGCGTTGACTCCGACACTGTGTAAGTCTTGGCAGCGGTGAGATCGGCGCGTGCGAAAAAGCGCGTGCTGATCAAATTCACCAACACCACCGCGCCCACGAAAAACACGGCGTAAAGCACCGCACTTGAAGCGGAAGCGCGTTTTTTTTGTTTTTGATCGGCCATGGCTACCTCCACTTCCTTGATTCAAGAGTCACCGAGGCCACCACGAGGCACACGGAGATGATCGAAAGGTAATAAAGCACGTCACGCGTATCGATGACCCCACGGGCCATGCTTTGCATGTGCTCGCCGATGGCCAAGAAGGCCACCAAAGGCTGCAACGCTTGCGGCACCATTTGCACGATGCTGCCGAAAATAAACAAACCGAACGAGATCCCGAAGGCGAGGATGAACGCCACGATCTGATTGCGCGTGAATGATGACGCCATCACGCCGATGGCCGCATACGCGCCGCCCATCAACGTGAGCGACACATAGCCCGCAAACGCCGGACCTTTGTCGAGATCGCCCACCGACGCCACGGTGACGGCGTAGAAACCCGTGACCGCCACGATGATCGCGATCAGGCCGAAGGCGGCGAGGAATTTCCCCACAACAACCTCCCAATCGCGCACGGGCATGGTGATGAGCAGCTCTAACGTGCCACTGCCTTTTTCCTCGGCCAGCAAGCGCATGGTGATGGCTGGCACGATGAAACAGAAGAAGATGGGTGTGAGGCTGAAGTAGCCGCGCATCTCCGCTTGCTTCTCAAGGAACAGGCCCGTGAAGAAGAAGTAGCCGGCCAAGATCATATAGACCGTGGCCACAATGTAAGCGACGGGACTGTTGAAGTAGGTTCGTATTTCGCGTTTTGTGATTGCCCAGGCAGCCGTCATTGGTTGCTCCTTGGTGGGTGATCGATTGAAAAATTGGGTTTATTTGTCGCCGGTGGTGACGTTGCGGAACACGTCTTCCAAGCTGGCGGCTTCGCGGGTGAGCTCAAGCAGCGTCCAGTGGTTGTCCACGGCTGCTTTGAACAAGGATTTGCGCAAATCGTCGCTGCTGGCGCCATCGATCTTGAACACGTGTTCGCCGTTGTCGCCTTCGGCTTCCACGCAGCGTTTGACGCCGCCCAAGGACGAGATGCGCTCCCGGATGGCGCCCTTGGCCACGCCGTTTTGCTCCACCACCACGCGGTAGCGAGCGCCTTTTTCACGCGCCAACAATTCGTCGGGCGTACCGTCGGCCACCAGTTTGCCGCCGCTGATGATCAAGATGCGGCTGCACGTGGCCTGCACTTCAGGAAGAATGTGCGTGGACAAGATAACGGTTTTCTCTTGGCCCACTTCCTTGATGAGATCGCGAATCTCAACGATCTGGTTGGGATCCAAGCCGCTCGTGGGTTCATCCAGTACCAAGATGTCGGGATCGTGCAACATGGCTTGCGCCAAGCCCACGCGTTGGCGGTAACCTTTGGACAACTCGCCCACCAACTTGCCTGCCATGCCACTTAAGCCGCAGCGGCCGCCGATTTCCTTGATGCGGCGGTCCCGCAGGTTGTGTTCCATGCCGCGCACGTCCGCCACGAACGTGAGGTATTCACGCACGGTCATGTCGCGGTAGATGGGCGTGTCCTCGGGCAAGTAGCCTATGCGCTTACGCACCTCCAAAGACTCGTCGTAGACATCGTGGCCTGCCACCGTGGCTTTGCCGCCCGTGGGCGCCAAGAAACAGGTGAGCATTTTCATGGTGGTGCTTTTGCCAGCACCATTGGGGCCCAAGAAACCTAGGACCTCGCCTTTGTGAACATCGAAGGTCACTCCGTTGACGGCACGGAAGGCGCCATAGTCCTTCGTGAGGTTCTCAACGTGGATCATCACCTCTGACATAGAAACCTCGTCTAGTGTTGACGTTTAAAGCGCCGACGGGCGGCGTCCGGCCTACAACCGCAGGCCCCGCCAGATTTATTCCCCAGCGAACCCTGATGTGGTCGTAAGACCTTGGAACGTCACAGCTATACCGCTGGCACCCAAGTGTCAAGAGTGCCAGTGGGTCACAGGGGCGACAGAGGGGCGGCGGCGCCCGGCGCCCTGCAGTCGGGATCCGTGGCGGCAGACGAACAACCGGTAGGGCAGCACTGGTCCGCGGTGGGCCCACATTCGAGCACGGGGTCTTGGCTGCAGCGGGCGGTGCAGCGCGCGGGATCACCCTTGAGCGTGGCAGCCGTGCACAGGTCGGCGTCGGCGGGGCAGGAGGTGGGGCAGCTTGTGGGCGGGTCGCAAGTCTCTTGATCCTCCACGATGCCGTTGCCACACACCGGTGCGCAATCGGCGTCGGTGCGGATCGAACAGCCCACGGGGCAGCATCCGTCGCCTCCCGCGCAAGCGCGTAAGGACACCTCGGTGCAGCGCCGCGAACAATTCTCAACGCTTCCGGTGGCGATGTTGCTGCTGCAGCTTTCACTCCAGGCGCACGTAGACGCGCACGCCCCTGGGTTGCCGGCCGTGATGCCCTTGTCACACGCTTCGCCCATCTCAACAAAACCATTGCCGCACACCACAGGGCAGTCGTTGTCGGTGTTGCTGCTGCAGCCTTTGGGGCAGCAGCCATCGCCGGATGCGCACGCGGTGACAGGGGACGCGACGCAGGTCGCCTGGCAGTTGTCCGGGCTGCCCACGAGACGCACCGAAGCGCATGCGTTGGGGGCCACACAGGTCTGCGGGCACGCACCCGGCTGGTCGGCACCGATCGCGCGATCGCACGTTTCGTTCGTCTCCACGATCCCATTGCCGCATACGCTGGCGCAATCGCCGTCCACACTGCGGTTGCCGCCCGGGGGGCAGCAGCCATCCCCCGACTTGAAAGCGGTGATTGGGCGTTGCAGGCAGCGGTCAAGACACGAGCCCTCCGAATCCCATTGCGGTTCAAAACAGGCATCGGTGGCCACGCAACTTGTGGGGCAGGCGCCCGGGCCCGAGGTGAGCCCTTTGTCGCACGTTTCTCGGGCATCCAAGACACCGTTGCCGCACGTGGCAACGCAGTCGAGATCCGTCAGATTCGTGCAGCCAGGCGCGCAGCAGCCATCGGCCGCAGCCATCGAGCAAGCCACCGCCCCCGCGGCTTCGCAGCGTGCGGAACATGCGTCGGCCGTGCCTTGCAGGCTTTGGGTGATGCAGCCGAACACGGGGCACGCGGTGGGGCACGCGCCGGGCTGGCCGGCGGCGATGGCTTTGTCGCACGTTTCTTTGCCGTCGATGCGACCATTGCCGCAAGCGTTGGGGCAATCCGGATCGGCTGCGGCGCTCGTGTTTGGCGGGCAACACCCATCGCTTTCGCCGCTGGGGTTGACCTCGCGGTGCACACATCTGCTTTTGCAGCCCGCGCCCATGAGCACATCAAGGGTGCATGCGTTTTTGTCGTCGCACGACGGCGGGCAGGCGCCGGCCTTTCCCTGTGCGACGCCCGTGTCGCACAGCTCTCCCGCTTCGACGACGCCATTGCCGCACACCACGGTGCAGTCGCTGTCGCTTTCGGTTGAAGCGTTCGCCGGACAACAGCCATCACCCGCGATGGCAGCCACGATGGCCTGCCGTGTGCAGCGGGCGGCGCAGGTGTTGGCCGAGATCAGTCGATCTTTCGTGCAGGCATTGCCGTCATTGCAGACCGTCGCCGTGGGACACGCGCCCGGCTGCCCAAGCGACATCCCCGTGTCACAAACCTCTGGCGCGTCCACCGCACCGTTGCCACATAGGGCTGAGCAATCCTCGTCCGTCAGGTGTGTGCCATTGGCAGGACAGCAGCCATCGCCCGGCGCGAATGTGACGATCTCCTGGTGCACGCACTCGACGGTGCACGCGTTGCCCATTTTGACGTCGCGGGTGCACGCGATGCCGTCGTTGCAATCAAGCGGCGGACACGCACCCGGCAAACCGGCGCCCAGCGCGACATCGCACGTTTCGCCGGGATCCAGTCGGCCATTGCCACAATTCGCCATGTCGGGCGTGGGGCCGCCGTCCCCCGGGGCACCTGCGTCTGGAAGCGGAGCGCCACATTTGCCCACGCAGTTCAAGAACACCATTTGCTGCACCGTTTTGCCGGCACGCAGCGCAACGCCGTTCATTTCGCCCTGCGCAACAGTGCGACCAGCGTTGTCCAAGCCCTGCACTTCGACGTCCACAAGATCGCCAAACGCTTTGTCCACCGAGAACGAAAACGTGGTGGGAAACACCAGCGGCGCGCCGGTGCCAGGGGCGTAGTCGCGGGTGGCATTTTTGCCACCGCTTTGCACGGCCACGCGCAGGGCGAAGAGTTGCCCTTGCAGCTCGCTGGCGCCCAGCTTTGCGGTCACGAACACCACTGGCGCATCGTCGTCCCGGCAAGCGCTTGCCAGGGCCAGCAGCGTTATGAATGCGAGGGCGCCCCTCACTCGAACCTCATGTGGCCCAACGCGCTTGACGGTGGATCTTGGTTGGTGTCGCGAAGCAGAACATAACTCGTGCCACCCACCAGCACGGCCGCGGCCCCCAGTGCCGTCCAGAACCACCACTGATGCCACACGGGTTGTGTGTGTGGCTTTGCGGGCGCGTCTGTGAGCAACGCCGGCGCGTCGCTTGTTAGCAGCGCGGAATTCGACGGCGCGTTTGGGGGCGTGTCGTTCTTCGCCACGAAGTCTTCGACCTCGGCGCGGAAAGGATCTGAAGCCGGCGCTGTTTGGAGAAACCGCTTGAAGAAGTAGAGCGCCTTGTCGACCTGCTGCAACTGTTCGTAAGATCGCCCGATGTGCAGCAAGAAATCGGCGCGCGCTTCCACTTCGTAAGCCTTACGGAATTCGGAGACCGCCTCTTCGAAGCGCTTGAGCTCAAACAGCGCCAAGCCGGTTTCATAGTGGCTGGAGGCCACTTGTGCGCTTGATTGTTTGTTGGCGGGCTCGGCGAAGGCCAGGGCGCCCGTTAGCATGAACACAAAGCTCAAGCCACAGGCCAAGCGCCCAGCGTTCATTCGTATGCGAGGTGCCTTCGTCAATGCCGCCAGTCTGGCGAGGGTAGGGGGCCCCTGTCAATCAGGCGTTGATGCGGTCAACACAGGCAGCAAGGGGCGCAGGCCTAGTGCCCAAGCTTGCGCCACCGCGGCCGCCGCGCGAGGCAGCTGCCCCTTGGGCGTCGAGGCGACAATCGTTTGCATCGCTCGCTCTGCAACATCGAAGTCAAGGCGCGCAAAGCGGGCCAGTTGCAGTTCCGTCAGCGGCACAAGGCCTGGTTCGGTGAGGCCCAGCAAGCGCGCCACCAAAACGGTGCGGGCCATCACGCCCGTGTCCAGGGCCTTGGGATCGCGCACATTCATGCGGGCGCGGTTCTCGGGGCCCAGCATTTCGGGCCGCACGCCCAGTGCCACCAACAAAGCGAGCTGCGCGGCAATCCTTTCCACGCGGGCCGTGGCTTTGGCGATGTCGAGCAGCGAACCAAAGGCGCGGTTGCCCCCCGCGGGATCTTCGTCCAAAAGGCGCGGGTAGCGAGGCCGCTTTGCCGCCAACGCTTCGAGAACCTCGTGATCTTCGAGCTCCCACAAGGCGATCGCTGGATCAATTTTTGTAAAGGGGTTCTCGCGCAGCAGAGCCTGCGCCAGCCGCCCCACCTTCGCCCCAAGCGAAATGCCGAGCCGGAACATTCGCACGAGCGGCACCGTTGTGACGGCATCACGCTCGTCGTCTTCGTTGCCCTTCGCCAGAAACTCAAGCGCCAGATCCAAGGTCGCTTGCATGCGCGTAAGCGCATCCGCGATCCCTTCTTGATCGCTTGGAACCACGCGTTCAGCCGAAAGCACGCGGTTTGACAGCGCCACCAAACTGGCATGTAGATCGGCGATTTGATCGTCATCCGTCAGCGTCGCCACCGCGCGCGCGAAGCGCGACTTGGGCGAGGACAGGCCCTCGGCCAAGGCGGTTGGCATGCGCAAGGCGTCCGCGGCTTGAGCTCGATACGCCGTCTCGTCGGTCAAAGGTCGCGTGCGTTGGCCGCGCGCTTCGCCAATCTTCACCGACGCCGGATCCAGGGGCGCAAACACTTCGAGCGCCTCGTAATAATCCACGAACCCCAGGTCGGCCAAGCGGCCCGAGCGCCAGCGCAAAGCCTGCTCTTCGAGCTCGCTGTCGAGTTCCGCCTGCAGGCTCACCAGCACCCGGCGCGCGAAGTTGAGATCGGTGTTGTAAATCGCCACCAACAGCGCGTGCGTCACGCGTTGTTCTTCGGGCGTTCCCAACGCATCGATCATAAAGAAGCCATCGGGGGTCTTAAACAGCAGGCCTTGCGGCTCTTCTTCGGGCTCTTCGCCCATCGTCAGATCCCACAGCTTCATGCGGCGGCGCAGCAGCGTTGCCACAAGTTCGATGTCGAGGCCGCGCACCCATTCGTAAATGCGCTCTTGCGGTGCTTCCACCAAGGCCCCCAACCATTGCGAAGCTTTCGCCAACGACAGTTGGTCACGATCCCACAGCTCCATATCCAGAACCATCTGCACCTGCTCGGCGGAGCCCAGCACCAAAAGCTCATTGGCTTCGGGCAAACCACGCTCGGCGATCAGGTAATAGAACTCATCAACCGGCAGCGCGCGCACGGCGGCCTGCGGATCGGGTGTGTCAAGCAAGGTGTCGCCGCGACGGATGCGGCGGCCGCGGCTAAGGCGGGCGGCGAACCGCGAGAACGGAAGCATCTTGTCTTTGGGGTCTGACATAGCGGCTGGTCGTTATGACCGACGCGAGGCCTGCCGGCCACACCTGCCGCTATTCGTCGAACAACACTTCGGCCGACATGTCCACGGCCACCTGCTCTTGGCGCGCGCCTGACAGATCCGCGGTGGTCTTGCGCAAGCGCTCGGCCAACACCTGCACGAAGCTCCACAGCAGCTTCACGGAAAGCGGCGGGTGCTTGCGGATGATTTCGTAAAAGTCGCGGCGGCGCAGCACCAACAAACGGCTGCGATCTTCGGCGGTGGCGCTGACTGATCGCGGGCTTCGATCCACCAACGCCATTTCGCCCAGGTGCGCGCCCGGCTCAAGGAACGTGATGAACGTGCCTTCTTTGTGCAGCTTCACCTTGCCGCGCAGGATGATGTACAGCTCGTCGCCCGGCTCATTTTCCGTGAGAACAACTTGGCCCACGTCGTAGTCCATCACGTCCGTGACGTTTAGAACGCGCATGATCTCGCGGTACGTGAGGTAACGGAACAGAGGCATGTGCCGCAGCACTTCGATGCGCTGGGTAAGCTCTTCGCTGCGCACCTCTTGCGCTTCGGACACCGACTCTTGAATGCGCACCACCACGGCGGTGATGTTGTCGATGCCGCCCGAACGGTTGGCGTGGTCGATGAGTTTTTGCGGCACCTGCGTGACGTCTTCATCCACCATCAATTCAAGTGTGCGTC
Organism: Deltaproteobacteria bacterium; assembly: GCA_033763315.1. Classification (GTDB taxonomy): domain Bacteria; phylum Myxococcota_A; class Polyangia; order Fen-1088; family Fen-1088; genus JAGTJU01. The sequence goes on from JANRKS010000019.1 coordinate 391,683, forward strand.
GGTCGTCGAGGTAGGCGTGCAGACCGTCCGAGCACATCATGAACTGATCGCCCGGCAGGATGTCGAAATCGATCGTATCCACCTGCACGGTTTCATAAACGCCCACGGCGCGCGTGACCGCGTTTTTAAACGACGCGTAGGGCGAGGTGGCCAGGGTTTCCTTCGTGACCTTGCCCCGGCGGATGAGTTCGTTGACCAACGAGTGGTCTTCGGTGAGCTGCACAACTTGGTTTTGCCGAATCAAATAAATGCGGCTGTCGCCCACGTGCGCGATGAAGCCGCGCTCGCCCACGATCAAAAGCACCGAAGTGGTGGTGCCCATGCCGCGTTTGTCGGCCTCTTGCTGGCCGCGGCGGAACACCACTTGGCAGGCCGCCTGGACGGCCTCTTCCAGCACCGTCATCACATCTTGCGTGGTGGCTTTGCCTTCGGCGTAAGCTTCCAGGGTGGGGCGGTCTTCCTCCACCACCCGGCGCAGCTCGTGCACAGCCAGGTGTGAAGCCACTTCACCTGAGGCGTGGCCACCCATGCCGTCTGCCACGACGAAAAGCGACAGCTTCTTGTCGATCAGGAAGTTGTCTTCGTTGTGATCCCGTTTCCGACCCACATCGGTGGCGGCCCAGAAGCTTAATTCCATATGTTCAGTTTGCCCTGGCCAGTGCCGTTTGCTGCAATCCGCAGTGGTGTCCAGGGTTAACATCAATCGCCTGGCCGGGCAAGAACCCCGGCAGCCGGCCGCACAAACGGTGGCGAATCTGCTTATGACGGGGTGCGCACGAGGCCCAATGTTGAGCGGATCGCATCCAGCAACACGTCGGCCCGAACCGGCTTTTCAAGCACGCCATGAACGCCATCTTCATCGTCAGGCAGGCCGGGATGGCCTGAGATCATCACGATGCGGATGTCGGGGGCGATTCGATTGATCTGCTTGCGCGTGGTTGTGCCGTCCATGCCGGGCATGGATTCATCCATCAAAACCAGAGCAGGGGCGGGGCGGCCGCGCTCGATGAACGCCAAAGCGGCTGCGCCATCGGGCGCCGTGAACGCCGTGAAGCCTCCGAAGCGCAGCACACGCGCCACGGAATCGCGGACGATGTCGTCGTCATCCACGACGAGAACGACCGGACCAGGGAGTTTGGAGGTGGGCTCAGCGCTCGTTGGTGTGGCCGGCTTGTTGATTCCGTACGGCAAAAACAGCGAAACCACTGTGCCTTGCGGCTGCGCGGGCGAGGCCTCGTGGGGCAGTGTGGATTCCGCGCTGGCCCAGCCGCCGTGAAGACGCGCGCATTCCAGCAGGTTGGCCAAGCCCATCCGGCGGCCCTCCCGTGCCAGTTGATTCACGAACGGTTCAAAAGCGGGCCCGCGGGCCGTTGTGGGAAGACCGGGGCCATTGTCCCGCACCCGCACGCACGCAAAGGGCCCACCCCAAGCGTGTGCGGATGGTTTGGTCAGTTCAGCCGCTCCCACGGGAACAGTGCCCAGCTCCACCGTGATTTCGCCGCGCCGTTGGCCCGCCAGGGCGTCACGCGCGTTCATGAGAACGCAGAACAAAGCGAGTTCAAACTCGTTCGGATGAATGGGCACCGGCGGCAAGGGGGCTTTGAGTTCGATCTTGAGTGACAAGCTGCGATCAAAGGTGACCCGGCACATCGACACGACCCGTTCCGCACACGCCTCCAGGCTCGCGATCTCTTGTTCGGCCCGAGCCTGGTGGCCGGCAAACTGGAGCAGGTTTTTCACCAGTCGGCTGGCGTCCGCGCAAGATGACAGCGCGTTGTCCAAAAACGGTTTGATGTCGTCGGGCGCTTGCATGCGCGCCAACTCCACATTGCCCAAGATGCCTTGCAACGTGTTGTTGAAGCTGTGGGCCACGCCCGTCGCCAGCTCGCCCACGGCCTGCAGCTTCTGCCTTTGCCGTTGCTGATCGGGCGACAGGTGCATTGCCAGGGCAGGAGCACCTTTGGCTGCTTCCGCTGGTTCGCTCACGAGGCCTCCCGACGACCCGTCCTGCCGACTCACGCCTTACGTTGTACGCCCGAAAGAGGGGCAAAGCTAACAGTTTCCGGCCTGTAGCAAGACTCTTGACACTCCGAAGGGCGCTGGTACAACAACGCCTCCTGGTTCTGCGACGCAGGTACGGGGTTTGTTACTCGGGGATCGTCTAATGGCAGGACGCCAGTCTCTGAATCTGGCTATCAAGGTTCGAATCCTTGTCCCCGAACCAGGAAAATCTAGCGAAAAATCGAAGAAAATACATATTCGGGGATCGTCTAATGGCAGGACGCCAGCCTTTGGAGCTGGCTATCAAGGTTCGAATCCTTGTCCCCGAACCAAGAGGTGGCCAACGCCGCCGCTTGAGCTTGAAAACTAAATCGGCCCCATAGTCTAGCGGTTAGGACAGCGCCCTCTCACGGCGTAGACCCGGGTTCAAATCCCGGTGGGGTCACTCAACTTCGTTCACTCGGCTTCCGTCTTCGGGCGATCGCCAGGATGGTTGGCCACTGATTCCCAGGGTCGATCCGGACGTGCACCGGCGGGAATGCCACCGGTCACTTCTGAGGCTTGCAGCTCTCCGCGCGTCCACAGGGTGCGTTCCACCATGATCCGAAGCATCGTGTGAAGTTGTTCGCGCACGCGTGGCCCGTGGCTGCCTTCCAGGTGCTCGAACGCCAGCGCGATGGCTTCAAGGGTGCAAACTTGGCCTGGCTCATTCGCCGTGCGAAGCCGGTAGATCGATGGGCCGTCCACCGTGACCGTGGCGGCGGGAATTTGCGAAAGGCAGGGGATCCGCCGCCGCGCCCGCGACGCTTGGCTCCAGGTGCCGTCTGGAACCACGAGCGCGATGGGCTTTGCCCCGGCTGGTCGTTCGGCCAGCAGGTCCGCCAACGGACGGGCGTCCTCGGTGGGAAACAAAAGCACGGGATCATGCGTGTCGGGCCACAGCGTCTCGTTTGGCACCGGCTGGTGCTGACCTCGCACAACGATGCGGCTGTTGGGCAGGCAGCGCGTGGCCAGCACGCCCGTGTTGGTGGGCTTTTTTGTCTCCAGCTGATGCAGCACCAACACCAGGTGCGTTTGCGTTTCGATGCGTGGAACCAACCCGCAAATGCACACGTTCTGGTGCATGTGGCAGGTGCCACAGCGGGCGTCAGGATGGCGAGCGCGTCGCATTTACTGCGCGCCAGGAGCCACGGCGCCGCCACCGCCCATGCCCATGCCCATCAACGGCCGAACGATCGTGGCGACGTTTTGGAACGCGCGCAGCGGGATGAACCATTCCCCTGTGAACGCCTGGCCGCCCCCGTAGGAAAACAGCATCGGGACGCGCAGCTTGTCGGCGCCAGGAATGAACGCCAACATGGCGTTCGCTTGCGCGAGGCTGGGTTCGCTCTTGGCCATATTCGCCAACATCGGACGCAAGATTTGGAAGAGGTCCAGATACACGAAGCCCTCCTTTCCTTTCGTCTCGTTCAACACCTGTTGCACGTCGGGATCGGTGGTGGATGTCGTGGTGCTGGAGAGCCGCGCGAGTTCAGCGTCCGACTTGTTCCCGGCCAATCCGAAAAGCTTGTTCGAGGTGACGGCCAACAGGTAACTGAGCTTGTTTGCCCCGAACAGCATCTGCACCTGTTTTTCCTCCTTGCTGTTCATGCCCATGGTCAAGGGCACCTCAAGACGCGCCTTGCTCCCCTGTCGCTTCCAGACAAACGAGGGCATTTTGGCCTTCGAATCCTTGGGCTGGCTTTTCGCGGCTTCCTTCATCAGCAGCCCAAGCCCCGTGGGGCCAAGCGCCATGTCGGCCGCGTCCATGACGGCCCCGGGGTCGGTTCCCGCCGCCAAGGGTGCGATGAACGAATAGTTCATGCCGCCGTCGAAATTAAAGGTGCCGCAGTACCCGCCTGTCAGCGCAGTCATCAGCTTTTGTGCGCCAACGGCCAAATTCTTCATGCCAGGCAAATTCACGTCAGACAGCGCGCCCATGGCGTCGGCGTAGCGCTTCAAGGCCGTGTCGCTGTATCGAACCGCGAAGAAGCCCGCTTGCAAAGGACCGCCGGTGATCGCGGGATCCACTTCGTACGGCCGCACGTCGCCAAGCGATTTTGCGAACGCCGAGCCCGCGATGGGATGAATCCGGCCCAGAAATTTCAAGCCCACCGACGCGTCCACATCCAGCGCGATGTCCACCGATTGCGTGTTCACCAAGTCTTCGATGTAAGGGTCGAAGAACGCTGTGAGCATTTTTTCGGTGACCTCGGGCGGCATCGGCGAGGGCGTTCTGGTCGCCTGTTCGCGCATCTGCGCCAGCAAGCTGGTGCGGCCATTGGTGAGCGCTGTGCGAAGGTCTGTGCCCTGGCTGAGCGCCATCGCCTGCGGGTAGAGCGTGCTGATCACGTCGTCTGCTTTGCTGGTTCGTGCGGCCATGGCTTGCGTGCCGGCCGCCTGTAGCCCGTCAACTGAATCGCTGGCAATCAACACCGCGCCCAACGCGAATATCCACGATTCGCTGCCGTCCTTCGCCTTGATGTGAACCGCGCCTTTGTCCTCGCCAAGCTTGGTGCCCATCTCTTTGAGAAACGCGGCAGCCTCCTGGGCACTTTTGGCTTGCGCCGCGACAGCAAAGAACGGTGACTTATCTTTTTCGCGGCCAATGAAGGCGCTGCCGATAGGCTTGGCGAGATCCAGATGCGCCAGCAAGCTGGGGGGCAAGCCAGCTTGGGCAATCAGCATCTGCCGCAATTGTTCGGTGCCAAAGGGCAGCCCGAGTTTACCCGAGAGGGTGCCCACCTTACCCAAGGTGCCTTCAACGTCTGAAACCGTGACCGTGGCCACCAAGTTGTTTTGCGTTTGCTGGGCAGGGCGAAAGAAGGCGGGGGCGGTGACCACCGGGGGTGTGTTGACGGATTTCTTGCAGCCGTCCGAACAGCCCAACAGCATCGCCGCGCAAACAAGCGCGCCCGCGCGGCCCGATATTAAACCTGCGCGAGACCGCCATACACTTTGGATTAGACGCATGCGGGCATTATCGGTGCACGTCGATGCATCGTCCAGCGCACAAAACATGATTTGCTTGGCGGTTACGAGCTATCCTTGCACACCCCCATGGCGGCCGGCTCCCCGCGGACCATATTGCACGTTGATTTGGACGCCTTTTACGCGTCGGTCGAAGTGCGCGACAACCCCAGCCTGGCGGGGAAACCTGTGGTGGTGGGTGGGCACGCGCGCCGCGGCGTGGTTTGCGCCGCTTCTTACGAAGCGCGCCGCTTTGGGGTCCGCAGCGCCATGCCGATGGTGCAAGCGCTAAAGCTGTGCCCCCACGCGGTGGTGCTGGCGCCCCGAATGTCCCACTACGCCGAGATCTCCGCGGCCTTCTTCGCGATCTTGGGACACCATTCGCCGTTGGTTGAAGGCCTATCTTTGGACGAGGCGTTCTTGGATTGCACAGGGATGCGCAGTTTGATGGGCGATGGCGCCACCATCGCGCGCCTGATCAAGGCGGAGGTTCGCGCGAGACTGGGATTGGTGGCTTCGGTGGGTGTGGCACCGAATAAGTTTCTCGCGAAGATCGGCAGCGATTTGCGCAAACCCGATGGCCTGGTGGTCGTGGAGCCAGACGCGATCGAATCCTTCTTGCACCCGTTGCCAGTGAGTCGCCTGTGGGGCGTGGGCAAAGTGACCGAAGGCGCGCTTCGCTCATTCGGCATCGCCACCATCGGAGATGTCACCCAGATCCCGGTTGATTTTTTGGCGGCGCGCTTGGGTCGTGGCGTGGCGGTTCACCTGGCGACCTTGGCCAGCGGCCTCGACGAGCGTCCCGTGGTTCCCGATCGTGAGGCCGTTTCGATCAGCCACGAGGATACGTTCGAGCACGACGAGCGATCGCTTGAGCGCTTGAGCGAAATCGTGCTGCCGCAGGCCGACCGGGTGGCGGCACGTTTGCGCTCCCATGGTCTTCGGGCGCGGGTGGTTGTGTTGAAGGTGAAGTACGGCAACCACAAGCTTGTGTCGCGGCGGCGCACGTTGTCGCTTGCCACAGCGGACGGCGACGTGATCGGAAAAACCGCGGCGGCGCTGCTGCAAAATGTACCGGGGATCAGCACGCTGGGCGTGCGGCTCACGGGCGTGGGTGCCGCGGGCCTGCAGTTGGCGAAGGCCAGCGAGCCACAGACGGTGGGGCAACTTTCGCTGTTGGGCCCCACAGCGGTGGAGCGACAAACGCAAGCGGCGATTGAAGTGCGTGCCCGCGGCGAGCGACTGGGTCACACGCTGGACAGCATCCGCGAGCGCTTTGGCGGCAGCGCCATCGGGCGCGCCATCGACGCCAAAACGTAACAGGGCCGTGGGGGCTGGCAAAGATCCGGTCGGCTGACCCCGAAGATCATTGACGCCGCACCCAACGTCATCTACGAAAGGCGGACTCTGTTTGTATCCCCGAGCGTTCATCAATGAAGACCATCACCGAGTTCCCCGGCATCATCCTTCGCCTTGCGGCTGACGCGCAGCAAGCCTTCCGTCGGCAAAACCAGGCGCCCGCGCCTGCGGTTGCCGAAGCCGCTGCGGAGCCCGTGGCCGAGCCAGACGCCGCTGCCGCCAGCGACGAGGCGCCGGCAGCCAGCGAGGCCGCCCCCGCCGAAGCCACGGGCGAGGCCGCGCAAGAGGCGTTGGTCGAAGCTGGTGCGGCAGAAGAATCCACCAGCCAGCCGGCCGATGAAAACGCTGAGGCGCCTGCCGCCCCGGCTGCTGCTGTGTCATTGGGCGAAGGCCCCGAGGCAGAGGCCGTGGGTGTGGCGGTGGGCATCACTGGCGACCGGTTGACCCGCTTGATGGAGGCATTGTCTGTGGCCGGCGGTCGCGTGCGCAACGTCCGCCTCGTACGAGTGCTTCAAGGCGAGAAGGCCCCATCCGGTGCCGAACAACGCGGCGACTTTTTCTACGTCCTCGACCTTATGCCCCGCACGATGTCGCAAGCGGCTCCGGCTGAGCGTGGCCGGGACGGCAAGGGGCGTGACGGGCGTCGCGGTGGCGGTGGCCGCGAGGGCGGCGGTCGTGGTCCGGGTGGCCCTGGCGGCGATCGTGGTCGTGGTCCGGGTGGCCCTGGCGGCGATCGTCGCGACGGTCGTCCACCGATGGGCGCACAGGGCGCGCCTGGTGCAGCCCCGGGCGGTGCGCCAGGTGAGCCACGGCGTGATGGCTTCCGGGGTCGACCCGGCGGCGGTGCGGGTGGAGATCGTCCACCAGGCGGGCGTCCTGGATTTGGTGGTGGTCCGGGTGGTGGCGGTCCGGGGGGCGGTCGGCCTCCAGGTGGGCGTCCTCCAGGTGGTGGCCGGCCTCCGTTTGAGGGCCGTGGGGCGGGCGCTGCTGGTCCTGCGGGGCCCGGTGGCGGCGCGCCCGGTGGGGACCGCGGCGGGCGTCCGTTTGGCGGTGGCGATCGTCGTCCCCGCGGTCCGCGTCCCGGCGGGCCCACGCCTCCTGTGTACGCTGCGCCTCGGCGCGGTGGCTGGGACGAGCCTGTGGTGACACCTGCGGCGGCACCTGCCGCTCCGGTGGAGGCCCCTGCCGCAGCTCCTGCCGAAAAACCCGCAGACCAAAGCTAGCGCGCAGGCAGCGCAGACGAGCGCGAAGCTTTCGACAAACCGTCGGGGCTTCGCGTTTCGCTTTTCGAAGGCGCCATCGTCGGCCAGTCCACTTCCGTGGCTTTGGGCCGTTCCTCTGTCGGGCGGACCGCCGTGCTGCGTTTGCGTGGCCGCTCTACTGCCGGTGCAACCGAAGGCTTTGGCGGGGGCGGCGCGGCGTGCCCGGGGGGCAGCGGCACAACGGTGGGCACGAACCGGACGGGGTGCGCGTTCGATAGCTCGGGCCACGGCAACTCGAAGCCAAGCATGCCGTTTTGTCCCGTCAGAAACACAGGTTTTGCGCCATGGCTTGCGTCAGGAGCGGCCGGCGTGTTGGCGGCTGCCGCAACAGGGGGCGGATAAAGCAGCGCGAGGCCTCTGCGGTCGTCCGCGTTCGGCCGCCGGTTGTGGATCGTACCGGTACACGAATGCATGACGGCTTCGGGATCATCCGTGTGATTCAAGCCCAGCGCGTGGCCCAATTCGTGGGTGAGGACGGCCTGCAGATCATAGTGCTCGGGCGCCACATCTTCTGGCCCCACAAAGCGAAAGTCGCACTCATTGATTTCAATTGTGGCGGCAGTAACCAAACCGGACGCCTTTGCAGCCTCAAACTGGGTTTGGCCAAGCAGCTTGGCTTTCCCTTTCCAAGTGCCGGCACAAAAGCGCACCACCACCATGGCTGCGTTGCCGTCTTTGCCGCGTGCGAATTTGGTTTGCAGTTCGGGGGCCGCATTCCACGCGGCAAGCGCTTCATCGAGGGCGAGCCCAACCGCGGTGGCGGGCACGTTACGGCTCGACCGCTGGGCGTCCAACCCCACGGTGATGATGGCCGCGTCCCAATGCACCACTTTGCCTTCATCTGTCTTCATCGCCGTGGCTGCAAAAGCCGGCCCCCCAGCCAAAAGACTGGGTAGGGCAACCGCGGCAAAAAGGGGGCGCACCACCAGTTGTGACATCGGCTTCTTCGCCGTCCGGCTCAAACAAGAAAATGCCGAACGTTTCCCATCTCCATGGCAACCTGCGGCACCCACAAGCGCACCCCGAAACAAAAAAACCATGCCCACGCTTCCCGTGAACGTTCACCGCCCCATCATCATCGCCGCTTTGGCGCTTACCGCTCCGGCCACGGCCGCGCCCATGGCCCCCGCTGCGTCAGCCGCACCCCCGAACGGGGTGTGGCTCGAGGATTTGGACTATACGCATCACACCGACAAGATGCGGCCCCGCGCGTCCGCCAAGGGCACCCCACTTACGATCGGCGGCAAAGTGTTTTCGCATGGCTTGGGGGGCACGGGGCGGGGCCAGCTGTTGGTGCGCTTGGGTGGCCGGGCGTTGCGCTTCGTTGCCACCGTGGGCATTGACGACGTTGAAAAGTCTAATGGGTCGAAAGACTTTCAAGTGTGGCTGGACGATAAGATGGTCGCTTCCTCCGGTGTCCTGCGCAAAGGCCAAAGCGCGAGGCTCGACGTCGATTTGAAGGGGGCTGATCGCCTCGAACTGATCGTGGCGCACGGGGGGGTTGAATCCGATTGGGATCGTTTCGTGATCGGGGACGCCCAGATCGTATTGCAACCCTGGGCGGCCGCCGATCGCGGGGCTTGGCCGCAACCGTACGCGCTTGTGCCCGAGCCCACCTTGCCGTTGGCCAGCCGGCATCGGTCGGAACCTGCGATCAACGGACCTCGCCTTGTGGGCGCTACGCCCGGGCATCCGTTTTTGCACCGCCTCGCCGTCACAGGGCAGGCGCCCCTGCAAGTCACGGTCACCGGGCTTCCGCGTGGGCTCACCTTCGATGCCAAGACGCGCACCCTGCGCGGCACCTTGCCGGCGGTTGGCACCTCGACTGTGCAAGTGCTGGCGAAAAACAAGCTTGGCAAAGCGCAAGCGGTGCTGACGATCGTGGGCAGCTATGCCAGCAGCGCCAAGGCGCTCACGCCGTTGATGGGGTGGAACTCATGGAACGTGTGGGGCAAAGAGATCAGCGCCAAGAAGATTCGTGACGCTGCCGATGCACTTGTGGCCTTGGGGCTGGCCGATCATGGCTTTACCTACTTGAACATTGACGACGGGTGGGAGGGCAAACGTGATGAGTGTGGGCGGCTGCAGCCCAGCCCAGCGTTTGGAGATGTGGCGGGGCTTGCCTCGGAGCTTCATTCACGAGGGTTGAAGCTGGGGATCTATTCTTCGCCCGGTCCACAAACGTGCGCCGAGTTCGAGGGCAGTTATGGGCATGAACAACAGGACGCACAAACGTTCGCGGCGTGGGGCGTCGATCTACTCAAGTACGATTGGTGCTCGTTCGATAAAATCGCGCCTGATCTAAGCCCGAAAGAGCAGCGCCGCCCCTACGCCGTGATGCAAGCCGCGCTCGAAAAAGCACCACGCGACATTGTTTACAGCGTGTGCAGCTACGGTCGAGGCGAAGTGTGGACGTGGGCCGCCGGCGTGGGCGCCAGCCAATGGCGCACCACCAGTGACATTTCAGATTCGTGGACGAGCCTTGAGGGGATTGCGTTTGCCCAAAGCGACAAAGCACCGTTTGCCAAACCCGGCCACGTCAATGATCCCGACATGCTGGTCGTGGGCAAAGTGGGGTGGGGGCACCCACGCCCCACAAACCTCAGCGGGAACGAGCAGATCCTCCACGTCACGCATTGGGCGATGGTGGCGGCGCCCCTGCTTCTGGGTTGCAACCTCGGCGAGCTGGACGATTTCACGTTGGACCTCCTGAGCAACGACGAAGTGCTGGCCGTGGATCAAGACGCACTTGTGGTGCCAGCGCAGCGCAAGTATGCGGATGGCCGCGCCGAGGTGTGGTCGCGACCGCTGCACGATGGTGGCGTGGCGGTGGCGTTATACAACCGCGGTCCCGTGGGGCGTGACGTCGCTTTGCGTTTTTCGGAGGTTGGACTTTCCGGCAAGCAGCAACTTCGCGATCTGTGGCAGCGCAAAGATTTGGGCGCGTTCAGCGACGTTTACACAACCCACGTGCCCCAACACGGCGCTGTTATGTTGAAGGTGACGCGGCCGCGTTCTAACTAGGTTTGCCCGCGGGCGTTCCCATCGAGGCGCGCAAAGCTTCCAGATTCTCTGATGAGAAGTGATAGGTGGTGCGACAGAATTCGCACACCACCTCAGCCACCCCTGGCTCCGTGAGGATCGCCGTGATCTCGCGTTCGCCCAACAAGGCGATGGTGGCTTCGGCGCGCTCGCGGCTGCACTGGCAACTAAACTGAACCGGCCTCGTTTCCAGCACGCGCAAGTCGCCGCTTAATTCACCCAAGGCTTTGCGTGCCAGATCCTCCGGCCCCAAACCCGATGAAGCCATCAACGCCGCGAAGAAGCCGCCTTGGTGCAAACGCTTTCGCTCTTGCGCCAATGTGTCTTGGTGTTCTCCCCCCGGCATGGCCTGCAGCAACACGCCGCCCGCCCATAAAATCTGCCCTTTTTCGTCCAAGGCCGCGTCCGCCACCAGGACGCTGTCGATCTGCTCGCTCGTCACCAAGTAGCGTTCAATGTCCTCATCGATTTCACCTGAGGAAAACGCCGTGCGGCCCGTGAAGTGCTCCTTCAAACCAAGATCGCGCGCCACGGAAATGATGCCTTTGGCGCCCGTGATCGATGCCAGGTTCACCCGCGTTTTGGCAGGCACGTCCATTTCGATGCCACGTTTCTTAGGGTACGCGCGCACGTCACCACCGGATGTGGCATCCACCATCACCGTGCCAAGTTCGCCTTCGCCCGCGATGTGCAAAGACACTTTCTCGTCGCCTTTGGTCAGTGTGGCCAACAACAGTCCCGCGGTGGTGGCACGTGACAACGCCACGGCCATCGCGCCCGTGGTTTCGTGGCGGCGGCAGATTTCGCTGCACAGATCAGTGCTGGTGACGGCAACGAGACGCATCGAATCGCCCGCAAGCAGGCAACGAATGATCAAATCATCACTGGAAGCGGCGGCACTCATGTTGGGGACACGTCTTTCATCTGGGAGGGCTGTCGATCAAGAATCTCACGAACTTTTCGCGCGAGCCCCGATGCGTTTAAAGGTTTCTCGATAAAATCAGAACCAGGGCGCAGCACACCTTGCTTCACGATCGCTTCTTCTGCATAGCCCGACATGAACAGAACCGCCATATCTGGCCAGGCGGGGGCCAGACGTTCCGCAAGCTCTTGGCCCGACAAACGTGGCATCACCACGTCGGTCAACAACAAATGCATGCGGCCTTTGTGTTGTTCGGCCACCAACAGCGCCTCAGCGCCATTGCTTGCATCCAGCACCTTGTAGCCCAGTTGGCGTAGGACACGCCCCACAAATGAACGGACCGCGGGTTCGTCCTCAACCAGCAAGATCGTTTCGGTGCCGCGCCTTTGTTCGCTGGGCTCGGGCAAGGCGCTGGATGTGTTGGTGGCGCGTTCGGGCGATGTGGGGAACAGAATGTCGAACGTCGTTCCCTCGCCAGGGGCGCTGCGCACTTCGATGTGCCCGCCGCTTTGTTTCACGATGCCGAACACAGTTGCAAGGCCAAGGCCGGTCCCTTGCCCCGTGACCTTTGTTGAGAAGAATGGCTCGAAAATGCGCTCTTGCAGTTCGCGGGTCATGCCCGTGCCCGAATCGCTGACCGATACCCCCACGTATTCACCTGGCCGCAAGTCCAGCCCCGCGGCGGGGCCCTCTGATGTGGACACGAGCGTACGGCGCGCGTGAATGTGCAGCTGCCCTCCGCGCGGCATAGCGTCGCGCGCGTTGACCACCAGGTTCATCATCACTTGCTCAAATTGCGCGGGATCCACGCGTGCGGTGGGCGTGTCTTCGTCGATGTCGATGCGCAACTCAATGTCTTCACCGATCACCCGTTGCAGCATCTGCTGCATATCACGCAATGCCACAAACACGCTGAAGGGTTGCGGCTGCAGAACTTGCCGGCGGCCAAACGCCAACAGCTGCCGTGTGAGCGCCGCCGCCCGTTGCACGGCGCTGGTGATCTCGGCGACGTCGCTTTGGATCGGGCTGTGGCGCGGGATCTCACCCGCGATGATGGTGGCGAACCCGGAGATCGCAGAAAGAATATTGTTGAAGTCATGGGCGATGCCGCCGGCCAAGAGACCCACGGCTTCCATTTTCTGCGCCTGCCGCACCTGCTCTTCAAGCGCATAACGCTGGCTGACGTCGCGGTAAATCGTGACGATCGAGCGCAATCCAGGCGTGGCCAAATGGTTCACGCGCGTGGTCTCGAGATAGCGGTCTTCGCCGGTGGCATGCAAATAGCGAAATTCCGCGCGGACGCCATTGCCGGGGTTGTCCAGGCAGCGTTGCCACAGCACGGCCAAACGATCGCGTTCGTCTGGGTGCACCAGCTCGAACACATGACGCCCGGTCATCTCGTGTGGCTCATATCCAAACACGCGCACCGTGGCCGGGCTCAGATAGGCGATTGTGCCGCGGGAACTCGCCAGCTCAATGCAGTCTTCGCTCGATTCGACGAGCGCACGAAATCGTTGTTCACTTTCGCGCAGCTGTTCCTCTGCCTCGCGTTGGTCGGTGACGTCATGCTGGTTCATCACCACCGCGTGCACGTTGGGATCGCTGAGCAGGTTTGTGCCTGTGCTTTGATGCCAACGCCAGGCGCCGCCACGATGGCGAATGCGAAACTGCAGCGCCTTCGGCACGCCGGGGTTCGCGAACAAGAACGCAAAGTGAGCGCGCAAAGCCGGCAGATCGGCGTCGTGCACGAATTCGGTCAACGAGCGCCCATAGAGCTCATCCGCTTGATAACCAAGGATGTGTTCCAACGAAGGCGCCACATAACGAATCATGCCTTGCCCGTCGAACAACGTAATGAGGTCGGAGCCGTGCATGACCAGCGCACGCAGCCACGGCGCCTGCAGAAACGGACTGGCCTCTTCGCCAGCCACCTTACCCAAAGATTCCATCCCGTCGCGCATGCTACCAGCCGGCGGCCGAAGTGCCCACGGCCGTATTATGGCGATTTCGTTCGCGCTTCACATTGTGCTTTCGACTGGCGGGCGGCATTTGCAACCCAAGCGTCGTTGCTGGCAAGTTGCGCGTCGATGGCGGCCAGCGCTGCAGGGCCACACAACTTACCCAACGCGGCCATGCCGCTGCGTCGAAGGCGTGGTCGCGGTTGGTTCACCAGTTCAAGCGCAGCGATTGTGGCTTGCGACGAATCCAACGGAACCAGCGTCTCCAAGGTTGCCGCGGCCACGTCATCAAGTGACGGATCGGTGGCCGCCGCGGAGGTTGCCTGGCGCAGGACCCGCACAAGTGTGTTGGCGTCCTCTTTTTCGCCCACCGCCATCAGCACTTTCGCAGCGGCCTCACGCAGAGGCACGGGTGCCACTTGCCGCTTGAGTGCATTCAAAGCTTCGGGGCGGGCCTGCCCAAACTTACAAGCGGCCAAACCCTCAAGCGCCGCAATCTTGCCGTCAAGTGATACATCGTCTTGTGCGAGGGCGGCCATCAAGATCTGTGGCGCAACACAGGCCGCGGCGATTGCTTCAACGAGCGCCGCTTTGGCAAACGGCCAACGCTCGCTCGCATAAGCATCGGACAGGGTGGATGCAAAACGGTTGGCGCCAGGGGCCCGTGCAAAGCCGCGCGCCACGGTTTGCCGAACGCGTGGGTCACGATCGCGCAGCCCTTGCTCGAGTGCCGTTTGCAACGTTGGGGTCCACTTAACGTGTTGTTTGGCCACCAGCGCTTCGAACGCCAAATTGCGAATCACGGGATCATCATCGCCCATCGCAATGCGAATGAGTCGTGCTTGAAAGGTCCGGCTGGGCCCCAACGCCTGCACACAGCGCGCACGCAAGCCAAAGGGGGTGAGCGCGTCCTCGGCGCACGAAGCGGCTTGGTTAAGCCACGCGGGTTCTTGCTGTTGCCATCTCAGTTGTGTGCCCAACCACAGAAGCTCCGCATGGTGCTGCGGTTGTTGTGACCACTGCACGCGGCTCGCCGGAAGAAGGCGATCGATCGCGGCCATGGTAAAGACGCGGCTTTGCAGCAACACCCTCCGCACCAGCGCATTGGTGTCGCCCTCGGTCGTGCCCACCTGATCGAGCAACAGCTGCAGCGTCTCCTCGTGGCTGGCCAAGAGCCGCGCCGCCGTCTCCCGTGTGCCGGCCGTCTGCGTGGCATCTTGCACGATTTGCGCGAGTGCTTTGGACATCGTGGGCCCGCCGCGTCCCACCCAAAAGGCCAACGATTGCGGCTTGAGCACGGATGGGGGGGCGCTTAAAACCGCGGGTAAACTCGGCAGCAGCCATGTTTGCAGGGGTGGCACCGCCGCCGGCGGCAGCTTTGCCAGGGCTTCCCACGCGCACGCCTGTCCCGCCTGTGATGCCGACGCCAATTGGTTCGCCAACCGGGTCGCCACGGCGGCCGGCTCGACGTTCGCCAACGACGGCAACACGGCGCCACAGCCCACACCCGACAAAATGCGGCTCGCGACATGATCCACCGCGCTTGTGCCATCGAGTGTGGTGACAAACTGCACCTCGGCGAGAGCCAGCGGCTCTGCTGCAGGGCCAGCGTTAACGTCGATCGTCACACACGACGTTGTGATGGGCTCCGGCAGCACAACCCAGATGGTGGCACCTGCGTCTGATGGCACGGAGACATTCAAACGTGTGGCGTCCGACGCCGTGACCTGCAGCGTTTGCGGCCACACCGTGCCGTCGGCCTTCGTGAGCGCCACGCCTGTGACCGCCAGTTCAGAGGCGGCGCGGGCGGTGGCGAAAGCGAAGCCGCCGCCCTTGTTCCACGCGCGCCAAGCGGTGGCCACGTTGCCATCATCCAAAACACCAGCCGAGGGCAGGGCACGCGCTGTCTGGGCGGCCGCAGACGACGCCGCGGTAAACGCGAAGGCATGTTGGCGCACGGGCGGCCATGGCTGCCCTGCGAGCATGGGCTCAACGGCGGAGGCCGCGACCGATGTGGCCCCCGATCCAAGCCACGGCGGTGCGAGCCTTGGCACAAAGGCCCGCTTGTTTATATCGAAGTCTTCAATGCGCCAAACGGGTGCCTCCACGTCGCAGCGTCGCAGCCACGAGGCTGTGAACGACCGAACAAGGCCTGCTTTTGCAACGGTCACGCGCGCGTTGGCCTCGCCATCGGCGTCCAGGGGACCGTCGTCGCCTTCCCAGGCCAGGCGCAGACTTCCTGATGGATCCTGCACGAAAGCCCACAGCTTGCTTCCGCCTGTGACTTGGGGCCAGCGCACCAGCGCCCAGCGCGGCGTGGCGTCGTCGGCTGTTTCCACGCGCACACGGGCGGCGTCGCCTTTGCCTCGCAATACCGGTGACTTGCCCGCGCCCCACGTCAACACAACGCCGCCGGGCGCCGGCAAAATGCGCGCAACCGGCGGGGCAGAAGCATCAATGGGGGCCGCGGTCGCCAGCCACGAAAACGCAAACAAACAAGGGAACACCACGCTTTGATAACACACGACGCCAGTCGTTTCCGTTCGCTTTGGCGGACATCCACGCACGCTGGTGGTATAGAAGCGCCCCCTATCACCTCCTAGATCGCACGCATGGACTCAATCGAACCCACGAACGCTCCTTCCACTGTCGCCGGCGTTGTTGCCATTGTGGGGGAGCCCAACGTTGGCAAGTCCACGCTCTTGAACCGAATTGTGGGCGAAAAGCTGGCCATTGTGACGCCGAAACCACAAACCACGCGGAACCGAATCCTGGGCGTGTGGAACGGCGAGGGCGGCCAAATCGTGTTCGTTGATACGCCTGGCGTACACAGCGCCCGCACGGCGTTGGGCAAATTCATGGTCGACGAGGCTTACCGCGCGCTCACAGGCGTGGATGTGGTGTTGATGGTGATCGATCTGTCGCGCGCCACGGGTGCGTCATCCCGCCATCTGCCGCGCGGCGCACGCAAAGGTTCGGCCGTGGAAGCCGCGCTGCTCGAGCGCGTGAAGCAGTCAGGCCGGCCGGCGATCCTCGCGCTCAACAAGGTCGACGAGGTCAAAGACAAAACGAAGCTGTTCCCGCTGCTTGAGCAGTGGAACGAATCGAACGACTTCGCCGCGTTGGTGCCCATCTCGGCTTCGAAAGGCAGCGGCGTGGACTCGCTGGTCAAGGAGCTGTGCAAGCATTTGCCCAAGGGGCCTCCGCTTTATGACGCCGACACGCTCACCGATCGCACTGAACGCTTCTTGGTGGGTGAGCTGATTCGCGAACAGGTGTTCTTGCAGCTTTACCAAGAGCTGCCGTTTTCCACCGCTGTGGAAGTGGACATGTGGGAAGAGCGCCCGCAAAAAGGTGACGTTGTTATCAACGCCACCATCGTTGTGGAGCGTGACAGCCAAAAGGCCATCGTGGTGGGCCATGGTGGCGCCACGATCCGCGACATCGGCAAGGCCGCACGCGAGGAGGCGACCAAACTTTTGGGGCGCCCCGCACATTTGAAATTGTTCGTGAAGGTGCAGCGCGACTGGACGTCGACCGCGCAGGCGATCGGACAATTGGGTTATGACCCTGAAAGCAATTCGTAATGGCCAAGCGACCGAACCCCCGAGACACAGCGCCTTCGCTGCCCCAAGAATCCCTCGATAAATTGCCCCTCGTGGCGTTGGTGGGGCGCCCGAACGTGGGCAAGTCTTCCCTGTTTAACCGCTTGGTGGGTGGCCGCCCCGCGCTTGTCGAAGATGAACCTGGTGTCACACGCGATCGTCGTTATGGTGTGGTTCATTGGCAGCGCGCACAGTTGCGCGTTGTGGACACAGGTGGCTTGGATCCCTCCGCCGAAGGCATTCTGGGTGCCATGCGCGGGCAAACGCTGCGTGCCGTGGACGAAGCCGACGTATTGATGTTGGTGGTCGATGCTCACGCGGGCGTGACCGCGCTTGACGCCGAGGTGGGTCGCGCGCTTCGCCGCACGGGCAAGCCCGTGGTGGTGGCGGCGAACAAGGTGGATCACGACAAACGCGAAGCGTTCGCCAGCGACGCCCACTCGTTGGGGTTCAACCTCGTGTTTCCGGTGTCGGCCGCCCACGGCCGTGGCGTGGGCAACCTGATGGACGCCGTTTTGGAAGTGCTGGGCGAACGCGTGACGTACGCGCCCAAGCCCGAAAAGCAATCGCGTCGCCGATCGCGTCGCATGGCCGACGATGACGAAGTGGACGAAACCAGCCAGGAGCTGACCGAGCTGCTCGGCATTCCCAAGCCCAAGCCCGCCCCCGAACCGGTGGACGAAGAAGAGCCGCGCGGAGAGTTTGAGGCGCCAGAGCCTGCGCCGGAAGCACCCGTGCGCCGCGACGATCTCAATCGTCCGATTCGCCTCGCCTTGGTGGGCAAGCCCAACGTTGGCAAATCGTCGCTTGTGAACCGTCTGTTGGGCGAAGAGCGCGTTTTGGTGCACGACGAGCCCGGCACCACACGCGACCCAATCGATTCGCCATTTTCACACAACGGCAAAGAATTCGTGCTGGTTGACACCGCGGGCCTGCGTCGCCGCAAAGTTGTGAAGACTTTGACGGAAGCCGTTTCGGCCAAGATGTCGCGCGATCAGATCGAGCGCGCCGACGTTGTGGCTCTGGTTGTGGATCTGGAGGCGGGCGCCAGCGACGACGACGCAAAGCTGGCGTCGTTCGTTGAAGAAACCGGCCGCGCGCTGGTTGTGGTGCTGAACAAAGCCGACGCGGTGACGCGTTCACAATTGGACGGCAAGGTTCAGCAATGCAAAGAGCGGCTAAGCTTCGTGTCCTGGGCCACGTTCGTGATTGCCTCGGCCATGACGGGCAAAGCGGTGGACAAGATCATCGACGCGGCCGCCGAAGCCTTTGCTTCTTGGACGCGACGGGTTCCAACCGCGGAGCTCAACCGCAATTTCGAAGACATGATCACGCGCCGGCCACCCCCGTCGGGGCCCTCGGGCCGGCACGTGCGGCTTTATTACGCCACGCAGGCGGCTGTGGCGCCGCCCATGTTTTTTATCAGCGCGAACCTGGAGAAGGCCGTGGGCCAGCCTTATCGGCGGTACCTCACAAACCAGTTCCGCAAGATCTATGGCTTCGAGGGCAGCCCTCTGAAGGTTGTGGTGCGCGGCCGCACCCAAGCCGAGGAAGATGAGGCGGCAAACAAGCCCACGAAAAAGCCGAGCAAAAAGCTCGGCGCACAGGCGGCCAAGCGCGAGAAGAAGTCCGCCAGCCGCAAGAGCGCCAGCAGCGCAAAGCCAACGAAGAGCGCGCGCACCCGCGTTTAGAACACGCGGTACGAAACCCGCAGCGATACCGTAGCCAGCTGCGGCGTTTCACCGAAGGTGTCGCTGCCGGTCAGTTGCACCGGCAGATACGTGTAACGGCCGATGAGGCCCACGCTGTAGCGGGGGTTCAATAAATAGTCTGCGCCCAAGCCAACCTGCAGGCCAACGTCGCTGCGCTTGTCGGCCACACCGCCGCCCACGCCCAACACGCATACGCTGCCTTCAACAAATGGCAGCAACCGCAGCACGTCTAAAGAATAGGTGATGCCTAGGGCGGCATGGCCCACGCGCACAACGGCGTCCTGGTTCACGCGCTCAAGCCACGCCGCCTCAACCGCGGCCCGCGCGGCCCAAGCGTCGTTGAACCCATATTGCGCATCCACCCCCACAATTGCCCCGAGCGGGGAAGCGCCGTCGGCGGCCACCCGCGCACCGCCGGCGCTCACACCGAACTGCCATTCCTCTTCGGCCGCGGCCCAGGCACGAGTGGGCACAAGATACCCAAAAATCATCCATGCAAAAACGAGCCAGCAGCGTCGGAACACGCCACCACTATACCCGGCGCTGCCTTCCGCGGCTGGCCGTCAGCACACCTGGGGTTGGGCTCTTGGCACCCGAACGGCCTTGGCAGCCAGCATCATGTTGACCCGGCGGGGTGTGGATGTTAATCCCGAGGGCCGTGGCTAAGAAAAAGCACAAAGACGAAATCGAAGAATTGAAGGCTCCCGACCAATTCGTGTCGTTCTGGACGCGGGTGGGGGAACGGCTGTCTCGGCACCGTCGCGGCTTGGTCACGATCGTCGTCACCGTCTTGGCGGCGACGGCGGCCTTGCAAGTCGGCCGTTATGTCTTTTCAAAGCGCGACGGCGAAACGTCGCGGGCCTTCGCCAAGATCGAGCAAATCGCCACCGCGGGCCTCATTCCTGCCGAAGGGGAGCCGCCCAAGTTCGATGACGGCGTCGCGCACTTTAAGACCGACGAAGAGCGTAAACAGGCCGCTCTCAAAGAAGCCGAAACATTCCTGGCCGCCCACAGCAAAGGCAAGTTGGCCGCTATGGCCAAGCTGCTTAAGGCCAGTTTCCTTCGCGATTTGGGCAAGAACGACGAAGCCATCGCGCTTTACCAGCCGTTGACCTCCAGCGACGATTTGAGCGCGGAGCTGCAGCTCGTGGCCCTGGACGGTCTCGCGTTGGCGCAAGAGGCGGCCGGCCAAATTGATGCGGCCCTCGCCACGCTCGATAAACTTCACACGGCCGCCAAAGCGCAACAGGGCTTCCTGGGTGATCGCGCGCTTTACACCAAAGCGCGTCTGCTTGAGTCCAAAGGCAAAGCCGAAGAGGCCAAGGCTTTGTACAAGTCGATCAGCGCCGATTATCCCAACACAACTTTGCGTGAAGAGGTCACCCGCCGTCTCGCCTTGCTTGACGAGGCCACCAGCGGCGCGGCCACGCCTTGATCGATCCACCAGCAGATTTCAAAGTGACTAAGCGCGTGCGCGAGCAGCATCAAGCTTGTGCCTTTGTGGTGGCGATGGCCTCGCTCCTGTGTGGCTGCCAAGCCTCGACGGTGCGGCGCCCTTACGAGCAAACCAGCCGCAACGAAGCCACGGGTGGCGTTCTGTCACTGCTCTGGCGCTCTGACGTTCATGTCCACGCTTTGTTCGAGCCCGCGCCTGAGGAATGTGCGCGTGGCGCGCTCGTGGGCAAACGATTGGTGCTTGGCTCACGCAACCGCAAGGTGGCCGCGTTCGACACCGACAGCGGGCAACGCCTTTGGCAAAAAAACGTTGGCGCGCAGGTGGAAAGCGAAGCGGCCTACGACCCAGCCCGCGGCCTCGTGTATCTGGGCGCCAATGATGGGCAGCTGTTGGCCCTGGACCCCGCGGACGGCAACATTCGATGGCGGTATCAGGCCGAAGGCGGCATCGCAAACGCTCCGCTGCTGGTGGGCGACAACCTTTACTTTTCCACCAACCGGGGCCGGCTTTACGCGGTTTCCGCCTCCACGGGCAAGTTCCTATGGGACTATGAACGCGAGCGGCCCGACGAGTTCACGATTCACGGCGATTCTTCGCCTCGCTTGTTCGGCGATCGGCTTTACGCGGGGTTCTCTGATGGCTTCTTAACGGCCTTGCGCCCCGGCACGGGTGACGTGGAATGGGCTCGCAGCTTGGCCTCGGGCTCGAATCAATACGTCGACGTCGACACGACGCCGGTGATGGTGGATGGCACCTTGATCGCAGGTTCACACTCGGGCGGCATATACGGTTTGCACCCCACTGACGGCCTTGTGAAGTGGCGCGTGCCCGTGGAAGGCGCGGGCAGCCCGGCCCAATGGGGCACCCAAGTTTATTTCGTGGCGCCTCGAGAAGGGCTACACGCGCTTGATGGCCGAACGGGGCACATCACTTACCGCCGCGGCCTCACGGGCGCCGGCGCGGTGACCACGCCACAGGTGGTGGGGCCTTATCTGGTGTTCTCGGGCAGCCGTACCGGAATCTACGTTGTGGATCGCGAAACCGGTCGTTTGCGGCAAACGTTTTTCCCTGGCCGCGGCATGTGCGCATCGCCCACAGTCGACGAAGAACACCGCCGGCTCTACGCGCTTTCGAACGGCGGCACGCTCTACGCGTTCTCGATGAATTGGTAGCGAGCCGTTCAGCCGCTAAGTGCCCGAGTTCGTCAGGCGGCGCACCAGCTCTTTGATGCGACGGCCGCCGCCCGCATCGCGTGCGCGCCATTCCAAGCCAAAGCCGCTTTCGTCACCCGAGCGGCCGGTCCAGGCGACGCGGCCGGAGAATGACATCGCACGCGCGGCACCGGGTGGCGCGAGTTCCAGAATCACCTCGCCCTCACGGCCCATCGGAGGTTCAGTTTCCACAAAGGCTCCGCCGTGCCCGATGTCACGCAAGGTTCCCGTGCGCGGCTCTTGCTCGCCGTCGAACCACCACGACACAGGCATGGCCAGGCGAATGCGTTCGTGACGGCGCCGGCTCTTCACAGAATCACCCGCCGGGGCCACTTCGTGCACGAAATCTAACTTGGGCCTTTCAGACTCGTTGAACTGCACGCCCACGCCAGCGCGCACCTTATCGGCGTGCTTGCCGGGACGCCGCCAGCACACGGCGCCTTCGAGGTGAAGGGGAGGGCGCCGGCGGCCGAGCCTCACCAGCACCTTAACCGGAAAGCCTGGTGGCAATTTGCGGCGGGTGGGGCAAAAGACGATTCCACCGTCATCGGTGGCCTCGAACGCATCGAAGAATTCCTGCCGGCTGCGGAACAGAAATTCGAACGGCGCCCAACCGCGGGGGTCACCCGGGATATGCACAAAATCGGTTGCTTTTGAACCCACGGAAGGCATCCTGCTTTATCGAAACGGGGGAATACTACCTGCGACTTGACGACTTTGACTACTACTTACCACCTGAGCACATCGCATCCCACCCCCCTGAAGAACGGGATGCCGCTCGCTTGCTCATCTTGGACCGGTCTGGAAGCGGTTTCAAATTTGGCGTCTTCCGCGACCTGTTAGACCAGCTCCGCCCACAGTCAGTGTTGGTGCTCAACGACACGCGGGTCATACCCGCGCGGTTGGACGGGCGCAAGTTGACGGGCGGCAAGATAGAACTGTTATTGGTTCGTCCCCTGCCTGACCAAGACGCGTCAAAAGCGCCTGGAACACCTGGCTTTCGAGAGGTGTGGGAAGTCATGGCGAAAGGATTGGGAAGCAAGGCGGAAGGCTCACGAATTGATCTGGGTCCGGATTTCTCGGCAACGGTCCTTCTACCAGGGACTCAAGGAAGCTACAAGGTGGCCCTGGAGAGCCAGGTGTTTGCCAGCGCTCTGGATGCGGCCGCGGCCTATGGACGCGTGCCGTTGCCTCCCTATATAGAGGCACAACGTAGGCGGGCCTTTGAAGAGCGCGGCCTGCCGGCCCCGCGCAACACGGCAACTGAAGACGACCTGGAGCGGTACCAAACGGTTGTGGCCCGGGTGCCTGGCGCCGTGGCCGCGCCCACCGCTGGCCTGCACTTCACCCCCGAATTGCTCGACGAAGTGCGGCGCCGCGGCCATGAAGTGGTCACCGTCACCCTGCACGTGGGCCCAGGCACGTTTCGCCCGGTTCAGGTGGAGGATCCGCTACTTCACCGAATGGACGTTGAGCACTATGACATCCCCGCGGCCACCCACGCCGCCATCGTGAAAGCGAAGGCGGAGGGGCGGCCCATTGTTGCGGTTGGTACAACCGTTGTGCGCACATTGGAAGGCGCCGCCGCGCTCGGCTTTGCGCCCGGCCCCGGCAGCACGGACATCTTCATTAAGCCCGGCGACACGTTTTCGATCGTCACAGATCTCGTCACCAATTTTCACCTGCCCAAATCCACCTTGTTGATGTTGGTGGCGGCGTTCGCAGGCCATGCGCACGTGATGGCCGCCTACAAGGCTGCGATCGAAGCTAATTTCCGTTTCTATAGCTACGGGGACGCTATGTTCATTTCGCCGTGGGCACAGCCTCAGATTCAGAACAAGAGCGACAATCATCCATGAATCCCGTTTTTGTTGAGGAGGCCCGCGATGGTCAAGCCCGCGCGGGCCGGCTGCGGACCGCTCACGGCGAAATTCAAACGCCCGTATTCATGCCCGTAGGCACTCAGGCCACCGTCAAATCGCTGTGCAGCGCTGACCTAGAGTCGCTGGGCGCGCAAATCATCCTCGGCAACACGTACCATCTGGCGCTGCGTCCTGGGGCTGAGCTCATCCGGAACCTTGGTGGCCTGCACGGTTTCATGTCGTGGAAGGGCAGCATCCTCACCGATTCGGGCGGCTTTCAGATCTTCAGTTTGGCCGAGCGCCGCAAGCTCGACGATGATGGCGTCACTTTCTCGTCGCACATCGACGGCAGCCCGCAGCGGTTCACACCCGAAAGCGCGATGCAGATCCAGGCCGATCTCGGCAGCGACATCGCGATGGCCTTCGACGAGTGTCCCGCCGCGGACGCGCCTCGCCAGACCGTGGTGGCCGCGATGGAACGCACCACCCGGTGGGCCCAGCGCTGCTTAACCGTGGCGCCGTCGCCCGGGCAGCTGCGCTTCGGCATCATCCAAGGTGGAACGGATGTGGCGCTGCGAACGCAGCACTTGGAGCAGATGGCGCCCTTAGGCTTCGACGGCTTGGCGCTTGGCGGGCTCTCGGTCGGCGAGCCACCGCCGGTCATGCACGAAGTGGTCACGACGATGGCGCCACGCATGCCGCGCGGCCGCGCCCGCTACCTGATGGGCGTGGGCACGCCACGCGACCTGCTGATCTGCATTCGCGCAGGCATCGACATGTTCGATTGCGTGATGCCCACGCGCAACGCCCGCAATGGTCACCTGTTCACGCATGAGGGGCACGTCAACATTGGCAATGCCGCCCACAAAACGGACCAGCGACCGGTGATGGAAGGCTGCCCTTGCTACGGATGCAGCCGCTACAGCCGCGCGTATTTATCGCACCTGTTCCGTGCCAAGGAGATCTTGTTCTACCGCTTGGCCACACTGCACAACCTGCAGTTTTATCTAGATCTCGTCCGCGGTGCCAGGCAGGCGATCTTCGAGGGGCGGCTGGATTCCTACGTCAACCAGGCGCTTGCGCGCATGGGGTAGGTTAACCAGCCACGGCAGAGGGGGCCGTTTCACTCCATGCCGCGGTTGCGCTTCATCTGCTCAAGCACCTTGTTGTATTCGACCTCCCAGGTCGCGGTGCCTTCTTCAAGGTTGCGGATGCGGCGGCGCACTTCAGCGTCAAGCTCGCCATCGGCGGCCATGTGGCGCTTGAGTATGGCGGCCATCGACTTTCGTAGGACGTTGTCTTCCACGAACACTTCGTCGATGTGCGGTGAGTTCAAGAACGATTCGATCAGTTGGTTGGTGATCCAATCCAAACCTTCGTCGCCCAGGGCAAACTTCTTCTCGTCGGCCACCGACCGTTTCACGCGGCCGAACTGCTCGTAAGGCAGTCCCTTCTTTTGAAGAATGTCCTTCGCCTTGTCGGTGATCTCGCGATCAAGGCGCATGTATTCCTTCAAAACGGCTTGAACGTCTAGTTCAGCCTCTGCTCGGTCGCTGACGGCGATCGCTTCTTCATCCAAGAGGGCCTTAACGACCTCGGTGCCGATCAGAGGAATTTTCGTGCTGTAAAGACGCATGCCTGCCGAGGTTTATAAGGGCCCACGCGTGTAAGCGTCAAGGAAAGGCGGGTCGAAGATGGCGATTCGTAGCGAAAGTCTTGACAGAGCGAAACGCTTGAGCAAAATCGCGTCTCCCCGGTGGATTAGCTCAGCTGGTTAGAGCGGGCGTTTCATACGCGCTAGGTCCGGGGTTCGAGTCCCTGATCCACCACAAAAGGCCAAAACAAACGCCACGTTTGTTCGGCCAAAGAAAAACGCCGAAGGCCACGTGTTCCTTCGGCGTTTTTTGTTTTCGTCCGCTTTGTTTTCGTCCGCTCTGGGCGGCGGCTTATTTGACCGGAGGCGGCTCTGTGCCCGCGGCGGCGGGTGGCTCGGTGCCTGCGGGCGCCGCGGCGGGAGTGGCGGCGCCTTCGGCAGCGGCCGTTTCCTCTGGTGCACGGTCGAACTTATCCGCCTTGCCCGTGCCTTTGGTGTCGTAACCGATACGGTCCAGCTTACCGTTTTCGTAGTATTGCCATTCATCCACACGGCCGTCACCGTTCGAGTCGCGCTCGATGCGGGCCACTTTGCCGTTCTCGTAGAACTCCACGTAGTCGGGCTTGCCGTTGAAATCCATGTCGCGCTCCAGGCGGACCTTCTTGCCCGTGTTGTAAAACACGGTTTGGTCGAAACGGCCATCAAAGTCCAAATCGAACTCAGACATTTCGACCTTTTGATCGGCGCCATAGTGGTCAACCAGGTCGACCTTGCCGTCCACGTTTAGGTCAACCTGCTTGCAGGTCAGAGCCTGGCCGCCGCTGCCTTCGGCGTAGAACTTCCACACGTCGGGTTTGCTGTCTTGATTCGTGTCTGCGGTGACCACCTGCTTGCCGCTTTCCTTGCAGCGAGACCGATCAAGGTTCCCCATGCCCCAGTCCACTTGGGCACCGGTGGCGGCGTTGGCTGTGCCCGTCTTTTGAGAACCACCGCAACCCACCGCGAAGAGACCCACCAAAAGACCCGAAGCCAACCACGCAGGGGCCCCAAAACTGAAGTTGAGCTTCCTGCCCCTCGATTCACTTTGCATCATGACGCCTACGGTAAGGCTAAAGGCCCGCGGCATCAAGAGAATGAACGCGCCCACCGGGGGAATCCTTCGTCAATGCGCCCGCCGCGCCAGCGAGGCCTCCGGAGGCAGGCCGTTTCCCAAAAGTTCGGCCTTTGACTATTCACATATGGTCATGCATGGTCCTGCGTATGGCGCGGAACAAGATCTCCACGACCGTTTACATCACGCCTGAACAAAATGAGCTGCTGAAGGCCTTGCACGAGCGAACGAAAGTGCCCGTGGCGGAATACATCCGCCAAGGCATTGATTTGATGTTGGAGCGGGAACGGCACAACTTGCCCGGCCAGCAACAACTCTTGCTCAATATGCCAAAGTCGAAGTAGGACCGTCTCCCACCATTCCTCAAGTGCAAAATCCGTGACCACTGACACGCGGCTGATCCGTAACTTCTCCATCATCGCCCACATCGACCACGGCAAATCGACCCTTGCCGATCGGTTGCTGGATGAAACCGGCGCGCTTACCCAGCGTGAGCAGCGAGCGCAGTTCATGGACAGCATGGATCTGGAGCGCGAGCGGGGCATCACCATTAAGGCGGCCACCGTGCGCCTGAGCTACAAGGCCAACGACGGTGAGACTTACGAGCTCAACCTCATCGACACCCCGGGCCACGTCGACTTTCACTACGAAGTGTCGCGCTCGCTTAAAGCCTGTGAGGGCGCTCTTTTGGTGGTCGACGCTTCCCAAGGCGTGGAAGCGCAGACCATGGCCAACGTTTACATGGCTTCGGAACTCAGCCTGGCCATCGTTCCGGTGCTGAATAAGATCGATTTGCCAGCGGCCGACCCGGAAGGCGTTCGACGCCAGGTGGAAGAAGTCATCGGCATCGACGCCAGCGAAGCGATCTTGGCCTCAGCCAAGGATGGCCGCGGCATCAAAGAGATTCTCGAGGCCATCGTGGCCAAGGTGCCTCCGCCCACCGGCGATCCCGAGGCGCCGCTGAAGGTCTTGCTGCTCGACAGCTGGTACGACACCTACCGCGGCGTGGTGCTGCTTGTACGCGTGTTCGACGGTGTGCTGAGGCACGGCCAAAAGATCTTGTTGTGGGCCGCAGGACGTGACTTCGAGTTGCAGACGATCGGCGCCTTCGCGCCGTTTGCGCGCGAAGTGGATCACCTGGGGCCGGGCGAAGTGGGGTTCATTACCGCTGCCATCAAAGACGTGGCGCTGGCCCGCGTGGGCGACACCATCACGGAAACGGGCCGCCGCTGTGCCGCTCCCTTGCCGGGCTTTCAGCCTGCCAAACCCATGGTGTTTGCGGGCATTTTTCCCACCGATTCAGCACGCTACGGGGATTTGCGTGATGCGCTTGAAAAGCTGCGCCTCAACGACGCGTCGATTTCCTGGGAGCCAGAAACGTCAGAGGCCCTGGGATTCGGCTTTCGCTGCGGTTTCTTGGGGTTGTTGCACATGGAGATCGTGCAGGAGCGCCTGGAACGTGAGTTCAATCTGGATCTCATCACCACGGCACCCACCGTGCGGTTTCGCGTGGTGTTGAGGAGCACGCAAGAGGTCTTCGAGCTTGATAACCCATCGAAGCTGCCTTCTGAAGGTGACATCGAACGCATCGAAGAACCGATGATCGCCTGCACGATTCACACGCCGCCCGAATACATCGGGGCCATCTTGAAGCTGTGTGAAGATCGGCGCGGCACCCAAACCGGGTTGCAGTACATCAGCGAATCGCGCGTGATCATTCGCTATGACCTGCCTCTGACCGAGGTGGTTTACGGGTTCTTCGACAAACTCAAATCCGTGTCGCGTGGTTACGCCAGCATGGATTACGAGCCGAACGATTACAAAGCGGCGCAGCTGGTTCGCCTTGATTTGATGGTCAACGGAGAAAAAGTGGATTCGCTGTCGGCCATCGTCCACCGCGCCACCTCGTATGATAAAGGCCGCGATTTGTGCGAAAAAATGAAGGACTTGATCCCGCGCCAACAATTCGACGTGGCAATTCAAGCGGCCATCGGTTCAAAGGTCATCGCGCGAACCACCGTCAAAGCTTTGCGGAAGAACGTCACGGCCAAGTGTTATGGCGGTGATATCTCCCGTAAGCGCAAGCTGCTTGAGCGCCAAAAAGAAGGCAAAAAGCGCATGAAGCAGGTGGGCAGCGTCGAAATTCCGCAAGAAGCCTTCTTGGCTATTTTGAAAGTGGATTAAGCAGCGAGATCACGATGAGCGGATTCTTTTCAAACTGGCAGGAAAAGCGGATGTGGAAGCGCACGCGCGCTGAAGCCAAACACGCGTCGAGCGAATGCAAACGCATCCTCAAACGACGTGGCTATCTGGTTCCCGAGTCGGCCACCAAAGAACTGCAGATGTACATGCAGGGCGTGGAAACGGCGCTCAAGGGCAGTGAACACGACAAGCTGCGGGAGGCCTTGGTGGGCCTTGACGAACGCATGACGAAACACCTGTCTTTTGCCCGCAAGTCCGCGATTCGCGAATACGCCGAATCGATTGGCGTGGCGGTGGGGATCGCCATCTTCCTGCGTGCTTTTGTGGTCGAAGCCTTCCAAATCCCGTCCGGCTCGATGATCCCCACGCTGCAGGTGGGAGATCACATCTTCGTGGCCAAGTTCTCTTACGGCGTGACCGTGCCGTTCACAGACAAAAAGCTCGTGGACTTCGGCCTTCCGGAACGAGGCGATGTGGTGGTGTTCAAATACCCAGGGGATCCCTCGATCGATTACATCAAGCGGGTGGTTGGCTTGCCGGGCGACACCGTTGAGGTACGCATGGATCAGATCTTCATCAATGGCAAAGCGATGCCGCGCGAGAACGTGCCCGGCGGGTGCGGCGCCGAAGAAGAGGGGCGCGTGTTCTCATCGTGCGAACTGTGGTCCGAAACGTTGGGCACCAAGGTTCACGACACCATGTTCTACGGCGAGGGCGACAGCTTCGGCCCGCGCAAGGTTCCTGAGGGCACCGTGTTCGTGATGGGTGACAACCGCGACAATTCCAATGACTCTCGCGTGTGGGGCCAGGTGCCGCTGGGCTTCATCAAGGGCCGTGCGCTGATCGTGTGGTGGTCGCGCGGGCCTGTGAAGCAAGACGGATTGCAGGGCTGGTTCGACGCCATTCGCTGGAAGCGTTTGTTCACGCGCATTCACTAAACGGGATGTGGCGTGGTTAGCGGCTGAGCAAAATCACCGCCAGCGCCACCACAAGCACCAGACCACCCACCACGGCGGCGAGCCGAAACACTTCTTTGCGGCGGGTGGCACCATCGGCGCTGGCCAGCACTTTGGCGATGTGTTCGCGCAGCTCTTCCACGGTGGCGTGACGATCTTCGGGCCGTTTGGCCACCATCTTCAAAACCACCTCGTCCACAAAAGCAGGCACCGCCAAATCCGGCCGCAACTGTGACGGCGGAGGGGCTTGCTTGTGTAAGTGGAACTCGATGACTTCCGTTGAGCTTTTGGCGTCTTTGAACGGCAAGGCGCCGGTTAGCATTTCATAGGTCATCATGCCCAGCGCGTAGATGTCCGAACGTCCATCCAGGGCCTTGCCACGCAACTGCTCGGGAGACATGAACTCGAGCGTGCCCACCGTTTGCCCGATGGCCGTCAGCGCCGGGCCCCGAGACGACGCGTCACCCGACACGATCTTGGCGATGCCAAAATCCAAAACCTTCACGAGATCTTTTCCGTCACGCGACTCGATCATCACGTTTTCAGGTTTCATATCGCGATGGACGATGCCTTGCCGGTGCGCTTCACCCAGCGCTTGGCCCACCTGGTCCAGAATGTCCAGCACGCGTAAGGGATCCAGGGTGCCTTCGGCTTTTTGCACTTGCTGCAAACTTTTGCCGGACAGCAACTCCATCGCCAAAAACAACACGCCGTCTTCGGTCTCGTCGAAGTCGTATGTGATCACGGTGTGGGGATCGCGCAGCTTTGAACACGCTTCGGCTTCACGCCGAAAGCGAGCCACCACTGTGGCGTCGCTGACGTTGTGGGGATGCAGGATCTTGAGCGCCACATCGCGGCCCGTGGCCAACTGTTTGCCGCGGAACACCGCACCGAAGCCGCCTTCACCGATCTTTTTTTCGACCAGATAACGCCCGTTGAGGGTGCGACCGGCCAGCCGATCCACGGACCGTGCTTTTGCGTACGCTTTGCTGGCCAACGCCCGCGGATCTGCGGCGGGGCTGGGCGTGCGTTCAACCGGAGGCGCGGCGGAGGGGGCCACCTTTGTGGGCGCAGGCGGCGCAGAGGGCAGGGGCTGCGCCAGCGAAACCTCCAGACGCGCCCCGCATTCGCCACAGAAGCGCGCACCAGCCTCCAAGCCGGCTCCGCATTTGGGGCACAAAGAATGGGGCGAGGCCGAAGGGGCGGTCACGGTGTTTGGGGGGCGGCGGGGGTTGGAGTTGTTGCGGCGGGTAGCACCAGGTTTTGCTCCTCCTCAAGCGCCCGGGTGCGGTCAAAGTGCAACGACAACCCAGCCACCAGGGCGGCGATCAAAACCAAAAGCGCAAAGACCATAACGGAGCGCCCGTCGGAATCTTTCCCACTCTTGTTGTTGCCACGTCCCGGAACGGGGATGTCCTGCAAGGTTTTGAGCCCAGCGTCGTTCGTCATCGAGATGAACTCGCGCGGAACGGTCACTTCTTGCGTCGCTTTTTCTGTGGGCTCGGGACGCTCGCCAGGCACGCGGCCTGGGTCGTAGGGGACGAATTCCACCAGGTCAGCTTCGGTGGGTTCAGGCAAGCCATCACCCTCGGCCTTGATCAACACCACGGTCACGTTGTCGGGGCCTTCGTGTTCCAACGCCCGCGCAATCAACATATCAGCGGCGCGTTTGATGTCGGGCTCGGCGCGCAGGATGTCGATGATCTCGTCGTCGCCCACCGGCCCGTGCAGGCCATCGGACGAGATCAACACCACGTCGCCTCGGCGCAGCGGCACCTGAGACAACACCACATCCACGCGCTCTTGCACGCCTAACGCCTGCAAGATGATGTTTGCGTGCTCGAATTGTTTGGCTTCTTCGGGCGTCATCGCGCCGGCCTCGATGAGCTGCCACGCCAACGACTGATCCTTGGTGACTTGAGCCAGCCGCCCCTTGCGTACCACGTAGCAGCGCGAATCTCCGATTTGGCCCACCACAAGCGTGCCGTCCATCAGCGCGGCCACCGTGCATGTCGTGCCCATGCCGCGTTCGCTTTGGTTGTCGCGCGATTGTGCGTAGATCTTGTCGTTTGCGTCTTCCACCGCGCGCCGCAAACCACGAGCAAATTCATCACGCGTTGAAGGCGTGTTGGAAGCCATCGACGATGAGATGGAATCCACCGCCATCAGGGACGCCACTTCGCCCGCCGCTGCACCACCCATCCCGTCGCACACAAGGAACACCGCGCCCTTGTTGCCTAATGTGAAGACATTCGGCGCCTCCATATCGTGCGTGCGGAAATCGGCGTCGATGTTGGCCACCAAGAAGTTGTCTTCGTTGTGCTCGCGAATCAATCCCACGTCGGTGCGGCCGAAGACGGAGATCGTGATTTCACCGGCCGGCGTGCCACTGGCAGACGGGGCCGGTTCCTTGGGCGTCGAAGGGTCGTGGCTCATGCGCGTGACTCCCCTTGGCGGAGGAGGCCCCGTGGGGATTGAAGGAGGGTGGCAAAACAGGGATTTAACACGGAGCGTTCCTATAATAACTCGAAGCGTAGGAGTTCGTCGCCTAGCCGAAGCATCTCTCCGCCGGAAAGTGTCTTTTGGCTTCGCAACCTCACGAAGGTGCCGTTGGAGCTCCCCAGGTCTTCCACCTCAAAAACACCGGATTTTGCGCGAATTGCCGCATGGCGCCGTGACATGAATTCATCACTGGAAAAAACGATGTCGCCTTGTTCTCTTCCCAGCACCATTTCGCTGCGGGTCAGGTGATAAACGTCCCGGGCCGTCCCAGCCGCCGTCATCTGGCGCAGCCGGCCCCAAGGCGGGCGGGTGGGGGTGCCGAACAGCACCACGCCTTGTTCGATCCCAGGGGGCAACGTCCGCTCCAGCGCAGGCACTTCTTCGAACAACAGGACCTGCTTGCCGACCAGCAAATAGTCGCCCGTGGTCACCGCCGTTGGTCCTGAAATGCGCAGGTAGACGCCGTTGCGCATCTCGAGCGGCACCAACAAGAAGCCATGGCTTTGCCTAATGAGGCGCGCGTGTCGCGCCGCCAGGTGAGGATCGTCGAAGAGAAGGTCGCCCTCTGTGCGGCCGATGTCCAGCTGACTCTTCTCGAACGGATAGGCCGCGCCATCGGTTCCATCGCGTTTGACGGCCACCAAGCGCGCCCGCAGCGGGCCGACCGGGGGCGGCGGCACCACGGAGCTGGCGCTGCGCAGGCGGCTGCCGCATTCAAAACAGAAGTTGGTTTCGCCTGGATTTTCCGTACCGCACTCCAAACAAAGCAGAGGGGGCAGCGGCTTTACGAGCGAGCGACCGCAGAACTGGCAAAATGATGCCGCGTTCACATTTGGTCGACCACACCCTGAACAATTCACTCGGTTACCCTCGCATCTATATCAATCGCTTGAATCAATCGACTTGCTTGCACCACGGCTTGACCAGCGCGACTTCACAGCGGTGACGTTGAACATCGGCGGCACCGGATCACCCTTGGTGTTTGCAACTGGGCGCATCCTCTGGTAACAGGCGGAGTGTTGTTCATCGTGAGCACTGGCTGCACCCATCGTCGCCCCAAAACGACGCTTTTCCAAGCATTTAACAAGGCATCGTGACAGGCGTCAAAATCCTTCTCAGGGCCCTCATCAAAGGGCTTCCGCAACGGCTTGGCAATCACTTTGCTGCGCATGTCGACCTTGCCACTCCGAAAAACGCGTCGTTTCGGCGAGCGGTGTGGAGGCGAAGGGCTTGGGCAAGGGGGCCCGCGGTGATCGCATTGGTCACATTATGGTCGTTGGCGGCCTGTGGCCCGATGGTCATGAAGGCGCCGTTTTCGAGCCGCCCCGATACGCTGGATCCCGGGGACTTGCTGGGATCGTTTGATGGCCTCGTGATCGATTCGGAAACGGAGCGCCCCATTCCTGAGGCAACCGTGGAAGCCACGTGGGCGTTTGAACGGGGCGTGGGCTTGGTGGGGCCGGCGGGTGAAAAGACGGTGTACACACAAACCAATCCCGATGGCCGCTACGAGATCCCGCGCCTGACGGAATTTCCCGAAGGTGCATCGGCGCGGGTCGCGCGTTTCACCCTGGTGGTATACCGCCGCGGCTATGTGGCGTGGCGAAGCGATCAGATGTTCCCCGTGCCAGGCATGCGGCACGACTTCAGCCAGCGCCGCAACCGAGTGCGCTTGGTGCAGTGGAAAGATTCGTGGTCGCATGCCAAGCATCTGGCGTTTATGGGTGGCGGCGAATCCATCAAGCGTGCGGCCGCATGGGAGCGCCAGCCTGCCGCCATCGAACTGTTGCCAGCCGGGGCCAACCAGAACGGCGAAGGCGTGGTCGCGGGGCCAGCGTTGCTTGATGCCGCGGGCTTGCTCACCGAAGCCGACGTGCGCGCGCTCAATAGATACACCCTGCCGTTGTCCGTGGGCCGCTTGCCCGATCTGCCACGCAGCGAATTTTACGATACGTTGCACTTTCAATCGGAAGCCAAGAGTGAACGCTACGACGTCGCGATTCGCGTCTGGCGGCTGGGCGATGTGGCCGGCGAAGCGCAGTACAAGAAGCTCTTGGCCGATCTGCCCGAACCAGAGGCCACACAAGAGGTAGGCGACGCTTCCGCCCGCGTTTCGGCTGGCGAAGTGCGCGCCGTTGTTTTCCTTGTGAAAGAGCCGGGGATCGTGGTGTCGGTCACCTGTGGCCTTGGCCAGTGTGTAAGCCCGCCGTCTGTGGTGGGGCTGAGCAAGCTGGTGCAAAGCCGCCTCGGATCGCTTGATAAGAAGCCACCGATGGATGCGCCTTTGGATCCGTTTGCCGCACCACTTAACGCCGCCCCCACGCCGGAGTCGCAACCTTGAAAACTGTGTTGAAACAGAACGTGCGGCTGCGATCGCTGTGGTGGCCGGCGTGCGCGTTGGCGCTGGCTTGGCCCCGGGTGGCCACCGCCTGGGAGCCCGCCACAACGCAGGCGGGGTTGGCCGAAAAAGCAGCCGTCGCATCGAACGTTCACCAAGTGCTGGTGTCAAGCTTGCAGCGGCCGTTGGGGCTGTTCGAACCGATCGCGGTGGCGGCGAGCGAACGAGCCGCGCCGGGGCTCAAGAATCTATGGCTGCGGCTCAACGCGCTTAGCGGCGCGGAAGGTTACCGGCCGTCAGCCGCGACCGGCGCCAATCCAGCTTTGTCGTGGATTGCGGCGGGCGCCACTGTGGAGGGCGTGCCTGCAGAGCGCGGACGGCATCACTTCTTCGATCCAATAACGGGCAAAGGACTGCACGATGACCCGGGCGTCACAGGAGGGTTTCACAGCCTGAAGTTGGCGCTGGACCAAGGAAGCGCAAGCGGCGGGCTACGTGGGCTTGCCACAGGCTCGACATTCGATCTCACGGGCCGTCCCGCGCTTGGCTGGGTGCTGTCGGATGACAACGAGCTTGGTCTGCCTCAATTCTTGTTGGCCATGCAGGCTTCCGTGGCGGCAGAACGGCTTGACGCGCGGCAGGCCGCGTTGGCGCACGCACTCATGTGCTTGGGCGCGGTTGGTGCTGTGTTGGCGGATGTGGGCGAGCCAGCCCACGTGCGCAATGACTTTCGTGCCGCTTTTCTCGGCGGCGGCAGCGCCGGCTCGTGGGATCAAGCCTCGGACTTCGAACGCTTCGTGGGGCGCACCTATGGCCGTGCAGGCATTCCCGATGCGTCCAGCGTGGTCACGCGCCCGTCTTTGCAGGCGTTCTTTACAGCGAACGACGGCCAAGGGTTGGCCCAGCGAACCCAATCGCAATTTTTCTCGGCTGGAACGCTGCCCCAAGACATCGTGACGGATGCGACCACCACACCCAAGGGTGTGCGTGACGAAGCCAACCAATCGTTGCTTTACCCGCAGCCCGCCGTGGGCCGCTTGCAACTGCGAGATACGTACCGCCATTACCAAACCGTCAACGGTGTGCGGCAGCTGGCCTACCAGCGCACGGCGAACGAGGTGCACTTCTTCCTAGACGAAGCGGTTTACGCCGACGTTTCGCAAGCGTGGTTGCCCGTGGTTGCCGGTTACGTGGCTGGTCTTTATAACAACCTGCTACGCGTCCAGGCAGACCTATCGGTTCGGAACGAAGGCGGAGGCCACAAGGTGGTAGTCACGTTGAAGGGCCTGGCTCCTGGAGCCACAGGCACGCTGCGTTTGTTCGCCGAAGAAGCGGGGGGCAAGCGCCACGAAGTGGGCTCGGCCTTGGCGATCAGCGTTTCGTCTTCGGACGCGGCTTCGACGCCGCTTTCGTTCGAGCTGCCGGCTGGCGCTTCGCGGGTGGCCGTTGCGGTGCAGGGGCAGGACGCGGCGGGCGCTTTTGTGGCGGTGGCTGAACGGGCGACGGCGCTGGGCGCTCCTTGAGCAGCGTTAACCGCTTGCCGGTCACCACGGGCACAAAGGCGTCGTTGAGCGGCGCCACCTGGTCGTAAGCTTCTGTATCGTCTTCCGCCACGGCAGCGGCCGCCGCTTTTTGCAGGTCGGTCTGCAAGCCCGGTGATAGACGCAACGCTTCGGCCGCGGCGGCGGCGCGACCGGCTTCGTTGCCGGCTTGCTTGAGTGCACACGCGCGCCAAGCGCAAAAGCGCGCGGCTTGGGCGGCATCGTGGCCATTGTGGTTTGCCGCTTGCTCGAACCCGTGCGCGGCCAGATCCCACGCTTCTTGTTCCATATAAGCGCGGCCGAGGTCAAACCAGGCCCATGCGTTGGTTGGATCAAGCTCAGAAGCTTTTGCAAACGCCGCGCATGCTTCGTCGAGGTGGCCATTGCGGCGCAGGGCCACGCCCAAGCTGTGGTGAAGCTCAGCTGCCTTGGGATCCTTGCGCACAACCTTGCGCGCGAGTTTTAAGGCAAATGTTGGCACCAGGGCCAATCCATCTTCCTCGAAAGCATCCATCACGAATTCGCCTTCGGAATCGTAAAGTGGCAACTCGTAGGTCACCGTGGCGGCCAACCAATTCTCCAGCGTTGACCCTGCCAGCCACCGCTCGTCCCAGGTTGCGGGGCCTTCTTCATCAGAGAGACCACGCAAACGGATCACACGCTCGGCATCGTCGAGAACCAGCAACTCGCCCGCGGCGGTGTCACCGATCGCGAGGTCGGTTTTTGCCAAACCTTGCGGCCGCGCCGAGGTGTTGGCGTGGATGAGCGATCCGAACTCGTTATCCAAACCATACAACCGCACGCTTTCTTGAAACAGATCGGCACCATTCCAAGACCGCAAAAACTTTTCAAGCTGCGGCGGCAATTTGCGGCCAAGCGCGCGCACGGTTTCGGCGACTTCATTCGCTGTTGCTGGAGGTCCAGTGCGAATCAAGCCGTCGGCCGCGCGCGACAGCGCCAAACGAAAGTCGTCGAAGAAAATCAGCGCTTCAAAACCTCGTTCGGCACGGCTTTGCCCCTGTTTTCCAGGGTTTTTGCCAAGCGCGAACTTGTGCCAGAGGCCTTCCAGGCGCCTTCTCGGCCCTTGGCCTCGAAGACCAGCAGGTCAACAGCGTCGATGCGGCCTTCTGCAGAGACGGTGGGTTCGGCGACGCCTGAGATGCGCCAGCCGCCTTGCACCAAGCTGTTCACGTGAACCACCAAGTCGAATGCCGTGGCGATCAACTTCGCTGCAGATGCCGAGCGGAAAGAGGCGCCCGTGGCCGCTTCCAGGCGAGCCAAGGCATCGCGTGTGGAGCGCCCCGCGGCCAACACCACGGCGCCTTGTTGGCCAAACGCGCACTCGTGCAACACATCGGCCGCGATCGCCGCCGCCGTGACATCAGCGAACAGATGTTCGGCGTGAAGGTGGGCCGCCGCGTGTAGCAGGTCAGGGTTTCGAGGCTCGGTGGCCAACACCACCCAAGGCGCCTCAGGATCGGGGCTTGCCACCAATTCGCCCACGCTCACCACGCGGCTCTTGGAACTGAGTTCCTTCGCCAAAGCGCGCAAAAGCATAAGGCCTGGATCGCGATCACCAGCAACCAAGATGTTGCAGCCTGTGGCCAACGCCGCCTGCAAAAGTGTGCGGATCTCAGGCGACAGTGCACCCGCTTGCTGCAGATCAGTGAGGTTGTCGTCGATCGCGGCGCTGCGTGTGAAAGTGGCACAAACAACGCGCGCATACGGTGGGAAGATGGCCACCAGACGCGCGCCGCCCTCCAAAGGCACATCGCAGACGCCCGAATCAACCGAGCCACCCGCACGTTCGACCAACGTCTTCAACGTCAAACCAAGCGCGCGCGCTTCGCCTTCACCCAAAGCAACATCTTCGCGTTTGCCATTGCGCTCAAGCTGAACCGATTCAGGCCCCATGAGGTAGACGGCAGACACGGTTGCATCCGCCAGCAACGCCGTGATCCAGGCCGCTGGGTTGGCGGGATTATCGAAGCGGTTGGGTGCCACGGCGCCACGTTTTTTTGTGGCGGTGACGGCGTCGCTGAGAGCGCGTTCGCGCAGGTCATCGTCGCCTTCGGGTGCGCCGGGCGCCATGGGGGCCGCCGCAGCAACCGGCGCTGCAGGGGCTGGCGGTGCCGGGGGCGCCGGCGGAGCGGTCCGCATAGGAGGTGGCGTGGGCGCCCGCGGAGGCGGCGCGGTGGCCAAGGGCTCGTCGTCGTCCAGGTCAAGCACGGTGGCTGACGGCGCCGGCGGAGGGGGCGGGGGTGGCGCAGCGAACATGGGCGGGTCGTTCGACGTTGGCACCATCGTGTCGCGGCGGCCAGAAGGCGGTGGCGGAGGGGGAGGGGCGCTGCGGCCGGCCTCATCAACCACAGGCATGGCGCCGGTGGCGCGGCCCGGAGGGGGAGGCGGACGACGGCTGGCAAGCGCGGTGCTGAGCGAGCCAGCCTCGGTGCCAAGGTTTGCGGCTTCAGCCGTGGGAGCGTTTTCGATGCGGACGATGAAATCGCCCACGTAGATCTTGTCGCCGCCAAACACTTCGCTGGCGTCAGTGAGCTTGCGGCCATTGACGTATGTGCCGTTCGTGCTCTTCAAATCTTCGACAAGGAACTTATTGTCTTGGATGAAGATGCGGCAGTGACGTTTTGAAACGTTGCCCTTGGGTAGGACGATGTCGTTCCCCTGTACCCGTCCGATGCCCACTTCGTTTTTGTCGAACTGGAGCTGCTTCGTTTCGCCACCCTTTTCGGTAAGGCTCAAAATCACCATGGCCGCAACGCTAAGCTGAGGGTCCAGATCGGTCAAGGATTTTGGATGGATACGTCGCCTGAGAGCAACGCCAACAGCCCCGGACCAAACACTGTTACAATGCCTGTGATAAACAAAACGGCCATTCCGATCGTCACGATCTTCGATGTCCCCTCAGGACGGGGCGTTGACCCAGAAGGCTTTTGCGAACGCGGGGCTCGCGTGACGGAGGTCTGCGTGGCCGGGCCAGACGGGTCGGAGGGAATGGATCGCACAGCTCGTATTATCTTCGGAGGCACCATGCTGACAAGCACGACCTTGACCAAACGCCGCTTCGCACGTTCACTTTTGCTGGTGACAGCTGCCCTTGGCGCCATCGCTGTTCTTGTTGATGGCGACGCGCGAGCCGCCGCCGCGGGGGGAAAACACTATTTCCAAGTTGTTGAGGTGAAAGGCGACGTGCCAGAAGCGACGCGCGGTTTGGCACGCGAGCTGCTTGAAAAGGAGCTTGCAAAGCGGGACCAATTCACCGGCGATCTCGGCGGCGTGCCCGCATCCGGGGAAGCCTTGAAGGCCCGCGGCATGCGTGGCTTCGATGTTTCTTTGCGCTTCGAATCCACCACCAACAAGGTGGACGAGCCAAAGCCGGGAAAGCGCGGCAAGCAATTGACGGTTGGCACGCGCATCACCGTGTTTGGCAGCGAGATCCCCGACAAACGCTTGGCTTTTTCAGGCGAAGGCGAATCCACGCAGATCGCTGAAGTGGATGAACGCCGGATCGAAAAGGAAACCAAACTGATGACTTCTGAGGTGTTGGGCGATGCCATCCGGCAAGCGGTGGATCAAGCTGTGCTGAAGCTTTCAGTGTCAAAGGCGCGCGCACCCGAGCTGGCGCCCAAGAAACGCAAAACCAAGAAGGCCATTTGAGGGTTCGCTTCAATGAATCGAATTTTTGTTATTGGGTTCCTCGCGTTCACGCTTGTGCCCGCCTGTCGCAAAGAAGTGCCTGCCACGCCACCACCCGCAGCGGAGTCCAAGCCCGTTGAGGTCGCCAAGGACGGCGGCTGGCTGTTCACTTACGCCACGCCTGAAGGCGAGTTCTGCACCGTT
Source organism: Deltaproteobacteria bacterium (assembly GCA_033763315.1). GTDB lineage: Bacteria > Myxococcota_A > Polyangia > Fen-1088 > Fen-1088 > JAGTJU01. Next base: position 431,181 of record JANRKS010000019.1, read on the forward strand.
GAGGCCCCGGATCAAGTGCCGGAGGTATCGCGCGGTGTGGTGCGCGCCATTAACCCCAAAGACAACCCAGCCGCGGCTCGCTCTGAGGTTTTGGTTGTTGATGTTGCGAAGCTGTTAGACAAAGGCAAAACCCCGGCCAAACGTGTGGGACGCGATTTGTTCGAGACCCAAGCGCTGGCGTTGCTGCCACCGGGCGCTTCATCGATTTTGGCTGATCGCCCATCAGATGCCGACGGGGGCGCTGCCGACGAAACGAATAACCTCAACGGACGCCAAGCGGCGGTGATTCTTTACGGCACGAGTTGGTGCGGGGCGTGTCGCACGGCTCGCCAATACTTCATCGCGAAGAACATTCCCTTCGTCGACAAAGACGTGGAGAAAGACGCTGCGGCGGCCGATGAACTGCAGAAAAAGGCGGCTCGTCTGGGCGTGAGCACCGATCGCGTGCCCATCCTCGATGTGCGTGGCCGCCTGCTGATAGGTTTTGATCCGAAGCGTGTAGAAGCCCTTTTAGGAGACGTTATATGAATCGCCGCCCTCTCGTGTTTGCCAGCAGCTTGTGTGCCGGCCTGCTTTGCGCCTCGCAGGCAGACGCCAAACTTCTCGATGTCTACGGCTCCACGAAGATGGGATACATCACGGGGCGGGGCACCAACACGTTAAACCCAAACGCTTCGGATTATTTCGACATCGAAAAGGGTCCGGCCTTCGGCTTCGAGGTGGGCGCCGAGATCTTGTTTTTGGATTTCATGATCAACGGCACGCGGATCTTTGATCAAGCGGCCGACAGCCGCGGCGAAGACGGTGCCGGATATTTCTTTCAATTCCTCACCGGAATCGATGGCGATTTCGCGGTAGGCGAGGGCGACGACCCTTCTACATTCTTGCGTGTGGGCGTCAACGGCGGCGCTGCCTTGGGCACGCACCGGAAAGTCAAAGCGCCATTGGACAACGCCCAAGTCTCGGACAAGGGCTTTGTTGCCAACGGCGTGGTGGCCTTGGATTACCACCTGGGAAAGCTGTTCGTGGTCGGCGTTGAGCTGATGCCCGGTTACCACTATTTCTTTCCGGGCGGCGACAGCGACAAGAACCAAAGCCTCAACGGCGACGATCAATCAAAAGGCATGCACGTGATGGGCATGGCCTTCCTGCAGTTTCACCTCGATCCCCTCAGCTGGGCCGACGATCCGGATAAGCGAAGGCCGGATCCGCGTCCAGCGACGTATGCAGAACCCCCGGTTCCCACACCGCCGAAGCCGAAAACGCAGGCGCAGACGGTGGAAGATGACGATGACGATGACGACGCTGTTTCGCCCGCGAAATGAAAGAAAGCCCCTTGCGAGTTCGCAGGGGCTTCTTTGGTTCCGGAGCCTAATCGCTAAACGAGCAGTTCGTTTATGGGCCCGGTGGAATCGGCGTGATTTTTGTTTATGCCGAAGGCACGTAAGAACGTGGTGAACAGGTCTGACTGTTTTCGCGTGTCGAATTTCCAGTATTGACCTGTTTTTAGTTTGCCGCCCGCGCTGCCGCCCACCACAACGGGATAGTTGTTATGTGCATGGTCACCCATCGCGACGTCTGATGATATGTAGACCACCGAGTTGTCGAGCAGCGTCTTGCCGCCGCCTTCGTCGATCTTGTCCAGCATGCCTAGGAACGAGGCATATGTATCAAAGGTGAACTTATCGATCTTGCGCAGCTTGGTGAGCTTTGATTCATCACCGCCGTGGTGAGAGATGATGTGGTGTTGCACGTCCGCGCTGTAAGGCTGCGAGGGATCGCCAATGCCAAGGAAACCGTAGCTCTGGTTCGAGAACCCGGCGCCCAACATGTACGTGACCACGCGCGTGAGATCACACTCAAGCGCCATCGCGATCATCTGGTACCAGCCTTTTTGCCAGTCACCGTAATAATTGGTGTTCGGCACGCGCACGGGTGCCGCATACCGTTTGCCGCATCCGGCGGCTCCCGTGCCGCCCCCAGAAGTTGAGCCCACCCGCTTTTCAAGCGCTGACACGCCCGACATGAAGCGGTCCAGCTTCACCTGATCTTCGGCACCCAGCTTGTTTTTCAAGCTGTTGGCTTCCGCTAAGTTGGCATCGAGCACGCTCTTTTTGTATTTGGCGCGTTTGATTTGATCCGTGTTTGAGGCCACCGGATCGGAACCGGAGAACAGGTTCGCGAATTCTTTGTCTGGCCCTTGGCGAAACGGCAGCTGCTTGGTCTTGGATTCCCACGAAACCGAGTTGATGTACGCGAGGCTCACTCCGAAGTCGCCCGCGCCACCGCCGCCTTGGCCCACGGTGCCGGCCCAACCCACATTGAGGTAAGGAAACTTCGTCGGCTGCGTTCCCAAATTTTGCACGAGCAACTGATCGATTGATGGGCCACCCGCCTCGATGTCGTTGCCCACGGTTTGTTTGGCGCGCAAATTCGTCATGAACGACGCCGTTCCGTTGGCGTGATCGCCGGGGAACTTGCCCACGCTGTTATCGAGGTGCATCGGCAGCGCCACTTTCGCGCGCAGCGGCTGCAAGGCCGCCAACGAGGGTGGCATCGTGTAATCAGCGCCCGTCTTGTTTGGAAAGATCGAATCCCAGACGAAGCCGTTGGGGCTAAAGATGAAAACCGCTCGTTGGATCGGGCCCGCGGCCATCGCGCGCTTGGGCACCAGGGATTCCAAGAAGGGCAGGGGTAAGATGGTGCCAGCACCACCCAGGAAGGCACGTCGGGACAACGGACGCCACTTCATTAGTTTGCTCCTTTGCTGAACGCGCGCCGCTTGCGGAACGGGTCAGACGCAACGATCGAGTTAATCATGGCTGGCAGCTTCCAGCCCGTGCCCTTGAGGTCATCCTGCAGCTTCGCAAGGACGCCCTCATCCATGTCGCCACCACCATCGGTGGGATCGGGCCCGCGGCCAAGGGCGAAAGCATAAACTGACGCGGTCACGCACTGTCCGTAGCCTTTGCTGGTCGAGATGTACTTCGCCAGCTCAAGCGCGTTGGCGAATTCCTTTTCACCATCGTCGGTCTCGAACTTTACTTTGGTGTCGATGGGCAAATCACGATCCATCGTGCGGAACCCACCGATGGCGTCGTATTGCTCAAGCACCAAGCCGGGGGGATCAAGCAGCCTGTGGCAGGCAGCGCAGCGGGGTTGAGATTCGTGCGCTTCGAAGTCCTGCCTCACTGTGTTGCCGGGCTTGCGTTCGATCTTCGTGTTGACGTCCGGCGGTGGATCACCAACCGCGCCGCACAACATCTTTTCATAGACGTAACGGCCGCGCTTCACCACGGAGGTAAGTGCCGGTTGCGACGTGGCTGCCAAGAATGATCCCTGCGTTAAGAACCCAGCGCGCTCGGTGTCCTTTGTTGAGACTTTCTTCAGTGACGAGGATCCGGGCTTCGGCAACCCGTAATGCTCAGCCAATCGGTCGTTGGCATACGTGTAATCGCCATACATGAAGTCTGAAAAGCCAATGCTGCCTTGGAACAAGTCGCGCAACAGGCTGCGCGTCTCTTCCGTCATCGCCGTTCGCAGGCCGTCGTCGAAGTTCTTGAAAATGGCCGTATCGACCTCGTGTGGCTCCACGCCGCTGCCGCCCGCGAACGATCGCAGCGGCGTCCACAGCGCACCGAAGGTATCAATGAAGGCCTCGGCCTTGGAATCCTTCAGCATGCGATCCACCTGCGTCTTCACCTGAGCCACGGTTTTCAACTCGTCGTTGTCGGCGGCCTTGAACAGTTCAGCATCAGGCATCGTGCTCCACAAGAAGTACGAAAGCCGCGAAGCCATCTCGTGCGAAGACACAGCGTGAGGCGTTTTCGAGTTAGGATCGGGATCGTATTCAATGCGGAACAAAAAGTGTGGCGAGCTCAAGATGCCTTGAATCGCCAAGCCGATACCCACTTCCGCTGAATCGCCCTCCGTCGTCGCGACCTTCACGAGGTCTGCAAAAATCTTCACTTCTTCATCTTTCACAGGCCGGCGGAACGCGCGGCGCATGAAATTCTTGAGGATGGTGTTCACACAAGCGTCGCCCGATGAGGGCGCACAGGTGAGAAGCTTGCCTTTCAAGGTGGAGTTGGCCAGAACGTCGGCGGCAATCTTTTCAGCCGACGCTGTGTAGCTTTCAAGCTGCACGTCATCCACTTCAAGCACGCTGGCGTTGTTGTCAAAGCCATAGCCGTAGCGATCCTTGAAACTGAAATCGTCGGCGGGCTTGAGGTTGGTGCCCAGCAGATCTCGAACGGTGTTGTTGTATTCCGTCGAATTCAAGCGACGCATAGCCACGCTGCCCGGGTCAGACCCCGAGGGCACGGAGCCGCCATTGCCACCCGACCCGCCGTCGCCGTCTGAGCCACCATCGCCATCCGAGCCGCCCGAACCGGACTTGCCCGAGCAAGCGGGTAGGGCCACCAAGGTACCTAACAGGAGCCCGCTGCCGAGCAAGGGGAACCAAACGCTACGCGCGCGCCTAAGATGCATCTAAACCTCCGAACTACAAAGATGCTTGCGGTGTCTCGGCCTGAGACTTGTTGCAGACAGGTTGGTTATAACTTGCTGCTCATAGACGCTAGGCCTGGCCGATCTCAAAGTCCACTGTCCGAAATACCTATTCGGCGTAAAATCGAACATTTTACGGTATGCCTATACAGACGACGTTCTGCCTCGACAGGGATACTTGCCGTCGACCGGGGATTTGCTTACAGCCCGTGGGCTGTTTTTAGACGTTGCTGTGCAAACCCATATAGGCTCCTTTTCGAATGTCGGTTCCTCCTCACATCGTGTTCCGCAAAGCCGCGCTGCTCGGCGTCGGTTATATGGGCGGTTCGTTGATGCTTGCGGCACGCCGCGCTGGATGCGTGGAGGAAGTGACAGGCTTCGATTTAGACCCAGCGGCCGGTTTGCCAGCCATGGCCAAGGGTGTGGTGGACGCCATGGCGCCCACGCCAGCCGCCGCGGTTCAGGCCGCCAATCTTGTGGTGTTGGCCGCCCCCGTGGGCAGCTTGCCGGGCTTGGCCGCCGCGGTTGCGCCCCATCTTTCGCCAGGGGCCTTGGTCATTGATTTGGGCAGCGTGAAAGGATCTGTCATCGAAGCCGTTAGATCCGTGTTGCCAGCGGCGGTCTCTTTTGTGGGCTGCCATCCGCTGGCGGGGCGCGAGGCCTCCGGTGTGGCGGCTTCTGATCCTGACGTCTACGACGGCAAGCCGTGCTTGATCTGCGCGGACGCTGCGGCCACCGCGGACGTTGAACGGGCGTTTGCGTTTTGGGCCGCCGTGGGTTCGAAGCCTGTGAAGGCAGACGCGCGGGCGCACGACGCCTTCATGGCTGCCGCCAGCCATTTGCCTCATGTGGCGGCGTTTGCTTTGGCCCACGCGCTTGGGGCGCAAGCCGAGGCCTTGGCCCAGGCGATGCCTGCGGGCGCCAGCCCCACGAGCTTGCGGGACACAACGCGCATCGCTGCATCGTCACCCGCGGTGTGGCGCGATATCTTCGTGGCCAATCGTCAGCAGCTCTTGCCAATGGTGGACGCCTTGGCGGCGAGTGTGGCCGCGCTGCGCGACGCCATCGCAGCGGAGGACGAATCCACTTTGCAGGCGTTCCTCGTGGCCGCGCGCGCGTCGCGGCGGATGTTGATTGGCGAAACCACACCCAGAGATTCATGAAGGCCCTTGCTCCGATGCGTTTAGCGACGCTGACCCCGCTGTTGGTGCTTTGTTCGTGCGCCGCTCCCGAAGCGGTTCAACGTGCGGCACCGCGGCCAGCCCCGTCTCCACCCGTGCACAGCCTGTTGAACAACGTTCCGTCAAACGCGGTGTCGGTTCTTTACGTGAACTACCAACACCTGCGCGGCGATTGGAAGAAGGTGCTCGACGCAGGCGAGCCTCCTAAGCAGCGGCGCGAACAGCAAGGCTTCGTTGAGAGCGAGGATGTGGATCACGCCGTGACCTGCGCGCTTGGCGAATCAGCCTCGCCAGACAACCTCAGTCTTTATGACGGCCGCTTTCGGGACGCGGCGATGGAAGCCAGCCGCATCGGTTCAAGCGGCGATTTGCCGCGGTACCGTGACGCCGCGATGTGGGGCACCGATGGGCAAGCGATCGCGAAGCTTTCGGCCAAACGCGTGGGGGTGGGGACCCGCGTGGGCTTGCAGGCAAGCATCGACGTGGCGGCGGACGTTGCTGAACCGCTGACTGCAGAGACATGGTTCACGGAGGCCAACGAACGCATGACCTTGGCGTGGCCCGCCGTTCGGCGTGTGGGCATCGAGCTCACAGCGAAAGCCACCGGCCCCATGCGGCAGCGGCTTGAGTCGGCGTTGCCTGAGGCCAAGGCCTTGCGTTGGTTTTCCGCCCGGGCGGGTGGAACCGATGAATTCGATCTTGTGGCGTTGGGCCAAGCCGAGACCGCCGAAGGCGCGCAGGCGTTGGTGTATGCGTTGGCGGCGCGTGCGGAGCAGTGGGCCGGGCGGCCACAGGCCCGCTTTATGGGGCTGTCTGGCGTGCTGCAAGCCATTCACTTTGATCACCAAGGCACGCTGGCGAAAGCAACGTTGCACATCAACGCTTCCGAGTGGCGATCGCTCAAGCAGCGGTTTTCGGAGCTCTTGGCCTTCCTGCGCAAACGGCAGTCCCAGTCCGAAGGCAGTGGACGCAAGTGACGCGCGTTCCGTGACGTGCAGACGAACCGGGTATACCATTTCAATATGCGTTGGTTCGGCGTTGGCCTGCTGGCTTTGGCTTTGTGTGCGGGATGTAAATCGCGCAGGCGATACGACGGCACGTGCCAAACAGATGCGGATTGCCTCGATTTTCAAAAATGCGCGGCGCAGGTGTGCGTACGAAAGAACCCCATCTTCCAGCCATACAAACCGCCGCCTGTCCCCCAGGCAAGCGCTCCGCCTCGCAAATCCAGCAAATCTCGCACGGCGCCTTTCGAACCTCAGCCCGAGCCGCCGCCCCCACCCGTTAAGCCCGCGCCACCCAGCAAGCCTGATTTAGGGCCCGCTGTGCCCTCGCACCGGCGTGATCCCGCCCAGGCGGGTAAGTTCCGCTTGGACGCGTAACTTGTTGGCTTTGGAAGTACCATGAAGCGACGAACGTTATTGGCGGCGGCAAGCGCTGTGGGGCCGCTCGCTTGGCTGGGGAACGCGTGGGGCGCACGGAAAAAATCCAAACCGCACGCGAAGTCGCGTAAGCCGGCCGAAGCGAATAAAGACGATGACGATCCCAACTGGCAGCCATTGTTCGACGGCCAGTCACTTGAAGGTTGGCAGCCGTTCTTCGCGCCACCTGCCCCAGGCAAGCCCGCGCCCGCGTTGCCGCAAAACGTGTTCACCGTGATCGAGGACGACGGCCACAAGCTGCTGCGGATCTCAGGCGAAGCGTTTGGCGCGCTGGTGTCGGCGAAAACCTACGGGAATTATCAGCTGCGCGTGCAGTGGCGTTGGGGCAACGACAAATGGCCGCCACGGGCGCATCTGCGACGATCAAGCGGTGTGATTCTTCACGCCGTGCCCAAGGGGCCCTTGTTTGGCGACGGCAAGCCGTGGCCCACGGGTCTTGAACTCGAATTGCAGGAGGGCTCCTGCGGCGACCTTTGGGTGGGCGCAGGCGTGCGAGTGGACGTGCCATCCCGCCGCGAGCGCTTCATGGGCAATCCGCTGCTCATGTATACCGCCGGCTATCCACTGCAAACGCTTCCCGCCGCCGACGCTGAACCACGCGTTGTGAAGAGCAACGACTATGAAAAAGGCTTCGGCGAGTGGAACACCAGTGAGGCCTTGGTGTTTGGCGGCAACATCGCTTTTATGACCAACGGCAAACTCACCATGCAGTGTGCGAACGCGCGCACCTTTACCGGCGATGTGGAAACGCCTTTGAATGAAGGCGCGATCGCTTTGGCATCAGAAGGCGCCGAGATACATTTCAAGCGGATCGCGCTTCGTCCGCTCGCTAAGCGGCCCGATCGTTGCCGCCTGCCTGAGAAAAGGCCTTCGTAGCTTACGGCGGCGACGCGGATGGCGCCGGGGCGGGGGCAGGCCGCATGGGCTTGGCCGCTTCGCCGTAGAGGAATACGCCGCCGATCGATGTCAGCGCGCCGGCGCCCATGCACGCGCCGCCCAACGCGGCGAGGCCCTTGTCACGATCGCCCGCGGCGGCCAACACAATGGTGCCTGCGATGATGGACGTTAAGCCCACCGCGATCGCAGACACCGCAAACTTTTTGGAGGATCGCAGTGAGGGCGGAGGAAGCATCGGCCGTTCCGACTCAAGCAGGCCCGGCTCGTCAGGCACCCGGATGCCATCAGCCAAGCGCAACATCGCCTCTCGCGCTTCGGTGACGGTGCACACATCACAAAAGCGCGATTGCGTTTCAATTGGCAACGCGGCCGGTGCGGCGCCCGTGGTTTGAAACACGCGGGCGGACATCCGATAGCTGTTGCCCGTAATGCTCACCTGCACACGCACCACATAACGCACGGCCAACTCTTGCCCCAACTGCTTAAGGCACGGCGACGTATCACACGCCCACAGATCTGGTTTGCCTTTGAGGCGATTCTTGAGATCTTCGTGATCGATCACCCGCACGCCTGCGCGCACCAACCCCAAGATGAAGCCGTCTTGCAATTGGTAAACGAGCGCCGCCGGCGGGTTGTCGCCTTCAACGATGAACGCGCTGATGGCGAGCTTCGATGGCGGCGTGCTGTCAGTAAGCTGCGGCATCAGATCGGGTGGGGGGCCCGCCGCGGAAGCGGGAAGAGCCGCGGCGGGTTTGGGCGCCTCGGGCGGCTGTTCCACCACCACGGGTTTGGCAGCTTCTGCAGGCTTGGCGGCAGGCACCGGCTTGGGTGCGGCGGCGGGTTTGGCGGGCGAGCGCTTTTTCTTTTTCTTGGGTGAGGCGGCCGCGTCGGCGCCCGCCTCCGCTTCTGGGTTGGCCTGTGCGCTGGCCAGCGAAGGACAAAGCCCCGCCGGGATGCTGACGGCCACGGCCAGAAAGGTAGACAGCGTTAAAAGGCGGCGCATTCGGGTCTGGGGTTGTCGCACGTCGCAGGCAGACTGTGAACGGACACGTCGAAGCAGACCCGTTTGGAGTCCTTGTTTGGAAGTCTGGGGCAGCGTCCGACGGCGCGACATTGATCCGATGAGCCCGCCTCGCAAGAGACGATCACGCGAGCGGGCCTGGGACGATAATCGAGCTCAATGCGTAAAGACTTGAGGGCCGAGGCTCCGAGAAGACCATCTATTTCGGGCCCCTCTGGACGAATTTCTGCGCGTACGGCCTGCAAAATGGCGCTGTTATCAGGAATCACAAGCACTTCGATTCCTTTGTTCAATTCAACGTAGGCCGCGCTTGCCACGCCCTTTGAGGTTTCGCGAGGGTCGCGGTCGCAGGGTTCCGGACAATGTGCGACCGAAGAGCTTTGGCTTTGGCTGATCGCCACAAGTTCCGTGCGGCGCGCGCGGCCAAGCTCAACGCAGGCGCCGGGATCTTGGGCGGCGCTGGTTTCCAGGTTCACCAACGCCAAGCTGGGCAAGCTGGCCCGGCGGCCAATGATGGGTTCTGAATGCGCGGGATGAAAGATGGGGACCGCGTCGGCCGGCGTCGCGGCAGGGGCGGGCAGACGCGGAAAGATGCGCGCCCAAGCCGATTCGGCGATCAACACGCCGCCGAGGCCCGTGGCCAGGGCCAGCGACACATCCACGCCGGTGGCCAGCGTGCGCTCTTGGCCCTTGCAACAGGTGGGCAAAACCTCGGTCGAAGGCACAAAGGCGGCAGGCGCCGCACACCCACGCAGAACAACCTGGGACCCGGGGAACTGATGAGGTCCTCGGATGCCGAAGATGTCGGGTTGTCCCTTGGCGTTCAATTGACCGCCCCCCAACAAATTCATCTCAAGCACGGCGTATTTGGCGGTGTCGAGAAAGCCCGTGCTGGCGGGTTGCCGATCCCAAATTGTTACAGTGGGCGCCGCGGTGGCTTCACGTCGCGCGAAGGTAGGCACATAGCTGCGCAGGAACTCACCACCCAGAACCGCCAACACGGGTCCATCGAGCCCTGGAGGTGGCCCCGTCAGCGCCAGGGGCTGGGCCCACAAGCCTTTGAAGCTGCCACGCAGCAGGGGCTGCGCAGAATCGGCGGCCAGCAGGTCGAACCCGTGCTCTTGCAGCCCCCCGCCGGGCGTGCCATTCCACAGGTTCACCGGCGACGACGTGTCGAGCAGGGCCCAACCCACTTGTTGCGTGCTGCGATCGCGGATGCGGGCCCACAAGGCGCCGTCAGAGGCCGCAGACAGCGTCACCGGCTCCCCGTCAAACGTGCAACAGTCGTCGCCGCAGGCGGGCAGGTAGGCCAAGGCAGCGAACAAAACCAAAACGCCTCCCCATTTGCCGAAGGGAGGCGCACACGAGCGTCGATGCAGGGCGGCGGATGCGCGGAACGTCACCCGCGAAGACTACTTCGACTTGCCCTTGCCGTTCTGCTTTTTCTCGTCGAGCTTTTGCTTCAATTTCGCAAGCAGGGCTTCGAAGGATTCCTTCTTGATGACCTTGTTGAATTCCGCGCGATACGTTTCAAGAAGGCTCTGTTCGTCAGTGACAACGTCATACACAACCCAGCCGCGTTGTTTGTGGACCAAGCGGTACTCCATCGCCACGTCCACGGGCTTGCCGCGCGACACCGTGGTCAACTTTGCCTGCACGGTGGCTTCGGTCGGCTTAAGGTCTTCCTTTTCCCAGTCCAACTTGTAGTTGGCCGAACCGTTCATCTGGTCGATGTAGTTGCGTTCGACGAGCTCCCGCAAGGTGGCGACGAACTCCCGTCGCTTGGCGGGCGCGATGCCATCCCAGTGCTTCGACAGCGAGCGCTGCGCCAGCTCTTGAAAGTCCAAGAAGCCATTGACCACGTCACGCACTTCCTGCGTTTTGGCGTCGTTCTGTGGCGACCAAGAGGGGCTGCTCTTGCCCACCAGCTTTTGCAGCTTCACGTGTGACTTCTTGAGGTCTTCCATAGGGTGCGACCCTGGAGGAGCGGGAACCACAGGCGATTCTGGCTCCTCAGCCGGCGCTTTTACGGCAGCGGCTGGCGCGGGGGCCACGATTTTCTTCTTTGCGGGCTTCGCTGCGGCGAAGGCGGGGGCGGTGGCGAACGAAACCGTCAGCAATGCGACGAGTGAAAAGTGAGCTTTCATATGGATCCCTCTATACTTGAGACGGAGCCGGGGCAAAAGTTATGCACGGCGAATTCGGGCGCTGCGGAAAATACCACGATGGACCAATCTTTTGATGCCAGAGGGTGGCTGGGGTCGCTAGCCGGCGAAACCCGCGACGTTTACGCCAAGAACCGGCGGGTCATGTCGTTCGGCGAATATCTGGCGCTGTTTGGGGAAAATCCCAAACAACAATCCAGGTCTGCGGCCGAATACCTGCGCGACGTGTTCGACCATTTCGGACACGAAGCGGTCAACACGCCCCGGGGCGAGATGAAGCGCTTCAAACTGTTCGATTGCCCCTGGGATGGCGGGCGCGATCGGTTGATGGGCCAAGAAGAGGTGCAAGATCTCGTTTATCGCCTGCTCTCAAATTTCGCGCGGGAAGGGCGCACCAACCGCCTGATTCTGCTGCACGGACCAAACGGCAGCGCCAAATCAACCTTCATCGGCTGCGTGCAACGGGCGATGGAGCATTATGCGTCTCTCGACGAGGGCGCCGTCTATCGCTTTAACTGGATCTTCCCAGTGCAAAAGCTTGTGAAGGGCGGCATCGGCTTTGGTGACCGCGGGCCCGAACCAACGCCGGTGAGCGATTCATACGCCTACCTCGACGATGATCTAATCGAGGCAAAATTGGTGGATGAACTCAAAGACCACCCCCTGCTGCTGATCCCACGGGATAAGCGCAAGCTGTTGCTCGATGACGTTTTGGCGGGTCCTTTGCGTGAAGGGTTTCGGCCGGCGCGTTTGCTGGCCGATGGCGATCTGAACCCGCGCAACCGGATGATCTTTGAGGCCTTGCTCAATTCTTACCGGGGCGATCTCGGCCGGGTTTTGCGGCATGTGCAAGTGGAGCGCTTTTTTATCTCGCGCCGCTACCGCGTGGGCGTGGCCACCGTGGGGCCGCAGCTGGCTGTGGACGCTTCGGCCCGCCAATTGACGGTGGGCAAGAACTTGGCCGGCTTGCCGCCGGCAGTGAGCGCTTTGCCGCTGTTCGAATACCAAGGCGAACTGGTGGATGCGAACCGCGGTGTGGTGGAGTTTGCGGATCTGCTGAAACGCCCGCTGGACGCCTTCAAATACCTGCTTGGCACCGTGGAAGACGGGCATGTATCGCTGGACGCCGCCAACCTGCAGGTGGATACCGTGTTCCTGGCGTCTTCAAATGAAGGTTATCTTTCGGCCTTCAAGGAAATTCCTGAGTTCCAATCCTTTAAAGGCCGCATGGAGCTTGTCCGCGCGCCTTATCTGCTCGACTACAAAATCGAAGAGCAGATCTATCAAGAGCATCTGACCAATGCGGTGGGCGGCGGCACGCGACACGTGGCGCCGCACGTGGCGTGGGTTGCGGCCTTGTGGGCCGTGCTCACGCGCATGCGTAAGCCGATGACCGAAAAGTACGGCAAGGCCACCGCGGACCTTGTGGGGCGGCTATCGCCCATCGAAAAGGCCACCTTGTATGCGGGCGACGATCTTCCCGAAGGGTTCACGAGTGATCAGATCCGCGATCTAAATGCCGAGCGGGAAAAAGTGGCGCGCGAATCCGACAGCTACCCCAACTACGAGGGCCGCTCAGGGGCGTCGCCGCGCGAGATGAAGCTGGCAATCATGAACGCCGGCCAAAGCACGCGGTTTTCGTGCTTCTCGCCTTTTGCAGTTCTGGATGAATTGGAGGAACTGGTCAAAGCGGTATCGGTTTACGATTTTCTTAAGCAGGAGCCGGTTTCAGGGGGCTACCACGAACACCGCAAGTTCGTGTTTCAGGTGCGCGAAAAACTGATTGATCGGATCGATCATGAGGTGCGCGTATCGATGGGGTTGGTGGAGGAGCAGCGGTATCTGGATCAGTTCAGCCGCTACATCTCGCAGGTGTCTTCGTGGATCAAGGGCGAGAAGGTTTACAACCCGATCACGCGCAAAGAAGAGCCCGCCAGCGAAGAGTTCATGTCTGAGATTGAAAAGCATCTTGACGTGGGCACGGGCAGCAAGCGCGAAGAATGGCGGCGCGACATCATCTCCCGCATTGGTGCATGGTCGGTGGATCACCCCAACCGCCGGCCCGATCTCGAGACGCTGTTCCCTCGTCACATTCAGAGCCTGCGCGAGGCGTTCTTTAATGAAAACAAAAAGCGCATCCGCAAACTGAACGAAAGCCTGTTGCGCTACCTCACCGAAGGCGAATCGGCACTGGACAAGGACGCCCTTGAAGACGCCAAGCAAACGCTCAGCGTGCTCAAGAGCCGCTTCGGCTATTGCCAAGACTGCGCCAAAGATTCGATCGTGATGCTGGTGAAGAAGCGCTATAGCGGCAGCTGACCTTTATCGATGGCGCGCGGCCACCCGCTCAATGCGTTCGAGCAATGAGCGGGCGTTGGGCGTCTTCGTGAACACGTAAAGAGCGGCGGCCGTTTCGTCCCCCAAGACGTCCTCGGACACGCGCAGCGCTTTGCTTACGCCAAACACCACCGAAAACGGCAGGCCGGCTTCGCAAAGCTCCACGCGCTTCCACACAGCCGCGCGGCTCCAGTATCCCAGGAGTTCAAAAAACACCGTATGACCGGTGTTCACGTGGGTGAATTCGAGATCCGGGACGCACAACCCTGCGCCTGGAAGATCCAGCACACGCGCGCTTGCCGCCGCCGTCCAATCGCATTGCAGCGCCGGCCATCGTTGCAAGATCACACTGACGGGCTCGGCCATGGTTGTGCCGCTTTCGTCACAGGGGCGGCTTTGGCCCTTTTGTCGAAAGCGCAATGGCTTGCGCTCACGTCCCCATAAAACGTCGGCGGTGAGGCTCCACGCATCGCACGCCATGATCGAGGGCAGCGCCAACGCCAACTTCAGGCCATAGCGGGTGCCTGCATCGAACATCGAGAAGGGCCCATCAAGGGTGATCTCGTAGCCACCCGCCGGCACAGGTGTGAGGGTGAATAGCAGTTGATGAAACTTTAGTGTTCGAAACAGACCGCGGAACTGAGCCGGATCCTGGCACGCCACGCGCGCGACCACACGTGTGGCACGCAACAACACCGCTTGAATCTGGGCCAATTCGTATAGCTGCAACAACCGATCGGGCGGCGGCACCAGGGCTTGCTTCAGAATGTGCGCCCCCGGCAAATCGCCATAAAGCGCGGCGTCGAGCAGGGCCGCTGGCTGGCCCAAAGGCTCCGCGGCCGCTTGCAACACGATTTGCCGGCTAAACTCCTCTGGACGCGTCGCTTGCCGCCGCAGTTCGGCCGCGCGCGTGAACACATCGGCGCGCACTTGTTGCGAGTCGAGCGGCGTCTCTTCCTCGAACACGCATCGGTCCAGCACGAGTTTAAAAATGCCGTCGGCCAGCTTTCGATCTTTGGCGCCCCACGATGGCGTCAAAGCCTTACAGGCCTCCATGAAACTCTGCCGATCTTTGCCGACGAAGGCGCGTGCGAGCTCACCATAGGCTTCGGCCATCGCCTGCGCGGCAAGCCGCTGCCTTTCGTCGAGCGGCACCACAAGCAATTCGTCTGCACGGCGGCGCGTGTGAACGTGCTCAGCGGTAAGCAACGTGATCCCTTCGCCGCGAGCTGGTGCTGGCCTCAGAGGTATCACCTGTCACAAGTTCATAAAGCAAGGCACGTTTTCCCGCGGATTTTCGCAGCACGCGCCCCAAGCGTTGCACGTGTTCGCGCACGGAGCCGCTGCCTGAAAGGACGATCGCCACGTTGGCCGCGGGTATATCCACGCCTTCGTTGAGCACCTTGGAGGTGACCAAGACGCTGTAGTGGCCTTCGGCAAACTTCTGCAGCGATAAAGTGCGTTCTTTGACCTTCGTGTGATGCGTGATGGCTGGCACCAAGAAAGTGCGCGACACCTGGTAGCATGTGGCGTTGTCTTGCGTAAAAATCAGCACGCGATCATGGCGATGCTGAAACAACAGACGTTGCAGGTAATCAAGTTTCGCAGGCGCGGTGAAGGCCAGCTCTCGCTGCCGCTGGTACGCCTTCATGGCCCGCCTGCCTGCCTCGCTGCGTGACGCACGAATGATGAACTGCGACCAGCCATCGGGTTTCGCCATCGCGATGCCTTGCTCGCGCAGGAAGCCCACGTAAATCGAACGGGCTTCGTCATACTGAGCCCGCTCCTCGGCGGATAGATCAACGGCCACGCGAACCGTTTCGTATTCGGCCAGGTAGTCGCCCGACAACTCGACGATGTCTTTGCGATACACAATGGGACCGACCAGCGACGCCGAATCGCTTTCCCGTCCGTCGGTGCGTTCAGGCGTGGCCGTCAAACCCAAGCGAAAGGGGGCCAAGGAAAACCGTGCGGCCAAGGCATAAGAGGCCCCCGGCAAATGGTGGCATTCATCAAACACCAACAGTCCGAAACGCGCGCCCAGATGCTCCATGTGCAAATAGGCCGAGTCGTACGTGCTAACCGTGATCGGCTGCACGTCATAATCGCCGCCACCGATCACGCCGATGGGTCCACCGAAAGCATCGGTCAACTGGGTGTGCCATTGCCGAACGAGATCTAAAGTGGGCGCCACCACCAAAGTGCTGCGGCGGCGATCATCGATCGCCATCAGTGCCACCTGTGTCTTGCCTGCGCCCGTGGGTAGCACCACCACGCCGCGCCCGTGCGCCTTTTTCCATGCCGCCAAGGCCTCCGCTTGATACGGGCGTGGCTCGCGGTGCACGCGCGCCCCCTCCGCCAACGTTGCATAGGCGCGGGCCGCATCATTGTAAGCCACGCGGTTCGCAATCAGGTACCGAACCGCATCGGCGTATTGGCACGCAGGTGCACGGTGGCAGGCCGTCCGTTCATCGAACACGAAACCAGCGGGAACGTGCAGCTCACCCGCGGGCCAGTGGCGCAGTTCCAATGTGCCGCCGGCAAAGCGTATGTCTACGGTCGAAGCTTGCATCGTTTTGCGGCGACGGATGATAGCGCACTTGTTAAAGTGGCGAGCCGCTGGTTCCTCATGCCTCGCAAAGCTACGTCCGCACAGCTTGAAATCATTCGTGCCGCTTTGGCTTTGGCCAGCAAGCGACCCTTTGCGCATTTGCTTTACGTCGGGGATTTGCCGCTGCCCGAAGAACCCTTTCGCGGCCGTTCGCAGGTGCGAAAGAAGTTGGTGCAAGCCATCGTCAGCCCCGCGCAACGGCAAGTGGTGGAGGCCATGGGCATCCCCGTTCTGCCGTTGCCTAAGTATGATCTGGGCCGTAGCGAGAAACTGAAGATCGCCATCGTTACCGGCATTGCGCGGGGCCTTTACTCTGAGGGCGAAAGCGTGGTGGCACTTTTGTCTCGCAAGCCGGCTTCGTTGCCCGATTCCATTTTGGTGGTGACGGTGGGGGGCGAGGGCGAAGAGGGTGGCTTCTCGTTCTTGCACGACGAATCCATTCCCCCCGAGGTGCTTGAGGCGGTGATCGATCTTGCCGTTACCACCGGCGTGGAAGGGTGGGAGGGGCGACCGTTGGGCGCGCTGTTCGTGATCGGCGACTCAAACAGCGCCATGGAGAACTCCCGTCAGATGTCGCTAAACCCGTTTCGGGGCTATTCGGAAGACGAACGCAATCTGCTGAACCCCGACGTGCAACGCTCGCTGCGCGCGTTTGCCGTGTTGGACGGCGCGTTTGTCATCCGCGAGGACGGCGTGGTTTTGGCGGCGGGGCGATACCTCAACTTCGACGAACAAAACGTGCAGGTGCCGCTGGGGTTGGGCGCTCGTCACATGGCTGCGGCCGGCATCAGCACACAGACCGAGGCCATTGCGGTGGCCGTATCGCAAACGTCGGGGGTCGTGCGCGTGTTCAAAAAGGGGCGTGCCGTGCTGGAATTGGCGCCGCGCACCCGCCGCGGCTAAGGCGCGGGCAGCACAACACGGAACAAGCCCGCTGGGTCCGTAACGGTTTCTGCGCGCAGCACCGCCGGAGCGGTGAGAGGCCCTTCGTAGACCATCACGCGGCACGCGCCACACGGCGTTTGCAGTGGTGTGACGACCTTGCCTTGGGCGACACGACCGGACGGCAAGGTGAGGTTCAGCAACAACCCTTCGTTGCTTATCGTCGCGTTCCAAACCGTGAAGGGAATGGCTTCGCCTTGAGGAGGCCTCACCTCCACGCGAAACACGCCTGCGTCCACTCGCAGGCGGAAGGCCCCCCCGGCGTCTGTGGTTGTAACCGCGTCGCCCAGCCAATGGGGAACCCCGCAGTCCATCGTGCCCGGCAATGGCCCCAGTCGAACGGCAGTGACCACGGCGCCCCTCAACGGTGACAGGTCCGCTCGCTTCAACACGCCGGCCAAAGCGGGCCTTCGCGGAAGTTCGAGGGCGGCCGTGGTGGGCACGTTCGTCGAGTCGGAGGCTGCAGGCCCCACGCCGAACGACCGCACGCACGACGACGCCGCCTCCGAACCGCTGGGGCTCACCACCTGCACCGCGTATTGGCGTACGCCTTCGAGCGTCCCCGCAATGAGTGGGACATCGACCGTTCCATCAGCGCCTGCTTGAACGTCCTGCCCGTAGCGGGCAGACACGCCGACGCCGGTAGAAGGCAGTTTGGTCTCAAAGCGCAGCAAAGCCGCCACAACCGGCGTGTACGCTCCCATCGAATCCACCGCGACGACTGGCACACGGAATAGTTGTGGCGTGGGATGCGCTGGGAACCGAAGAACGCCGGCGTCCGTGGCCGCGGGTGGGAGCGCGTAGAACAAACTGGGCGCGGGGCCTGTTCCTGGCAAACCTAACTGTAGCACGGCCGCATCGGTCGCAGGGTCGCTAGCCCGGGTAAATGTGACACGAAAACGGCCGTCGGCACCTATCGGTGCCTTTGCGCTCACCAGCTGACCGTCGCGGAACACTTGCGCCACATAGCCGACCGCACTTTGGTCGAACTCTGTCCGAACGCTGCCTTCCACAACACGAAGTTCCGCCAGTGGGGGCAACAAAAGTTCCATGCGCTCCTGCAGAGCCAAGGTGTGAGCCGAAGGGGGCGTCACGGTGTCAACCGGCGAGCGTGGCAGCACGACGACCGTCGCCACTTCTTGCGCCCGCGTTTGCGGCACAGACAAAGTAAACGCAGCGCCACCTCCCATCACCGCGATCGCTGCCACCGCGTTAAAGAGCAAAGGGGGGGCGCCTGGAACGAGCGAAGGCAGTTGTGCACTGACGGCCAATTCACCCTGCGAAAGCTGCGCGAACTGCGACGTCGGGGCGGCCTTCACTGTGCCCGACACGCTCAGCCTGGCCGACAGGGGCAAAGGCGTTACAGAACTTGCGCCAAACACCGCGTTGGGAAACTCGGTGATGGCCGCCTCCAAGCCCGGTGCGGGAAAGACCGCGACATGCAACAACCGCGGGCCCGGCTCCTTCGGCACACACGTTTTAGCCAAGCAGGTCTCGGAAACGGAACATTGGCTATCACTGCCGCAACCGCCCGCCATCGGTTCCGTGTTGCAGGCACCAAGAGCCCAGACGCTGGCAGCGACCACAGCGCCCATCCCCTTCATTGACATGCTTTCTTCACGTTCCACGTCAACCGCAACACGCGCGCGGTTTCAGGCACCACATCAAACGGAAACTCTGAAGATGGAGATTCTTCAAACCCCCGATCGGAAACCACCAACATCGCACGGTGCTCTGATCCGCCCACGAGATCGCGAAAACAGATGGGCTTGAACCTAACCACGCGCGTGCGCACTTCCGCGCCGCCCGCAGAGGGTTCCAAGATCTCACCATCGAACCGTCGGCTCACCAGCCTGGAATAGGGCGGATAGTTAAATAGCCACCGCAGTGACAAGCGATCTTGTGGATTCGGATCCGCAAGCGTCACCACGATCTCATCGTTTTCGCCCACTGGGGATCCAATGGGTGGCGACACGTTCACCACGTACGGCGAAAGGTTTGGCTCAGGATCCTGGAACTCAGGCGACACGGGAAGAATGCAGGCGCAAGGCATCAACGCCACGGCCAACGTCACGGCCCAACGTCGCCAGCGAACCACCTTTGATGTGCCGCCCAAAAACTGCACCGCTCACATCTTAACGCGAACGCCGCTATCGATCCCAGGCTTCGTCCGAAGCATTTTCGCCGCCCGCGGGCAGCGGCCCGTCTTCCTTTTCCAGGTGACGGAAAATGGTGCGCGGATCCACGCCCAGATCGCGCGCGGTCTTCGTGCGGTTGCCATCGTTGAGCGCCAAGATCTCGTTGATGTACTCGCGCTGGAATTTTTCCTTGGCCTCGTTCAAAGGCAGGATAGGGGGCAGATCCGTCGGCAGAAGCCCCAGATCTTCGGGACCCAGCAGTGCCTTGTCGGCCAGCACCACCGCTTTTTTGATCCGGTTTTCAAGCTCCCGGATGTTGCCCGGCCAGTTGTGCCGCTTCAGCGAAGCGATGGCACCAGGTGAATAACCCTTCACCTTGCTGCCGTATTCGGGCGCATACCTGCCGAGCATGTAGCGAGCCAGCATGACTATGTCTTCGCCACGCTCGCGCAGCGCCGGCAGGTGCAACTGCACCACGTTCAGACGGTAATACAGATCCTCCCGGAACCGGCCGTTGCGTATCTCTTCTTCGAGGTTGCGGTGGGTGGCCGCGATGACTCGGATGTCGACCTGCTCTTGTTTGTTGTCACCCACGCGGGTCACAACCCGCTCCTGCAACGCGCGCAGGATCTTCACCTGCAGCGACATCGGCATCTCGCCAATCTCATCCAGGAACAACGTGCCGCCGTTGGCCGATTGAAAGCGGCCCACCTTATTGGTCACGGCACCCGTAAAGGCGCCTCTGACATAACCGAACAGTTCCGACTCCAGCAGGTTTTCGGGAATGGCACCGCAATTGATGGTAACGAAGGGCCCCTTGGCGCGCGCCGATCGGTTGTGAAGCTCGTGCGCGATGAGCTCCTTGCCCGTGCCCGTTTCGCCCGTGACCAACACCGAAATGTCGGTGGCCGAGACTTTCTGTACCTTCCGAAACACCTCTTGCATCGGTGGGCAAGAGCCCACGATCTCGCCAAAGCGCATGCGCTCCAGGTGTTCCAGCAACGAACGTTTGTCGAGGCTCAGTTCGTTCACCATCAAGGCGTTGCGAATGATGAGCGACGCCTGTGCCGCGAAGATCGAGAGCAGTTCAAGATGCGTGTCATCGAACAAGCGGGCGACGTTGTCGTTGCCCACGTAGATCACGCCCAGCAAGTCGCCACGCTCCAGCATCGGCACGCACATCACCGAAGTCAGCTTCAGGTTCACCACCGAAGCGGCCGTGCGGAAGCTGTCGTCGTTGAGCGCATCTGAAACGATGATGGCCTTCTTCGTTTCCACCACCTTGGCCAAGATGGAATCCGAAAGGTGGCTAATCGCGTTCGCGATGCTTTCGCGCCGCAGGTTGCGCGCCACCTTCACCACGGGCTCGCCTGATTCCACCAGCACGATGAAGCCTTTGTCAGCGTTGCTGACTTGAATCACCATGTCGATCAGCGATTCCAGCAGCGCGGGTACCTCATAGTTGCCCATCAACTGTTGAGAAAACTCGAACAGTTTCTTGTATGAGTTCAGCTCGGCAATCGTTTTTGCAGCCACGTCGTCGGAAACGGGGGTGTCGTAAAGCGAGAACTCGAGCTCGGCTGGCCCCATCCGCACGCGATCCTCGTGTGCCAAACGATGCTTGGTGCGCTTGCGGCCGTTGACGAACATCTCGGCGCCGCGCTCAAGCACCGCCAAGTGAAAGTCGCGCCCGTCAAAGTTGATGTGGGCGTGGGTATCACCCAGCAGGGGATCGGGCAACACCACGTCGCAGTCCTCGCCCCGCCCTAAGGACGTGAGCTTCTTATAGATGTGATAGACCTTGACGCCTGACGCGGGCAGATGAATTTTCAGCGTTGCCATTGTTCTTCCGTGCCGTTGCCTGTCTATAGCGCAGAGCGCCGATAGGCAACCCCAAGTAGTATCACGGCTTGCAGGCCACAGGGCTAGTCAGAACCGCAAAGCCAAGCCTGCGCCCAGGCGGTCGCCGACCATCGCTGGGAACAATGACACCTTGACGCCCTCGTGTGGCAGCGGCTTGGTGCCAGAAACGGGCACCAAACGAGGCGAGCCGATCATCACGACGTCCTCGTAGTGCAACAAAGCGTCCACCACGCCCCAGGTGGCAACGGCGAAAAAAAGGCCCCCCGAGACAAGCTGCACGTTCAACAACAGCGCCGAACGTTTCTCGGCCGTGCGATCCACGTCCTCGGACGCACAATCGCCCGAGGCGCCGCCCGTCACCGCGGGAGTTTTCTTGCACCGCAACGTGTAGTTGGTGCCATACAATAAGAAGTTCGTGGTGAAGGCCGCCAGTGACACGGCGGCCAGGGCTGATTCCGCCCCCATGAACATCCATCCCTTGCTGGCCTGCCCGTTTTGAAACTGGCCCGCACCGAAGGGAATGAGCGCCACGGCCAAAGAGTGCCGCTGGTAGTTGCGCTCAAGGATCTGTTGCGGCCGCGGCTTCACCCGCTGGGCCTCCGCCTTCTCAGCCTCATGGCGCCGCCGCTCAAGGGACGCGATCTGCGCCTCTTGGTCGCGCAAAATCTCGTTGAAGAAGTCGACCACCCGGGGCGGGTCAAGCAGCGGATCGAAACGATAATCAGGGCGCAATTCCAGCAAGCGCAGGAACTCTTGGCGGGCTTCGGTCGGCTGGTTCTCAAAGAGGTGCGCCACGCCCAACATGCGGTGCGACCGCACCACCTGGCTCTCCTCGTCGAAACGGATGTCGGGGTAGAGCATCGGCCGCAGCAGCTCGATCGCGCGGGCGTATTCGCCGCGATCAAAAGCGATGCGGCCGCGTTCAAAGGTTTCGGCCGCGGTTGCAATGGGCGGTCGATCTGGCGCCAGCGTGGGTTCGGGCTCAGGCGGCGGGGGCGTCTGCACACGGGCCGGCTTTGGCTTGGGCTTCGGCGCCGGAGCCGCGCGCGCGTGTTCAACCCAAATCAGGGTACACAAGGCACACGTGGCAAGGCAGCACGAAAGGGACGGACGCATCAGAATCTGGGTTTGCGGCGCTTAGGGCAGCTCAACGGTAATGGTTTTGGCTTCACCGGGCGTGACGTTGAGCTCCTGCATCACGGGACGATTCCTCTCATCCACCACTGTAACAATCAAACTCTTTCTCAAATCATCGTCTGCGAAAAACGGCACGCGCACAAGTTGCCCTGGCACGGCCGCGAACTGCCATTTGGAGGTCCCCCCGACGCTGCTCAAAAGCACGCTCGCTTTGCTGCCGGCCGGGGTCACTTTCACGATCAACGCGGCTGGCTGGCCCTGCAGGCGTGCTGTGATGTGATCGTTCACCGGGCGATACTTGTTCGGACCCACGGTCACCCTTGCCGCATAAAAACCATCTTTGCGAAATTCAATGATGTGTTCGCCGTCCCATGGCACTGAAAGCTGGTGGTTCTCGGGGCCGTAATCGAACTGTTTCACGCCGTCCAAGAAAACGGCCACGGCTTGGGGGTTGGGCCCCAAGGTGAAACGCACCGGCGGTGCAAGCGCGGGCGCCACAGGAGGCTCCGTCACAACCGCCGGCTCGGGCACCGAATGGACCGCGGTGCGTGTTCTCTTCGGAGAGCCTACGGGTGCCAAAGCGATCGGTGAGGGCGAGGGCGCCGCCGGCTCGGTGCGCGGGGGCAACGCCGCCGCGACTTCAGTTTTTGGCGGCGCAGTGTTGTTTGGCACGGTCTGCTGGCTGGCAGCCCCCGTGACGACTTTTGTTGGAAGAGGGTCGGGCACCAGCCGGAACACCAACGCGGTTCCCGACACCAAAACAGCCGTCGCAAACACGCCCACCAAGGTACGACGCAGCCGCTGCCCCCGTTCAAGGGCACGCACAGCCGTCAACGCCGCCGGGTAATGCGGGTCCAGCGCCAGGGCACGATTCCACAATTCGATCGCCAAAGCCGTGCGCTTGTTGCCCAATGCGGTTTTGCCCGCCTCCGTCAACGTGGCCAGCATGCGGGGTTTCAAATCCGCCGCGTAAATTTCAGGGGCGGCGAAGAACTTATGCAGTTCCTGGCGCGGGTCGACCAAGCCAGCCTGGGCCACGTACTCGCGCAGATCGTCGGCCAACGCTTTGGCTGTGGGGTAACGGTCGTCCGGCTCCCTGGCCAAGGCGCGGGAAATGATTTTGGTCAGCTGTGCGCCGATCAGCTGGTTTTTGCTGCGTGGATCCGGATAACGCGCATCGGTGATGCGCTTGAACACCTCGTGCGGGTTTCGGCCGGCAAAGGGCAGGGCGCCCGTCGCCAGCTGGTACAGAATAATCCCCAAGGCAAAGACGTCGGTACGCACGTCCACTGAGCGACCTTCGATAAGTTCGGGGGCCATGTACGCGGGCGAGCCGATCAACTGGCCCGTCACGGTCATACGCTCCATGTCCATCACTTGGGCAACACCAAAGTCCATCAGCTTCAGCAAGCCGTCTCGCCGAACCATGATGTTCTCGGGCTTGATGTCTCGGTGAAGGATCCCAAGGCCGTGCGCGTGGGCCAGGGCGTTCGCCACCTCGATGACCATCATCGCCGCCAGTTCGGGGTAAACCAGATGGCGGTCTGTGAGCCATTGTTTGAGGGTGAGCCCTTCGATGAACTCGGTGACGATGTAAGCCGAAGCCGAGTCGGGGCCCGAGTAGTCGAAGATCTGCACGATGTTCTCGTGCTGCAACTTCGCCACCGCCTGTGCCTCGCGCCGCAGACGCGCTTTTGATTCGGCCTCGGCGAGCAAATGGCTGTGCAGCACCTTCACCGCGACGTCGCGCTGAAGGCTTTCGTCGCGCGCTCGATACACGACGGCCATACCGCCTTGGCCAACTTCTTCAAGGACGCGGTAGCGAGAGGGGATCTCCGCGGGAAGCAACGGTCGAATCCTAGTCCTGAACGGATGTCAAAGCGACCGAAATTCCCGGTCTCGCAAAAGGCCCGCAGCCTGATTGTGCCAGGAACACCGCCCCGGCTAGCCCCATCCTCGCTTTCGTCCTAAGCTCTAGCCGGTGCCCGGCACAGACAACAGCGGCGTTTCGCGTCGCCTGCTCTTGCGTCGCCGTGTCTCCCGGCGGGTCAAGCCTTGGGCGGCAGGCGCATTGGTGTCGGGCGCTGTGTTGGCGGCGGTCCTCACCATGGGCGCCACGCACGCCCCCCGTTGGGAATCGGTGGGTCCGGGCATTGAGCACCGGTTCTTGGACGCCAGGGACGTTCAGGCCGATCTTGTGCGGTTCGACCTTGAGAGGTTCAATCCCACGCTTGAAATCCCAGGCGCGGCCGGCCCTTTGACGGCGGCGGGCCTAGCCAAAAGCCACAATGTTGTGGCGGCGATCAACGGGGGCTTCTTCGATCCGCAGTGGCGTCCGCTGGGGCTTCGCGTGTCACAGGGCCACGTGCGATCACCGCTCCGCTCGCGCGCCGATTGGGGCGTCTTTTTCACGCGAGCTGGTCGCGCTCGCATCGTCCACACCAGTGAATACGAGCCGCACCCCGCAGATGAAACGGCAATCCAAGTCGGGCCGCG
The DNA here is from genome assembly GCA_033763315.1 of Deltaproteobacteria bacterium. Classification (GTDB taxonomy): domain Bacteria; phylum Myxococcota_A; class Polyangia; order Fen-1088; family Fen-1088; genus JAGTJU01. The sequence continues at coordinate 455,920 of JANRKS010000019.1, forward strand.
GCTGCTTATTGATGGTGCGGCTGTGAAGTTGAAACCGCAGGTGGCATACCGCAGCGCCTTGGCCGTGGGCCACGAGGGACGTCAGTTGACGTTGGTCTCCACGGCGGTGCCGGTGGACGCCAACGCCTTAGCGCATGCCCTTGAACGGTTGGGCGAATTTGATTCCGCCCTATTGCTCGACGGCGGACCGTCCGCGCAGTTGTTTGTGCAGACGGGAACGTTCGCCATCGATCGCCCCGGCGCCTATGGGGTGCCCGACTTGTTGGTGATGCAGCCCCGCCATTAGGGGTGCGCGTTGTTCAAGTGTTCACGCAGCAGATCGCGGCCAAAATCTCCGTTGAAGTCGCGCCAAATGGTGTGCACGTGGTTGGCGCCATTTTGGGTGTTGTCGTATTCCACCAAGAACGTGGGGCCACTGATGCGGTAATAGTGCGGATCCCCGCGCTTGATGCCGCCGGCCCAACCGAACCGCAGTTTGTCGGCACCTGCCGCTTTGACCTTTGCCAAACGTTCGGCAGCCAAAGCCGGATTCAGCGTGCCCGCAAAGACACCAAGCAGTGCCACGAGGGTGCTCTTGTGTTTCGCATCCAGTGAAGCCGCACTGATGCCAACTTCGGGCAGGGGCTTCACTTCGCTGGCGGGGCCGGTCACAATTTCGGGCGGCGCCGTTTGATCGAAGATGGCCTTCGCGCGCAGCTCGTCTGAAAGCGACATCAAGAACTTGCGCCCCTCGTCCTCCTCGGTGCCAAGCGCGCGTGTGCCTTTCATCGGCCCCTCACGCACCTCACCGGGGTTGGCGCCCAAGAACGACGGCGACGTGGCCACGAGGTGCCCGTTAACGATCGTAAAGTTCAATGAGATGTGATGCCCTTCGACCTTCCATCCCCAGTTACCGGCGGGCGTGGGCGTGCCGAATACCGAGAACCAATATTTCTCCGGGTCGCGCTTGATGGGATCCTTCTCCATATCCCGCAACACTGTCTCAAGCGTCATAATGAGCTTCGCTTTCGCGTAGCCGGGAACGCTGAGGCCTGTCTTCAATAAGGCATGTGCGAGCGTGCGTTGCTGGGGCGACATGGCCTTGATCGGCAGGCCCGTGCGGTCCTTCGGAATGAAATGCCACTCTGTCCGTCCCGGAACATCGAAGGCAAACACCGCGCGCGCTTTTTCTTCGGCCGACAACGCCGCAACGAAATTATCCGCTGCCTTCGCCATCGCGGCGGCGGGTCCGGCGGGGCCGCGTGCGATCACCCAAGCCGCTGACAGTGCCGTGGCGAAGAAGCCCATAAGGCCGACCAAGCCCAACGCCAACCAACCCCGGTGGGGCGACACAAACCAACCCCGGTGGGGAATCACACCTGACATGCGCATAAGAGGACTCAACGGCTTTTCGGCCCGCACGTCAACCGCCCGACGCGCGGGAGGCCAAAGTCACGTGGCCCAACGCACGCAGGTGATACCGCGCAACTTTGTTGTCTTGGCCGCGATAACGGGATCATGACCGCCTTGCAATGGCTCAAACTGCAAAGCCGCGAGCTGCTTTGGCCCTCGCGCTGTGCCGCATGCGACGCCTTCGTCGCTCCTGACGTGGCCTTCTGTGCCGCTTGTGAGCCGTCGATCACCGCCCTGGGGCAAGCATGCACGCTGTGTGCGATGCCCAGATCTGCATTGGGTGAAGGCGAGGGCGAGGGGCCTTGCCAGCGGTGCCAACGCCAGCCGTGGCGCTTCGCATCCGTGCGGGCCGCTGTTTTGTATGGCGGCGCCATCAGCACCGCCCTTGTGCGCTTTAAGCACGGTCGCCAAGACCTGGTGCATGCGTTGGCCCCACTGGTGTGGGCTGGTTTGGCAGCCACGCCGGATTTGGCGGAGGCCCTGATCGTGCCTGTGCCTTTGCACCCTCGACGTTTGCGACAACGCGGGTTCAATCAGGCCTTCGATTTGGCCCGCGCCGCCACAGAGCAAGCGGCTGCCGGTTTGCGCCTGGCGCTTGCCCCTTTGTGCATGCGGCGTCTCACCGACGGTCTGCACGTGGCCCAAGAAACGGCGGCCGCGCGACGGGCGCGAGCGCAAGGTGCTTTTGCGGTCGCACAGCCCAGGCGCGTCGCTGGGCGTCCCGTCATATTGGTCGACGATGTCCTCACGACGGGCGCCACCAGTGGCGCTTGTGCCGAAGCCCTGCTGGCTGCGGGCGCCACATCGGTCAGCCTCGTGGTGGCCGCCCGCACCGTCTAACGGGCCGTTTGATCGGGCAAGCGAACGGCTTCGCGCAACGTTTTGGCGCTCCCGGCCGGCGGCGGCGCCGGAGGCTTCGCGGGCACAGGCGCCGGTGGCGGGGTCGGAATTTCCGGCTCGTCGGTGGGGGGCGCTGCTTTGCCTGCCGGCTCGGCTAGCGACGACCTTTTGGGTGTCGTCGTCTTGTCTGCCGGCGCGGCAGGTGTTGGCCCCGGCACCGCCTTCGTCTGGGGCGCAGGAGCCTCCTTGGGGCCATTTTCGACCCCCGGCATTTTCGGTGTCTGCTTGGCGGGCGGCGTCTCTTGCGGCGTTCCCTTTCCACCGGGAGTCACCTCGGCCTTGTCCTTCCCTTCAACCTCGGCCTTTTGTTTGCGGATGAGTTCCGCTTCATCGAAAACCTTTTTCGAGTTCGGTGGCAAACGGCTGCTGAATACGCCTTCAATGTGGAACATCACGCGCCGGTTCCGTGCCCGGCCTTCATCCGTCTCGTTGTCGGCCCAAGGCTTGGCGCCACCTTGGCCAAGCGCTGACAGCCGTTTCGGATCCACCCCTTTACCAACCAAATACGCCACGACGGTTTCGGCGCGCATGACCGAAAGCCTCTGATTCCAGTCGTCGGGGCCGGTGGCATCCGCGTGGCCCTCAACCGCGCAGCGGCCGATTTCAGGGTGCGCCTTCAGCGTGAGCGCGATCTGATCCAGGATGTTCCAGAAGCGGTGCCGCACCCGGAAGCGGTTGGTGGTGAAGAACACCGCCTGCAGGGTCTCGAGCTCCTTTTCGCCGATGCGCACCTGAGGCGCGCCTTCGTCAGGGCAACCATCGTCATCTTGGCGGCCGTTGATCGTTTCGGCCTGGGCGGGGCACTTGTCGTCTGCGTCCAAGATGCCGTCTTTATCGTTGTCGGGATCAGGGCAGCCGTCCTCGTCTTCGAAGCCATCTTTGTCTTCGGCGTCGTCAGGGCATTTGTCGTCGCGATCCAAAATGCCGTCGCCGTCTTTGTCGGTGGCGGGCACTTCGTCGGGGCAGCCGTCTTCGTCTTGGAACTCGTTTATGGTTTCCGGCTCATTCGGGCACTTGTCAGTCGCGTCCGCGATCCCGTCTTTGTCGTTGTCGAGGTCGGGGCAGCCATCTTCATCCTCGAAGCCGTCCAAATCTTCGGGATCCGAAGGGCACTGATCGAGCGCGTCCAAGATGCCGTCTTTGTCATTGTCAGGATCGGGGCAGCCATCCAGGTCCTCGAAGCCGTCTTTGTCTTCCGGGTCGTCGGGGCACGCGTCTTTGGTGTCAACCAACCCGTCGCGATCGGCGTCGGGCGGATCGTTGGTCCAGGCAAGCGTGGCAAGCACTCGCCACGCGGGTGAGCCAACGCCAGAAACCACACCCAACCCGGCCGCGGCGCCAACGTTGAATTGACCCATCTGGTACCGGCCGCCAACAAGTGCCTCAAGCGGGGTCAGGCGGCGCTTCAGAACGCCATCCGTGGCAGGCGTTGAACCAAGCAATTCAACAATGCCGTGAAACGCACGCCCGAAACGCTTGTCGGCTCCTGCGCCGAACGTCACCTCGTTGCGAACGGGCGTGCCAAGCAGGCTGGTGCTTTCGCGAAGCCTCATCCCAAGGCGTGCGCCCCACTGCAAGCTGCGGCGTTTGTGCGCCAGCACCAGACGTGGCTCCACCGTTAACCCCGGATTGTTGACGTACGTGCCCGTTTGCCCAAACGGCGATGTGGCGGTCAGTCCCGCGCCAAGGGACCAACCATCCGCACCTTGTTCCCACAACCGTGCTCGCACCGTGAAGCGCGCGTCGCCCACACCCGTGTCTGGCGTGGGCGCGGCGCCGAGCGGCGCGTCACCCGCCTGCGACAAGGTCACAGGCAAGGCCACCGCCAATTCGAAGCGACCCAACAAGCCGATCGCCATCATCAAGTCGGCGGCTGCGGCCGAGCGAACCGCGTCCTTGGTGGTGCTGGTCCCAGCCGCCAGCGACGTCACGCGCAGTGCAGACGCGGCGTAATTCACGTCCAGGGCCACCGCTAACTTCAAGTGCCCGAGCGGCTTGGTGCCCTCCAACCCAAAGCCGCGATTGGCCGCCGTGACGGGCCGATAGCGTTGCAGTTCGACCACGCCTTGGCTTTGGGCATGAGCAACCGAAGGAACCAGCAGAGCACCACCCACCGCCGCCAATCCAGCCAGACCAGCGAGCCGGCCAGGCGAAAGACGGTCTTCGCTCTTAGGGATCTTCAATGTGGGCTTCACCGTATCAGCTGTCACGGAGTGGGGAAATGTTGCGCGTCAAGATCGCGACAACTCAAGCCATCCACTTCGGAACTTCTCACTCTTTCCTTGACACCTGCGGTTGGGTAATTAGTGTACGCAAACTGAATTTAACCAAACAGGCACGTAGCTCAGTGGAAGAGCACTACCTTGACACGGTAGGGGTCGGCAGTTCAATCCTGCCCGTGCCTACCAGTTTGTCTGCCGGAAGCCGTGCATCTCTGCGCGCCCGGCGCAATCTGGAGGCCCGCCTGCAGGCCAATTTGGGTGCTATGTTGGTCCACCCTTTACCGAATCCCTATATGCTTGACCTCAATATGCCGATGCACGGCATCCCTCTGTCGAAAAAGTAGAGCGCATGAACATTAGAAGGCGACCGTTTCCCGAGCGAAGGACTGATGATAACCACCGTGTGGGGCGAAGAATCCGCGTACCTGAAGTTCGCGTGATCGGTGCGGATGGCAAGCAAGTAGGCGTTATCCCCACGCATGAAGCGCTCTCGATGGCGGATGCCCTGGGCCTTGAGTTGGTTGAGGTCGATCCGCGCGCCAAGCCGCCGGTGTGCCGCATCTTGGACTACGGCAAGTTCAAGTACGAGACGTCGAAGAAGGAAAAGGCTTCACGCAAACACCAAAGCACCGTGGTGGTCAAAGAGATCAAGCTGCGCCCGAAGACGGACACGCACGATTTCGAGTTCAAGCTTAACCACATCAAGCGGTTCTTGGGTGAAGGCAACAAGTGCAAGTTGGTGGTCGTGTTCCGCGGCCGCGAGATCGTTCACCCTGAAACCGGTGAAGCGATGTTGAGCAACGTTTTGGCTGCGTTGGGTGACTACGCGCAAATCGAACAGCGGCCGTCGTTGGAAGGCAAGCGCATGGTCATGATCATCGGACCCAAGGCTGGCGTCATCCGTCCGCGACCGGTGGCACCTGCCCCTGGTCCTGCTGGCGTTGCTGGGCCCGCAGCGGCTGCCCCCGCACCTGCCGGGGCGCCCGCGTCGTCGGCCGCCGCGCCCTCGGCGCCACCCGCGCCTGGCCCTGGCCGCCCTGCGTAACTAAAAAACCCACCGAACCAGCGATTTTGCAACGCAAAAGTGTTGCATGCGGTCGCCGGGTCTATATACTCCGCCGCTCTCATGGCCAACTACAAGATGAAGACGAACAGCGGCGCCAAAAAGCGCTTCAAGCTGACTGCAAAGGGAAGGGTCAAGCGCAAACGGGCCAACCTGCGCCACAACCTGACCAGCAAGTCAGCCGAGCAAAAGCGGCGGCTGCGCAAAGGCGGATACATCGCCAAGTCACAAGAGCATCAAATCAAGGCGATGCTCCCCTACGGTTAATCTGATTGTGTCTCCAGCGTCTCTCGGAGATACGCAGCTACGGAATTAAAGGAATAGTAGCCAATGCCTCGCGCTAAAGGTGGTTTTAAAACTCGTCGTCGTCGCAACCGCATATTGAAGCACGCCAAGGGCTTCCGCGGTGGACGTCATCGTTTGTGGAAGACGGCTGTTGAGGCCGTTCATCGCAAGTGGCGTTATGCCCTGTTTCACAGGCGGAAGAAGAAAGGCGACTTCCGCGCCTTGTGGATCGTGCGTATCAACGCCGTGGCTCGTGAGCTTGGCACAACGTACTCGCGCTTGATCGCTGGCCTCAAGAAGGCTGGCGTTGAATTGGATCGTAAGATTTTGGCCGATCTCGCTTTGACCGACCCCAATGCCTTTGCCAAGGTCGTTGAAGTCGCCAAGGCTGCGTAAGCCCCCGATTCATTCCCATCGCGACTGGCCCAACGCCAGACGCCGAAAGAAACGCGGAGCCCAGTCTTGGGTCTCCGCGTTTTTGGTTTTAAAGTCGCAACGCTTCGCTAACGCCGTGAAGGCTTCAGAAAAAGGTGTGCCGTGAGCACAGAGGGCGCCGCCAACGTAGAGCCATTGATTGCAGAGCTGCGGCAGATACCTGCGGCTTTTGCCGCGGAAATCGCAGGTCTCGTGACGGAACCCGAGATCCGCGCCGTGCAATCAAAGTTCCTGGGCAAGAAGGGACGCCTCGCGGAAGTGATGAAGCTGCTCGGGCGCCTCTCGGCCGAAGATCGCCCCAAAGTGGGCGCCGCCGCGAACGACACCCGTTCGGAGATGGAAAAGGCTATCGAGGAACGTTTGGCCGCCGTTGAGGACGCAGCGTTGGCAGGAGACTTGGCTCGCTCGGTGGATGTGACTTTGCCGCCACGAGGGCAGGGGATCGGCACTTTGCATCCGCTCACCTTGGTGCGCCTTGAGATTGAACAAGTGTTCGCACGCATGGGCTTCGAGGTGCGTACAGGGCCGTGGGTCGAGTCGGAGTGGAATAACTTCGACGCTCTCAACACCCCTGCGGATCACCCCGCGCGCGACATGCAGGATACTTTCTTCGTCGAAGGCGGGTTGGTGCTGCGTTCGCACACGTCCCCGGTGCAGATCCGCACCATGCTGGCAGGGCCGCCACCCGTGCGCATCATCGCGCCCGGCAACGTCTTTCGGCGCGACGACGACGCCACCCACACGCCGATGTTCCCTCAGGTCGAAGGGCTGGAAGTGGGTCCCAACGTTAGTTTCGCGGATCTCAAAGGCACCTTGCTTGATTTCGTTGGCCGCTTCTTTGGTCCAGGCACGCGCATTCGCTTGCGCCCCAGCTTCTTTCCCTTCACAGAGCCTTCGGCCGAGCTGGATGCCAGTTGCTTTAAGTGCGATGGCAAAGATGGCTCGTGCCGGCTGTGTAAAGGCACGGGCTGGGTTGAGATCGGCGGCTGCGGGATGGTGCATCCGAACGTGTTCAAGCACGTGGGATACGACCCGCAGCAGGTCACGGGCTACGCGTTCGGCATGGGGCTCTCCCGCATGGCGATGCTGAAATATGAAATTTCGGATCTGCGCTTGTTCTACGACAACGACGTGCGGTTCCTTCAACAATTTTCTCAATCGTTATCGCAAGCTTAGAGGCCCATCGTGAGAATTTCCTTTAACTGGCTGCGCGATTTTTTGCCCACGCTTCCCCGCGACCCTGTGCAGGTCGCGGCCGATCTGACGCGCCTCGGGTTTGAGGTTGAGGGCACCACGCATCTGGGCCGTGGGTTGTCGGGCTTGTTGGTGGCCGAAGTGCTTGCCTATAGGCCTCACCCGCAGGCCAGCAAACTTCGCATCGTTACGGTGAAGGCCGGCGCGCGCACGGACGAAGTTGTGTGTGGCGCGGCCAATGTTCCCGAGCCAGGTGGCAAAGTTTGCTGGGCGCCCCCAGGGGCCACGTTGCCTGGGTTCACGATGGCGGCGAAGGAGATTCGCGGCGTGATGTCGCCTGGCATGTTGTGCAGCGAGGAAGAGCTGGGTCTCGCGCCAAGCGCCGACGGGATCTTGATCTTGGACGCCGATGCGCCCTCCGGTGCTGATCCGGTTTCTACGTTTGGCTTGGCCGATACAGTTTTCGAGGTGAACGTCACGCCCAACCGGGGCGACGCGCTTTCGCATCTCGGTCTAGCGCGCGAACTTGCCGCGGCCTACAGCGCGGAATTGGTCATGCCTGCGACCCCCGCGTTGAAGGTGGGCGCAGGCGCCCAAGCCTTGGACGTAGTGATCCAAGACAACAAGGCCTGCCGGCGCTACCAGGCCCGTTTCTTTGCAAACGTCGTTGTTGGTCCCAGCCCACTCGCCATGCGGATGCGTTTGTTGGCCTGCGGTGTGCGTTCGATATCGAACCTTGTCGACATCACAAACTACGTGCTTCTGGAGCTGGGGCACCCACTGCATGCCTTCGACCTGGATAAGGTCAAAGGTGCCGTTTACGTGCGGCGCGCCCATCCCGGCGAGCGATTGGTTACGCTCGATGGCGTTGAGCGCGTGCTCGAAGCTGGCGACACGGTCATTGCTGACGAGCAAAGCCCCATTGCCTTGGCCGGCGTCATGGGAGGCCAATCGACAGAAATCGGGCCCAACACGAAGAACGTGTTGCTTGAGACGGCCACATTCGATCCCGTGAGCGTGCGCAAGACAGCCAAGCGCTTGTCGCTGCATAGCGAAGCTTCGCACCGCTTTGAGCGTGGCGTGGATTCTGAGGGCATTGCACGCGCAGCCGCAAGGGCCGCTGAATTGATTTGCGGTTTGGCGCAAGCGCAACAGGCGGATCAAGTTGTGGATCGCTATCCTTCGCCGCCCACGCGCCGACAGGCCTCATTAACGTTGGCCACGCTTCGCAAGCTTTCGGGCGACACAAACCGAAACCTCGAAGGCGCCAAGCGAACCTTGTCGCGGCTGTGCGACGAAGTGCGTATCACGGGCCACGGCGACAGCGCGCGTTTGGATCTGGGGATTCCGTCGTACCGGCCCGACCTCAGCATGGAAGCCGATCTGGTGGAAGAGGTGCTGCGGCACGAAGGCTACGAAAGCGTCGTTCCCCGCCGTATGATTTTCAACGCCAAGGCCGCGCCGAACCCCGAAGCGCCGAGCGATCTGGCGCGCGCACGTTTCGTCTCCGCGGGGCTCAACGAAGTTGTGACCTGGGGCTTCGTGCCGTCGGGGTGGCTCTCGGCCTTGGCTCCTGCCGCGCCCGAAGCGCATCAACGCTTGGTCCGCGGGTTGGCCGTGTCCAATCCTATATCCGCCGACTACGAAGTCATGCGCACCTCTTTGTTGCCCGGATTGGTGGAGACGGCGAAGCGCAACCTTTCGCGTGGCGTTCAAAGCCTTGCGTTGTTCGAGGTGGGGCCTGTGGTTGAGCGCGCGGAACAGGCCGGCCATGTGACGGCTGCACAGCAAAACCACGCCTCAGCGCTGTTGTGCGGTTTGCAACCCGGGTGGCTGCGGCCCGGCGCAGCCGTCGATTTCTTTGACCTCAAACGCGTCGCCGCCGCGGTGCTTGCGGGCTTCGCCTTGCAGGACGCGCGCTACGTCCCTGTCAGTGACGTGCCGTTCTTGCATCCTGGCGTGGGGGCCTCGATCGAAGTGCAGGGGCAGCGGGTGGGCTTGTTGGGTGAACTGCACCCTCGCACGCGCAAAGCCCTGCGGCTGACCGAGACGGCCTTTTACCTCGAGCTTTACCTCGACCAATTTCCGGCCGCTGCAGCCGCGATCCACCCGATCCTGCCTCCGCGGTATCCAGCCACGACGCGTGACATCTCGTTCTGGGTGGATGAAAGCGTCACCGCCCAAGCACAACAGGATGCGTTGTGGTCCACGCCGTCGCCGCTGCTTCGCGCGGTATCCGTGCTTGAGGATTTCCGCGATCCGAAATATGTGCCCGCCAAAAAGAAGGGCATGCTGTGGACGCTCACGTACCGCGCGGACGACCGCACACTCACGGATGCCGAAGTGGATGCCGCGCACGCTGGCGTGCTGGCCGCCTTACAAGCGGCTTTCCCACTGCAACTGCGGTGACGCCGTGCACGCGATGGCGTGCTGTGGCAGCCAAGTGGGCGCAAGGCTTTGACATCAGGGGGGAACTGGGGCTTAATTGTCCCGCCATGACGAAAGCCGACATCGTCGAAATCGTGTACGAGAAGGTTGGGGGATTTTCGAAGAAAGAAGCGGCCGACATCGTCGAGACGGTCTTCGATACGATCAAAGACACCTTGGAAAAGGGTGAGAAGATCAAGATCTCCGGTTTTGGCAACTTCGTGGTGCGCGACAAGAACTCGCGTGCAGGCCGCAACCCCCAGACCGGCGAAGAGATAACGATCAGCGCGCGCCGCGTGTTGACGTTTAAGCCAAGCCAAGTTCTCAAGAACGCATTGAACGACTAATCCCGCAGCCCCAGCGGGTGGCTTGGGTCTCATTGTTTTGAGCGCTGACGTTCATGCCACGCCCGAAAAAACGCACCGTTCTTTCGCCTGAGATTCCCGACAGACCCTTCTTCAAGATCGGCGACGTCGCGAAGCTGTGTGCCGTAAAGCCGTATGTGCTTCGGTACTGGGAAACAGAGTTCAAATCTCTGCGGCCGCAAAAGACCACGTCCGGGCAACGCCTCTACACACGAGAGCACGTGGACCTCGTGCTGCGCATCCGCGATTTGCTGCACAACCAACGTTTTACGATCGAAGGCGCACGCGCCTCGCTGCGCGATCAGGGGCTGAAAGAAGAGACAACAGCCAAGGTTCCCGACCCAGCGTTGGACCGCGAGACTTTGAAAAAATTAAAGCAGGGGATCATTGACCTTTTGGCGTTGGTAGAGCAATAGTACACGGCCTCGCAGGACGGTGGTCTGCCACCTAAAGTGAGGAAGTTCGGGGCGTGGCGCAGCCTGGTTAGCGCACCTGTCTGGGGGACAGGGGGTCGCTGGTTCAAATCCAGTCGCCCCGACCCAAAAACCCTACCTAAGCTTTCAAGGCCAACTCTTAACCGTTGGAGATCTGCGATTGCAACAGCGACCGCTTATCCTGCTCAGCAATGACGATGGGATAGGAGCGCCGGGGCTCGCAGCCTTGATAGCGGCGGTAGAGGATCTGGGTGACGTCATCGTTGCCGCTCCCGATCGCGAGCGCAGCGCCGCCAGCCATTCGATCACGCTCAACAGCCCTTTGCGTGTTGATGAGATTGCGCCTCAGCGTTACGCGATTGATGGCACGCCCGTGGATTGCATCTACATCGCGGCCCTGCACTTGGCGCCGCGCAAACCGGCGCTTTGCATCTCGGGCATCAACGACGGCTTCAATCTCGGCTCAGACGTGTTCTATTCGGGCACTGTGGCCGCGGCCGTGGAAGCCACCTTGCGAGGCATTCCTTCAATCGCCGTTTCAGGGGAGCGGCAGCGGCCGCATGATTTTGCCGCGGGCGCGGCGTTTGTGCGTGAGCTGGCGGCCGAGACGCTGGCCCGCGGGCAAAAGCAATCGCCGTTTCCCGAGGGCGCGTTGTTGAATGTGAACATTCCTGCGGGCGCGCTGTCAGGTTACCAAGTGACCTTTCTCGGCCGGCGTGTGTACCGCGATCAGGTGGACGTTCGCGCCGATCTGCGCGGCCGTTCGTATTATTGGATCGGCGGCCCGGAAGAAAAGGCCACGGATCTGCCGGGGAGCGATTGCAGCGCCGTGCAAAGTGGCGTGGCTTCGGTGACGCCGTTGGCCTTGGATCTCACGCACGGTGCCTTGCTGCGCGATCTGCAGTCTTGGGACGTGGGCACGTTTGTCCGCGCCGCCACCACGCACGAAAAACCTTAAGGCAAACATGTTACGCGCGTCGCTGCTGTGGGTTTTGGGCTTGGCGTTGGCGACGAGCGGTTGTGGTGGCAGCTGGCCTTACTGGCCATGGTCGCCGTCTGACAAGCCGCTGCACGCGGAGCCGCCGCCCGGCACGTGGCACGTGGTCAAAGAAGGCGAAACGTTGGCCACGCTGTCAGAGAAGGCCGCCGTGCCGGTGGAAGATCTGCGCGAGATCAATGGCCTTGCGAAAGGCCAAGAGCCCAAAGCCGGGCAGCTGCTGTTCTTGTTGGGCCCCGACAAACACGAACAAACCAAAATCGTGGGCGCCACCGAGGTCCCCCGCCGCGGGCCCGGCAGCGTCACGAACACCGAGCACCGGCCGCAGGCGCGCGAAGATGGGCGCTTGGCTTGGCCCGTGGCGCGGCCGCTGGTGTCATCAACGTTTGGTGATCGCTGGGGCCGGCATCACGAGGGCATCGATCTGTCAGCGCCGTTGGGCACCGCTGTGTTCGCGGCCGACGATGGCGTGGTGATCTACTCAGACAACCTGCTCTCGGGCTACGGCAACATGATCATCATCGAACACCGGGGCGGGCTGCTGACCGCGTACGCGCACAATTCGGTGTTGATGGCTCAACGAGGCGACAAGGTGCGCCGCGGCCAGCCCATCGCCCGCGTGGGGCAAAGCGGCCGTGCCACGGCGCCTCACCTGCATTTTGAGGTGCGCCTGGGCGACGAGCCGCGCGATCCAATGCAGTTTCTGCCGCCGCTAAAGTGAAAAAGGGTGTCGCTTTTTCAAGCGGCACCCTCATTCATCAAAGCCTATTCTGCTGTTTTACTTCGACCAAGGCCCCATCGTGGACACCAGCGTTTCGAGCGACATTTCGCCCAACTCGCCCTTGTCGCGCGAGCGAACGTTGATGCTGTTGTTGGCTTGTTCTTTTTCGCCAACCACGATCACCAACGGCAGCTTCTGCAAGCTGGCGTCGCGAATTTTGTAACCCACACGATCGTCGCTGAGGTTCACTTCGGCACGGATGCCTTGGTCCAACAACTTGTTGTGGATCTCGCGCGCGTACCCGATGAACTTTTCGCTGATGGGGATCACCAACGCCTGCACAGGCGACAGCCATAAGGGGAAGGCGCCCGCGTAGTTTTCGATGATGATGCCCAAGAAGCGCTCAATGCTGCCGTAGCAAGCACGGTGCAACATCACAGGCGTGTGCTTTTGCCCATCGGCCCCGATGTACGTCAAACCAAAGCGCTGCGGCATCGAGAAATCAAGCTGAATGGTGCCGCATTGCCATGAGCGCTTGAGAACGTCCCGGATGTGAAAGTCGATCTTCGGCCCATAGAACGCACCGTCGCCGGGGTTCAGCTGGTACTCGACCTGCTTTTCATCCAGGGCTTCTTTGAGCGCCGTCTCGGCCTTGTTCCACATCTCATCGGTGCCCAAGCTCTTGGCCGGGCGCGTGGACAATTCAAGCCGCACGTCCGTGAGATCAAAGGTGCCATAAACCTCGCGGAAGAAATCGATGAGCATCGAGATCTCCGACTTGATCTGATCGATCGTACAGAAGTGGTGCGCGTCGTCCTGCGTGAAGGCTTGCACGCGGAACAACCCGTGCCGTACGCCCGAAAGCTCACGACGGTGTACCAGCCCCATCTCGGCGATGCGCAACGGGAACTGGTTGTGCGAGTGCATGTGCGTTCGGTAGGTGATCAAGTGGCCCGGGCAGTTCATGGGCTTGACCGCCATCGGCCGATCTTCTTCAACGTTGTCGCGCACCTTTTCCGGGTTGGCCGGATCGCGCAGCTTCAACTTCGTGAAGAACATGTTCTCAAGGTAATTGTCGTAGTGGCCGGACGTGTGCCACAGCTCCTCGCTCAATACGAGGGGCGTTTTGACCTCCATATAGCCGCGGCGGCGCAACAGTTTGCGCATGTAATCCGTCAGCGTCGTGAACAGCGTGGTGCCGCGCGGATGGAAAAACGGAAAGCCTGGGGCCTCGTCGTGAAAGCTGAATAGATCCAGCTTCTCGCCCAAAAGCCTGTGATCGCGCTTCTTTGCTTCTTCAAGGACGTGCAGGTATTCCTTGAGATCGTTCTTATCGAAGAACGCCGTGCCATACACGCGCGTGAGCTGCTCACGGTTGGCGTCTGCGCGCCAATACGAACCGCCCGTCTTCGTGAGCTTCGTGTTCTTCAGCCACCCCGTGTGCGGCACGTGCGGACCGCGACACAAATCGATGAAATCGCCGTGCTTGTAGAACGTCAGCTCTTCGCCACGCCCCTTGATGTCGCCGACAATCTCTTGCTTGAATTTGTTGTTGCCACCATCAATCGCGCGGTAGCGGGCGAAGTGCTCGTTCGCCTCGTCGTAGCTGGAAACACAGCGCACAAACGGCGCGTTGCCGTCGGCGATCTTCTGCATCTCTTCTTCGATGCGGGGCAAATCGTCGGGCGAGATCTTCCCCTCGGGCAAAAAGATGTCGTAGTAAAAGCCGTCTTCGATCACCGGACCGATCGTCAACTGCGCCTTCGGATAAAGCCGCAAAATGGCATCGGCCATCAAGTGGGCCGCGGAGTGCCGCAGCACTTCCAGGGCTTCGGCGTCGCGCTTGGTGAGCAAGGCCACCTCGGCGCCATTGGGCAGCGCGCGCTGCAGATCCACCACCGTGCCGTTGACCTTGGCGGCCACGGCGGCCTTGGCCAGGCCTGGTCCAATGCTGGCAGCCAAATCGGCGGCGCTCGCACCATCGGCCAGATCCCGGGCCGACCCATCGGGAAGTTTCACACTGATCATGTTTTTCTCCTGTGTGCGAGACGGATACCCCCGAACTCGCGGTTGTTAAAGGCAGACCGGATACTGCCGGCTGCCGACGTTCAAAATGCCGTGACTTGCCCCAGTCGTCAAGGCACACACGCGGCTACGCAGGGGCAGGGGATGTCACATCCCGCTTCACAAGCGCGCCGCCCGCGGTTTCGATAATGAAGGTCACCGGGCCATCGTTGGCCAAAGTGACCAGCATATCGGCGCCAAATCGGCCGGTTTGAACATGCACGCCGGCCCCGCGCAGCTGCGACACAAACAGCTCATAAAGCGCATTGGCCCGCTCGGGCGCTTCTGCGCTGTCGAAGCTCGGTCGGTTGCCCTTATACAGCCGACCCACAAGTGTAAATTGGCTGACGGCCAACACCTCGCCGTTGACGTCCTTGATGGTGAGGTCCATAGGCGTTTTCCCCGCGAACATGCGCAGCGCCACAAGTTTGCGAACCGTGGCCTCAACGTCGGCTTCCGTGTCGCCCCGAGCCACGCCCACCAAAACCATCAGACCGTGGCCGATGCGGCCCACCACCTCGTCGCCCACCGTCACCTGGGCGTGCTGCACCCGTTGGACCACGGAAATCATCGCGCGCCCTCACGTGGCTGCCCGAACACCTTGCACCACAGGTCATCGGCCGCGCTTTCTAAGCCGGGTTGCAAAGCGGGCAGAGCGCTGAACACGTCTTTGATTCCCTGGTCGATGAGCTGGCGCATGGGTGCAGGTAGGTCTGGTGGCAATTCATCTTCGTCAAGCACTTCGGGTGAAGCGCCTGGGCGGCACAAAACGTCTAACTCCAGGTCGTGCCACTGCAACGCATCGGCCGAAATGGTGGTTTCGTGGGCAATGTTGAAATAGTGGGCCAAGGTGGTGCCGGTGGGGGTGAGCCAATGGTAAACGTTGTAAAGGCGGTCGCGCCAAAAATGCCCAAAGGTCACGGTGCCCGTGGGCAGGTCAATGTCAGCCACGCGCATGGGGCGGTCGGAAATGAAAAGCACGGTGACATTTGTTTCGTTACCGTCCAACCGCTGGCACGTAAACACCTTGTGCTGACCTTGCAAGGTAATCTTGGTTTCGACGATCGTGCTGAACGGTTTGGCGATATCGTGAGACGAAGCCACGCCCGCAAGCTAGCAGAGACAGCCGGCCACGAGGGTCGCGAAGGAAACACCCATGGACTCACGCATTAAACGGACACGACTGCTGGGCAACCCACCTCCGGCCAGCGAGATCACGCCGGAGGCGGTTTATAAAGCGCGGCGGCAATTCATGGCGGGCGCCGTGGCTGTGGGCCTCACAGGGGTGCCGGCGCTGGCGCAGGCAGAAGGGGCAGCGAAAACGGCTTCGTTGGGTGGCGTCAAACCAAGCCCCCTGTCGGTGACAGGCGAAGAAACCAGCAGCTGGGACAACGCCACCACCTACAATAACTTCTATGAATTCGGCACCAGCAAATCGGACCCCGCAGAAAATGCCCACACGCTGAAAACCAAACCATGGACGATCGTGTGTGAGGGCGAGCTCAAGAAGCCACAAAGGATCGACATCGACGTGTTGATCAAGATGTTCCCGCTCGAAGAGCGCGTGTCCCGTTTTCGCTGCGTGGAAGCGTGGTCGATGGTGATTCCCTGGGTGGGCTTCTCGTTGAGCAAGCTGCTGCAAAAGCTTGAACCCAGCTCGCGCGCCAAGTACGTGGCCTTCGAGACGCTTTACGATCCAGACCACATGCCGGGGCAACATCGTGCGGTGCTCGATTGGCCTTATGTGGAGGGCCTGCGGATCGACGAAGCCATGCATCCGTTGGCGATGCTCTCGGTGGGCATGTATGGCCGCGTGCTGCCCAATCAAAACGGCGCGCCCCGGCGCTTGAGCGTGCCATGGAAATACGGCTTCAAGAGCATCAAATCCATCGCGAAGATCAAGCTTGTGGAGCAGCAACCCAAGACGGCCTGGAACGTCAGCAACCCCGGGGAATATGGCTTTTATTCAAACGTGAACCCGCAAGTGGATCACCCGCGCTGGAGCCAAGCGAAGGAACGTCGGATTGGCGAGTTTTTACGCCGCAAGACGCTGATGTTCAACGGCTACTCAACCCAAGTGGCCAGCCTGTATACCGGCATGGATTTGCGGAAGAACTACTAGGGCATGTCGCGTTCGCAAGTGGTGTGGTTGGGTAGGGCGCTCGCAATTGTTCCGGCGGTGGTGCTTGGCGCGCAGGCGCTGACGGGCGGCCTTGGCGCCAATCCGATTGAAGCGCTGCTTAACCGATTGGGGTGGTGGACTTTGCTGGTGTTGCTGGCCTCGCTGGCGATCACGCCGGTGCGAACGATGTTCAAGGTTGGCGTGGTGGCGCCGTGGCGCCGCACATTTGGTTTGGCGGCCTTCTGGTACGGTCTTGCACACGTCAGCGTCTACCTCGGCGTCGATAAATTCTTCGACGTCGCCGAAGTGTGGGAAGACGTTGTGAAGCGGCCCTTCATCACCGTGGGCGCCTTCGCTTTTGTGTTGCTGCTGGTTCTGGCAATCACGTCGACTGCACGTATGGTGAAACGATTGGGAGGCAAACGCTGGCGCGCCGTTCACCGGATGGCTTATGTCGCGGCGGCGGCGGGGGTGGTGCACTTCATCTGGCGCGTGAAAGCGGATCTGCGAGAGCCTCTCATCTTCGGCAGCGTGCTGGCGATCCTGCTGGCCGTGCGCGTGGCGCTGTGGCTGCGTAAGCGCACGCCGCTTGGCGCAGCAAAACTAAAGTGACCCCGGCGAGGCTCGAACACGCGACCTACGGTTTAGGAAACCGTCGCTCTATCCAACTGAGCTACGGGGCCGATCAACGGTGACCTTAGGATAGAACACCTGCCTTGTCCACCGCACGCGCTGGCGCTACACGCGGTTGCGCAGCATCAGTTCTTTGGGGTGGGGCTGTAGATACGTTTGGCCCAGCAGATACTCCACGTTGTGCCGTCGGATGTGGTGCTTTAGCAGCGTCAGCGGCACGATCAAAGGTGATTGGCCGCGGCGGTGATCATCGATGAGCGACATCACCTCGTTGCGATCGTCTGCGTCCAGGTGGGGGCGCAAATAACCCGCCATGTGTTGCATCACGTTGGCGTGGCGGCCCGGCGTCGCCCGTTTTTTGAGCGCCGCCATAAACTCGGTTTCGTATCGTTCGCGCAATTGCGCGCGCGGCATCGCCTTAGCGCCTGCCACCAGTTGCCCCAGGCTTTTATAAGCTTCCGGTGAATGCGCCATCAGCGTCAGTTTGTGCGCCGTGTGAAAAGCCACCAGCGCGCCCACCGTCCAACGTTGGGCCCACAAGGCTTTGAGGCGTTTATACGCAAACAGCCGTTCGATGAAATTCTCGCGCAGCGCCGGATCTTCAAGGCGACCTTCTTCTTCGACCGGCAGATTCGGAAAACGAGAGAGCAGGGCGGCCGCAAATAAGCCGACGCCGTCTTTGCTTGGTTGGCTCGGCTCACCGTTGTCACCCGCAGGCGGGTAAAGCTTCACCCGCTCCATACCGCAGCTGGGGGACGCCTTTTTCAGGACGTAACCGTCCAAATCTTCGTCATCGAGGTCGGCCGTGCGTTTGTGGGCGAAGCGCTCCATGCGCGCGGTCCAGTCTTCGCCGCTGTCGGGAGCGATCATCAGCGTCTTGCCCGCTTTGTTACGCACAAGCCGAACGGTGGGGCGTGGAATCGACATGCCCGCCTCAATCTCAGGGCACACCGCCACCCATTGCACATAGGGCCCAAGCACATCCACCAAGAACCCGTCGCGTTTGTGCTGGCCGTCGAAACGCACCTTGGCTCCCAACAGGCACATCGAAACGCCGACGCGTAAGGCATCCACGCCCGGCTCTGGTTTGTCGCCTTGCCCCATGGAACAACAATGGCCGAGATCTGGAGGCCCTGCTACTTTCCGCGTGCCCATGCCCGATTCACCGCCTGCCTCTGGTCCGCCGCCCTCCAACCAAAAAGGCGGGGAAAGCGTGCAGACAGGCGGCGGTTTGCCGATCCGGGCGCGCACCGTCTCGTTCGTGGCCGCACCCGACGACGTGGGACAGCGCCTCGATCAATTATTGGCCAAGCGCATTGAGGGTTTGTCGCGGCGCCAGGCCCGCACGCTGTTGGATTTGGGCGGCGTGTTCGTGAACAAGGTGCGGACCAAGTTTGCGGCGCGGCCCACGCAAGCGGGCGATGAGGTCACGGCTTACATCGGCGGGGCGCTGTCGCGCGCGAAGAACCAGGTGGGAACGGCGGCGCGTGAGGAAGATGCCGCCAAGCTGCCGGCTTACGAAGTGATGTTTGAAGACGAGGACATCGTGGTGGTGAACAAGCCCGCGGGTCTTCTCACCGCGCCCACGCCCGAAAGTGACCGCAACAATTTGGCCGATCTGTTGTCCCGCCGGGGACCACGGCGTTCGCGCCTGTTTGTGGTTCACCGGTTAGATCTGCAAACGAGCGGCGTGCTGGTGTTTGCCAAATCGCCCTGGGCAAATCGCGTGTTGTCAGAGCGTTTTGCCGTACACGACATGTTCCGCGAATACTTGGCGGTCGTGGCGGGCGCCTTCCCCGGTGACGTGGCCACAATTGATCGTCCGGTCGGGGGCAAGCGGGCGGTGACGCACGTTGAAGTGGCGGAGCGGCTGGGTGAACTGGCCTCGGTGTTGCGCCTGCGTCTGGAGACCGGCCGCACCCACCAGATCCGGCTGCATGTGCGCTCCCTTGGGTGCCAGGTGCTGGGGGATCCCGACGTGCCCAAGGTCAAGGGCCTGCCCGTTCCGCCCCGCATGGCTCTTCATGCAGCGCGTCTCGAATTTGCGCACCCCGTAACGCGGGAAGCCCTGGCCTACGAGGCGCCTGTGCCTGTGGAGCTTGGGAACTACATTACGAAGCTGCGGGCAGGTGCCGCCGAACCGTCTGGGCCATCTGTTGGCCCGGAAGGGGAATAAAGAACTTCGGATTGCACTTTATGTGCGACCAAATGGTGTCGTTGGCTATCTTACTCTCCACTAGTTTTGGTCTAACCACTAAGGCCCAAGATATGGAATACGAAAGCTCAGCATCGTTGTGCGCGCGCCGGTGGGACGGGGGGATTCGGTGAATCGAGATACTTATGTGGCAATCGGACTGATGGTGTTCCTGGGCACGTCAGTCTTGGCATACTTAGGAAGGTTGATCATGCGCGGCCGGGCCCGTGTGGATCGGCTGAACCAAGACGGCGGCAGCGCCATGCTCTCCGTGCCGATCATGGAGTTGGGTTACTGGGTGCTGCGGCCGGTTGTGAAGCTGCTCGATCGAGCCGGAGCCACACCCAACGCGGTGACCCTTTTTGCGGTGGTTCCTGCGTGCTTCGCCGCGGTGGCGGGCGGTTTTGGAGCCTTCGCGACCGTGTGCCTCCTGGGGATGACTTCTGCCTTTTGCGATGCGCTTGATGGCATGTTGGCCAAGTACCAGGGGGTGTCGTCGCGTTCGGGTCAGGCGCTTGATTCAGTCTTGGACCGCGTCACAGAATCGGTGATTCTCATTGGGTTGGCGGTCTACTTCCGGGGATCCGTCTCGCTGTTGTTGGTCGCCTTGTTGGCGCTGTTCGGTGGCTATATGACCAGCTACGTCTCAGCGAAGGCCGAGGTGATGAAGGTGGCTATCCCGCGAGGGCAAATGCGCCGCCCCGAGCGTGCCGTTTACTTGATGAGTGGGTGTGCCTTCACGCCTTTGTGGGCCTTGCTGATGCCATCCGCCGCACATCCTGCGTTGCGCTTCCTGCCTGTGGTTGTGGCCATGGCTTTGATCGGCGTCATCGCCACCTGGTCGGCGCTTGCGCGCTTGCATGCGCTTGTCGTCGGCGCCGCTTTGCCGCTTGAGGCAGCGGACGCGGCCGCAGACCGCGCGCCCCGCGCCGCCACGCAAGAGCTGACGCCCATCCCGGTCACCCCAGAAGCCTTCGCGCCCGCAAAGTCCCGGGGTGTGGCGTAACCGCGCCTAAGCGCGCTCGATGAGTCCGGCGGCGCCCATCCCGCCGCCGATGCACATCGTGAGCACGGCGTAGCGCCCTTGACGGCGCTCCAGCTCTGACAAGGCCGTGGCGATCTGACGAGCGCCCGTGCAGCCCAGCGGGTGCCCCAGGGCAATCGCGCCGCCGTTGACGTTCACGCGATCCTTAGGGAGCCCCAACTCGCCGATGCAATAGACCGCCTGCGAAGCGAACGCTTCGTTGACCTCGAAAAGATCAATGTCGTCGACCTTCAGGCCCGCTTTCGACAGCAGCTTGCGCACCGCAGGCACGGGGCCGATGCCCATGAGGCCAGGTGGCACGCCAGCCACGGCGAAGGCCCGGAAATAAGCGCGAACCTGCTTGCCTTGCCGCTTGGCGAGATCGCCTCCCATCAACACCACGGCGGCGGCCCCGTCGTTCAAGGGCGAAGCGTTGCCGGCCGTCACCGAGCCACTGGGGTCGAAAACAGGCGGCAGCGCTGAAAGTTTGGCCACCGATGTTTCCTTGCGTGGGCCTTCGTCCTTATCGACCGTGGCAGCCACCCATCGATCGTCCTCCCAGACGCGGGTTTCCACGGCCACGCATTCGGCGGCGAAGCGACCATCTTCCCAGGCTTTCACTGCCTTTTGGTGGCTGTTGTAGGCGAATTCATCCTGGGCCTCACGGGACACGTTGAACTTGCGTGCAACGTTCTCCGCGGTGTTGCCCATCGGGATGTAAGCGTCCGGAAAGGTTTCAACCAAGGTGGGGTTCAAAGCCACCTTGTTGCCGCCCATCGGAATCATCGACATCGACTCCACGCCACCGGCCACGGCCACATCAATGGCCCCAAGAGCGATGCGGTCGGCCGCAATGGCTGCGGCTTGCAGCCCAGACGCGCAGAAGCGGTTCACCGTCATCGCCGCCACTTCATCGGGCAGGTTGGCCAAATGGCCAATGATGCGCGCCACGTTGAGGCCTTGTTCGGCTTCGGGCAACGCACACCCAAAGATCAAATCTTCGGCCGCGGCTGGATCGACGTTGGCACGTCGCAAAGCCTCACGCACCACCAGCGCGCCCAGATCATCGGGGCGGGTGTTGCGCAAGTTCCCCTTAAGCGCCCGACCAATGGGCGTTCTTACGGCTGATAAAATGGCTACGTCACGCATGGGGTGTCTTTCGTTAATTCCGCAGGGGCTTGCTGGTGGTCAACATGTGTTGAATGCGTGCGCGGGTCTTCTCCTCGCCGCACAATGACAGGAAGGCTTCGCGCTCAAGATCCAGCAGGTGCTGCTCGGTCACCTTGGCGCCGCCTGCCACGTCCCCACCGCTTAAGATGCGCGCGAGGTGCCTTCCGATTCGTGCGTCGTGCTCGCTGATTCGATGGGCGTCGGCAAGGTTGTGCAAAGCCGCATTCATCGTGGCGGCCCCCGACGCGCCCACCACTTTAATCCGGCGCGGGGGAGGGGGACGGTAACCCGCGCGCGCCAGCCCAAGCGCCCACTGCTTCGCGTCGGCGAGCAATGTATCCCGGCTCATGGACACCGAATCGCCCGTGCGCAGGTAACCGAGATCTCGCGCTTCCTCGGCGCTCGTGGATACGCGGGCCGTGCCCAGGTACTCGAACGGCTCGCGAACAACGCCCAGCAGATCGATGTTCGGGTTGCTGCCCACCATCGCGCTGGCTCGCGCGGCCAGTTCCATGCAGCCGCCACCCGCGGGGATGAGACCCACGCCCACTTCCACGCAGCCGACATAAAGCTCGGCCGCGGCTCGCACATATTGGCAACCAAGCACAACTTCGGCGCCGCCACCCAATGCCAAACCGAACGGAGCGCACACCACGGGTACGTGCGCGTAGCGCGTGCGCATGCAGGCGTTTTGAAAGCCCACCAACATCTGATCGATGGCCTTGTAGTTGTTTTGCGACAGACCCACCATCAGTGAGAACAGGTTGGCGCCGGCACAGAATGCTTCGGGGGCTTCGTTGCCAATGATGAGCGCCACGCCCTCGCGTTCGGCGCGGTCCACACCCTTGTGCATCATCGCGATGATGTCGGGATCGATCGCGTTCATCTTCGAGTGAAATTCCACGCAGAAAACGCCGTCGCCGATGTCCAGCAATGAAGCGCTGGCGTTGCGTTCCACCTCGCCGCCCCAGGCACGCACCTCTTCAAGCGAGAGGCTGCGTTCATCCTGAGCCACCGGCCGATAGCCGCCGCGCGATTCCAGATAGGACAGCTGCGTAGGTGTCTCACGCTTGTAGAACCGCTCTTCCCCTGCAGCCACGCGTTCCTTCACCCACGCGGGCACCGAAAGTCCCATGGCTTCCATTTTGGCGACCGTGTCTTTGACGCCCAAGGCGTCCCAGGTTTCAAACGGACCGCGGTCCCAACCAAAGCCCCATTTCATGGCGCGATCAATGTCGACCACGGAATCGGCGATCTCGCCCAAGCGATTGGCTGCGTAGATCAGCGTCTCGTAGATCACTTGCCGCGCCAAAGTCGAGGCGCGGTCGTCACCGTTGACGACCCTGCGGGTGCGCTCGTCTACATCGTCAACGCCTTTGGTGGCCCCGATCGAGGCGAAGCGTGGCTTTTCGCCGGGCTTGTATTCGAGCGTCTTGAGATCAAGTTGCAAGATGTCCTTGCCCTCTTTCTTGTAGAAGCCCTGGCGCGCTTTGCTGCCCAGCCATTTGCGTTCCACCAGCTGGCGTAACACGGGCGGCAGCGCGAACACGTCGCGGCGTTCGTCGTTGGCGAGCGCTTCGTAACAGTTGTTGGCCACGTGGGCGAGGGTGTCCAGGCCCACCACGTCGGCTGTGCGGAACACGGCGCTTTTGGGGCGGCCCAAGGCTTTGCCGAAGATCGCGTCCACCTCTTCCACGGAATAACCTTGCTCGGCAGCCAAGGTCAGCGTTCGCATCAGGCCGAACGTGCCCACCCGGTTGGCGATGAAGTTGGGCGTGTCCTTGGCCCGCACAAGGCCTTTGCCCAGCAACGTGCCACACACGCGCTCGGCCAGGTCAATGGCAGCGTCGGCAGTGTCGTCGCCGGTGACAACCTCCACCAACTTGAGGTAGCGGGGTGGGTTGAAAAAGTGGGTGATGAGGAAGCGCTTCTTGAAGGCCAAGCTGCGGCCTTCCACCAGTTCGGCCAAGGGCAATCCAGACGTGTTGGACGCGATGACGGCGTCGCCGCCCATGGCATCGAGGCGCTCGTAAAGCTTGCGCTTGATGCCCAGGTTCTCAATGACGGCCTCAACAATAAAGTCGCACTTGGCGGCGTCTTGCAGGTTGTCTTCCAAGTTCCCCACGCGGACAAGGGCCTCGAACCGCTTGGCAAAAAAGCTGGCCGGTTTGCTGGCTTTCGCCCGCGACAACCCATCCTCCGCCACCTTGTTCCGAAGGCCCGGCTTGTCGGGCGGGGCGTCCTTCGGAGGAATGTCCAGCAGAAGAACCTTCAATCCTGCATTCGCCAGGTGGGCGGCGATGGCGGCTCCCATCACGCCCGCACCCAAAACGGCGACCTCATCGATCGGCTTGGCCATAAAACTACGATACCGCAACATGCCGTTCGTTGCGCGGTTGTGAACAAAATCTAAACGGCAACAATCCGGCGACGGCGTAAGTGACGACCCTTTAAAGATGTGTGCCTATGTCCTGAAAGGGAATGCGAACTTTGTTTACCAGGGCTCCTTACACTCTTGATTGCGGCTGCCGCATGACGCAAGCTGCGGCCCATGAATCGAGTGAGTCTTAGCCTTCACGCCGCATGTGCTTTTGCGGTCTTAACTCTTGGTTTCACGGTGCCGTCTTTCGGCCAGGAAACGGCGGCGCCGGAATCCGATCCTGCATTGCAGGCGGCCAAGGCGGAGTTCGAAGAAGCGCAGCGGTTGTTCATCAAAGAACAATTCGATGGCGCGGCGGCGAAGTTCGTGGCGGCTTTTGAGAAGAAGCCCTACGCGGCTTTCTTATTCAACGCCGCCGTTTCGTTCGAGCGCAGCCAAAAATGGGAATTGGCGATCGATTATTTTCAGCGCTACATCGACCGCAACCCCGAGGCCAAAGACAAGCGTGACGTTGAACTGCGCTTGCAAGGGTTGCAGCGTGTGCTGACCGCCAGCCGTGCCGCAGCGGCGCCGCAGCCCGGCCAGGCGCCGGCGGCTCCCGCGGAGGTGGCGATGTTGCCTGCGCTTGAGACGAAGGGCCTGGTGATCATCGATTCGAAACCGCAGGGCGCCACGATTTACCTTGAGGACAAGAAGAACGGGCCATTGGGCACCACGCAGTGGCAAGGCTCGTTGGAACCTCGCCCGGTCAAGATCATCGTGGAAGCCAAGGGTTTCAAGGCAGAGTCTCGCTTGATCAATCCCCGGTCAGACAAGATCGTGGATGTGTACATCGCTTTATCCGAGGAGCACTTCTTGGGGTGGGTCGAGATTGCGTCGAACGTCGCGGGCGCTGACGTTTACCTCGACAAGAAAGAAATCGGCGCCATAGGCCGTACGCCCTACACCGGCCACATCAAACCGGGCAAGCACATGCTTTGGGTGGAGAAGGCAGGGTACGGATCGGTGCAAAAGGAAATCGAAGTGCAGCCGGGCACGGCCACCACGCACATCGTGGATCTCGCGAAGGTTTCCGTAGGCTGGATTGCAGTTGTGGGCAAGAAGAGCCGGGGCGCAAAGCTTTACGTTGATGAAAAATTCGCCTGCGACACGCCCTGCCAATACGAGACCACCCCTGGCAACCACGACGTGCGCGTGGAGCAAGAAGGCATGGAGAACTACGAGGCCAACCTGCCGGTCAAGCAGGCCACGCAAACCTTGGTTGAGGTTCAATTCAATCCCAAACCGCCGCGCACGCGGGCCTGGACCACAGCCGTGCTGTCGGCGGCATTTTTGGGCGGCGGCATTTATGCCGGTCTGCAAGCCAACGATCGCGAAGATGGTTTGAAGAAAGACATCGCGGCGGGCCGCCTCATCGATAACAACGATCCGCGGGTGAGTGAGGGAAAACTTTGGGCGATTGGGGCCGACGTCGCGTTCGGGCTTTCGGCCATCACGGGGATTATGTCGGTCTACAACTTTCTTCGTTCAAACGACGCAAGCAAGGCTGAGCTCGATGAGAAAAATGTGGCGATTACACCCGTAGGAATGCCTGGTGGGGCAGGGCTCTTCGCCTCGGGGAGGTTCTAAATTATGCGTCGTCTAATACAAACAGTGTGCATGGGTATCGCCGCCACGTCTTTGAGCGTGGGGTGTGATTGGAAGAAGCTGGATGACGCCGTGGAGAAGGCGCCCGTATTGAGTGTGGGTGCGCCCGGCGGTTATTTGGGCAACGACGTCGGTCGGCTGATCGTGGCTTTGCCGCCTCCAGCGGAGCGTCCCGAAGTGGCGGCACGCTTCTTTGTGGCGTCAATCACGAAGGTGGCGGCCGCTGTTGTGGAGCTTGATGCCAAGGGCAAGGCCACGGTGATCAACGTGCCCGACACGGTGCTGACGCCCTTGAACAGCACGCCAATCGGGTCGGTCGCTTTGGCTCTGCGGCCGGACGAGGCGTTTCCATCCGTGCTGTTGGGTGTGCCTGATTTCAAAACGGCCGAGATCCGCAACGGCGCGATGTTTAGGCTGAAGATCTCCCCTGGCAATGTGTTCACGCTCGACGCTGGCCTTTTGCCCCCGCCCACTTTGGCCGTTGGGGCGAAGGCGCAGCAATTCTCGGGCATTCAAGGGTATGGCCGTGGTGTGGCCTCGGGTAACGTTTCAGGCAATGCCGCTTTCGATGATTGGGTGGTTGCCGGGAACGCGGGCGTGGCCCTGATCGAAGATGGCGCTGCAAATCTGCCGCAGGTGCTTACGCCCCCAAGCGCATGTGCGCTTGACCTTAACCCCATTCGCTTGGGGCACCTTTACGAACTCTCGCGCGCGGTGGCCATTGGCGACCTGATGGACTTGCCTGGTGGTGAAATTGCGGTGGGCGTGCCCGATGCCGTGGGCGCGGGCAAGGTCGTGCTGCTGCATCGAAGTGAAACCGAGCTCGGATGCCCCACCACCATCACAGTTCCGGGCAGCCCTAGCTTCGGTTCGGCCGTGGTTGCGGGCGATCTGAATGGCGATGGAAAGGCTGATCTCGTTGTCGGCGCCCCTCAAGACAAGGTCTACGTGTTCTTTGGACCATTTACGCCTGCGGTGCCGCCCACCCCAAGCTTGATCATCAACCCACCGGCAGGGGCGCAGGCCGCGGACTTCGGCGCGCGCTTGGCCTTGATGGAACTCGATGCCGCATCACCCGGCCCGGAGATCGTTATAGCCGCGCCCAATTACCCCGCGGGTGGAAAGACAGGCACAGGTGCCTTGTTTGTGTTCAAGGCGGACGGAACGCAATCGCCACTTACGATCTCAGACATCGATCCCGAAGCCAACAGCGGCCTTGGCGAAGCCATTGCGGTCGTACCGTTCCGCAACCCAAGCTGCGCCGCGGGGCCTGATCGACCTGTGCTTGTGGCCGGAGCGAATGAAGAAGTGTTCACATACTTTGCGTTGCCCGGGGCACTTCCGGATCCGCGCTGCTTCCCAGCCGCGAAATAGGCGCTATCGTATCGACGCTCATCCTCATATTCACCGTCACGCGCGGGGGTCGTTATGCGCCTTGCGAGCCTTTTAGGCCCCAATCTCGACGAAAATCTATTGGCCAGCCCCGCTGAACTGGCGGAGCTGCTGGAAGAAGTTCACGCGGCGGATCTATCCGAGCTTATTGCCGAGCTCGAAGATCCGCCGGCGGTAAAACTGCTGACGAATCTGCCCCGCGAAGCTGTGGCCGAAGCGCTCGACTTCATGGAGCACGGCCGGCGCGCCGAGCTGGTGGAGCAAATCGAACGCAGTGTGGCCGCTGAGTTGACCGACCTAATGTCGGCCGACGAGCGCGTCGACCTTCTGCAAGAGCTCGAGCCCGACGTTCGCGCCGACATCTTGTCGCGCATGGATAAGGAAGAGCGGCAAGACGTCCGCGACCTTATCAACTATTCGGAATCGAGCGCGGGTGGTCTGATGACCACCGAATACGTGGCTCTGTCGCCGGAGCTGACGGTGGAACGCGCCATTGAACAAGTGCGGCGGACCGCGGAAG
Organism: Deltaproteobacteria bacterium; assembly: GCA_033763315.1. Classification (GTDB taxonomy): domain Bacteria; phylum Myxococcota_A; class Polyangia; order Fen-1088; family Fen-1088; genus JAGTJU01. The sequence continues at coordinate 483,501 of JANRKS010000019.1, forward strand.
AGAAAGAGACGATTTACGAAGCCTACGCGGTGGATCCAAACGGAACCCTTGTGGGCGTGATTTCGCTGCGCCAGCTTTTGTTGGCGCCCGCCAGCCGCAAGTTATCCGACTTGATGGAGCCCGATGTTGTATCGGTGCCGGTGGAGATGGATCAAGAAGAAGTGGCGCACGTGTTTCAGCGTTACGACTTGTTGGCCCTGCCGGTCGTCGATTCGACCCACAAGCTGCTTGGCATTGTCACCGTCGATGACGTTGTGCACGTGCTCAAAGAAGAGCAGGCGGAAGACATCCAGAAGTTGGGCGCCGTGGCGGCCCCCGCGGGTTCATACTTTGACACCAGCTTTTGGACTTACCTTCGCAGCCGCGCCGTGTGGCTTGTGGTTTTGTTCATTGGGCAAAGCTTCACTGTCAGCGTGCTCAAGCATTACGGCACTGTTACGGCCACCGTGGTGGCGTTGACGTTCTTTATTCCGCTCATCATCTCGTCAGGTGGCAACACCGGAAATCAAGCAGCAGCGCTCGTGATCCGTGGCATGGCGCTGGGGGAGTTCGAGTTCGGCGACGCCGCCAAGATTCTGTGGCGCGAATGCCGGATGGGCCTGGCCTTGGGGGGCATCCTTGGGTGTTTGGGCATGGTGATGGCCGCATTCATCGGCAACCACGAAGGCGTTCGTTTTGCCTTGGCGGTTGGCACGGCCCTGGTGGCGTGCGTGACGTTGGGCTCTGTTGTGGGGGCCGGCATGCCACTGCTCATCCGGCGGCTGGGCCTCGATCCGGCTGTGGCGTCGGGCCCCTTCATCGCTTCGCTGCTCGACGTGATGGGCATCTTCATCTACGTCGAGACAGCCGTCTTGATGCTGGGCTTGGCCCGGCATTAGGCCGCCTCTTCAGCCGTTCTTTACGGTGTTCACCAGCGCATCGACGGTTTCGAGAGGCGTATCAGGATAGATGCCGTGGCCGAGGTTAAACACGTGGCCTCGGCGTTGGCCTTCCGCGATGATGCTGCGGGCTTGGCGAACCACCTCGTTCGGCGGGCCCAGCAGCAGGGCGGGATCCAAATTGCCTTGAACGGCCGCATCGGGAGCGCCGCCCGCGGCCAAGCGGCGGCGCGCTTCTGACAACGGAATGTGCCAATCGATGCCGTACATATCGGCGCCCACTTTTGCCAGGCGGTCCAGCATCGTGGTGGCGCCGTTGGGAAAGTAGATCACGGGCACGCTGGTGGCCTGCACGGCTTTCACCAAGGCCGTTGTGGGTCCCACCAAAAAGCGATCCCAATCTTCTACCGAAGCCACACCCACCCAGCTGTCGAAGATCTGAATCGCCTGCGCCCCGGCATGCACCTGGGCGATGAGGTAGGCCGCCGTGGCTTCGGCGATTTTTTCGAGCAACCGCTTGCTGGCTTCGGGCTGCGTGTAGAACAATCGCTTGGTCTCGACGAAGCGTTTCGATGTTTTGCCTTCGATGGCATACGTCGAAACCGTAAACGGCGCGCCAGCGAAGCCAATCAAGGGCGTGGGGCCAAGTTTGTCCAGCTCGGGCCGCAAGCGCTTGATCGTTTCCAGCACGAACGGTGTGCCCTTGGCAGGATCGAACAACGTGAGCCGGTCGACGTCCTCGGCGGTGCGCACAGGATTGGAGATCGCGGGGCCCTGCTCCGTGAACGACACGTCGAGACCCATCGGCTCAAGCGGGATCAGGAGATCCGAGAACAATATGGCCGCATCGAAGCCATAGCGACGCAAAGGCTGCAAAGTCACCTCTGCGGCGCGCTCCGGGTTCTTGCACAAATCCAGAAACGATACGTTGGCCCGCAAAGCGCGATATTCGGGCAAATAGCGGCCCGCCTGGCGCATCAGCCACAAGGGTGGTCGGTCAGTTGTTTCGCCTCGGCACGCTCGCAAGAACAGGGGTTGCACAAAGGCTTTCTATCTCAGGCCCCGCGTAACGTCCATCAAGCTTGCCAGGGCAGGGGGCGGCGCTATGAAATGGCGATGTCGCGATCTGTGCTTGTGCATGCAGTGGGGGGCCCCGAGGTTTTGCGCCTTGAGACGGTGGACGTGCCGCCCCCAGGGCCCGGCGAGCTGCGGCTGCGGCAAACGTTCGCCGGCCTCAACTACATCGACGTTTATTACCGCACGGGCGTCTATAAAGCGCCGTCACTGCCCTTCGTGGCGGGGCAAGAAGGCGCTGGCGTGGTCGAGGCCTTGGGCCCAGGCGTGCAAGGGTTCGCCGTGGGAGATCGCGTGGCTTACGCAGGGCCCATGGGCGCCTACGCACAAACGCGCGTCTTACCTGCAGACCGCGCCGTAAAGCTGCCCGCAGAAATCCCCGACGACGTGGCCGCCGCCATGATGCTCAAAGGAATGACGGCGCAGTACCTATTGCAGCAAACCTTCGCGGTGAAGCCAGGCGACGTGGTGTTGTTTCACGCAGCCGCCGGCGGCGTGGGATTGATCGCTTGCCAGTGGGCCAAGGCGCTGGGCGCCACTGTGATAGGCACCGTGGGTTCAGATGCCAAGGCCGCGTTGGCGCGCGCGCACGGCTGCGATCACACCATTGTCTATGGCCGTGAGAACTTCGTTGAGCGCGTGCATGAAATCACGGGCGGCAAGAAGGCCTCGGTGGTTTACGACGGCGTCGGCAAAGACACGTTCGATGGCTCATTGGATTGTTTGCGTCCGCGCGGCATGATGGTGTTGTTCGGCCAGTCGTCCGGCAAAGTGCCCCCATTCGATCTAGGCCTGCTTGCCGCGAAGGGCTCGCTGTTCATCACGCGCCCTTCGTTGTTTGCCTATACGGCCAGCCGCGCCGAGCTCGAAGCGTGTGCCAAATCGCTGATCGATGTGGTGGCACGCAAGGTGGTGACGATTCCCATCGGTGCCCGCTACGCGTTGGCTGATGTGGCGCAAGCACACCGCGATCTGGAAGCGCGCCAAACAACAGGCGCCAGCGTCTTGGCTGTGTGATGTGCTAACGGCGTTGGCTTCCCGGCGGAGGCAAAGTGGCGGTGCTGGGCTTGGCGGAGCGGTAGAGCAGAGCCGCCGCCAAGCCCAACGTGGCCAGCACGAACCACGCGCCTCGCGGTGAAACAGTCTCGAGCAAGAACACGCCCAGCACGGGCCCGATGGTTTGCGCGGCGCCTTGAAAAAGTCCGAAGATACCGGTGTAGCGCGCGACCTTGTCGGGCGGCGCCAACGCAGCAACGCGCGCTTGTTGTGCAGGCGCGGTCATGATCTCGCACAAGGTGATGAGGCCCACGCAGGCCAACAACGAGACATGGTTGAAGGCCAGCCCGCAGGCCGCGAAAGCCGCCATATAGCCCAAGGATCCGAACACCAACGTTTTCGCCGTGCCCAGTTTGCGAATCCACTGCACGGCGGGCAGTTGCAGCATCACAACCAAGATCGCGTTGAGCGTAAACAAGGTGCCCACCTGCGCGCGCCCGAGCCCCACGTACTTGGCCGCGAACACGGACATCATGTGATACATCTGCGTTTGCAGCATGAAGTAAGCAAACGATCCGAACAGGAAGCGCAAAAACGCGGGATCGCCACCGAACGCCAACATGTCGAAAAAGCTCGGTGTTTGCCGCGGCTTTTCGGGCCGCGTTTCCGGGATGAACATCGCCATCACGGGCGCCAACAAGGTGAAGGGCGCGCAGACATAGAAAAGGAAACTGAAGTCGGCGCTCGCCGCCAGCGTGGCCACCAACGGGCCCGCCACCCAACCCAAGCTGCTGCCGACCCGGTGCAACGAAAACGCAGCCACGCGCTCCTCGCGCGAAGCGAGCGACGCCACCACGGCCCACGCCACGGGATCATAGAAGCCGCGCAGGGCACCGTTGACGATCGTAAGCGCAGCGATGACTCCGAACGAAGCGCCATGCCCAAGCGCGTACCCGAGCAGCGCCAGGTTTGCCGAGCGAACAATCATCCCCGCCACCAACACCGGGCGGCGGCCCACACGATCGGCCAAGTGCCCCGCCACCCATTGCATGGCTGCACATCCCGCGCTCGACATCGCCCACAAGCCGCCGATGCGCAACACAGAGATGCCGCGATCGACCACCAAGTGCATCGCCAAAAACGGCATCACGACAGCGAAGCCCGCGGTGACCACGAAGCGTACGGCTGCCAGCAGCCAAATGTGCGCGTCCATCGCGGGGATCTGGATGACGGGTGCCACGGACGCAGGGATCGTCACGCGCCGCACGGGCGCTGCTTTGTGGGGGCCAGGTGGCGCGTGCTGAGGCGGCCCCTCATCACGTAGGGTGTCGGTGGCGCGAACAGGCGCCGGGCCTGGCGGCCCCTGTTTTGCGCCGGGCGCAGGAAGGCTCACGAAGAGCGCTATCGGCAGAACCGGCGAGCCTCTTGATCGCTAGACGGGACCGTAACGGCGCACTTCCACATACAGTTTTTGCGTGTCATCCCACGCAAATTGCACCGAGCCACGCACCCCATCGGCCTGCACGTCCACCACCAGATATTCGACGGGATAAGCGGGCTCGTCACCCATTTTTGCGGCGGCTTGATCGGTGTCGCTGAAGTAGGCGCCCACGTTGGCGTGGGAGTGGTAAATCAGCTTGGCCGGCTCGTTGCCGCGCAGGCTCTTTTGCAAGCGGAAGATGTCGCCCGTATCGAAGTTGTAGGCGGTGTGGGCGTCGCGAGAGAATTGGACCGGATCTTCGGCGTGCAGATCATCTTGAATGTTGCGGCAGATCTGGGCGCGGTTGGCGTCTGGGGCATCCTTCGGTCCAAAGATGATGCCGCAGCACTCTTTCGGATATTCGGTGCGCGCGTGGGCGTAGATCTCAGCCAGGGCGTTCGTGGCCACTACCGGATGTTCGTTCGACATGTGGGTGTTCTAGCGGGCGGGCGTCGTTTCGCTTGCTTGGGTTTTGGGTGACTCTTGCGCGCTGATGGGCGCCTCGAAATAGCGATCCGCGCGGTCAGGGAAAACGGTGACGATCACGCCTTTTTGGCCGGCCGCATGCAGCTGCTTGGCCAAGCGAACCGCTCCCGCCAAAGCCGCGCCTGAGGAGTGGCCCACCAAAATGCCGGCCTCGGCGCCCAACCGATCGCTGACGTCCCATGCCTCATCCGTTGGCATCGACAGAACGCCTGTGAGCTGGTCGGGGTGATAGATCTCGGGCACAAGTGAGCTCGCCATGTGCTTGAGCCCTTCGAGGCCATGCAAGGCATCGTCGGGTTCCACTGCCCAAATCTCGACTTTGTTGTTGTGTTCGCGCAGACCGCGGCCGGTGCCCATGATGGTGCCACTCGTGCCAATGCCGGCAACGAAATGGGTGACGCGCCCTTGCGTCTGCTCCCAGATCTCTTGCGCGGTGGTGAGGTAGTGGCCACGCGGGTTCGATTCGTTGCCGTACTGGTCGGGATAGAAGAACTTTTCTGGATGCTCACCCACAAGCCTGCGGCACAAGCGAATCGCGCCGTCTGAGCCCTCGAGTTCCGACGACAGCTCAAGGTGGGTGCCAAACGCTTCGGTGATTTTCCGACGCGCCCATGACACGTTGCCAGGCAAAACCAGCGTGATGGAGTAACCCAGGGCCGCACCGATCATTGAATAGGCAATGCCCGTGTTGCCCGACGAGGCATCGATGAGCGTGCGATCCTTTGTGAGCCGTCCGGCCGTCACGGCGTCGCGAATCATTTGGACGGCGGCACGATCCTTGACCGACCCGCCTGGATTCATGAATTCGCACTTGGCCCAGATCTCCACGCCGGGAAAGTCTTTGTCGAACGAGCTGAGCCGCACAAGCGGCGTGTGGCCGATAAGCTGCGTGACGTCGTCCGCCACGCGCGCACGAGCGCGTTCAACAGCCAGTTCGTCCACGTCGTAGTCGAGCGTGGAAGGTATGGATGACGGTGCGAGGGAAGTGGTGGCCATGGTGACGCGAGGGTGAATGTGAGGCTTAAGGAGCGGGCCAAGCGATGTTATGCGTGATTGGATGGTTTTCGCGCGTCGAAAACGGCACGTTTAGGTGTCGAATGACGCCTGTGGCCGCGGCTTCGGCAGACACACCCGGGCCACGGCCAAGCAAAGACCACAACACTTCGGTTGCGGCCAGGGTGCCCGCCAACACGTCGGTGCCGTGATCGATGGCAGACACATCCGACTGTGGGTGACTCGGCCCGGGCGGCACGCTGGGAACGTCGCTGTCGGGGCCTCCCGGCGCCGGTCGGAGGGATAGCAGGTCTAAAGCGCCCGAATCTTTGCGCCACCGGGCCACAACGGCGGGGACGCGCAGGCGTCGGCACGCTTCCACAAAGGAATCGTCCGCAAAGCTCGCCCGCAGGGCTACATCGCACCCGGCAAGCGCCGCAGCCCACGCCGATCCCGCTGAGGCGACTTTGACTTCGTCAAAGCGTGCAGCCGGGGCAAGCGCCGCCAGCGATGAGGCGTCCGCCGCGGCTGGCAGCAGCACCCGGAAGGCCCGCACGCCCGCGCACGCCAAATAAAGCGTGGCCGTCTCAAGGGCCAATGTGCCCTCGGCGTCCACAACCAACGCCACCGTTGCGTCCAAAATGCGTTGCTGGCCCCTGGATCCCACTTCGGGAAGGGCCACATGACGGATGAAACGGCGGGCGTCGGCGAAATCCATGGCAAGCACAAGCCGCCAACCTACTTTGCCGGGCGGGGCAGAGCAGGGGCTTTGGTATTAGCGGCCGCCAGCGATCGCGGGAACGATCGAGATTTCGTCGCTGTCTTTCACAGCGGTTTCAAGATTCTGTTGAAAGCGAATGTCTTCGTCGTTGGCGAAAATATTCACGAAGCGACGCACTTTGCCTTGGTCGTCGCAAATGCGTTCTTTGATGCCGGGGTATTGCGTTTCAAGCGACGCAATCACCTGCGCGATGTTGGCGCCGCTGGCCTGGACTTCCTCAAGACCGTTCGTGAGCTTGCGAAGTGGTGTGGGAATGCGGACGGTGGCCATGGAAGATGTCTCCTTAGTGTTTTCAGACGAGATGTGATGAGCAGGCGGTGCCAGAGGTTACGAGACGTAACCGGTAAAGGCCCCGGAACCAACCAATTGATCGAAGTCGCCCAACTTGGGGCCGATGAGGCTGGGCTTCCGCACGCGGTCAACCAGCGGATCTTGCGTTTTGAGGCCTTGGCCTGTGATGGACAAAACCACCGGACCATCGTTGGAACCAATGCGGCCTTGTTGCACCAATTTTTTGGCGGCACCCAAAGTCACGCCGCCTGCCGTTTCGGTGAAAATGCCCTCGTTTTCCGCCAGAGCCAAGATGGCTTCGCAAATATCGTCATCGTTGGGCAACGCGGCGAAACCGCCTGAACCCAGCATTGACTGGCGGGCGTAGATGGCGTCGGCAGGGTTGCCGATGGCCAAGCTTTTGGCGATCGTTTGCGGGGTTTTCACCGGCTTTACGTAATCACGCTCCTCCACAACCATCGACGCGATCGGGCCGCAGCCGGCCGCTTGTGCGCCGTGGATCTTGGTGGCGCGTGATTCCACAAAGCCAAGCTTCGTGAATTCCTTGAACGCCTTATCGATCTTGGTGATGAGCGAGCCACCGGCCATGGGCACAACCACGTGCGCCGGCACTTTCCAGCCCAGTTGCTCGGCGATTTCATAGCCAAATGCCTTTGAGCCTTCGGCGTAAAACGGCCGCAAGTTCACGTTCACGAAGCCCCAACCGTACTTGCCCGCGATCTCGGAGCACAAGCGGTTGACGTCATCGTAAGTGCCGTTGACGCCCACGACGCGCGCGCCGTAAACGCTGGTGGCCAGAACCTTTGCAGGTTCGAGGTCGTGCGGAATCAAAATGACGGCGGGCATACCCACGGACGCCGCTTGCGACGCGGTGGCATTCGCCAGGTTGCCTGTGCTGGCGCACGCCACAACCTTGATACCGAATTCGCGTGCCTTGCTGATCGCCACAGACACCACGCGGTCCTTGAAAGACAGGGTGGGGTAGCTAACCGAATCGTTCTTAAGCCACAGCTCTTTGACGCCCAGCCATTTGGCCAAGCGATCGGCCTTCACAAGCGGGGTCATTCCGGTTTGCGCACCCACCGAGGGTGGGCCATCAAGCGGCAACAGCTCAGCGTAACGCCACATCGAGTTCATGCGGTTCTCGATCGCTTTGCGCGTGAGCGACTTCGCGATGGCCTCGTAGTCGTAGGCGATTTCCAATGGCCCAAAGCAGAACTCACACACGTGAATCGGTTGCTTCGGGTACTCGCTGCCGCACTCGCGGCACTTCATGGCTTTGACGAAAGACACTTCGCTTTGGTTCTTGCTGAGGTTATGGGCTGACACGGCGTTCATGGGTTCTCGCTCCGACGGTGCAAGGGCTGGCAGGCCGGGGCGCCGTAGGCCCGAGCGTCCAAGCCGGTGATCGCAGGCGCATCACCACACACCCGACAAGCGGGATTGCGGCGGAAGGTGATGGTGCGCATGGTCATGGCGGGCGAATCATAGCGGATGAGACGGCCGGAAAAGGCTGGTGTCTTACCACAAAGTAAACGAATCGCCTCGTTCGCTTGTGCAGATCCCAAAACCCCCGGCACGGGTCCCAAAACGCCCGCTTCGGCGCAGTTGGGCGCGTCGGCGCCAGAAGGTAGCTCCTCGAACAGGCACCGGTAACAAGGTCGCCCCCCCGCTGGCACCGTGATGAGCTGGCCCATCGTGCCCACAGCTGCGGCGTGCACAAAGGCTTTGCCCCCAAGCACGCACGCATCGTTGACCAAGAACTTGGTTTCCAGGTTGTCGGAGCCGTCCAGAACCACGTCGTGCGCGGCGACCAACGCGGCGGCGTTCAGGGTTGAAAAACGTTCACGGCGCGGCGTGACCGCGGTTTGCGGAAAACGCTTGCGTAAAAAACCGGCGATGGAATCCACTTTGGGATGGCCGATGAACGCGTCCGTGTGAAGCACCTGGCGGTGCAGGTTCGACTCATCGACCAAGTCGTCATCCAGCACTGTAAGTTCCGCCAGGCCGGCGGCGACCAACGTTAAGGCTGCGCCACAGCCCAAACCACCAGCGCCAATTAACAACACCCGGCCGGGCAACAACGCAGAAGCACTCACGAGCGGGAACCCGGCTCCGCCAGACCCGGGAACTGTTTGGCGAACGCTTCGTCGGTGCTGAAGTAACGTTCCCCGGTGTCGCACAAAACAGTGACCACCGTTTTGCCTGGACCAAGCGCGGCCGCCACTTCCAAAGCCACCTTCACTGACGCGCCAGCCGAGATGCCCACCAGCAAGCCTTCTTTGCGGGCCAACGCCAACTTGGTGCGTTGCGCGTCTTCCTCGGTCACGCGACGAACGTCCGACAACAAACTGCGATCCAGAATGTCTGGAACGAAGCCAGCGCCGATGCCGTCGATGCGGTGTTCGCCGGGCAGTCCGCCCGATAGCACGGGGCTGCGATCGGGTTCGACGGCGATCAACAACACGTTGGGGTTTGCCCTGCGAAACGCCTGACCCACGCCGGTGATCGTGCCGCCCGTGCCAACGCCGGCCACGAACGCATCAGGCTTGCGGCCGTCCAACGTTTGCAGCTGCGCCAAGATCTCCGGCCCGGTGGTGTGCCTGTGGGCCGCCGGGTTGGCTGGGTTCTTGAATTGTTGCAACATGACGAACGAAGGGTTTTCTTCGCATAGCTCAAGAGCCTTGCGAACGGCGCCGTTCATCACGTCAGCGGCGGGCGTGAGATGCAGTTCCGCGCCATAGGCCTTCAACAACATGCGACGCTCGAGCGACATGTTGTCGGGCATCGTGAGGATGAGCCGGTAGCCTTTGACGGCGCACACCAACGCCAGGCCCACGCCCGTGTTGCCAGAGGTGGGCTCGACCAACACCGTCTTACCAGGCACCAAGCGTCCCTCGCGTTCGGCGGTTTCGATCATGGAAAGCGCGACGCGATCTTTAACGCTGCCACCAGGGTTGAAATGCTCGCACTTGGCGAACACATCCGCCGACGCTGCGCCGGGCAGATTTCGCAAGCGCACAAGCGGGGTGCCGCCGATCAGCGCCAGCATGTTGCGAACCACAGGAAGGTCAGGGCGGGACACGTTAAGGCCTTTCGCCGATGTCTACGATGCTGCACGCATTGATGGGGTCAAGTCCCAGCTTCTCAGCTTCAGCGATGAGGGCGTCGCTTTCCGCGCCGGGGTTCACCCAAAATTCCTTGGGGGCCTTGTCACGAATGGCAGGCAGCAACGCCAAGCCGACGGCCGGGGGCACATAAAGCGAGATGCGGTCGATGGCTTCGCTGATGTCTTCCAAACGCCTGACCACGGGCAGCCCTTCAATCGTTTCTTCGCTTGGGTTCACCGGGATCACTTTCCAACCCTGGCGTTGGTAAGCACGAACGGCTTTGTTGCCGAACTTCTTCGGATCATTTGAAGCGCCCACAACCACGACGGTAGGCACCTTACAGGCCTTCCGTTTCGGCGGCCGTGCGGCCGCACTCTGAACATCGGCCTTGAGCGTCCAGCAGGCCAGTGCAGGCGCCATCAGGACACAAGCGGCGGCTTGGATCCAGGCCGGACAGCTCTGACGAATCGTCGGCGGAAGCGGAAAACACAACCTCCCCCGCCTCAGGCGCAAGATTCGTCTCGGGCCCGAGCGAGGCCACGGTGGGTGCATTCACAAACGTTCGGCGGCATTCGGCGCACCAGCCGGATTCGTCCAACACGCCCGTGCAGGCACCATCCGGACACAGCCGGCGGGTGGTCGGATCAAACGCGGTCTCTTCGGTCGCACTCATGGGTGTGGCAAATCCAAACAATCAAGGAAAACATTCAGGAAAGCGAGGCCCAGGCTTTGAAAGCCGCCCCGGAACAAGGCATATAGTGACGCACTCGCCATGTCCACTCCATCGTCAACGTCATCAGGCAGGTTTGGGCCCTTCGGGGGCCGTTATGTGTCGGAAACACTGATTCCGTCACTCGACGAATTGACGGCGGCTTGGGAGCGCGAGTCAAAGAACCCTGAGTTTCTGGCTGAAGTGGACCGGCTGCTCAAGGACTACGTGGGCCGCCCAACGCCGCTTTCACGTGCGGATCGCTTGGCTGCTGACCTGCTCAAGGAAACCGGCAAGCGTGTGCGGCTTTACCTAAAGCGCGAGGACTTGTGCCACACGGGCGCGCACAAGATCAACAACACCATCGGCCAAGTGCTGCTGGCAAAGCGGATGGGAAAAACGCGCATCATCGCCGAGACGGGCGCGGGCCAGCACGGCGTTGCCACGGCCACGGCGTGTGCTTTGTTCGGAATGCCGTGTGAGGTCTACATGGGCGCGGTGGACGTGGAGCGACAAGCGCTCAACGTGTTCCGCATGAAGCTGCTGGGCGCCAAAGTTCACGCCGTCACAGGCGGAACGGCCACACTTAAAGACGCCATGAACGAGGCCCTGCGCGACTGGGTCACGAACGTGCGCGACACCTACTACGTGATCGGTTCGGTGGCGGGGCCGCACCCGTACCCGACGCTGGTGCGCGATCTCCAGGCCGTGATCGGCCGTGAGGCGCGCGCGCAGGTACTGGAAGCCACAGGCCAACTGCCTGATGCGGCCGTGGCTTGCGTGGGCGGCGGCTCGAACGCTATGGGCTTGTTCCACGCGTTTGTTCCGGATGCCACGGTTCAGCTTTTCGGCGTCGAAGCGGCGGGCGACGGCGTGAACACGGGGCGGCACGCGGCCACGCTCACGGCGGGCAAAGTGGGCGTGTTGCACGGGTCGAAATCCTACGTTTTGTGCGACGACGAAGGCCAAATCGCCGAAGCGCATTCAATTTCAGCGGGCTTGGATTACCCAGGCGTGGGGCCCGAGCACTCGTATCTGAAAGACACGGGCCGGGCGAAATACGTTTCTGTCACCGACACAGAGGCGCTGGCGGGCCTGCAACGTTTGGGGCGCAACGAAGGCATCTTGTGCGCGCTCGAAACCGCGCACGCTGTGGCAGCGCTGCCGCAAGTGCTGGCGCAGTTGCCTGACAACGCGGTGGTGGTTGTGAACATCTCGGGCCGCGGCGACAAAGACATGGGGCACGTGGCCAAGGCGTTGGGCGTTGAGCTGGGAGGCAAAGCTTAAATGGCCGCTGCTTCGACACGCATTGCCCAAGCGTTCGCGAAGGCCACCGCCGAAGGCCGCAAGGCGCTGGTCATTTACCTTACCGCCGGTGATCCCAACATCGAAACCAGCTTCGAGCTCATCCTGGCTGCGGCGGATGCCGGCATGGATGTGCTTGAGCTCGGCATTCCGTGGAGCGATCCCTCAGCCGATGGTTTGGCGATTCAAGGCGCCATGCAACGGGCTCTGGAGGCGGGCGGCGGAATGTCCGCGGCCCTGAAGCTATGTAGACGGTTGCGTGAGGCGCGCCCCGCGCTGCCGATTGTTCTGTTCGGTTATGCGAACCCCATCGTCGTCAAAGGCTGTGCTGCCTTCGCGAAGGCGGCGCGCGAGGCCGGGGCCGACGCCGTGTTGTGCGTGGACTGGCCGGCCGATGAGGATCGCGAGCTGCCGAACGCCCTGGCGGCCGAAGGTCTGGCGTTTGTGCCCCTGTTGGCACCCACGTCCACGCCCGATCGTGTGCGGGCGGCGTTAGACGTGGCCGGCGGTTTCGTTTATTACGTTTCGCTCACCGGCATCACGGGCGCCAAGCTCACGGATTTCTCCGGCCCTGCGGCGCACGTGGCCCAAATCCGCGCGGCCGCCGAAAACCGCTTGCCCGTCGTGGTGGGCTTCGGCATCGCGACCGCCGCCGATGTCAAGACGGTGGCTGCCTTCGCGGACGGGGTCGTGGTGGGCAGCGCCGCCGTGCGGGTCATCGAGACGACGCCCAAAGATGGGGTTTCCAAGGCCTTGTCCACAATGATTGGCGGATTGGCCGCCGGCTTAAAATAGCGGCGTTCGCTTGCCGGGCTTCAATCCTCAAGCGGGCCCACGCGCGTTCGTATGTCCGTGACCAGGGGCTCGCCCAGGTCGGCAAGCATGCGTTCCATCAACGTTCGTTTGCACATCGTAAGCTCTTGCGCCAAGGCCGAGCTTTCCAAGCGCACGATGAGCGTTCCCTCTTTAAGCCGCTCGGGGCGTGAGTGTTTCGAAAGCTGCGCCCCTGCGGCGGCGTCGTAAGCCATGAACACGCGTTGCTCCACGCTGCGTGCGGCCCCGCCCAGGCGCGCCACAACTTGCGGCAGCAGGTCCGCGAAGGTTTGCGGAACTGTGTGGCTTGGCCTTCGCGTGGGGCGCTTCATGGCTTCGCTCTTACGGCCGCGGCGCGAGGGAAGCAAGCTGTTTTGGACGCACCCCTAACGTTGTTCTTTCGCGCCCGTTTCACGCATGTGATCGGCTATCATCCGCACCCATGTCCCACCAATCCATCTCCACGCCTTCAGCCCCAAGCGCGATTGGTCCCTACGTGCAAGCGAAGGTGGCGCTGGGCTCGCGCATGGTGTTCTGCTCGGGCCAAATCCCGTTGGACCCGGCTTCGGGCGCCTTTGTGGGCGAGGGCGACGTTTCGGCGCAAACGCACAGGGTGCTGCAAAACTTAGGCGCGGTGTTGGAGGCGGCGGGGGTGGGTTTCAGCGAAGTCGTCAAGACCACTATCTTCTTGGTGGATATGGCTGACTTCGCAGTGGTGAACCAAGTTTACGCCACGTATTTCACGGGCGAATTTCCAGCCCGTGCAACGGTGGCCGTGGCCGCGTTGCCGCGAGGCGCGCGTGTTGAGATCGAAGCCATTGCGATTGCGGCTTAGGCAGCGCGCCTCACTCAAAGCCATTTTGTGGGCGCCGCCCGTGCTGTGCCTGCTTGCGGTGGCTTGCCACAAGCGGCCCGCTGTTACGCCCGCCACGCCCGGCAGCGTGGAAGGCAAGGTGACCGCCACGCACGGCGTTTCCTTGCACGGTTTGAAGGTTGCCTTGAGGCGCGCCAACACGGTGGGCGGGACGTTGTCGGCGGCCACCACCACCGATGCCTCCGGGCGCTTCCGCGTGGCCCCCGTGGCGCCCGGTCAATACATCATCGAATGCGAAATCGCGGGGCGCTCCGCCTCGGTTGGTTTGGTGGTTCAACCGGGTGAAACGCTGCGAACGGTGCTCCGCCTGCAAGATCCTGCCCGGCTCACCGGGCGCGTCTTGGACCGCAAGGGCAATCCCGTGCCGTCCGCGCTGGTTTTGGTGTGGCCCAGCGGTCAAGGCACAACCCAAGCCCAAGAAAGCGTCACCAGCGAGCAGGGCACTTTCGTCTTCGAGCAACTGTTTCCCGGGAATCTCAGCGTGCTCGTGCAGGCGGCAGGCATCGGGTCCGTGAAATTGGATCCCGTCTCGGTTCCGTCACGCCCGCTGGTCATAAACCTCGACGGCGTGGGCCTCAGCATTGAAGGCAGCGTGGTGGGGCCGAAAGGTCCTGAGCCACAGGCCACCGTTCGCCTGGGTGGCGCCGGTTTGCGTTCGGCCCGCACCACGGAGACAGACACGCAAGGGCGCTTTCGGTTTCACGGGCTGGGGCCGGGCGAGTACGCATTGCGGGCGGGCACAGTGGTGTTGGCGTCATCGACCCGGGCCGTCACCGTTGCAGATGCCGATGTCACGGGCGAGCCATTGCGATTGGGCCCGGGGGAAGTGATCTCGGGCAACGTGATCGATGGCGCACGCAAACCTTTGGGCGGCGCACGCGTGGTGGTGCAGGCCGTGCCTCCCGACGATTGCCCCGAAGTTCTCACGCCCGACGTGGTTGGATATTTTTCCACCATCGCGCTGCCGCGCGGGCAATACGAAGTCAGCGCCGCCATGCCCGGTTTCGTGGCTGAGGCGCCGCAGCGGATCACGATCAATGGAAGACCGCCAGCGCTTTCCCTGGCGCTTTTTCGCGCCGGCCGCGTTGTGGGCCGCGTGGTGTTGCCAAATGGCAAACCAGCCGCGGGGGCGCAGATCAACGTCACCTCACCCGCGGGCTCGCGTTACCCACGCGATCGGCTGCCAGTGGTGTCGGGAAACTTGCCCCTTGCTGCGGAAGCCGCTGCCTTGGGCACGCAACTTTTGCCTCATGTCATGCGAACGCGTTCGGTGACCGCCGATGCCAAGGGCACATTCTCGTTGGGTGAACTGCGGCCCGGATCGTATGGCTTGGCTGCGTCGCTTGAAGGGGCAGGGCGGGTGACGGCGAAACCGCGGCTTGTGACGGAAGGCACCGCCACCGATTTCGGTACGCTCACGCTTGTGCCCGTGGTGTCGGCCGCTCCCACAATCACCCCGATGCCCACGGGCGCACGCACGCTTATTGGCACAGTCAAAGACGCCAAAGGCAAGAAGGTGCCGAACGCTTCGGTGGCCGTCGGTCTCACAGCTGACCCATCGTCCGAGTTCGTCAGCACCATCGCAAACTCGGAAGGCAACTTTGTGTTTTCGAGCTTGCCCGATGGCAAAGCCCTCACGGTGCGCGCGCGCCACCCCGAACTCGGCAGCACAGCGCTGCCGGTGGGTGGCACGGACAAAAGCGTGGCACTGCGTTTCTTGGCGCCCGGAGGAATCGAGGGCGAGGTTGTGGACGCGCGCGGACGCTTCGTGCAAGACGCACGCGTCAGCCTGCGATCGGCCGACGGCACGCTAGGCCCGCCGGTTCAGATGGCGGGGGCTGGGTTTCGAGCCCTGGGCGTTCCCTCCGGCAGCTGGACGCTGGTGGTGCAGATTGGCGACGCCCCCCCCGCCATACAGATGCCCCTTGAGGTCCCACCGGCGGCACAGCCTGGTGTGGCTTCGCTGCGTGGCATCCGCGTAAAGCTTCCGAAGCCATAAACCATGAACAACCACGGCCGCAAGGCTTGGGCTGCCAGGGAAGGTGTCGTAAGCTCGCCCGCCTTGTTTGCCCGTACCCTCACCGCACGCAACGCGGGCCTCGCCTGCGCGATGGTTCTGATCGCCGCATGTAAGCCAGCCGCCGAAGCGCCGCTTGGTCCTTCCCCATCGTTCATGCTGTTGCAAGCCGAGGGCGCGGCCGACAGCCTGCCCCTTGTGACCCCCGTCAAGGGCACCGACGGTGCTGCCGCGAACGTGACCGCCGCCCTCAACGACGGCTTCGCCGCGGAACTGTTGCGCACCGTCTATGTCACCCAGCAATACATTCAAAATGCCCCCGGTTCGCAACCCGCCTCTGCGCGGGCCTTGGCGTGGGCCAAAGACGCGACGCCGTTTGTGTTGAACGCGCCGCAGCCGACGGGCAGGGGCGTGGCCTTACGCGGCCCCTGGCTGGGTGGCCCGTTGCTGCGCCCACAAACAAATTACATTGGTGTGCCGCTTAACAAAGAGCCTCGGCAGTTGGTGCCCGAGCTGGCTCGTTACATCGGCAGCTATCTTGGTTCCGCTGCGGCCACGGCAGGCGCGTTCGACGCGGAAACTTCCCCCTTGGCGAGCGCGTACGCAAAGGCGATGGAGGTCATCGCGCGCGAGTGGAAGGGCACGGCGGGCGGTGGGATGAGGCCCCAGCTCAGTGAGGTGGACGGGAACCTTTTTGCGGGCGTGCGCGAGAATCGTTTTGTGTTGGACGCGCAAGGCAAGCTTCGCCCCCCCTTGGACTTGCTTGGCGATGAAGGGGTTGCGGCCACGGTGTTTTACCGCTGGTTCCAGGACAAGCAGCTGATGAAGACGGTGGCGGATGATGCGTTCTACGCACCGTTGAAGTCGGATCGCATCCCCCCCGGGGTGAGCCCCGCGGTCGTGCTCGGCACGTTCCGTAATCTCCAG
Organism: Deltaproteobacteria bacterium; assembly: GCA_033763315.1. GTDB lineage: Bacteria > Myxococcota_A > Polyangia > Fen-1088 > Fen-1088 > JAGTJU01. The sequence continues at coordinate 500,235 of JANRKS010000019.1, forward strand.
ATGAAGGTACTGGGCGCTTGGATTGATGCCGTCCGCGCGGGGCACGGACCCAAGAACATCGCCGATCTCGTGAGGCTTTACGGCCAGCGGTTTCCTGCGGAGCGCGCGGCCGTGATTCGTTTGTTTGTGGCCACCACCTATGGCGCCACGGTGAAGCCGCCGGGGCTTTCGCCCAAACCCGAAGACGCCACAACCACATTGGCGGCGCTTACGGCGTTGTCTGACGACGTGATATCTGGCAAAACGCCTTTGCTCTCCTTACCTTAGCGCTTTCCCTTTGGCTTTTACTTTCACTTTTGTTCTAAGCACACACACATGACCCAACCTTCACCTTTGGCAGGCAAGCGCATCGTCGTCACCGGCGGCCGCGGCTTTTTGGGCAGCTTCGTTGTCGAGAAACTGCGGGCGCGTGGCGCGGCAGAGATCTTTGCCCCCAATAGCTCCCAATACGACCTGGTCAACCGCGAGGCTTGCCAGCAACTGCTGGCGGACACGCAACCGGATCTGGTGTTTCACCTGGCGGCCCGCGTGGGTGGCATCGGTGCCAACCAGAAGAATCCGGGGCGCTTCCTGTTCGAGAACGCCATGATGGCGCTGCACCTGTTTGAGGAATGCCGTTTGGCCGGCGTAAAGAAGCTGGTGGCCGCGGGGACCATCTGCGCTTATCCCAAATTCGCCCCCATTCCGTTCAAAGAGGACGACATCTGGAACGGTTATCCCGAAGAAACCAACGCCCCTTACGGCGTCGCCAAGAAGATGATGATCGTGCAGTCTTCGGCTTACCGGGATCAATACAACTTCAACAGCATCGTGCTGTTCCCCGTGAACCTCTACGGCCCGCGCGACAACTTCGATCTCGAAAGCTCGCACGTCATTCCAGCGATGATTCGCAAGTGCCTTGAGGCGAAAGACCAAGGCCACAAAGAAGTGGTGCTGTGGGGCGACGGCTCGCCCACGCGCGAGTTCCTTTATGTTGAGGATGCCGCCGAAGGCCTGATCCGGGGCGCTGAATCTTATGATTCAAGCGATCCCGTGAACCTTGGTTCGGGCGAGGAAATCAGCATCAAAGCGCTTGCAGAACTGATTGCCCAAGCCACAGGCTTTACCGGACAATTCCGTTGGGACACCTCACGGCCCAATGGCCAACCGCGCCGCCGCCTGGACGTCACACGGGCCAAAGAGCGATTTGATTTTTCAGCGCAAGTGTCATTCAAAGAAGGGATCACGCGCACCGTGAACTGGTTCGTAAATTCACAAATGACCGCCCACACGGCATTGTCGGGAGCACAACGATGAGCGACGTCACAAAGAAAGCAGAACCCCGCAAGGCCTTGATCACGGGCATCACCGGACAAGATGGCTCTTACTTGGCCGAGCTCTTGTTGAAAAAGGGCTACGAGGTTCATGGCGTTGTACGCCGTTCCAGCTCGTTCAACACCGAACGCCTTGAAGACATTTACCAAGATCCGCACACCGAAAATTATCGACTCCGCCTGGTGTATGGCGATTTGGACGACGCCAGCTCGCTCAACCGCATTCTTGAAACGGTTCGCCCAGACGAAATCTATAACCTGGGTGCGCAAAGCCACGTGCGTGTGAGCTTCGACGTTCCGGAATACACATGCAATACCGTGGGCATGGGCACGCTGCGTTTGCTCGAAGCCATGCGCGAGATCGTGCCGAGGAGCCGGTTTTACCAAGCCTCGTCGTCAGAGATGTTTGGCGCGGCGAAACCTCCGCAAAGCGAGACCACGCCGTTTCAGCCGCAATCGCCTTATGCGTGCGCCAAGGTCTTCGCGCACCAACTTTGCCAAAATTACCGCGCGGCTTACGGGCTGTTCATCAGCTGCGGCATTTTGTTCAACCACGAAAGCCCGCGCCGTGGCGTTCCCTTCGTCACGCGCAAGATCACGCGCGCGGCAGCCCGCATCAAGCATGGCCTTGAGAAGAAGCTGTTTTTGGGCAACCTTGAAGCCAAGCGCGACTGGGGCTTTGCGGGCGACTATGTGGAAGCGATGTGGTTGATGCTTCAACACGACAAACCCGATGATTTCGTCGTGGCGACCGGTGAATCGCATTCGGTGAAGGAGTGTTTAGAGGTCGCTTTCAAAACGATGGGCCTCAATTGGGAAGAACACGTGGAGATCGATCCGCGTTACTTCCGCCCCACCGAAGTGGATCACTTGTTGGGTGATGCCAGCAAGGCGAAGCGGGAACTGAAGTGGGATCCGAAAGTTCGCTTCCGCGAGTTGGTCGAGATGATGGTGCGCGCCGATGAGGCGGATCTCCGTGCGTCTTTGGCTGGCCGCGCGCCTGCCCGCTAAGCTCAAGCGAGGAACATAAACATGACCACCCTCACCGCGATCATTCTGGGCGCACAGGGCACGTTGGGCAAAGCGTTGGCAGACAACCTGCCGCGCTTGGGCATCCACGTGCTGGCCGCGCACACGCGCGCCACGTGCGACATCGTGGATCACAGCGCGGTGGAGGGGGCCTTGCTGAGCGCCCGACCGAATTTGGTGTTCAACGCCGCGGCCTACACAAATGTGGACAAGGCCGAGGACGAGCCAGATCCGTGCTACATCGCGAACGCCATCGGCCCGCAAAATGTGGCGCACGCCTGCGCGCGCGTGGGTGCCAAGCTTGTTCACTACTCCACCGACTTCGTGTTCGACGGCGAGCAAGAGCGGCCTTACGACGAGTTCGATCCGGTCTCTCCGCAGGGCGTCTACGCCCGCAGCAAAGTGGCCGGTGAGCGGCTGGTGATGGCGGCGTGGGCGCAAAGCTTTGTCATGCGCGTGGGCTGCCTCTATGGGCGCGGCGGTCGCAACTTTCCAAGCACGATCTTGGATCGTCTGAAGCGGGGCGAGGCCATCAAAGCCGATGCCGAACGCAAGGGCTCACCCACCTGGGTTGTGCCGGTGGTGGAAGCCTCCGCCGCCTTGGCGCGCTCGGAATGGTTTGGGCTTTATCACAGCACCGCCAATGGCGAGACCACCTGGGCCGATTACGCTCATTTCTTGGCCGCCCAGATCGGCGCGCCCACGGGCAACGTCACGGCGTTGCCCTATGGAGCTCTGTCGCTCAAAGCGCCGCGCCCACGCCGGTCGATCCTGGACAACCGCATGCTGCGTTTGCGTGGGCTTGACGTGCTCGGCACGTGGCAAGACCAAGCGCTGCGCTACCTGCAGTCAGAAGGCTGAAAAAACAACGGGCGCCTCGCGACGCCCGTTGCTTGCGGCGGCTGCGCTTATTCGGCTGGCCCTTCGAGCGTCCACGCCAGGTCGTTCGCCTGCCGCAACGAGGGGAACGTGCCGGCATCGGTCCACCAACCTGGAAGCTCATTCCAAGACAGTGTGCCCCGCGCGATGTACGCGTTGTTCACGTCGGTGATCTCAAGTTCGCCACGGCCTGACGGCTTGAGCGTGTCGATGATGTTGAACACCTCTTCGTCGTAAAAGTACACGCCGGTGACGGCCAGATCGCTGGGGGGATCTTTGGGCTTCTCGATGATTCTGGTCACCTTGTTGCCCTCGGTCACCGCCACGCCATAGCGGCCCGGATCATGAACCTTCTGCACCAAGATCTTGGCGCCGGCCTGTTGTTCGCGGAAGGCATCGGCGAAAGGCTTGATCGAGTTTTGAAAGATGTTGTCGCCCAAAATGACGGCCAATCGACCGCCGCGGCCAAAGCGGCGCGCCAAGCCCAAGGCCTGCGCAATGCCGCCCGCTTGATCCTGAACGCGGTAGGTGAACTCGCAACCGAACTCGTGACCGCTGCCCAACAACGCCACCACGTCGCCCATGTGCTCAGTGCCGGTGACGATCAAGATCTCCTTAATCCCGGCCTCAAGCATCTTGCGCACGGGGTGGAAAATCATCGGCTCACGCCCAACCGGCAACAGGTGCTTGTTCGTTACCTTGGTCAAGGGGAACAAGCGTGAGCCTGTGCCGCCAGCCAAAACAACGCCCCTCAGATCCGTCTCTTTCATGGTTTCTGCCTGCTTTTCTTGATCGTCGCCCAAGCTAAGTGTGGCGCCCTAGATGGCGCCGTATTGCTGCTGATAATACTCGCGGTAAGCGCCGCTGCGAACCCGCTCCCACCACGTTTTATTGCTGCGGTACCACGCCACCGTCTCAGCCAGACCTTGCTCAAAGTCGCGCGTGGGCTTCCAGCCAAGCTGCGAGCGGATCTTCGAGGCGTCCATCGCGTAACGGCGATCGTGGCCCGGCCGGTCAGCGACGTATTTGATCAGTGAGTCGCTTGCGCCCGTGAGACGCAAAATGTCGCGAATCACCGACAAATTGGGACGATCGTTTTCGGCGCCGATATTGTAAACGTGGCCCGTGGTGCCGCGCGTGAGCACCAAATCGATCGCCGCGGCATGATCTTCCACGTGGATCCAATCGCGCACTTGCATCCCGTCGCCATAAACAGGCAGCGGTTTGCCTTCAAAGGCGTTCAAAATCATCAGCGGGATCAGCTTCTCGGGAAACTGAAAGGGCCCGTAATTGTTCGAGCAGCGGGTGGTCACAGTCTCCAGCCCGTGCGTGTGATGGAACGCGCTCACCAAGTGGTCGGCGGCGGTTTTGCTGGCGGAGTAGGGGCTGCGCGGGTCAATCGGGGACGTTTCGCTGAACGCGCCGGTGGGCCCCAACGAGCCATAAACCTCGTCGGTAGAAACCTGCAAGAACCGTTTGAGCTTGCTGTCCTTGGCGGCTTCAAGCAGCGCAAGCGTGCCTTGCACGTTGGTTTCCACGAACGGCGCGGCCGACATGATGCTGCGATCCACGTGGCTTTCAGCCGCGAAGTTCACGATGGCGTCAATCTGGTGCTCGGCGATGAGCTTACGTACCAAAGCGCCGTCACGAATGTCGCCCTTGACGAACACGTGCCCCGGATCGCTTTTCAGGTCAGCCAATGATTCAAGGTTGCCCGCGTAGGTTAGGACGTCGAGATTCACAACCTTAGACGCTGGCCGCAAACGGCGCACAAGCCGCACGTAACACTGGCCGATGAAGCCGGCCCCTCCGGTGACAATCAGATTCACAGGCCGAGACTTAGCCCAGCAACGCCGTGGCTGTCAAAGGTTGGCGTTAAGCGGCTCGACAAACTACGGGGTTTGCGGTTGACTGAGCGCCCCGTGACCGCCCCCCCAACTACGCTTATCGTCATTCCTACTTACAACGAGCGTGAATGCCTGCCCGAAATTGTGGCCGCCGTTCGTAACGCCGTCCCGTACGCAACGATTCAGATCGTCGACGACAACTCACCCGATGGCACGGGCGCTTTGGCCGATGACCTGGCCGCGGCCGATCCGCAAGTGCGCGTCCTTCACAGAACGGGTAAAGCTGGTTTGGGCGCCGCCTACTTGGACGCTTTCGGCCGCGCCTTGGCCGAAGACACCTGGGATCGCGTGGTTCAAATGGACGCTGATTTTTCGCACGCCCCCGCGGATGTGCCCCGTCTTCTGGCGGCGCTTGATGCCGGCGCAGACCTGGCGGTGGGCTCGCGTTACACCAGCGGCGGCGGCACGCGCAACTGGGGGCTCGGCCGGCGTATCATCAGCCGCGGTGGTGGCACGTATGCGCGCGTCGTGCTGGGCGTGGGCGTGCATGACCTCACGGCGGGCTTTAAGGCCTGGAAGGTCCAAACTCTGCGCAACATCAACCTGGCAGCGGTGGGCGCGCGCGGCTACGGCTTTCAAATCGAGATGACTTTCCGTGTGCTTCGCAACGGCATGAAGGTCACCGAAGTGCCGATCTTGTTCGAGGACCGCCGCGTGGGCGAATCCAAGATGTCGGGCAGCATCTTCTTCGAGGCTGCGTCGTTGGTGTGGCGCCTTCGCCGTTCCATTCCAGTGGGCCGTGGGTGAACCTCAAAGCGTTGAGCCGCCCACCCGGCGGGTGCTGGCCTTCGGAGCGATCCTGTGGCTGACCTTCGCGTTCTTTATCCCCGCCGCGTCGTGGAACCCCAACGCTCGCTTTGATTTAACTTTGGCGTTGGTCCACCACCAACAGCTGAACATCGACGCCTACCACGCCAACACGGGCGATAAAGCCCACTTCGGCGGCCATTATTATTGCGACAAAGCGCCAGGCGTCTCGCTCTTGGCGGTGCCGGCCTACGCCGTGTTCGCGGCCGCGCGGCAAGCCCTTGGTTGGCCGTCGCCAAGCGTTGTTACGGTGGGGCGTGATGGTTCCGCCTACGCCACCCCGCGCGGTGACGGGCGCGACGACGTGCTTCTCAATGGCGGGTTTCGCTGGGGACAATACACCTGCACAGTGTTCACCTCCGGCCTGGCGGGCGCCGCCTTGGGCATGATGCTGATGGCCGCCGCCTATCGAAATGGCCGATCGCTGGCCGACTCCACCGCCATCGCCATCGCCGCGACGTTGGGCACCTTGCTGTTCCCCTACAGCACAAGCTTTTACGGCCACGTGCCGGCGGCGGCTTTGGCGTTTGGCAGCTTTGTTTTGCTAGCCGCTCCGGGCCCCAAGGCGAAGCTCTTCTTTGCCGGATCGCTGGCTGCCGCCGCCGTGGCGTGTGAATGGCCTGCGGCCTTGATCGCCTTGGCACTCACGGGATTCATCGTGCACCAACACTCATGGCGCGCCCTGGCCCCCTGGTGCTTGGGCGCCGCTTTGCCCGCGCTCGGCGTCGCGCTTTACAACCACTGCGCTTTTGGCAGTGTGCTTGGCTCGGGTTACACGCATCTGGTTGATCCGCGCTTCGCGGCCGGCATGTCACGCGGCTTGATGGGCATCACGTGGCCATCGCCGCGTGTGCTGTTGGCTGAGTTGTTCGGCCGCTCCCGTGGCTTGTTTTATACAGGCCCCGTACTGCTGCTGGCCACGGCGGGGCTGTGGCGCCCCACAGGCGCGACACGGTTGTTGGCGTCAGCCGTTGTCGCAAGCTTTCTGCTGCTTTCCGCGGGGTATTTCATGTGGTGGGGCGGAGCCGCCTTTGGGCCGCGCCACGTGATTCCAGCGCTGCCGTTTTGGTGTTTGGGCCTGCTGTGGGCCTGGCCCTCATCCACCCAGAACGACATTGGCGGTGCGCCTCACCGCGCCCGCGATCGTTGGCATGGCCACCTCACGTTCGCCTGCGTGGCCTGGTCAGTGGCCAACATGACGTTGGGCACGGCCGTTGGATTTGAGGCGCCTTTGACCACCGATTTGTTGTTCCGCTACACATACCCGTTGGCCGTGCGCGGCCAAATCCCGTTCATGCCCGGCGGTTCCAACCTGGGACGCTTGCTTGGCTTGCCGGGCCCGCTATCACTACTGCCCCTCGTCTTGGTATGGGGTGCGTACATCAGCTGGGTGTGGCGGTGGCTGCCATTGCCACCCCAGTTGCAGCCGAAGGATTAACTGTTTATGAGCGAGCCCACGTCACCAGGTTCATTGGTGGTTGTTGACGAAGACAGCACCCGCGCGCCCGAACGTCTGGCCGTGGCCATCATCGTGGTGCTTATCGGCGCGTTCTTGGGCCAAGTGCTGCGCTTCCCGTTCATCTACGACGATCACTGGACCATCGTTCACAACCCCGTGGTCACAAGCCTGTGGAACCTGCCGAGCCTGCTGGGGTTTCGTTTTGCCGCCGAAGGCGTGCCCGACGCTGGCCGCCCCACGATGCTGGCGACGATCCTTTTGGACGTGAAGCTGTGGGGTTTCGTGCCGCTTGGTTTTCACCTGCAAAACTTGTTTTGGCACGCGGCCGCTTCGGTGTTCGTGCTTTTCGGTTTGCGGCACGTGACGATGTCGTTGCCGGTGGCACTGTTCGGCGCCTCGCTGTTTGCGGTGCATCCCCTCAATGTCGAAGCCGTCACCGTGGTGAATTACCGCGAGGATCTTCTGGTTGGCACGTTCTTGTTGGCGGCGTTGTTCGCGATGGGTGCGGGTCGACGCTCGCTGGCCGCGGGCAAAAAACGCGGTTTTAAGACCCTGGCCTTCATCTTGTTCGTCATCGCGGCGTTCGCGAAAGAGTCGGCCTATGTCGCGCCTTTGTTGGTGCTGGTGCTTGATTGGCTTCCGCCGCCACGCCTGCATCCGGCCATCCCCGCGCGCGGTTTGCCCCCTGGGCGCGACCCGCGCGAACGCTGGCTCGACGCCACGATGGCCACGGCCGCGGTGGCGCTGGTGTTCGTGTGGCGCGCGCTGGCGATCGGCCGCATGGCCACGGTCTCAACCACGGCCGAGGTGGGCGCCGCCGGCGTGTTCTTGCGCCTCGTCGAAGGCTGCCATGCCTTCATCGCGGGCCTGTTCCAAGTGGTGGCGCCACGAGGTCTTTCGCCCGAATACGATCCCGCGACCGTCGATGGCTTTGGTCTGTTCATGGGTGCGCTTGCCATCCTTGTGACCGCCGCGCTTGGCCTTGTGGTTTACCTGCTGCGCCGGCGCGCATCGCTTGTGGCATTGGGCTTGGCCTTCGCTTTGGTGGCGTATCTGCCCACGCTTGGGTTCATTGGCATCACGAACGAACGCGCCGATCGCTATTTCTACGTACCGATGATGGGCCTTGTGCTGGTGGTGGTCTCGGGCCTGTCACACGCCACCGAGTGGCTAAACAGAAAACTGCGAAAGGGCCGCCCGCCCATTGCCATCCTGGGCACCCCGGTGGTGTGGCTGATCGCTGCGGCTGCGGTGGCTGGCAGCGGCATGCTGGCTCGCGCCCAATCCACGGTGTGGGCCGACGAGGAATTGATGTGGGCGCGCTCGATACGGGTGGCGCCCAATTCGCCGCGCGCCTGGGCCGGGTACGCCTCAAGCTTGCTTGAGAAACGCAAGAATCAAGAGGCAGAAATGGCCGTTTCGGCGGGCCTGCAACGCTTCAATGAAGATTCGCGTCTGCGCGAACTGCTGGCGTTGGTGTACATGAACGAAGGCTCGTTCGTCAGCGCCTGCAGCGTGCTGAAGGAAACGGCCGACGACGGCGCCGCATACGAGCGAGCCCAACGCGCCAGCAACCTGGGTTACTGCTTGATGCAGATCGGCCGCCTGGAAGAAGCCTTGCCGCACTTCGAGAAGTCGCGAAAGCTGGCGCCCTGGTTCGATCAAGCGTGGACAAACGAAGCTGAAGCTTTGCGACGCTTGGGTCGCGAGACAGAAGCAAAACAGCTCATCGATCAGCTCAACGCCCGCGAACACCGCGAATAACCAGGGCATGAAAAAAGCCTCCGGCCCTGGCGTGGGCGGGAGGCTTTTTCGGGAAGCGACGGGCTTAGAAGCGCGTGTCGGTTACGGCCATCGTTCCCTTGGCGTCGTAACGAATCTTGCTGCACTCGGTGCGGTTCGCGTATGTCCAGCCGATGAAGTCAGGATCGTTTGACTTGCTCTTGGCAAGATAAGCGTTCGCCCATTCCACGTGCTGCGGGTTTTCGGGATCGTAAAGGCGAGGGCGCAGAACGCGTTCCTCGAAGAACGAGTAGAAGGCATCATCCGCCGGCGTGAGCTTGCTGGCCCAGGGGTGCCCCTCGGGCAGCGGCTGCAACCAGTTGGCAGGCATCTCGATGGTGCCATCGGGGTGCTTCACCGGTTGGCCAAGCTTGGCGACGCCCAGAAGTTTGCCTTGCGTCTTCAAGGTCAGGCGTTGGTTCTCGTTCAAGGAAAGCCCATCTTGCGACAAGGCTTCGTTCAAAGTGCGAATGCGATAGCTGTTGACCTCGTCCATCGTGCGGAACTCGGCCGTCTTCAGGTCAGCACAAACGTCTGGCAAGCAGGCGTAGTTGGCTGTGGCTGCCACCAAACCGGCGATGGCGAACAAGAACATCAAGCGCTGAAATTGAGGGTGCTTCTTCATGGGGACGGGAGCCTCCGAAATGGGCAATAGGGGCGCATCTTAGACAGGGGCCTACATCAGGGTCAACAACCGGAATGGAAATAAGCACTTAGGCCGGCCGAGGGCGCGAAAAACGGCCAGTTGTGTGACCCCGAACTGGGCCGTGAGGGCAACGCCAAGGCATCGATCTGGATGTATCCACTGATAATAAAAACTAGTGGATACATTCGGTATCCACTACAATCGTGTTGTAGAGGATACGAAATGTCGCTGTTCACCATTCACGCCCGCGCCCTGACGAGCCTCTACGCCGACGTTGAAGGGGTGGCGCTGACGCTGCATTCGCCGCTGCTCGGCACGCCTGGCTCCGTGGTGGAGCGCACCAACGCCAGCGGTTTCCGTTTCTATAGCCATCAGTTCTATAACGGCGACGGCAAGAAAACGGAACGCTACATCGCCGGCCCCGTGGGCGCCCCTGAGGCCGATGCCGCCGCCGAAGCCGTGCGGCAACAGCTGGTCGAGGTCAAAGATCTGGTGCCATCGCTGCGTCTTTTAGGCCGCGAGGGCTTCAACTTGGTGGACGCCAAAACCTACGCCACGTTGGCCAGCCTGGCGAAACACGGGGTTTTCACGGCGGGCGCCACGCTGATCGGCTCGCACGCCTACGGCATCATCCTAAACCGCCTTGGCGTGCGCGGCGTTCCTTACGCCACCGAAGACATCGACATTGCCCGCAACGAAGCGTTGGCGTTTGCCGAACGACCTTCGCAAGGCTTTCTTGAAATGCTCAAGAGCTCTGGGATCGATTTTGTGGAAGTGCCGGGCCTGGATCCGCGCACGCCCGCCACATCGTTTAAGCAAAAGGGGAGAGGGCGCTTCCACGTCGATCTGCTGGTGCCTTCACGCACGGATGATTTTCCCGTCGTCGAGGTGCCCGAATTGGCCGCACACGCCACGGGCCTGCCTTACCTCGATTATCTGCTGGCCGAATCGCAGATGGCGATGCTCGCCGCACGCGAAGGTTGCTGCCCGGTGCGCGTGCCACTTGCTGAGCGCTTCTGCGTTCACAAACTGCTGGTGTCCGCCCTGCGCACAGGACGCGACGCCAAATCTCAAAAGGACGTGTTTCAAGCGGCCGTACTCGCCGCTGCGTTGGCCGAGCTTGAGCCCGGCGCTTTGGCGTCAGCGAAGGAGGCCTTGCCAAAACGCGCTGAGAAACTGTGGCGACGGGGCATGGACGCCGTGGCAAAACACATCGAATTCCTACACCCACGGGCCTGGGAGGAGCTGCAAGGAGCGGCTCACTCCTGAGCCGGGAATAACCGCGGGAACAGAAAATCAGCGGACGTGGTTGAGAACTTCAAATGCACCTCACCCTTGGGCGAGTTGGAAGCCAGGATGCCGGCATCGATCATGCGGCGTAGGATGTCGCGCGCGGTGCGTTCCGGTCGCTTCGTAATGCGCGCTGCATCCCCGCGAGCCACGGCTCCTCCCAGAAAAACCGCGTCCACGAGCAGGGCCGCATCCTCGCCCCGGGAGGCATAAGGCTGCCGGTCTTTTGAGTGGATTTCGCCGATCCAGTTGAGCTCAAAAGCGCCCGCGCTGCAAACACTTAACCCACATGCTCAACCTCTTCTTGCCGATCGAGGCTGCCGATCTAGGCCGCGGGGTACCCCGTCGTTTGGGGAGTATCAAGCTGCTCTTCTCCCGGAAGGAGTGAAGTCATATGTGACTCGTGCGCAAGTCACATACGACTCGTGGCCGAGTCATATGACTCCCCTGTCTGTGCCTCGACAGATCCTCGCGTTGGTGCGGGGGCAATCGGCATTGAGCAGCGGCATGGGTTTAGCAGTGCACTGATGGCGTGATTCCGTTCGCGCTTACCTTGGCTGCCAAGTGACCACAAAAAGCGACAAGACCGCTGATGTCACGAAGTTTTAGGTAGACGAGAAACTTCGCAAAGTGTTAGGTCCATGGCGCACAAATATGGACGCGAACCACAAGAATAAGAAACGTAACTTAGCGACCTACCTTATGGTGGTATCGCTGTCGGCTGTCGTAACGGCGGCGTTTCTAAAACACGATGCCTTCGCGGGTCCTGACCCGGCGCCGTTGCCCGGAGCTGGCGCTGTTGCCCCGGTTGAGCTAATGCCGCTGCCGGGACCGTCGGACACGAAGCGCAAGACTGAGGTGGCGCCGCCAAAGTCGACTGTGACGAAGGCCGAGGACGTTGTGCCGCTTCCGCCGGATGTGCCCTGCGGGGGTGAGTCGGCGGCTTTCTGCCCTGACCTTGAGGGCCAACCGCTTTACCGATGCCTGGCTTCACACGTTGAGGACTTGGGTCGCCTTTGTCTGCTTGGCCTGCGCCCCTACGCGATCGCTTGGTTCAAGAAAGCATGCGCGCCTGATGCGCGGCAATTCTGTTTGGGCGCCAAGGGAGCCGAGCTGTTGGCATGCCTCGTTGAAGAGCAACCCAACCTTACGATGGCGTGTAAGGCCATCGTTGAACTTGCGCCCGCGGCGCGCGGAAAAACCACGGGTGTGGCTGCAGAGATGCCGGCCGTGAAGACGGCGGTGTCGCAATGAACTTCATTTCAAACGTTGTGCGCGGTTCGGTGCCGCTGCTTCTCGTCTTAGCGTTGGGAGCGTGTGGCAAGAGTGCAGACAACAAAGCCAATGTGCGGCTCGAAGGCGATCAGGCCGTCAAGGTCTCCAAAGATTTTCCATCTGCCATTGGCAACGGCGGGCAGTTCGGCAGCCGGGTGGCGATGTCGGGCAATCTGGCGGTGGTTGGTGCGCCGAACGACGTCAACCCGATGGGCACCACGACGGGCGCGGCGTACATCTACGAGCGGCAAGCCAACAACACGTGGCTGCTGAAGCAGAAGTTGTTTCCCATCTCGTCGTTGGTCGATGGCAAAAGCGGCCAGATGTTCGGGGCAGCGGTCGCCATATCTGGTGAACGCGTTTTTGTGGGTGCCCCGCTTTCCGTCGATCCGGCCGTTGGCCAGCCTCGCGGTTCGGTTCACGTCTTCGAGAAGCAATCGCAAGAAGGCCCGCTGTGGGTTGAAGACGTTCGTTGGGGCATTCCAAATCTTCTGACCACGGGTCAGTGGACCGTGGGAGGCGGCTCGGCAGGCACACAATGGCGGCAGTTCGGCCCGATGACCATCGGCAGTGGAGCCTCGTGGACGGTTTCGACGGTGGGAACCAACGACGTTGATCTGTTCACCCGCAAAGGCGCCGCACCTGATCAAACGAACAAGGATTGTGCTCCGTGGACAGGATCATCAAACGAAAGCTGCGTGTTAAGCGGCGCCGGTGATCACTACATTGGCGTGCGAGGGTATGCGGGCCAATCGAAGTTCACTGTGCAAGCCTCGCTTCCGTCTCAGTCGCTGGCTTTGCAACAACAGATTACCTACGGGCCTTTCACGGTGCAGCCAGGCCAACGGTTGCGTGCCCAACTTACGGGCACAGGCGATCCAGATTTATACCTTCACAACGCGGCAACTCGTGCAGCGTCAACCGACATCTGTGCCTCTGACTCCTCAGCCACCACCGAATCGTGTGTGAGGCAAACCTCGGCAGCGTATTACGTGTCGGTTTACGGCTACCAGGCTTCAACGTTCCAATTGCAGGTCATCTTTGAGCCTGGCCACGATGACATCACCAGCGGCGGCGGGTACGCGCTCATTGGTTCGGGGCTATCGGCAACGGGTGATCTTGTTGCCGTGACCGGCCCCAATCAACTGAACGTGAGCACGGGCAAGGTGAACGTGCTGCGCAAAAATGCACGGGGCCACTGGAAGATTGAATCGACGATCGGCGATCCCGAGAACACAAGCAATACGGGCCAGTTCGGAACGTCAGTGGCCATGACCAGCAACCGGCTTGTCATCGGCGCTTCCGGCGGCGGCGGGCGCGTTCTCACGTATTCCTATGCCGCGGGCACATGGGTCAACGACACCCGAGCCGAGCTGGTCGCCGGCGTGATGCAACAAGTGCCGTGGATCTTGCGAGACAAAGCGGGTGCCGAAGTGGGCAACGCTGTGGCCGTGGCCGTGGATGCCGACCGGTTTGCGCTGGGCGTGCCTTCAGCCAATGCAGGCAAGGGGATCGTAAGGGTGTTCGATTGGGATGGAGACCGTTGGACCGAGCGGCAAAAGATGGTGCCTCAAGGTACGTCTACAGCGGGCTTTGGAACATCGGTGGCGCTTTATTCAGGAAAGGTCGCGGTTGGCGCGCCTTACAACGACGGCGTGGGGGCGGCGTACTTGTTTGCGAATGTGGGCTCGAAAGAGCCCGCGGTTTACCAACCAACGGCCGCCACCAGCGGCTCGAATTTCGGAAATGATGTGGCCCTGGGCGCAACGATGTTGTTGGGGGGCGCGCCTTATCACGGCGCAAGTTTGCAAGGGGCAATCTTTGGCATCGTTCCCTTCTCCGATGTATGCGGAGCGCCTTTGTCCGACGGCATGCCGTGTGACGATGGCAACGCCTGCACCACCGGCGAGAAGTGCCAGGCCGGCGTTTGCAAATCACCAACGGGAACGGTGACCTGCAACGACGGCGCTGAGTGCACGGCGGATTCGTGCCATCCGCAGCTCGGCTGCGTTTACGACACCAGGGTGCCTGAGCAACAAGGCTGGTCATGCAGCATCGCAAGTTGTGGCTCTGGCGTGTGTCAAGCTGGCACCTGTAACACAGCAACAAACACAAACCCGATGTGTCAGCTCACGCCGGAAGTTTCGTGCGTTTATCCATCGGGTTCGGGTTTTCGCGCCGTGTTTGGCTACCGCAACACCACCACGCCGGGAACGAACCTTAGCATTGCAGTAGGAAGCAACGACACAGCCACAAACAAGATCAACAAGCTCTCAAGTGGCTATTCGTCAAGCGATCAACCCACGTGGCTGCAGTGGGGTTACAAGCCAAATGCGTTCACTGTGCCCTTGGCTGCGAACGCATCCGTGACTTGGTCGCTGGGCAACAAAACCGCTACCGCAACAGGTGCGGCCACGTGCTCACTCGTGTCCGTTCGAGACGGCACGGCCTTGCGGTTAAACGGCGTGGATTACCTTATCGAGCCCAAGCCAGACCAGATCGTTGCGGCCTCAATCAAGCCCACAACGGGCGCGGTTGATCCGCTTTCAAGCAAGGGCGACGTGAACCCGGATGGATCGTACTCGCACAGCATTCCTTTGTGGGTGCCACCCGGCACCCATGGGCTGCAACCGAATCTTTCGCTTGAGTACAACAGCCGCGGTGGCAACGGCCTCGTGGGCGTGGGTTGGTCGCTCAGTGGCTTTTCGCAGATCACACGATGCCCCAAGACCAAACGTGTGGCGGGCGTTGTGGCGCCCGTGAACTACAAAGATCCGGCCGCCACGGGCTCACCAGATGAAGAGCAGTTCTGTTTAGACGGCAACCCGTTGGTGAAGTGGGGCGATGGTTCGTACCGCACGCGCATCGAGACGTTTAACAAGATCACTCGCTCGGGCTCGGGCACGAGTTTGGCGTGGACGGTGAAAACGAAAGATGGCCGCGAGCTCGCCTTCTCTCATGGCGGTGTCACACGGCAGCGCAAAGATGGCGCTGGCAACTTGATGCCGGCAGTTGTGCCCGGTTGGTGGCTCACCAGCATCACGGACCCATTTAACAACCGCATCCAGTTCGATTACTCGAATAGCAATGGCCCTGATTCGGCCGAGTCAGCTTGGACGCTTGAGCGGTATCCGACTTCGATCAAGTACAACTATCCCAACTACCAGCGCGAGATCTTGCTGAAGTACGTTGACCGGCCAGCGCACGATGTCCTCGAATCCTACGTGGGTGGCATTCGGTATGTGACGACGAAACTGCTCAGCGCCGTTGAGATGCGCGTGAAGAACGAAGCGAACAGCTTCACGTCGGTCAAAGAGTATCGGTTGGCGTATCACGCCAACGCCACCAACGGCACAAACGATTGGTCTGATACGTCAGGCCGCAAAAGCATCAGCGGCCGTTCGCTGCTTCAAAGCGTGAAGGAGTGTGACAGCTCAAACCCCGTTGCCATTTGCGGCCCGCCCACGACGTTCGACTGGGAAACGGGCTCGTGGGCGTTTGAGCGGACCGTGCTTAATTCTTCGGTCGCAATGGATCAGAAGCTTTTGTCTATCACGGACGTCGACAAGGACGGCAAACCGGACTTGGTTACGGGGCAGGTTGTGACCAAAGACCTTTGTGCAGAAGCTGTAAATGGCTCGCCACCACTGTCGAGCGAAGGCCTCGCAGCGTTCTACTCAGGTTGCCGCGTTCCTCGGCCCTCCGGCTACTGGGTGGGTCAATGGTATGGTGATTCGAGGCTTCCAGACTATGGGTTCGTGTCAGAGGACGACACTTGGCATGTCTGCGACACCAGGAAGATATGGGGTTGTAGTACCACAGCTCCCGGCGAGCCGTACCTTGAGTATGATCCAGATAGCCAATCTTCACCGCCCGGAGTGATTCAAATTCCAACGAATCCAACGATGCCGAGCGGCACTCAACTATGCGACGGTTATCCGAGAAAGCTCTACGACCCTCAAGTCGGCGGCTGCATGATTTTGAGAAGTGACGCCAAGTTCGCAAGGTACAAGTATTTCAGGAATACATCGGTGTTGCGCAATGGCGCCATAAGTTCCAGCTTTGGTACCCAAGCTGATGTGGTGAACAAGTACATCGTGACGAGCGCCACCAAACCGGATCAACTGCCAGCGCCGTTGTTTTTTGATTATGACAACGACGGGACCAATAACGTCGTACTTCAAGAGCAGGACAACTTCGATAAGGTTCAGCTCGTCCAGGGAGATTATCAAGGCGGCATTCGCCTCACGACCGAAGTATGGGCTCTGGGCGGCAACCTTCCCATCGCAACCCAGACGTCGAACGAGTTCTTCCTTGACGGCGGGTGGGACATGAAGACCTTCCAGGGGACCGTAAAAGCGTTGGCGATTGCGGACCTCGATAGTGACGGCAAGCTCGAGATCATTAGCGGTGCACAAGGACCGGTCGCAGCGGACGGACGATATCCGACTTACTGGACCCGTTGGGGTTTCAATCAGCCCACAATCCACATGCGCAAAGTCGCATGGCAGAACAAGCAGCTAGAATTTCATCAACTCACAAACGCTGAAGAAGCCACGGCGATGGATCTTGACGGCGACGGCCAACCGGAATTCATTACCACCTTTGGCGACGGCAACTTTGGCAGCGAGACAACCTTTCCCTTCGCGAAGGCACTGAACCGCTCGCCAACATTCGTGGACATCAACGGCGATGGCTTGGTGGATGCGCTCGACCGCGGCATCAGCCCAAGCACCATCGGCCAAACGGTGATCATCAATACCGGCTTGCGAGGCACCAGCGCAGGCGATCCGGGCTCGCCAAGCAGGTATCTGAATCCAACGGCCAAAAACACGGACGATGGTGTTCGCGTGGGCGATTTTGATCGCGATGGACAATCGGACGTGTTGCTTACAGGCGCCGGTTGGAACGGTACTGTGGGTAGCAGCGCTCCCGTTCTGCTGCTTCGCAAAGGCAAGACCTTCCGTACGGTCAAGCTGGACGCGCCGGCTGGGGGGCTGGCAGGCATCACAAAGCTCAATCCAGACACGAAGATCTCAAATGAAGGGTTGCCGGCCTCTGAGCGCGGCATCACTGGTTGGCGAGAGATCTACGTGCTCGACTTCGATGGCGATGGCTCTGAAGACATCGTTCAGCGGGAAGGCGCTCAGCTCGTCCTCTATCGGCGCAAGGGTGGCCAACCCGATCTGATGAAAGTGATCAACCGTGGCCTGACAACCATCAATCCAACGGAAGTGAAATACACGGCCATCACCGACGTTGATAGCAGCGGTTACAACCCGGCAAACTGTGCAACAACCGACCTAAAGTGCAACACAAAGGAACAGGACCGCGTGACCTCCGGGATGTGGGTGGTCAAGAACCTAACCACCGACGCGGGCGATGACCTTCAAACCAAGCGGGTGAAAGTTTATTCATACGCCGATGGGCGCACTGACAAGGTTAGCGGCGCCTTCTTGGGCTTCCGACAGTTCACAACGAATGAATTCGCGACGCAAACCACGCGCACAGTTGAGAATTACTTGGGCTCGGCGAACGACTTGACGACCGAACCCAGACCAATTGCAGGATTTGGCTTCGTTTTCGCCGGTAAGCCTAAGCGCGAGACGATCTCGATCCGCTCGGCGGATGGCGCGGGCTTTAACACCACGACAACGGACTACGAGTACGAATTCGTCACGTTCTCAGGCGGCTCAATGGGGCTTTCCGGGATGACCCGGCCGAAGAAAATTACGACTTCGATAGACGACTTCCGGCAGACGTGTGTTGGTGCAGAGAAGACAAGCACGGCCACCTTCAACTACGTCACCTCGGGGGCTGGGTTGCTCACGGGAGAACTGGCTTCGGAAACCGTGGTTGATAAGCCAGGCGCGGGCTGCGCGGCAGGCGTTGACCGCACGCACGCCGAACGCACGACGACAAAGACGATGACCTACCACCCTGAGGACACGAACAAATGGTGGGTGGGAAGGGTGAAAACGGCGACGACGGCCATCACGGTGGGTTCGAACACCGTCACAACGAGCACTGAAACGGTTCTTGATTCAACCTATGGTGTGGTCAAGAAGGCGATCACGATGCCTTCTGGCTCCGCTGACGAGCGCTCGGAAACGGAATACACGTTCGATTCAAGCGGGATGCCGTTGACGATCACATCGCGCACGGCGGGGGTGGCCGATCGGATTTTGACGACCACCTACGACACATATGGATTCCCACGCACGGTCACCAATCAGCTCGGGCATCGAACAGAATCGGTGACGGATCCGTTTAGCGGCCAAGTGGTTTGGTCGCGCGACATGAACGGCGTGATTACGCGCAAGGTTCGCGACGGGTTCTTCCGCGAGATTGAAACGCAGGTGCCCACGCGCGGGGATCGCGTTTTGGCCACCGTCACGTCTTATACGGCCGAGGCAAGTTCATTGACGCCGCGTCGGTTGACGGTTGAATCACAGCTTAAAGACACAGCAGGCACGGCGCTTCGCAGTCTTGGGTACCAATACACTCTCATTGATCGCTTCGGCCGTCCGAGCGTCGCCTACAAGCGGAATTGGGCCGGCAACTATGTGGGGACCGAGAAGAAGTATGACTGGCTCGGCCGGTTGATTTCCGAAAGCGTGCCTGCGGTCAGCGTGGGCAGCCAGGGCTACACTCGTTACGAGTACGATGAGCTCGATCGTGTGACGAAGGTTTACTCGCCAGAATGCCCGACGCCTGTGAACGCCACCTGCCCACGCACCACAACGGATCGGGTGGACCTCAAGACGATCACCACAAACCCTGATGGCAAGGTTTCACATTCAGTGGCCGACACGTTGGGCCGTGTGGTTGAAACGCGTGCCATGGAGGGCACGACGGCGCGTGGAAAGATGACGTTCACGTATCGCGCTGATGACAAGCTGCTAACGTCGCGTGATTCGGTGGGTAACGTGACGACGATGACCTACGATGCGCTTGGCAGGCGTATGAAGCTTGTCGATCCGGACGCTGGCACCACAGAGACGTACTACAACGGCCTGGGCGAAGTGCGGCTTGAACAAAAGATGGATGTGTCGACTACGCCAGCGGTGGCAAGAGAAAAGACGACCTTCGTCCGTGACATCCTTGGACGCACGCTTGAGCAACGGGTGGAGGAATTGGAAGACCTCGCCACATCTCGGCCAGCGCGCACGCGGGCCACAGCATACGCCTGGGACACAGCTCCTTATGGCGTGGGTCAGTTGACGACGAGCGCTTCTTACGACGGCGTGGCCAAGGCGTTTGCTTACGATTCGCTTGGGCGACCAATAGTGGAAAGCCAGGTGCGCTCAAGCGTCGTGCAGAAGACGTCGCGCACGTATGACGAGGCCGGGCGGCTTGATGTGTTGACGTATCCTGAAGCGCTCACAACGGGGCAGGCCGCGGGCACGGGCGTGGCCACCAGCGTGCAGTACACGTACAACGATTTAGCGGGCGCTCTTGCAAGCGTGCGCAATGCCGCGAACACGACGCAGATATATTGGCAAGCGCAAGAGCGGGATGAGCTTGGGCGCATCAAGAAGGAGCAGTTTGGCAGCGGCGCGGTGACGACACGCTCGTGGGACGCAAAGCGAGGCTGGCTGACCAGCATCACCACGCAGGTCGGGACCGCAACGCCCTTGCAGGCGGCGACATATTCCTATACCCCTGGCGGCTTGATGAAGGGGAGGGCCGATACGTCAGCGCCCGGTGGCTCGTTGAACGAATCCTTCCAATACGACGCGCTCAACCGGTTGCAGTATTGGTGCGTAAAAGACGTGGCCGGTGGCAGCAACCAATGCGGACAAGCGCAATGGGGCGTGAACTATGTGTTCGCTGACAACGGCAATCTGACCGCACGCAAAACGTTTGTGGGCACCACACAATCAAGCCCGCTTGAGAACATCGCCTTCACATATCCGGCAAACGGTCAGCCAAGGCCCCACGCCGTCACTCAACGGGCATGGGCGGTGGGCTCTGGCACCGGCGGCACATTCGCGTACGACTTCGCTGGCAGGCAATGGTCACGCATGGGTCAAACCGCCATGAGTCAAGTCGTGACCTACAATGCGAACGACTTGCCCGAGAAGATCGTCACGTCGTCGAGCACAACGACGTATCTGTATGATGCGGATGGAACCCGCTACCAGAAGAAGGCCGCCTTTGGCCTGAACCTCACCCGCACAACAACGTATGCGGGTGGCATCTACGAGCTTCGCGAAGAGGCGGGAACCGCCGCGGGGCTAGTGCCGAAAACGCACATCTATTACGTGACCGCGGGCAACACCGTGCTGGCGCAGCTCAAACGTGAAGAGCCAGCGTTAAGCACGCTGACTGCCGAGTACATGCACAACGATCACCTGGGCACGGTGTCGTTCACAACGAGCTCGGCGGGCGTCGCCAGCACGAAGGTGCGAACGGATCCCTACGGGAACCGCTTCGATCCCACGAAGGCGCCGCGACTCGATACGCCACCGCCTGCGGCGATCGGTGGGGTCACGCGCGGCTTCACGGGCCACGAGATGGAGGTCGACGACCTAGGCGTCGTCAATATGAATGGCCGCATCTTTGATCCGATCAACGGGCGCTTCAATTCGCCGGATCCGGTGGTGCAGGCGCCATCGTTCAGCCAAAGCTACAACCGGTACATGTACGTGATGGGGAACCCGGTGGGGGCGACCGATCCGACGGGGTACATGGCGACGTATGATTCGAATGGCCGTGCCGATCAATACACGGTGATCTTTGGATCACAGGACGCTTACCACAGCTCGTGGCAATTTCTATCCAGCCATGCCAATACAGGCTCCGAATGGGACGATCAGGACTACGACTATGGTGACGATGCTGCGCCGAGCGAAGGTGGGCGCGGCGAGATGGCGGCAAAGTGGGAGAGCTCCATGTTAAACATGCAGTCATTCGGCAGGCTTGGCGTGAGTGCGAGCGGCAAACTAGGTTTGGCATACAAGGCAGGAGCAGGACCCGCCGAGGGTCAACTACTCCAAAAGAATGGCAGCGGTCCCAACAAGGACGCTAAGGGCATCGCGACAGGAGATGCAACAGCGGGCGGCAAGAATGAACCAAAAGCATTCTCGAAGCTTGATCATGCAATCGACTACGCCACGCGACAGGCACAATCACTGACACGGCAGGATGCGGAGAGGCTTGAGGCACAAGGAGACAATCCCGATCTTGCAAAGGAGTATGGCATGGCGATCTATACGTCTGACTCACGAAAGGGCTTCATCGTTGGGCCGGCCGTAGAAGGGCGAGGTCGGTCTGTAGGGGGATGGCCTCAAGTAAACCCTAGAGAGCTGGTGGAAAGCACGCCCGAGAAAAGTAGGATTGTTGCTCTTGCCCACTCACACCCTACGAATAACGCTTCAAGCAGTGCCACTTTAAACGATTTCCAAACAGCTCGGGTCATACGTCAGCGCGCGGACGTTGTGCGTGCTGCGGGGCAAGAGCAACAGTTGCCGGGTCATCGAGTTCTGGATCTTCAAAGAATCTCGATCGGCTATCCTGATGGAACAATCCAGCGGTATGATCCTCGCACAGGGAGAATATATTGAGGTTAGCCATCTTTATGCAAATTGTGGCCATTGTATCGGCGACGCTAGGCTGTAGAACCGCGCCATCGAACCGATCCCCCAGTCAAGCTGTGGGGTATGATCTGTTCAAAGTAGATCCTCGTGATCCGCCAATGATCTCGAGCGCCAGGCTTACCGGAGATATGCTTCTAGCTATTGACGCGGTCATTCGGTTTCGACGGGCTGAGCCGACTAGCCGGCAATTTCCTGAAGAACTTGATGCAGCAGAGTTCTATTATTCGGCAACATATGCTTTAGGTGAACATGAAACGAAGCCGCAGTTCATTAAGGTCTTTATGGGCCCGTTGGTCCATGATCTCTTAGATTCCGCCCATCGACAGGGAAATCGCGAGGAGGCTCATTACTTAGTCGATCTGAGGACTAACAGCGTAATTTGCTGGAATGCTGTTAGCGAAATGAAAGCTGTGTTCGATCGAAATCGTGATTGTGTCAAATTTCGGCTAATGCCCGACCCTTCCCCGGTGGTGACGGGTTCCAAAGACTCCGATTACCGCTAGCCTGGAATCATGCATGGGCTCGGTTGTCTGCCGGACGGCGATCAACGCATCGACCTAGAAGCGCGTTGTCCGCCTTCTGAAAGAAGCTACGCGTAGCAGGTTCAGCGAAGGTGGTTAAGATCCTCCGCTTAAGCGGACAGGGCCCCGATAGATGTGGTGGCAAAGAGGCAGAAGATTAGCCAGGCCACTTTGACCTGCCTGGCACTTTTCGGACCAGCTAAAGTCACGACTTGATCTGACAGCGACCTTGCCTGCGACTGTGTCTGTCTGTCACGACCACGACTTGATCTGACAGCCCCCCAGCCGCGACTATAACCGTCAGGTCAAGTTGTTGCCGCTACTTTACAAGTCGTTCCCCCATACAGATTCACCACACACAACCCATTGCGCCATGCACTCATCCATCCTCCTTGCATCCCTTGCGCTCACAACCGCGATCACAACACCGGATCTATCTCGCATCAACGAGTACCCTGAGGTTGCGTTGGGCCCGCTCCCCACTGATCTATCGGTTCGCGACGATTACGCGGGGGAGGGCGCTTGCAATACGGACGTTTGCTTACAAACGTGGATCCAGTCGCCTA